>NZ_JBEYUW010000001.1:1178549-1306272 GCF_040643735.1 Streptomyces sp. NPDC047085
GCCGACCTCGGCCCGGCCTGCGACCTCGGCCTGCTCCGGCCGACCTCGGCCCGGCCTGCGACCTCGGCCTGCTCCGGCCGACCTCGGCTCCACCCGCCGACCTCGGCCCGCTCCGGCCGACCTCGGCTCCGCCTGCGACCTCGGCCCCGCTCCCGCCGGCCTCGGCCCGGCCTGCGACCTCGGCTCCACCCCCGACCTCGGCCCGTCCACCCACTCACCGAACATTTCACTCGCCTGGACAAAAAAAGTCTTCGGTGCGAGGGTGGACGCATGCTGGACGTGACCGTGATCGAGGATCCCGAGGCGGCGGCCGTATCGCTCGACCCGATACGGGCCAGGCTGCTCGCCGAGCTGGCCGCCGGCCCCGCGTCGGCCACGATGCTGGCCGGCAAGGTCGGACTGCCCCGGCAGAAGGTGAACTACCACCTCAAGGCGCTGGAGCGGCACGGCCTGGTCGAGCTGGCCGGGGAGCGCCGCAAGGGCAATGTCACCGAGCGGCTGATGCGCGCGACCGCCGCGTCGTACGTCATCTCGCCGGCCGCCCTCGCCCCCGTGCAGCCGGACCCGGACCGCTTCCGTGACCAGCTCTCGGCGCGCTGGCTGCTCGCGCTCGGCGCCCGCCTGGTGCGGGACGTCGGCGCGCTGATCACCGGCGCCGCCAGGGCCAGGCAGCGGCTGGCGACCTACGCCCTGGACGGCGAGGTCCGCTTCGCCTCCGCCGCCGACCGCGCGGCCTTCGTGCAGGAGCTGACGGCGGGCGTGAGCGCCCTGATCCGCAAGTACGACGCGCCGGACGCCGAGGACGGCCGCGACCACCGGATCGTCGTCGCCCTCCATCCCACGGTCAAGGACCGGCCCATCCCCCTCGACAGCTGAGCAGGAGCCCCTCATGCCCAAGGAACACAAGGAATTCGAGATCGTCCGCGAGTTCGAGGTCGACGTCCCGCCCGAGAAGGTCTGGGAGGCCGTCACCTCCGGTACCGGCGGTTATCTGTGGCCCATGGACCCGCCCGAGCCCCGGGTGGGCGGCCAGGGGCCGTTCGGATCCACCGTCACCGCCTGGGACCCGCCCCACCGCTACACCAACCGCACCGAGGACGTCGGCTTCCCGATCCAGTCGCTCAACCAGCTCGACTACACCATCGAGCCCCGCGACGAGGGCCGCCGCGCCTGGGTGCGCTACGTCCACAGCGGCATCTTCACCGACGACTGGAACAACCAGTACGACGGCGCCAGCAAGCACACCAACTTCTATCTGCACACCCTGTGCGAGTACCTCACGCACTTCGCGCCCAGCCCGGTCACCTTCGCCCAGTTGGAGGGGCCCGAGGTCTCGCGGACGCCGCGGGCGCTCGCCGCCGTCGGCCGAGCCCTCGGCCTGGCGGACGACACGGCCGCGGGCGCGAAGGTCGGCGTCCAGGGCCCCGGCGGGCGGACCCTGGAAGCCGTACTCGACTACCGCAACCCGTACTTCATCGGGCTGCGCACCGACAGCGCCCTCATCCGCTTCTTCGGACGCGGCCACTGGGGCGCGCCGCTCGGCATCAGCGTCCACGACTTCGCGCCTGACGCCGACGCCAAGGCGAACGAGAGCGCCTGGCAGGACTGGCTGAACGGCGTGTTCGGCCAGTCCTGAGGTGCCTTCACCGCCGGTACCGCCGGGTCACGGGCGGAACCGCAGCACCTGCGGGTCGTGGTCGGAGATCTGGTCGTTGAACTCCGAGTTGATGTGCACGCTGTCGTACTCGAAGTCGCAGCCGCGCCGGATCGCCGGGCTGACCAGGATCTGGTCCAGGACCTGCTGGTTGCCCTGGTAGTCGTAGGTGTAACGCTCGCTCCTCGGCAGCGACTTGATCGCCGACCACAGCTCGCCGTCACCCTCGAGGATCTGCGCGGTCTGGGAGAACTCGAAGTCGTTCATGTCGCCGAGCGCGATGACGTTCGCGTTCTTCTGCACGGACAGGATGTCCTTGACGAACGCGTTCACCTCGGTCGCCTGGGCGTGGCGCTGGATCTCCGAGCTGCGCACCGGCGGCTGGTACTGCGAGGGCAGACCCTGGTCGCCGCCCTTGGAGTTGAGGTGGTTGGCGATCACGATGACGGTCTTGCCGCGGAAGACGAACTCGCCGGCCAGCGGCTTGCGGCTGCTGTTCCAGGCCGCGTTGGCCGGGTCGATCCGGCCGGGCGAGAGGGTCAGCTGCGCCTTGCCGTTCACCTTGGTGACGCCGACGGCGGTGGTGGAGTCGCCGCCCGCGCGGTCCACGAAGGACACCCGCTCGGGGTTGAACAGGAACACCTGGCGGATGTTGCCGCCCGGCTGGCCGCCGTCCTGGTCGTTGACCGGGTTGATGGAGCGCCAGTCGTACTTCGGGCCGCCCGCCGCGACGATCGCGTCGATCAGCTTGTTCACGGTCTCGTTCGCGTCGACCGTGCCGTCGTCCTTGGCACCGTTGTTGTCCTGGATCTCCTCCAGGGACACGATGTCGGGCGACTGCAGGTTGTTCACGATCGCGGCGGCGTGCTGGTCGAAGGTGGCGTCCGTCGGGTCGAGGTTCTCGACGTTGTAGGTCGCCACCGCCAGCTCGCGGCTCGACTGCTTCTGCGTGGTCTCCCGCTCCAGGCCGCCGCTCTGCAGCGTGCCGAGCTTGCTCGCGACCAGGGTGTAGCCGCCGTACTGGTTGAAGTCCAGCGGGCCGGTGGTGGTGCCCTCCAGGGTGTCGCCGACGTTCGCCTTCGGGAAGTCGGCGGTGGAGCCCAGCGACTGGATCTGCAGCCGGCCGGTGTTCTGGGACTCGTAGGAGCCGTAGACCGTGCCGCCGCGGCGGTTGCGGTGCTCCCACGGCTTCACGGTGACCCACAGCTCGCTGTACGGGTCGGTGGCGGTGACCACACGGGTGTCCTCGACCTGGACGTTCATGCCCTCGAGGGACTCGTAGTAGTCCAGGGCGTAGGCCGACGGGTCCAGGGTCAGACCGTTGATCGAGCCGGCGGCGGCGGTGTCGCCCTCCGGGGCGTACTCGTCCGGCACCGCGTCCTCGTCGACGACGACCGGGGCCGGGACCGCGTTGCCGGTGGAGACGGTGGTGACGGTGGGCTTGGTGATCTCCGTCAGCGACTGGTTGCCGGAGGAGGCGCCGCCCGGGACGTACTCGGAGACCGTGCCGGTCACCTTGACGGAGTCGCCGACCGCGACCTTCGGCGTGGAGCTGGTGAAGACGAACACGCCCTCACTGGTGGCCGGGTTGTCGTCCGGGGTCGGGTCCTGGATCCAGAAGCCCTTGGAGGAGCCGTATGTGCGGGTGGCCGTGACGATGCCCGGCACATCGGTCACCTTCTGGCCCGCGAACGGCGATATTCGGGTGGTGCCCTGGATGTCGTGGACGCGCACCGATTCGGCGTGCGCGGGCGAGGTGAGGACGACGGTCGACGCGGCGGAACAGACAGCGGCGACGGTGAGCGCGGCGAGGCGCGCGGAAGACCTGCTCGGCAAGGGATTCCCTCCGGGGACGTACGTGAGCGCCGGGACGAGGGTGGAACGGGAGCGTGCGGGGCTCGTAGCCCTCTGTGACACGCGTAGAGCCGAGTGAACAGTTGTCCCCCCAACTTCTACGCGCGTCAATCTCCTGCCTGGGCCCGGGAGTTGTCAAGGTTTCGGCCATGTACGGGGGCTGACGAGGAGATGAACCGGGCGGCATGGGTGGAAATCCGTCTAGGCTGAGCGGCTGAGTCCTTTCACGGTCCGAGGAGAACCAGCCGATGTCAGACAGCTCCCCCCTGCCGCCCGTACGGCTGCACTCCGAAGCGGAGCTGGCGCGCGCCGCGCTGTCCACGCCGTTGCTCTCCCGGGCCGCCCGGCTCGCCCGCTGGGCCGGCCCCGAGACGCGGGTTGACGCCGGTGGCGGGCTGGTCGAGGAACAGCTGCCGGCCGCCGCCGGGATCCTCGGACTGAGCGGGGACGACGCGGCCGCCCTCGCCAGCGAGGCGTGGCGGGTGGCCGTGGACGCCGGGCTGGTGGAGATCACCGACGAGGAGGCCGGGACCGTGACGCCCGGCGAGGACCTGAAGCTGCTCACCGGCGGCTCCCCGCACGACGTGCTGACCGTCTGGCTCGCCGCCCTGGACACCGTCCTCGCGGACGCGAGCGTGCCCGACCTCGACGGCCTGGTCGACGCCATGGACGAGGGCGGCGACATCGATTTCTCGTCGCTCGACTGGGACCCCGAGGCCGAGGCCGAGTTCCTCGACGGCGTCCTCGGCAACCTCTACCTGCTCACCGTCAGTGAGGACGGCCCCGGCCACGGCCCGGTCCCGCTGCCCGCCCTCGCCGCCTCCATGATCGTCCCCAACGACATGGGCGAGCCCACCGACGACGTCCTGGAGCGGGTCTCCGACGCGATGATGCGCCTGGACGACCAGTTCCGGACGCTGGAGCCGGTCGGCCTGGTCGAGTACCAGCCCGTCGACGAGGCGCTCATGGCCGACACGGACGAGGAACCCGCCGCGCCGATGGGCGATCCCGCCGCGCAGCTGGACGACACCGCGCCGATGGACGACACCGACGTCTCCCGTTACGGCATGGTGCGGCTCACCCCGCTCGGCGCGTACGGGCTGCGGATGCGGCTGCTGGAGGCCGGGTTCGAGGCGCCCGCCGTCGGGGAACTCGCCGACAAGGGCGCGGACGCGCTGCTCGACGGCACCGCCCGCTTCGGGACGTCCGCCGCGCGGGCCGAGACCGAGCAGTGGCTGTCGCGGCGTGAACCCCTCGCCGCCGCACGGGAGTTGCTGGCCGCCGCGCGCGGCGCCGACGCCGGCGCGCCGCTGCGCCGGCTGCGCTGCCAGCAGGCCCTGTCCCTGGTCGGCCCGGAGGCCGAGCCGGCGCTGCGGGAGGTCCTCGACGATCCGGAACTCGGCGGGCTCGCCCGGGTGTGGCTGAGCGAGCGGGGTGCCTCCGGCGTGCCCGCGCCGACGCAGGAGCTGGTGTTCTGGCTGACCATCGACACGGTCGCCGCGCAGCTGGCCGCCGAGGGCAACTCGGAGGAGCTGCAGGCGCTGGTGGAGGGGCTGGCCGAGCAGCACAGCGGGTTCTTCGCGGCGGCGTGGCGGGTGGAGCATCCGGCCACCGCGGAGGTGCTGGAGGCGATGGGGCGGCTGCATCCGGACAAGAAGGTGGCGAAGGAGGCGCGGAAGGCTGCGTTCAAGGCGCGGTCGCAGCAAGGGGGGTGAGCGGCGCGGGGGGTTGAGCGGTGCCGGGGGTTGAGCGGCGCGGGGGCTCGGGGGTCGCGGGGCTGGGCGGCGCGTGAGTCGTGGTCGGTTCGGCACCGGCGGAGCGCGCCGTCGTGGCTGAGCGCCGTTGCGGGGAAAACAAGTGAGTGTCGGTCCTGGCGCATGGTCCGTGTTTTGGGCGGCCATGGGGCTGTGCATGCGGGTTCATGGAACAAGGGGCTCTGAAGTAGCCCGGCGTTCAACTCGCGTTCAAAACCCGGCGGGAGTGTGAGCGCCGCAACGAGGCCTTGCCACCCTCCACGGCTCGACCACCGTCACAGGAGACACCATGTCGCTCACCCGCAGGGACTTCGCCAGAAAATCCGCGATCACCGGTGCCGGTGTCGCGCTGGCGGGCAGCGTCGGCGCCCTGGCCACCGCACCCAACGCCCTGGCCGCCACGGACATCGAGGGCGCGGACATCGAGAGCGCGGAGGGCGAGTCGGCGTACGCGCACCACGGCGTCGGCTACGGCCCGCTCGTCCCCGACCCGGACGGCATTCTCGCCCTGCCCGCCGGCTTCTCGTACCGGATCGTGACGTACAGCGGCAGGACCAAGCTGGAGTCGGGCGAGTTCACGCCCTCCAACCACGACGGCACCTCCACCTTCGAGGGCCCCCGCGGCGCCACCCTCCTCGTCAACAACCACGAGCTGAGGGGCCCGCGCGCCAACTGGAAGTACCCGGTGCCGCTCACCGAGGGCCTCGTCTACGACCCCGCCGCCTCCGGTGGCTGCACGGTCGTCGAGGTACGCCGCGACGACGTCGCCGAGTGGGTCGGCATCGCCGGCACCTCCACCAACTGCGCGGGCGGCAACACCCCGTGGGGCACCTGGCTGACCTGCGAGGAGACCGAGGACAAGGCCGGCCAGAACGGCATGACCAAGGACCACGGCTACGTCTTCGAGGTCGACCCCGAGGACCGCCGGGCCAACCGCGACCCCAAGCCGATCAAGGCGCTCGGCCGCTACGCCCACGAGGCCGTCGTCGTCGATCCCAAGCGCGGTCATCTGTACCTCACCGAGGACGCGGCCGGTCCCAACGGCCTGCTCTACCGCTGGACCCCGCCGGAGGACTTCTGCCACGGCCGCGGCAAGCTGCGCACCCTCGCCGACGACGCCGGCGTCCTGCAGGCCTTCAAGTGCTTCGACTCCGGCGGCAAGTTCGTCGACGACCTCTCCCGCGCCACGAAGATCGGCACCGTGTACGGCGTCGACTGGGTGGACGTCCCCGACCGTGACGCCAAGACCGTGTCCGTGCGCAAGCAGTTCGCCGACGGCCAGGTCACCCGCGCCCGCAAGCTCGAGGGCATGTGGTGGGGCGACGGCGGCACCTACATCGTCTCCTCCTTCGCCCGCACCGAGAGCCCCGTCCAGCACGACGGCGCCGTCTGGTTCTACGACCCCAAGCGCCGCACCCTGACCCTCAAGGTCCTCCTCGGCGTCAACCAGGACCCCTCCGCCGACAACGGCAACTTCGACGGCCCCGACAACATCACCGTCTCCCCGTACGGCGGCCTGGTCATCGCCGAGGACGGCGAGGGCGTCCAGCACCTGTTCGGCGCCACCGAGAGCGGCCGCACCTACCCGATCGCCCGCAACGACCTGAACATCGGCACCGCGGAGAAGCCGGAGTTCAGCGAGTTCACCGGCGTCACCTTCTCGCCCGACGGCCGGACCCTCTTCGCCAACATCCAGGAGCCGGGCATCATGCTCGCCATCACCGGCCCGTGGAAGCGGCAGAAGCGCGGCTGACCTCCGCGCCGGAATTAATTCGCTCGCCCGTCCCGCGGCTCCCCGCCTAGAGTGATCCACGTCCAGGTGCGACAGGCAGGACCTACTTCCGCTCATAACGGGGAGGCCGCGGGTTCGAGTCCCGCCACCGGCACAACAGGCCGGTGTAGCTCAGGGGTTAGAGCACCAACACGTCGGTTCCGCCGACCTCGATCTCTGGACACCGAAAACTTCACGCACCTCCCGGTGCGAAGGCAGCGGCTACTTCTTTCCCAAAGAAAATCCCCGCCGCTGCCCACTTGATCTCGGGAGGCGTGGCACATGGTGGGTGTCCGGTGCGCAGGCAGCGGTTACTTCTTTCGGATCAGAAGGTTGCGGGTTCGACTCCCGTCATCGACCTGGGGTCGAGGTAGCTCAGCGGATAGAGCGTCTGACTAGTCCGTCGCCGACTCCCGATCTCGGACACCCTCCATTTGCCGCGCCTCCCTCCGAAACAGAAACGAATTCGGGGGAATTCACCATGGCGCGATTCAACACGCGGGCCGCCAAGGCGCAGTCGACCTCGCCCGTCACCACCACCGGCCGGACCCTGCGGACCCACGAGGGCGGCCGGGGCCACGAGCGGGACGCGCGCTCGGAACTTTTCTTGCTCGCCGTCTCCAACTTCGTGTCGCAGGACACCTTTTACGAGAAGAGCGGCGACCGCGACGACCGCTTCGCCCGCCTCGTCCGCGACCTCGCCGTCGCCGACCCGGAGTGGACGGCCGGACTGCTCGGCTGGCTGCGGGGCGAGGGCAACATGCGGACGGCGTCGATCGTCGGCGCCGCCGAGTACGTGGGCGCCCGGCTGGCCGCCGGGGCCACCGACGGCCCGTCCAACCGGCAGGTCGTGGACTCCGTTCTCCAGCGCCCGGACGAGCCCGGCGAGCTGCTCGCCTACTGGACGTCGACCTACGGCCGCGCGATCCCCAAGCCCGTCAAGCGGGGCGTCGCCGACGCCGTACGACGGCTGTATCACGGCAAGTCGTTGCTCAAGTACGACACCGCGTCCAAGGGTTACCGCTTCGGCGACATCCTGAACCTGGTGCACGCGGCGCCGGACCCGGACAAGCCGTGGCAGGGCGAGCTGTTCCGGTACGCCCTCGACCGGCGGCACAACCCCGACACCGCCGTGCCGCCCGCGGCGCTCCCGGTGCTCACCGCGCACCGCGAGCTGATGGCGCTGCCGGTCGCCGAGCGGCGGGCGGTCGTCACCGCGCCGGGCGGTGCCGAGCGGCTGGCGGCGGCCGGCGTCACGTGGGAGGCGCTGGCGGGCTGGCTGCAGGGGCCGATGGACAAGGCGGCCTGGGAGGCCGTGATCCCGTCCATGGGCGCCATGGCGCTCGTCCGCAACCTGCGGAACTTCGACGAGGCGGGCGTCTCGGACGAGGTCGCCGCCCAGGTCGCGGCGCGGATCAGCGACCCGGAGCAGGTGGCGCGGTCGCGGCAGTTCCCCTTCCGCTACCTGGCCGCCTACCAGCACGCGCCCTCGCTGCGCTGGTCCTACCCGCTGGAGCGGGCGCTCGGCCACTCGCTGGCCAACGTGCCCGCGCTGCCGGGCCGCACGCTCGTGCTCGTGGACCGCTCGGGCTCGATGTTCTGGTCGCAGCTGTCCGAGCGCTCGCAGCTCAACCGGGCCGACGCGGCGGCGATCTTCGGCACCGCGCTCGCGCTCCGGGCGGCGGACGCCGACCTCGTCCAGTTCGGCTCGACCAGCGCGAAAGTGGAGTTCCGCACGGGCGAGTCGGTGCTGAGGATCCTGGAGCGCTTCGGCGACCTGGGCGGCACCGACACCACCGAGGCGGTGCGCCGGCACTACAAGAAGCACGACCGGGTGCTGATCGTCACCGACGAGCAGTACGCCCCGCACCGGCACGGCGACCCGACCGCCCAGATCCCGGCCGACGTGCCCGTCTACACCTGGAACCTGGAGGGCTACCGGGCGGGTCACGGCCCGTCGGGCACGGGGAACCGGCACACCTTCGGCGGGCTCTCGGACTCGGCCTTCCGGATGGTGCCCCTGATCGAGTCCGCTCGGAACGCCGCGTGGCCGTGGCAGTCCTGAGCCGCACGGCCTGACCCGCGCGGCCTGACCCGCACGGCTTGACCCGCGCGGCCTGAGCCGCGCGGTCGGCCCGGGCCGGCTCTGATCGTGGCCCGCACTTCACACGGGGGGTGCGGGCCACGCCCGCGCCCGACCCCGGGGGACGGCCCGGGCCGGGGCGCCTACTGCGCGCGTGCCCGGGCGGGCGCGCGTCGGCCGGTGATCACCGTGGCGGCCACGGCCAGTGCGGCCAGGGCGATCAGCGAGCCCACGCCGAACGCGCGTGCCGCCCCGTGGGTGAGGACGGCGTCCGGTGATCCGGTGGTGTGCCGGGCCGCCGTGCCGTACACCGTGACCAGGACGGACAGGCCGACCGTGCCGCCCAGCCACTGCAGGGTCTGCAGCAGGCCGGAGGCGGCGCCCGCCTCGCGGGGCGCGACGGCGGACAGGATCGTCGCGTTGAGCGGCATGAAGCTCAGGCCGACGCCCAGGCCCAACAGCAGCAGCGGACCGAGCAGTCCGCCCGCGTAGCCGTCCCCGGCCCGCAGCCGCCACAGCCACCCGGCACCCGCGGCGACCAGTGCCATGCCCGTCAGCAGCACCGGCTTGGCGCCGAACCGGGCCAGCAGGCGCGGCACCAGCCGTACGGTCGTGAACATCACGAGGGTCATCGGCAGGAAGGCGAAGCCCGCGCGCAACGGGCTGTAGTCCAGGACTTGTTGGCAGAACAGGGTGAGGAAGTAGAAGGCGCCGAACATCCCGGCGGGCAGCAGCAGGATGCTCGCGTAGCCGCCGGCCCGGTTCCGGTCGGCGAACAGGCGCAGCGGCATGACCGGTTGCTCGGCCCGGGACTCGACCAGGGCGAAGCCGGCCAGCAGGGCGGCCGCGGCCGTGAAGCCGAGCAGAGCCCGGGTGTCGCTCCAGCCGGCCTCCGAGACCCGGATGAACGCGTAGACCAGCGAGGTCGTTCCGGCCGTCCCGGTCAGCGCGCCCGCGAGGTCGAAGCGGCCCGCGTGCCGAGGGGTCTCGGCGACGAAGCGGGGCAGCGCGAGGACGAGGGCGAGGCCGATGGGTACGTTGATGAGCAGGGCCCAGCGCCAGGAGGCCCAGGAGGTGAGCAGACCGCCCAGGACCAGGCCGACCGAGCCGCCGATGCCGGCCATGGAGGAGTAGACGCTCAGCGCGTGGTGGCGGCGGGGGCCCTCCGGGAAGCCGGTGGTGATCAGGGCGAGGGTGCTGGGGGCGATCAGGGCGGCGCCGAGGCCCTGGAGCGCGCGGGCCGCGAGCAGCCAGCCGCCGTCGCCGGCGAGTCCGCCGAGCAGGGAGGACAGGGCGAACAGCAGGGCGCCGGCGGTGAGGGTGCGGCGGCGGCCGACGATGTCGCCGATCCGCCCGCCGAGGAGCAGCAGGCCACCGAAGGCGAGGGTGTACGCGTTCAGTACCCAGGACAGGCCGGTGCGGCTGAACCGCAGGTCCTGGGCGATGTCGGGCAGCGCGACGTTGACGACGGTGGAGTCGACGCCGACCATCAGGTAGGCGGTGACGATGACGAGGAGGGTGATGCCGAGCCGCGCGGGAGGCGAGGGCGCGGAGCCGGCGTCGGTCGTGGTGGACGGTACGGACGGGCTGGACGGGGTGGACATTGCGTTCTCCCGGTCTGGGCGGTCCCCGGACATGACGGCGCACACGGCGGCGCATGCGGGCGGGCCCGCGGAGTACGACGGCGATAAGCGGGGACTGTCTCCGTTTAGTGCTCGATAAAATACGGAGAGAGTCCCCGGTTCGCAAGGAGTTACTGGATGACGCAGGTCAGGCCCATGCGCGCGGACGCTCGGCGCAACTACGAGCGATTGCTGAAGGCGGCGGCGGAGGCCTTCGCCGAGCATGGGGAGAACGCGTCACTCGACGACATCGCCAAACGGGCGGGCGTCGGCTCGGGCACGCTCTACCGGCACTTCCCGACGCGGCAGGCGCTGCTGGAGGCCGCGTACGTGGACCGGATCGAGGCGCTGGGGGTGCGGGGCGACGAGCTGGCGAAGGAGCTGCCGCCGGGGGAGGCGCTGAGTGAGTGGCTGAACGAGCTGTGCGTCGCCACGATCCAGGTGCGCGGGATGAAGTCCCTGCTGGGCTCGGCGGTCACGGACGGCAGCTCGGCCGCGCTGACGGCCTGCGGCAGCGTGGTGAAGGGCGCGGCGACCCGGCTGGTCGAGGCCGCGCAGGCGGAGGGCAGCCTGCGGGCCGACCTGGAACCGATCGAGGTGCTACGGCTGGCCCACGGGGTGGCGACGGCTTCGGAACTGGCGAACGGGCAGGGCAAGCAGATCCGCCGCTACCTGGCGCTGCTGACGGAGGGCCTGCGGCCCTAGGGGCGGATCCGCGTGTGCCGGCGCCGCAGTTCCCCAGGGGCGCGGGGAACTGCGCGACCGGCCCACGGCCATCCGCACCCGGCTTACAGAGCCCTCGCCCCCGGTTCCACCATGTTCCGTACCGTCCGTGCCTTGACGAAGTCGCCCAGGGCCGTCATCTCCCACTCGCCGGAGTACTGGCGGATCAGTTTGGCCATCATGACGCCGGTCTGGGGTTCGGCGTTGGTGAGGTCGAAGCGGACGAGTTCCTCGCCGGTGGCCGCGTCCAGGAGGCGGCAGTAGGCCTTGGCGACCTCGGTGAACTTCTGGCCGGAGAAGGAGTTGACGGTGAAGACGAGGCCGGTGACGTCCTGCGGGAGCCGGCCGAGGTCGACCGTGATCACCTCGTCGTCGCCGCCGCCCTCGCCGGTGAGGTTGTCACCGGAGTGCCGGATCGCGCCGTTCAGGATCGTCAGCTTGCCGAAGTAGCAGCTGTCGATGTGGTTGCGCTGCGGGCCGTAGGCGACGACCGAGGCGTCCAGGTCGATGTCCTTGCCGCGGAACGCGGGCTCCCAGCCGAGGCCCATCTGCACCAGCGAGAGCAGCGGGCGGCCGCCCTTGACCAGGGACACGGTCTGGTTCTTCTGCAGGCTGACCCGGCCCTTGTCCAGGTTGATCTTCCCGGGAGCCGCGGCGGGCGGGGCCGGGGGAGCCGGGGGAGCCGACACCGCAGGGGCCGACGCGGCCACCGGCTGCTGGGGCGGGGCCGCGGGCGTCGCGGCCGGCTCCTCCACCGTGACGCCGAAGTCGGTGGCGATGCCCGCCAGCCCGTTGGCGTACCCCTGGCCGACGGCGCGGGCCTTCCACTGGCCGCCCCTGCGGTAGATCTCCACGACCACCAGCGCGGTCTCGGTGCCGAGCTGCGGCGGTGTGAACGTGGCCAGGGGCGAGCCGCCGTCCGCGTCGCGGATCGTGGCCGTCGGCTCGATGCCCTGGAAGGTCTGCCCCGCCGCGTCCGGGCTGGCGGTGACCACGATCTTCTCGATGTCCGGCGGCACGGCGGCGGTGTCGACCGTGATCGCGTCGGGCGCGGCACCGCCGCCGGAGCGGTAGGTCACGCCGGGGCCGGCCGGCTGGTTGTAGAAGATGAAGTCGTCGTCGGAGCGCACCTTGCCGTCGGCGGTGAGCAGCAGGCCCGACACGTCGAGCCGGACCGGCGCGGCGACGTCCACCGTCACGCGGGTGGCCGACAGAGGGATGTTCGAGCCAGGGGTCATAGCTGTCATGCCGGGTGAACGAACGACACCACTTTGCCGTTCCCTTACCGACCCCCCGACCTCCGATCGGCTCAGGGCACCACCACGATCTTCCGCCCCACGCCCGCCGCGAACTGCGCCAGTGCGTCGGGGTAGCGGTCCAGCGGTATCCGGTCGCTGATGAACACCTCGGGGTCCAGCACCCCGTTCGCGAACAGCTCGGCCGCCCGCTCGAAGCTGTGCAGCACCGCCATGGACCCGGTGATGGTGATCTCCTGGTTGTAGATGCGGTACGGGTCGATCGTCACCCGGGTCGCGTAGTCGGCCACCCCGAACTGCAGGAACGTGCCCGCCTTCGCCACCCGGTCCAGGCCGTCCTGGATCGCCGCCGCGTTGCCCGTGGCGTCGATGACGACGTCCCAGCCCCGCGGCCGGTCCAGCTCGTCGGCGTTCGCGGCGGACGCCGAGACGCCGAGCCGCCGCGCGGTCTCCAGGCGGGCCGGGTTCACGTCCACGACGTCCACGCTCGCCGCCCCGGTCCGCTTGGCCAGCTCCAGCATCATCAGGCCCATCGTCCCGGAGCCGTAGATCAGCACATGCGCGCCGAGCCGGGACTTCAGGACGTCGTAGCCGCGCACCGCGCACGACAGGGGCTCCACCAGGGCCGCGTCCTGGGTGCGGACGTGCTCGGGCAGCTTCACGCAGTTGGCCACCGGGGCCACCGCGAACTGGGCCGCCCCGCCCGCCGTCGTCACGCCGATCGCGCCCCACCGCTCGCACATGTTGTTGTGGCCGTCGCGGCAGTAGCGGCACTCGTAGCAGTACAGGGACGGGTCCACCGCCACCCGGTCGCCGACCGCGACCTCGGTGACCTGGGTGCCCACGCCGACCACCTCGCCCGCGAACTCGTGCCCGGGGACGATCGGCAGCTTGGGCGCGAACTCGCCCTGGAGGATGTGCAGATCCGTGCCGCACAGACCGCACGCGGCCACCTCGACGACGACCTCGCGCGGGCCGGGCGCCGGGTCGGGGACCTCGGTGACGACGGCGCGGCCCACGGACTCGATGACGGCGGCCTTCATTTCACGGCTCCAAGCGACAGGCCCTGGACCAGCTTGTCCTGGGCGGCGAACCCCGCGGCGAGCACCGGCAGGGAGATGACGAGCGACGCGGCGCACACCTTGGCCAGGAACAGGCCCTGGCTGGTGATGAAGCCGGTCAGGAAGACGGGGGCGGTCCCGGCGACCACGCCCGTGAGGACCCGGGCGAACAGCAGCTCGTTCCAGCTGAAGATGAAGCAGATCAGGGCCGTGGCGGCGATGCCGGGCAGGGCGATGGGGGCCACCACGCGCGTGAGGATCGTCGGCAGCCGGGCGCCGTCGATCTGCGCCGCCTCGATCACCGCGACCGGGACCTCGGCGAGGAACGACTGCATCATCCACACCGCGATCGGCAGGTTCATGGAGGTGTAGAGGATGACGAGGAACCAGATGTTGTCCAGCATCCCGGTGTTCTTCGCGAACAGGTAGATCGGCAGCAGACCGGCCACCACCGGCAGCATCTTGGTGGACAGGAAGAAGAACAGGACGTCCGTCCACTTCCGCACCCGCCGGATCGACAGGGCGTACGCCGCCGGCAGGGCGAGGACCAGGACGAAGAGCGTCGAGACGACCGACGCGACCGCCGAGTTGATCAGCGCCGGCCAGGGGCTGGCCCCACCGCCCGCCCCGAAGAACTCGCGGTAGCCGTCCAGGGTGAGGGCGGCGCCGAAGGAGGGCGGGTTGGTCGCCGCGTCCGCCTCGGAGTGGAAGGACGTCAGCGCCATCCAGGCGATGGGCAGGAAGAAGACGATGCCGGCGAGCCAGGCCACCAGGCCGAGGCTCAGGCCCCGGTGCTTCCTGATGCGTACGGCGAGGGCGCTCATGCGCGGGACACCTCCTCGCGGAAGAGGGACGAGACCACGCGCAGGGCGAAGGTCGCGATGATGATCGAACCGATGACCACCAGGACGCCGGCGGCCGAGGCGAGGCCGTTCTCGTGGGCCTGGTAGAAGCTCTGGTAGACGGTGTAGGGCAGGTTGGCGGTGCCCAGGCCGCCGGACGTGATCGTGAAGACCGCGTCGAAGTTCTGGACGATGTAGATCGAGCCCAGCAGGGCGCCGAGTTCGAGGTAGCGGCGCAGGTGCGGGAGCGTGATGTGGCGGAAGACCTGCCAGTCGTTCGCGCCGTCCACCCGCGCGGCCTCGATCTGCTCGGGGTCCCGGCTCTGCAGCCCGGCGAGCAGGATCAGCATCATGAACGGCGTCCACTGCCAGATCAGGGAGACCTCGACCGCCAGCAGCGGCGTGTTGGAGATCCAGTCGGGCTGTGGGCCGCCGACGTAGTGCAACAGGCCGTTGATCAGGCCGTATTCGGGGTTGTACAGGACGTGCTTCCAGAGCAGGGCCGCGGCCACCGGGACGACCAGGAACGGGGCGATCAGCAGGGTGCGGACGACGCCCCGCCCGGGGAACCTGTTGTCCAGGAGCAGCGCCAGCAGCAGGCCGAGGACCAGGCTGACCAGGACCACCGTCACCGTGAGGAGCACGGTCGTCCACACCGAGTGGCGCAGGTCCGGGTCGGTCAGGACCTCGCGGTAGTTGCCGAGGCCGGTGAAGCGGCGGGCGTTCGGGTAGAGGGCGTTCCAGTCGAAGAGGGAGATCACCAGCGTGGCCACGAACGGGAGCTGGGTCACGACGATCAGGAACACGAGGGCGGGCATGAGGGGGGCCCGGGTGGCCCAGGCGCGCAGGCGGGCGGAGGGCCCCCGCGCGGCGCGTTCCGGTGCGGTCGCCAGGGGTGCTGTCGTAGCGGTCATCGTCCCTCGTACTCCTTGGAGATCTTCTCGGCGAGCTGCTGGGACTTGTTCAGGGCCGAGCCGACGGACTGCCGTCCGGCGATGGCCGAGCTGATCTCCTGGGAGACCTTGGTGCCGAGATCGGTGAACTCGGGGATGTCGACGAACTGGATGCCGGGCGCGGGGCGCGGCTGTACGCCGGGGTCGTTCGGGCGGGCGCTCTCGATGGCCTCCTTGGTCATCTCCTGGAAGGCGGCGGCCGACCTGCGGTAGTCGGCGTTGGTGTACGTCGACGCCCGCTTGCCCGCCGGGACGTTCGACCAGCCGCTGGTCTGGCCGACCAGCTGCTCGTAGCCCTTGCTGGACGCCCAGGACACGAACTTCCAGGCCTTGTCCGGGTTGCGGGAGGCCTTCTGGATGCCCCAGGCCCAGGTGTAGAGCCAGCCGGAGGCGTCCGTCCGCTCGACGGGGGCGGGGGCGTAGCCGAGCTTGCCCTTGACGGGGGAGCCGTTCGCCTCCAGCAGGCCGGCCGCGGAGGTGGCGTCGTACCACATGGCGACCTTGCCCTGGGTCATGTTGTTGAGGCACTCGGCGAAGCCGGACTGGGCGGCACCGGACTCGCCGTGGCTGCGGACGAGGTCCACGTAGAACTTCGTGGCCTTCTCGAACGCGGGGGAGTTGAGCTGCGCCTTCCAGTTCTTGTCGAACCAGGTGCCCCCGAAGGTGTTCACGACGGTGGTCAGCGGTGCCATCAACTCGCCCCAGCCGGGCAGTCCGCGCAGACAGATGCCGCGCATGCCGGGCTGCGCGCCGTCCATCTTCGCCGCGAGGTCGGCCACCTGCTGCCAGGTGGGGTGCGCGGGCATGGTCAGGCCCTTCGCGGCGAGCACGTCCTTGCGGTACATGAGGAAGGACGACTCGCCGTAGAAGGGCTGGCCGTAGAGCTTTCCGTCGTTGCCGGTCAGGGACTCGCGCATGGGCTTGAGGACGTCCGGCTCGTCGTACGACGGGTCCTTCGCGACGTACGTGTCCATCTGGTGCAGCCAGCCGTTGCGGGCGTAGATCGGTATCTCGTAGTTGGACAGGGTGGCGACGTCGTACTGGCCCGCCTGGTTGGCGAAGTCCTGGCTGATCTTGTCGCGGACGTCGTTCTCGGGCAGGACCGTGAAGTTGACCCTGATGCCGGTCTCCTTGGTGAAGTGCGCGGCGGTCAGCTTCTGCAGCTCGGTCATCTGCGGGTTGTTGACCATCAGGACATTGATGGAGTCACCGCCTGACCCGGACCCGCCCGCCCCGACCCAGCAGCCGGTGAGCAGCGGGGCGAGCAGCGTCCCTGCGGCGGCCATGGCGAGCGTGGCTCGCGGCCTCCGTCGGCTCTGGGTTCGCATGGATCGCTCCTGGATAAATCGTGACATATGGGGCGCGCATCGGTATGAGGGGGCCCCTGTAGGGGTGAGTTTCTTTTTCAGACTCGGATGACCTGGGGTCCGAGCAGCGAGTACCGGTGGGCCTCCGCCGTCGGCAGCAGTGTGCTCGTGACGATCGCCTCCAGCGCGCCGACGTCGGCGAACCGGCAGAAGCTGACCGCTCCGAACTTGGTGTGCACGCCCGCGAAGACCGTCCGCCGCGCGGCGCGGACCGCCTGGGCCTTGACCTCGCTGACCGCGGGGTCGGGGGTGGTCAGGCCGTGTTCGCGGGAGATGCCGTTGGCGCCGATGTAGGCGAGGTCGACCACGAAGCCGGCCAGCATCTTCGTCGTCCAGTGGTCGACGGTGGCCAGCGTGCCCGCGCGGACCCGCCCGCCGAGCAGCAGCACCGTCACGTTCTCCGCCTCGGCGAGGGCGCCCGCGACCGGCAGGGACGCGGTGACCACGGTCAGCGCCCGGTCCGTCGGCAGGGACTCGGCGATGAGCTGCGGGGTGAAGCCCTCGTCGACGAAGACCGTCTCCGCGTCCCCGAGCAGTTCGGCCGCGGCGGCCGCGATCCGGCGCTTCTCGGGGACGTGGCTGGTGGCGCGGAAGGCGAGTGTCGTCTCGAAGCCCGCGCTCTCGACCGGGTAGGCGCCGCCGTGGGTGCGGCGGACCAGACCGTGGTCCTCCAGGGCGCGCAGATCGCGCCGGATGGTCTCCTTGGCCACGCCCAGCTCCGCGGCGAGCGCGGTGACGTCGACGGCACCGGTGGCGCGCGCCGCCAGCACGATCTCGCGCTGGCGTTCTTCCGCCGTCCTTGTGGTCATCTCGTCACCCTCTTCCCTGTGGAGCTGCCCGTTCGGGCCTCCGGTGGCCCATGGGGGAAGTTCTACAGCGGGTCTCCGGCACTGACCAGGTCTGTTGAGGGCCCGATCCTGCCCGTATGTGCCCGTTCACCGTGCGCGGTGCCCGCCTCGGACCTGCGTGGCTGTCCGGGGCGGGGTGGGGGCGGGCGGCGCGGATGCCCGAATGCGGCGGCGGGCGGGCCCGTTCGGTGCCCGCCCGCCGCCGTGAGCGATCGTTTTCCGCCGCCGTGGAGAAGCCGGCTCAGTACGGCCAGATCGGCGGGTCGCTCACGAAGTGCCCGCCCAGGTGGCTGTGGGCCGGGTTCTCCGGGTCCAGCTCGCCCTGCTCGGCGATCAGCTTCTCGGCGTACCTCTCGGAGTCGTCCCGCGGCTCGTAGCCGAGCGCCCGCGCGCTGCCGAGGTCCCACCACAGGCGCGTGTTGGCGGAGGAGCCGTAGACGACCGTGTGGCCGACCTCCTCGGCGGTCAGGGCCGCGTGGAAGAGGCGGGCGCCGTCGGCGGGGCTCATCCACAGCGAGAGCATCCGCACGCTGGTGGGCTCGGGGAAGCAGGAGCCGATGCGGACGGAGACGGTCTCCAGGCCGTGCTTGTCCCAGTAGAGCTGGGCGAGGTCCTCGCCGAAGGACTTGGACAGGCCGTAGAAGGTGTCCGGGCGGCGCGGGGTGTCGACCGGGATCAGGGGGTCGCCGGTGTGCGGGGCCGGGGTGAAGCCGACGGCGTGGTTGGAGGAGGCGAACACGATCCGGGGCACGCCTTCGAGGCGGGCGGCCTCGTAGAGGTTGTAGGTGCCCTCGATGTTCGCCTTGAGGATCTTCTCGAAGGGTGCCTCCAGGGAGATGCCCGCGAGGTGGAGGATCGCGTCCACGCCCCGCACCGCCTCGCGCAGCGCCTCCCTGTCGGCGAGGTCCGCGGTGATCGCGTCCGGCGCGTCCTCGACGGGGCGCACGTCGAACAGGCGCAGGGTGTAGCCGTACTCCGGCAGCAGCGACCGCATCAAGGTGCCGAGCCCGCCGGCGGCGCCGGTGAGCAGAACGGTGCGGGGAGCGGGCATCCTCGAACTCCTTGACATCGGCGGCCGCATGCATGGACATGATTCACATTCATGGACACGCTAGGGAGCGGCCGGGGACCTCGTCAAGTGTGCCGTGGAGTGGGGAAATCCGTTGCCGCGCCGCGGGTTTGCCCGCTTGACCCGCGCCGAGACGGGCGCTTAGCGTGATGATGTTCAGAAATATAGACGTCGATCAGAAACATGCACCGACAGGGAGCGCCCGTGACGCCAGCCCCTCTCGCCGCCCGGCTCCGCGAGCCGAGCGGGCCGCTCTTCTTCCCCGTCACGGCCTACGGCCACGACGGGTCCCTCGACCTCGACGTCTACCGCACTCACGTGCGCCGGGGCGTCGACGCCGGAGCCGCCGCCGTGTTCGCCTGCTGCGGCACCGGCGAGTTCCACGCGCTGCTGCCGGAGGAGTTCGAGTCCTGCGTCCGGGCGGCCGTCGAGGCGGCCGAGGGCCGCGTCCCGGTGCTCGCGGGCGCCGGCTACGGCACCGCGCTCGCCGTCCGCTACGCGCGTCTCGCCGAGCGCGCGGGCGCCGAGGGCCTGCTCGCCATGCCGCCGTACCTCGTCGTCGCCGGCCAGGAGGGCCTGCTGCGGCACTACCGCGAGATCGCCGCCGCCACCGCCCTGCCGGTGATCGTCTACCAGCGTGACAACGCCGTCTTCACCCCGGGCACCGCCGTCGAACTCGCCCGCACCGACGGCGTGATCGGCCTCAAGGACGGCCTCGGTGACCTCGACCTGATGCAGCGCGTCGTCAGCGCCGTCCGCACCGAGGCCCCCGGCGACTTCCTGTACTTCAACGGCCTGCCCACCGCCGAGCAGACCCAGCTCGCCTACCGCGCCCTGGGCATCACCCTGTACTCGTCGGCCGTCTTCTGCTTCGCCCCCGAGATCGCCCTCGCGTTCCACCGGGCCCTGGAAGCGGGCGACGAGACCACCGTGCGCGGCCTCCTGGACGGCTTCTACCGGCCGTTCGTCGAACTGCGCGCCCAGGGCCGCGGCTACGCCGTCTCGCTCGTCAAGGCGGGCGTACGGCTGCGCGGACTGGACGTCGGCGAGGTCCGGCCCCCGCTGCACGAACCCGGCGAGGACCACGTCAAACAGCTCGCCCAGCTGATCGAACGCGGCTACGCGCTGCTGGAGGAGGGCACGTGAAGGCGTCGGCGTTCGTCTACCCCTGGGACGTCGACGGGGACCCCGAGGCCCCCGCCCGCATCGCGGCGCTCGGCGTGCGGCAGGTGACCCTCGCCGCCGCCTACCACTCCACCCGCGCCCTCACCCCCCGCCATCCCCGCCACCGCGTCGTCACCGCCGAGTACGCGGCCGTCCTCTACCCCACCGAGAGCCGCTGGGCGGGCCGCGGCCTGCGCCCGTACCCCGCAGGGCGGTGGGCCCCCGGCGACGCCTACGGACGCGCCGCCGAGGCGCTCGCGGCGGCCGGCCTCGACGTGCACACCTGGGTCGTCCTCGCGCACAACTCCCGCCTGGGCGCCGAACACCCGGACACCTCCGTCGTCAACGCCTACGGCGACCGCTACCCGTGGGCCCCCTGCATCGGCCAGCCCGCCACGCGCGCGTACCTGGTCGACCTCGCCGCCGAGGCCGCCGTACGCCCCGGCGCGCGCGGCACCGAACTGGAGTCCCTCGGCTGGTACGGCCTCCCGCACCTGCACGCCCACGACAAGACCTCCGGGGTCGCCCTCGGGGACGCCGGGCAGTACCTGATGTCCCTCTGCTTCTGCCCTGCCTGCCGGGCCGGCCACGCCGCCCAGGGCCTCGACGCCGACGCGCTGGCGGCCGCCGTACGGGCCGCGCTGGAGCCGCTGTGGCGCGGCGCGCCGGACGACGGGGGCTGGCCGGCCGTCGAGAAGCTCCTCGGCCCGGACACGGCGGCCGCCACGCGCGCGTGGCGCGACACCACCGCCCGCACCCTCCAGGAGGAGGCCGTCACCGCCGTACGCGCCGCCGCCCCCGAGGGCTTCCAGGTGCTGCTGCACGCCGACCCGGTCTCCTACCACTGCGGCGCCAACGCCGGCGTCGACCCCGCCCACATCCTCTCCGTCGCGGACGGCGTGGTGGTCCCGTGCACGGGCGGTCCGGGCGGTACGGACCTGCTGGCGCCCTTCGCCGCCCAGGCGCGGCAGGACACGGTCCTCGCGGCCAACCTCACGGTCGTCACCGGCATGGGCGGCAGCCCCGGCACCCTCGCGGCGGACGCCGCACGCGCGAGTGCCGCGGGCGCGACGGAACTGCGCCTGTATCACGCCGGATTGGCGTCGGACCGGGACCTCGCGGAGGTGCGCGAGGCGCTGTCGGCGGTCCGCTGAGCGGCGAGCACGGCGGCCGTCCCGAGCAGCGCCAGGCCGTACACGGGCAGCAGCGCGCCGGGGCCGGCCACTTCGACCAGACCGGCCCCGACCGCCAGCCCGATCACGTTCGGCGTGAACATCAGCGTGTTCGCGGTGGCCGTCGCCCGGCCCAGCAGCGGCCCCGGCGTCTCGCGCTGCACGGCGGTGAGCGCGGCGATGAGCACACAGGGCAGACCGAGGCCGCAGGCCGCGCCGGCCGCCAGGGCCACCGGATCCGACGGCACGGCCCGCGCGGCCACCCCGACCGCCGTCAGCGCGATCCCGGCCGCCGCGAACCGCCGCCCGCCCAGCCGCCGCAGCGCCGGCCCGGAGACCAGCCCGACCGCCACCGAGCCCGCGCCCTGGACGGCGTACAGCGCGCCCGCGTAGGCGGGGGAGTGCCCGAGGCGGTCCACGACGGCGTACAGGGTCGTGCTGCTCAGCGAGGCGAGCAGCATCGTCGTACCGCCGGCCGCGACCAGCGGACGCAGCCTCGCGTGCCCCCACATGTGGCGGACGCCCTCCGTCGTCTCCCGCCACCAGCCGTCACCGGACCGGACCGGCCGCTCCTCGCGCACCCGCAGCAGGGCGCACAGCGCGGCGGTGAGCACGAAGGTGACCGCGTCCAGACAGGCGACGGCCGGCCCGCCGAAGGCCGCGTACAGGCCCGCCCCGGTCAGCGGGGCGACGAGCTTCATCCCCTCGGTGGCGGTCATGCGCAGCCCGTTGAAATCGCCGCGGAGGTCCGGGCCGACGGCGGCGGTGACCAGGGCCGACTGGGCGGCGTCCTCGACGACACCGGCGGCGCCGTAGCAGCACAGCACGGCGAACAGCAGCCACAGGCGGCCCGGGGAGTCCACCGCGAACAGGGTGAGCAGCAGGGCGGCCAGGCCGAGGTTGCCGGTGATGAGCAGGGGCTTGCGGGGGAAGCGGTCGGCGAGGGTGCCGAGCGCCGGGCCGACCAGGGTGGGCGCCCACATGGCGAGCATGCACAGGGCGGCCAGGCCGTCGGACCCGGTGAGGTCCTTGACCCACACGCCCGACGCCAGCCACAGCGAGGACGTGCCGAAACCGGACACCACCACACCCGTCAGAAGCAGCCACGCGTTGCGGTCCCGCAGCACGCGGAACACGGTCCAGGAAGTCGTCATGCCTGACGATCGTGGGTCTAAGGGGGGTGCGTAGGGATCGGGAAGGTGCCCTAGGTGCACTCGGCTGTACGGGGAGGTCAGGGGTGGTCGTGCCAGGCGAGTGAGGCGATCCGCCAGCCCTCGGGGGTGCGGACGAACTGGAGGTTCTTGGTTCCGCCGCCCTCGAACGGCTCGCCGTCCATGATCCCGGACTTGCGGTACTCCCCGGTCCGCGAGGCGATGCCGCCCACGATCTCGGTCCGCTCGGTGGTCTCCCACTCGGAGAACTCGGTGAGCCGGCCGTCGGTCAGCAGCGTGCGCCGGGGCTCGACGAACGCGTCGACGGAGTAGACCGCGAACCCGGGGCCCGTGCAGGTGATCACCCCCTGAGGGAGGAACAGCCGGCGTATCCGCTCCACGTCCGGGGCCCTGCCGCCCCGGTTGTCGAAGGCGCCGAAGAACTCGGCGGTCAGCGCGTCGATCTCGATCTTGGACACGGCGTCACGGTACAAGGCGCATGCCCGGACGCCGATGAGTTTCCGCGAGCCGGCCGGTCACCCCTTCGTACCGCTATGGCAACCCATAAGGAGCAGGGGATGAACATCGTCGACCTGGGCCCGCAGACGCTGATCGTGGCGCGGCTCGTCGAGACCGTGACCGACGAACAGCTGTCGGCCCCCACCCCGTGCCCGGACTACGCCCTACGGAACCTGCTGGCCCACATCCTCGGGCTGTCCGTCGCCTTCCGCGACGCGGCCCGCAAGGACCTCGGCCCGACGACCGACACCAGCCCGCAGGCCGCCCTCCCGGACCTCGGCCCCGACTGGCGCGAGCAGCTGCCCAAGGCGCTGGACGACCTCGCCGACGCCTGGCGTGACCCGGCGGCCTGGACCGGCATGACCCGTGCGGGAGGCGTGGACCTGCCCGGCGAGGTCGGGGGCGCGGTCGTCGCCGACGAACTGGTGATCCACGGATGGGACCTGGCCCGCTCCCTCGGCCGGCCCTACGCCCCCGACCCCGCCGCGCTCGACGCCGCCCACGGCTTCCTGCTCGCCGCCGCCGAGGACCTCAGCCGGGGCAACGGCATCTTCGGCCCGGTCGTCCCGGTTCCGTCGGACGCGTCCCTGCTGGACCGCGCGGTGGGCCTGAGCGGCCGGGACCCGGAGTGGCGGCCGTAGGGGCCGGGGAGGCCGGGGAGGCCAGGTGAGTCCAGGGGGGAGATGTGCCGTAGCGAGACGTAGCGACACGTAGCAAGACGTGGGGGGCCGCCGTGGCGGGTTGAGGGAACCGTCGCGGCGCGGCCGGGGAGCCGCCGTACCGGGTCGAGAGGAACGGCCCGGTACGACGCGGCCCGTCCGGCGCCTCGCGGCACGAGCAGGCAGGCCCCGGCGCCGGGGGTTCCGCTTGGGCAAGTGAGCGAGGGGCCGGTGCGCGGCGTCGTACGCTCCCTCCATGCCGCTCAGCCTCACCGTCCTCGGTACCGCCTCGCCCCACCCGGGCCCCGACCGGCCCTGTTCCGGATACCTGCTGTCCGGGGGAGGCGCCGAGGTATGGGTGGACGCGGGGCCCGGGACCTTCGCCGCGTTGCAGCGGTACACGGATCCGTCCCGGCTCACCGCCATCTGGATCTCGCACCTGCACGCCGACCACAGCGCCGACCTGCTCGCCGCCGCCTACGCCTTCGCGTTCGGCGGGATGACCCCGGCCGTGCCCGTCCCGGTCTACGCCCCGCAGGACTGCGCCCGCAGGATCGCCGCGTTCCTCGGCCGCCCGGACAGCGACTTCCTCAAGGGCGTCTTCGACTTCCGGGCCCTGTACGACGGCCATGACGTCCGGCACTGGAACCTCCGGCTGACCGCCCGCGCCGTCGCCCACGGCACCGAGGCCTACGGGCTGCGTGCCGAGTGCCAGGGCAGCGTGCTGGCGTACTCGGGCGACAGCGGGCCCTGCGCCGCGCTGACCGAACTCGCCGTCAACGCAGACCTGTTCGTGTGCGAGGCCGACATCGACGAGCACCGCGGCGGCGAACAGGTGCATCTGACCCCGGAGGACGCGGGCCGCATCGCCCAGGAGGCGCGGGTGCGGGAACTGCTCGTCACCCACGTCGGCCCCACGCTCAGCCGGGAGTCGGCGACCGCCCGCGCCGCCGCCGTCTCCGGCCGGCCCACCCGCGCGGCCGTCGAGGGCGACATCCGCAGCGTCTGAGCCGCCCACCCCGGAGCCTCAACTCCCTTTGTCAGGCGCATTGACGAAACACGGGCCCCTTCCTACCTTCGACGCGTCGTACTTTCCCCGGTGCGCACCAGCGCCAGCGGACCGCCGACGTACGACTCGGGTGCCACGTGCAGCAACCCCATCACCCTGGACGTCGAGGCGCGCACCCTCAATCTCCACGTGGACGACGAGGAGTTGGCGCGCAGTCGGGCCGCGTGGACACCGCCGCCCGCCCGTCACGAGCGCGGTTACGGCGCTCTCTACGACGCAGGCCGACACCGGCTGCGACTTCGAGTTCCTCGCCCGCCCGGGCAAGGTGCCGGATCCGTACGCCGGTTGAGTTCCGCACGCCGACCGGCGAAGCGCCCGCCACCACGTTCCTGACGAGGGGCGGTACGGCCATCGGCGGGACGGTGAACCGACGGCGAAGAGACAGTGGCGCGAGGCCAGTTCGGTACCTGGCTTGATATCGATCAGGCAACGGATCTCGCGCTACCCCGGGTGACGCGCGTAGAAAACCTGTCATGCATAAATCACTGCGGATCGCGGCGGTCACCGCCGCCTGTGCCCTCGCCGGTGGTGCCCTGTACGGCGCCGGCGCGGCCACCGCCGACCAGTCGACGGCGAACTCCACCCACGAGCCCTACAACATCGGGCAGTTGGTGAAGGACATCGACACCTACTACGGCACCCACGCCGACGCGAACGGTGTCTACCAGGCGTCCGAGGACAGCCCGTACGCCGAGGACCTGGCGGACATCGACGCCGCCGCCATGCGCTACATCGACAAGGCGGCCCGCAAGGCCCACCACCACGGCGAGAAGCCGGCCGTCGTCTTCGACATCGACGACACCCTGCTGCTCAGCCTCGACTACGAGAAGCGCTACAACTACACGTACAACAGCACCACCTGGGCCGACTACGTGAACAAGGCCGACCGCCCGGCCGTGTTCGGCAGCCCCGACCTGGTCCGGTATGCCGAGTCCAAGGGCGTCGAGGTCTTCTACAACTCCGGTCTCAGCGAGGCGCAGCGCACCGCCGCCGTCGCCAACCTGAAGAAGATCGGCGCCGACGTGAACCTCGACACCGACCACATGTTCCTCAAGGACAAGGCCAACCCGCCGGCCTACCTGAGCGACTGCGCCACCCCGGGCACCTGGACCTGCACCACCGTCCAGTACAAGTCCGGCACCCGCGAGCACATCGAGGACGACCTCGGGTACGAGATCATCGCCAACTTCGGCGACCAGTACTCGGACCTGGAGGGCGGTTACGCCGACCGCACCTACAAGCTGCCGAACCCGACGTACTTCGTGTCCTGACCCGCCCGTCACCGCCCCCGCCGGCCGATGCCGGCGGGGGCGGTGGCAGGTTCACCCGTAGCTGACGTCCCCCGCGCTGCGGATGCGGGTGCGGGCCAGATGTCCGTCCGGGACTTCGAACATTGCACGGATTTCCGAACATGATTCCGTAACACGAAGAAAACCTGAAACCGGTTCGGTGGGGGAACAATCCAGCCAGCATCCGCGCACCGCTTCACCAGGCAACGAGGAGTACACCCATGTCCGAGACGGCGAAGGTGGACCAGCGGCCCGGCGCCGCGCCACCCACCGGCAACAGCGTCGACCGGTACTTCAGAATCTCCGAGCGGGGATCCAGCTTCGGCCGGGAGATACGCGGCGGCTTCGCCACGTTCTTCACCATGGCCTACATCCTTGTCCTGAACCCGATCATCCTGGGCAGCGCCAAGGACAAGTTCGGACACTCCCTCGACACCGGCCAACTCGTCACCGCCACCGCCCTGGTGGCCTGTGTGATGACGATCGTCATGGGCGTCGGCGGCAACCTCCCGCTCGCCATCGCCGCCGGCCTCGGCCTCAACGCGGTCGTCGCCTTCCAGTTGGCACCGCTGATGAGCTGGTCCGACGCGATGGGCCTGGTGGTGCTGGAAGGCCTCGTCATCTGCCTCCTGGTCCTCACCGGGCTCCGCAAGGCGATCATGAACGCGATCCCGCAGCAGCTGAAGCAGGCCATCGGCGTCGGCATCGGCCTGTTCATCGCCTTCATCGGCCTGGTGGACGCCGGCTTCGTCAGCCGCATCCCGGACGCCGCGCACACCACGGTGCCGGTGCAACTCGGCGCCGTCGGACGCCTCACCGGCTGGCCGGTTCTCGTCTTCTGTCTCGGTGTCCTGCTGACCATCGCGCTGCTCGCCCGGAAGGTGAAGGGCGCGATCCTCATCAGCATCGTCACGATGACCGTCGTCGCGATCGTCATCAACGCCGTCGCCGACATCAAGAGCTGGGGCCTGACCACCCCGAAGGTCCCGGACAAGATTGTCGCCGCTCCGGACTTCGGGCTCGTCGGTCACTTCAGCCTGTTCGGCGGCTTCGCCAAGGCCGGCGTGCTCACCGCCGTGCTGCTCGTCTTCACGCTCATCCTGTCCGACTTCTTCGACGCCATGGGCACCATCGTCGGCATCAGCGCCGAGGCCGGACTCCTGGACGAGCAGGGGCAGGTGCCGGGCATCGGCCGCGTCCTGTTCATCGACGGCGCCGCCGCCGTCGCCGGCGGTGTCGGCTCCGCCTCCTCCAACACCGCCTACATCGAGTCCGCGGCCGGCGTCGGCGAGGGCGCCCGCACCGGCTTCGCCAACCTCGTCACCGGCGGCCTCTTCGGCCTCGCGCTCTTCCTCACCCCACTGCTCACCATCGTCCCGCTGCAGGCGGCGGCGCCCGCGCTGATCGCGGTCGGCTTCCTGATGATGACCCACGTCAAGCACATCGACTGGGACCAGTACGAGATCGCCATCCCGGCGTTCCTCACCATCGCGGCGATGCCGTTCACGTACTCGATCACCGACGGCATCGGCGCCGGCTTCCTGTCCTACGTCGTCATCAAGACCGTCCTCGGCAAGGCGAAGGAGGTCAACTGGCTGCTGTGGGGTGTCTCCGCGCTGTTCCTGGTGTACTTCGCGATCGACCCGGTGGAGCAGGTACTCGGGGTCAAGTGAGCCGGATTCAGGTGAGGTCGGGGGCGGTCCGGCAGAACCGCCCCCTCCCGCCGTTCACGACCGGCTACTTCACCGCCGCCTGCATCATCGCCCTGGCCACCGGCGCCGCCAGACCGTTGCCGCTCACCTCGGACCGGGCCGCGTCCGACTGCTCGACCATCACCGCGACAGCGACTTCCTTGCCGTTGCTGTCCGACTTCCCGTACGAGGTGAACCAGGCGTACGGCGTCTTGCTGTTGTTCTCGCCGTGCTGGGCGGTACCGGTCTTGCCGCCGACGGTCACCCCGTCGATCAGCGCGTTCGTACCGGTGCCGTCCTTCACCACCGTCTCCATGGCCGACCGCAACTGCTCGGCGGTGCGGGAACTGACGATCCGCCGCGTCCCGGCATCGTCGTCGTAGTCCTGCAGGACGTCACCGCCACCGTCGGTGATCCGGGAGACCATGTGCGGCGAGACCAGTTCCCCGCCGTTGGCCATGACCGCCGACACCATCGCCATCTGCAGCGGCGTCGCCGTGACGTCGAACTGGCCGATGCCGGACAGCGCGGTCTGCGCCTTGTCCATGCCGGACGGGTACACGCTGGTGTAGGCCCGCACCGGCACGTCCTGCTTCTCGTCGTCGAAGCCGAAC
Organism: Streptomyces sp. NPDC047085; assembly: GCF_040643735.1. Lineage (NCBI taxonomy): Bacteria > Bacillati > Actinomycetota > Actinomycetes > Kitasatosporales > Streptomycetaceae > Streptomyces > Streptomyces sp. NPDC047085. The sequence continues at coordinate 1,206,735 of NZ_JBEYUW010000001.1, forward strand.
TTCTCGGCCATCGCCCGCACCTTGTCCTGGCCGAGGTCGACGGCCATCTTGCCGAAGACGTTGTTGCAGGAGTAGCGCAGGGCCGTGCGGATCGAGGCGTTCTCGCAGGGGGCGGACTTGTTCTCGTTCTCCAGGGTCCGCGTCGTACCCGGCAGGGTGTACGGGTCGGGGCTGTCGGTGTTCTGGTTCACGTTCTCGTACAGCCCGCTCTCCAGCGCGGCCGCCGCGACGACCAGCTTGAACGTCGAGCCCGGCGGCAGTGGCTGGCGCAGCGCCCGGTTGGTGAGCGGCTTGTCCTTGTCCTTGTTGAGCCGCCCCCAGGCAGCCCCGGCCGTGTTGGCGTCGGTCAGCGCCGAGGGGTCGTACGACGGCGTCGACACGACCGCGAGGATCCTGCCGGTCTTCGGGTCGATCGCGACGGCCCCGCCCTTCTTGCCGGCGAGCGCCTCGTACCCGGCCTTCTGCACGGCCGGGTCGATGGTCGTGAGCACGTTGCCCGGGTCGGCGCGCTTGCCGGTCACCGTGTCCAGCACGTTCTTCAGCCGGCTGTCCGTGCCGTTCAGCAGGTCCTTGTAGATGCCCTCCAGTTGGGTGGGGGCGTAGGCCTGCGAGGCGTAGCCCGTCACCGGGGCGTAGAGCTCGCCGTTCTTGTACGTGCGCTTGTACGCGAGGTCGCCGCCCTTCGTCCGTGCCGAGCCCGTGATCGAGTCGCCCGCCACGATGATGTTGCCGAGCGGCTGTGCGTACGTCTCGATCGCGTTCCGACGGTTGTCGTTGTCGTCCGCGAGGGCCTTGCCGTCGTAGAACTGCACCCAGGTCGCCCTGACCAGCAGAGCGAGCACGAGCAGCAGCGCGAAGACGGACGCCCGCCTGATCGTCTTGTTCATCCCGCTCGTGAAGACGATCGAGACGGCTCCGATCGTTCCCGTACGCCCGCTTTTCTCATCCGGCACTCAGGAAGCCGGCCTCGTACGCGGCGATCACCGCCTGCGTCCGGTCCCGGGTGCCCGTCTTGGCCAGCACCGCCGCGACGTGCGACTTCACGGTGGCGGGGCCGACGTCCAGGCGCCGGGCGATCTCCGCGTTGGTCAGCCCGGCGGCCAGGTGCCGCAGCACCTCGCTCTCGCGCCCCGTGAGCCTGCTCACCCACGCCGGGGGCGCGGGCGCCGTGCGCGCGTGCTCGGCCGCGAGGGCCCGTACGGCCGACGGGAACAGCAGGCTGTCGGTGCGCGCGACCAGCCGTACCGCCTGGACGAGCGTGTCCGCGTCCGCCCGCTTCAGCAGGAACCCGGCGGCTCCGGCGCGCAGCGCGTCGTACACATAGGAGTCGTTCTCGAAGGTGGTCACGACCACCACCCGGGTCGGCCCGTCGACGGTGGCGAGGATCTGTTCGGTGGCCCGGATGCCGTCGACCTCCGGCATGCGGACGTCCATGAGGACGACGTCGGGGCGCAGCTCCCGGACGACGGAGACCGCCTCGGCACCGGTCGCCGCCTCGCCGACCACCTCCAGGCCGGGTTCGGCGGAGAGGATGGCGCGCAGGGCGGTGCGGACCATGCGCTCGTCGTCGGCCAGGACGATCCGGATCGGGGGCCGGCTCGGGCCCGTCCTGTCGTCGGTCACGTGGTTCCCTTCAGTGGCAGTCGGACGTGCAGGCGCCAGATGTCCCCGGACACGCCCGCCTGCGAGGTGCCGCCCAGCAGGCGGACCCGGTCGGCGATGCCGCGCAGGCCGTGGCCGCCGCCGGGGCGGGGAGCGGGACAGCCGCCGAGGGGCTTCTCGCTCCCCGCGGCGGGACAGCCGCCGAGGGGGTTCTCGACGGTGATCTCCAGATGGCCTTCGGTGGCGGCGATGCGGACGCCGACCGGTTCGCCGGCGTGCTTGAGGGCGTTGCTCAGGCCCTCCTGCACGATCCGATACGCCTCTCGGGAGACCAGCGGGGGCAGCGCGGCGGGGTCGGTGTCGACGGCGGCGGTCACGCGCTGCCCGCCCGCCCTGGTCCGGCGCAGCAGCCCGTCCAGGTCGGCCGCGAGGGTCGGCGCGGGGGCGGTGCCGGGGGTGTCGCCGTCCCGCAACACGCCGAGGACGGCGTCCAGTTCCCCGACCGTGCGCCGCGTGGTCTCCTCGATGGCGGCCAGCGCCTCGCGGACGAAGTCCGGGTCGCTGTCGAGGACGCGGCGGGCGGCGCTCGCCTGCAGCGTGACGGCACTGAGCGCGTGCCCGACGGAGTCGTGCAGCTCGCGGGCGAGCCGGTTGCGCACGGCGAGGTCGGCGGCGCGGGCCTCGGCCGCGGCGAGCCGGTCCGCGGGGCTGGGCCCGAGCAGGGCGGGCGCCCAGTGGGCGAGCAGCGCTCCGCAGACGGCGGCGCAGGCGGCGAGGGCGAGCAGCATGGCCAGTCCGGCGATCGGGCAGAGAGCCAACACCCAGCCGTGGTCGAGGACTTCGGGCAGTCCGAGCCGGGGGTCGCGCAGCCCGGCGAACAGGGGCAGCGCCATCAGCACCACCGCGAACGGCGGTACGGCCAGCGACATCCCCGAGATGATCCCGCCGAGCCCCAGATGCAGCGTGAACCAGGCGGCCGTACGCCCCCGTTCGGGCCGCGTCCGGGCCGGGCCGTGGGCGAGCGCGTCCGCCTCGATGCCGCACAGGGCGCGGGCGGCGCCGGACTCCAGCGGGCGGGTCAGCGGGAAGAGCGAGGTCACGGCGGCGAGCGGCAACCCGAACGCGAACGAACCGAGTTGCAGCGGCAGGGACCCGAACACGTTGTCCACGCCGGTGAGCGGCCCCACGACCACCGAGCCGACGAGGACGTACGGCATGGCGAGTGCGCCGCCCAGGATCAGATGGATCCAGCGGCGCCGGGCCCGCCCGCCGAACAGGAGCCCCAACGCCCGGGTCACCGGGGGGTCCTGGCCGACCGGTCCGCGAAGTGGTGGGCGGCGACGGTCGCCACGAGCAGGCCGACGATCATCTGCACAGCGTAGGTGAGGCTCATCGCGGGTGTGGGACGGTCGGCGAGATCGTGGGAGGTCACCAGGGCGCCGAGCGCCATCCAGCCGCCCCAGCAGGCCACCGCCCCGGAGCCGACCCAGGCCAGGGCGAGCGGCACGGTGACCGGCAGGGGGCGGCCGCGGCGGAAGGCGAGCTGCCAGGCGCCGGTGACGGCGGCGGCGAGGAAACCGACGTACACGACCTCCATGAGCCGGCCGCCGCCGGTGTTCCGCCCGGCCGTGAACCCGCAGGCCCACAGCAGCCGGAGCGTGCCCGGGACGAGTGCGAGCAGCGCCGCCGTCACGGCGGTCGTCCGCTGCGCGGCCGCCGTGCCGTGCGCGGGCAGCTCCCACACCCGCCCCCGCCACAGGTGGCCCCACCGCTCGCGGGCGTACCCGACGAACAGCGCCCCCAGAGCGAGCCCCTGCACGATGAAGCCCCCGTACACGACCCCGAACACCCATCCGTCGAGGAACGGCCGGTCGGCACCGTCGCCCACGCCCCCGTGGACGGCCATCTGCAACGGATACCCCACCATGATCGGCGCGAGCAGCCCCGTGGCGACCCACATCGGCGCCGCGAGCAGCCAGGCGGGCACCCGCCGGCCCCACGCCTGGGTCAGCAACAGCGCCAGCGCGATGACGGCGGCGTCCATGAGCACGGTGAGCCCGTTGGCGAGCGCCATGGCCACCCGGTGCTCCAGCAACGGACTTCCGTCCGGGATGCCGAGATGACTTCCGGAGATCCAGGCGAGCTTGAGGGACAGGTACGGCAGACAGGAGACGACGGTCACGAGCCGCAGTACCGGGCGGAGCCGCAGGCTGGTGACGGCGGCGGCGGTTGAGGAGGTCATACCCCCACGCTGCCGCGCTGACGAGGTGGTTCACTTCCTGCGCGACGACGATTCGCCTCCGCCGCTCGGCGGAGACGCGGTCCTCCTCACGGCGTCCGGGGCCACGGCCTCCGGGGTTACGGTCTCCGGGGTCACGGAGTCCGGATCACGGCCTCCGGGGTCACGGCCTTCGCGCTCGCGGCCCCCGGGCTCACAGCCTCCGCGTCGCCAGTGTCAGCCGGTCCCGGGCGTCGAACAGGGCGTCCTTGATCATCTGCTCGTGGGCCGGGGTGAGCCGGGCCACCGGGACCGAGCAGCTGATGGCGTCGCGGGCGGGGGTGCGGTACGGGATGGCGACGCCGAAGCAGCGCAGGCCCAGCGTGTTCTCCTCGCGGTCGACGGCGAAGCCCTGCTCGCGGACCTGGTGGAGTTCCTCGATCAGCTTCTCGCGGTCGGTGATGGTGTGCTCGGTCAGCGCGGGGAGGGTCTCCGGGAGGAGCTTGCGGACCTGTTCGTCGGTGTGCGTGGCGAGCAGCGCCTTGCCGAGGGAGGTCGAGTGCGCCGGCAGGCGGCGGCCGACGCGGGTGAAGGGGCGCAGGTAGTGCTGCGACTGACGGGTGGCCAGGTAGACCACGTTGGTGCCGTCCAGGCGGGCCAGGTGGATGGTCTCCGTGGTGTCGTCGGAGAGCCGGTCCAGGGTCGGGCGGGCCGCCGCCACCACCTCGTCGCCGTCGATGTAGGAGGTGCCGACCAGCAGCGCCCGCACCCCGATGCCGTACCGCGTGCCCGTCGCGTCCGTCTCCACCCAGCCCAGTTCCACGAGCGTGCGCAGCAGCATGTACAGGCTGGACTTGGGATAGCCCACGGCCTCCTGGACCGCCGCAAGGGAGTGCATACCGGGCTTTCCGGCGAAGTACTCCAGCAACTCGACCGTCCGCACCGCGGACTTGACCTGTGCCCCGCCGCCTGTCTCGCCTGCCGACATCGCCGTTGACCCCTTCGTTCGACGAGGACGTGGATATATAGTCTCCGAGCAGCGTATTCATCATCAGAGACGGTGTTCAGTATATCGAACGCGGCTGATGGTTGACCTCGAAAGTGCGGCCTTACTTGGAGGGATCCGCGGTGGCAGCAGCACCAGTCTGGAGTGTCGACCCGCGCACCGGGAAGCAGCGTGAACAGGTTGCGGTGGAGGCCACAGCCCAGGAGGTGGACGCGGCCGTACGGGCGGCGCACGCCGCGCGCGGCGCTCTCGCCGACCGCGCGGTCCGCTCCGCGTTCCTGCGCTCGGCCGCGGCCGGCCTGGAGGCGGCCAAGGACGGCCTGATCGAGACGGCCGACGCCGAGACCGCCCTCGGCCCGGTCCGGCTGACCGGCGAACTCGCCCGTACGGCGTACCAGCTGAGGGCCTTCGCCGACATCGTCGACGAGGGTGCCTTCCTGGACGTCGTCATCGACCACCCCGACGACAGCGCCACCCCGCCCGTCCCGGACCTGCGCCGCTACAAGGTCCCGCTCGGCGTCGTGGCCGTCTACTCCGCCTCCAACTTCCCCTTCGCCTTCTCCGTCGCCGGCGGCGACACCGCGAGCGCGCTGGCCGCGGGCTGCCCGGTGGTCGTCAAGGCCCACCCCGACCACCCGGCCCTGTCCGAGCTGGTCGCCAAGGTGCTGCGCCGGGCCGCCGCCGGGCACGGCATCCCCGAGGGCGTCGTCGGACTCGTGCACGGCTTCGACGCGGGCGTCGAGCTGATCCGGCATCCGCTGGTCGCCGCCGCGGGCTTCACCGGTTCCGTGCGGGGCGGGCGCGCTCTGTTCGACGCGGCCGCCGCGCGTCCGGTGCCGATCCCGTTCCACGGCGAGCTGGGCTCGCTGAACCCGGTCGTGGTGACCGAGGCGGCCGCGGCCGAGCGGGCGGAGGCCATCGGTACCGGGCTCGCCGGGTCCATGACCCTCGGCGTCGGCCAGTTCTGTGTGAAGCCCGGCCTGGTGCTGGTGCCGTCCGGCGCGGCGGGCGACGGGCTGGTCAAGGCCCTCACCGACGCGGTCAGCGACACCGAGGCGGGGGTGCTGCTCGACCACCGCATGCGGGACAACTTCGTCGCGGGCGTCGCCGAGCGCGCCCAACTGCCCGAGGTGGAGTCGCCGGTCACCCCGGGCGCGGGCGGGGCGCACACCGTCAGCCCGGGGTTCCTCACGGTGCCGGCGGCGAAGCTGGCCGAGGAGGGGGCGTACGACGTGCTCCTGGAGGAGTGCTTCGGCCCGGTCACCGTGGTGGTGCGGTACGAGGACGAGGCGGAGGCGACGACGGTTCTCTCCCGGCTGCCGGGCAACCTCTCCGCGACCGTCCACCTGTCCGCGGAGGAGGCCGCCGGGGAGGGGCGGGGCGCGGAGATCCTCGCCGAACTGACGCCGCTCGCCGGGCGCGTGGTGGTGAACGGCTGGCCGACGGGCGTCGCCGTGGCGCCGGCCCAGCATCACGGCGGGCCGTACCCCGCGACCACCTCCACGTCCACCTCCGTGGGTGGTACGGCGATCGAGCGGTGGCTGCGGCCGGTCGCCTATCAGGGAGCGCCCGAGGCGTTGCTGCCCAAGGAACTGCGCGACGACAACCCCCTGGGTCTGCCCCGGCGGTTCAACGGGGTGCTGCAGCGGTGACGCCGTAGGGGTGCCCCGCTCGGCCGGCGGGGCGCCCCGTTCGGTCGGCACGCAACCGGAACCGGTGGCGACGCGTCCTTCGCTGCATGATCCGTGAACGTGTGACCGGCGCCCGGGTGATCCGCACCGCCCTGCCCGCCGAGACCGAGACCATCGCCGATCTGCACGTCCGGGCGCGATCCACGTACTACCCGGACGGGCTGCCCCAGGCCGACTTCGACTGGGTGGAGGCCTGGCGCGCCTCCATCGAACGCCCCGACGGACATGTGCTGTGCGCCGTCGAGCGGGGCCGGATCGTCGGCATCGCCTCCTTCCGCACCCCGGACGGCGCACCCGCGGACACGGTCAAGCTGTTCCAGTTCCATGTCGACCCCGACCACTGGCGCTCCGGCATCGGTACGGCCCTGCACGCGGCCTGCGTCGAGGAGTGGCGGGCCGACGGCAGGCGCACCGCCGTCCTCGACGTGCACGCGGACAACGAGCGAGCCCAGGCCTTCTACGCCCGCCAGGGCTGGTTCCCCGACCCGGAGAACCCGCCCGCCGAGGGCGACCACCACCTCTTCCTCCGCTTCACCGTGCCCGGGGAATGAACCCCACTGCTTGAACGTTCACGTATGGATGCGGGGAGAGTCTCCGCGCCCGTACGACCTGGAGAAGAGCCGAAGACATGCGCGTCGAGATCTGGAGCGACATCGCCTGCCCCTGGTGCTACGTGGGCAAGGCCCGCTTCGAGAAGGCGCTCGCTGCCTTCCCGCACCGTGACGAGGTCGAGGTGGTGCACCGCTCCTTCGAGCTGGACCCCGGCCGCGCCAAGGGCGACGTCCAGCCGGTGATCACCATGCTCACCAAGAAGTACGGCATGAGCGAGGCGCAGGCCCAGGCCGGCGAGGACAACCTGGGCGCCCAGGCCGCCGCCGAGGGCCTGGACTACGTCACCCGCGGCCGGGACCACGGCAACACCTTCGACATGCACCGCCTGCTGCACCTCGCGAAGGAGCAGGGCAGGCAGGACGAGCTGATCCAGATCTTCTACCGGGCCAACTTCGCCGAGGAGCGGTCCGTCTTCACCGAGGGCGACGAGCGGCTGGTGGAGCTGGCCGTCGAGGCCGGACTGGACGCCGACGCCGTTCGCAAGGTGCTGGCAGACCCCACGGCGTACGCCGACGAGGTCCGCGCCGACGAGCGCGAGGCTGCTCAGCTCGGCGCGAACGGTGTCCCCTTCTTCGTCCTGGACCGCACGTACGGCGTCTCCGGCGCCCAGCCCGCCGAGGTCTTCACCCAGGCGCTGACCCAGGCCTGGGGCGAGCGTTCCCCGCTGAAGCTGGTCGATCAGGGTGACGCCGAGGCCTGCGGCCCGGACGGGTGCGCGGTGCCGCAGCACTGAGAAACCGCAGGTCGGCGCGGATGTATAAGCGTTCCTAAGCGGATCCACGTAAAAATCGGCAATGGACTACGACTTCGTCCGGCCGCAGAGTGGACCCATGGAGACCACGGAGACGTTCGAGAGCCTCGTCCGCGCCGAGTTCACCCCGAAGACCACCTACCTCAACACCGCCAGCAACAGCCTGCTGCCGGCCCGTACCGTCGCCGCCCTGCACGAGGCGGCGCTGCTGCGGGCCGAGGGCCGGCCGCTGACCTCGCTGTACGAGGACGTCGAGGCCTGCCGGGCCGGGTACGCCCGGCTCGCCGGAGTCCCGGCCACCCGGGTCGCGGCGGGCGCCTCGGTCGCCGCGCACTCCGGGGTGATCGCCGCCTCGCTGCCCGCGGGCGCCGAAGTCCTCACCGCCGAGGACGACTTCACCTCCGTGCTGAACCCCTTCCACGTCCGCGGCGACCTCAAGGTTCGCACGGTGCCGCTGGAGCGGATCGCCGAGTCCGTCCGCCCGGACACCGCGCTGGTCGCGGTCAGCGCCGCCCAGTCCGCCGACGGCCGCGTCGCCGACCTGCCCGCCCTGCGGGAGGCCGCCCGCGCGCACGGGGCGCGCACCTACGTCGACTTCTCCCAGGCCGCCGGCTGGCTGCCGATGGACGCGGACGCCTACGACTTCACCGCCTCGGTCTCCTTCAAGTGGCTGCTCGGCCCGCACGGCGCGGCCTTCCTCACGGTCCCCGAGGACTTCGGCGGGCTCACCCCGCTGCTCGCGGGCTGGGTCGCGGGCGAGCGGCCCTGGGACAGCTGCTACGGCCCGGTCGACGAACTCGCCCACTCCGCCCGGCGGTTCGACCTCACCCACGCCCTGTTCAGCTACGCCGGGCTGCGCCGCTCCCTCGAACTGATCGAGGAACTCGGCGTGGCCGCCGTCCACGCCCACGACGTGGCCCTCGCCGACCGGTTCCGGGCCGGGCTCGCGACCCTCGGCCACACGCCCGTGCCCGCCCCCGGCTCGGCCATCGTCTCCGTCCCCGGGCTCGGCGTTCGCCAGCCCCAGCTGAGCCGCGCCGGCATCGAGGTCTCCGACCGCGCGGGCAACCTGCGCGCGGCCTTCCACCTGTACAACACGACCGCGGACGTGGACCGTCTGCTGGACGCGCTGTCCGGCTGACGGCACGACCGGGCCGGGACCCCCCGTCCCACACGAGGAGGCCCCGGCCCGGTGCTCGGGGGGACTTCACCTACTGAAGTCGCTACTTCACCGGAGTCACCTTCTCGGCCGTGAACGACCGAGCTTGTGCGCTCGGCGATTCACACCTCGTCGCGCTCCTCGGCTGCCGCTGGCTGCGGCATCGAGGTCGCATCCGCCTTGAGGGCGCGGGACCGGTGACAAGGCCCCACACCGGGAGGACCCCGGTGACGCCAGCCCGGTCGACGCCAACCACAACCGTGTCCCCGGGCAAGCCGGTTCGTGCCTTCAAACGGCTCACAGACTGACTATGCCAGGGTAGCGGGCGCTGCGTTCACCGGGGTGAAATCCCTTGCCCCGATGAACTCCGGCCGCCGCACCGGCGCCGCGAACGGCTCCACCGCCGTGTTCTCCACGCTGTTGAACACGATGAAGACGTTGCTGCGCGGGAACGGCGTGATGTTGTCGCCGGAGCCGTGCATGCAGTTGCAGTCGAACCAGGTCGCCGAGCCGGCCTTGCCGGTGAACAGCTTGATGCCGTACTCGCTCGCCAGCTTGGTCAGCGCCTCGTCCGAGGGCGTGCCCGCGTCCTGCATCTGCAGCGACTTCTTGTAGTTGTCCTCGGGCGTGGCCCCGGCACAGCCCAGGAACGTCCGGTGCGAACCCGGCATGATCATCAGGCCGCCGTTGGTGTCGTAGTTCTCGGTCAGCGCGATCGAGACGGACACCGTGCGCATGTTCGGCAGGCCGTCCTCGGCGTGCCAGGTCTCGAAGTCCGAGTGCCAGTAGAAGCCGCTCGCGCCGAAGCCGGGCTTGACGTTGATCCGGGACTGGTGGACGTACACGTCGGAGCCGAGGATCTGCCGGGCCCGGCCGACCACCCGCTCGTCGCGCACCAGGTTCGCGAACACCTTGCTGATCCGGTGCACCTCGAAGACGGAGCGGATCTCCTGCGACGTCGGCTCGACGATGGAGCGCTCGTCGGCACGGATCGCCGGGTCGGCGACCAGCCGGTCCAGCTCACGCCGGTAGACCTCGACCTCGTCCGAGGTGATCAGCTGCTCGATGGCGAGGAAGCCGTCGCGCTCGTACGACTGCAGGTCGGCCGCCGTGATCGGGCCGGGGGTGTCCGGGGAGCCCCAGACGACCGGGTCCTGGCGGGGTGCGGTCACCTCGGTGGTGCCGCGGCTGGGGTACAGATCGGTGACGGTGGTCATCGGTGTCTCACACCTCCTTGGGCTCGGTGAGCAGCGGGTAGACGCCGTTCTCGTCGTGGTCCTCCCGTCCGGTCACGGGCGGGTTGAACACGCAGATGCAGTGGAAGTCCTCCTTGACGCGCAGCGTGTGCCGCTCGTGGCCGTCGAGGAGGTACATGGTGCCGGGGGTGATGGTGTGCGTCTTCCCGGTCTCGTGGTCGGTGAGTTCGGCCTCGCCCTGCGTGCAGACGACGGCCTCGATGTGGTTGGCGTACCACATCGACGTCTCGGTCCCGGCGTACAGGATGGTCTCGTGCAGCGAGAAGCCGACCCGCTCCTTGGCGAGGACGATCCGCTTGCTCTCCCAGGTGCCGGACCTGGACCTCACATGCCGGTCGGTGCCTTCGATGTCCTTGAACGATCGGACGATCACGGTGCTGTGCTTCCTCCTCGGTGAATGGTGCGGGTCGGTGCGGGTCGGTGCCGACCAGGTGCCGGCTAGGCGGTCTCGCGGACGGCGCGGGCGAGGACGCTGAGGCCCTCGTCCAGTTCGTCGGCGGTGACGGTGAGCGCGGGCAGCAGCTTGACGACCTCGCTCTCCGGGCCGGACGTCTCGATGAGCAGTCCGAGTTCGAAGGCCCGCCGGGCGACCCGCTCGGCCCGTGCCTTCTCGTGGAACTCCAGGCCCCACACCAGCCCGCGGCCGCGGTACTCCCGCACGTCGGCGAGGTTCTCCTCGGTGATGGAGATCAGCCCCTGTTCGACCTGCTCGCCCCGGGCCCTGGTCTGCTTCTCCATGGCGGAGCCGTCGGTCCAGTACGTCTCCAGGGCCGCGGTGGCGGTGACGAACGCGGGGTTGTTGCCGCGGAAGGTGCCGTTGTGTTCGCCCGGCTCCCAGATGTCGAGTTCGGGCCGGAACAGGCACAGCGACATCGGCAGGCCGTAGCCGCTGATCGACTTGGACACGGTGACGATGTCGGGAGTGATGCCCGACTCCTCGAAGGAGAAGAAGGCGCCCGTGCGGCCGCAGCCCATCTGGATGTCGTCGACGATCAGCAGCATGTCCTGCCGCTCGCACAGCTCCTTGAGGGCGCGCAGCCACTCGGGCCGGGCCACGTTGATGCCGCCCTCGCCCTGCACGGTCTCCACGATCACCGCGGCCGGCTTGTTCAGGCCGGAGCCCTGGTCCTCCAGCAGCCGCTCGAACCACAGGAAGTCCGGCACCGTGCCGTCGAAGTAGTTGTCGAACGGCATCGGCGTGCCGTGCACCAGCGGGATGCCGGCGCCGGCCCGCTTGAAGGCGTTGCCGGTGACGGCGAGGGAGCCCAGCGACATGCCGTGGAAGGCGTTCGTGAACGACACGATCGCCTCCCGCCCCTTCACCTTCCGGGCCAGCTTCAGCGCCGACTCCACGGCGTTGGTGCCGGTCGGGCCCGGGAACATGACCTTGTACGGCAGCTCGCGCGGGCGCAGCACCAGGTCCTGGAAGGTCCCCAGGAACGCACGCTTGGCGGTGGTCGACATGTCCAGGCCGTGGGTGACGCCGTCCCGGGACAGATAGTCGATCAGCGCCCGTTTCAGGACCGGGTTGTTGTGGCCGTAGTTGAGTGAGCCGGCGCCGGCGAAGAAGTCGAGGTACGCGTGCCCGTCCTCGTCGAACATCCGGCTGCCCTGCGCACGGTCGAACACGGTGGGCCAGCCGCGGCAGTAGCTGCGCACCTCGGACTCGAGGGTCTCGAAGACACTGAGGTCGGGCTGGGTGATGGTCACGGTGAATCGCTCCTCAAAGCGAACTGGAGTGCTGGGTCGGCGGATCAGCGGATCGACGGTCGAACGGGTCGGACCGATCAAGCGGGTCAACGGGCCGCACCGGTCAACGGACCGATGCGGTAGAGGACTTCTGGGTCGTGCGAGCCCTCCGGGAAGAGGTCGGCGGGGAACAGCACCTCGCGGGTGAGGTCCGCTCCGTGGCGCTTCGCGAACGAGGTGAACAGCCGCTCGGAGGCGGTGTTCCCCGGCGTGATGGTGGTCTCGACGGCGGTGACGCCGCGCTCGGCGGCGAGCCGCGCGGTCAGCCCGTCCAGCAGCGCGGCGGCCACGCCGCGACCCCGCTGGGCGGCGTCGACGGCGACCTGCCAGACGAGCAGGGTGCCGGGGCGGTCGGGCCGCACGTACCCGGTGACGAAACCAACGGGCTCACCCTCCGCGTCGCGCGCCACCGCCGAGGTGGCGGCGAAGTCCCGGCACCACAGCAGATAGCTGTACGAGGAGTTCAGGTCGAGGGTTTTCGAGTCCTTGGCGAGGCGCCAGAGTGCGGCTCCGTCCGCCATTGTCGGTCGGTCGATGAGCAGGTCTGCTGCTGCGGCAGTCATGCGGCACGAATTTAGCGAGGCGAATTCAGAAATGCACGGGCGGGGTGGCTTCGGTGAGAGACATGGGGTGCAATATGCCCGGTTTGACACGTATCAAACCTGGGCAAAACGGACTGTTTGTGGAGTACGTCACAGCCTGGAAACCTGCCGGAAAACTGGGCCGTTTAGTTGCGCGGAAAGCGGGCAGAAGAACACGGGAAGCTATCGTCGGCGGAATTCGAAGGAGTTGTGAAACTCGCTTGAATTCGATGCGGGGAAAAGGAAAACGGCCCACGCGTTTCGCGTGGGCCGATCTCTGTGGGGCGGATGTCCACCGCCGGGCGTCACCGCCAGGCTTCGTCCGCCGCCCGGCGGGCCCCCTCCAGGTCCACCGCGAGACCCCGCTCGGCGAGAGCCGCGCCCAGGGCCGACAGGGAGCGGTGCACGGCGGCCGGGGTCGCGTCGGGGCCGTAGTGGTTGACCCGGATCATCTCCTTGGCCAGGGCGCCGCCCCCGGCGGCCAGCGGCAGCGCGGGGTCGCTCTCCAGGGCCCGGGCCACCAGCTCGGAGGCCACCACGTCCGACGGCACCCGCAGGGTCGTCGCGACCGGCGCGGCGTCCCGCGCCTCGTACACATACGGCTCCAGGCCCCCGCCCAGGGCCACCGCGCCCGCGCGCACGGCCAGCGCGGCATCCCGGTGCCGGGCCATCACCGTCACCGGACCCGCCGCCTCGATCCGCTCCAGGCACGCCTCCAGCGCCAGCATCTCCAGCTGGGCCGGAGCGTGCAGCAGCGCCCGGCGGCCGCCGTCGATCCAGCGCTCCTTCCAGTCGAGGAGGGAGAGGTAGGACCGGCGCGGCGCGTTCGGGTTCGCGGCCATCCGGGCCCACGCCCGCTCACTCACCGAGATCGCCGAGACACCGGCCGGGCCGCCCATCGCCTTCTGCGCCCCGATCACGCACAGGTCCACGCCCCACGCATCCGGCAGCACCGGCTCGGCCCCGACCGAGGCGACCGCGTCCAGGTAGAACAGCGCGCCGTGCTCCCGCACCGCCTCGCCGATCTCCGCGACCGGGTTGGTGTTGCCGGTCGCCGCCTCCGCGTGGACGAGGGACACGAAGTCGATCTCCGGGTGCTCGGCGAACGCCTCCCGGATCTGCGCGGCCGTCACCGCCGTGTGGAAGGGGACGGAGAGGTCGTGCACGGTCGCGCCACAGTCGCGCAGCCAGTTGCCGAAGGTCTGCCCGTACGGGCCCGTGATCACGTTCAGCGCCACCGTGCCCGGACCGGCCGCCGCGCGGATCGCGCCCTCCAGCGGCAGCAGCGCCTCGCCCTGCGTGATCACGACGTCCTGCCGGGTGTCCAGCAGTCGGGCCACCCGGTCCTCGATGGCGGCGAACCGCTCGGCGCTCAGCGGGGGCAGATCGAGGAAGGGGTGCGTCACGGTGCTGCTCTCTTCGTTCACGGAGTTCTTCAAAGTGCTTCAAGTCAAGCGGGACAAACTCCACCGATCTTAAGGCGGACGCCCCCCTGGCCATGGGTTTGGTTTGAGGCACTCAAACTCTTCCTTATAATCGGAACGCACAGTTCCCCCACGGAGATCGAGATCCCCATGAAAACGCTCGGACGCCGGACCCGCCTTCTGGCAGCCACCACCGCGACGGCCGGGCTGGTGCTCGTGGCCGGCTGCTCCTCCAGCGACTCGGGGAGCGGCAAGACCACCGTCAAGGGGGTCCACCTCGTCAAGGCCGGTCAGCTGACCACCTGCACCCACCTGCCGTACCCGCCGTTCCAGTCGGAGATCAACGGCAAGGTGCAGGGCTTCGACGTCTCCCTCATCGACCTCGTCGCCAAGGACCTGGGCGTCAAGCAGCAGATCCTCGACACGCCGTTCGAGAACTTCAAGACCGGCGCCTTCCTCAACTCCGGCCAGTGCGACCTCGCCGCCGCCGGCATGACCATCACCGACGAGCGGAAGAAGAACGTCGACTTCTCCGACCCGTACTTCGAGGCCACCCAGGCCGTGCTCGTCGACAAGAAGAGCGGCGTCAACTCCCTCGCCGACGTCAAGGCCAAGGGCAAGAAGCTCGGCGCCCAGGCGCAGACCACGGGCGAGGACTACGCCAAGAGCAAGGGCTTCGACCCGGTCTCCTTCCACTCCTCCGACGCGGTCCTCAACGGCCTGCGCACCGGCCAGGTCCAGGCCGTGATCATCGACTACCCGGTCGTCCAGGGCTGGCTGAAGGACAAGGCGAACGCCGCCGCGTTCAAGGTCGCCGACAACCTCAACACCGGTGAGCAGTACGGCTTCACGGTGAAGAAGGGCAACACCGCGCTGCGCGAGGCCATCAACAAGGCCCTCAAGCAGGCCAAGGCCGACGGCACCTACAAGAAGATCTACGAGCAGTGGATCGGCCCGTACAACGCCTCTGCCGCCTCCCCGTCCGCGTCCTGACCCCATGACCGACACGGACACACGCATCCAGCCGAGGAAACCGGGCCTCACGCGCCGGCAGCGGCGCAGGCTCTCGCGCGGGGCGCAGTACGCCGTCTTCGTCGCCGCCGTGGCCGCGTTCGCTGCCACGGCGGACTGGGGACGGCTGAAGAACCAGTTCGCGCAGGCCCACATCGCCCGGCAGATGTTCCCGGACATCATCACGGTGGCGCTGAAGAACACCGTGCTGTACACCCTGTCCGGGTTCGTGGTGGGCCTGGCGCTCGGCATGGTCATCGCCCTGATGCGCCTGTCGTCCGTGGGGCCCTACCGCTGGGTCGCCGGCATCTACATCGAGATCTTCCGCGGCCTGCCCGCCCTGCTGATCTTCATCTTCGTCGGCGTCGGCGTGCCCCTGGCCTTCCCGAGCCTCGTGTACCCCGGCGGTACCTACGGCAAGGTCGCCGTCGCGCTCGGCCTGGTCTCCGCCGCCTACATGGCCGAGACCATCCGCGCCGGCATCCAGGCGGTGCCCAAGGGGCAGATGGAGGCGGCCCGTTCGCTGGGCTTCTCGCCGGCCAGGGCCATGGTCTCCATCATCGTCCCGCAGGCCTTCCGGATCATCCTGCCGCCGCTGACCAACGAGCTCGTCCTGCTCTTCAAGGACTCCTCGCTGGTGCTGTTCCTCGGCGTCACCCTGGAGGAGCGCGAGCTGTCCAAGTTCGGCAACGACCTGGCCAGCACGACCGCCAACTCCACCCCGATCCTGGTGGCCGGCCTGTGCTACCTGCTCATCACCGTGCCGCTCGGCTTCGTCGTGCGCCGCATGGAGTCCAGGACCCAGGAGGCGATCCGATGAGCCGCCCCGAGATCCACGTGCAGGGCCTGCACAAGTCCTTCGGCGACAACCACGTCCTGCGCGGCATCGACCTGGAGATCGGCCAGGGCGAGGTCGTCTGCGTCATCGGCCCCTCCGGCTCCGGCAAGTCCACGCTGCTGCGCTGCGTGAACCTGCTGGAGGAGCCGACCGAGGGCCAGGTCTTCGTCGGCGGCACCGAGATCACGGACCCCGACGTCGACATCGACGCCGTACGCCGCCGGATCGGCATGGTCTTCCAGCAGTTCAACCTCTTCCCGCACCTCAGCGTCACCGAGAACCTCACGCTCCCGCAGCGCCGGGTCCTGCGGCGGGACAAGACGACGGCCGCGCGGACGGCCGCCGAGAACCTGGCCCGGGTCGGCCTGTCCGAGAAGGCGGACGCCTACCCGTCCTCCCTCTCCGGCGGCCAGCAGCAGCGCGTGGCCATCGCCCGCGCGCTCGCCATGGGCCCCGAGGTGATGCTCTTCGACGAGCCGACCTCCGCGCTCGACCCGGAGCTGGTCGGCGACGTCCTCGCGGTGATGCGGCGGCTCGCCGAGGACGGCATGACCATGATGGTCGTCACGCACGAGATGACCTTCGCCCGCGAGGTCGCCGACCGGGTCGTCTTCATGGACGGCGGCGTGATCGTCGAGGACGGCAGCCCCGAGCAGGTCATCGGCAACCCCCGCAACGAGCGCACCCGCCACTTCCTTTCCCGGGTGCT
Organism: Streptomyces sp. NPDC047085; assembly: GCF_040643735.1. Taxonomy (NCBI): domain Bacteria; kingdom Bacillati; phylum Actinomycetota; class Actinomycetes; order Kitasatosporales; family Streptomycetaceae; genus Streptomyces; species Streptomyces sp. NPDC047085. Next base: position 1,223,342 of record NZ_JBEYUW010000001.1, read on the forward strand.
CGACCCGGCGATGGCGGAGGTGGAGGAGGAGACCTCGGACCAGGTGGGGAAGGCTGAGCTGTAGCTCACTCACCACACGGACCGCGGGCTCATTAAGGTGCGGTGTATGAGCGATCACGCGGTGCTGCACGTGAAGGGCCGGGTCCTGGTGGGGCCCGAGGACGTCCGCGACGAGCTGTGGGTGGTCGGGGGCCGCGTCTCCTACGACCGCCCCGCCGACGCCCAGGACGTCCGGACCGTCGAGGGCTGGGCGCTGCCCGGCCTGGTCGACGCGCACTGCCACGTGGGCCTCGGCGCCGAGGGCCCGGTGGACGCGGAGACCGCCGAGAAGCAGGCGCTGACCGACCGGGAGACCGGCACCCTGCTGATCCGCGACGCGGGCTCGCCCTCCGACACCCGCTGGATCGACGACCGCGAGGATCTCCCGAAGATCATCCGAGCGGGCCGGCACATCGCCCGCACCCGTCGCTACATAAGGAACTACGCCCACGAGATTGAGCCGGACGAGCTCGTCGCATACGTCGCCCAGGAGGCCCGGCGCGGCGACGGCTGGGTCAAGCTGGTCGGCGACTGGATCGACCGCGACCTCGGCGACCTGGCGCCCAGCTGGCCGCGCGACGCCGTCGAAGCGGCCATCGCCGAGGCCCACCGGCTCGGTGCCCGGGTCACCGCGCACTGCTTCGCGGAGAGTTCGCTGCGGGACCTGGTCGAAGCGGGCATCGACTGCATCGAGCACGCCACGGGCCTCACGGACGACCTGATCCCGCTGTTCGCCGAGCGGGGCGTCGCGATCGTCCCGACCCTCGTCAACATCGCCACCTTCCCGCGGCTCGCGGCCGGCGGCGAATCCAAGTTCCCGCGCTGGTCGGACCATATGCGCCGGCTGTACGAGCGCCGCTACGACACCGTGCGCGGGGCGTACGACGCGGGGATCCCGGTGTACGTCGGCACCGACGCGGGCGGCTCGCTGGCCCACGGTCTGGTCGCGGGCGAGGTCGAGGAACTGGTCACCGCCGGCATCCCGCCCCTCGACGCGCTCTCGGCGACGAGCTGGGGCGCCCGCGCCTGGCTCGGCCGCCCCGGCCTGGAGGAGGGCGCGCCGGCCGATCTCGTCGTCTACGAGGCCGACCCCCGGGCGGACGTCCGCGTGCTCGCGGCACCGCGCCGGGTGGTGCTGAACGGGATCGTCGTCGAGTAGGGGACGAAGGGGCATCGGGGGAGCAGGGGAACACGTGTGCCCGGTGATTCGAAGAAGCGTGCGAGATATCCACGTTTGAGTGAAGTAACCCAGGATAGCTGACCGTTCACCCACAGTGCGTACAAGGTTGACGGGTCCCAAGCATGTTCCGTCTGGGGGTCCCACCGCCTTGAACAGCAAAAACTTCCGCATGCCCGCACGCCGTCTCGCCGCCGTGGCGACGGTCACCGCCCTCGCCGCGGCTCCCGCGGTGCTGGGCGCGGGCGCCGCGCACGCGACCGAAGACCACGGTCGCGCCTCCGCCGTCGTGCTGCGCACCGGGCTCGACGTGTCCCTGCTCAACAAGACCGTGAACGTCCCGCTCGCGGTCTCCCTCAACGAGGTCCAGGCACCGCGCAGCGCCGACAAGACCGTGCTGTCGGCCCGGCTCGACGGAGTGAACGGGGGCAACCCGTTCACCGTCCTCGCCGCGGACGTCGCCTCGGCCAAGGCCACCGTGACGCCGAAGCGCGCCGAGGGCTCCGTCCGGGTCGCGCACGCCAAGCTGCACGTGCCGGGCCTGCCCCTGCTCTCCCTGATCGAGGCCGACACGGTCACCGCCCAGGCGACCTGCGAGGTGGGCAAGCGGCCCGTGGCCTCCGCGAACGTCCTCGGCGCCGTCACCGTCCTCGGCAAGCGCGTCACGCTCACGGCCGGCGGCCCCACCGAGGTGAAGGTGCCCGGCGTCGGCGAGGTCCGCCTCGACCTCTCCCAGCGCAGCACGACCACGCGCACGGCCGCCGCGACGGCCCTCGAACTCAAGGTCTCCGTCAACCCGTTGAAACTGAACGTCGCCGAGGTCGAAGGAACGGTCACCCTGGCGAAGGCGACCTGCGAGTCCCCGATGCACCGGCCGACCGGCCACCCGGTCCCGAGCCACGACCCGGGCACCGCCGTCGAACCCCAGGGCGGCCGTGCCGACCTCGCCGAAACGGGCGGCAACCCGGCGACCCCGTACATCGCGGGCGGCGCGCTGGCGCTGCTGCTGGTGGGCGGCGGAGCGGTGGCGGTGGCCCGCCGCCGCAAGAGCTGACCGAATTCCTGGCGGGGCCAGGGCCTGTCTTCCGGATCTTGCCGGGGTCGCCAGGAGGCTCGGTCGGCCGGAGCCGGCCTGATCCGGAAGACAGGCCCTAGCCCAGCGCCCGCTCCAGCCCCGCCAGGAATCCGTTCACCGTGGCCCGGTCCCGTACGGCCATGCGGATCCAGTCCTCGTCCAGCCCGGGAAACGTGTCCCCGCGCCGTACCGCGTAGCCCAGCGCGCGCAGGCGTCGGCGCACCGCGGCGGCGTCCGGCATGCGCACCAGCACGAACGGGCCTTCGGCGGGACCGGCCACCCGCACGCCCCGGTCGGCGAAGGCGGCGAGCCCCGCCAGCAGATGTGCCCGGTCCGCCGCGATCCGGTGCGCCGCGTGCGCCGCCTCCGCCAGCGCCCGTGGTGCCACACACGCCTGCGCCGCCGCCAGCGCCGGCGTCGACACCGGCCACAGCGGCTGGGCCCGCTCCAGCTCGGTGATCGTCTCCGGCGCGGCCAGCACATAGCCGATGCGCAGCCCGGCCAGGCCCCACGTCTTGGTCAGACTGCGCAGCACGACCAGGCCGGGCACGTCGGTCCGCCCCGCCAGCGCCTCCCGCTCACCCGGCACCGCGTCCATGAACGCCTCGTCGACCACCAGCGTCCGCCCGGGACGGGCGAGCCGGACGACGACATCGGCGGGATGCAGCACCGACGTCGGATTGGTCGGGTTCCCGATCACCACCAGATCCGCGTCCTCCGGGACGGCCGCCGGATCGAGCCGGAAGCCGTCCGTCTCCCGCAGCAGCACCCGGTCCACGGTGTGCCCCGCGTCCCGCAGCGCCGCCTCCGGCTCGGTGAACTGCGGATGCACCACCACCGGCCGGCGCACCTTCAGCGCCCGCGCCAGCAGCACGAACGCCTCCGCCGCCCCCGCCGTCAGCAGCACCCGCTCCACCGGCAGCCCGTGCCGCGCCGCCACCGCCGCCCGCGCGGCCCGCCCGTCCGGGTAGGCCGCGAGCGACGACAGGGACGCGGCGATCTCCTCCCGGAGCCAGGCCGGAGGCGTGTCCGCCCGCACGTTGACGGCGAGGTCGACCAGCGCGGCCCCGTCGTCCCGCACCTCGGCGTCCCCGTGATGCCGCAGATCGTGCCCGGTGTCCGGGGTGTCCCCGGAGTCCTCAGTGCGCATGGCTGTGGGAGTGCCCCCCGTGATGGTGATGCCCGTGACCGTGCCCGTGGTGTCCGTCGTCGTCCGGGTGGAAGTGCGGCTGCTGCGGCAGACCCACCTTGTCCTCGAACCCCGGCAGCGCGATCCGGTACACGCACGAGTCGCAGTTCATCCTGAGGTCGCCCTTGACGGCCTCCTCGTACCGCTCCAGCACCAGGTCCAGCAGCTCCGGCTCGGGCCCGATGACGTCCGCCGAGCGCACCTCGGCCGCCGGACGCGCGGCCGCCCACTCCTCGGTCTGCCGCCGTACCCGGTCCGGCAGGATGCCGGTGAACAGGAAGTAGGGCAGGACGACGATCCGCTCCGCCCCCAGCTTCGCGCACCGGTCGAGCCCGCTCGGCACGTCCGGCGCCGCCAGCGACACGAACGCCGTCTCCACACCGGCGTATCCGCGCCCCTCCCACAGCAGCCGCGCCGCCTTGTGCACCTCGGCGTTGGCGTCCGGGTCGGTGGACCCGCGCCCGACCAGCAGCACGGTGACGTCGGCCCGGTCCCAGTCGCCGAGCACCGCGTCCAGCCGCCGCTCCAGCACGTTCAGCAGCGACGGGTGCGGGCCGAGCGGACGCCCGTACGTGTACGAGATCCCCGGGTGCCGTTCCTTCTCGCGGGCCAGCGCGGCCGGGATGTCGCCCTTGGCGTGCCCGGCGGACACCAGCATCAGCGGCACGGCCGCGAACCGCCGTACGCCCTGTTCGACCAGTTCGGTGACGGCCTCGCCCAGCGGCGGCGGGGACAGCTCGATGAAACCGCCCGCGACGCGCAGTTCGGGGTGACGGCGGCCCAACTCCCGTACGAAGTCGCGGAACGCCTCGGCTCCGGCCTCGTCCCGGGTGCCGTGGCCGGCGACGAGCAGGGCGGGGGGAGGGTTGGTCACGGGGTCTCCTTCGGGGAAATCGGGTGGTACAGCAGGGCGTTGAGCGCGGCGGCGGCGACCGCCGACCCGCCCTTCTCGGACACGTTGCTCACGGCGGGCAGCCCGCTCTCGCGCAGGGCGGCCTTGGACTCGACCGCGCCGACGAAGCCGACGGGCAGCCCGATGACGAGGGCCGGCGCCGCGTCCAGGGTCAGTAGCTCCTCCAGCGCGGTCGGAGCGTTGCCGATCACCCACAGGGCGCCCGGGCCGACCTGCTCGTAGGCGAGCCGGATCGCGTGCGCCGAACGGGTCAGCCCCGGCCCGGACTCGGCGTCCCGCAGCCGGCAGACGGTCTCCCGCCGGGTGATCCCGGCGCCCACCATCTCGACGTCCACCACCACGGGGGCCCCGGCGTGCAGCGCCGCGTGCGCCGTCGCCAACTCGCCCTCGTCCATGACGAGATCGTTCGCGTACTCCAGGTCGGCGGCGGAGTGGATGACCCGCTCCACCACCGCCCGGGTCAGCGGCGGGAAGTGCGAGGTGTCCAGGCGGGCGCGCAGCCGCCGGTAGGACTCCTGCTCGATCGGATGGACCACACGGGTCAGGGGGTTCACCGGGCGCCCTCCTGCCAGCGGTAGCCGCGCGGGGTCACCATGCGCCCGGCGATGTTCCGGGTCGCGGTGTTGCCCACGGTGACGACCGTCATCATGTCGACCGTCGCCGGGTCCAGCGCGGCGAGCGTCGTGACCCGGCTCGACTCGTCCGACCGCGAGGCGTTGCGCACGACACCGACGGGCGTCGCCGGTTCCCGGTGTTCGGCGAGGATCGCCAGCGCCTTCGGCAGCTGCCAGTCGCGGCCCCGGGAACGCGGGTTGTAGAAGGTGACCACGATGTCCGCCTCGGCCGCCGCCCGCACCCGCCGCTCGATGACCTCCCACGGCGTGTGCAGGTCGGACAGGCTGATCGACACATGGTCGTGGCCCAGCGGCGCGCCCAGGATCGCCCCGGCCGCCAGCGCCGCCGTCACGCCCGGCACACCGACCACGTCGATGTCGTCGGACGCCTCGGCGAGCGCGGGGGAGGCCATGGCGTACACGCCCGCGTCCCCGCTGCCGATCAGCGCCACCGCATGCCCCTTGCGGGCCTCCGCGACCGCCGTACGGGCCCGCTCCTCCTCCGCGCCGAGCCCCGACTCCAGCACCCGGGTGCCCGGCCGCAGCAGATCGCGGATCTGGTCGACGTACTGGTCGAGCCCCACCAGCACGGACGCCCGCCGCAGCTCCTCGGCCGCGCGCGGCGTGAGCAGGTCCCGGGCGCCCGGGCCGAGCCCGACCACCGCGAGCCGCCCGCGCCCCGGACGCCGTACGACGGCACAGGTCGCCATGGCCGGCCGGCCGTCGGCACGCACGGACTTCCGCTTCGGCACGAGGAGTTCACCACCGCGCACCAGCGCCGCCGCCTCCGCCACGGAGGGGGTGCCGACGGCCGCGAGCGGCGCGCCGGACGGGTTGGGCACCTCGACGGCCGCCAGCTCCTCGGCCGGATACGTCACCAGCGGCACCCCCAGCCGCCCGGCGGCGGCCACGATGCCCGGCTCCTCCGACTTGGCGTCCACGGTGGCGAGTTCGGCCACCGACCGGGCCGACAGCCCCGCCTCCCGCAGCGCGTCCTCGATCAGCCCCAGCACCTCCTCGGCCGGCGCGCCGCTGGAGGCACCCACCCCCACGACCAGCGACGGCGGCCGCAGCAGCACCTCCCGCTCGCCCGGTTCGACGGCCCGGTCGGTCAGCCGGACGGTGTACGACCCCTGCTCCGACGTCGGCAGCGGCGGCAGCGGCCACGCCAACTCGGCCTCCAGGGCCACCGGTTCGCCGTCCAGCAGGGCCCGCGACACCGTCGCCACCGACCCCTCGTACGGGAACCCGAGCGTGTCGAGCCCCGGCAGCCCGACGGCGTCCGTCGCCGTCGTCACCACCGGCTCGGCGCCCAGCAACGCGCCAACCGCGCGGGCGAGTTCATTGGCGCCGCCGCCGTGCCCGCCGACCAGCGACACCGCGAACCGGACGCCCTCGTCCACGCACACCACGCCCGGGTCGGCGGCCTTGTCGCCGAGCAGCGGGGCGAGCAGCCGTACCGTCGCGCCCGTCGCCAGGAAGCACACCAGCTGCTCGCACTCGGCGAACGCGGCCCGTACGGCCTCCCCGACCGGGCCGTCGTACACCCGCGTACGGTCCGGCCAGGCCGCGGCCAGCCGGTCGCGCGCCGCCGCCCCCGCCGCGGTGGCGGAAATGAGGCCGATCACTGAGCAACTCCTTCACTGGATGCCGGGGTTCTGACGCCCCACAGCAGGAAAACGGGATTGGTGGCCGCCAGCCGGGTCACGTCACCCGGCAGCGGGGCCAGTCGGGACGACTGCAGCAGCACTCCGTCGCAGTCGAAACCGGCGCTCGTCAACGCCTCGCGCGCCGCCGGCACCCGGTCCAGCGCGGCCATCGCGACGACCACGGTGCGCCGCGCCCGCCGCGCGCACGCGCCGACGACGGCGGGCAGGTCCCGGCCCCCGCCGCCGACGAACACGGCGTCGGGATCGTCGTGCAGGCCGGACAGCGCGGCCGGGGCCTCGCCGTGCAGCACGCGTACGTCGACGCCGTGCGCGTCCGCGTTGGCGCGGATCCGCCCGACCCCGTCCGGGGTCTTCTCGACGGCGACGACGGCCGCGCCGAGCCGCGCGCACTCCACGGCCACCGAGCCGGAGCCCGCGCCGACGTCCCACACCAGGTCGCCCAGGCGCGGCCCGAGCCGGGCGAGGGCCAGCGCCCGCACCTCGAACTTGGTGATCATCGAGTCCCGGTGCGCGAACGCGTCCTCCTCCAGGGCCCAACGGGCAGGCCCCTCGGGCACCCCGGCGACCGTGCGCACGGCCCCGAGCGCCCGCGCCTCGTCCAGGCACAGCACGACGCTCACCGCCGTGCCCCAGTCCCGGGCCGCGGCCTCGGCGGGCGTCACCCGCTCCACGCGCTCGCGCTCCGGATCGCCGAGCGCGCTCGCTACGACGAGCACCCGGTCGCCGCCCGCGAGCCGCGCTCCCAGCTCGGCGGGCCCGGACCCCGGCCCGGTCAGCACCGCCACCTTCGGGTGCGCCCGGCACACGTTGACCGCAGTCCGCAGGTCACGCCCGTGCGCGCTCACCACGACCGCGTCGTCCCACGGCAGCCCGATCCGCGCGAACGCGGTGGCCACCGACGACACCCCCGGCCGCACGTCCAGCCGCCCCGCCCCGAACCGTTCGGCCAGCGCCCGCACGATCCCGAAGAACCCGGGATCACCGGAGGCCAGCACGACCACCGGCAGCTCCTTGCCGACGTACGCGCCGATCGCGTCCAGAGCAGGCGCCAGCGGCCCGAGCACGATCCGCTCCGCGCCCTCGGGCAGCCGGACCGCGTCCAGATGCCGCCGTCCGCCGACCACCAGGGCGGCCCCGGCGAGCACGTCCTCGGGAACCGGCGCGCCCGCGCCCGTCCCCGTTCCGACGACGGTGATCAACTCTTCGCCCTCTGCTCGCGCAGGGCCCGCCGCGCCTCCGGGTCGGCCTTGCGGTACCCGTGGAAGTGACCCGGGTGGTACAGGTGCGAACGCGTCCCGTGGGCGCCCAGGGCCGGACCGACCAGGAAGAGCGTGTGCTTCCAGAGCTTGTGCTCCTTGACCGTCTCCTCCAGCGTGCCGATCGTGCACCGCGCGACCAGTTCCTCCGGCCAGGTCGCCTGGTAGGCGACGACGACCGGGGTGTCCGTCGGGTATCCGCCCTCCAGCAGCTCCCGCACCAGCTGGCCGCTGCGGGCCGCCGACAGGAAGATCGCCATCGTGGTGCCGTGCCGGGCGAACTCGCGCACCTCCTCGCCGGGCGGCATCGGCGTCTTGCCGCCGCCGAGCCGGGTGAGGACCACCGACTGGGCGACCTCCGGGATGGTCAGCTCGCGCTGCGCGAGCGCGGCGACGGCGGAGAAGGAGGAGACACCCGGGACGACCTCCGTCGCGATCCCGATCTCCGCACACCGGTCCAGCTGCTCCTGCGTGCCGCCCCACAGCGCCGGGTCGCCGGAGTGGATGCGCGCGACCTTCAGGCCCTCGGCGCGGGCCCGCCGGTAGACGGCCACGACGTCCTCCAGGGACATGGCCGCCGAGTCCAGGATCTCCGCGTCCTCGCGCGCGTGCTCCAGGACCTCGGCCTGGACCAGGCTGGCCGCCCAGATCACCACGTCCGCCTCGGCGATCGCGCGCGCGGCGCGGAACGTCAGCAGATCGGCGGCGCCGGGGCCGGCACCGACGAACGTCACCTTGCCGGTGGGGGCATCGGCCATGGGAAGGGTTCCTCTCGTACGGAAACGCGAATCAGCAGGGGCGTGAGTGTCGACGGGGGGTGAGTGTCATGGGTCGACGGGGGTGAGTGTCACGGTTTGGATGGGTTTCGGCGGTGCCGGATGTGCGCGAAGGCGCCTTCATCGGATAGCAAGGCCCTATGGCGGTCTTCGTCGCGCTCGGCGCGTTCCTGATGACGCTGGCCGGCGGCTGGACGGCACAGCGCGTGACCGACCGTCGGCACCTGGTCCTGGGCCTGGCCGGCGGACTGATGCTGGGCGTGGTCGGCCTGGACCTGCTGCCGGAGGCGCTGCACGCGGCAGGCAGGGAGATCTTCGGCGTACCCGCGGCCCTGCTGCTGTTCGTGACCGGCTTTCTGCTGGCCCACCTCGTGGAGCGCACGCTGGCCGCCCGGCGGGCGGCGCACGGCGGCGACGAGCACAACCACAGGGCGCCCGAGGTGGGCCTGACGGCGGCCTCCGCGATGGTCGGCCACAGCGCCATGGACGGCGTGGCCATCGGCGCGGCCTTCCAGGTCGGCGGCGGCATGGGCACCTCCGTCGCGCTCGCCGTGATCGCGCACGACTTCGCCGACGGCTTCAACACCTTCACCATCACGAACCTGTACGGCAACGCGCGCCGCCGGGCGATCGGCATGCTCGTGGCCGACGCCCTCGCACCCCTCGTGGGCGCCCTGTCGACCGCCTTCTTCCACATCCCGGAACCGGTGCTCGGCGGCTATCTCGGCCTCTTCGGCGGCGTGCTGCTCTACCTCGCCGCCGCCGAGATCCTCCCCGAGGCCCACCACGAACACCCCGCCCACTCCACCGTGCTGTGCACCGTGGCGGGCGCGGCCTTCATCTGGCTGGTGGTCGGCGTCTCGGGCGGCTGACCCCACCAGGCCGACGGCGGCCGCGTGCACCGGCCGGTTCACAGCTTTCCGCCGCGTCCGCCGTCGCGCCGCGGAGGCGCGATCAGCGTGGAGAGGTAGGGAAGCGGCTCCCCGCCGAGCTCGGCGGCCGGCCGGACCGACTCCTCCGGCAGGCCGAGCGCCGACCCCCACACCGCGTCCCCGATCCGGCCGGTCTCCCGCAGCGCCTCGGCTACCTCGCCGGCCTGCCGCCCGAACTTGTACGCCACCACGGTCCCCGGTCCGGCCAGCGCCTCCTTCAGCACCGCCGAGCCCGCCGTCACCGGCACCAGCGTCAGCGGCTCGGTGCCCTCGGTCAGGACGGCCCCGGACCTGGCCGCCAGGTCCTGCATGGCGGTGATCCCGGGCACCGTCTCGACGACGACACCGGGGACCAGCTCCACGATGGTCTGCGCGAGATACGTGAACGTCGAGTACACGTTGGGATCCCCGATGGTGGCGAACGCGACGGACCCATGGGCGCCCAGCAGCCCGGCGACCCGCTCGCCCGCCGCGTCCCAGGCCGCCTCCCGGCGCGCCCGGTCGGTCCGCTCGTTCAGCGCGAACACCACCCGGACGACCTTCTCCTCGGGCACGTAGTGCAACACGGTCGCCTCGGCCCGTCCCCGCTCCCCGGTGTCCATCACCGGTACGACGACGACGTCCGCCGCGCGCAGCGCGTTGACCCCCTTGACGGTCACCAGCTCCGGGTCACCGGGACCGACCCCGACTCCGACCAGCCTGCTGCTCATGACGTCCGGCACCTCTCCACGAACCGACGGGCCACACCGGGCTCGGACGCCCAGTGCGTGTGCAGATAACTCGCGTGCACGCCCTGCTGTACAAAACCTTCGACCCGCCGCGCCGGGGCGGTGATCCCCCAGGCGGGAGCGGCACCGGCGCCGGGCTCGACGACCGTCCGGTGAAACTCGTGCCCCCGCATCCGCGTCCCGGCCACCGCCAGCACACTGTCCCCGACGGCCACCGCCTCCCGGTAGCCGAGAGTCAGCCGCTCACTCATCCGCGCGGAGGCGTCGAGCACGCCGCACATGGGCTTCCCGTCCAGCTCCCGGCAGAGATAGAGCAGTCCCGCGCACTCGGCGGCGACGGGAGCACCGCTCAGCGCCAGTTCGGCGACGGCCTTCCGCAGCGGTTCGTTGGCGGACAGCTCGGCGGCGTACACCTCGGGAAACCCGCCACCGACGACCAACCCAGCCGTCCCCTCGGGAAGTTCCTCGTCCCGCAGCGGATCGAAGGTGACGACCTCGGCACCGGCGGCGGTGAGCAGCTCGGTGTGCTCGGCATAGGAGAAGGTGAAGGCGGGGCCGCCGGCCACGGCGACCACGGCACGCTTCTCCGCTGTGGTGACGGGCGGTTCCCACGGAGGACAGGACAACGCTCCCGCACTCCGGGCCAGCCCCAGCAGAGCCTCGAGATCGCACCCCTGCTCGACCTGCGCGGCCATCGCGGCCACCGCGTCCACGGCATCGGTCCGCCGCTCCGCCACCGGCACGAGACCGAGATGCCGCGACGGCGTGTCCACCTGAGCCACGCGCCGCAGCACCCCGAGAACAGGAACCCCCGCCTGGTCCAGCGCCTCCCGCAGCAACGCCTCATGCCGGTCCGACCCGACCTTGTTCAGGATCACGCCCCCGACCCGCACCTCCGGATCCCAGGACGCGAACCCGTGCACCAGCGCCGCCACCGACCGGGACTGCGACGACGCGTCCACGACCAGCACCACCGGCGCCCGCAGCAATTTGGCGACATGAGCCGTGGACGCGAGTTCCCCCTCGCCCGCCGCCCCGTCGTACAGCCCCATCACGCCCTCGACGACCGCGAGATCGCACCCCCGCGCCCCGTGCAGGAACAACGGAGCGACCAGCTCCGGCCCGCACAGGTACGCGTCCAGGTTCCGCCCCACCCGACCGGTGGCGAGCGCGTGATACCCGGGGTCGATGTAGTCCGGCCCGACCTTGTGCGGGGACACGGCGAGCCCCCGCGCGGCGAACGCGGCCATCAGCCCCGTGGCGACGGTGGTCTTGCCGCTGCCGGACGACGGCGCGGCGACGACCAGCCGGGGAACGGACGTCACCACTCGATGCCCCTCTGGCCCTTCTGCCCCACGTCCATGGGGTGCTTGACCTTGGACATGTCGGTGACGAGGTCGGCGAAGTCCACCAGCTTCTCCGGCGCGTTCCGCCCGGTGATCACCACATGCTGGGTCCCCGGCCGGTTCCGCAGCACCTCCACGACCTCGTCCGTGTCCACCCACCCCCAGTGCATCGGGTACGCGAACTCGTCCAGCACGTACAGCCGGTACGTCTCGGCCGCCAGGTCCCGCTTGACCTGCTCCCAGCCCTCCCGGGCCTTCTCCTCGTTGTCCATCTGGGCGTCCCGCTGGACCCAGGACCAGCCCTCGCCCATCTTGTGCCAGGCGACGCTCCCGCCCTCGCCGGAGTCGCCGAGCACGCGCAGCGCCCGCTCCTCGCCGACCTTCCACTTCGCCGACTTGACGAACTGGAACACCCCGATCGGCCACCCCTGGTTCCAGGCGCGCAGCGCGAGACCGAACGCGGCGGTGGACTTGCCCTTGCCGACGCCCGTGTGGACGACGACCAGCGGGCGGTTGCGCCGCTGCCGGGTCGTCAGACCGTCGTCCGGAACCACACTCGGCTGTCCCTGCGGCATTACGCGGCCCTCCTGTTGCCGTTGCCCTGCACGTCCCGCACCAGCCCGGCGATCGAGTCCGCCCGCAGCTCGTCCAGCGTCACCGCCGTACCGCCCAGCTCACCCGCGAGCTGCCCCGCGAGCCCGAGCCGCACCGGCCCCGACTCGCAGTCCACGACCACGGAGGCGACCCCCTCGGCCGCGAACAACCGCGCCGCACGCCCGGCCAGCGCGACCGGCTCCGGGCCACCGGTGGCCCGTCCGTCCGTCACCACGACCAGCAGCGCCCGCCGCGCCGGATCCCGCAGCCGCTCCACCCGCAGCACCTCGTGCGCCTTGAGCAGCCCGGCCGCGAGCGGCGTACGGCCACCCGTCGGCAGCGACTCCAGCCGGGCCGCCGCCGCGTCCACCGACGAGGTCGGCGGCAGCGCGACCTCGGCCGCCGCGCCCCGGAACGTCACCAGCCCCACCTTGTCCCGCCGCTGGTACGCGTCCAGCAGCAGCGACAGCACGGCACCCTTCACGGCACTCATCCGCTGCCGCGCCGCCATCGACCCGGACGCGTCGACCACGAACAGCACGAGATTCCCCTCGCGCCCCTCGCGGGTCGCCTGCCGCAGATCGTCCCGCCGGATCACCAGCCCCGGCCCGGACCGCCCCCGCGCCCGCTGGTGCGGGGCGGCGGCCTGCACGGTCGCGGCGAGATGCAGCTTGGTCAACGTCCCTCGCGGCCGCCGGGCCCCGGTGGTCCGCCCATGCTCGGTACGCGCCCGCGAGCGCCTTCCGGCGGCACCCTCACCGATGCCGGGCACGCTCAGCACCTTGGTGCGGAACGGCTCGGCGGCCCGTACGGCCGACTGCTCCTGCGCACCGGACGCCTGCGGCTGCCCGCCCTCACCGGCCTCGGGCCGCGCGGCGCTCCCACCGTCGCCCTGAGGACCGCTGTCGGGCGCCGGCTGCCCACCGCCGCCACCGGGCCCGTCGGGGTCCGGATCGTCGTCGCCTTCTCCGGAGAACTGCTCCAGCGTCTCGTCCAGCTTGTCCTCGTCGAGCCCCGGCGCGTCGAACGGATTCCGCCGCCGCCGGTGCGGCAACGCCAGCAGCGCGGCCTGCCGGACGTCCTCCGCGAGGACATCGGTCCGCCCGGCCCACGCGGCCAGCGCGGTCGCCGTACGCGCCATCACGATGTCGGCCCGCATGCCGTCCACCTCGAAGGCGGCACAGGTCGCCGCGATCTGCCGCAGCGCGCCGTCGCCCAGCCGCACCTGCGGCAGCAACTCCCGCGCCGCCACGATCCGTTGCCGTACGGCGGCCTCCTCGCCGGCCCACCGCGCGGCGAAGCCGGACGGATCGTCGTCGTACGCCAGCCTGCGCCGCACGACCTCCACCCGCTGATCCGGCTCCCGCGAGGCCGCGACCTCCACGGTCAGCCCGAACCGGTCGAGGAGCTGCGGCCGTAGCTCGCCCTCCTCCGGGTTCATCGTGCCGACGAGCAGGAAGCGGGCCGCGTGCCGCACGGACACGCCCTCGCGCTCGACGTAGGAGGCGCCCATCGCCGCCGCGTCCAGCAGCAGGTCGACCAGGTGGTCATGGAGCAGGTTCACCTCGTCGACGTACAGGATCCCGCGGTGCGCGTCGGCCAGCAGGCCCGGTTCGAAGGCCTTCACGCCCTCCGCGAGCGCCCGCTCGATGTCCAGGGCACCGACCAGCCGGTCCTCGGACGCCCCGACGGGCAGCTCCACCATGCGCGCCGGCCGGGTCTCGAAGGCCCCCGGCTCGTGCGGCCCGTCCGGGCAGGCGGGGTCGGGGGAGCCGGGGTCACAGGAGAACCGGCATCCGGCCACCACGTCCAGCTCGGGCATCAGCGCGGAAAGCGCCCGCACCGCCGTCGACTTGGCCGTGCCCTTCTCGCCGCGCACCAGCACACCGCCCACCGCCGGGGACACGGCGTTCAGCAGCAGCGCGAGCCGCAGGTCGTCCTGGCCGACGACGGCCGTAAAGGGAAAGGGGGTGGTCACTGGTCGCCCTCCAAGTCGCCTTCCAGCTCCAGGTAGGTGGCGCGCAGCCGCTCCAGCGTGTCCGCGTCCGGCTCCGCCCACAGCCCTCGGTCCGCCGCCTCAAGCAGCCGTTCGGTGATGCCGCGCAGCGCCCAGGGGTTGGACTGCTTCATGAAGTCCCGGTTCTCCGGGTCGAAGACGTACTCCGCGCTGAGCTTCTCGTACATCCAGTCGTCCACGACGCCGGCCGTGGCGTCGTACCCGAACAGGTAGTCGACGGTCGCCGCCATCTCGAAGGCGCCCTTGTAGCCGTGCCGGCGCATGGCCGCCATCCAGCGGGGGTTGACCACGCGCGCCCGGAAGACCCGGTGGGTCTCCTCGCCCAGCGTGCGGGTCTTCACCTGGTCCGGTACGGCGCTGTCGCCCACGTACGCCTCGGGGTTGGCGCCGGTCAGGTGCCGGACCATCGCGACCATGCCGCCGTGGTACTGGAAGTAGTCGTCGGCGTCGACCAGGTCGTGCTCACGGGTGTCGACGTTCTTCGCCGCCACCGCGATCCGCTTGAACGCGGTCTCCATGTCCCCGCGTGCCGCCCGCCCGTCGAGCCCGCGCCCGTACGCGTAACCGCCCCATACCGCGTACACCTCGGCCAGGTCGGCGTCGGAGCGCCAGTTGCGGGCGTCGATCAGCGGCAGCAGACCGGCGCCGTACGCCCCCGGCTTCGAGCCGAAGATACGGGCCGTGGCGCGTCGGCGGTCACCGTGCTCGGCCGCGTCCTCGTCCACGTGCGCCCGCACGTAGTTGGATTCGGCCGGTTCGGCCAGCTCGGCGACCGCCCGTACCGCGTCGTCGATCAGCCCGACCACATGCGGGAACGCGTCCCGGAAAAACCCGGAGATCCGGACCGTGACGTCGATGCGCGGCCGGCCCAGCTCCGTCAGGGGAATCACCTCGAACCCCGTCACCCGGCGCGAGGCGTCGTCCCACACCGGGCGGCAGCCCAGCAGCGCCAGGATCTCGGCGATGTCGTCGCCCTGGGTGCGCATGGCGGACGTGCCCCAGACCGTGAGGCCGACCGACTTCGGGTATTCACCCGTGTCCTGGAGGTACCGCTGGACCAGCGAGTCGGCGAGCGACTGGCCGACCTCCCAGCTCAGCCTGGACGGAATGGCCTTGGGGTCGACGGAGTAGAAGTTGCGGCCGGTCGGCAGCACGTTGACCAGACCGCGGGTCGGGGAGCCCGAGGGGCCCGCCGGGACGTAACCGCCGTCCAGCGCGCGCAGGATGTGCCCGATCTCGTCGGTCGTGCGGGCGAGCCGGGGGACCACCTCGGTGCAGGCGAACTCCAGCACCGCGACCGCGTCAGGGAGTTCGGTGCCCAGGACCTCGCGGACCAGCGGCGCGCTCTCGGCGGCCGCCCAGTCACGGGCCTCCATGCCCTCCGCGAGCCGCCGGCACAGCTGCTCCAGCAGGTCGATCGCGTCGGACGCCGTACGTGCCGGACCCTCCACCAGGTCCGTCAGCTCCACCGGCACCTTCACCGGCGCGCCCGGCTCGGCCAGCAGCTCCTTCTCCACGAGCCCGAAGTGCGCCGCCAGCGAGGCCCGCAGCCCCGGCAGCGCGTTCGCCTGCCCGCCCCACACCTGGGAGGCGCGCAGCACGGCGAGGACGAGGTTCACGCGGGGCTCGGCGACCGGAGCTCCGCCGAGGATGTGCAGGCCGTCGCGGATCTGCACGTCCTTGATCTCGCACAGATAGCCGTCGATGTGCATGACGAACTCGTCGAAGTCGTCGTCGTCCGGCTGCTCGTCCACATGCAGGTCGTGGTGGAGCTCGGCCGCCTTGACCAGCGTCCAGATCTGCGCGCGCACGGCCGGGGCCTTCGTCGGGTCCAGGTCGGAGACGAGCGCGTACTCGTCCAGCAGCTGCTCCAGCTTGGCCAGGTCGCCGTAGGTGTCGGCCCGCGCCATCGGCGGGACCAGGTGGTCGACGACCGTGGCGTGCCCGCGTCGCTTGGCCTGGGTGCCCTCGCCGGGGTCGTTGACGATGAACGGGTAGATCAGCGGCAGGTCGCCGAGGACCGCGTCCGGTGCGCAGCCCCTGCTGAGACCGAGTCCCTTGCCGGGCAGCCACTCCATCGTGCCGTGCTTGCCCATGTGCACGATCGCGTCCGCGCCGAACGAGTTTTCCAGCCACCGGTACGCCGCCATGTAGTGGTGCGAGGGCGGCATGTCGGGGTCGTGGTAGATCGCGATCGGGTTCTCGCCGAAGCCGCGCGGCGGCTGGATCATGACCACGACGTTCCCGAACTGGAGGGAGGCCAGCACGATGTCGTCGCCGTCGACGTACAGCGACCCCGGCGGCTCACCCCACGCCTCCCGCATGGCGTCCCGCAGTTCGGGGTCGAGCTTCTCGAACCACGCCTGGTAGTCGGCGAGCGGCACGCGCGCGGGCGCGGCCGCCAGCTGGTCCTCCGTGAGCCACTCGACGTCGTGGCCGCCGGCCTCGATGAGCCGGTGGATCAACTCGTCGCCGTTGTCCGGGTATGCCGTGACGCCGTAGCCGGCCTGCTTGAGGGCGTCCAGGACGCGCACGGCCGACGCGGGCGTGTCGAGGCCGACCGCGTTGCCGACGCGGGAGTGCTTGGTCGGGTAGGCGGTGAAGACCAGCGCGAGCTTCTTGTCGGCGTTCGGCTTGTGCCTGAGCCGTGCGTGCCGCACCGCGATCCCGGCGACGCGTCCGGCCCGCTCGGGGTCGGCGACGTACACCGGCACGTCGTCCGGGCCCTGCTCCTTGAAGGAGAACGGCACGGTGATCAGCCGGCCGTCGAACTCCGGGATCGCGACCTGCATCGCCGCGTCCATGGGGGAGAGCGCGGCGTCGGACTCGTCCCAGGCCGTCCGCGAGGAGGTGAGGCAGAGGCCCTGCAGCACGGGGATGTTCAGGTCGGCGAGGGCGCCGATGTCCCAGGACTCCTCGTCGCCGCCCGCCGAGGCCTCCGAGGCATGGGTGCCGCCGGCCGCGAGCACGGTGGCGATCAGCGCGTCCGCCGTCCCCAGCAGCTCGTACAGCCCGGCGTCCGCGCCGCGCAGCGAACCGCAGTACACGGGAAGGGCGTTGGCGCCGCGCGCCTCGATCGCCGCGCACAGGGTGTCCACGAAGGCGGTGTTGCCGCTCAGTTCGTGCGCCCGGTAGAAGAGCACGCCCACGGTCGGCCGGCCGTCACGGATCTCGTACGCGCCGTGCACCCCGAACTCGGGCATCCTGCGCGGCCCTTCGAACCCCTCGCCGGTCAGCAGCACGGTGTCCGACAGGAACCGGGACAGCTCCAGCAGGTTCGCCGGGCCGCCCTCGACGAGGTACGTCAGCGCCTCCGCCACGACGCCCGCCGGCACCGACGACTCGGCCATCAGCTCGGCGTCCGGCACGGTCTCGCCGCCCAGCAGCACGGTCGGGATCCCGGACGCCTTCAGCGCGGCCAGCCCGTCCTCCCAGGCGCGCTTGCCGCCCAGCAGCCGTACGACCGCGATGTCGGCGCCCTCGATCAGGCCCGGCAGCTCGCCGGTGACGTCGACGCGGGTCGGGTTGCCGATGCGGTAGCCGGCGCCGGACGCCCGGGCCGCCAGGAGATCGGTGTCGGCGGTCGACAACAACAACACTGTGCTCATGCGGGCGCTCCCGGTGGAATGAAAGGCAGTCCTTGCGGCGCGCCCGACTCGATGAGCCGCCAGAGCGCGTCCGTGTCCGCGTGCTGTTCGATCAGGTCGCCGAGCCGGTCGAGCTGCTCCTCGCGCAGCGCGGCGAACGAGGTGTCCGGGGCGGGCACGAAGCGGCGGCCCGCGGCGGCCGCCACCTCGCGCAGGAAAGCCCGCCGGAAGCCGTCCGACTCCAGCGAACCGTGCCAGTGCGTGCCCCAGGTGTGGCCGACCCGGCAGCCGTCCAAGAAGGGTTCGCCGCCCGCTACGGAGGCGACCCCGTGGTGGATCTCGTACCCCTCGACCCGCTCTCCGAGGGCTTCCCCGGCCGGCCGGGTGAGGGTCTTCTCGCGGGCGAATCGCACCCGCACGGGCAGCAGGCCGAGCCCGGGGACGGCGCCGGCGCGCGACTCGACCTCGTCCTCGATGTGCTCGCCGAGGATCTGGAAGCCACCGCAGACGCCGAGAATGGGGCGCCCTTCCGCGGCCCGTGCGGCGAGGGCGTCCGCCAGCCCCCGCTCCCGCAGCCACGCGAGAGCCTTGACCGTCCCCCGAGTCCCCGGGATCACCACGAGGTCGGCGTCCGCCAGCTCCTCGGGCCGGTCCACGAACCGCACCACGACGCCCGGTTCGGCGGCCAGCGCGTCCACGTCGGTGAAGTTGGACATGAGCGGGATCGCGCAGACGGCGACGCGCAGGACGTCCTCGCCGACCGGGGGAGTCACCGTCGACTCGCGGACGGTGCCGCGCAGCGAGACCCGGAGTCCGTCCTCCTCGTCGATGCCGAGGCCGTGCCGGAACGGGAGCACGCCGTAGGTGTGCCGTCCGGTGAGCCCGTGCAGCATGTCCAGGCCGGGTTCCAGCAGGCTGGCGTCCCCGCGGAACTTGTTGACCAGGAACCCGGCGACCAGTTCCTGGTCCTCGGGCGAGAGCAGGGCGACGGTGCCGAAGAAGGAGGCGAAGACGCCGCCGCGGTCGATGTCGCCGACGACGAGGACGGGAAGGCGCGCGTTCCGCGCGATCCCCATGTTGACGATGTCGGTGCGCCGCAGATTGATCTCGGCGGGCGAACCGGCCCCCTCACAGATCACCGCGTCATACGTGCCCCGCAACTCGGCCAGGCAGTCCAACACCGTGCCGAGGAGCTTCTGCTGGCGCCCCCCGTGATACCCGCGTGCGCTCAGCTCGCCCACCGGCTTGCCCAGCAGCACCACCTGGCTGCTCTGCTCGCCGCCGGGCTTGAGCAGCACGGGGTTCATGAGCGCGGTCGGCTCGACGCGACAGGCCTGGGCCTGCATGGCCTGCGCCCGCCCTATCTCCGCGCCCTCCCTCGTCACGAACGAGTTGAGGGACATGTTCTGCGCCTTGAACGGCGCCACCTTGACGCCCTGGCGGACCAGCCAGCGGCAGATCCCGGCCGTCACGACGCTCTTGCCGGCGTCGGAGGTGGTGCCGGCGACGAGGAGACCACCGTTCACTTGCCACGTCCCTTCAGGCTCTTGGCGCTCTGGACCAGGAGGCGCGCGGCGACCGTGGTGCCGAGCGCGAGCAGGCCGACGCGGCGGGAGAGCCGTACGGCCCGGTCGATGTCGGTGACCCGGACGGCCCGTCCGGCGTCCCCGTTGAGCACGGGCCGGTGTTCGACGCGCCCGCCGTAGGACAGCGTCCCGCCCAGCCGCACGCCGAGGGCGCCCGCGAACGAGGCTTCGACGGGCCCGGCGTTGGGGCTCGGATGATTGGCCGCGTCCGCCCGCCACGCCCGTAGGGCGCCGCGAGGGTCGGGTCCGGCGAGCGTGGCGAGCACGGCGGTGAGCCGGGCGCCCGGCCAGCCGGCGACGTCGTCCAGGCGGGCGGAGGCCCAGCCGAAGCGGCGCAGGCGGGGGGACTTGTGGCCCACCATCGCGTCGAGGGTGTTGACGGCCCGGAACCCGACCAGCCCCGGCACCCCGCCGACCGCGCCCCACACCAGCGCGCCCACGACGGCGTCGGAGGTGTTCTCGGCGACCGACTCGACGACCGCCCGGGCGATCCCGTCGGCGTCGAGGGCCCCTGGATCCCGGCCGCACAGGTGCGGCAGCCGTGCCCGGGCGGCCGTCAGATCCCCGGCCTCCAGGGCGCGTCCGATGATCCGGGCCTCCCGGGCCAGCGAGGTGCCGCCGACGACGGACCAGGTGGCGGCAGCGGTCAGCGCGACGCGGGCGGCGGGAGAGCGGCGTACGGCGCGCTCGGCCACGGCACCCAGAGCGACGGCGCCTCCGGCGCACACGGCGGTGTGCAGCGCACCCCAGCCGCGGTGGTCGTGCCACAACGCGCCCTCCACGGCACCGGCCGCACGACCGAACACGGCGACGGGATGCCCGCGGCGCGGATCGCCGAGGAGCAGGTCGCCCAGGAGGCCGGCGGCGGCGCCGTACGCGTACGAGCGATCGGCACCCATCGGCTCAGCCGGCCGTGGGAAGGGGGGCAGTCCTGGTGCGGGTTCTCGATCGGCAGCCGAGCATGGCGATATGTCCTCACTCAGGGTGTCCACGCCCTGGTTCGACGAGACCGGCGGTGAGAGTTCCTGGCTCCCGGGGTTTCTTCCCCGGTGACAGTGGCGGGACCGCGCCGGATTCGCACCGGCTTCCTCTCCTGCCGCCGTACATGGCCTGGGCAGTCCACCACGCTCCCGGAAGGGCCGTCAACTTGCCGTTGACCTGCGCGGGGAGAGTGTGCTGAGTCCCACACCAGGGGGCCGCGGACAGACGAAAGGCTCCTCCCCGGAGCACACCGGGGAGGAGCCTTTCGGACGGTCGGTCAGACCTTGCTCGTGATCAGGCCTTGTTCATGATCAGGTAGATGCCGTACGCCACTGCCGCAGCGCAGGCCGCGAAGCAGACGTAGGCGCCGGTCACGGCCAGGGCGGCGGAGTCGCCCTGCGCCGCGGCCTTCTCCTTGCGGGACAGGCCGTTCACGCCGAGGGTGAACAGGGCCACCAGGCCGACGGTGAACGCCAGGCTGACGCCGAAGACGGAGCCGAGAGCCGCCCAGTCGATCTTCATGATGCTTCCTTCGGTAACCGGGGTGTGCTCGGGGTCAGACCGCGGCGGCCGGCGGGGTGGCCGGGGCGGCGTTGGCGGAGGCGTCGGCGGCCGGAGCCGGGATCGTGGCCGTCAGGTCCTCGGGGACCGTGCCCACCGGGGGCGGGGTCACCGCGGCGATGGCGGTGGTCACCACGCCGGCCGGCTCAGTGGCGTCGACGTCGTTGACGTTGCTGTGGTCGACGACCTCGCGGCGGGAGAACTTCCAGATCGCGGCGCTGGCGGCGACCAGGAAGACGGCGACGACGGCGGTGCCCCAGTCACCGAGGTCGGTGACGGACTCGGCGCCCGCGCCGACCAGCGCGGCGGCCGGGAGGGTCAGCCCCCAGGCGATGAACATCCGGGTCGCGGTGGACCAGCGGACCACACCGCCCTTGCGGCCCAGGCCCGCACCCATGACCGAGCCGGAGACGACGTGGGTCGTGGAGAGGGAGAAGCCGAGGTGGGAGGAGGCCAGGATGGCCGTGGCGGCGCTGGTCTGCGCGGCGAAGCCCTGCTGCGGCTCCAGGTCGGTCAGGCCCTTGCCCATGGTGCGGATGATGCGCCAGCCGCCGATGTAGGTGCCGAGCGCGATGGCCAGGCCCGCGGAGAGGATCACCCAGGTGGGAGGGTTGGAACCGGGGGCGATGGCACCGCCCGCGATCAGCGCGAGGGTGATGATGCCCATCGTCTTCTGCGCGTCGTTGGTGCCGTGGGCGAGCGAGACCAGGCCCGCGGAGGCGATCTGGCCGGCGCGGTAGCCCTTGCGGGTGGCCTCGCCGTCGGCGTTCTTGCCGATGCCGTAGGAGAAGCGGGTGGCGAGCATCGCCGCGACACCGGCCACGATCGGGGCGGCGACCGCCGGGAGCAGGACCTTGGTGACCAGCACGTCACCGTGGACGGCGCCGAAGCCCGCGGAGGCGACGGTGGCACCGACCAGGCCGCCCATCAGGGCGTGCGAGGAGCTGGAGGGGAGTCCTACCAGCCACGTCATCAGGTTCCAGAGGATCGCGCCGGTGAGGGCGGCGAAGATGACCTCGGGACGGATGCCGTTCTCATCGACGAGACCCTTGGAGATCGTGTTGGCGACCTCCACGGAGAGAAAAGCGCCTACAAGGTTGAGGGCGGCGGACATGGCCACCGCGACCTTGGGCTTGAGCGCACCGGTCGAGATGGTCGTGGCCATCGCGTTGGCGGTGTCGTGAAAACCGTTCGTGAAATCGAACGCGAGTGCGGTTACCACCACAATCGCGAGGATCAGCGAGAAGTTTTCCATTTACCCAGGCAATCGTTCGAGGTCATTGGCTGTTGGACCGTAGGCAACCTGGGTGAACGGAAGGTGAACTGAGACAGACCTGGTGGTGTCGGGAATGGAGGCTCCTGGTTCCGCTTGGGCCCCGGCGCCCCAGGCGCCCCTTGGCTAACGGCCGCTCGCGAGGGCTCGCAGCCGGCTCTGGGGCCCGTTGAAGAGATTCTGGTCACCCGGCAGGCCACCCCTGGTCCCGTACTGCCAGAAGGTCCAGTGCCACCAGCCGCCCGGCAGCGACCCCGGGTCCGGCGCGCCGTGGCTGGCGATCCACAGGGGGTGGTTCCGGGCGAACGCGTGGCTGTCGCCGGTGCAGGTGCTCCACCAGTGGGCGGTGGTGTAGATCACCGGGCGCCGGCCCGTCTCCGCCTCGATCTCGTCGCTGAACGACTGGATCCAGTCGACCATGTCCTCCTGGCTCAGCCCGTAGCACGGGTCGTGCGGGTCGTACGGGTTGTACTCGATGTCGAGCGCGGGCGGCAGCGTGCGTCCGTCCGGCCGCCAGTCGCCGCCGTGCCGCACGAAGTAGGCGGCCTGCCGGGCGCCCGAGGACTTGTCCGGCCGGGCGAAGTGGTACGCGCCCCGGATCAGCCCCGCCCGGCGTGCGCCGTCGTACTGCCGGGCGAAGTAGGGGTTGCGGTAGGCCGTGGACTCGGTCGCCTTGACGTAGACGAACCGTGCGCCGCTCGACCGGGCGTCCGGCCAGTCGACGTGCTTCTGATGGGACGACACGTCGTGCCCGCGGGGCAGTTCCGCCCCGGGCGCCGACGCGCTGGCGGACGCGGTCTGGGTGCCCGCGAGGGCGAGTGCCGCGGTGGCTGCCGCGAGGACGCCCGCGCGGCGGCGGGAAAGAGAGGGGTGATCACTGGCCATGCGTCCCTCCGGTGGCGGCGAAACGGGTCCGGCGAGCAGGAGGATCATTCAACGCCGGTGATCACGGAACGGGTGGCGTTTTTCGTATGTTTCGCGGCTATATGCACCCGTTTGGCGGCGCATCTGTTGCGCTCTGACGCGCCGTGCGCCACGCGCCGGGCTGGCAGGATCGCCGCATGGCTGAACAGCGGCGCACGGCGGGCGGGGAAGAGGCACGGCTCTGGGAGGAACTGGTCGCGACGGCGCGGCGGACGGTTGCCGACGGGCTGGTCGTCGGCACCTCCGGCAACGTCTCGGCGCGGATCGGGGACACCGTGCTGGTCACGCCCTCGGGCGTGCCTTACGACCGGCTGACCCCGGACGACATCACAGGCGTCGACCTCACCGGCCGACAGGTGCTCGGCACGCTGGTGCCGACCAGCGAGCTGCCCATGCACCTCGCCGTCTACCGCACCACGGACGCCCGCGCCGTCGTCCACACCCATGCCGTGCACGCCACGGCCGTCTCCACCCTTGTGACCGAGCTGCCCGCGATCCACTACATGAGCTGCGCCCTCGGCGGCCGCGTCCGGGTCGCCCCCTACGCGACCTACGGCACCGACGAACTGGCCGAGAACATGCTGGGCGCCCTCACCGACCGCTCCGGCTGCCTCCTCCAGAACCACGGCACCATCACCTACGGCACCACCCTCGACCAGGCCTACGACCGCACCGCCCAACTGGAGTGGATGTGCCGGCTCTGGCTGACGGCCTCCTCGATCCCCGGCCTCACCCCCTCCCTCCTCACCGACCCCCAGCTCTCCGAGGTCACCGACCGCCTGAAGGGTTACGGCCAACAGGGGTGACCCCGACCCTGCGACGGGGTACCCCTCCCCGCCGTGCGACCCGGACGGCCTCCCGGTGGAGAGCGTCGTGCTCCGCCGGGGCGGCGGTCAGCCACGACCTGAAGGGGGTACGGCGGGCGGGGGTGACCCCGACCGTGCGACTGGGAACCCATCCCCGCCGTGCCACACGGACGGCCTCCTGGCGCAGAGCGTCGTGCTCCGCCGGGGCGGCGGTCAGCCACGACCCGAAGGGGTACGGCCGGCGGGGGTGACCTCGATCGTGTGTCGAGGTGCCCCTCCCCGCCGTGCGGTGCGGATGGCATCCGGTGCAGAGCTTTGTGCTCCGCCGCGGCGGCGGTCAGCCACGATGTGCGTGTCCGGCGGTGCCGAACCGGCCCGCACCGCCTTGGGTGTCGTACCGCCGAACGGTCGGAGGTGTCGTACCGCCGAACCGCCGGAGGTGCCTCGCTCCACTGGCCGCCCTCGCCGACCCCCACGACACTGGACGGGTGCGCACCGCCAAAGCGACCGCCGCCGCACTCACCGCCGTGCTGGCCGCCGGCGCGGCCTCCGTGGCCGCCGGACGGCTCGCCAGTGATGCCGCGCTGAAGGCGCCCGCGGGCCGGCCCCTGCCCACCGAGCCCCGGCTCACCGTGCACGCGACGGCGGCCGGCCGGATCACCCTCACCCGCGACCTGGCCTCCCTGCGCCCCGGCACCTACGGCCTCGCCGGCAACGGCTCCCACGCGGTCGTCGGCGCCGTGCTGGCGTCGGCCGAGCACAGCGCCGACACCGTCGTACGCCGCCTCGAACGCGTCACGCACGGCACCCTCGGCTCCGGCGACGCGGTGTGGCTCACCCCGAACGTGTACGTCGGCAACCCCGGCACCGCCCTCGGCCTCGACCACACCGACCTCGACGTGCCCGGCGAACTGGGCACCCTGCCCGCCTGGTTCGTGCCGGGCCATCGGAACACCTGGGTGATCGCGGTCCACGGCCTGGGCGCGACCCGCGAGCAGGCCATGAACGTCATGCGCTTCCTGCACGAGCGCCGCCTCCCCGTCCTCGCCCTCGCCTACCGCGGCGACCCCGGCGCCCCGCGCCCGCCCGACGGCCTCGGGCACCTCGGCGAGACCGAGTGGCGCGACGTGGACGCCGCGATCCGCTACGCCGTCCGCTACGGCGCCCGCCGGGTCGTCCTCCTCGGCTGGTCCACCGGCGCCACCATGGCCCTGCGCACCGCCGAGCACTCGCCGGTGCGCGAGCGCGTCGCCGGACTCGTCCTCGACTCGCCGGTGCTCAGCTGGGAGACCACGCTGCGCGCCCTGGCCCGCGCCCACCACATCCCCGGCCCCCTGCTGCCGCTCGCGGTCCGGGCCGCGCAGGGCCGGGCCGGGCTCTCCGCCGACCAGGTCGCCGACAACGCCGATCCCGGCCCGCCGCCCGCGCCCACCCTGATCTTCCACGGCCCGGACGACCTGGTGGCCCCCTGGGAGTACTCCCGCCACCTCGCCGCCCGCCACCCCGACCGCGTCGCCCTGCACACCGTCGCGCAGGGCTCGCACGGGGCGATGTGGAACGTGGACCCGGCGGCGTACGAGGAACGCCTGCGCCGCTTCCTGATACCGCTGATGTGAGCCATCTCCCGACGCGCGCGACCCGGCCCCTCCACCCCGAGTCGGAAGCCCCGGTTCCATCAGTTCCGTTTAGGGCCGTACGACTGGCCGGATCACGTCTCCTCGCCCATCACCGCACCCCGTGCATTGGCCACCCCCGTCGCCCCCCGTGACATTCCGTTTGGGTTTTCGGACCGTCAACCGGAAGACTGCACCCGTGACGTCCCGTATCCCGCGCGACTCCAGGCTTCGACTCGTCCGACCGCGACCCCTGGCCGCCGCCCCCAGAGCTGTGAACCAGCGGCGCCCACGCCGCCCCGCCCCGCGGCCCCCGGAGGGCACCCCGGCCCCCTCCGAACTGGCCAGAATGGCGCGCACCGGCCTGGCCGGCGCGGTCCGCGTCGCCCGCTGGGCCGACGCCGCCCTCGGCCCCGGGAGCGGCGCCGCCACCGCCGACGGCAAGGCCACCCTCTCCGACGCGACCGCCGAACGTGCCGCCGCCGACCTCGGCCTGACCGCCGCCCAGGTCCGGGCCGACTGGGACACCGCCCGACTCGCCGGACTCGTCGAGGTGCACGGGGACAGCGCGCGCCCCGGCTGGCGCCTGCGCGCCTGGGACCGCGACGACAGCGCCGTGCTGCGCGGCTGGGTCGCCCTCTTCGACGCCTGGTCCCTCGCCTCCCCGGAACCCGAGGACCACGAGCCCGCCACCGTCGCCGAGGTCGTCTCGGCCATGCCCCAGGTGCTCTCCTTCCTCCAGCTGTCCGCCGGTCCCGTCCCGGTCGAGCAGCTGCTCGACCTGCTCCAGCAGCGGGTCACCGAACTCCGCACCGAGCGCTGCGAGATCTCCTACGCCTCCGGGGCCGCCGGCTCCGCCGGCCTGGCCGAGCAGCTGCGCCCGGCGGAGCCCGCGCCCGCCGACGACGCCCCGCTCGCCCCCCTCCTCGACTGGGCCGTCCACGCCCTCGCCTCCGTCGGCGCCCTCACCCGCGGCGACGGCGACGTCACCCTCACCCCGCTCGGCAGCTGGGCGGTCTGGGTCAAGCTGGAGCAGATCTGCGTGGCCGCGCAGAGCCCCGCCGGCAACATCGAGCAGTCCGCCGAGGACATGCTCCGCGGCTGCGCCCAGCTCCGCCCCAACGCCGCCCGCGCCGAATACCGGGCCTGGCTCGCCGCCCGCACCGTCGGCAGCGCCGTCGGTGAACTCATCCACGCCGCCCGCGGCGAGGACGCCCTGCTGCGCGGCCTCGCCTTCGAGGCGCTGCGCGTGGTCGGCGCCCCCGCCGAGCCCGACGTCCGCGCGGTCCTCGACGAGCCGGCCCTCAGGCCGTACGCCCTGCTGTGGCTCGCCGAGCACGACGGCGTCGACGCGGAGGACGCCCACGAGGTCCTCACCCGCGAGGAGGCCACCTGGCTGTGGGTCGACACCGCCGCCGCCGTCGCCGACCACGGCGAGACGGAGATGCTGGTGCGGCACTTGGAGGCCGCGGTGCAGCCCACCGTCCCCACGCTGCTCGACGAGGTGCGTGCCGTGGGCCACCCGCGCACCGTGCAGGTCCTGGTCGCGCTCGCCGCCGCGCACCCCGACCCCGCCCTCGCCAAGGCCGTGCGCCGGGCCGCCTTCCAGGTGCACACCGGGGGATGACCTCCCGGCGCCGGGAGCGGGCCGCTCAGCCGCCGATCTCGGGGGCGTACGTCCCGAAGCTCCAGATGTTGCCCTCGGCGTCCCGGGCCAGGTAGTCCCGCGCGCCGTAGTCCTGGTCCGTCGGGGGCATCAGGATCTCCGCGCCGTGCTCCAGGGCCCGCTGGTGGTGGGCGTCGACGTCGTCCACGACGACGTACACCCCCGCGGGGCCCGCGTCCTTCATCGCCGTGTCGAAGAGGCCCCCGCGGCCCTTGGAACCGACCATCACCGCGCCGTTGCCCTGGACCAGCTCGGCGTGCATCACCGTGCCGTCCTCGGTCTCGTACAGCGACAGCTCGGTGAAGCCGAAGGCCTCCGTGAGCTGCCTGATCGCCGCCTTCGCGTCCGCGTACAGCAGCGTCGGGTAGATGCTCGGCCGTCCGCCCGTGCCCGCCATGCCGATCACTCCTTCGTGCGTCGGTTCCGTGGTGCTTCGCAGTCTCGTCCGTGATGCTTCCGAGTCTGGCAGCCGCCACTGACAACGCCTCAGCGGAACGTGTCGCAGCGGGCCGGGTCCCCGGTCCGGAACCCCTGCTGGAACCACTGCTGCCGCTGCAGCGCCGACCCGTGCGTCCAGGTCTCCGGCGTCACCCGCCCCTGGAACCGCTCCTGGATCCGGTCGTCGCCCACGGCCGCCGCCGCGTCCAGACCGTCCTGGACGTCCGCCGCCGTGAGGCTGGTGATCAGCGGGCGTCCCGTCGACTCGTCCGGCGTCGTCGTCGCGTGGTGCGCCCACACCCCGGCGTAGCAGTCCGCCTGCAGCTCCGTCCGCACGGAGTTGCTGTTCGCGCCGGTCAGCCCGTCCTGGGTGCGGCCGAGCGTGCCCATCAGGTCCTGCACGTGATGGCCGTACTCGTGCGCCACGACGTACGCCTGCGCGAACGCCCCGCCGCTCGCCCCGAACTTCGTCCGCAGGTCGCCGAAGAACCCCAGGTCCAGATAGATCTTCCGGTCCGCGGGGCAGTAGAACGGCCCGACCGCCGACGTCGCCAGGCCGCAGCCGGTCGTCCCTGGTGTTCGCGTCCCGCCCGGTGCGGCAGGTCTGCTGGACCTGGGCCAGGGAGGAAGCGGCGGGTCCGGGCGAGTCACCGGAGGACAGGCCGAGCTGGTCCGGGCCGACGCCCAGGAAGAGGGCCAGCAGCAGGCCGATCAGCCCGACGACGCCACCACCGACGGTCGCCCGGCCGCCCGGGATCCGGCGGCCGCGCACATCCTGCACCTCGGAGGTGTCCAGATTCGCGTCGTCGTCGAACTGCACACGCCCCCCGCCTTCCGCCCGCGTCGCCGCGCTCCTGGTTCGCAGCCTGGCGCATCGTTGCCCGAGCCACCTCCCCGGAGGCGGGGACGAACGCCCGAACGGCGTACGCCCCGCCCCTTCCCGGGCCGTGTCCCCGCGCCGTTCCCGGCCGCACCTCCCGCCCCTGGCTACGCTCGTGCGTCCGTCCTGTGGCCGTCGTGACCGAAGGGGGGACGGTGACCGCACCACCACATGGCCCGGCACCCCGGACCCAGCCCGGTCAGCCCCCTGCCGGCCAGCCTCACGCCAGTCGGCCCCACGCCGGCCAACCCAACGCCGGACGGCCCCACTCCGGTCGAGCCCACGCCGACCGGAACCAAGCCGCCGCCGAGGACGCCCCCACCCGAACCCCGGCCCCCACACAGTCACCGGACACCTCCGGCCCCCCACCGCGACCGGACACCTCCGGCCCCGCACCGCGACCGGACACCTCTGGTCCCGCACCGCGACCGGACACCTCCGGCCCCGCACCGCGACCGGACACCTCTGGTCCCGCACCGCGACCGGACACTTCCCGTCCCGCACCGCGACCCGACACCCCGGCCCCCGCACCGGCACCGAACCCCGCCACACCCCCCACCCCGCACCCTCCGCACACCCCACCCCACGCCCACTCCCGCTCTCACCCCCACCCGCACCCGCACCCGAACCCGAACCCGAACCCGCACCCCCACCCCCACCCCCACCCCTCCCGCATCCGCCCCGCAGCAGCCACCGTCGCTCTCCTCGCCCTCTGCCTCCTCGGTGCCGCCCACCACCTCCGCCCCGCCCCCTACGGCGACCGCCTCACCACCGGCCGGCAGGCACCGGGCGTCGAGCCGCACGCCGACGACGGCCCGCCGCGTCCGGACGACGGCTCGCCACGCCTTCGGGGCGCCGCGGTCGAGGCCCACGATCCCCGCACCGGGGCGCTGCGCTGGCGGTACGCGCGCGAGGGGCGGCGGGCGCTCGCGGTGGTGCCCGCGCGCGGGCGGGCGATCACGCTGTGGGACGACGGTCTCGTCACCGGCACCGACGGCGGCTCCGTGCGCTGGCACCGCGCGCTGCCCGACGCGGCCGGCTGGCTCGCCGAGCGGGGCGGCACCGGCGTGCTGCGCCCCCTCGGCAAGGGCATCCTCGCCGTCGTCACCCCGCACCGCGTCACCGCGTACCGGACCGGCGACGGTGACCTGCGCTGGGTGCTGCCGGCCCGCCAGGACTGCGTCTTCGCTCCCGAACGTGCCGTACGCCACACCACGGCCCTGCTGCTCGCCCAGCCCTGTGCCGGCGGCGCCTGGACCGGGCAGGTCGTGGCCCTGGACGACCTGGGCCGGATCACCCCGGACCGCACCCCGCTGGGCAACGACGGCCCCGTCGGCCGGTCCGAACAGGCGCACGTAGAAAAACCGCTTGCACGGCCCCGTTAGAATTGGCCCATGGCCATTCTCCTCGCGCATTAGACGGCGGGAACGTCCTCAGCCGCCCACCGCCCCTCCTGTACGCCCTGGAGTCTGACCCTTGATCTCCGCCTCCGGTATCGAGCTGCGCGCCGGTGCGCGCATCCTCATCGAGAACGCCACGTTCCGTGTCGCCAAGGGCGACCGCATCGGCCTCGTCGGCCGCAACGGCGCGGGCAAGACCACCCTCACCAAGTGCCTGGCCGGCGAGGGCATCCCGGCCGCCGGCCAGATCGCCCGCTCCGGTGAGGTCGGCTACCTCCCGCAGGACCCCCGCACCGGCGACCTCGACGTCCTCGCCCGCGACCGCATCCTCTCCGCGCGCGGGCTCGACGTGCTGATCCGCAAGATGCGCGAGAACGAGCAGCGCATCGCCAACGGTCTGGGCGCCACCCGCGAGAAGGCCCTCAAGCAGTACGAGCGCCAGGAGACGGAGTTCCTCACCAAGGGCGGGTACGCCGCCGAGGCCGAGGCGGCCACCATCGCCGCCGCGCTCAACCTGCCCGACCGCGTGCTCGGTCAGCCGCTGCACACGCTCTCCGGCGGTCAGCGCCGCCGTGTCGAGCTGGCCCGCATCCTGTTCTCGGACGCCGACACGCTGCTGCTCGACGAGCCGACGAACCACCTCGACGCCGACTCGATCGTCTGGCTGCGCGACTACCTGAAGACGTACCGCGGCGGCTTCATCGTGATCTCCCACGACGTCGACCTGGTCGAGACGGTCGTCAACAAGGTGTTCTACCTGGACGCCAACCGCGCCCAGATCGACGTCTACAACATGGGCTGGAAGCTCTACCAGCAGCAGCGCGAGGCCGACGAGAAGCGCCGCAAGCGCGAGCGCGCCAACGCAGAGAAGAAGGCCGCCGCGCTCAACGCGCAGGCCGACAAGATGCGCGCCAAGGCCACCAAGACGGTCGCCGCGCAGAACATGGCCCGCCGCGCCGAGAAGCTGCTCTCCGGCCTCGAAGAGGTCCGGATGTCCGACAAGGTCGCCAAGCTCCGCTTCCCGGAGCCCTCGCCCTGCGGCAAGACCCCGCTGATGGCCGAGGGCCTGTCGAAGTCGTACGGCTCCCTGGAGATCTTCACCGACGTCGACCTGGCCATCGACAAGGGCTCCCGGGTCGTCATCCTCGGCCTCAACGGCGCCGGCAAGACGACCCTGCTGCGCCTGCTCGGCGGGGTCGAGAAGCCCGACACCGGCCAGGTCGTCCCCGGTCACGGCCTCAAGCTCGGCTACTACGCCCAGGAGCACGAGACCCTCGACCCGGACCGCACGGTGCTGGAGAACATGCGCTCGGCCGCCCCCGACATGGACCTGGTCGAGGTCCGCAAGGTGCTCGGCTCGTTCCTGTTCTCCGGAGACGACGTCGACAAGCCGGCCGGTGTGCTCTCCGGTGGTGAGAAGACCCGCCTGGCCCTCGCCACGCTGGTCGTCTCCTCCGCCAACGTCCTGCTCCTGGACGAGCCGACCAACAACCTCGACCCCGCCAGCCGCGAGGAGATCCTCGGCGCGCTGCGCACCTACAAGGGAGCGGTCGTTCTCGTCACCCACGACGAGGGCGCCGTCGAGGCGCTCCAGCCGGAGCGGATCATCCTGCTGCCGGACGGCGTCGAGGACCTGTGGGGCTCCGACTACGCGGATCTCGTCGCCCTCGCTTGATCGAAAGAGTGATCCACTGCGTATGGATCATTCGGCCGATCCGTGATCCATCATCTGTGTGAGATCTCCTCGTATCGAGGTGTGTCGTACACCGATCTCGCGGCCGATCCCTTGGCCATCAAGGGATCGGCCGTTGCGCGTCCCTGACCTGCCACTTCGCGGATCCACCCGTTCGGCCCTGCGGACACTCCGCTCTGGAACCTTCAATTCCGCTTGTGGGGATGTGCTCCTGTCGTCACAACGATGTCTCACGGACCTTGCCGAATGGGTGGCCATCACGCCCCGGAGGGGTGATCATGAGGAGACCAGAGCGCACTTCCCATGAGGAGGCACGGGTGGCCGAGACTCTGAAGAAGGGCAGCCGGGTGACCGGCGCCGCGCGCGACAAGCTCGCGGCAGACCTGAAGAAGAAGTACGACTCCGGTGCGAGCATCCGGGCGCTGGCCGAGGAGACCGGCCGCTCGTATGGCTTCGTGCACCGGATGCTCAGCGAGTCGGGCGTCACGCTTCGTGGGCGTGGCGGAGCGACCCGGGGCAAGAAGGCCGCATCGTCCTGACTCCGGGCGGCCCATCGGCTTCGATGGTGGCCACCCGGTCGGTTCGCTGATCGGCCGGGTGGTTACTGTGCAGTCACTTAGCATGTCGTGCATGCCGTACGGCAATGCGTGATGACCGCACTCATCGGAGGCGTCCCATGGCTTCGCCCGACCAGGACCTCGCTCCTGTACTCGACAAGGACGGCGTACGGCTCACCGTCGACGACGCGCTCGCCACGGTGACGCTGACCAACGCGGCCAAGCGCAACGCGCAGAGCCCCGCGATGTGGCGGGCGCTGGCCGAAGCGGGCCGGATGCTGCCCGGCTCCGTCCGTGTCGTCGTGCTGCGCGGTGAGGGCCAGTCCTTCTCCGCCGGGCTGGACCGACAGATGTTCACCCCGGAGGGGATTCCGGGCGAGCCGAACTTCATCGACCTCGCGCGCCGTGACGACGCCGGGCTCGACGCGGCGATCGCCGAGTTCCAGGAGGGCTTTACCTGGTGGCGACGCAGCGACATCGTGTCCATCGCCGCCGTCCAGGGGTACGCCATCGGTGCCGGCTTCCAGCTGGCACTCGCCTGCGACCTGCGCGTCGTCGCGGACGACGTGCAGTTCGCCATGCGCGAGACCAGCCTGGGCCTCGTCCCCGACCTGACCGGCACGCATCCGCTGGTCGGCCTCGTGGGGTACGCCCGCGCGCTCGAGATGTGCGTGACCGGGCGCTTCGTCCAGGCCGCTGAGGCGGTCGCCTCCGGGCTGGCCAACCTCGCGGTGCCCACCGGTGAACTCGACGGCGCCGTACGCGACTTGGCCGCCGCGATGCTGGCCGCGCCCCGGGACGCGGTCGTGGAGACCAAGGCGCTGCTGCAGGGTGCCGCCGGCCGGACGTACGAGGAGCAGCGCGCGGCCGAGCGGGCGTCCCAGGCCCGGCGACTGCGGGACCTGGCCGGCCTGGGCGAATGAGCCACGCGGTCTTGAGCTGCCCGGGTCGCTGAAGCCGAGCCGCCGGGGTCGGTGAACTCGCGTCTGTGACGAGGCCGGTCACCCCACGGCCGTGACCAGTACCGCCACCGTCGGGTGGTCGTCCAGCGCGTCCCGGACGGCCGCGCGGACTTGCCGGGCCACCTCGACGGCCCGGTGGTCCGTGTCCGTCGCCAGCTCCACGCGCACGTGCCGGCGCGGCAGGGAGGCCCCCTTCGCCCCCTCGTCTCCCTGCGCGCGCCGCTCGACGTGCACCGCCCGGCCCAGGCCGCCCAGCGAACCGGTCAGCCGGGTCACCCCGGGCACGGAGAGCGCGGCCGTGGCCGCGAGGGACTCGTCGGGGTCCGCGGCCGCCCGGGCCGTCGGCGGCTGTGGTGTCCGTACCGCCGTGGGCTGCCCGTCCGCCTCCCCTTCCTCCGCCTCCTCCAGCAGAGCCGTCACGCGGAGATCCACCTCCGAGACCGTGAGACCGAGGCGCTGCGTCGCGGCCGCCGCCAGGGCCGCGCGCAGCCGCGACGCCGTCGCCGGCAGCGGCTCGGCCGCGGTGGCCGCGAAGTCCGCCGTCACCCGCAGCGCGCCCGGCGGCAGTCCGCTCGGCGGCGGCGGTACGACGGGCTCGTGCGCCTCCTCCGGATCGGCGAGCGCGATCCGCAGCGAACCCAGCCGCACATCCGGCACCTCCCGCGCCACCGCGTCCCCCAGGACCGCCCGCGCCGCCCCCTCCGCGATCCACGCCCCGTCCCGCGGGCCGCCGAGCGGCAGCAGCCTGCCCAGACCCAGCTGTTGCCTGACTTCCCTCGCCCACCGGTCCGACGTCATTCCTCCAGCCTGCCGCATACAAGGGCGGAAACCGGCAAGCTTGCATACGGTGGTCGCAGGACGACGACCGAAAGGGACGTACGGCGATGACCGAGATGACGACGACCCCAGACGGCGACAACGAAGCACAGGTGACGACCCGCAAGGCCACCCGGCGCGGCGGCGGGGACCCGGCGACCCGTGGGCGGACCACCATCGCCGACGGCGTGGTGGAGAAGATCGCCGGGATGGCCGCCCGGGACGTGGTCGGTGTCCACGCCATGGGCAGTGGCCTGGCCCGCACCTTCGGAGCCGTGCGCGACCGGGTGCCCGGCGGCGCGAAGTCGGTGACCCGGGGGGTGAAGGCCGAGGTCGGCGAGGTGCAGACGGCGCTCGACCTGGAGATCGTCGTGGACTACGGCGTGTCCATCGGTGACGTCGCCCGCGCGGTACGGGAGAACGTCATCGCCGCCGTGGAACGCATGACCGGACTCGAGGTCGTCGAGGTCAACATCGCGGTGAGCGACGTCAAACTCCCCGACGAGGAGGAAGAGGAGCCCGAACCGCCCCGGATCCAGTGAGACGAGCGAGACCGAGGGGCGACGGCAACCGGCACAGCACGCACGCCTGACGAGCAGAGGAGCGCTGCATGAGCATGGCCGTGGTCGGCATGATCGCCGGAATGGCGCTGGCATTCGCCGGATACTTCGGCGGGTTCGGAGCCTTCCTGCTGGTGGCGGCGCTGGGGGCCGTCGGCTTCGTCGTCGGCCGGTTCCTGGAGGGCGACCTGGAGCTGGGCGACTTCTTCCGCACCCGTGACACCCGGCGCGACCGGCGGCGGTGAGCGCCGTGAGCGCGGACACCGGCACGGAACGACAGCCCCCGGCCCTCGTGTCGGCGGGCGAGCGCGGCGCACTGCGGATCGCCGACCGGGTCGTCGCGAAGATCGCCGCCCAGGCCGTACGCGAGGCACTCGCCCCGCTGCACCCGGACGCCGCGCCTCCGCACGCCACGGTCGTCGTCCGGCACGACACGGCACGCGTCCGCGTCCTTCTCGAACTCGGCTACCCCGCCGACATCGGCGCCCGCTGCGCCGCCGTGCGTCGCCAAGTGGTGGAGCGGGTAGGCGCTTTGGTGAGCATGGAAGTGCCGGAGGTCACCGTTCACGTCGAACGGCTGCACCTGACGCCGGCACCCGGAGCGCCCGACGGGAGGACGCGATGAGCGAGCCCCGGCCATCCGGCACCACCACCCAGCCACTGCCCGTCCTCGACACCGAGAAGCCCTCCGACGCCCCACCGGTCCCGCTGCCCGAAGGCAGCGGCCGCTTCTGGTCGCCGCGCAGGGTCCCCGCCGCCCTGGTCGCCCTGCTTCTGCTGGCCGGCGCGGGCGTCCTCCTGTACGACATCGCCGCCGTACGCGCCCACCGTCCCGCGATGCGCTGGCGCCGGGTGCTGGCCCGGCAGCTCGCCGAGCGGCCCCTGGACGACACCTGGGTGCTGGCCGGCGCGGGCGTCGCCGCCGCCCTCGGCCTCTGGCTGGTCCTCCTCGCCGTCACCCCCGGGCTGCGCCGGCTGCTGCCCATGCGGCGCCCGCACCCCGACGTGCGCGCCGGACTGCGGCGCGAGGCCGCCGCCCTGATGCTGCGCGACCGGGCCATGGAGATCTCCGGCGTCCGCACGGTACGGGTGCGGATGCGCCGGAGGCGGGCCGACGTCCACGTGCTCTCGCACTTCCGCGACCTGGACGACGTACGCGCCGACGTGGACACCGTCCTCACCGAAGCGGTCCGTGGGCTCGGGCTGGACCACCCGCCCGCGCTCGCGGTGCACGTCCGGCGGCCCGGACGGAAGGGGTGAGCGCGATGCGCGGAGGTGCCGTCAACCGTGTCCTGCTCGCCCTCGTCGGCCTGCTGCTGCTCGCCCTCGGCGGCTCGGTGCTGGCCGTGGGCCTGGGCGCGCGGCCGCCCCACTGGTGGCCCCACTCCGGCCCGCACGACGTCCTGCTCAGCAGGGCCGAGCGCACCCACTGGCGGGACGCCGGCTGGTGGTGGCCCACGGTCATCGCGGCCCTGGCCGTCCTGGTCCTGCTCGCCCTGTGGTGGCTGACCGCGACGCTGCGCCCGCG
This sequence comes from Streptomyces sp. NPDC047085, assembly GCF_040643735.1. Lineage (NCBI taxonomy): Bacteria > Bacillati > Actinomycetota > Actinomycetes > Kitasatosporales > Streptomycetaceae > Streptomyces > Streptomyces sp. NPDC047085. The sequence goes on from NZ_JBEYUW010000001.1 coordinate 1,259,499, forward strand.
CCGCCTGGCCGAGGTCCGGGTCGACACCGGCGACGGCGACACCGCCCTGCTGCGGGGCCGCGCCCTGGAGTCGGTCATGGCCATGGACACGGCCCGGCAGCAGGGCGTGGCCCACACCGAACTCCTGCTGACGGGCCGCCGTACGACCCCCGCGGTACGCGCCTGGCTCCAACTGGAGCCCCACGTCGACCCGGCGACGGCCCTGGCCGACTTCACGGCCCAGGCCCTGACCCACGCGAGGGAGTCGGCGAACCTGCCCTCACTGCCTGCGGACGTACGCCTGCGGGAGGTCAGGCACCGTGCGGAAAGGGTGACTTGAGCACCGTTGAAGGCTCTCGAGCGGCCTTGACCGCCCCCAGGCTCAGAACCCGTGCCGCATCCCCCCGTCCACCGGCACCATGATCCCCGTCAGATAGGAAGCCGCCGGAGACAGCAGGAAGGCGGCGACCCGCCCGAACTCCTCCGGCGCCCCGTACCGCCGCAACGGAATCCGGGACTCGTTCGCCGCCCGGGTGGCCTCGGGATCCGCGGACATCCCGTCCAGCTCGCGCACGCGGTCCGTGTCGATGCGGGACGGCAGCAGCCCCAGCACCCGGATCCCGCGCGGCCCCAGCTCGTCCGCCAGGGACTTGGCGAACCCGGCGAGCCCGGGCCGCAGCCCGTTGGAGATCGTCAGCCCCGGAATCGGCTCGTGCACCGACCCGGACAGCACGAACCCGATGACACCGCCCGCCTCCAACTCGGCCGCCGCGGCCCGCGCGAGCCGCACCGCGCCCAGGAACACGGACTCGAACGCGCCCCGCCACTGCTCGTCCGTGTTGTCGGCGACGAAACCGGGCGCCGGCCCGCCGACGCTGACGAGGATGCCGTCGAAGCCGCCGAAGTGCTCCCGGGCGGCCGCGATCAGCCGCTCGGGCGCCCCTGCCTCCGCGTTGTCGACGGCCACGCCCACCGCGTTCTCGCCCAGTTCGGCGGCCGCCTCGGCCACCCGCTTCTCGTCACGGCCGGTGATGACCACCTTCGCCCCGTCGGCGAGCAGCTCCCGCGCGGCGGCGTTGCCCAGCCCGCGCGTGCCGCCGGTGACGACGTACACCCGGTCCTTCAGTCCAAGATCCATGGCCCCTATCCTGCCCCGAGCACGCCCTCCTCGTCGCCGAACAGGGTGAGGGCGGTGTTCACCAGCGCGATGTGGCTGAACGCCTGGGGATAGTTGCCCAGCTGGCGGCCCAGCTCCGGGTCGTACTCCTCCGACAGCAGCCCCACGTCGTTGGCCAGGTCCAGCAGCCGCTCGAACAGCGCCCGGGCCTCCTTGGTGCGGCCCGTCAGATGCAGGGCGTCCGCGAGCCAGAACGAGCAGGCGAGGAAGGCGCCCTCACCGCCCGGCATGCCGTCGACGCCGACCGCGTCGGTGTCGTAACGGCGTACGAAGCCGCCGTGCCCCAGGTCCTCGCGGATCGCGTCGACCGTGCCGATCACCCGCGGATCGTCGGGCGGCAGGAAGCCGACGCGCGGAATCAGCAGCAGGGAGGCGTCCAGCTCGCGCGAGCCGTAGTACTGCGTGAAGGTCCTGCGCCGGGGGTCGTACCCCTTCTCGCACACCTCCCGGTGCACCTCGGCGCGCATCGCCCGCCAGTCGTCCGGATCGCCCTTCAGATGCGGATACCGCTCCAGCGTCCGTACGGCACGGTCGGCGGCAACCCACACCATCACCTTCGAGTGCACGAACTGGCGCCGGCCGCCGCGCACCTCCCACAGGCCCTCGTCGGGCTGCCGCCACGCCGTCTTCAGGAAGTTCAGGAGCGCGCACTGCAGCGACCACATGTGCGGCTTGGTGCTCAGGCCCGATTCGCGGGCCAGATACAGCGAGTCCAGGACCTCGCCGTACACGTCCAGCTGAAGCTGGTCGACGGCGCCGTTGCCGACGCGTACGGGCGCGGACTCGCCGAAGCCGGGCAGCCAGGGCAGCTCGAACTCCGGCAGCCGGCGCTCGCCCGCCAGGCCGTACATGATCTGCAGGTCCGCCGGGTCGCCCGCGACCGCGCGCAGCAGCCAGTCGCGCCAGGCCTCCGCCTCCCCGTGGTAGCCCGCCGCCAGCAGGGCGCCGAGGGTGAGGGTGGAGTCGCGCAGCCAGCAGAAGCGGTAGTCCCAGTTGCGCACGCCGCCCAGTTCCTCGGGCAGCGAGGTGGTCGCCGCCGCGACGATCCCGCCCGTGGGGGCGTAGGTGAGGGCCTTGAGCGTGATCAGGGAGCGTACGACGGCGTCCCGGTACGGCCCGTTGTAGCGGCAGCGGGCCGCCCAGCGCCGCCAGTCCCGGACACTGGTCTCCAGCGCCTTGAACGGGTTGACGAGCTTGGGGCGCGGTTCGTGCGAGGGGTGCCAGGTGAGCACGAACGCGACCCGCTCGCCCTCGGAGACGGTGAACTCCGACCGGGTGCTGAAGTCCTCGCCCCAGATCCGCACGGGCGGCTCGCTGCGCAGCCACACCGAGTCCGGGCCGGCGACGGCCACCCGGTGACCGTCGGAGCGGCGCATCCACGGCACGATCGAGCCGTAGTCGAAGCGCAGCCGGAGCGTGCTCCGCACGGTGACGCGCCCGCTGACACCCTCCACGATGCGTACGACGTCGGGGGCGCGGTCGCGCTGCGGCATCAGGTCGGTCACGCGGACCGTGCCGTCGGCGGTGTCCCACTCGGTGTCGAGGACGAGGGTGTCGGGCCGGTAGGCGCGGCGCGTGCAGGTGTCCGCTCCGGCGGGGGCGATCCTCCAGTGGCCGTTGTCCTCGCCGCCCAGGAGTTTGGCGAAGCAGGCACCGGAGTCGAAGCGGGGCAGGCACAGCCAGTCGATCGAGCCGTCCTTGCCGACCAGGGCCGCGGTCTGTTCGTCCCCGATGAGGGCGTAGTCCTCGATGCGCGCGTTCACGGGATGCGGGTTCCCGCCAGGCCGGAGGGCCAACCAGGGGATGCGCCGGGGGAGTGACGCCGGCCTTCGACTCACATGACTGTCGTCACTTCGACTTCACATGACTGTCGTCACACGGCGGCCGGTTCCGTCTCCTCCGGCTTCTCCTCGGCCGCGGCCTCCTCGCGGTCCCGTATCTCGCGCCGGACCAGGAACCACCAGCCCACCGGGACGGCCGCGGCGAACAGCCACCACTGGATCATGTACGCGTAGTTCAGCGGTGCGTCCTCGCTGCCGGGGCTGGAGATCTGCTGCGGCAGGTCGCCCTTGGGCTCCGGCGCGGTCTGCTCGACGTAGCCGCCGAGGACCTGCGCGCCGAGCCGCCGGGCCTCCTCCGCACTGCTGATCAGCATGATCTGGCGGTCCGGCAGGCCCTTGACGTTCTTGATGCCGCTCGCGGCGGTGGTTTCGTCGGCCTTCAGCCGCCCGGTGATGGTGGTCCGGCCGGCGGGCGGTGCGGGGATCTTGGGGAAGGCGGTCTGGACGCCGTTCGCGGGGATCCAGCCGCGGTTGACCAGTAGCACCTTGCCGTCCGTCAGGACGAACGGGGTCAGGACGTGGAAGCCGACCTCGTCGTCGGCGTTGGTCCGGCGCCGGACCACGACTTCCCGGGAGGTGTCGAAGGTGCCGGTCGCGGTGACGGTCCGGTACTTCTCGGTGTGGGTCACGGCGTGCCCGGGGGAGGTGAGCCGCTCGACCGGGACGGGCTCGGCGTGCAGCGCGGAGGAGACCAGGTCGTTGCGGGCGGTGCGCTCCTCGTACCGGTGCTGCTGCCAGAAGCCGAGCCTGATCATGGTGGGGATCAGCGCGATCGCGAAGAGGGTGAGGATCACCCACTGGCGGGTCAGCAGGAAGCGGTAGCGGTGCACCCCACGACGGTACAACTCGGTCGTGGGGTGCGATCGGGCGGGTACGGGGTCACACTCGGTCGACGATCCCCACCTTCCCCTCGGCGCGGGCGCAGTGGGCGCCGCAGTAGAAGGCGCCGTCGGCCTCCACGCCCTGGCCGATGATCGAGACCTTGCAGTGCTCGCAGATCGGGGCCATGCGGTGGATCGCGCAGGAGAAGCAGTCGAACACGTGCACCGCGCCCTGTGCGTGGACCTCGAAGGTCATCCCGTAGTCATTGCCGCAAACTTCGCATTTCGCCATGGGCCACAGGGTGAGCCGTCGCCGGGGTTCGGGGCTGACCAGAACCGGGCGAGTCGCCGCGAATCACCCATCCGTACGGTCACTCGCCGGCGGTCCGGCCGGTCACTCGTCGGCCGGCTCGACGTCCCTCAGCAGCTGTCCGAACGCGGCCTCGTCGACGACCGGCGTGCCGAACTGGCGGGCCTTGACCACCTTCGAGGTGCCCGAGTCGGGGTCGTTGGTGACCAGCAGGCTGGTCAGCCGGGACAGGCTCGTCGCCACGTGCAGCCCGGCCTCGGTCGCCCGGTCCTCCAGCAGCTCCCGCTCGGTGGAGGTGTCCCCGGAGAACGCCACCCGCATGCCCTGTTTGAGGCGTTTGCCGTCTTCGTAACGGCCCGGGTTGGGGTACGGGCAGGCGGGCCGCTTGCGGGACGGGCGCCAACTGGAGGGCCGGTAGCCGCCGTAGCCCCCGCTCGCCTGCCGCCCGATCCGCGGCGTGTCCGACCACTCCGTCAGCGGCCGGCACTCCAGCAGCGGCAGCCGCACGCCGCCCGCGGCGGCAGCCCGCAGACTGGGCCGGAACGCCTCGGCGAGCACGCGCGCGTCGTCCAGCGCGTGGTGCGCCCGCTGCTGTACGACCCCGAAGTGCGCCGCGAGCGACTCCAGCTTGAAGTTGGGCAGCGGCAGCGCCAGCTCCTTGGAGAGCGCGATGGTGCACAGCCGCTGCCGTACGGGCGCCTCGCGCCGGGCGCGCGCGTACTCCCGGGCGATCATCTGCCAGTCGAAGACCGCGTTGTGCGCGACCAGCACCCGGCCGTCCAGGCGGGCCGCGAACTCCTCCGCGATGTCACCGAAGAGCGGCGCGCCTTCGAGTACGTCGCTCGTCAGACCGTGTATCCACACGGGTCCCGGATCGCGCTCCGGGTTGACCAGCGTGTACCAGTGGTCCTCGACCTCGCCGCGTGCGTCCAGCCGGTAGACGGCCGCCGAGATGATCCGGTCGTCCCGGGCCAGGCCGGTGGTCTCCACGTCAACGACCGCGTATCCCTTCGGATACGCGGCCGGCCACTGGGTGGGGGAGGACACTGCGGTCGCACGGTCTTCGAGCATGGTCACTGAGGATACGGGCCGCGACTGACAGCACCGTCCCGCAGGGCCCGGCCCGCCTCCCCGTGCCCGCCCTCCCGCTCGGACATCGCACGCGCGTGCGTGCGGCGCTGCCGCGAACTGGTCCGGCGGCGGACCGAGTTCACGCGGTGTCGGCGGGGTGGGCGCAAGGGGTGGGTGGCGCGCGTGTGGTGGCCGTCGGGGGGCGCGCGGGTGGTGACTGCCGGAGTGACTGTTGGAGTGGCGGCGCCTGTGTGGCGACCGCCGGGGCGGCACGTGCGGTGGGCAGCCCGGGGGCGCGTAGCGGCACCGGGAGGGGGCGGCACGCGCGCGGTGGCTGCCGGGGCCGCTGCGGGTGTGCCGGGGGTCGTTGCGGGTGTGGTGGCCGTCGGGGTGCGATCCTCCGTCGTGTGACGGAACCAACGCAGGACGAGGCCCATGGAGGCGCGCTCGGCTCGCGGCTGAACTGGCTGCGGGCGGCCGTGCTGGGAGCGAACGACGGCATCGTCTCCACCGCCGGCATCGTGGTCGGTGTCGCGGGCGCGACCGAGGACCGGGGCGCCCTGCTCACCGCCGGCCTCGCCGGGCTGCTCGCCGGGTCGATGTCCATGGCGGCGGGCGAGTACGTCTCCGTCTCCACCCAGCGCGACTCCGAGATGGCCGCGCTGGCCGTGGAGAGACAGGAGCTGAAGGAGCAGCCGGAGGCCGAACTGGTCGAGCTGACCGACATGTTGGAGGCGCGCGGCCTGTCCCGGAAGGTGGCCCGGGAGGCCGCCGAGCAACTCACCGCGCGGGACGCGCTGAAGGCCCACGCGCGTGTGGAACTGGGCATCGACCCGGACGAGCTGACCAACCCCTGGCACGCGGCCTGGGCGAGCTTCCTGGCCTTCACCGCGGGCGCGCTGCTGCCCCTGCTGGCCATCGTGCTGCCACCGGCCGCCTGGCGGCTCCTGGTGACCGTGGTCTCCGTGCTGGCCGCGCTGGTGCTCACCGGCTGGAGCAGCGCCCGGCTGGGGGCGGCGAACCCGAGGCCGGCGGTGCTGCGGAACATGGTGGGCGGCGCGCTCGCGATGGCCGTGACGTACGCGGCGGGCAGCCTGCTGGGAGCCGCGGGCGTGTAGGCGGCGGCCGCACGGCCCGGCCGAGCGGTCACGCGGCCGTACTTATCGGTAACAACCTCTGTTCGTGGCGGGCCGGCGGCTCTACGGTGCACGCATGCCGAACCTCCCCGACGCCGTGGTCTGGTCGATTCCGGCCTTCATCCTGCTGACCGTCGTCGAGATGATCAGCGTCCGCCTCCATCCCGACGAGGAGGCGGCCGGGTACGAGGCGAAGGACGCCGCGACGAGCCTGTCCATGGGGCTCGGCAGCCTCTTCTTCGACGCGCTGTGGAAGATCCCCATCGTCGCGATCTACACAGGGGTCTACGCGCTCACCCCGCTGCGCGTGCCCGTCCTGTGGTGGACGGTGGCGCTGATGCTGCTCGCGCAGGACTTCTTCTACTACTGGTCCCACCGCGGTCACCACGTGATCCGCCTCCTGTGGGCCTGTCATGTCGTCCACCACTCCAGCAGGAAGTTCAACCTCACCACGGCGCTGCGCCAGCCCTGGACGTCGCTGACGTCCTGGCCCTTCTACGTCCCGCTCGTCGCCCTGGGCGTGCACCCGGCCGCGCTGGCCTTCTGTTCCTCGGTCAGCCTCGTGTACCAGTTCTGGATCCACACCGAGCGGATCGACAGGATGCCCCGGTGGTTCGAGTCCGTGTTCAACACCCCGTCCCATCACCGCGTGCACCACGCTTCCCAGGGCGGCTACCTCGACCGGAACTACGGCGGGATCCTCATCGTCTGGGACCGCCTCTTCGGCACCTTCGCGCCCGAGGTGGAGCGGCCCGTCTACGGATTGACCAAGAACATCAACACGTTCAACCCGGTCAAGGTGGCCACGCACGAGTACATGTCCATCGCGCGGGACCTCAAGGCGGCCTCCGGCTGGCGCGAGCGCGCGGGGCGGGTGTTCCGGGGGCCGGGCTGGCAGCCGTCGGACCGGGCCACCCTCGCCGAGCGGGCCGGGGAGGCGGCGGCGTACCGTGAAGTGCGCTCGACCACCCCCTGAGCGCACCGCACGCCCCTCCGCACGAGAAGGATCCTCGCCATGCGCGCCACCACCATCCACGCCCCGTACGACATGCGCGTGGAGGACGTGCCCGAGCCCGTGGTGCAGCTGCCCACCGACGCGGTCGTGCGCGTGCTGCGCGCCTGCATCTGCGGCAGCGACCTGTGGGCCTACCGCGGCGAGGCGGCCCGGCAGCCTGGGCAGCGCATCGGGCACGAGTTCCTCGGCGTCGTCGAGGAGACCGGCTCCGAGGTGAGCACGGTGCGGCGCGGTGACCTCGTGGTCGCGCCCTTCATGTGGTCCGACGGCGTCTGCGACTACTGCCGCGAGGGCCTGACGACCTCCTGCGAGCACGGCGGCTTCTGGGGTTCCGTCGGCTACGACGGCGGCCAGGGCGAGGCCGTGCGCGTGCCGTTCGCCGACGGCACCCTGGTCCAGCTGCCCAAGGAAGCGGCCTCCGACGACCACCTGCTGTCCGCCCTCCTGACCCTCTCCGACGTCCTCGGCACCGGCCACCACGCCGCCCTCGGCGCGGGCGCCCGCCCGGGCGCCACGGTCGCCGTCGTCGGGGACGGCGCGGTCGGCCTGTGCGCGGTGCTGGCCGCCAAGCGGCTCGGCGCCGAGCGGATCATCGCGCTCGGCCGGCACGAGGTCCGCACCGACATCGCGCGCCGCTTCGGCGCCACCGACGTGGTCGCCGAGCGCGGGGACGCGGCGGTCGAGGCGGTCCGCGCGCTCACCCGCGGCCAGGGCGCGCACGCCGTGGTCGAGGCGGTCGGCACCGAGCAGTCCATGCGGACGGCCGTGAACATCACCCGCGACGGCGGCGCGATCGGCTTCGTCGGCGTCCCGCACGGCAGCGGCACCGGCCTGGACCTCGGCGTCATGTTCGACCGGAACATCGCCCTGCGCGGCGGTGTCGCCCCGGTCCGCGCCTACATCCCCGACCTCCTGCCCGACGTCCTCGACGGCACGATCGACCCCTCGCCCGTGTTCGACCTGACCGTCGGCATCGAGGGCGTACCGGACGGCTACAAGGCGATGGACGAGCGCACCGCCCTCAAGGTGCTCGTCACCAACGACTGAGCCCTCACGTCCAGGCGGGCGCGTCCGAGCCCCACGGCACCGGCGGGCGCGCCCAGTCCGTGGGGCCGCCCGTGAAGGACACCGGCGGCAGGGCGTGCCGCAGCCGGCCGAGGCGGCTCTCCGTCTCGGCCAGCCAGGCGTCCGGCCCCTCGTACGCGGCGCCCCTGCCCGGGGCCGGCCGGATCCCGTCCGTCAGCCAGCGCGCGGTCCGGGCGAGCGCCAGCCGCACGCTCCGGCCGTGCCCGTCGTACGACCGCTCGGTCACCGCCCGCAGCACGGCCGCCGCCAGCAGATAGCCGGTGCCGTGGTCGAGGGCCTGCGCGGGCAGCGCGCCGGGCTCCTCGGCCGAACCCTCGGTCACCGCGATGCCGGTCGCGACCTGCACCAGGCTGTCGAAGCCGCGCCGCCCGCCCCAGGGCCCGTACGCGCCCCACGCCGACACCTGCGCCACGATCAGACCCGGACGCCGTTCGGCCAGTGCCTCGGGGGACAGCCCGAACCGGTCCAGGGCGCCGGGCCGGTAGCCGGTGACCACGACGTCCGCCGAGGCCAGCAGCTCCTCGAAGGTGTCCCGGTCGGCGGCGAGGCCGAGGGTCGCCGACCGCTTGCCGAAGCCCGTGTCGGCGTGCTGGTCGGGGAGTTCGGGCAGGTGCGGGGCGTCCAGGCGCAGGACGTCCGCGCCCAGCAGGGCGAGCGTGCGCGTGGCGACCGGGCCCGCCAGAACCCGGGTCAGGTCGAGGACGCGGAGCCCGGCGGCGGGCAGCAGGGGAGCGGTGGCCGTATCGAGCGGCGGGAGCACGCGCGTGTGTGCCGAGTCCAGCCGTTCACGCTCGACCAGGGGCCGGGCGGCCACCTCGGCGGCCTGCTCGTGCGCCGCCCACTCCTTCGGGGTGCGCAGGGCCACGGCGAGGCCGCCGGCGCCGTACACCGTCTCCTCCGCCTCCAGCGCGGGGAGTTCGGCGAGCCGGTCGGCCGCCTCCGCCACGGAGGCGCCCTCCGTCAGTCCCAGCGCGTCGAGCAACCGGGCCCGGTGGTGCGGGTAGTTGGCGTGGGTGCGCACCCAGCCGTCGGCCGTCCGCCAGAACCGGGACAGCGGCGCGAACGCGACCGGTTGCCGCCCGTCGACCCGCAGCAGCCGCTCACTGTGGAAGGCGGCCGCCACCGCGCCGTCGTCCACCACGACCCCCGGCACCTCGGCGAGCCCGCCCCGTCGCGCCCCCAGCTCGGCCGCGGCCAGCGCGCACGCGCCGACGCACGCACGCGCCAGCTGCCGCACGGGAAGGCGCGCCGTAAGCGCGCCCTCCCGCTCCACGGTGGTGACACCTTCGGCAAGGGCCGGGTCGCCGCCCAGGGCGGACCATGCGAACTTGATGTCAGTCATGACTGCACTATGCAGTATTGACTGAATCAATATATTGAGGTGAGGTCCCTACTTGGTCACCGCAGCCAGTGCGTCCGCCGTGCCCCAGCCGTAGAAGCCGTTGTAGTTCTTCGACCCCTCGCACACCGCGTCGACCTTGCCGTCACCGTTGATGTCGTACGGGTCCGTGCAGGGCGTGGGGTTGGCCTCCGCGTACAGCAGCGCCTTCACCAGTGCGGCGGGCGCGTGCGGATGCGTCGACTTGATCAACGCGGCGACGCCGACGACGTGCGGTGTCGCCATCGACGTGCCCGCCATGTAGCCCCACCTGCCGCCCGGCAGCGGGCCCAGGATCAGGCCGCTGGTCGCCGGGGGCTGCGGCCTCTGGTAGGCCGTCGAGTCGCCGCCGGGAGCGGCGATGTCGACGACGCCGAGGCCGTAGTTGGAGAACGACGACTTCAGGCCCTTCGCGCCGGTCGCGGCCACGGTGACCACGCCGGGCAGCTGGGTCGGTATGTCGAAGCACTTGTGCGGGTCGACGACGCGGTCCGAGGGGGTGCCGTCGTTCGGCGAGACCGGGTCGGTGATCGAGTCGGACGCGAGGTCGTAGTTCTCGTTGCCCGCCGCCGCGACGTTGACCGTGCCCTTCTTCTCCGCGTACCGCGAGGCCCGGGTGATGGCGTCGACGAGCGCCTTCTGGTCCGGGTCGTCGGCGCAGTTGAAGTACCACGGGTCGGTGTAATAGCTGTTGTTGGTCACGTCCACGTGGTGCTCGGCCGCCCACATGAAGCCGCAGACCACGGCCTCCGTGTAGAAGTAGCCGTCCGGGTTGGCGACCTTGATGCCGGCCACCCGGACGCCCGGCGCCACACCCGTGACGCCCACGCCGTTCTTCGCGGCCGCGATCTCGCCGGCCACGTGCGTGCCGTGCGGGCTCTCCGCCGCGCTCGGCCGCCAGGCGCCGTCCGTCGTGTCCGGCTTGCCCGACACGCAGTTGGCGGACGCCGCACGGTCGAAGTTGGGCGCGATGTCCGGGTGGGTGTCGTCGACGCCCGTGTCGATGACGGCGACCGTGACGTCCCGGCTGCCCAGCGTCTTCTCGTGCGCCTTGTCCGCGTTGATGGCCGGCAGGTCCCACTGGAGCGGCTCCAGCGGGTCCTGCCCGGCGGTCGCCTGCGCGTCGGCCGCGGCGACCTCGGCGGCGCTGAGCACCTTCGGTGTGCCGACGTCGGTGGTGGACTGGGCGGGCAGCGGCGTGTGGCGCGTGGCACCGGCCGAGTCGACCCCGTGGACCGTGCGGATCTCCTTGGCGAAGTCCGGGTTCGAGGAGTGGACGACGATCACGCCGATGCGGTCGTACGCGATCACCACCGACCCGCCGGCCTCGGCGATGGCCTTCTTCACGTGCGCCGAGACCCCGTGCCCGGGCGGGACGTTGACGACATAGCTGAGCGAGGGCCCGTCGGTGGCGGCGGTGCCGGTGACGGCGGCGGAGGTGCCGTCGGCCGCGGAGGCCGTGACGTTGGGCAGGAACGCGAGGGCCGTGGCCATGGCCATCCCGACCGGGATCACCAGGGCGCGGCGGTAGCGCGGCTGGGGCGCTGTCATGTGTCTGTCTCTCCAGTTCGTTCGCGGCACGAGCGTGCCTGCGGGGAAGTCGTGCCGTGCGGGAAGTCGTGTCGGCGCGGGGAAGCCGTGTCGGCGCCGGTCACTTGACCGCGCGCAGCGCGTCGACGACACCGAAGCCGTAGAAGCCGTTGACGCGCTCGCCGCCGACGCAGGTCGCGTCCACGACACCGTCGCCGTTCCCGTCGTAGGGCTCGCTCGGGCAGCCCGGGTTGTCCGCCTGGGCCTTCAGGAGGGCCTGCAGCGCGGCCGGGGTGGCGTTCGGGTGGACCGACTTCAGTAGCGCGGCGACGGCGGCCACGTGCGGGGACGCCATGGACGTGCCCTGGAGGAAGCCGTACCGGTTGTTCGGCAGCGTGGACAGGATGCGGCCGTTCTTCGACGGCGTGTCCGGGATCTGGTACTTGTCGCCGCCCGGTCCCGCCACGTCGACGACGCCCTGGCCGTAGCTGGAGTAGTACGACTTGGTGCCCTTGACGCCCACCGCGCTCACGGTGACCACACCGGGCAGCTGGGTCGGCACGTCGAAGCACTCGTGCGGGTCGATCGTCCGGTTCACGGCCGTCGAGTCGTCCGGGCTGGAGGTGTCCACGATCGAGTCCGCGTCGAGGTCGTGGTTGGAGTTGCCGGCCGAGGCCACGTTGAGCGTGCCCTTGTGCTGTGCGTACAGCTGGGCCCTGTTGACCGCGTCAACGATGGCACGTTGATCGGGGTCGTCCATGCAGTTGTACAGCCACGGGTCGACGTAGTAGCTGTTGTTGGTGATCTCGATGCCGTGGTCGGCGGCGAAGACGAAGGCGCAGACCACGCTCTCGGGATAGAACAGCGCGCCCGCGTCCGGCTGGGCCACGGTGATGCTGGCGACCTTCACCCCGGGAGCCACACCCGCCACGCCTATGCCGTTGCGGGCCGCGGCTATCTCGCCCGCCACATGCGTGCCGTGGTAGTGGTCGGCGTCCACCGGCCGCCAGGCGCCGTACGTCGTGTCCGCCTTGCCGCTCACGCAGTTGGCGCTCTGCGAGGCGGAGAAGTTCGGGGCTATGTCCGGGTGGGTGTCGTCGACGCCGGTGTCGATCACGCCGACCGTCACGTTCCTGCTGCCCGGGTTGATCGTGGCGGCCTTGTCGGCGCCTATCGCGCGCAGATCCCACTGGTCGGCCTCGAGGGGCTCCTCGCCCGCCGTCGCGCCCGCGGCGACCTTCGCGGCCTCCGCCTTCGACAGGACCTGCACCGCGCCCTCGTCCGTGGTGCCCGCCGCGGTCAGCGGAGCGGTCCGCGTCGCGCCCGCCGAGTCCACGCCCCGCACGGCCCGCATCTGCCGGCCGAAGTCGGGGTTCGCGGAGTGGGCGACGATCACACCGATCTTGTCGTAACTGGCGACGACGGTGCCGTCGTTGCGCGTGATGGCCTGCCGCACCGACTCGATCGTGTGGTGGTCCGTGCCGGTGTTGACCACATACGCGAGGCCGGGGCCGTCCGTCGCCCGCTCCGCCGTGACCGCCGGAGCTGCCGAGGCCGCCGCGGGCAGGAAGCCGAGCGAGGCGGTCAGCGACAGCACGACCGGCACGGCGAGTGCGAGCCGGCGTCTGGAAGGCAGATGAGCCATGGGATCTCCACATCATCCGGATACGAAACCGCCCGAGACACGGGTGGTGCTCGGGCAGGTACATGACGGGTGTGCAGGTCGAAAGCTATCTCCACAACCTGATCTCCGAAAGAGTCCGGCCGACTTGAACCACTCCGCGCGTGGCGCCGTGACCGTGGAAGGAGGGGCCACAAGGATCGTGCCCCCCAGCGCAATCACGGACCGGAGTCGAAGGGTGACTCCAGGTCACGTGTTTCCCGTCCCTGTGAGGTCAGAAGCGCATGTCCGTGACGCGAGGAGACTCCGTGGCAACCGAGACACCGCCCCCCGCGAAACCCCAGGCCCACCTTCCCTCCACCGAGGAGTTCACCGAGGTAGAGCAGAGCGCGGAGTTCGGTGAACTGCGCCGCGCCTACCGCTCCTTCGCCTTCCCCCTGACGGTCGCCTTCATCGCCTGGTACCTGCTGTACGTCCTGCTCTCCAACTACGCGGACGGGTTCATGGGCACCAAGGTGGCCGGAAACATCAACGTGGCCCTCGTCCTGGGCCTCGCCCAGTTCCTCACCACGTTCCTCATCGCCTGGTGGTACGCGCGGCACGCCGCCGCCAGGCTCGACCCCAAGGCCGAGGCCATCAAGTCCCGGATGGAGGGCGGCGCATGAGCCCCGCACCGCACACCCTGCTGGCCGCCGGCGAGGCGACCGAGCACCGGCCGCTGATCATCACCCTGTTCGCGGTGTTCGTCGCCGCGACCCTCGTCATCACCGTCTGGGCGGGCCGCCAGACCAAGGACGCCGCCGACTTCTACGCCGGCGGCCGCCAGTTCACCGGCTTCCAGAACGGCCTCGCCGTCTCCGGCGACTACATGTCCGCCGCGTCCTTCCTCGGCATCGCCGGCGCCATCGCCCTCTTCGGCTACGACGGCTTCCTGTACTCCATCGGCTTCCTGGTCGCCTGGCTCGTCGCCCTGCTCCTGGTCGCCGAGCCGCTGCGCAACTCCGGCCGCTACACCATGGGCGACGTGCTGGCCTACCGGATGCGCCAGCGGCCGGTCCGCACGGCCGCGGGCACCTCCACGATCGTCGTCTCGATCTTCTACCTGCTGGCCCAGATGGCCGGCGCCGGCGTCCTGGTCTCCCTGCTGCTGGGCATCACCAGCGACGGCGGCAAGATCGGCATCGTCGCCCTGGTCGGCGTCCTGATGATCGTGTACGTCACCATCGGCGGCATGAAGGGCACCACCTGGGTCCAGATGGTCAAGGCGGTGCTGCTCATCCTCGGCGCCCTGCTGCTCACCTTCCTGGTGCTGCTGAAGTTCCACTTCAACATCTCGGACCTGCTCGGCAAGGCCGCCGACAACAGCGGCAAGGGCTCGGCGTTCCTGGAGCCCGGCCTGAAGTACGGCGCCACCGGCACCACCAAGCTGGACTTCATCTCCCTCGGCATCGCCCTGGTCCTCGGCACCGCGGGCCTGCCGCACATCCTCATCCGCTTCTACACCGTCCCGACCGCCAAGGCCGCCCGCAAGTCCGTGATCTGGGCGATCGGCCTGATCGGCGCCTTCTACCTGATGACCCTCGCCCTCGGCTTCGGCGCGGCCGCGCTGATCAAACCGGACGAGATCATCGGCTCCAACAAGGCGGGCAACACCGCCGCACCCCTGCTCGCCCTCCACCTCGGCGGAGTCGACTCCAACTGGGGCGCGATCCTGCTCGCCACCATCTCCGCGGTCGCCTTCGCCACGATCCTCGCCGTCGTCGCGGGCCTGACCCTGGCCTCGTCCTCCTCCTTCGCCCACGACATCTACGCCAACGTCATCAGGAAGGGGCAGGCCACCGAGAAGGAGGAGATCAACGCGGCCCGCTACGCGACCGTCGGCATCGGCGCCGTCTCGATCGTCCTCGGCGCCCTCTCCCGCGACCTGAACGTGGCCGGCCTCGTCGCCCTCGCCTTCGCGGTCGCCGCCTCCGCGAACCTGCCGACCATCCTGTACAGCCTGTTCTGGAAGCGGTTCACCACCTCGGGCGCCCTGTGGTCGATCTACGGCGGCCTGGTCACCGCGGTCGGCCTGGTGCTGTTCTCGCCGGTGGTGTCCGGCAAGCCCACCTCGATGTTCCCGGACGTCGACTTCCACTGGTTCCCGCTGGAGAACCCCGGCATCATCTCGATCCCGGTCGGCTTCCTGCTGGGCGTCGTCGGCACCCTGCTGTCCAAGGAGGTCCCGGACGCCGGCAAGTACGCGGAGCTGGAGGTGCGGTCCCTGACCGGCACCGGAGCGCACTGAGGTTCGTACGGGCGGCCGCGTCGTCGGGGATCGTACGGTCCTACGACGCGGCCGCGTCGCAACTCGTAAGATCCGGCGGCTGTCGTTGTCAGTGGTCTCGCGTAGGCTCGCAGGTGATGGGAGTCAAGCGCTCCGCACTGAGGATCGAGGGAGGGGGCCCGCGTGCTCATCGACACCTACGGCCGAGTGGCCACCGACCTGAGGGTCTCGCTGACCGACCGGTGCAATCTGCGCTGCACGTACTGCATGCCCGAGGAAGGCCTGCAGTGGCTGGCCAAGCCCGACCTGCTCACCGACGACGAGATCGTCCGCCTGATCGACATCGCGGTCCGCCTGCTCGGCATCGAGGAGGTCCGCTTCACCGGCGGCGAGCCCCTGCTGCGCCCCGGCCTGGTCGGCATCGTCGAGCGCGTCGCCGCTCTCGCCCCGCGCCCCCAGATGTCGCTCACCACGAACGGCATCGGCCTCAAGCGCACCGCAGCCGCCTTGAAGGCGGCGGGCCTGGACCGGGTCAACGTCTCCCTGGACACCCTGCGCCCGGACGTCTTCAAGGCCCTCACCCGCCGCGACCGCCACAAGGACGTCCTCGAAGGCCTCCAGGCCGCCCGCGACGCGGACCTCACCCCGGTCAAGGTCAACACGGTCCTGATGCCGGGCCTGAACGCCGACGAGGCCCCCGACCTGCTCGCCTGGGCCCTGGAGCACGCGTACGAACTGCGCTTCATCGAGCAGATGCCCCTGGACGCCCAGCACGGCTGGAAGCGCGAGGGCATGGTCACCGCCGGGGACATCCTGGCCTCGCTGCGCACCCGCTTCGACCTCACCCCCGAGGGCGCGGAGGAGCGCGGCTCGGCACCCGCGGAGCGCTGGCTGGTGAACGGAGGCCCGCAGCGGGTCGGCGTGATCGCCTCGGTCACCCGCCCCTTCTGCGCCGCCTGCGACCGCACCCGCCTCACGGCCGACGGCCAGATACGCACCTGTCTCTTCGCGACCGAGGAGACCGACCTCCGCGCGGCCCTGCGCTCCGGCGCCCCCGACGAGGAGATCGCCCGCATCTGGCGCGTGGCCATGTGGGGCAAGAAGGCGGGAGCGGGCCTGGACGACCCGTCCTTCGTCCAGCCGGACCGCCCCATGTCGGCGATCGGCGGCTAGGCGGCTCGATGTATCGGTGTATCGGCGTATCGGCCGGTCGAGGCCCTAGGACTCCGCGGGTGCTTCCCAGTCCTCGAACCTGACCACGTCCTTCAAGAACCCCCGGACCCCGAGGAACTGCGAAAGATGCTCGCGGTGCTCCTCGCAGGCGAGCCACGTCTTCCGCCGCTCCGGCGTGTGAATCTTCGGGTTGTTCCACGCGAGCACCCACACGGCGTCGGCACGGCACCCCTTGGCAGAACAGATCGGCGCGTCACTCACAGGTTCGTCACTGGTTCCGTCTCGCAGAGCCCCGTAAACAAGGCGACGCCGAGCAGCCACGGGGGGAGCTGCCCGGCGTCGGTCCGTCGCTCCGACGGGGGATGCGGAGCGCGTACGCAGTATGTCACGGGGAGCCCGTCGCCTGGCACCGGAACTGCATGATTGATCTGAGGTTTTCTTGAGGTTGGCGGGATGTCGTCTTCCGCTTCCCCGCCCCTCGCCGTCGTCAGCCCCGGTCGGACCGCTCCTCCGACACGGACTCCCCTGGTGCCTCCTCATCGCGCGGCGGCGCGATCATGGGCCTCGTGGGCGTCATGACGAAGGTCGACGGAAGAGAGGGCGGCCGCTCCCGGCCGGCGTTCGCGATCACCACGGCGACATAGGGAAGCAGCCCTCCGAGCACCAGCGCCACGATGGCGACGTACCGCTCCACGTTCCACAGCGACGCGGCCAGAATCACCGAGATGGTGCGGATCGTCATCGAGATGACGTACCGCCGCTGCCGGCCCCGTACGTCCTCGGCGAGCCCGGCCCGGGCGCCGGTGATCCGGAACACCTGGACGCTTCCGCCGTGCTGCTTCCGCATCACAATCCACCATCCGCACCATCGGACACTCCCCGGCCCGCACCCTTGTCCGACCTGGCGGGGAACCGGGCCGGAACACCTCCCACGGTACGCCGCGCCCCTGCCGCCGACGAGACCGGGGTCGCCTCCTGCCTGCGCGAACGCCGCCGGTGGGGGCACGGACGGGGGCGCCCGGCATGCGCCGAACGGTGGATCGCCAGAGACTGGCCGTAATGCTCACGTCGAGCCGTACGAGGAGGCAGCCATGGGCTGGTTGTGGGCGATCATCGTGGGATTCGTGCTGGGGCTCATCGCCAAGGCGGTGATCCCGGGCAAGCAGCACAGCCCCCTGTGGCTGACGACCATTGGCGGCATCCTCGGCGCCATCGTGGGCAACGCGATCGCCCGCGCGCTGGGTGTGGCCTCGACCCGTGGTATCGACTGGAGCCGGCACGCCTTCCAACTCGTCGCCGCGATCATCATCGTGGCCGCCGTGGACGCTCTCTACATGGCGACGCTGGGCAAGCGCAAACAGCAGGCGTGACAACGGAACGGCGAAGGGCGGCCCCCAGCGCGGGGAGCCGCCCTTCGCCCTGTCTCAGGCGCCCTTGACCTCGACAGCCGCCAGGTTCTTCTTGCCCCGCCGCAGCACCAGCCACCGGCCGTGAATCAGGTCCTCGGCCGAAGGCACCGCGTCCTCGGCGGCGACCTTGACGTTGTTCACGTAGGCCCCGCCCTCCTTCACGGTCCGCCGTGCGGCCGACTTGCTGGCGACCAGCCCGACCTCGGCGAACAGGTCGACCACCGGACCCAGCTCGGCGACCTGGATGTGCGGCACCTCGGACAGCGCCGCCGCCAGCGTCCGCTCGTCCAGCTCCGCCAGCTCGCCCTGGCCGAACAGCGCCTTGGACGCGGCGATCACGGCGGCCGTCTGCTCGGCCCCGTGCACCAGCGTCGTCAGCTCCTCGGCCAGCGCGCGCTGCGCGGCCCGCGCCTGCGGACGCTCCTCGGTCTGCTGCTCCAGCGCCTCCAGCTCCTCGCGGGACTTGAAGGACAGGATGCGCATGTACGTGGAGATGTCCCGGTCGTCCACATTCAGCCAGAACTGGTAGAACGCGTACGGCGTCGTCATCTCCGGGTCGAGCCAGACGGCGCCGCCCTCGGTCTTGCCGAACTTGGTGCCGTCCGCCTTCGTCATCAGCGGGGTGGCCAGCGCGTGCGCCTCGGCGTCCGGCTCCAGCCGGTGGATCAGGTCGAGGCCGGCCGTGAGGTTGCCCCACTGGTCGCTGCCGCCCTGCTGGAGCGTGCAGCCGTACCGCCGGTACAGCTGCAGGAAGTCCATGCCCTGCAGGATCTGGTAGCTGAACTCGGTGTAGCTGATGCCCTGGTCGGACTCGAGGCGGCGGGCCACGGAGTCCTTCGTCAGCATCTTGTTGACGCGGAAGTGCTTGCCGATGTCCCGCAGGAACTCGATCGCGGAGAGGCCCGCGGTCCAGTCGAGGTTGTTCACCATGACGGCCGCGTTCTCGCCCTCGAAGGACAGGAACGGCTCGATCTGGCTGCGCAGCTTGCCCACCCAGCCGGCCACCGTCTCCGGGTCGTTCAGCGTGCGCTCCGCCGTCGGGCGCGGGTCACCGATCAGGCCCGTGGCGCCGCCGACCAGCGCCAGCGGCCGGTGTCCGGCCTGCTGGAGCCGGCGCACGGTGAGCACCTGCACCAGGTGCCCCACGTGCAACGAGGGCGCCGTCGGGTCGAAGCCGCAATAGAACGTGACGGGACCGTCCGCGAGCGCCTTCCGCAAAGCGTCCTCATCGGTGGACAGGGCGAACAGCCCACGCCACTTCAGCTCGTCGACGATGTCCGTCACGGTTCTCGTGTCTCCTTGATGATCTTCGGGCGGTCGGGTGACAGCCGACTACGAGGTTATACGCCCTGACTGACAGAGCTCATATTGAAATCGGGGATCCGCAGCGCCGGCATCGCGGCCCGGGTGAACCAGTCGCTCCACTCGCGCGGCAGCGTCTTCTCCGTACGGCCCGCCTCCGTGGCCCGGCCCAGCAGGTCCACCGGCGACTCGTTGAACCGGAAGTTGTTCACCGCCCCGGTCACCTCGCCGTTCTCCACGAGGTAGACGCCGTCCCGGGTGAGGCCCGTGAGCAGCAGTGTCGCCGGGTCGACCTCGCGGATGTACCACAGGCAGGTCAGCAGCAGCCCGCGCTCGGTGTCCGCGACCATTTCCTCCAGGGACCGGTCCTGGCCGCCGTCCAGGATCAGGTTCCCGAGCGCCGGGGCGACCGGCAGCCCGGTCAGGGCCGCGCTGTGCCGGGTGGTGGTCAGGTGCTTCAGTTCGCCCTCGCTCACCCACTCGGTGGCGTGCGTCGGCAGCCCGTTGTCGAACACGGACAGGTCGCCGCCGGAGGAGTGGGCGACCACGAAGGGCGGGCACTCCAGCCCCGGCTCGTTCGGGTCGCTGCGCAGGGTCAGCGGCAGCTCGCTCAGCCGGTCGCCGACGCGGGTGCCGCCGCCCGGCTTGGAGAACACCGTCCGGCCCTCGGCCGCGTCCCGGCCCGAGGCCGACCACAGCTGGTAGATCAGCAGGTCTGCGACCGCGGGCGGCGGCAGCAGCGTCTCGTAGCGGCCGGCGGGCAGGTCCACGCGCCGCTCGGCCCAGCCGAGCCGTACGGCCAGTTCGGCGTCCAGCGCCCCCGGGTCGACGTCCTTGAAGTCCCGCGTGGACCGGCCGGCCCAGGCCGAGCGGGTGCGGTCCGGGGACTTGGCGTTGAGCTCCAGCGTGCCGGTGGGCTGGTCGTGCCTCAGGCGCAGCCCGGTGGACGTGCCCACGTACGTCGAGACCATCTCGTGGTTGGCGAAGCCGTACAGCTCCCGGCCGCCCGCACGCGCGCGTGCGAACGCCTCGCCGAGCGCCGGGGCGAAGTCCGCGAACACCGCGGAGGAGGTCTCGGCGGGTGCGTCCGCGAAGTCGGGGGACTCCGGGACCCCGCCGACCAGCGGCTGAGCGTCCTCGGCGGGCCCGGCGCCCCGCGCGGCCGCCTCGGCGGCCCGCACCAGCGGCTCCAGCTCCTCCGCCGTCACCGCCGACCGCGACACGACACCGGAGGCGGTGCCCTCCTGGCCGTCCACGGTCGCGATCACCGTGAGGGTACGACCGCGGGTCACGCCGTTCGTGGTGAGCGCGTTGCCCGCCCAGCGCAGGTTGGCGGTCGAGTGCTCGTCGGCGATGACGACACAGCCGTCGGCCCGGGACAGCGCGAGGGCCTGCTCGACGACCTCGTGCGGCTTGTTGGTACGGGCGCTCATCGACCGGCCTCCTGCGTGGTGTTGAGAATGTTGACGCCCTTGAAGAGAGCGGAGGGGCAGCCGTGAGACACGGCGGCGACCTGGCCCGGCTGGGCCTTGCCGCAGTTGAAGGCGCCGCCCAGGACGTAGGTCCCCGGACCGCCCACGGCCGCCATGGAGCCCCAGAAGTCGGTGGTCGTGGCCTGGTAGGCGACGTCCTTCAGCTGCCCGGTGATCCGGCCGTTCTCGATCTTGAAGAACCGCTGTCCCGTGAACTGGAAGTTGTACCGCTGCATGTCGATCGACCAGGACCGGTCGCCGACCACGTAGATGCCCCGGTCGACGCCCCCGATCAGGTCCTCGGTGGACAGTCCGGCGGGGTCCGGCTGCAGGGACACGTTGGCCATGCGCTGCACTGGCACATGTCCGGGGGAGTCGGCGTACGCGCACCCGTTGGACCGGTCGAATCCGGTCAGCTTCGCGATCCTGCGGTCCAGCTGGTAGCCGACGAGCGTGCCGTCCTTCACCAGGTCCCAGGACTGCGCCTCGACGCCCTCGTCGTCGTACCCGATGGTCGCGAGGCCGTGCTCGGCGGTGCGGTCACCGGTGACGTTCATCAGCTCGGAGCCGTACTTCAGCTTGCCCAGCTGGTCGAAGGTGGCGAAGGAGGTGCCGGCGTAGGCGGCCTCGTACCCGAGTGCCCGGTCCAGCTCCGTCGCGTGCCCGATGGACTCGTGGATGGTCAGCCACAGGTTGGACGGGTCGACCACCAGGTCGTACAGGCCCGCCTCCACGCTCGGCGCCCGCATCTTCTCGGCCAGCAGCTCCGGGATCTGCTCCAGCTCGGCGTCCCAGTCCCAGCCGGTCCCGGTCAGGTACTCCCAGCCCCGGCCGACCGGCGGCGCGATGGTCCGCATCGAGTCGAACTCGCCGCTGGACTCGTCCACCGACACGGCCGTCAGCTGCGGGTGCAGCCGTACGCGCTGCTGGGTCGTCACGGTCCCGGCCGTATCGGCGTAGAACTTGTTCTCGTGCACGGTGAGCAGCGAGGCGTCCACGTGGTTCACGCCCGTCGCCGCCAGCAGCCGCGAGCTCCAGTCCGTGAGCAGCGCGACCTTCTCCTCGTCGGGCACCGAGAACGGGTCGATCTCGTACGACGAGACCCACGTCCGCTCCGCGTGCACCGGCTCACCGGCCAGCTCCACCCGCTCGTCCGACCCGGCGGCCTTGATGATCTGTGCGGAGAGCTTCGCCATCGCCACCGCCTGCGAGGCGACCTTGGCGGCCGCGTCCAGGGTCAGGTCCACGCCGGACGCGAAGCCCCACGTACCGCCGTGCACGACCCGGACCGCGTACCCGAGGTCGGTGGTGTCGGACGAACCGGCGGGCTTGGCGTCCCGCAGCCGCCAGGACGCGCTGCGCACCCGCTCGAACCGGAAGTCCGCATGCTCGGCCCCCAGCGCACGCGCGCGCGCGAGCGCGGCGTCGGCGAGGGCCCTGAGCGGAAGCGCCGTGAAGGCTTCGTCGATGGTATGAGGCACGGAGGTCTCCCTGCTGTCGTCGCCTGTCGGGTCCGATCATGTCGCGGGAGCGGGCCCGCCGACCACAGGTTTCGGTCCGGCATGGCGCCTTTCTGTAGGGATCCGACAGGGACACACTCGAGCCACTGTCGGTGCCCGCTTGCCCACGGAAGCGGCGCTACCGATAGGTTTTCGATGAAGCCGCCTGTCATCGAGGTGTTCGGGCGGGTTGTCGGAACGCATCAGACCGCTAACGAAAGGGTGATCCGTTGAGCCGCTCGGTTCTCGTCACCGGAGGCAACCGGGGCATCGGCCTCGCCATCGCCCGCGCTTTCGCCGACGCAGGCGACAAGGTCGCGATCACATACCGTTCGGGTGAGCCGCCGGCCGGCTTCCTCGCCGTCAAGTGCGACATCACCGACCCTGAGCAGGTGGAGCAGGCCTACAAGGAGATCGAGGACCAGCACGGTCCGGTCGAGGTCCTGATCGCCAACGCCGGCGTGACCAAGGACCAGCTCCTGATGCGCATGTCCGAGGAGGACTTCACCTCGGTCATCGACACCAACCTCACCGGCACCTTCCGCGTCGTCAAGCGCGCCAACCGCGGCATGCTGCGCGCCAGGAAGGGCCGCGTCGTCCTGATCTCCTCCGTGGTCGGCCTGCTCGGCTCGGCGGGGCAGGCGAACTACGCCGCCTCCAAGGCCGCCCTGGTCGGCTTCGCGCGCTCCCTCGCCCGTGAGCTGGGCTCGCGCAACATCACCTTCAACGTCGTCGCGCCCGGCTTCGTCGACACCGACATGACCAAGGTGCTCAGCGACGAGCAGCGCGCCGGCATCGTGTCGCAGGTGCCGCTCGGCCGTTACGCGCAGCCGGAGGAGATCGCCGCGACGGTGCGGTTCCTCGCCTCGGACGACGCCTCGTACATCACTGGAGCCGTCATCCCCGTTGACGGCGGACTGGGAATGGGTCACTGATCACCATGAGCGGAATCCTCGAGGGCAAGCGCATCCTGATCACGGGTGTGCTGATGGAGTCCTCCATCGCCTTCCACGTCGCGAAGCTCGCCCAGGAGCAGGGCGCCGAGATCATCCTGACCGCGTTCCCGCGGCCCACGCTGACGGAGCGCATCGCCAAGAAGCTGCCGAAGCCGACCAAGGTCATCGAGCTCGACGTCACCAACGAGGAGCACCTGGCCCGCCTGGCCGACGTCGTCGGCGAGGAGCTGGGCGGCCTCGACGGCATCGTCCACTCCATCGGCTTCGCCCCGCAGGACGCGCTCGGCGGCAACTTCCTCAACACGCCGTTCGAGTCGGTCTCCACCGCCATGCACGTCTCGGCGTTCTCCCTGAAGGCGCTGACCATGGCCTGCCTGCCGCTGATGCAGAACGGCGGCTCGGTCGTCGGCCTCACCTTCGACGCGCAGTTCGCCTGGCCGCAGTACGACTGGATGGGCCCGGCCAAGGCCGCCCTGGAGGCCACCAACCGCTACATGGCGCGCGACCTGGGCAAGCAGAACATCCGCTGCAACCTCATCTCCGCGGGCCCGATCGGCTCCATGGCCGCCAAGTCCATCCCCGGCTTCGCCGAGCTGGCCTCCGTGTGGGACACCCGCTCCCCGCTGGAGTGGGACCTGAAGGACCCGGAGCCGGCCGGCCGCGGTGTGGTCGCCCTGCTGAGCGACTGGTTCCCGAAGACCACCGGCGAGATCGTCCACGTGGACGGCGGTCTGCACGCTATCGGCGCCTGACCACTGCCGCTGAGGCTCGCACGACGACTGAGGCCCGCCCCCGGAAGGGATGCGGGCCTCAGCGCGTACAGGGCGCGCGCAACTTCACCCGTTCGGCCCACCGGCCGGGCCGCCACCGTCCGGGCGGCGCACCCTGGATGCAGCGTTCACCTCGCGCATCCCTCCGCAGCCCGGCCCAGGAGGTCCCCTTGTGCGCCTGTCCCGCAGCCTGGCCCCGGTGACCGTGGCCGTCGCCCTCGTCCTGTCCCTGCCGTGCGACGCGTCGCCGCACGCGCGCGTGCGCGCCGGCAAGCCACCCGCGCCGAAGCTGTTCGGCGCCGCGTGCCGTACGTCCGTGAACGGCTCCCATGTGGTGGCCTACTGCCACAACCCCTACGTGGACACCGACCGGGTACGCCTGCACATCGAGTGCGCCCGCTGGTGGGACATCGACACCGACAGCGCCCCCGTGGACACCGGGCCCGCCATGACCGTACGGCTGACCGGCCGCTGCTGGAAGGAGGTCGGCTCGGTCTGGATCAGCCACCAGAAGGGGCACTGAGCCGGCCCGGACGGCACAGGAACGGATAGCTCGCGGCCTCCGTGGCCGCCGCCTGGGCGTCGCCCGCGCGGATCGCGTCCACCAGCCGGGTGTGGTCCATGTGCGTCTCCGGCGTCAGCTCGGCGCCCACGTCCGCGCGCAGCCAGTCCCGCAGCACCTCGCCCAGGTCGGCGTACATCGCCGTCATGACGTCGTTGTGGGAGGCGGACACCACGGCCAGGTGGAAGGTCGCGTCGGCCGTCACGAAGGCCTCCGCGTCCCCGGTCTCCCAGGCCTCCTCGCGCCGCGCCAGCAGCGCGTCCAGCTGCTTGAGGTCCTTCTCGGTGCGCCGCTCGGCGGCCAGCTTCGCCGCCGCCGACTCCAGCGTGGAGCGCAGCTCGGCGATGTGCCGGGGGTCGGCTCCGGAGAACCTGCGGTGCATCACACCGGCCAGCTCGCTCGTCGCCACCACATAGGTGCCGGAACCCTGGCGGATGTCCAGCAGGCCGTTGTGCGCGAGCGCCCGGACCGCCTCGCGGACCGTGTTGCGGGCGACGCCGAGCTGCTCCACCAGCTCCGGCTCGGTCGGGATCCGTGCGCCGACCGGCCACTCGCCCGAGGTGATCTGATTGCGCAACTCGGCGATGACCTGCTCGGACAGCGCAGAACGACGCGGGTGGCTCAGAGGCATGGCACACCTTCGCACGAGGGGGCCGGGCGGCGGCGCTCCGGGGATGGACAACCAATCATCCTATGATTCTATGATGGACGGCATGGCTAGTGAGGAAACCAGGACCGCGGACGCCCGGACGGAGAGGTCTTCCGTGTCGGTGCGGTCGGCCGAACCCGGTACGACCACCACGGCGGGCACCCGGCACACGCCCCCCACGCGCGCGTGGGCGACCCGGCTGGTCGTCGTCGGCATCGTGCTGACCGCGCTGAACCTCCGCCCGGCCATCACCAGCCTCGGCGCGCTCCTGGAGGAGGTCCGCGACGGACTCGGCATGAGCGGCAGCGTGGCCGGGCTGCTCACCTCCGTGCCCCCGCTCTGCTTCGCCGTCTTCGGCGTCACCGCACCCCGTCTGGCCCGCCGCTTCGGTCCCGCCGCCGTGGTGTGTGCCGGCATGGCCGCCATCACCGCCGGCCTGCTGATACGGCCCTACGTCGGCGGCACCGCCGGATTCCTGGCCGCCAGCGCCCTCGCCCTCATGGGCATCGCCGTCAGCAACGTGCTGATGCCGGTCATCGTCAAGCGCTGGTTCCCGGACCGCGTGGGCTCCATGACCGGCCTGTACTCGATGGCCCTCGCCCTCGGCACCTCCCTCGCCGCGGCCGTCACGGTGCCCATGACGGACGCCCTGGGCGGCAGTTGGCAGACAGGGCTCGCCGTGTGGGCGGGGCTCTCGGCCGCCGCCGTACTGCCCTGGCTGCCGCTCGTGCGCGACCGGGGCAGCGCACCCGGCCGGGAGCCCGCGCAGCCCGCACAGCCCGCGCGCACGGCGGAGGACCGGCAGGCCCCGCTGCGGATCACCCGGAGCCGCACCGCCTGGGCGCTCGCCGTCTTCTTCGGCCTCCAGGCCACCGCCGCCTACATCACGATGGGCTGGATGGCGCAGATCTTCCGCGACTCCGGCGTCCCGGCGAGCACCGCGGGCGTGCTGCTCGCCGTCACCATGGTGATGGGCGTGCCGCTGGCCTTCGTCATCCCGCGGCTCGCCACCCGGCTGCCGCACCAGGGGCCGATCGTGCTGGCCCTGGGCGCCTGCGGCCTCGCCGGATACGCCGGCCTGTACTTCGCGCCCGCCGCCGGCGCCTGGGTCTGGGCCGTGCTGCTCGGCGTCTCCAACTGCGCCTTCCCGCTGGCCCTGACGATGGTCGGCATGCGTGCCAGGACCGGTCCGGGCGTCGTCCAGCTGTCCGCGTTCGCGCAGAGCACCGGCTATCTGATCTCCATCCCCGGCCCGCTGCTGGTCGGTGTGCTCTACCAGCAGAGCGGCGGCTGGGGACTGCCGATCGCCCTCATGGCCGGCCTGATGCTGCCGCAGATGGCCGTCGGCTTCCTGGCGGGCCGCGACCGCACGGTCGAGGACGAGGCGGCCCGCTGGGCGGCCCATCGGGCCGGACCCGCACGAACCGTCCCGGACGAAGGGTGCGAGACTGGGCGCATGCAGCCTGTGCTCGACCCGAACCCGCAGAACGGCCAGAAGAAGATGCTGATCGTCTTCGGCTCGTTCCTCGCCATCTTCGTGATCATCGCCATCGTCGCGACGATCGCCTCGCCCTGACGCGGTTCGCCTCGCCCTGACGCCGTTCGCGTCGCCCCGATCCGGGCCGCCCGGCGTCGTGACGGTGGGGTTGTCCCCACCCGGGGTGGGGTTGTCCCCACCATCCCCTAGGGGGTCAGGGTCAGGGTCAAGTGGGTGGATCTCCGGATGGGTTGGCGGCCTCGCAGTCCGTACCTTCGAAGTGTGGTCGTGGCGGACGGCCACACCCCACTCGAGGACCCACGGAGGCGACCATGCCGGCCCGCGCGCACACCCGGCCCCACCCGGCGACCACGGGCGGCGTCGACATCCGGCTCCCCTGGTGGGCGCTCGCTCTGCCCGCGCTCGCCTTCATCTCCCTCCTCGTCCTGATACTGAACCCGTCGGATGCCCACGCGGCGAGCGGCGATCCGGCGGTCACACATCTCTTCGAGCGCCTGCAGCAGCTCCTCGCGCGCTGACCCGGATGCCACCTCTCACGGTGAATCCGCATGTCAACTCCCTGCGCCGGGTGGCATGTTTCATGCGAAGCTGGGTCCCATGAGCGCCGCAGAACCCCGCAAGATCGCCCTCTTCCGGCATGCGAAAGCCGACTGGCCCCAGGTGTCCGACCATGAACGCCCGCTCGCGGAGCGAGGCCGCATGGACGCCGCGGTCGCCGGCCGCAAGCTCGCCGACACCGGTATCACCTTCGACCTGGCCCTGTGCTCCACCGCCGTCCGGACCCGCGAGACCTGGAAGCTCGCCGTCCACGAACTCGCGCACCGGCCGAAGACCCACTACGAGGAGCGGGTGTACGAGGCCTCGCCCGGCGAGCTGATCGCCTTGCTCAACGAGACCCCGGACGACGTGCGGAACGTCATCCTCATCGGTCACAACCCGGGCCTGCACGGACTGGCCGAGATCCTGTCCGGCGCCTCCGAGGGCGACGCCCGCGAGCGGATGCACCGCCGCGGCTTCCCCGCCGCGAGCTTCGCACTGCTGTCCTTCGACGGCAGCTGGAAGGCCCTGGAACCGGAGACGGCCACACTGACGGAGTACTGGGCACCCTCCGAGTGAGCACGCACACGGCAGGAGGGCCCGGCACCGTAGCGGTGCCGGGCCCTCCGCGCAGGTGGCGCACCCGTCCGGGGCGGCTCAGCCCTCGTCGTGCGTGTCCGCCGCCTCGACCTCTTCGCGGGTGATGCCCAGCAGGTAGAGGACCGTGTCCAGGAAGGGGAAGTTCACCGCCGTGTGCGCCGCCTCGCGGACCATCGGCTTGGCGTTGAACGCGACACCGAGCCCGGCCGCGTTCAGCATGTCCAGGTCGTTGGCGCCGTCGCCGATCGCCACCGTCTGCGACAGCGGCACCCCGGCCTCCGCGGCGAACCGGCGCAGCAGCCGCGCCTTGCCCGCCCGGTCCACGATCTCCCCGGTGACCCGGCCGGTCAGCTTCCCGTCGACGATCTCCAGCGTGTTGGCCTGCGCGAAGTCCAGCCCCAGCCGCTCCTTCAGATCGTCCGTCACCTGGGTGAAACCACCGGAGACGACACCGACCTGGTAGCCGAGCCGCTTCAGGGTGCGGATCAGGGTGCGTGCGCCCGGCGTCAGCCGGACCTCGTCGCGCACCTTCTCCACCACCGACGCGTCCAGCCCCTTCAGCAGCGCCACGCGCGCGTGCAGCGACTGCTCGAAGTCCAGCTCCCCGCGCATCGCCGCCGCCGTCACCCCGGCGACCTCGTCCTCGCAGCCGGCGTGGGCCGCGAACAGCTCGATGACCTCGTCCTGGATGAGAGTGGAGTCCACGTCCATGACCACCAGCCGCTGGGCACGCCGGTGCAGACCGGCGGAAACCACGGCGACGTCGACACCCAGTGCCGCCGCGTCGGACACCAGGGCCGTGCGCAGCGGCTCGGTCTCCACACCGGAGATGGCGAACTCCACCGCGGTCACGGGGTATTTGGCGAGACGGAAAATACGGTCGATGTTGCCGCCGGTCTTCGTGATCCGGTCGGCGACGGCGGCCGTCGACTCGGCGGTCAGCGGGTGTCCGAGGACGGTCACCAGGGAGCGGCCATGACCACGCGGGCGGTTGTCGCCGTGACCCGAGATGATCTCCGCCTGCATCTTCATCGACTCGGCCCAGCTGTGCACCGTGGCCCTGAGGTCGCCCTCCAGGGCGGTCGGCGGCTGCGTGACCAGCACGCACAGCACCAGACGGCCCCGGGTGACGACCTGCTCGATGTCGACCACGTCGACCATGTAGGCGGCAAGGGTGTCGAAGAGGCCGGCCGTGATGCCCGGCCTGTCCTTGCCGAAGATCTTGACGAGGAGAGTGGGGACCTCGGAGGTCTGCGAAGCGCTCATGGTGTCACCACCGTATCCGGCACCCAGTGCCTTGCGCCCGGGAGGTCCGCCTGACGGACACGGAACAATGCGTGTCCGTCCGGTGTCGGGGATCTTGCCGCGCGGCGACGGCCGCATCGGCCGACACCTACCGTACGACCCGGCTTACCCCGACTGTGCCACGGCGACGGCCCTGACGTGCAGCCCCCCGCTTCCCGGGCCGCGGGAACACCCCCGCCCCCTGATGACCGCAGCGCCCTCATGGCCGGTACCGCAAGAGGCCCTACGGCCTGTGCCGCCGTCCCGCAGCTTGTGCCGCCGCGGGCCTCACCGCCTCGGCCGCCCTCCCGGCGGATGCGGTGGCAGTGGCGGGGGCGGCGGCGGTGGACCCTCGTCCGACGCGTTCGGCTTGCGCTCACGCGGGCGCTCGCCGGGGCGCCCCCGGGGCGACGGCGGCGGGGAGTCCAGGGGCCGGGCGATGGTCGGGGCGCCGTACACGTCGTCCCTGGCCGAGGGCGGCCGCGCGTCCTCCGGTTCCTGGTCCTCGCGCAGCTCGTCCGGCACCCGGAGATAGGGGTTCGTGTCGGGGTTCGGCGGCCGGTACGGCCTGCTCGGCACGTACGGCCCACCCCCATCGCCGCGCCCATCCCCACCACCGCGTGCACCTCCATGGCCCTGCCCGGAACGGCCGGCCTCGTCCCAGTACCCGGACGACTCGCCCGCGCCCTCCCGCGCCGCCGCCCCCACCGGCACCGCGCCCCGTCCCGGCCCCACCACCCGGGATCCCGCGGCCCCGGTCGCCCGGGCGAGCAGCGCGCCCGCCGCCCCGGCGGCCGCGCCCCACACGGCCCCCAGCAGCAGGGCCATGCCGAGGTGGCCGTGCAGCTCGATGCCCGCGCCGAAGGCGTCGAAGCCCAGCACGGACAGCGAGGCGTCCACCGAGACGTCCGTCAGCCAGGCGAGTAAGGGCAGCGCCAGTGCCGTCGCGACACCGAGCCGCAGGGCGCAGCGGCCGGCGAAGCCCAGGGCGCCGGCGGATCCGGTGACCGGTGTCCGTACCGCCGTGAGCACCCCGGCCAGCAGCATCGTCAGCGCCGCCGCCACCGCCAGCAGCCACACCCGCCCGTCCAGGTCGGCCAGCCGGGTCAGGGTGACCGGCCGGCCGGAGCCGGTGCCGAGGAACCGGTCGAGCGGGTCGGGCAGCAGGGCGCCGAGCGCGCCGGTGGCCTTGCCGTCCCAGGGGACGAACAGGCCGAGCGGGATGCCGAGCCACACCCCGTTCGGCGTGCCGAGCAGGGCCGCACCGGCGACCCGTCCGGGATGGTCGTCGCCGATCGCCGCGTACGCCGCCGCCGCGAGCCCGGCCGCGACGGTCACCAGGAAGACGGTGACCAGCGCCGAGACGGCCGGCCGCACCACCCGGTGCACGGCGTCCCAGCCGCGCGGCAGGGGGGTGCGGCGGGAGGCGAGCAGCGCGATCAGCAGGACTCCGGCGGACCAGCCGAGGCCGCCGAGGAGGGTGGACGCGGTGTCCACGGTGAAGCCGACCGCCGCCTTGGCGTCGATCAGATCGCCGATCCGGTCCGGCAGCAGCCCGCCGATGCCACCGATGTCCCCGAGGTCGCCGATGCCGGGGATCTTGAGGCCGCCACCGCCCTTGCCGCCCCCGCCGGGCAGCTTGTCCAGGCCGAGCGAGCCGCCGTCGATCGTGATGACGTCGTGCCCGGCCCACGCCAGTCCGCCCAGCATCGCCACGAACAGCACGACCACCGAGCCCGCGCGCGCGAGGAGTTCGGCGGGCGCGATCTCAACTCCGGCCGCGCGCAAGGACCGTAGGAAGAACCACGACAACAGCAGGGCGCCGACCAGGCTCACGCCCAGTGGCGTGATCTCGATGGCGGTGTGCGCCTCGGCACCCTTCAGCCCGAAGGCGGACACATCCCCCGAGGGCGAGACCGAACCACCCGCCCCGAGAGCCACAACAGCCGCTGTCATGGGGCCCAGTGAGCCCGCCGCGTCCGCCCCCAGCAGATGCAGACCGAGCGCGGCCGTGCCCGCCATCCCGATCAGCGCCCAACTGACGGCGGCGACCGCCGACAACAAAACGTCCCCCCACGGCAGCGATGTGCCGTGCCGTGTGCTCTCGACACCCGTGGCAGATCTCATGGCCGCCCCCCGATCCGCGCCGCGGCACCGGGCCGCTGTCGTCCCCCTCGCGGGGGATTACCACTCTCCGGCCCGGTTTCAACCCCGTCAACGGGGCGAGTTGAAGCGCGCGCGGGCGCTCCTCACAAGGCCCGACTTTCGGTCACGGGGCCGAGCCTGAAATAGTTCCCCACGATGTTCGACATCCCTAGACTCCCTGTGATGGGGGTAACTCGGGGGACAAATCATGGGGCATGGAGTGCCGGAACTCGTACTGGAATCAAACGGACGGACCTGGACGCTCGACCCGTCCAGGCCCTACACCCTCGGCCGCGATCCGCAGGGTGACATCGTCTTCGACGACGCCAGGGTTTCCTGGCGCCACGCCACGGTCAGCTTCAACGGCCGCAGTTGGGTCATCGAGGACCACGGCAGCACCAACGGCACCTTCGTGCAGGGCCAACGGATCCAGCAGGTGGAGCTCGGCCCCGGTTCGGCGGTGAACCTCGGCAACGCGACCGACGGTCCGCGCGTGAACCTCTCCGGTGCCGCGGCCGCGCAGCCCCAGCAGCAGGCGGCGCCGTACGCCGCGCAGGCCGCGGGCCCCGGTTGGGCACAGCAGGCGCCCCCGCAGGCGCCGCACCAGGCCGTCGCGCAGCAGGCCCCGGGGGCCGACTGGCAGCAGGCGCAGCAGCCGCCGGCGTTTCCGCAGCAGCAGGGCGGTCCGGGCGAGCAGTACGCGCAGAAGACGCCCGGTGGCGGCGCGGGGGCACCGCCGGTCTACGGCGACCGCAGCCCGACCACGTTCCACCAGTTCGCCATCGGCCGCGTGATGCGCATCGGTCGTGCCCTGGAGAACGAGCTGGTCGTCTCCGACCTGCAGGTCTCCCGGCACCACGCCGAGTTCCACTCGACGCCCGACGGCCGCTTCGAGATCCGCGACCTCGGTTCGCACAACGGCACGTACGTCAACGGTATGCCGATCGCCAAGGGCGGTACGGCGCTGCTCGGCCCGAACGACATCGTCGGCGTCGGCCACTCCACCTTCCGTATCGTCGGCGACCGCCTCGAGGAGTTCGTCGACACCGGTGAGGTCTCCTTCTCCGCGCGCCACCTGACCGTCACGGTCGACGGCGGCAAGCAGATCCTGAAGGACGTCTCCTTCGGCGTCCCGGAGAAGTCCCTGATCGCGGTCATCGGCCCGTCCGGTTCCGGCAAGTCCACCCTGCTGAAGGCGCTCACGGGCTACCGCCCCGCCAACCAGGGCGAGGTCCTCTACGACAACCGGAACCTGTACAAGCAGTTCGCCGAGCTGCGCCAGCGCATCGGTCTGGTCCCGCAGGACGACATCCTGCACAAGGAGCTGACCGTCAAGAAGGCCCTGAAGTACGCGGCCAAGCTGCGCTTCCCGGCCGACACCACGGCGCAGGAGCGCGACGCCCGCATCGAAGAGGTGCTGCGCGAGCTCAAGCTCGACATCCACAAGGACAAGAAGGTCACCTCCCTCTCCGGTGGCCAGCGCAAGCGCGTCTCGGTGGCCCTGGAGCTGCTCACCAAGCCGTCGCTGATCTTCCTGGACGAGCCCACCTCCGGCCTCGACCCGGGCATGGACCGTGACGTCATGCAGCTGCTGCGCGGGCTCGCCGACGACGGCCGTACGGTCCTGGTGGTCACCCACTCCGTGGCCGAGCTGGCGCTGTGCGACAAGCTGCTGGTGATGGCGCCGGGCGGTGCCGTCGCCTACTTCGGGCCGCCGGAGGAGGCCCTGAACTTCTTCGGCTACGACACCTGGGCCGATGTCTTCTCCGCCTTCGAGAACTACCGCGACTACGACTGGGCGGGCCGCTGGAAGGGCTCGCAGCACTACCAGATGTACGCCGCCGACATCGACGCGGTCGCCCCGCAGTCCGTACACATGCCTCCGCCCCAGGCCATCCGGCCGCCCAAGCCGCAGAGCTGGGGCTCGCAGCTGATGACCCTCATCCGGCGGTACGTGGCGGTCATCGGCTCCGACAAGGGCTTCCTGGCGCTGACGGTGATCCTGCCCGCGGTCCTCGGCGCGGTCAGCCTCCTGATCGACCACAACCGGGGCCTGCTGGTCAACGAGGCGATCAACAAGGCCACCGGCCAGCACGTCCCGAACGGCACGGCCACCACCGTGCTGCTGATCCTCGCGGTCGGAGCGTGCTTCGCGGGCGCCGCGAACTCGGTCCGTGAGCTGATCAAGGAACGGGTCATCTACGAGCGGGAGCGCGCGACCGGTCTGTCCCGGTCGGCCTACCTGATGTCGAAGGTGGTCGTCCTCGGCACGGTCACCGTGCTCCAGGGCCTGATGGTCGGCCTGATCGGCTTCTCCAGCCGTGAGATCCCCGACGAGGGGGTCGTCCTCGGCGGCTCGACGCTGTTCGAGCTGTGCCTGCCGGTCATGGCGCTCGGCTTCACCTCGATGATGTTCGGCCTGGTGATCTCCTCGCTGGTGAAGACCGCCGAGAAGACCATGCCGCTGCTGGTGATGTTCGCGATCATCCAGGTCGTGTTCACCGGCTGCCTCTTCACCCTGCACGGCACGCTCGGTGTGAACGAGTTCTCGTACCTGATGCCGTCGCGCTGGGCGGTGGCCGCCGCGGGAGCCACGCTGGACTTCAACAACATCGCGCCGAACACCGACGACCCGGGCAGCACGGACCCGCTGTGGGACCACACGGCCTCGGCCTGGGGCCTGAACATGGTCGCGCTGATCGCCC
Organism: Streptomyces sp. NPDC047085; assembly: GCF_040643735.1. NCBI lineage: Bacteria > Bacillati > Actinomycetota > Actinomycetes > Kitasatosporales > Streptomycetaceae > Streptomyces > Streptomyces sp. NPDC047085. Next base: position 1,293,291 of record NZ_JBEYUW010000001.1, read on the forward strand.
TCGGCGTGGTCTGCGGCTTCTTCGTCGCCCGCTTCCTGCGCCGGCACGAGCCGGAGGTCATGCGGAAGTAACCGCGTCCGTACGCACGGGGTCGTACGCGCGCCGCATCGAGCAGGCCGGGCGCGCAGGTCGTACGACGAAGGGCGGCACCCCTCATGGGGTGCCGCCCTTCCGCGTCTGGGAGAGGTCCGCGCAGGCCTCAGTAGGCGCTGTTGACGTTGTCGATGGAGCCGTACCGGTCGGCCGCGTAGTTGGCGGCGGCGGTGATGTTGGCGACCGGGTCGTAGATGTTCCACGACGTGCCGGGGACGTGGTAGGCCTTGAAGGTCGGCGGGATGACCTGCAGCAGACCCTTCGACGGGATGCCGTTGATCGCGTTGATGTCCCAGTCGTTGATGGCCATCGGGTTGCCCGAGGACTCACGCATGATGTTCTTGTGCAGGCCGTGGTAGGAGCCCGGGATGCCCTTGGCCTTCATGATGTCCAGGGCCTGGCGGATCCAGCCGTCGAGGTTGTTCGCGTAGGTCTTCGCGGCGACCAGCTGCACCTGGGGGCGCTGCGCGGAACGGCTCGCGGCCTCCTTGGCGGCGCGGTCCTGGGCGGCCTTCTTGACGGCGGCCTGGACGGCGGCCTTCTTGGCCGCGGCCTGCTTGGCGGCGGCGGCCTGGTCGGCGGCCTGCTTGGCCGCGGCCTGCTTGGCGGCGTCGACCTGGGCCTTGTTCTTCGCCGCGATGGCGTCGAGCTTGACGGTCTGGCCGGCGAGCTGGTCGGTGACCGTGCCCTTGATCTCCTTGACCGTGGCGCTGTCGTACGCAGCGGGGGCCGCGGCGGCCGGGGCACCGGTCGTGACGGTCTCGGCGTTGCTGGGGACGGCCGTGAGGGCGACGGCGGCGGCGCCGAGGGCGCACACACCGGCGATCGCGACCTTGTGCTGCTTGGTCAGCGCACGGCTATAGCGACGGTTGAGGATCTTCTTGGGCATGGCTGATGGACCTCTTCGATAGCGCGGAGGTCGCTCCTGCGTCCGCCGGGGGAATCTCGCCTCCCGCACGAACGCCGCGGGGGGACCCACGGCGCTGAGCGACGGATGCAATTCTTAGCGGCCGCAAAATGCCCTGGCAAAGGTGTGACGTACGATCCCCGATAGTGGATCAGGGAAGGGCAAAACGGGACAGAGTGGACCATCTGTCCCGTTCACCCCGGATGCTTTATCTCCTATGTCCGTTCGTACGTGATGTGCGCCCTATGTGCGGGCTCACAGGCAAATGGGGACGTTCTCACCAGGAGTTGCCGTTGCAACGCTCTGCGTGAGGCCTCTCCTCCGGCAGGAGGAGGTGGACGTCCCCGAACTCGTGCCACAGGTAGAGCCCGCGCAGCGCCTCCTCGTAGCCGCGCCCGACCGCGGCCCGCCCCGCCACCGCCTCCAGCATCAGCAGATGCGAGGCCTCCGGCTCGTGCAGCCCGGTCAGCAGCCCGTCGACCACCCGCACCCCGCGCTCGGCCGTCACCACCAGATCCGTCCACCCCGCGGCCGCCCGCACCACCCCGTCCGGCCCGGCGGCCGACTCCACGGCCCGCACCGCCGTAGTCCCCACCGCGATCACCCGGCCGTCCCCGGCCTTCACCGCGTTGATCAACCGGGCCGACGGCTCCGGCACCGCGAACCGCTCCGGATACGGCGGCTCATGCGCCTCCGCCGACGCCACCCCCGTGTGCAGGGTGATCGGCGCGAACCCCACTCCCCGGCTCACCAGCTCCGCCACCAGCCGCGCGGTGAAGGGCCGCGCCGCACTCGGCATCTCCGCGCTGCCCTGCCCGTCCGGCGAGGGCAGCGCGAACACCGTCTGGTACGCCGACAGGGGCTGATCCCGCTCCGTATAGGAGTAGCGAATGGGCCGCCCGTGCTCCCGCAGCAGCCCGAGGACGTCCGTACCCGACACCCGTGCCCACCACAGCCGCTCACCGCGCCCGCTCAGCGGCTCCTCCAGGACCGCCCGCGCCCCACCGGGCAACGACACCTCTGTACCCGCGGGCCCGGCCGCACGCGCGCGCGTAGTACCCCGTCCGTCCGGATCCCGCAGCTCGACCGCCCAGCGCCCGTCGTCGCCGCGCGTGGAGAAGTGCACCACCACGCGCGCGTGCCCGATCCGCCCGTCCACCGCGGCGGCCAGCGTGGGCGAGGTGTTCACCACCAGCAGGTCCCCGGCCCGCAGCAGCCGCGGCAGCTCCGCGAACGCGTGGTGCGACACCTCGGTGCCGCGCGACACCAGCAGGCGTACGGCATCCCGGTCCAGGCCCGGACCCCGCTGCTCGGCCGGCACCCGCGCGGACAGCTCCTCAGGCACCTTCACCGCCACGGCCGACGGGGCCCCGGAAGCGACCGGATCGCACCCGGTCATCGCCCCTCCACCAGCGACGGAGCCGCATACCGCCCGCCGGCCGGCCGCTCGTCCAGCAGCCGCAGGAACGCCGGTACGACACCGGCGGGCTCCGGACGCGGATCATCGTCGTCCGGTACGGCGGCCGCGTACAGGTCCGTCGCCATGTCCCCGGGGTCCACCGCCCACACCCGCAGCCCCGGCTCCTCGGCGCCGAGCACCGCGGCCAGCTGGTCCAGGGCCGCCTTCGAGGCGCCGTAGCCGCCCCACGTCTCGTACGCCTCCGCCGCCGCGTCCGAGCTGACCGCGATCACCGCGCCCGCCGGCGACTCCCGCAGCAGCGGCAGCGCCTCCTGGACCAGGCCCAGCGCCGCCACCACGTTCACCTCCAGCGCCCGCCGCAGCCCCTCCAGGGGCAGCTCCGCGAGCCGCACCAGCGGCTCCGCGCCCAGCGCGCTCGCGTTGCTCACCACCAGGTCGACCCCGCCGAGCTGCCGCGCGGCGGTCACCAGCCCGGCCCGGTGCCCCGCGTCCGTCACATCACCGGGCAGCGCCGTGACCCGCGTGCTGTGCCCGGCGACCGCCTCCGCGGCCTCCTCGAGAGGCCCCGCGCCCCGGGCGTCGAGCACCAGATCCCAGCCCCGCGCGGCCAGCGCCTCGGCGAGCGCCCGCCCCAGACCCTTGGAGGCCCCCGTGATGATCGCTACCGGCATGACATCCGTCCCCTCGTCACCTGCCGCCCCGGCGGGCGGTGACCACAACGTAGGAACGGCGGCCCCCGCGCCGCCTCGGACGCGAGCCGCAGAACGGCGGGGCCCTTCGGCGTACGCCACCCGTCCCGGTCCCGCGGACCTAGCCCGCCCGCCGGGGGCCGCCGGGCCTACCCCGCCCGACCTAGGTCCACCGGCCCGGCGCGGGCCGCCACAGGTCCGATCCGCGCTGTCACACCCCGCCGGTACGGTGAGGACATGAGTCACGGCCCCCGGTCCGGCCTCGCCGCGGTGAGTTCCGCGCTGCTGGCCATGAGCAGGCAACTCGAGGTGCGCGACGTCCTCAAGACGATCGTCGCCTCGGCCCGCGAGCTGCTCGACGCCCAGTACGCCGCCCTCGGCGTCCCCGACGACCACGGCGGCTTCGCCCAGTTCGTCGTCGACGGCGTCAGCGACGCCCAGTGGAAGGCCATCGGCCCACTGCCCCGCCAGCACGGCATCCTCGCCGCGATGCTGCACGAGGCCCGGCCCGAGCGCCTCGGCGACGTGCGCAAGGACCCCCGCTTCGAGGGCTGGCCGGCCGCCCACCCCGAGATGTCCGACTTCCTGGGCCTGCCGATCAGGGACGGTGACGAGGTCATCGGTGCCCTGTTCCTCGCCAACAAGCTGCGTCCTGTGGGGGGAAACCCCCCACACCCCCCGTGTCCTAAGCCGGAAGGCAGTTGCGGCTTCACCGAGGAGGACGAGGAACTGCTCTCCATCCTCGCCCAGCACGCCGCCATCGCCCTCACCAACGCCCGCCTCTATGAACGCAGCCGCGAGCTGACCATCGCCGAGGAACGCTCCCGCCTCGCCCACGAACTGCACGACGCGGTCAGCCAGAAGCTCTTCTCCCTGCGCCTGACCGCCCAGGCCGCCGCCGCGCTCGTCGACCGCGACCCCGCCCGCGCCAAGGGCGAACTGCACCAGGTGGCCGCGCTCGCCGCCGAGGCCGTCGACGAACTGCGCGCCGCCGTCGTGGAGCTGCGCCCCGCCGCCCTCGACGAGGACGGCCTGATCACCACCCTGCGCACCCAGACCCAGGTCCTCGACCGCGCCCACGACGCGCGCGTGACGTTCGCCAGCTCCGGCTTCCGCGCCCTGCCCGCGGCCCAGGAGGAGGCCCTGCTGCGGGTCGCCCAGGAAGCCCTGCACAACGCCCTGCGCCACTCCGGCGCCGAGCACGTCGACGTGACCGTCGACCGGCGCGGCGGCGGAGCGGTTCTGCGCGTCACCGACGACGGCAGCGGCTTCGACCCCCACGCGGTCCGCCGTGCCGGACGCCACCTCGGCCTGGTCTCGATGCGGGACCGGGCGAGCGGGGTCGGCGGCACGCTGACCGTGGAATCGGCGCCCGGCAAGGGCACCACGATCGAGATGGAGGTCCCCGGTGGCTGACGCAATCAAGGTGCTGCTCGTCGACGACCATCAGGTCGTCCGCCGGGGCCTGTGCACCTTCCTGGAGGTGCAGGACGACATCGAGGTCGTCGGCGAGGCCGCGGACGGTGCCGAAGGGGTCGACCGCGCCGAGGAACTGCGGCCCGACGTCGTCCTCATGGACGTCAGGATGCCGGGCATGGACGGCATCGACGCCCTGCGCAAGCTCCGCGAACTCGGCAACCCCGCGCGCGTGCTGATCGTCACCAGCTTCACCGAGCAGCGCACGGTCGTCCCGGCCCTGCGCGCGGGCGCCGCCGGGTACGTCTACAAGGACGTGGACCCCGACGCGCTGGCCGCCGCCATCCGCTCCGTGCACGCCGGGCACATCCTGCTGCAGCCCGAGGTGGCCGGCGCCCTGCTCTCCCAGGAGGAGGCCAACTCGGGCCAGGGGAGGGGAGGTTCGCTCACCGACCGCGAGCGCGAGGTGCTCGGCCTGATAGCCGACGGCCGCTCCAACCGGGAAATCGCCCGCGCGCTCGTACTGTCCGAGAAGACCGTCAAGACGCACGTCTCCAACATCCTGATGAAACTGGACCTCGCCGACCGCACCCAGGCCGCGCTGTGGGCCGTACGCCACGGCGTGACCAGCTGAAACGCCTTACCGAATCCCTTCCTCCACGCCTCACCGACGGCAACTCGGAACGTTCCGCTCCGGACTGAGATTCATACCGTCGTGGGAATGTCACCCGGATGGCGCATCCCGCGGCGATCTCCGCCGTTCTTCAGTGCGTGCCGCGGCGATCGCCGCGGTGACCACCAAGGAGGGGTTGGACAGTGAAGAACCTGAAGAAGGCAGCGGCCGTGACGATGGTGGCCGGTGGCCTGGTGGCCGCCGGCGCGGGGATGGCCTCCGCCACCAACGGCTCCTGGGCCGGCGGTGAGGCCAAGCACTCGCCCGGTGTCGTCTCGGGCAACGTCATCCAGGCCCCGGTGCACGTCCCGGTGAACGCGGTCGGCAACAGCGTGAGCGTCATCGGCGTGCTCAACCCGGCGTTCGGCAACCTCGGCCTCAACCACTGAGCCTCGGCCGGCCACGATCTCAGGCCTCCCGGATCCACCGGGAGGCCTGTCGGCTTGTCATCCCACTGGCCTGAACGGGCGCTCGGCCCTGGGCCCCCGCACCCCTCGGATCAATCCGGCGTTGATCAGCACACGACCCATCCCCCCCCCGGGTCGAACACGCACACGCAGGAGGAATCCGTCCCATGAACATCGTCAGGAAGGTCGCCTTCGCGGTGACCGTCGCGGGTATCGCAGCGGGCGCATGCGCCGGCGTCGCCGTCGCCGACACGGGCGCCATCGGCGGGGCCGCGTACTCCCCGGGTGTCATCTCGGGCAACGTCGTCCAGGTCCCGGTGCACGTACCGGTGAACGCGGTCGGCAACAGCGTGAACGTCATCGGCGCCCTGAACCCGGCGCTCGGCAACGCCGGCGCCAACGGCTGAGGCCGCTGAGAGCGAGGCCCGTCCAGGGCCGCAGCGGGGGCCTGGGGGCAGGCAGCCCCCAGGCCCCCCGGCATGCCCCAGGCACACCCCCGGCAACACCGGGACCGAGGTGCCGACGCTCAGCGCGCCCCCCGCTCCCGCTCCTCCACGATCGAGTTGTACGCCGCCACCTGCGCCCGCCGAGCCGTCCGCTCGACCGGCCGCAGCGCCTCGGACCGCGCTGCGATCTCGGCGGAGGTGACCGCACCGCCGTGCCCGTTGCCGTGCGCCAGGGACACCAGCAGCCCGACCCGCTGCGCCAGCTCCAGCACCCGCACCGCACGCGGCGGATACCCCGGCGCCAGCACCTCCCGCCCCCGCTCGGCCCGCGCCCGGTACGCGTCGATCGCCGCCTCCGCCACCGGACCCGACCCGGCGACGTCCAGCTTCGCCAGCACCTCGGTCGCATCCCGCAGGGCCTCCGCCAGCTCCCGCTCCGCCTCGCCCAGCGAGGGAACGTCGGCGGGCGGCGCCTCCCGCACCGGCAGCACGTGCCAGACCACCTCGGCATGCACATCACCGGCGGGCCCGGCCTCGTACACCTCCGGCACCAGACCGAACGCGGCACCGAAGCAGACCACCGCCTCCTCGGCCTCCAGCGCCCGCGCGTTGAACTCCGGCGGACCGCTCAGCCCCAGCGGATGCCCCGGCGCGGGAAGCGCCACCCGCAGACCGGTCACCCCCAGCGCCCGCAGCCGCCCCAGCGCGAGCGTGAGTCCGACCGGCGCCGATTCACCCGGCAGCCCCTCCACCCGGTGCACCGTGTCCTCGCCCACGATGGCGAGCGCGGCGTCGTCCGGCGAGACAAGTCCGGCCAAAAGGGCATTTCCCCAAGCGGCGAGGCGTCCTGAACGCGGTTCCGAGAGCATGCCCCCACCCTAAGGACCGGACCGAGGGAATGGAGCGGCGCACGCGTGGCGTAGATTTCATGAGGGGCCCCGCCCACCGGCGCGGCTGACCGACCCACAGGCGTACGCGACAGCCGACACCGGCACTCTGCAAGGGGAGACAACGCGCTCATGAGCGATGTTCTGGAACTTCAGGACGTATCCGTGGTCCGCGAGGGCCGGGCTCTCGTGGACCAGGTCTCCTGGTCGGTGAAGGAGGGCGAGCGCTGGGTCATCCTCGGCCCCAACGGCGCCGGCAAGACCACCCTCCTGAACGTCGCCTCCAGCTACCTCTTCCCCAGCAAGGGCACCGCCACCATCCTCGGCGACACCCTCGGCAAGATCGACGTCTTCGAGCTGCGCCCGCGCATCGGCGTGGCCGGCATCGCCATGGCCGAGAAGCTCCCCAAGAGCCAGACCGTCCTGCAGACCGTCCTCACCGCCGCCTACGGCATGACCGCCGGCTGGCACGAGGAGTACGACGAGGTCGACGAGCAGCGCGCCCGCGCCTTCCTCGACCGCCTCGGCATGAGCGACTACCTGGACCGGAAGTTCGGCACCCTCTCCGAGGGCGAGCGCAAGCGCACCCTCATCGCCCGCGCCCTGATGACCGACCCCGAGCTGCTCCTGCTCGACGAGCCCGCCGCGGGCCTCGACCTCGGCGGCCGCGAGGACCTGGTCCGCCGCCTCGGCCGGCTCGCCCGCGACCCCATCGCCCCCTCGATGATCATGGTCACCCACCACGTCGAGGAGATCGCCCCCGGCTTCACCCACGTCCTCATGATCCGCCAGGGCAAGGTCCTGACCGCCGGCCCGATCGAGCTGGAGCTCACCTCCCGCAACCTGTCCCGCTGCTTCGGCCTCCCGCTCGTCGTCGAGCAGGTCGGCGAGCGCTGGACCGCCCACGGCCTGCCCCTGTCCTGACGCCCTCCGGCTTCTGCCGCTCTCCGACACCTGCCGCCGTCCGGCACCTGATGCCCTCCGGCTCCTGACGGCGTTCGGCTTCTGACGCCGTCCCGCTCCCGTTCGCGCCCTGTCGGCCGCCCGACCGGCGGTCCTACGATGACCCCGTGGACGACATCGACGCATGGGTGTGGTGGCTCGTCGGCGCGGCGGCGCTCGGAATCCCGCTGGTGGTCACCGCGATGCCGGAGTTCGGCATGCTCGCGGTGGGCGCCGTGGCGGCCGCGGTCGTCGCCGGCCTCGGCTTCCACGCAGTGATCCAGATCCTCACCTTCGTCGTCGTCTCGGTCGCCCTCATCGCCGTCGTCCGCCCCATCGCGGCCCGGCACGACCGGCAACGTCCCCGACTCGCCACCGGCGTCGAGGCGTTGAAGGGCAGACAGGCCGTCGTCCTGGAACGCGTCGACGGATCCGGCGGACGCATCAAACTCGCCGGGGAGGTCTGGTCGGCCCGCTCCCTCGACACCGGCCGCGCCTACGAAGTCGGCCAGGAAGTGGACGTCGTGGACATCGAAGGGGCCACGGCCATCGTCATCTGAGGCATCCGGCCCACGAGTTGTGCGCCGTTCTGTCAGACTCGACCAGCAAGATCTTCAACAACCATAAGATCTGCCGAAGGTGCCGAGGCGGAGAGGGGTACGGGGAACACGATGGAACCGGTCATCATCGTCCTGATCATTCTGGTGGTGTTGGTCTTCATCGCCCTGATCAAGACCATCCAGGTCATCCCACAGGCCAGCGCCGCCATCGTCGAGCGGTTCGGCCGCTACACGCGGACGCTCAACGCGGGCCTCAACATCGTGGTCCCCTTCATCGACACCATCCGCAACCGCATCGACCTGCGCGAACAGGTCGTACCGTTCCCGCCCCAGCCGGTGATCACCCAGGACAACCTGGTCGTCAACATCGACACCGTCATCTACTACCAGGTGACCGACGCACGCGCCGCCACCTACGAAGTCGCCAGCTACATCCAGGCGATCGAGCAGCTGACGGTCACCACGCTCCGCAACATCATCGGCGGCATGGACCTCGAGCGCACGCTGACCTCCCGCGAGGAGATCAACGCGGCCCTGCGCGGCGTCCTCGACGAGGCCACCGGCAAGTGGGGCATCCGCGTCAACCGTGTCGAGCTCAAGGCCATCGAACCCCCGACCTCCATCCAGGACTCGATGGAGAAGCAGATGCGCGCCGACCGTGACAAGCGGGCCGCGATCCTCACCGCCGAAGGTACGCGCCAGGCCGCCATCCTCACCGCCGAAGGCGAGAAGCAGTCCCAGATCCTGCGCGCCGAAGGTGAGGCCAAGGCCGCGGCCCTGCGCGCCGAGGGCGAAGCCCAGGCCGTCCGTACGGTCTTCGAAGCCATCCACGCCGGCGACCCCGACCAGAAGCTCCTCTCCTACCAGTACCTCCAGATGCTCCCGAAGATCGCCGAGGGCGACGCCAACAAGCTCTGGATCGTCCCCAGCGAAATCGGTGACGCCCTCAAGGGCCTCTCCGGCGCGATGGGCAACTTCGGCCCGCTGGGCGGCGGCAACAACGGCACGTCGGGCCAGGGCAACAACGGCGGCGGCACGGAGCGCCGCGAAAAGCCGTCGATCGACTGACAGCACTCGACAGCGAAGCCCCGCGCCCCAGAAGGGCGCGGGGCTTCGCTGTCGATCAGGCCGCCTCCCGAGCCAGCCACTCGGGAAGCGCGGCCAAGTCCTCCTGGCCCAAAGCCAACAGCATCGCATCCGCCGGCGTCGGCTCGAACGGCTCCCGCAACAGGGCCATACCGGCCTCCTCAGGAGTCCGGTTGGCCTTCCGGTGATTGTCCTCCGCACACGCGGCGACCGTGTTCAGCCACGTGTCCTGCCCACCCTGCGACCGCGGCAGCACATGGTCCACGGTCGTGGCCCTGTGCCCGCAGTACGCGCACCGGTGCCGGTCCCTGACCAGCACACCCCGCCTCGACCATGGAGCTTGTCTTCGGAAGGGCACCCGTACGTACCTGCACAGCCTGATCACCCGGGGCGCGGGTATGTCCACATCCGCACCGCGCATACGCAGCTCGGGATGGGCCTGTTCGACCACGGCCTTGTCCTGGAGCACCAGCACGACGGCTCGGTTCAGGGTCACCGTCGACAGCGGTTCGAAGCTCGCGTTCAGGACCAACGTGTCACGCATCCAGCCCACCTCCCGTGCGCACCTGCCCACTCCACGGCGGGCTTGGATCAACTCTCTACGGGCGCGCCGAGATGGACAACGCAATAAAAAATGCCCGCCCCCGATCACTTCCAAGACCGGGGGCGGGCAAACGTTCCGTGAACGCTCGGCTGAATCAGGGCGCCGTGTCAGCCCTGCGCGGGGTTCTCGTACTCCCCGATGAGATGCGCACGCGCAAGCGCGTGGAACCGCAGGTTGAAGCCGACGACGGCCGGAGAGGCATCCGCGTCCGGACCGAGTTTCTCCTGGTCCACCGCGTACACCGTGAAGACGTACCGGTGCGGACCGTCCCCGGGTGGCGGAGCGGCACCGCCGAAGTCCTTCGACCCGTAGTCGTTGCGCGCCTGTACGGCACCCTGGGGCAGCCCCTCGAACTTGCCGCTGCCCGCACCCGCCGGCAGCTCCGTCACGGAGGCCGGAATGTCGAACACGACCCAGTGCCAGAACCCGCTGCCGGTCGGCGCGTCGGGGTCGTAACAGGTCACGGCGAAGCTCTTGGTCTCCGCGGGGAAGCCCTCCCACCGCAGTTGCGGCGAGGTGTTGCCCTCCGCGTAGACCTGGGCGCTCTTCAGCGTCGCGCCCTCCTCGATGTCCTCGCTCGTCACCGTGAACGACGGCACGGGCGGGTGGAAGTCGTGGGGGAGCGGCCGCCTCTTGAGCTCGGTCACCTCGGTACCTCCTGATCGATTCCGTTCAGTGGGTCCGAGCCTAGAACCAGTTGCGCTTGCTGCCGACCTCGGACAGCCACTGGTTGAGGTAAGCCGCCCAGTCGGTCCCGTGGAAGTCGTTCAGACCCACCTGGAAGGAGCGGAAGGTGTCCGAGCCCTCGCTGAACAGACCCGGCTTCTTGTCCATCTCCAGGACGACGTCCATGGTGTGCTCGTCGGCCACGAAGCTCACCTCGACCTGGTTCAGGCCCCGGTACTGCGACGGCGGGTAGAACTCGATCTCCTGGTAGAACGGCAGCCGCTGCCGGGTGCCCCGGATGTGGCCGCGCTCCATGTCCGCGTTCTTGAAGCGGAAGCCCAGCTGGATGAAGGCGTCCAGGATGGCCTGCTGCGCCGGAAGCGGGTGCACGTTGATCGGGTCCAGGTCACCGGAGTCCACCGCACGGGCGATCGCCAGCTCGGTGGTCACACCGATGTGCATGCCGCGCAGCGCCTGGCCGTCGATCATCGTGACCGGCGTCTCCCAGGGGATCTCCAGCCCGAACGGCACCGCGTGCACGGCCCCGGCCTGCAGCTCGAAGGCACCACCGAGCCGCACCTTGGTGAACTCGATGTTCTGCTTGTACTCCTCGTCGCCGCTCTCCACCTCGACCCGGGCCTGCAGGCCCACGGACAGACCCTCGATCTCCTGGTTCACGGACCCGCCCTGGATCCGCACCTCACCCTGCACGACGCCACCGGGTACGACGTTGACCTCGGTCAGCACGGTCTCGACGGAGGCCCCGCCGGCCCCGAGGCTCGCGAGCAGCTTCTTGAACGCCATGACTCTCCCTTTACGAATGGACCCTCGACCCGTACAAACGCGATCCTGCCCCGACCGGTTCCGCCGTGGCACCCACCCGGCTGGACTACTCTCGGAGGGCATGATCGCGCCCCCGGACCGTACGCCACTGCCCCGCGAGTTCTTCGACCGGCCCGTTCTCGAGGTCGCCCCCGATCTGCTCGGCCGCATCCTGGTCCGTACGACACCGGACGGCCCGATCGCCCTCCGCCTGACAGAGGTCGAGGCGTACGACGGCCCGAACGACCCCGGCTCACACGCCTACCGCGGTCGCACCGCCCGCAACGAGGTGATGTTCGGACCGCCCGGACACGTGTACGTCTACTTCACCTATGGCATGTGGCACTGCATGAACCTCGTCTGCGGACCCGAGGGGAGGGCGAGCGCCGTCCTGCTCCGCGCCGGCGAGGTCGTCGAGGGCGCGGAACTGGCTCGCAAACGTCGACTTTCGGCCCGCGATGACAAGGAACTGGCCAAGGGTCCGGCCCGTCTCGCCACCGCCCTGGAGGTCGACCGCGCGCTGGACGGCACCGACGCGTGCGCCCCCGGCGAGACCCCGCTGCGGATGCTGACCGGCACCCCCATCGCCTCCGACCAGGTACGGAACGGTCCGCGCACCGGAGTCTCCGGAGAGGGAGGGAACGGCGACGTCCATCCCTGGCGCTTCTGGGTGGCCGGCGACCCGACCGTGAGCCCCTACCGGGCCCATGTCCCGCGGCGTCGCTCAAGTTGACGCGACCTGGGCAGGTGCGTAAAGTTTTCCGAGCCGCTGAACCGGGTACGGCGATCGCCTGCAGCCGGAGCGGCCAAACCACTACCCAGCTACACACCCTCAACGGGGTCGATTTCGGCGCGCCCGCGTGCCCGAATTCGAAGTCGGGAGACTCGATTATGAGTCGCCGAGGGAATGGGCTAACGTAGTGAATGTCGAAAGGCCGACGGGCGAAAAGCCCAAAGGCCCAAGACACTCCCGCCGACAGGGAATCGGGTCGAGAAAAGATCTGATAGAGTCGGAAACGCAAGACCGAAGGGAAGCGCCCGGAGGAAAGCCCGAGAGGGTGAGTACAAAGGAAGCGACCGTTCCTTGAGAACTCAACAGCGTGCCAAAAGTCAACGCCAGATATGTTGATACCCCGTCCGTCGGAAATACTCCGATGGTCGAGGTTCCTTTGAAATAACACAGCGAGGACGCTGTGTGCGAGGGGACTATTCCTCCTCTCGCACCGCTCTCGTGGTGTTCAACCGGCTGAATTAATTTTCTGGCCGAGTAAACATTCACGGAGAGTTTGATCCTGGCTCAGGACGAACGCTGGCGGCGTGCTTAACACATGCAAGTCGAACGATGAAGCCCTTCGGGGTGGATT
>NZ_JBEYUW010000002.1:0-1187212 GCF_040643735.1 Streptomyces sp. NPDC047085
CGCGCGGCCGCGGGGGCGGCCCGGGGGGGGGGTCCCGGCTTGTCGTGGGGGGGGGCCCCCCGGGGCGCCCCGGGGGGCGGGGGGGCCCCGCCCGTGCGCACGGGCGGCACCACCGGGCCCCTGGTTCCTCGTGGACCTACTCGGTCACCTTCAGCAGCTTGTTGGGTGTTCCGCTGCCCGGGTTGGTGATCTTGTCGCTGGTTGCCGCGGCGGTCAGCGCGGAAGCGACCTGAGCGGGAGTGGCGTCCGGGTGTCCGGCCAGGTAGACGGCGGCGGCTCCGGTGACATGGGGGGTGGCCATGGAGGTGCCGGAGATCGTCTTGGTTCCCTGGTCACTGTCGTTCCAGTCGGACGTGATGTCCGAGCCCGGCGCGTACAGGTCCACGATCTTGCCGAAGTTGGAGAAGTCCGACTGGGCGTCGTCCTTGGTGCTGGAGGCGACCGTGATGGCCTCGGGCACGCGGGCCGGTGAGCCCTGTCCCGCGTCCGCCGACTCGTTGCCGGCGGCGACCGCGAACGTGACGCCGGAGGCGATGGCCTTCTTGACCGCCTCGTCGAGGGCGGGGTCGGCGCCTCCGCCGAGGCTCATGTTGGCCACCGAGGGCCCCTGGTGGTTCTTGGTCACCCAGTCGATGCCGGCGACGACCTGCTCGGTGGTCCCGGAGCCGTTGTTGTCCAGCACGCGGACCGCGACGATCTTGGCCTTCTTGGCCACACCGTGGGCGGCACCGGCGATGGTCCCCGCCACGTGGGTGCCGTGGCCGTTGCCGTCGTCGGCGTTGCCGTCGTTGTCGACGGCGTCGAACCCGGAACTGGCCCGCCCTTCGAAGTCCTTGTGGCTGATGCGGACGCCGGTGTCGATGACGTACGCGGTCACGCCCTCGCCGGCCTTGTCCGGGTAGGTGTACTTGCCGTCGCCGGCCGTGTCCTTCTGGTCGATGCGGTCCAGGCCCCAGGACGGCGGGTTGTCCTGGGTGGCGTCGATGTGGAACTTCTTGTTCTGGACGACCTTGGACACCGCGGGGTCGGCGGCGAGCCGCTTGGCCTCCGTCTCGGTGAGGCTGTCGGCGGAGAAGCCGTTGACCGCCGAGCCGAAGGTCCGGCGGACCTTGCCGCCGTACTCGGTGGCCAACTCCTGCTTCTGGGCGCCGGACGCCTTCTGGTCCAGCAGGACGATGTAGCTGCCGGCCACGGCTCCTTCGGCATGCAGTCCGTAGACCGTGCCTTCCGCGGGCTGTCCGGCCTGGGCGATGGGGGACACGTACAGGGCGGTACCGACGACGGTAGCGGCGGCCGCGACCGCGGTGACGGTCCTGGCCTTGCCCATGCGTTTGTGATGCGCCGTCAAGAGGGGTCTCCTCGTGAAGTGGGGGGATCGACGTTCGAACGGCAGCGCTGCGCGTGCTCTGGAGCCTGTCGACTTGTCGCGGACAGATCAACCCCATGACGTGCCCCTGACACTTCGATCGCGATCGATCTCCACAGGATTCGCGCACATTCGAAGCAACCCGAATGCGAACGTGCAGCCCTTTACGCTGGTTGAATCACCAAGAAACGACGAAGAATTATCCGTGCCGATTTCTTCACCAGCCGCTCACGCGCGGCGTTCCTGTCGGGTCGTCAGCCACTGCGTCGGCATGGTGCGGGCAGTCCGGTGTCCCCCCGGAGAGCCGGTCGGCTTCTCCCGGACCGTCGTCGTGGGGCCGACGACCGGGTTGTGGCCGCCGGTGGCCTGACCTGCGCACACTGGATGTATGCGCGGGATGACCGGCGGCCGGACGGCGGAGCTCGAGGACGTGCTCGCCGAGGCCGTCGTGGAAGGCGTCCAGGGCACGAGCGCGTACGCGGGGAGCATCTTCCTCCGCTCCCGCGACCGTCGGTCGATCGTGCTCGCCGCGACGTGCGGAGTGCCGCCTTCCCTGCTGGGTGGCTGGAGCCTCATCGCGGTGAACAGTCCCATCCCGGTCGCCGTGGCATACAAGTCCGGGCGCACGGTGCACCTGGCCGACGCCGATGAGACGATGCGGAGGTTCCCCCAGCTCGCGGTGGCTCTGCCGCATGCCTTCGGCTCCTGCTCGGTGCCGGTGCACGCAGGAGGGGAGCGCTTCGGGGCGCTGGCGATCGTCTGGTCGGCGTCACCGGGCGGCGAAGGACTGTCCAAGGCCCAGCGCCGCCACCTGCGGAGCGTCGCCGGCCGGCTGGGCAACCGACTGGCCGCGCTCCGTGACCGTACCGGCGAGCCCGTGGAGTGCGACCCGAGGACGGTTCCCGTGGAAACCCCGGCTCCCTCGGCAGCAGCCGCACGGGTGGGGTTGTTCGACTGGGACCTCGGCTCCGGAACCCTCAGCGTGGACGAGGCGTTCTGCGCGATTCTCGGTCTCGACCCCGATGCCTTCGACGGACGCGTCGAAACACTCGCTTCGTGCCTGCACCCCGGTGATCGAGCGGCGTTCCGGGCCTGCGCCCGGGAGGCGGCGGGCGAGGGCCGGATCACCGCGCGCCGGCTGCGCGCACGGGATCACGGCGACGGCGGCGGAGGCTATCGCACGGTCGAGCTGTGGGGCCGCGCCCCGGAGGCCGACGACCCTCGCCTCGGCGCGCGAGTGGTCGGCGCGGTCGTGGACGCCCAGGCCGGCACCACGGCCGTCGCCGCGCTCGAACGGCTGCGGGAGGGGCTGTTCTCCCTCGCCCCGGACGGACGGGTCACGTATGCCAACCGCAGTGCCCTGCGCCTGCTGGACGTGTCCGCCGACGAGGTACTGGGCCGCTGCCTCTGGGACGCCCTGCCATGGCTGTCCGACCCCGGCGTCGAATACCGGCACCGGTCCGCGATGATCTCCCAGACGCCGTCGTCCTTCCTGGCGAACCGGCCGCCCGACCAGTGGCTCGCCTTCTCCCTCCACCCGCGGGCGGACGGGGTGACCGCCTGTGTGGCGCCCGCGTCCCGTGCCCAGTCGGCCGCCGCGGTGTCCGCCGCGCCGGTCACCGCGGTACCCGCCGCCGCACCGGCCCGTTTGGGTGCCATGTACCACGTCCTGCAGCTGAGCAGCGCCCTGACCGAGGCAGTCACCACCCGCCAGGTGTGCGAAGTCGTCTCCGACCAGTTGCTGCCGGCCTTCGGGGGTCAGCAGATGGCGATCTACGAGGTCCACAGCGAAGCGATGCACCTGCTCCATCACACCGGCCGCCACGAGGAATTCCTCGACTGGCTGGAGGGCGTTCCGCTGCGCGCCCGCCTGCCGGGAACCGAGACCCTGACGTCCGGTGCCCCGCTCTTCATCGAGTCGCAGCAGGACCTCACCCGGGGTTACCCGGGAGTCCCCATGGGCCAGGTGAGCTCATGGGCCTATCTGCCGCTGATCGCCTCCGGCCGCCCGGTCGGCACCTGCGTTCTCGGCTTCGACGAGATCCATCACTTCACCGAGAAGGACCGCGGCGTCCTCACCGCACTCGCCGGGCTGATCGCCCAGGCCCTGGAACGAGCACGGCTCTACGACGCCGAGTTCGCCGTGGCGCACGGCCTGCAGCGGGCGCTGCTGCCGCACCGGCTGCCCACCGTCCCGGGTATCCGCGCCGTCGCCCGCTATCTGCCCGCCAGCAGCGGTATGGACATCGGTGGCGACTGGTACGACGTCATCCTCACCGACAGCGGGGCCCGCCTCGTCATCGGCGACGTGGAGGGGCACAGCATCGCCGCCGCGGCCACCATGGCACAGTTGCGCAGCGCGGTACGGGCCTTCGCAGCCGTCGGCCATACGCCCGGCGACGTGATGGCCGGCGTCAACCGGACCCTGATCGACCTCGACTCCCACCTGCTGGCCAGCTGCTGCTACCTCCATCTCGAGCCCCACGGCCGGCACGCCTACGCGGTGACCGCCGGGCACCCGCCTCCTCTGCTCCGCCGCCCCGACGGCACGACCGAGGCCCTCGACCTGGATGTCGGCCCGGTGCTGGGCGTGGATCACGCGAGCGCCTACCCCCAGACCCGTGTCGCGCTCCCGCCCGGATCCGTTCTCGCCCTCTACACGGACGGGCTGGTGGAGGAACCCGGCACCGACATCGACGTGGGGATCGACCGCCTGCGAGCATCACTGGCCCACGCGCGTGCGGACTCGCTGGACGAACTCGCCGACCGGATCCTGCACGAGGCCCGCCGCTCCCCCTACCGTGCCGACGACATCGCCCTCCTGCTCACCGAGCACGGTGTCGGCCACGGCTCGCGGTGAGCACGCCGTTCAGGGTGCGGCCGGGTCCTGGAGCAGGATGCGGAGGTCGAGCACGGACCCGGTGGAGTGGGCCGGTGTCGCGTCCAGTTTCTCCAGGACATGGAGCATCGGTGTGTTGCTCGCCGACACCGCGGCGGCCAGTGTGTGGTGGCCCTCGCGGCGGGCGACGATCGCCGCGTGCGCGGCCAGCGCGGTGCCGAGCCCCCTGGCCTGCCACGCGTCCTCGACCAGGATCGCGAGCTCCCCCACGCCCTGCTGATCGGTGCGCATGACGTTGGTCATGGCGATGATGTGGTCCGTGCGCCCGGCTGGAGTGGTCACCAGCGTGGTGCCGCGCTCCGGACTGGACAGCCGGCGCCATTCGGCAGGTGAGAGCCCGGACCTCCCCGCGTTGTACCGCAGGGCCCGGCTGCCCGGCGAGCATCGGCGGTGCAGTTCCTGGACCGGTACCAGGTCGACGGGGACCGCCTCCCGGGTCCGGGTGGCGGTGCCGTCGGTCAGGGTGATCGAGTGTGCGGCGTCTCGACGGCCGGCGTCGGGCATCGACGTTCTCCTCACATTGCGATCGCGACCTTGTGATGGTGACTGCTGTGCCGCGGGTCCCGGGGGTCGGCGCGGCCTCGTCACCGCAGCAGTCTTTTGCCGCCTCCCGGCCGGCTCAAGAGGACTTCGCGTCACGTCGATCGCGCTGCGCTTACGTACGGACACGGAGGGAGACGGGAACATGAGGGGGTCACGGTCGCCATCGGCGGCGATGCTGCGCTTTGATCACGCCATCGCTCAAGGATTTACGCGGACGTCCGCCCGGCCCGCGCCTCCAGGGCAGGCCGACGCACGTCGTCCGCGCCTCGCGCGGGTGACCCGCTTCCGTGGACCGCCGCCCTCGCCTCGGACGCGGCGGGGCAGGGAAATCCCAGCATGTGGGCGTCCGGTTCGCATTCGCGACCTTTTGCGTAGCATCCCGGCAGTTTGAGGAGGCGCCATGAGCGAGCATGTTCACGTCCGCATCGGGGACGGCCTGAGGGTGAGCGACGACGGTGATGTGATCGAGCTGTCGCACTGCCCCTGCGGTGCCACATGGGCCAGGACTCATCGGGTGGACGAGGGCGTCCCCGAGGAGTGAGCAGGGCCCCGGCCTGAGCATCGTGAGCAGCCCCTGAGCAGCGTGAGCAGGACCCGAGCGGGTACTCGCCAAAAAGAAGAGACTCAGGGAGGCGGGACAGTCATGAACATGCCTGTACGACGCACCTCTGGCAGGCTCGCCGAGCGGCCGTTCCCCGGGTGGATGAGGGACCCGATGGCCGAGTTCGACGACCTGTTCAGCCGCATGGGATCGCTGCTGGAATCCACGTTCGGCGCGACGCCCGCCGCCACCGGCGCCGCCGCCTGGGCGCCGTTGGCCGACTTCTCCGAGACCGACGACGCCTACATGATCGAGGTCGATGTTCCGGGCGTCGCGCGCGAGGACATCGACATCGAGCTGAGCGACCGGGACCTCATGATCAGCGGCGAGATCAAGGAGAAGGAGCGGACCGGCATGCTGCGCCGCTCCATGAGGCGGACGGGACGCTTCGAGTACCGGACGCTGCTGCCCGGTGAGATCAACACGGAAGGGGTCGACGCCACTCTCCGCGACGGAGTGCTGACCGTCAAGATCCCGAAGACGGAGATGACCAAGCCCCGCCACATCGAGATCAGCGGAGACTGAGGACGCCCGGGCCGGGCCGCCGTCGAGGCCCGTGCACCGGCGCAGGCGCCCCTGACGAGTACAGCGACGACGAGGAGGGAGAGCCCTCATGGCGCGTCCGGTAGGCATCGATCTCGGTACGACGAACTCGGTGGTGTCGATCCTCGAAGGCGGAGAGCCCACCGTGATCACCAACACGGAGGGCGCCAGGACCACGCCGTCGGTCGTGGCGTTCGCCAAGAACGGCGAGGTCCTCGTCGGGGAGGTCGCCAAGCGGCAGACCGTGACGAACGTCGACCGCACCGCCCGCTCGGTCAAGCGGCACATGGGCGATCACGCCTGGCGCTTCCCGGATCACGGTGACATCGACGGCAAGCGGTACACCGCCCAGGAGATCTCCGCCCGCGTGCTGCAGAAGCTGAAGCGGGACGCGGAGGCGTACCTCGCGGAGGACGTCACGGATGCCGTCGTCACCGTCCCGGCCTACTTCGACGACGCCCAGCGCCAGGCGACCAAGGAGGCCGGTGAGATCGCCGGCCTCAACGTCCTGCGCATCATCAACGAGCCGACGGCGGCGGCACTGGCGTACGGACTGGACAAGGAGAACGACCAGACGGTCCTGGTCTTCGACCTCGGCGGCGGCACCTTCGACGTGTCCCTCCTCGACATCGGCGAGGGTGTGATCGAGGTGCGGGCGACCAACGGCGACACGCATCTCGGCGGCGACGACTGGGACCAGCGCGTCGTCGACCACCTGGTCAAGCAGTTCAAGAACGGGTACGGGGTGGACCTGTCCAAGGACAGGATGGCGGTCCAACGGCTGCGCGAGGCCGCGGAGAAGGCCAAGATCGAGCTGTCCAGCGCGTCGGAGACGACGATCAACCTGCCGTACATCACGGCCTCCGCCGAGGGCCCGCTGCACCTGGACGAGAAGCTGACCCGCGCCCAGTTCCAGCAGCTGACGGCGGACCTGCTGGACCGCTGCAAGGCACCGTTCCACAACGCGGTGAAGGACGCCGGGATCAAGCTGTCCGACATCAACCACGTGATTCTGGTGGGCGGTTCGACGCGCATGCCCGCGGTGACCGACCTGGTCAGGGAGCTGACCGGCAAGGACCCGCACAAGGGCGTCAACCCGGACGAGGTCGTAGCCGTGGGCGCCAGCCTGCAGGCCGGTGTGCTCAAGGGCGAGGTCAAGGACGTCCTGCTGCTCGACGTCACCCCGCTGTCCCTCGGCATCGAGACCAAGGGCGGCATCATGACCAAGCTCATCGAGCGCAACACCACGATCCCGACGAAGCGCTCCGAGATCTTCACGACGGCCGAGGACAACCAGCCGTCCGTGCAGATCCAGGTCTACCAGGGCGAGCGCGAGATCGCGGCGTACAACAAGAAGCTCGGCATGTTCGAGCTGACCGGTCTGCCGCCGGCCCCGCGGGGCGTCCCGCAGATCGAGGTGGCCTTCGACATCGACGCCAACGGGATCATGCACGTCTCCGCGAAGGACCTCGGCACCGGCAGGGAACAGAAGATGATGGTGACCGGCGGTTCCGCGCTGCCGAGGGACGACATCGACCGGATGGTCCGTGAGGCCGAGCAGCACGCCGAGGAGGACCGCGGGCGCCGGGAGGCGGCGGAGACGCGGAATCAGGCCGAACAGCTCGTCTACTCCACCGAGAAGCTCATCAAGGACAACCCCGACAGGATCCCGGACGACGCGAAGCGCGAGACGGAGACGGCGCTGGCCGACCTGAAGGAGAAGCTCAAGGGTGAGGACACCGCCGCGATCCGGCAGGCCCTGGACCGGGCGGCGCAGGCGGCCCAGAAGATCGGGACCGGGCTGTACGAGAGGGCGCGCGCGGAGAGCGGTGCCACGGCGGGTGCGGCCTCGGACGCCTCGGCCGGCGGGCCCGGCTCGGACGAGGACGTGGTGGACGCCGAGATCGTCGACGAGGAGGACGAGAAGAACCAGAACAAGGACCAGGGCAAGGGGGAGGCGGGCTGACGATGGAGAACGGCCGGCTGGAGACCACGGACGTCACGCGGCTGCGGCGTCTGGCGGAGGAGCGCACGGCCGACCTGCAGCGGGTGAAGGCCGAGTACGACAACTACCGCAAGCGGGTGCACCGGGACCGCCTGGCCGTGCGCGAGATCGCGGTGGCCAACGTCCTGCGCGCCCTCGTGCCTGTCCTGGACGCCGTCGACCGCGCGTGTGCCCACGAGCCCATGACCCCGGGTCTGAAGGACATCGCCGACACCCTGTGGACCCAGGCGGGATCTCTGGGGCTCAGGACCTTCGGGGAGGCCGGTGATCCCTTCGACCCCACGTGCCACGACGCCGAGGCCCATCACGTCTCCCCCGAGGCCGACCGGCTGATCTGCACCGAGATCCTCCGCCCCGGCTACCGGGTCGGTGACCAGCTGCTGCGTCCGGCCCTCGTCGAGGTCACCGGGCCGCCCCCGGCCCGGTGACCTCGACGCGAGCACACCGCTCGGCCCGCTCGCTCAGTCCCCTTCCTCCCCTTCCTCCACTTCTTCCCCCGCCACGGGGAGCGGCTGCCGGCAGGGCGTGGAGGTGTCGATGTTCGGCGCCGCCCGGCCGAGCCTGTCCACGACGGCCTCGGCCTCCTGTTCGTCCTGCTCGGACACGGCGAGGAGCAGGAAGGGGGCGGGCGGCCGGAGTTCGACGCATACGACGGGTGTGCCGGGCCGCACGGCGGTGAAGTCCTTCCCGGCTTGGTGGCAGCGTGTACCGAGGGACAGGGTGCCGGGGATGGAGCAGCCGCTCTGGCGGACTCCGCGCAGGGTGCGCCACCAGTCGGGCTCGACGGTGACCCGGCGGACCGCGGCCCAGGGCAGGCGCAGGTCGCCGTGGTGGGCGGTCACCTTCTCCCACCAGGCCAGGTGTACGACCACGGCGTCGTCCTCGGCGAGTATGCGGGCCATCGTTCAGCACCTCGCTCGCCGCGTACCCGCGCCGTCTTCCGGAAAACATGTCGTACGTCCGTATTGACTCCGAATGAGGGCGGAAGCCCGTTTATCGGTTGTCTTGTCGGGCGTGGTGGTAACTGATTGACCGTCAATTGTTCATCGGCGAGCCGATTTTGTCGGTCTGGGAGTCTCTCTCGCGGTGATACGATCACGCTCGTTTGTAGAGCGGGCGGACGCGAGCAGGACGGCATCCCCGACTACGGGGACGGCCCGGGCGGAGACCCCGGTGCGGGCGGTCCGGCGGTCCACCCGCGTCGAGGGGAATTCAGCAACTGGCCGTCAGTCGCCTGAAGAGAGTCTTATGACGCATTACATACCCGACCCGGTGTCCTGGGTTCTCCTGGTCATCACGATTGCCGCTGTTGCCCTGATCGTTCGGCAGCGCAGGGCGACCCGGGCGCTCAGGCAGGAGATCACGGGCCTGAGGGATCACAACTCCCGGCTCGAGAACGAGTACGCGCGGTCCGTCGAGGTCGCTCACGAGCGCGCCGAGGAGGCGACGAAGACCGTACTGAAGTCGGCGATGCGGACCCTGCAGGGTCTCGCCGCGGAACAGCAGCTCATCGTCTCCCGGCTGCAGAACAAGTACGGCGAGTCGGTGATCCTCCAGGACCTCCTGGAGATCGACCACACCAACTCCCAGTTCGGCCGCCGCGCCCAGTCCATCGCCGTGCTGTGCGACGGCTGGCTCGGCCGGCAGCGCGAGGTGGCGTCGGTGTACGACGTGGTCCGCAGCGCGCAGGGCAGGATCCGCCATTACCGGCGGGTGGAGATTCTCTCCCAGGTCGACTTCGGCATCACCAGCCGTGCCGTCGAACCGGTGGCGCTGGCCCTCGCCGAACTTCTCGACAATGCCACCAGCTATTCCAGCCCCGACACGGTCGTGGAAATCAATATCCGTACCGTGCCGAAGGGTATTTGCATCGTCGTCGACGACGCCGGTGTCGGCATGAACGACGAAGAGCGGGCCCGGGCGGAGAAACTGCTGTCGTCGGAACGTGTCTCCGGTGTTTCCGGACTCGGCAATCCGCCGCAGTTCGGCTTCGCCGTGATCGGTGTGCTCGCCGAGCGTTTCGGCTTCGAGGTGTCCGTCGACTCCACCTCCCCCTACGGCGGCGTCCGCTCGGTCCTGCTGCTGCCGCACGATCTGCTGACCAGTGCCCCGGAGCAGAAGGAGCCCGCGCCGGTCGTCTCCACCGTCGCACCCGAACCGGCCGCCGCCTCCGGCGGTCCCGAGCCGGTGGCGGTCGGCACCACGACGGCCGACGGCCTGCCCAAGCGGCGCCGCAAGCGGCCCATGACGATCGTCCCGGGCGGCACCGCGGCCGGCCCCGCCCCCGCCCGCTCGGGCGCGGAGTCGGCGGCGATCATGGGCGCCTTCCAGCGGGGCACGCAGTCGGGCCGGGCCACGCACGCGGACACGACGAGCAGCACACCTGGTGCGAGCAGTGAAGGGCATGATGTCTCGTGAACGACGATCTGTCATGGATGCTTGACAGCGCTCTGGAGATTCCCGGGGCTCTGCACGCGGTCCTGATCTCCGCGGACGGCCTGCTGATGGCCCGGACCAAGGACTTCGACAAGGACAACGCGGACCGGGTGGCGGCCGCGATGAGCGGGGTGCAGTCGCTCAGCCGCTCGCTCGGGTTCTTCTGCGAGGGCGCGAACCAGCAGTGGCGGCAGACGCTGGTCGAGTTCGACGGCGGCTGGGTCTTCCTGATCTCCGCGGGCGAGGGCGCCTACCTGGGTGTCTCCGCGTCCCCGGACGTCGACATGGCGGACATCACCTTCCGGATGCAGCAGCTCGTCGGTCAGCTCGGCAAGGCGCTTACGACGCCGCCGCGCGAGAACCTCGGCGCGCGGTCATGAGCGGGTTCGGCGAACTCGAGCCGCAAACGCCGGAATTAGTGCGACCGTACGTCATCACCAAGGGGCGGGGGCTGCCCGACGAGGAGCAGCTGTCACTCATCACCCTGGTCACGGCGGCGGCCGACTCCGAGCAGCGGCCGACCCGTCTGTCACCGGAGGAACAGAACCTGCTGGACCTGTGCTCCGCCGGCTACCTCTCGGTCGCCGAGATCGCGGGTCACACCCAGCTGCCGCTCGGCGTGGTGAAGATCCTCCTCGCCGCCCTCACCGAGGGCGGTTACCTCATCACCCGCCCGCCGGTGCAGCGGGCGCCTCTCGCCGACAGGGAGATCCTGGAGGAGGTGCTGAATGGTCTCAGGGCCAAGTTTGGATGAGGCGGCGTACGTCCGCGGCGGCGCGACCCAGACCGCCGTGAAGATCCTCGTCGTGGGCCACTTCGCGGTCGGCAAGACCACGTTCATCGGGGCGATCTCGGAGATCGAGCCGCTGTCCACCGAGGAGACGATGACGCGGGCCGCCGAGGCGATCGACGACCTCAAGGGGGTCCACGGCAAGACCACCACCACGGTCGCCATGGACTTCGGCCGTCTCACCATCAGCGAGCGCGTCGTGCTGTACCTGTTCGGCACGCCCGGCCAGCAGCGCTTCGTGCAGATGTGGGAGGACATGGCGCGCGGCGCGCTCGGCGCGCTCGTGCTCGTGGATCCCGAGCGGCTCGCCGACTCGTTCGCGGTGATCGACCTGATCGAGCAGTACGGACTCGACTACGCCATCGCCGTCAACCACTTCGACGGCTCCCCCCTGCGTGACGAGGCCGCACTGCGCGATGCACTGGACCTCCTCGACGACACCCCCGTCGTCACCTGCGACGCGCGAGACGAGAAGTCGTCGGCCGAAGCGCTCATCACCCTCGTCCGCCATCTGCAGGAACGCGCCCGCTAGGAGCAACCATGGACGCTGAATCCACCCCCGTGCCCCCGCCCGGGTGCCCGGCCCACAACTCCGGGGCCCGAGTCCCCCTGTACGGCCCCGAGTTCGCGGCCGATCCGCAGGCGTACTACTCCTATCTGCGCCACTACGGCCCCGCCGCTCCCGTCGAGCTCGCTCCCGGTGTGGAGGCAACCCTCGTCACCGACTACGCGGCGGCGCTGCAACTCCTGCAGGACTCCGCCTCGTTCCGCAAGGACGCGCGCCGCTGGCGGGACCTCAACGAGGGCAAGATCCCCGCCGACAGCCCGGTCGCTCCCGTGCTGGCGTACCGGAACAACTGCATGTTCAGCGACGGCGCCGAGCATCTGCGGCTGCGTCAGGCGGTCACCGACAGCCTGTCCAAGGTGGACACCCGCCGGCTCACCCAGTCCACCGAGCGCATCTCCGACTACCTCATCGCGCAGTTCGCCGGCCGCGGCTCGGCCGACCTGCTCGCCGACTACGCCAAGCAGTTGCCGCTGTTCATCTTCAACGAGCTGTTCGGCTGCCCCGCCGGCATCGGCGACCGGGTGGTGTTCGGCGTCACCGGCATGTTCGACGGCGTCAACGCCGAGAAGGCGATGGAGGTGCTGTTCGCGGCCGTCGGCGAGCTGATCGCGCTCAAGCGCGCCCGGCCCGGCGAGGACGTCACCAGCTGGCTGATGCAGCATCCGGCCCGGCTGACCGACGAGGAGATGCTTCATCAGCTGGCCCTGCTGCTGGTGGCGGGCAACGAGCCGCTGCGCAACCTCATCGGCAACACCCTGCACCGGCTGCTCACCCACGACGCGTACGCCCACCAGGGCGGACTGATCGACGAGGCGCTCGACGACACGCTGTGGGAGAACCCGCCCATGTCGAACCTGGGAGCCCACTACCCGGTGGCCGACATGGAGTTCGCCGGGCAGCAGCTCCGGGCCGGTGACCTGGTGCTGGTCAGCTTCGCCGCCGCCAACACCGGCCCCGCCCTGACGGCTGCCCGCCAGGCGGGCAGCAACCGGGCCCATCTGGCGTGGAGCGCGGGCCCGCACGCCTGCCCCGCCAAGGACCCCACCCGGCAGGTCACCGTCACCGCCGTGGAGAACCTGCTCAACCAGCTGCCCGACGTCGAACTCGCCGTCCCCGCCGACAGCCTGACGTGGCGTCCGGGCCCCTTCAACCGGGGTCTGGTCACCCTGCCCGCCCGGTTCACGCCGACGCGGGCGGCGGGCCGGCCGAGGCCCCAGCCGGCCGTCCAGCCGGCCGCGCAGCAGCAGCCGGCGGCGGCCGCGGCAGCCGGCAAGGCCGAACGCGGGGGCAAGTGGAGCCAGTTCCTCAACTGGCTGAAGGGGTGATTCACACAACACCCGTCAACTCCTCACCATTGCATGACGATTCAACTGTGGGGGTAGTGAGCAACGCGTCCCATCGAGTTGCTCATGAGTCGAAGGAGGTTTCGTGGACTTCATATCCACCGACACCGTTCCGATACGACGCCCTGTCGTCGTGCACGCTCGGATACCCGCCCTGACCGGCGGGTATCTTCTTGTTCCCGCCGGCCGGGGGCGTGAGACCCGATGACCGCCCTCCGCGACGACGTGACGGCCCTCCCGGACGCCGACACCCTCGGCGGGCATACGGCGCGGCAGTTGCTGCGGCTGTGCGAGACCGTGGGTCTGGGCGACGACGACGCCACGGTCTACGCGCGTACCCTGCTGGAGTCGCTGGGGACCGTCGCCGCACGTCCGCTGGACCTCCCGCCCCCCAACCGCACCTTCCTCTCCGACGACCACACGCCGGTGGAGTTCTCGCTGTCCTTCGTGCCGAACGCCGCCCCCACCCTGCGGGTGCTGCTGGAACCGGGGTGCGGCACGGCCGGCCTGGCCCGCAACGGCCGTACGGGACTGCGGTTCCTGCGCGCGATGGCGCGGCGCTGGGACTTCTCCACCGACCGGCTCGACGAGCTGGAGGACCTGTTCCTCCCGGTCGCTCCGCACGGCCCGCTGGCCCTGTGGTGCGCGCTGGAGCTGAGACCGGGCGGGGTGCCGCAGGTCAAGGTGTATCTGAACCCGGCGGCGTCCGGTCCGGACCGTGCCGCCGACACCGTGCGCGAGGCACTGCACCGGCTCGGTCACCGGAAGGCGTTCGCGGACCTGCCCGATGCCCACCGCCCGCTGTTCTTCGCCCTGGACCTCGGCGACTGGGACGAGCCCCGGGCGAAGGTCTACCTCGCCCACCACGACCTCTCGGCCGCCGAGGCCGGCCGGCTGTGCCGGACGGACGGCGGCCCCCCGGCCGCGCGGACCGAGGAGTTCTTCCGCATCGCGGCCGGACTCGAACCCGGCCTCGGCGCGGACGAGGGACAGGACGAGCGCCTCACCCGGCGGCCGGTCCAGTCCTGCCATTCCTTCACCGAGACGGCCAGCGGCCTGCCCAGCGGCTTCACCCTCTACGTCCCGGTGCGCGACTACGCCCGGCACGACGGCGAGGCCCTGGCCCGCGCCACGGCCCTGCTCGACCGCCACGGCATCGACGCGGCCCCGCTGCGTCAGGCGCTGTCCGCCGTCACCGCACGGCGGCTCGAGGACGGCGTGGGGCTCATCGCCTACCTGTCCGTCGCCCACCAAGGGGGCCATCCGCCCCGGGTGAGCGTGTACGTCTCCTCGGAGGCGTACCGAGTGCGCCCGCCCGCGCGCCTCCCGCTCGCGGAGCCCGTGCCCGTTCACTAGGGCCCGCCCGCCGTCGAGCACCGCTCAGGGGGGAGCCGTACGCCGCCGTCGCCGGACCGCTCCCCTCGGCACCACGCGGCACATCCGTCGTACGACGAACGGGGCCCGGACGCGCGGTGGAGAACCGCGCACCGAACCCCGCACCGGCCGGTCCGTGCCGGCCGTCTCACATCTCGCGCAGCTCCTTCAGATACGGCCCCACATTGACCTGGATCGACGCGCCCTCCCGGTCCCCGTACTGGCCCGCGATGCCGCCGAGGTAGTCGCCGATCTCCTTGCGCATGACGTCCGGCTCCGGCAGGGCCGCCTCGCCCGCGGCCACCCGGGCCACCCAGCGCGCCTGGGCCTCCACGATCCGGGTGATCGAACCGTGCGGCCGGACGAGCCCGATGAAGGAGAGACCCGGCTGGTCCGGCGCGAAGACCCGCTGGTACAGCTCGACCGTGCCCTGCGGGCCGATCGGGCAGCCGTCGGGCAGGAAGGGGAAGGCCATGCGGTAGCCCGTGCAGTACACGATCGCGTCGGCCGGCTCGGAGGTGCCGTCGGTGAAGACCACCCGGTCGCCGTCGAGGGACTCGATCCCGGGCCTGGGGACGACCCCGCCGTGCCGGATCCGGCTGAGGATCTCGTCCGAGAGGGTCACGGCCGAGGCGAAGAGCGGGTGGTCGGGCTCGGGCAGCCCGTAGTCCGACAGCTTGCCCCGGGCGGTGAGCAGCGCCTGTTCGATGACGCGGCGCTGCTCCGACAGGGTCATCTCGTTCCACCACGGGGCCTCGGCGACCTCGTCCAGGGGCGTGCCGAAGAGCTGCTTGGGCAGGATGTGCAGGCCCCGGCGCACCGACAGCAGGGTCCGCTCGGCGTGCCGGGACAGGTCGGCGGCGATGTCCACCGCCGAGGCGCCGAGGCCCACGACCACCACGCGCCGGCCGGCGAAGTCGCTGCCGTCGCGGTAGTCGTACGCATGCAGAATCGTTCCCGCGAAGGTGTCGGACCCCGGCGGCGGAGCGGGCACGAAGGGCTCGGTGTTGTGGCCCGAGGCGACGACCACATGGGCGAAGGAGCGGGTGGTGCGGGTGCCGTCGGCGCCCCGGCTCTCCACCGTCCAAGAGCCGTCGGCCGCCCGCCGCACGGACTCGACCGTCGTCTCCAGCTCGATGTGGTCCAGCACGCCGGCCCACTCCGCGTACGACCGCAGATAGGCGGCCATCTCGCGGTGGCCGGGGTAGACGGGGTAGGAGTCCGGCATCGGACGGTCGGCGTAACCGGTGAGCTGCTTGGTGGAGTTCAGGTGCAACGAGAGATACCCGGGTCCCCGCTCGCCCGCCCCCGGCCTGCGCCAGATCCCGCCGACGCCGGCCGACGCGTCCAGACAGACGAAGTCGACACCCTGGGTCTTGAGGGCGCGTGCCGCCGCCAGCCCCGACAGGCCCGCACCGATGACGCACACTCTCACGGCTTCCCCCACAGAACAGACACCATCCTTCCGTATCCCGCAGTGACTGCCCATCAGGCACTCGCCAAACACACCGCGGGACAGCGACAAGGATCACATGGGGCGTTCTCACGGCGCGCCGACCGGGTTCCGCTTCCGCTCCCGGCCGGCGCGCGGCGGTCGTTCAGGCGGTCGCTCAGGCGGCGGTGCGGGACGCGGCGCGCAGGGTCGCGAGCGCGGTGTTCCAGGCGAGCAGCTCGTCGACGAGCCGTTGCACCTCCTGGGTGCGCGACTCCTGCGGCTTGAACTCGGTGAAGTCCACGAAGTCCTCGCGCAGCGTCAGCGCGACCTGCGGTCCGATGTCCGCCATCTGCAGCTTCCCCGCCTGGGCGCGAAGCTCCTGCACGGCCATCACGGCGCCGTGGACGCCGTAGCCGACGTACGCGACCGCCTTGCGCGTCCACTCCTCGTAGAGGTAGTCGACGGCGTTCCGCAGGGACGCGGGGGCGCCGGAGTTGTACTCCGGGGTGACGAAGACGAACGCGTCGCAGGAGCCGACCCGCTCCGCCCACCGGACCGTGTGCGGACGGCCGCCGGGGGCAACGAGGGCGGGAACCGGCTCGTCCAGCAGCGGCAGTTCGAACTCCTTCAGGTCGAGCACGTCGAACAAGGCCTCGTCACCGGCGTGCCGCGTGGCCAGCTCCTGGACCCATGCGGCCACTTGCTCGCCCTTACGGCCGGGACGCGTGCTGCCGACGATGATGCCGATCCTGGTCATGGATGTGTCTCCTGCTCTGGTCGTGGTGCGGTTCAGCAGTACGACGAGGCGGCCGCGCGGATTGTGACGGGACGAGCCCGGAGATGTCCGGCGGATAGTAGCCATGTACGGTATTCGTCATGAGCAAGGCATCCGAAGGGGCCACTCCGGGTTTCCTGGTGTGGCGGCTGTCGATGAAGTGGCGGGTCGCCGTGGACCGGGCGGTGGCGCCGCTGGGGCTCACGCATGCCCAGTACGCGCTGGTGGCGTCGCTGTACGGCATGCAGCGCTCCGGCGAGCGGCCCAGCCAGCGACGACTGGCCGACCACACCGGGCTGGAACCCCTGTACGTCTCGAAGCTGGCCCGCGCGCTGGAGTCGGCGGGGCTCCTGGAGCGGGCCAGGGATCCGCGCGACCCGCGCGCCGTGCAGCTCTCGCTCACCGAGGAGGGGCGTACGGTCACCCGGCGGGCGATCGGGGTCGTCCAGGGGCTGCTGGGGCAGCTGCTGGAACCCCTCGGCGGGCTCGACAGCGAGCGGACCGAGGAGCTGGTCCGCGATCTCTCGGCACTCCTGGACGCACCGCTGGACCCGACGGGCGCGGCCGGCCCGGACGCGTAGCCGAATCAGTGGTGGAATATTCAACGACCCCGGCGGGTTCCACGCGGCGAAGGAGGTCACGAGTGGAGACCACGTACTACGACCACGGAACCGCCGCGGAGCGCTGGGAGCGCGCGCAGCAGTTCTTCGACGCCAAGGACTACGCGGGCGCGGCGCGGGTGCTGGCCCGGCTGGTCGAGGAGGTGCCGGAGCAGACCGGACCCCGGCTGCTGCTGGCCCGCGCCTACTACCACTCGGCCCAACTGAGCCGCGCCGAGGCCGAGTTGCGGACCATCGTGGAGCGCGACCCGGTCGAGCACTACGCCCGGCTGATGCTGGGCCGCACGCTCGAACGGCAGGCGCGGCACGACGAGGCGGAGCGGCACCTGCGGATCGCCTCGGCCCTCGCGGGTGACTTCCCGCGGGAGTGAGCGGGTGACTTCCCGCGGGTGTGAGCGGGTGCGCGGGGCCCGGTTCCGGTGCGGGACCGGGCCCTTCGTGCGTCCCGGTCCGGCCGGGGGAACGGCACGAGCGCCGCGTGTGCCCGGCCAGGCGGAGCGGCGGGCGGGCATGGCATCCTGACGCGATGGCACCTCCCAGTGATCGCGCGTCCGTCGCCGAGCGGGTCGAGGAACTCCTCGCCGCCGGTGGTCCCTTGCCCATCGTCGCCGCCGGACAGCCGGTGCTCCGGCAGGGCGCCGAGCCGTACGACGGCCAGCTCGCCCCGGCCCTGCTGGCCCGCTTCGTCGAGGCCATGCGCGCCACCATGCACGCGGCTCCCGGTGTCGGCCTGGCCGCCCCGCAGGTCGGGGTGCCGCTGCGGATCGCGGTCATCGAGGACCCGGCGCCGGTGCCCGAGGACGTGGCGGTGGCCCGGGGCCGGGTGCCGCAGCCGTTCCGGGTCCTGGTCAACCCGTCGTACGAACCCGTCGGCACCGCCCGGGCCGCCTTCTTCGAGGGCTGCCTGAGCGTCCCCGGCTGGCAGGCCGTCGTCGCCCGGCACGCGGAGGTGCGGCTGCGCGGCGAGGACGAGCGCGGCACCCCTCTGGACGAGGTGTTCACCGGCTGGCCCGCCCGCATCGTGCAGCACGAGACGGACCACCTCGACGGTGTGCTGTACCTCGACCGCGCCGAGATCCGGTCCCTGTCCACGAACGAGGCGGTGGCTGCGCGCTGGGCGCAGCCGACCCCTCGTGCCGCGGCCGAGGCACTCGGCTTCGACCTGCCGAAGCCGTGAACCGCCCTGCCGGGCAGGTCAGTTGTCCCGGTACGCCTCCAGCAGTCGCAGCCACACCTCGCTGAGCGTCGGATAGGAGGCGACCGCGTGCCACAGGCGGTCGACCGGGACCCGGCCGGCGACGGCGACGGTGGCGGAGTGGATCAGCTCGCCGACGCCGGGTCCGACGAAGGTGACGCCGCGCAGGATCTCCTCGTCCAGGTCGACGACCATGCGGGCGCGCCCCTTGTAGCCGTCGCCGTACAGGCCCGCGCCCGCGACCGAGCTGAAGGCGACGTCGACGGCGCGGACGCGGTGGCCGGCCTGCTCCGCCTCGGCGAGGGAGAGTCCCACGGCGGCGGCCTCGGGGTCGGTGAAGACGACCTGGGGTACGGCGTAGTGGTCGGCGGTGGCCACATGGGCGCCCCAGGGCTCGTCCAGGAGGGGGCCGCCCGCGGCCCGGGCGGCGATGGCGGCGCCCGCGATGCGGGCCTGGTACTTGCCCTGGTGGGTGAGGAGGGCGCGGTGGTTGACGTCGCCGACCGCGTACAGCCAGTCGGTGCCGTCGACGCGGAGGGTGTCGTCGACCTCCAGCCAGGAGCCGGGTTCCAGGCCGACGGTGTCCAGACCGATGTCCTCGGTGTGCGGGACGCGGCCGGTGGCGAAGAGGATCTCGTCGGCCTCGATGCGCTCGCCGGTGCCGGTGACGGCCACGACCGTGCCGTTGCGGCGGGTGACCGACTCGACGGTGGTGCCGGTGCGGACGTCGGCGCCCGCCTCGGTGAGGGCCTCGGCGACCAGTTCGCCGGCGAAGGGCTCCATCCGGTTGAGCAGGCCCTTGCCCCGGACCAGCAGGGTGACCTGCGAGCCGAGGGCCTGCCAGGCGTTGGCCATCTCGGTGGCGACGACACCGCCGCCGACCACGATGAGCCGGCCGGGGGCCGCCTTGGCGCTGGTGGCCTCGCGGCTGGTCCAGGGCTCGACCTCGGCGAGCCCTGGCAGGTCGGGCAGCCGGGCGCGGGTGCCCGTGCACACGGCGACGGCGTGCCGGGCGGTGAGGGTGGTGACCGTGCCGTCGGGGCCGGTCACGGTGACCGTGCGGGGGCCGGCGAGGCGCCCCTGGCCGCGGTACAGGTCGGCGCCGACGCCGTCCAGCCAGGCCACCTGGCCGTCGTCCTTCCAGTGGGAGGTGTAGTCGTCCCGGCGGGCGAGGACGGCGGGCGTGTCGAGGGGGCCCTGGACGTCCTGGGCCAGGCCGGGCAGGCGGCGGGCGTCCGCCTGGGCGATGACCGGCCGCAGCAGCGCCTTGCTGGGCATGCAGGCCCAGTACGAGCACTCGCCGCCGACGAGTTCGCTCTCCACGACAGCGGTGGTGAGCCCTGCCGCGCGGGTGCGGTCGGCCACGTTCTCCCCCACGGGCCCGGCCCCGAGCACCACGACGTCGTACGCGATGGATTCCGTTTCCGTCATGGGGTCAGTCTGGTGCGTGGCGGGCGCCGGGGCCACACGGGTACGCGCCCGGGCCACGACCTTGCACACGGAGAACAGGGATGACGCGTGGCACGGGAACGGGGTGTGGCGCGGGACGGCGTACCGCGCCGGAATAGCGGGCAGGGTGGTCGTGTTTGCGCCGGTGGCACAACCCCCACCCCAGGAAGAGGGAATCACGCCATGAGCAGCACTGTGGAGCTGACCAAGGAGAACTTCGACCAGATGGTGACGGAGAACGAGTTCGTTCTCATCGACTTCTGGGCGTCCTGGTGCGGGCCGTGCCGTCAGTTCGCCCCGGTGTACGAGAAGGCCGCGGGCGACAACCCGGACCTGGTATTCGGCAAGGTGGACACGGAGGCCCAGCCGGAGCTGGCGCAGGCGTTCGGCATCCAGTCGATCCCGACGCTGATGATCGTCCGGGACCAGGTCGCGATCTTCGCCCAGCCGGGCGCGCTGCCGGAGGCCGCCCTCGCGGACGTCATCGGGCAGGCGCGGAAGCTGGACATGGACGAGGTCCGCAAGAGCATCGCCGCTGAGCAGGGGCAGGGGCAGGCCGAGTAATCCGCGGTCGGGGGGACAGCTGTTCGCGGGTGCCGCCCGCGGCGTGGTGCGCGCCGCGGGCGGCAGTCGTACGCACCGGTCCCCGGGCCGGCCGCACCGGCCGCCGGGTCAGCTGGACGCGCGGTGGACGAGCGACGCGCCCAGCACCTCGCGGACCTCGGGCTCGCCGCCGGGCTCGTGCACCGCGCGGTCGACCAGTTCCGCGAGGTCGCGTCCGGAGGGCAGTTCGATGCGGACGGTGCTGAGGCGGGGGCGCAGCAGCCGGCCGAGCATCAGGTCGTCGGCGCCCACGACGGCCACGTCCTCGGGGACGCGCAGGCCCTCGTCCTGCAGGGCGCGCATCAGCAGCATGGCGTACTCGTCGTTGTAGGCGAACACCGCGTCGAGGCCCGACTCCCGCCAACGGGCGGCGAGTTCGGCCGCGGACTCCTCCGTGTAGGCGAGCGGCAGTTCGGTCACCGTCGCGGCCGTGCCGCGCAGGGCCTGACGCACGCCCGCGAGCCGGGGCGCGGAGAACACCTCGAGTCCGGGCTCCTCGGGCACGACCACGCCGACCCGGCGCCGGCCGCGCGCGTACAGGTGGGCGCCCGCGCACTGGCCGACGATGTCATGGTCCGCCAGCAGGGCGTGCGCCCCGTCGACCCTGTCGGGGCCGAGGGTCACCACGGCCCGGGCACCGGCCCGCTTGAGGACCGCGACGCCCCGCGGGCCGAGTCCCACCCCGGGCACCAGGACGGCCACCGGTCTCAACTCCGCCCAGGCGCGGGCCGCTTCGTCACCCTGGAGGCCGACGGTGCCGTGCTGCACGACCGTGTAGTCGAGGCGGCCGAGGGCCGACTGGAGTTCGTCGAGGAATCGGCTGTAAAGAGGGCCCACCGGGAACGTCGGGGCGGGCATCAGGACCATACGGCTGTGTCCGGCGCGCAGGCTGCGGGCGGCCGCGTGGGGCACGTACCCGAGTTCGCGCGCGGCCTCGTGGACGCGGCGGCGCGTCGGTTCGCTGATCCGTACGGACCTGGTGTTGTTGAGGACGTAGGAGACGGTCGCGCGGGAGACGCCGGCCAGGCGGGCCACATCGGCACTCGTGGGCGTGTTCGGTATCTGCACCATGACAGACCGCATCTTGGCAGAGGGGCCGGGGCCGGATGCGGGCGGGGCGACATGGTTCAGCGCTGGACGAAAGCACGCAATCTCGTGAGCGGTGCGCGATCTCGTGAGCAGGCTGAGGTGTGATGACGAGCGCACTGTGACGAACACGTTCGCTACGAACTTGTTCGCGCCGAACATGTTCGTTACGGTTAACGCATGACAGCCTCTCCTCGCTCCCCCCGTTCCCGCCGTGAACGCCCCGCCAAGCCCGCTCTCACCCGGGAGGGCATCGTCGCCGCCGCGGTGGCGATCCTGCGTGCCGAGGGGCTGCGGAAGGTGACCATGCGGCGGCTGGCGCAGGAACTCGACACCGGTCCCGCCTCGCTGTACGTCTACGTCCGCAACACCGACGAGCTGCACGCGGCCGTGCTGGATGAGCTGCTCGGCACGGTCGGGCCCGCGCCCGCCGAAGGCACCTGGCGGGAGCGGCTCGAACAGGTGCTCACCGCCTACACGGCGATGCTGCTGGAGCATCCGAGCCTCGCCCGCTCGGCGCTGACCGCACGGCCGAGCGGCCCGCACTACCTGAACCTGATCGAGACGCTGCTCGCGCTGCTCGACGAGGGCGGGGTGCCGCGCGAGCGGGCGGCCTGGGGCGTGGACCTGCTGCTGCAGCACGCGACCGCGACCGCCGCCGAGCACGCCGGGGAGGAGTCTCCAGAGGGGTGGCAGGCAGTCGCGAGCGCCTTGCGCGAGGCGCCCGAGCGCACCCATCCGCACATCGCCGCCACCGCCGAGGACCTGCTGTCCGGCACGCCCGAGGCCCGCGTTTCGTGGGCCTTCCAGACCCTGATCAACGGCATCGAACGCACCGCCGTACCCGATCGACCCGCCAGGAGGCGACCATGACCAACCCCTCTACCAACCCTGCCACCAGCCCTTCCACGCTCCCCCACCACCCCGTCGCCGTCGTCGGCGCCGGGCTCGGCGGGCTCGCGCTCGCCCGGGTGCTGCATGTACACGGCATACCGGCGGCCGTGTTCGATCTGGAGGACTCCCCGGCCGCGCGCACGCAGGGCGGCATGCTCGACATCCACGACGACTCCGGTCAGGAGGCGCTGCGCGCCGCCGGGCTGCACGACGAGTTCCTCGCCCGGGTCCATGCCGGCGGTCAGGAGACGCGTGTGCTCGACCAGTTCGGGTCCGTGCGCCTGGAGATGACGGACGACGGCACCGGCGGGCGCCCCGAGATCGACCGGGGCGAGCTGCGCGACCTGCTGCTCGACTCCCTGCCTGAAGGCACCGTCCGCTGGGGCGCGAAGGTGACGCAGGCGCGCCCGCTCGGCGGCGGGCGGCACGAGGTGATGCTCGCGGACGGCAGCGCCTTCACGACCGGTCTGCTGGTCGGCGCGGACGGCGCCTGGTCGCGGATCCGCCCGCTGCTCTCGCCCGCCCAACCTGCCTACACCGGCGTGTCGTTCGTCGAGGTGAACCTGCTGGAGGCCGATGTCCGCCATCCGGTGAGCGCCGGGGTCGTCGGCGGCGGCATGCTCTTCGCGCTCGGCGCCGGCCGGGGCTTCCTCGCGCACCGCGAG
Source organism: Streptomyces sp. NPDC047085 (assembly GCF_040643735.1). Classification (NCBI taxonomy): domain Bacteria; kingdom Bacillati; phylum Actinomycetota; class Actinomycetes; order Kitasatosporales; family Streptomycetaceae; genus Streptomyces; species Streptomyces sp. NPDC047085. The sequence goes on from NZ_JBEYUW010000002.1 coordinate 23,191, forward strand.
ACCGACGGCAGCCTGCATGTCTACGTCGCCGTCGAGGCGCCGGAGGAGTGGCTGGACGGCATCGACTTCACGGACGCCGAGGCGGCCAAGGAGGCCGTGCTCAAGGAGTTCGACGGCTGGGACGAGAACCTGAGGGCGCTGGTCACGGACGCGGACGGCCCGCTGGTGCCGCGCCGGATCCACGCGCTGCCCATCGGCCACCGCTGGGAGCGGATCCCCGGGGTCACGCTGCTCGGCGACGCCGCCCATCTGATGTCGCCGTTCGCCGGCGAGGGAGCCAACCTGGCGCTGCTCGACGGCGCCGAACTGGGCCTCGCGCTGGCCGCGCACCCCGGGGACACGGAGGCCGCGCTGGCCGCCTACGAGGAGAGGCTGTTCCCGCGCGCCGAGGCGTCCGCTGCCGGCTCCGCAGACGGCGCCGCGCTGCTGTTCCGCGCCGACGCGCCGCAGGGGCTGGTCGACATGTTCACCGGCGTCGAGGGCTGAGCGAGCCTCGACAGAGAGCCGACGCGCCGGTCAGGCAGGCGGCTCCGTGCCCGTCACCCGCGCGACGAGGTCGAGCCAGCCCGCCTCCAGCCGCTCCATCGGCATCCCGCACTGCCTGGTCAGATGGTGGATCAGGGCGGGGTCGAGGTAGGCCAGCAGCGTCTGGGAGAGCAGCTCGCAGTCGGCGCCCGGGACCAGCTGTCGCAGCAGCACCGTGATGTGCGTGCGCAGCGCCTGGACCGAGGGGTGGGTGAACCGGCGGTCCGGCTCCGGCTGCGCGGCCAGCTGCAGGTCCAGCTGCTCGGCGGAACGGTAGAGCACCGCCACGCCGAACGCCCGCAGCCGCTCCAGGGGCGGCGCCCCGGGCCCCAGCGGCGGCGGGCCGGCGAGGAAGTCGGCCTGCAGCTGCCGCGCCGAGTGGTCGAGCAGGGCCGTCAGCAGTCCGGTGCGGTCGCCGAAGCGGCGGAAGACCGTGCCCTTGCCCACCTGGGCGGCCGCGGCCACCGCCTCCATGGTGACGCCGGCCGCCCCGTGCTCCGCGATCAGTCGGGCGGCGGCCTCCAGCAGCCGGGCCCGGTTGCGAGCGGCGTCGGCGCGCAGGCACGGCTCGTCGGGTCCCCGGCCGACCTCCAGCAGTTGCGGGGTGTCGAGGGGCTCCTCGGGCTCGGGGCAGGGCGGCAGGGCGCTGGACATGAAGCCAGCGTAAAGCATCGGGAACAAAACTGGACCGCGGTCCGGTTAGCCTGCTAGAAATTAAGCGGACCCCGGTCCGGTTTGTGCCAGCAGTGTTTCAGCCCCCCTTGGAGTTCCCCATGTCTATTCGCATCCTCGCCCTCGTCGGCAGCCTCCGCGCCGGTTCGCACAACCGCCAGCTCGCCGAGGCGGCCGTCAAGGTCGCGCCCGAGGGCGCCGAGGTCGAGGTCTTCGAGGGCCTGGCCGAGGTCCCCTTCTACAACGAGGACATCGACGTCGAGGGCAGCGTCCCGGCCGCCGCCGCCCGGCTGCGTGAGGCCGCGCAGGCCGCCGACGCGTTCCTGCTCTTCTCCCCCGAGTACAACGGCACCATCCCGGCCGTCCTGAAGAACGCCATCGACTGGCTGTCCCGCCCGTACGGCGCCGGCGCCTTCACCGGCAAGCCCGTCGCCGTCATCGGCACCGCCTTCGGCCAGTACGGCGGCGTGTGGGCGCAGGACGACGCCCGCAAGGCCGTGGGCATCGCCGGCGGCAAGGTGATCGAGGACATCAAGCTGTCCATCCCGGGCTCCGTGACCCGCTTCGCCGAGACCCACCCGGTCGACGACGCCGAGGTCGCCGCCCAGCTGACCGAGGTCGTCGCCCGCCTGCACGGGAACGTGGGCGCGGCCGCCTGAGCCGTGCGCACCCGGAAGGGGGCCGGAGCTTCGTGAAGCTCCGGCCCCCTTCGCCGTCGTACGGTACGTGTCAAGGGGGCATGCGAGGAGGAGAAGACATGCCGCTGGTCCCGCCCCCCTTCGACCCGGAACTCGCCGCCGCCCTAAAGCTGCTCCAGGACGAGATCTCGCCCGGTCTCACCCCGGACGAGATCGATGCCGTACGCCACGATGCCGGCGCCGAGCTGCTCGAGCTGATGGACCTGACGCTGTGCGGCGCGTTCGAGGCCGAGGACCGTGCGGTGCCGGGGCCCGAGGGCGCCCCGGAGGTCTCCCTCCTCGTCTGCCGCCCCACGCCCACTGCCGCCGCTGCCCCGGCCACCGGGCTTCCGGTGATCTACTACGTCCACGGCGGCGGCATGATCCTCGGCACCAACCGCGACGGTGTCGACTCCGCGCTGCGGTGGGCCCGGGAACTGGGCGCCGTGGTCGTGTCCGTGGAGTACCGGCTGGCGCCCGAACACCCGCACCCGGCCCCGATCGACGACGTGTACGCCGGACTTCTCTGGACGGCGGAACACGCCGAGGAGATCGGCGGCGACCCGGAGCGGATCGTCCTCGCGGGCGCCAGCGCGGGCGGCGGCCTGTGCGCGGCACTCGCGCTCCTCCTGCGCGACCGCCAGGGCCCGCCGGTGATCGGTCAGCTCCTGATGTGCCCGATGCTCGACGACCGCAACGACACCGTCTCCAGCCACCAGATGGCGGGCGTCGGCCTATGGGACCGCACCGCGAACGAGACCGGCTGGACGGCCCTGCTGGGCGAGCGCCGGGGCACCCCCGACGTCTCCCCGTACGCCGCCCCCGCCCGTGCCGACGACCTGTCCGGCCTGCCCCCGGCCTTCCTCGACGTGGGCTCCGCGGAGACCTTCCGGGACGAGGTCGTGGACTACGCGTCCCGCATCTGGCGGTCCGGCGGCACGGCCGAACTCCACGTCTGGCCGGGCGGCTTCCACGGCTTCGACGACCTCGTCCCCCACGCCGCCCTCTCCCGGGCCGCCCGCGCCGCCCAACTGGACTGGCTGCGCCGACTCCTGGACCGGTGAGTGCTCCGAGAGGTCAACTGCCGTCGGCCGCCGCCTTCTTGATGGCCTCCCGGATCCTGAAGTACGTGCCGCAGCGGCAGATGTTCTCCAGGGCGTCGATGTCGGCGTCCGTGGGGTGGGGGGTGCGTTTCAGGAGGGCCGCGGCGGCCATGATCTGGCCCGGCTGGCAGAAGCCGCACTGGGCCACGTCGCAGTCGATCCAGGCCTGTTGGACGGGGTGGAGGATGTCGCCGTCGGCCAGGCCCTCGATGGTGGTGACCGTGCGGCCCGCGCAGTCGGCGACCGGGACCGTGCAGGGCTGGATCTCGGCGCCGTCGAGGTGACTGGTGCAGGCGCGGCAGACGCCGACACCGCAGCCGTACTTGGGACCGGTGACGCCGAGGAGGTCTCGAAGCACCCAGAGCAGGGGCATGTCGGCGGGCGCCTCCACGGTCACCGGTTCGCCGTTGAGGGTGAAGGAGTACGAGCGCATGGCTGCCTTCGGGTCGTGAGTCGGAGGTAAAGGATCAGAGGTCGTGGGTCAGAGGCCGTGGGTCAGAGGCCGTGGGTCAGAGGCCGTGGGTCAGAAGGTGAGCGGGAAGGTGCGGGGCACGGTGCCGGTCGCGCGGGCGTAGGCGTTGGCCACGGCGCCGGTGGCGGCGGGGACGCCGAGTTCCCCGGCGCCGCCCGGCTCCCGGGTCGAGGGCAGGATGTGGGCCTCGAAGGCGAGCGGCGCGTTGCGCTGGCGGGCGTAGCGGAAGTCGGCGAAGCTGCCCTCGCGGACGGCGCCCCGGTCGATGTGCAGGCCGGCCTGCAGGACGACGGAGATCCCGTCGATCGCCGTGCCCATCAACTGGGCCTCCAGACCACGGGGGTTGACGACCGTACCGACGTCGGCCGCCATCACCACCTTGGTCACCCGGGGGTTCTTCGGGTCGGTGGCGTCGATCTCGGCCAGGCAGGCCACGCAGGAGCCGTACTCTTCGTGGACGGCGACGCCCTGGGCGGTGCCCCCGGGCATGGCCCGGCCCCAGTGACCCGCCGCCGCGACCTTGTCCAGGACGGCGCCGACCCTCTTGTTCCGCAGGGTCGTCCGGCGGAGGGCGACCGGGTCCCGGCCGAGGGCGCGGGCGATCTCGTCCACCATGATCTCCTCGGCCGCCCGCACGGTCCCGGAGTCCACCGACCGCCAGGCGCCGAGCGGCATGGCCAGCTCGATCCCGCCCGAATCGCCGCTCACCCGGCCGAAGTTGTACAGGCCCGAGTCGCTGGGCAGCGGTCCGGACGCCGTGCGCACGCCACCCTGCGCGGACAGGCCCGTGCCGTCGTACGACTCTCCCACCGAGGCCGACGCGTGCTCGAAGGCCACCACCCGGCCCCCGGCCACACTGGCCCGGATCCGGTGATGGCTCGCCGGGCGCATGCGGCCGTGCCGGATGTCGTCGCCCCGGCTCCACATCAGCTTCACCGGACTGCGGGCCGCCTTGGAGATCAGCGCCGCCTCGATCGCCGCGTCGTAGGTCAGGCGGCGGCCGAACGAGCCTCCGCCGCGCACGACATGGACCCGGACCGCCGACGGGCGCAGACCGACCGCCTGGGCGACCGCGTCCCGCGCCTCCATGGGGGTCTGGGCGGAGAACCACAGCTCCGCGTGGCCGGCCCGGACGTCGGCCACCGCCGTCAGCACCTCCATCGGGGCGTGGCCGACGAAGGCGAACGCGAACTCCCCGGTCACCTGGGTCGATCCGCGCGGCGGGGTGCCGAACCGGGGCACGGCGGCCTTCAGCCGGGCCCGGATCTGCGCGTCGGACAGGGCCGCGAGCGGGCCCGGCGCCCAGCCGAGGCGCAGCGCGTCGCGGGCGCGGAAGGCCTGGTGGAAGGTGTCCGCGACGACGGCGACACCGGCCGCCTCGGGCAGCCGGACGACGGCGTGGACGCCGGGCAGGGCGCGGGCCGCCCGGTCGTCGACCGTGAGCAGCCGGCCCCGGATCGTCGGCGGCCGGGCCACCACGGTGGGCCTGGCGCCTGGCACCGCGAGGTCCCCGGCGTACTTCGCCCGTCCGGTGACGATGTCCCGGGCGTCGATCCTGGTCGCCGGCCGTCCGATCACCCGGTGCCGGGACGCCGGTTTGGGCTTGCTCGGCACGTCAGGGCGGTGGATGCGGGCCGCGCTCGCGGTCAGCGAGCCGAAGGTGGCCGTGCGCCCGTCCGGGGCGACGACCATGGTGTCCCGGGTGCGCAGGAGCCGGGCGGGCAGGTGCCAGCGCCGGGCGGCGGCGGTGACCAGCAGGGCGCGGGCGGTGGCGGCGAGTTCCCGGGCCGGGCCGTACAGCGAACTCACCGAACTGGAGCCGCCGGTGAACTGGTTGCCCTTCGTCCGGGCGTCGGCGAGCGGGATCCGCACGTCGCCGAGCCGGGCGTCCAGCTCCTCGGCGATCATCATGGCGACCGCGGTGGTGATGCCCTGGCCGACCTCGGCCCGGGGCAGCCGTACGACGACGTGGTTGGCCGTGGTGACCTCCAGGACCAGCATCTCCTCGTCGGTGCCGGTCACCAGGACGTCGGAGCCGGCCCGGACGGACTCTGCGCCCTCCGCGGGCGCGGGGGTGCAGGCGAGCGGGGCGGCGACCGTAAGGGTGGCCGCGGCCACCGTGTACACCATGAATCTGCGGCGGGACGGGCCCGCGGAGGGTGGGGGCTCGGTGCGGTCCATGTGAGGGCTCCTGTCGGCGCGTGGGGCGGGGCAGGGCACGCACGGCGCGTCGTGCGGCGCGTGGTCCCCGTACGGCTCACTCGACAGATAGGAGGGGCGCGGCCCCGCGCCGGTTGCCTGCCCGGTCCGGTCCGCTGTCTCCTGCGTCCGTGCGTTATGTGACGTAGGGTCAGGAACGAGTCCCGCGTGCGTCGGCGCCGGCACCGGGACTCCGGTTGCGCGCCGTTCGGGGCAGCGTAGCCTGGACCTGACCGCCCGTGCCCGATCCTGGAGGTGGGCGATGTTTCTCCGACTACTGCGGCGCCGTAGGCCGCGTCGACTTCTCCTTCTCGGCAACGGCCGTCTGATTCGGGGCTTCAGCGGCGGCGACTACGACGGCCACGGTTACCAGTCCTGACACCTTCGAGGAGGTGCGGTGGCAGAGGACACCGAGCCCCTTGTGGCCATGAGGCGGATCCTGTCACCGTATTGCCGCGTCATCAGGATGTCCGGAGGAGTCCTGATCGCGGACTGGCGGCGGACCCGTTTTCTCGGCATGACAACGGCGGACCTCCGGAAACTCGCCGACGGAAGCCCTGAGGAACGCGCGGAACTCGTCACCGCTCTCGTCCGTGCCGGGTGCGCGGTGCCCCGCCGGAAGGACTACACGAACGCCGAGGTCGGGCTCTGGCTGCGTGGAGTGCACCTGCTGATCCGGACCGTGGGGTTCGGACGCGTCCTGCGGCTCCTCTCCTTGGCGGCCCCGGATTACACCCGTGCGGAACCCCCCGACGCCGAGGACGTCGTACGGCTGAAACGAGCGGTGCAACGGCACGGCCGCACCAGCTGGTTCGTCAACGACGACTGCAAGGCCGAGGCCGTGACGGCTTTCGTCCTGCTGCGGCGGTGCGGCCTGCAGGCCGCGCTGCACGTCGGCGTGCGCGAGCACCCGTTCGCCCTGCACGCCTGGACGTCGGCGGCGGGGCTGTGCATCCCCGACGCCGAGCCGCGAGGCCACGCGTTCACGCCGGTTCTCTCCATCGACCGCGGAGGGCGGTGACGTGGAGGCGGTCCGCCTCGAGTGGGCCGAGGGCGCACCAAAACTCCGGGCGGCCGAGGACATGGCGAGCCGGGGACTCGTGACGACGGTCTCCTCCGGGGCCGGCACCGCGGCGGTCGTCGGCTGGGCGGGCTCGGTCCGTGATCGCGTGGCGGGTGCGCACCGCCTCCTCGACACCTTCGGCCGGCCAGGAGCCGCACCACGTCTGCCGAACGGTGACTATGCGGCCGTCCTGGTGTACCGCGACCGCATCCTGCTGATCCGGGACGTGCAGGCACGCATCCCGCTGTTCTTCAGGGAGTCCGGTGGCCGGGTGAGCGCGGTGAGCACCTCGGCACGCCGCCTCGGCGACGGCGCTGAGCTGGAACGCCGCTACTTCTGCCGGTACCTGACCGGGAACATGGCGCAACCGCATGCGGACCTCACCCCGTTCGCCGGGGTGCACCGGATCCTCGGCGGCGAGGTGGTGGAGCTGTCCCTCACCGGGCAGTTGCGCGGCCGCGTGTCCGGGAGCCGCGGCCCGCTGCTGCCGCCGCCGACCGACGGAGCCCGCCCCGGCGGGGCGGTGAACGCCCTGCGGCGCGCGCTGGAGGACGCCGTCGGGCGCCGGATGGGCACGACGACGGCATGCCACGTGTCCGGCGGCATGGACTCCACCAGCGTCGCGTTGCTCGCGACACGCCTACTGGCCACAGGAGACGACCGCCCTGGAGACCTCGTCCTGCTCGCCGGGCGCTTCGGCAGCGGAGAGCTGGCCGGGGAGGGGCCGTACCTCGACGAGGCGATGGCGGAGATCCGCCGTCGCGCGCCCGCGGCCCGCCCGGTGATCGTCGACGCCGGCGACGTGGCCGACTTCGACGATTTCCGGCACCACGCCGGGGACGCGGACGAGCCTCATGCGCACGCCTTCCGCGCCCCGTTCTGGAGCAGGCTCCACGCGGCTGCCGCGGAACTGGGCTGTGACACCCTCCTGACCGGTTGCGGGGCCGATCCGATCGCGGACGCCAACCCGTTTCACCTGCACCGGCTGGCCCGCACGGGACGGCTCCGGCAGCTGGCGCGGCAGGCGCGCGCCTGGGCCGAGAGCAGCGAGCGGGGCGTGCGGGACATCGTCCACGCCTACGTCATACAGCCGGCTCTTCCCCTGGCGGCCGAACGGATCAGCGGGCCGGCCCGCCGCGGAACGGTGCTCGACGGGCTCGGCACCTTCGGCCGTCCCCCGTGGCTGCGATCCGGATTCGCGCGGGCCCACGCTTATCGCGAGGCCAGCATCGCTGAGAGCCGCTTCGTCTTCGGGCGTGCGCCGGAACAATCGCTCTACGACGCGGCCAATTACCTCGCCGCTCCGGACCTTCTGTCCTGGCACCGCGCACCGCAGGACGGATTCTTCCTCTCGCACCCCTTCCTCGACCCGGAGGTCGTCGCCACGATGCGCCGGCTCCCAGCCGAGGCGACGTTCCGTCCGGGCCGTCCGAAAGCGGTGCTCCGCGAGGCCATGGCGGATCTGCTGCCGCCTCGGATCCGCGGCCGGGCGGTCAAGGTCCCCTTCAACGAGCTGTACGCCCGTGGCCTGCGCACACACGGCGACGAACTCATCGACCTGTGCCGCTCCGCGCGGCATCCGCTGGTGGAGGAGATGTTCGACGTCGAGACACTGTGCCGGGCCGTGGAAGAGGCTCGGCTGGGCATGGGCGACTCATACGCCTGGGACCGTGTGAACAGCTCTCTCGCCCTGGTGATGTGGCTGGAGGGCCTGGTCAGCGCCGACCCTTGATGTCCCACAGCGGCAGTTCGATCGGACCCGCCAAGACGTCGACGAGACCGTACCGGCGCCGCACCTCGCGGTTCGTCGGCTCGGGAAATTCGCGACCTTCCTCGCCCTCGCGTGCGATGACCTCTGACACGTCTACGCCATGCGGGCCGAAACGCCAATAGACAGTGACGTAGCGGCGTTCCCTCGTATGCCGGTCGATCGCGTTGTTCTCTTCCAGCCTGGCCTTGTAGGCAAGGGTATCCTGGTCTCCCCGCCCGCTCTTTACCCACTGGGGCAGCTCGGCACCCTTCCAGGAATACTCAGTCTGGCCGAATTTATCCACGCCGAGCCGGTCTTTGCGCGCCAGACTCGCGGTGGCGTAGAACGTCAAATGGTCGTACGGCGTACCAATGGGAAGCTGAACAACCGTCCGAACCACGAACTCGTCGCTGGCCTCGATCCAGTGTCCGGCAGGGATCCATGGCTTCGCCGCCACCAACTGTCCGGGCTGGTAGGCCTCCGTGCGGGAGAGCGGGTGCTTCTCCTGGTATTTGCTCCATTGCTCTGCATCATCACGCCACTTCCCAGGGGGCCGGGCCGAGTCGCTCACCCCCACCTTCTCTCCCATGGCGTGGAACTCGGTGCCCAGTACGTAGAAACCCACATCACTGCTGTTCACAATCCTGATGTCGACCGGCACGGCGAATTCTTTGCGATCCTGACGGAGCACAGGCTTCCCCGGAGTCAGACTCACAAGAGGTTGGATCCCGCGATGGAATGGCTGATAGAGGTTCTGGTAGCTGAAATTGGCGATGGCGATGACCGTGGAGACGATCAGTGCCGCAGCCACCCGCTTCGGAGCGGGAATCTCGCCCAATGTCCGCCACACCATGAGGGCAGCAAACACCGAACCCACCGCGAGCAAGCCCAACAGCACCGGATAGCGGATGCGCTCGCCGTCCAAGGACACCTGAAGCAGGAGCATGGTGTTCACCAGGAACGCCACGACGGTACTGATCAGCGCGACCAATCCGGAGTGAGGAATCGTCCCCTGGCCCCAGTGGTCCACGACCGCGACAGCGCCCAGCAACGTGATGATCGACACCGCAATCAGGGCTGCTCCGGTGATACGACCCGGGAAGTCCAAGGCCTCGCTGAAGTCCTCGATGCCCCACCAGGCCGCCACCGATGCCGTCAGGAGCAGGACCAGCAGGACCCCTGCCAGCTCCGCCCGTGACTGTTTGGTCTTCATCAGGCACCGTCGCCCCAGCAGGTGAGAGCCGGAGCCGGTCCTGGGGGAACGCTTCGCTTGATCACCTTCCGTCGCCAAACTGATCACCTCCTGACGCCACACCAAGATCAGATCACCATCGTCCGAGGTGATCCGCGGGCCCACCACCTGCATGCCTCCGCTCGGCCCAACCAGCCTGGGCGAAAGCTGTACCGAGGCACCCCATCTGACGTTACCGTTCAGTAGACATGGTGCTCGGAGTCCCGGAGGTGCTCCCGCAATGACGTCCGACCGTGCCGCAGGCCTCGCGGAGTCCGCTCGCGCCCTGGCCGCCGGTGAGGTGACCTCTCGCGCGCTGGTGGAGCGGGCGCTGGCCCGGATCGAGGCCACGCAGCCGACCCTGAACGCGTTCCGGGTCGTCCGCGCCGAGGCCGCGCTCGCCGAAGCGGACGCCGCCGACCGGGAGTTGGCCGCCGGGGTGCGGCGTCCGCTGCTCGGCGTGCCGGTGGCCGTGAAGGACGACATGGACGTGGCGGGCGAGCCGACCGCGTTCGGCTGCCGGGGCGACTTCCCGCCGGTCGCCGAGGACGGGGAGGCCGTACGGCGGCTGCGCGCGGCCGGAGCCGTGATCGTCGGCAAGACGAACACCTGCGAGCTGGGGCAGTGGCCGTTCACCGAGGGCCCGGCGTTCGGGGAGACCCGCAACCCGTGGCACACCGGCCACACCCCGGGCGGCTCCTCGGGCGGTTCGGCGGCCGCCGTCGCCGCCGGTCTGGTCCCGGCCGCGCTCGGCTCGGACGGCGCCGGTTCGGTGCGGATCCCGGCCTCCTGGACCCATCTGATCGGCATCAAGCCGCAGCGCGGCCGCATCTCCACCTGGCCGCGCGGCGAGTCCTTCCAGGGCATCACCGTCAACGGCACCCTGGCCCGTACCGTCGCCGACGCGGCGCTGCTGCTGGACGCGGCCTGCGGCAACCACGCGCACGACCCGCACCGGCCGCCCGCGCTCACGGTGTCCGACGCGGTCGGCCGCGACCCCGGCCGGCTGCGCGTCGCTCTGTCCCTGAAGCCGCCGTTCACCGCCGTACCGGCCCGCCTGCGACCGGAAGTGCGGTCCAGGATCCTCGAACTCGCGGAAAAACTCGCCGGGTTGGGGCACACGGTGGAGGAGGCCGACCCGCCCTACGGCCAGATCGGGCTGACCTTCGTGCCGCGCGCCACCGTCGGCATCGCCGAGTGGGTCCGCGACACCCCCGACCCCGCGCTGCTCGACCCGCGCACCCGGGACGCGGCCCGGCTCGGCCGGCTGCTGGGCGGCGCGCCGCTGCGGGCGGCCCGGCGCGCCGAGGCGGTCCTGCACCGGCGGATCGGCGCGTTCTTCGACGCGTACGACGTGATCCTCGCGCCGACGACGGCCGCGCCGCCGCCCGAGATCGGCGCCCTCCACAAGCTCGGCGGGCTCGCCACCGACCGGGCGATGATCGCCGCCTGCCCGTACGCCTGGCCGTGGAACGTGCTGGGCTGGCCTGGCGTGAACGTGCCCGCCGGCTTCGTGGGCGACGGCCTCCCCGTGGGCGCCCAGCTGCTCGGACCCGCCAACAGCGAGCCGCTGCTGGTCTCCGTCGCCGCCCGACTGGAGGCGGAGCTGCGCTGGTTCGAGCAGTGGCCCGGCCGGCCGGACGGATCGGCCGCCGCGGCCGCGTGAGGCGCCGGCTCACCCTGTGCAACAGAACCGTTGCAGTGTTCACGCGCACCGCTGTCACCGACCGCCTTTCTCTGTCAGCATCGTGACGAGACGGAGCGAACGGGGCGCGGGGTGTCGCAGTCGATCGAGGACTCTTGGCGGGTACGGATTCTCGGCACGGACAACACGCCGGTGGGATCGGGTGTTCTGGTCGGCGGGGAACGGGTGGTGACGTGTGCTCATGTCGTGCAGAAGGCACTGGGGCTGACTGACGGGAGCGGTCCCGAGGGGGCGCGGATCGCCCTGGACCACCCCGGCTCACTGAGCCGCGGCGTGTCGTACGCCTCGGTGCTGCCCCAGGGCTGGGCCCCGCCCGACGAGGAGCGCGCGGACGTCGCGGTGCTCCGGCTGGAGGCGCCCGCGCCCCGGGACTGCTCGCCCGCGCGGCTGCGCCCGTGCCGCGCGGCCGCCGGACGCGCCGTGCGGGTCTTCGGCCAGGGCACGCCCGAGCCGCCGGGCCTGTGGGTCACCGCCCGGCTGGTCGGGGCGGGCGGGCTGAGCGCGGACTGGATCCAGCTGGACGGCACCGGGCTGGCCGGCGCCCGGGTGCGGGGCGGATACAGCGGAGCGGGCGTGGTGGACGAGCGCGGGGACGTGATCGGCGTCGTCGTCGCCGCGCTGCGCGACGAGGCGGCCCGCACGGCGTGGATGATCCCGGTCGAGGCCCTCGTACAGTACTGCCCGCTCCTGGCCGACGCCGTCGCCGCTGAGCTGCCGCCGGCGCCGGAGTGGCCGCCCGGGGCCTCCCGGGAACTCACCATGGCTCTCGTGCGTGTCGCCGGCATGCGGGACGCGCAACGCCGGGACCGGGTGCTGCGCGACACCGGCGAGGACGTCTTCGACCTCGCCGAACGGTCGTCGGTGCTGGTCGAGGACGTGCGCGGGATCGTGGAGGTGTGTCTCCAGTACGCGGACGGCATCGACCGGCTGGCCGCCGCACTGCGCTGGTACGAACGGGGGTCGCTGCCGATGCGGGAGTTCGAGCGGGTGCTGCGCCGGCTGCGCGGGGCGCCGGAGCCGGCGTCATGACGGACGCCGGTACGCCCCGCACGAGTCTGTTCTGGGAGCTGGCGGGCCTGATCGTGCGCGTGCCGGGGCTGGCCCACCCGGTCACCCTGCGGCGCGCCCACGACACCTTCACCGAGCGGTTCGGGCAGCTCGACGTCGCGCCGTCGGGGATGATCAGGGAGGACGTCCTCCAGACGCTGCGCGCGTGCGACGCCTATCCGGACGGCCTGCGGTTCTACCTCGACACGCTGGGCAGCGGCCGTACCGGGATGCGGGCCTGGACGGACGTAGAGCAGATGTACCGGCGCCTGTACCCCGAGCGGCTGCTCGCCTCCTCCGAGTACGACGAGTTGTGCGCCCTGCTCGAGACCCGCGCCCCCGGCACGCCGATCGAGCGGATCGCGCTGCGGTTCCTGCCGGCCCTGCCGGAGCGCGCCGGGGGCGCGACGGGCCCGTACCCGGTGGCGGAACTGCTCGACGCGTTCGAGGACGCCCTCCTCATGCCGGACGAGGCCCATCCGCTGATCTCCTTCGTGGAGGCCGTCGCGGTCCGTCAGCCGGCCGCTCTGGAGAAGCGGCTGCGGCTCTGGAACGAGCGGGTGGCGCCCCGGCTCGCGTGTCCGCCGAGCCTGCTGCACCAGGTGCGCAACCGCGAGGCGTTCCGTGCCGGGCGCCCCGTCGAACCGGCCCGGATCCTGGTCGACATCACCGCGCATCCCGCGGTCCCCGAGGACTACTGGGTGCGGGCGTGGCTGCTGTGCCCCGGCGACGGGCCGCGCTCCCTGCTCGCCGACCGCCGGGCGACGTCACGGCGCGAGCTGGAACACACCGTGGCCGCACTGCACCAGGACGTGGGGAACGTGCTCGGCGAGTTGAGCGGGGAGCTGACCGTGGAGTTCATGCTGCCCCGCGCCCTGCTGTGGCTGGACGTCGACCAGTTCATGATCAGCCCGAACGGGTCGGTGCCCCGGCCCATAGGCGCCGACCACACCGTGCTGGTCCGCAGCCGCGACCGGTTCCGCATCCGCAGCTGGTGGCCCGCGCTGTACCGCCGGCTGGACTGGCTGGAGCTGAACCCCGACGAGGTCTTCGACGCGCCCGCCGTACGGTACGTCGCACCCGGCGCCGCACCGGCCCCGGCGGAGCTGCTGCGTCAACTCCGGGGCGGGACCAGTCCGTTCTGTTTCGTGCTGTTCGATCCCCCGGACTACGACGGCGACCTGACAGCGGATCCGGTCTATGTACTGCTGGAAGTGGGCATTCCGGCGATCGTGGCACTGCGTCAGAACGGCCATCACGCCGATGCGCGGCCGCAGTTGTGGAATCACCTGGCGGGCAGGTTGGACCAGCTGCCCGACCGGGTACGCCTTCTGAGGGGAGGCGTGTATCCGGACGTCACCGGTCCGTCACCGGTGACGCTGGACCTGCATCGTCACGTCACCCTAGTGTGGGACAGCCAAGACGGACTGGAGGGGGCGGAGGCCACGCTGGGGCATCCGCGGACCGGGGGTGGCCATCCATGAGCGGGGAACCGACCGACCTGCACGGGGCGCCCCTCCCCCCTCCGCCCGCCTGGTGGGTCTTCCGGGACGACGGCGCGCGCCACTCGCCCGCCGACCCGCTGCCCCCGCTGCCGCCCGCCCCGCCGTGGCGGCGCTTCCGCCAGACCACCGACAGCCCGCCGCGCGACATCCCGGTACCCGCCGACTCCCTGGACGTGGAGCGCAAGCTGGGCGCGTGCGTGCCCGGCACGCTCGACCGCACGGTCGTCGACCTGATCAACGCCGCCATCCAGCTGCGCCGCCCGCTGCTGGTCACCGGGCAGCCCGGCACCGGGAAGTCCAGCCTCGCCCACCAGATCGCCGCCGAGCTGGGACTGGGCAAGGTGCTGTGGTGGCCGGTCGTCAGCCGCACCACCCTGCGGGACGGTCTGTACGACTACGACGCCATCGGCCGGGTGCAGGACGCCCCCGCCGGACCGGGTTCCGGCGGTTCGCGGGGCCCGCTGCCCGACATCGGCCGCTACCTCACGCTGGGACCGCTGGGCACGGCGCTGCTGCCGTGGAAGCGGCCCCGGGTGCTGCTGATCGACGAGCTGGACAAGAGCGACGTCGACCTGCCGAACGATCTGCTGCACATCTTCGAGGAGGGCGAGTTCCGGATCCGGGAGCTGGAGCGGCTCGGGCAGTCGCGGCGCGAGGCGAGCGTCGGCACGGCCGACCACGGGGCCCCGGTCGTGGTGCGGGACGGCCGGGTGCGGTGCGCCGAGTTCCCGGTGGTCGTGATCACCAGCAACGGGGAGCGCGCGTTCTCGCCCGCCTTCCGCAGAAGGTGCCTGGAGGTCGAGCTGGCCCCGCCGGACGAGCACCGGCTCGCCGCGATGATCGAGTCGCACTTCGGCCCGGAACTCGACCCGGACACACGGGACCTGGTCCGTTCCTTCCTGGAGCAGCGGGGTGACGGGGCGGTCGCGGCCGACCAGCTCCTGAACACCGTCCACCTGGTCACGAACCGCGCCGCCCACGCGGACGAGGCGTCGTGGGCGCAGTTGCGGGCCGCGCTGTGGCGCAGTCTGGCGACGGATTCCGCGCCATGACCGGCCGCAGGGCGGCCGCGCCGCCCACCGCGCGCGAATGGGCCGAGGCGCTCTGGCTCGCGGAGCGCATCGGGGCGGACGGCGGCGCGTTACCCGACCGCGACCCGACGACGCGCCGGGCGGACGACGCGCCCCCGGGCCCCTACGGTCTGCGGGCCGGGGGCGACGGTGACGGCAGGGACGGTGCGGGCAGGGACGCCGGGGGCGGCACGAGCGCCCGGGACGGCGCGAACGGCGGACCCACCGCGGACCGCCCGCCGACCGACGCCGACCCGCCCGCGCCCCCGGGCCAGGACCGGCCCGGCACGACGGCACCGCACGCCCCCGAGCCGACGCCCGCCCCGCCCGCCTCCGCGCCCGCCCACGGCGTTCCCCCGCTGTACGACGTGCCCGCCCCGCCGGGCTCGAACGCGCCCACCCCGGCGCTCTCCACCCCCCTCTTCGACACGGACACCCGTCCCGGCATCCTCCGCGACCCGCTCCGCTTCGCCCGTACGCTGCGCCCCTTCAACCGCCGTGTCCGCTCCCGTCACCGGTACACCCTGGACGAGGAGGCCACGGCCGTCCGGTCCGCGGAGCTGGGCCGGTGGAGCCCCGTCGAAGTCGACGTGCCGGACCGGTGGTTCGAGGTGGCACTCGTCGTCGAGCACAGCGTGTCGCTGGCGGTGTGGCAGGGCGTCGCCGCCCGGCTCGCCGAACTCCTGCGCAGGCAGGGCGCGTTCGCGGACGTACGGATGTGGCGGCTGGACACCCACGACGGCAAGGCGGCGGCCCTGCGCCCCGAGCGGGGAGGTCCGCCGCGCGCGCCGAGCGAGCTGTTCCATCCGCAGGGGCGGCGGCTGATCCTGGTGCTGAGCGACTGCGTCGGCGACGCCTGGGCGTCCGGCAACGTGCCCCGGATGCTGTACCGGTGGGCGCGCCGGGCCCCCGTCGCCGTACTCCAGCCGCTGCCCAGCCGGCTGTGGGACCTGTGCGAGGGGGTGCCCCGCGACGTGCGAGTGCGGGCGGCCGCGCCGGGCCTGCCGAACGCGCTGCTCCAGCAGCGCCGCAACCGCACATGGGCGCGCGGGGGACCGGTGCCCGTACCGGTACTCGAACTGGAGTCCTCCTGGTTCGCCGGCTGGGCACGTCTGGTGACCGGCGAGGCCGGGACCCGGCACGACATCGCGGCGCTCCTCGTGGACGAGCAGGGGCTCGCGCCGGAGTGCCTGCCGCCGCTCGCCCCGGACCGCCGGCCCGACCCGGTCTCCCCCGACCAGCGGGTGCGCCGCTTCCTGGAGCACGCCTCGCCGGGGGCCCGGCGGCTCGCGGCCAGGCTGGCCATGGTGCCGCTGCGGCCCGAGGTGGTGCGGGCGGTGCAGCGGCTGCTGGGGCGCGAGACGGAACCGCTGCCGTTCGCTGAGATCCTGCTCGGCGGCCTGCTGTCCGTACGCCCGGGCACGGACGGACCGCTGTACGAGTTCCTGGACGGGGTGCGGGACCGGCTGCTGCGCGGGCTCGGCCGCAAGGAGACCCTCCGCACGCTCCAGGAGGTGTCGGACGTCGCCGGAGCCGTGCTGGGCGCCCGCGCGGGGCTGCTCGGCACCCTCGTCGTCGCCCCCGCCGACCTCGACGGGAGCGCCCTGTCCGCCGCCGACCGGGAACTGCTCGCGGCCGCAGCGCCCGCGCTCGCCGCGCTCGGACCGGCCTACGGAAGTGCGCTGGCCCGCGCACGGGAGCGTACGTCTTTGGACGCGCCGCTCGCTGGAAAGGACAGCCAAGGTCGGACGGGCGCGCCCGCCGAGGACGCGGCGCCCACCCCTGCCCCCCGGCCCACCGACCCGGCTCGGCCAACGGAGGACGTCTCGATGGATCC
This sequence comes from Streptomyces sp. NPDC047085, assembly GCF_040643735.1. Lineage (NCBI taxonomy): Bacteria > Bacillati > Actinomycetota > Actinomycetes > Kitasatosporales > Streptomycetaceae > Streptomyces > Streptomyces sp. NPDC047085. The sequence continues at coordinate 40,047 of NZ_JBEYUW010000002.1, forward strand.
CGCCTCTGCCCGTACGACGCCCCCGCCCGCCTCCGACCAGCCGCCCGCCTCCGGCCGGCCGGCCGCCCCGACCGGCCGCGCCACGAGCACCACGAGCGCCTCGCACGCCCTGCCTACGCGGCTGCCGCGCGCCATGCCGCTGCCCCAGGCCGGCCACTTCACCGGCCGGGAGACGGAACTCGGCGAGCTGCGCAGGCTCCTCGACGCCGGCGACCAGGTGGCCGTCCTGCCCTACGCCCTGTACGGCATGGGCGGGGTCGGCAAGACCCGGCTCGCCGTGGAGTACGTGCGCCGGCACCACACCGAGTACCAGCGGATCTGGTGGATCGACGCCGAGCAGCCCGCGGTGATCCGGCAGCAACTCGCCTCCCTCGCCCCGGACTTCGGCCCGGCCGCCGAGGGCCCCGGCGACCCGGTCGACCGGGTCCTCGCGGCGATGTCCACCGGGGACCCGTTCACCCGCTGGCTGCTGATCATGGACAACGCCGGGGCGCCCGAGGACGTCGTCCCGTACGTCCCCTCGCTGCTCGGCGTGCGGGACGGTGCGGGACATGTGCTGGTGACCTCGCGGCACTCCGGCTGGGCCGAACGCGTCCACGCGCTGCGGGTCGACGTGTTCAGCCGCGAGGAGAGCGTGGCCTTCCTGCGCCGGCGCACGCCCTGGGCCACCACGGAGGAGGCCCAGCGGCTCGCCGAGTCGCTCGGTGACCTGCCGCTCGCCCTGGAGCACTCGGCCGCGGCCCAGGCCCAGTCCGGCATCCGCACCGACGCTTACCTCGACCTGCTCGAACACCGTCGCCGGGAGGTGCTCGCGGAGCCCGCCCTCTCCGGTGCCCAGACGGTCGCGGCCACCTGGCGCACCTCGGTGGACCTGCTGCGCGCGCAGAACCCGCGCGCGCTGGAACTGCTGCGCCTGCTGGCCTCCTTCGGGCCCGAGCCGATCGCCCAGTCCTTCCTGCACGACGCGCGACTGCTTCCGCTGCCGGAGGCGCTCGCCTCCGTCGCCCGCGACGAGCTGGCCCGGGGGCGGGCGATCCGCGCCATCAACCAGTTCTCGCTGCTGACCGTGAACCCGGCGACCTCCACCCTCCAGGTGCACCGCCTGCTGAGCGGGGTGCTCCAGGACGAGATGTCCGAGGAGGAGCGCACCACGATGCGCCACCTCGTCCACCGGATCATCGCCGCGCACGACCCCGGCAACTCCCAACGGCCGGAGAACTGGGGCAACTACGCCGACATCCTCCCCCACCTGGAGCCCTCGGGCCTGCTGCACTGCGGCGACCAGGAGGCCCGCGCCACCGCCCTGAGCATCCTCGGCTACGTCATCGCCCGCGGTGACTTCCCGGGCGCCGTCCAACTGGCCGGGCACGTGGCCAAGGTGTGGTCGGACGAGCTGGGCCCCGACCATCTCCAGACCCTGTGGGCGCGGCGGCAACAGGCCAGTGCGCACTGGCAGTTGTCGCAGTTCGCCGAGTCCCGGCGGATCAACGAGGACGTGCTGGGCCGGCTGCGCTCCACCGTGGGCGACGACCACGAGTACACGCTGACCGTGGCCGGTGCCACCGCCGCGGACCTGCGCGCGGCCGGACGCTTCACCGAGGCGCTCGCCCTGGACCAGGACGCGTACGACCGCAGCGTGCGGCTGTACGGCGCGACGGACCCGTACGCGCTGACGGTCGCCCACAACTACGGCGTGAGCCTGCGCGTCAACGGCCTGTACGCCGAGGCGCTCGCGCGGGACGAGGAGTGCCACGAGGGCCGTCTGGCGGTCCTCGGCCCGACGGCCCGCTCGACCCTCTTCTCGATCAACAACGTGGCCCGCGACCTGCGCGAGTGCGGGCGCTACGCGGAGGCCCTCGCCCTGCAGACGAACACCCTGGCGCGCTACCGGGAGCAGTACGGCGACCAGCACCCGGCCACCCTGCGCGCCGTCAAGAACATGGCGGTGACGTGCCGCAAGGCCGGTGAGTTCGAGCAGGCCCTCACCCTGTCCCAGGAGTCCTTCGCACTGCACTGCACCCACTACGGCCCCGAACACATCGAGACGCTCGCCGCGACGACGAACCTGGCCAACGACCTGCGGATGACCGGGGACCCCCGGTCGGCGCGCGAGCACAGCGGCGACGCCCTGCACCGGTATCACGCGGTGCTCGGCGCGCAGCACCCGTTGTCGTGCGCCGCCGCCGTGAACCACGGGGCCGCCCTGCGCGCCTCGGGCCGGCACGCCGAGGCGCGGCGGGTCGACCAGCAGACGGTGACCGCGCTCACCGCCGCTCTGCCCGACGACCACCCCTGGCTGTTGCTCGCCCGGGTCAACCTCGCCACCGACCTCGCCCTGGCCGGGGAGGCGGAGGAAGCGCGGGCCCTGGGCGAGGAGTGCGCCCGCAAGCTGGAGGCCCGCTACGGCGACCGTCACCCCGCGACGCTGGCCGCCCTCACCAACCTGGCCCTGGACATGACCGCGACGGGCGACACCGAGGCCGGTGAAGAGCTGCTGGCCTCCGTACAGCGGCGCTATCTGGACACGCTCGGCCCGGACCATCCGGAGAGCCGGTGGGCGGCGGCCGGCATGCGGGCGGAGTGCGACATCGAGCCACCGCCCATCTGATCCCGCCGACCGGCCACCCTCTGTCAGGGCGCCTCCAGCGGCAGTTCTCATGGGGCTTCCCACTCGGCGAGCACGTCGCGCACGGCGTCCAGCAGGAGCCGACCGTGCGCGGTGAGCCAGCCGTCGCGGGCGAGTTCACCGGCAGCCGTGCGGGCGATGTGCCGCGTCCGCTCGTACGGGGCGTTCGCCGCGCGGTTGCCGAACGCGGCCTCGGTGCGCCAGAACCCGGCGGTGACGAGGAACGCGGACACGCCCTGGAGCAGCGCCGACGGCGGGCGGGGCCGGTCGCTCCAGGGCGCGCGGCCCCGAGCACCGGGCGGGGCGTCGAGGAGCGGGGTGAGGTCCTGCAGGGCGTACAGCAGGGAGTGCTGTGTCTCGTGGACGAGCGCCGCGGCCAGTTCGGCCGGGTCGTCCAGCGGGGCGAGGGCCACGAGTCCGAACGCGTCGCTGAAGGAGGCGCTCTGCCAGGGGCGGCGCGCGCCCGGGGCGTGCGCCGGCTCGGCCAGGGGTGCGACGGCGCGCACGGTCGCACCGACGACAGCGGCCCGCCCGGGATGCCGGGCGGCGAGCAACTCCCAGGCGGCGGCGAGCCGTTCGCGCCAGCGGTCCTCAGCCACGGGCCCACCCCGGTCCGCGCCGGCGTGCGGCAGCGCGTACGGGTCGAGGCGCACGGCGAACACAGCGCCACCTGACGAGAGTTGGAGCCGGGGCGCGGGTTCCCAGCCCGGCGCGGAGCGACCCGGCGGGTCGGGCACCTCGACGCGCAGTCCCGGCGCGACCACGGCCGTGCCGTACGCTCCCCGCTCCACCCGGACCGTGGCCGGACCCGCCCCGACCCGGGCCCGCCCGAGGCCCGGCAGGACGACGCCGTCGCCCTGTACGGGGACGTCCAGCCGGAACGGCAGGCCCGCCCGGTGGCCGGCGACGGCGGCCAGGGCGGGGACGGCACCGGGCAGGACGGTGCGTACGGCGTCGGCGAGGGCGGTTCCGGCGGCCGGATCCGCGATCTGCGTGCCGAACAGGGCGGGTGCGTGCCGCCGTACCTCGGCGAGCAGGGTGACGACGGGGCGCCAGCCCGGCTCGTCCCGCAGCTCAGCATGCAGGGCGCGCAGGAGCAGGAGGTTGCGTCCCGTGCGCGCGGTGCGCAGCAGGCCGACCGTGCCGGGGTCGGGGGTGCCGCGGGCGATCCGCTGCCACAGGTCCGGTGACAGCACGAGCGGCGGCGCGAACGGGGGCACGGGTGCGGGCGCAGGCAAGGGTGCGGACGCGGGTGGCACGGCCCGCAGGTCGCCCGTCATCGGTGCGCTCCGGGGTGTGGTCCGGGGTGCGCCCCGGCGGCCCGGTCGAGGTCGGCACGGAGCACCCCGGCCACATGCCGGATCAGCGCCATCAGGTCGGGACAGTAGACGGACGGGTTCAGGTAACCGCTGCCTGCGCGATAGCGGTGCGGGTAGTGACCGCCTCCGCACACCGCGCCCACGGGGCAGTCGCGGCACGGCGCGGCCAGCCCGGTCGCCGTGAGCTGGCGGGCCGCGACGCCGGGGTGGTCGAGCAGCGCGTCGAAGGAGTGCCGGTGCACGTCACAGCCACTGCGATCCGCCCCTTCGTACGCCGATTTCAGCTGGTCGGAGAGGGTGAGCGCACCGTCCGTGTCGACCACGGCGAGCTGTGAGGGGGCGCCGCCGATGGTCTCGGTGCGGGTGACGCCGCCGAGCAGCAGGTCCAGGATCGACTCGAAGAAGGCGATGCGCACCGGTGGGCCCGGAGCGTGGTACCAGCGGTCGAAGACGGCGGTGAGCCACTCGGCGTACGGGATGCGGGTGGGGTCGGCGGTGCGCTCGGGCGGCCGGTGGGTCCAGTTGCCGAGGGGCAACAGGAGGCGGATCGCGGGCGGGTCGTAGGACAGCAGGTGTTCGTAGACGGCGAGCGGGTCGGCGGTGACGTCGACGGTGCACAGCAGGCCGGCCCAGACGGGACGGTGCTCGGCGGAGGAGAGGCGGCGCAGCACGGCGGCGACCCGGGCGTGGCTGCCGCGGCCGGCGTGGTCCCGGCGGGCGCGGTCGTGGACCTCCCGGGGGCCGTCGAGGCTGACGGCGATCCGGATGTCCTCCTCGTGGCACAGGCGCAGGACGGTGTCGTCGACGAGGACGCCGTTGGTCTGGATGAGGATCTCCGCGGCGGTGGCGGCGGGGAGCAGGGCGCGCAGGGTGCGGGTGAAGGCGCGCAGGAAGTCCGGGCCGGCCAGCAGCGGTTCGCCGCCGTGCAGGATGACCCGTAACGAGGCCGTTCGGTGGGCCCTGGCGTGCTCGGCGACGCGGCGGCACACCGTCTCGGCGGTGTGCCGGGACATGGTGCGCGGCTGCTCGCGCCACAGCTGGTCGGCGCCTTCGTACACGTAGCAGTACGCGCAGGCCAGGTTGCAGCGGCTGTGCACCTTGACGACGAACTCCCGGAAGGGGAGCGGCCGGCTGCCGGCCGCGCGCAGCGCGGCGACGTCGAGGAGGTCGTCGGGCCAGAGCGCATGAGGGGCGGCGGACGGCCGGGTCATGGGGCGACGGCGGTGAACCGCCACGGACCGTCCTGCGCATCGCCCCCGGAGTCGTAGGCGGCGACCGGCGCCTCCTCCCCCGCCAGATGGGCGAGGACCCGGCGCAGCGCCTGGGAGAGCGCGTGGTCGCCGCTCTCCAGGATCTGTTCGAGGGGCAGTCCCGTGAGGTCCGGCATCTGAGCCGTGCACTCTCCGCCGCTGCTGGACACAGGCCTCAACCCCCCTGGTTCTGCTGCCCGCTGACACACTGTTGAATCATTTTTGAGGATAACCAGAGGAGCGGGCGCAGGTCAGTTCATGATTCGGGCGCGGCGGTACCGTTCCCGCCGGGACTGTTCCGGCCGGGGCGGATTCGCCTCCACGGGCGCCCGCGTGCTCCCGTTTCACCCACCTGGCGCACTGCAACACCCGTTTGGGGAGACGGAGTTGACCACGGGCCGGACCGGCGGCCACCCTTTCGGAGGGCATGTGCGTCGGGTGTCGGGAGCTTGTCGGTGAAAACGGGGTCACGGAAGTCACGGGCTGCCCGGGAGGGTACGACCCGCTCCTGGTCGCGTGCCCTCGCCGCGCGGGTGATGCCGCTGGACGGCACGGACGACTCCCTCGCGCGGTGGATCGTGCCGGCCGTGCTCATCGGTGTGGTGGCCGGGGCGGGTGCGGCGGCCCTGTTCGGTCTGCTGCATCTGTGCACCGGCTGGCTGTTGGAGTCGGTGGCCGGTTACTGGCCCTACCGGACGTCGGCGGACGGCGGATTCCGCACGATGGACGACTCGGTCCGGCCGTGGGCGGTCCCCCTGGTGGCCGCCGGCGGCGCCCTGGTCGCCACGGTGTTCGCCCTGTGGCTGGCACCGGAGGCCCGCGGGCACGGCACGGACGCCGCGATCGCCGCCGCCCACCACGATCCCACGGGCATGCGGGGCCGGGTGACGGTGGTGAAGCTGGTCGCGTCCGCGCTGACGATCGGCTCGGGCGGCTCCGGCGGCACGGAGGGGCCCGCCGCGCAGATCTCTGCGGCGTTCGGTTCGGTGATCGCCCGGCGTACGGGCATGTCCCGGCAGCAGGCCCGGACGGCTCTGGTGATCGGGCTCGCGGCGGGCGTCGGCGCGATCTTCGACGCGCCGTTCGGCGGGGCGCTGCTCGGGGCGGAGCTGTTGTACCGGCGGAGCATCGACGCCCGGGTGCTGCCCAAGGCGGTCATCGCCGCCGTCGCGGGCTGGCTGGTCTTCGGCGCGTGCTACGGCTTCGCCCCGGTGCTGGGCCGGCCCGAGGGCGGCGTCGGCGGTGCGGGCGGGCTCCTGCTGGTCGTCCTGGTGGGCTTCGCGGCGGGAGGCGCGGGGCGCCTGTACACGGCGTGCTTCTACCTCGTGCACACGAGGGTGGGTGAACGGGCCCGCCGGCTGTCCGCCCGGATCGCGGCGCCGACCCTCGCGGCGCTGCTGGTGGGCGGTCTGGGCCTCCTGGTTCCAGGTGTGCTCGGCACGGGCTACGGCGTGATGGAGGCGCTGACGTCGCGGGAGTTGCTGCTGGGCATGCCGCTCGCCGTGGTGCTGGCGCTGCCGGTGGCGAAGATCGCGGGCACGGCCCTGTCGGTCGGCTCGGGCGGCTCCGGCGGCATCTTCGGGCCGGGCATGGTGGTCGGCGCCGGTGTGGGTGCGGCCGTGTGGCGGCTGGCGGAGCCGCTCGGCATCGCCCCGCACAGCCCGCTGGTCCCGGTGGCGGTGGGCATGGCGGCCTGTCTGGGCCCGGTGGCCCACGCGCCGCTCGGTGTGACGGTCATGGTGGCCGAGATGCTGGGCGACGCCTCGCTGCTGGGCCCCGGCCTGCTCGCGGTGCTCGCCGCGAGCGCGGTGACCGGCGGGACGACGCTGTATCGCAGCCAGCTCGACCGCATGGAGAACGAGCCCGGCACCCCGCCCGCGCCGCCGCACCAGGCGGGCCCGGCGAGCCCGCCGACCGCCCCGCAGCGGCCTCCGCTGCTGCTGCCGCCGTTCCCCGAGCCCGGCTCCGCGCCGCCGAGGGACTCCGTGGCCGGACGGCCGCCGGACCCGCTCGCCGTCAAGCCGCCGGACCCGCTCACGGTCAAGTCGCCGGACGCACTGCGGGACTGAGCGGGACCACCGGCGTCGAGGGGCGCGCACGGTCACTGACGAGCACTGACTGCGGGCGGCCGGCAGGCCCTACCCTGTCGCCATGGACGATGCGTCGATGATCGGGCTCATGGGGCGGGTCACGGGGACGATCGGGCCGGGGCTGGTCGGCGAGGTGATCGTCCGGGTGCGCGGCGGCGCGGAGCACTTCCTCGCCTACGCGGCCGACGGCACCGCCCGGATCACGCCGGGCACGGTGGTGATGGTGGTCGAGTACCTGCCGCCGAGAACCGTCTACGTCACCGCCGCCTACGACAGTTGAGCAAGCTTCACCCCAGGTGAGAGCGGTTCGCGTCAAGATTGCAACAAGGATCCGTCAGCGTCTTCACGCCGACCCGGCGCAGGCGCACACTCCCTTCGTTCGGTGCCGAAAGGGCACCATGCAAAGGGGGCGTATGCCGATGGTTGTCGGCGTCGTTGCGGGGGCGGTCGTCGTTGCCGTCCTCATATTGATCGGTCTGTTCAAGATGATGTGGCGGGTCGCCGAACCCAACGAGGCGCTCATCATCTCCGGTTCGAAGCACCGGACCGAGGGACTCGAGGAGGGCATGGGATTCCGCATCGTCACCGGGCGCGGCACGCTGGTGCTGCCCGGTGTGCAGGCGGTGCGCAAGCTCTCCCTCGACCTGAACGAGACCGAGTTGCAGGTGGACTGCGTGACCCACCAGGGCATTCCGCTGAAGGTGCGGGGTGTGGTCATCTTCAAGGTGGGCGACGACTTCGTGTCGATCGCCAACGCGGCCCGCCGATTCCTGGACCAGCAGCGGCTGATGTCGGAGCGGGTGCACAACGTCTTCGCCGGTCATCTCCGTTCCATCGTGGGCGGGTTGACGGTCGAGGACATGATCCGCGACCGGGAGAAGCTGACCGGGCAGACCCGGGCTGCCTGCGGTACGGAGATGGAGAAGCTCGGCCTGATCGTCGACTCGCTGCAGATCCACGAGATCGAGGACCCGACCGGGTACATCCAGAACCTGGCGATGCCGCACGCGGCGGCCGTGCAGCGGGACGCGCGCATCGCGCAGGCGGAGGCGAACCGTCTCGCCACCGAGGCCGAGCAGCAGTCGTACGCCCGGATGGCGGAGGCCACCCGGGACAGCGAGATCCTGCAGGCCGGTTACCAGGCCGAGCGGGACAAGGCGGCCGCGGCGGCCCGGCAGGCCGGCCCGCTCGCCGACGCCGCCGCCCGGCAGGAGGTCGTGGTCCAGGAGACCCGGGTCGCCGAGCTGGAGGCGCACCGCAGGGAGCAGCAGCTCCAGGCGGACGTCCGCAAGCCGGCGGACGCCAAGGCCTATGAGAAGCGGACGCTGGCCGAGGCCGAGCGTGACGCGCGTATCTCGGGGGCCGAGGCGAAGGCGAAGGAGACGGAGCTGGCGGCCGCGGCCGAGGCCACCCGGGTCAAGACGGCCGCGGGTGCCGAGGCGGAGGCCACCAAGACCCGGGGTACGGCCACGGCCGCGGCGACCCGGGCCACCGGTGAGGCCGAGGCCGCCGCCGCGCAGGCCAAGGGTCTGGCGGAGGCCGAGGCGACCAGGGCCAAGGGGCTCGCCGAGGCGGAGGCCATCAAGGCCCGTGCCGCCGCGCTCGCCGAGAACCAGGAGGCGGTCGTCGCCCAGCAACTTGCCGAGAACTGGCCGGAGATCGTCCAGGCCGGCGCTTCGGCCTTCGGCAACGTGGACAACATGGTGCTGCTCAACGGTGCCGACGGTATGGCCGAGTTGTTCGCCAAGGCGCTCACGATGGGCGGTACGGGCCTCGGCCTGGCCCGCCAGTTGCTGTCGTCGATGAACCAGAACGGGCAGGCGACGAACGGCACTTCACCGTCCCTGAACGGGACGGTGGCGCCTCCGCCGGCGCAGAAGGTGCCCGTGGAGCAGGAAGGCTAGGAGGTCCGGCAGGCGGGCCGGCGGGTCCGGTCCGGTCGTGACGGCCGGGGTCCCCTCACCAGGGGCCCCGGCCGTCCGTCGTCAGCAGCCGGTCGATGGTGGCCGCGTCCAACGCCGGGTTGGCGGCGGCGGCATGGGCCAGTTCCTCGTCGTCGAGGAGTTCCGCGAGCCGGGGCCGCGGCAGGTTCGGATGGCGGGCCAGCGCGGCCCGTACGTCCGGGTCCGGGTCCCGGGTCAGCCGGTCCACGATGGTGGGCGAGGTGTCCGGGTCGCGGGCGACCAGGGCGCGGACCTGCGGGTCCTCGTGGTCGGCGAGTTCGCCAAGACCTGCACGCGGGAAGTTCGGCCGGGTGATCAGGTTCTCGCGTTCGGGGCCGGTGTACTCCAGGAAGCTGCGCAGCAGGAGTGCCGCCGGGGCGTCCGGATGGTTCTGTGCCAGCAGCACCCGCACGCCGAGATCGTCGTCCTCGGCCAGAAGTGCCACGAGGTCCGCCGCCAGCTCACGGTCCTCGGCGGCCTCCCGGCGCAGCATCGGGTGCCCGGAGAGCGCCTTTCGGCGAACGGCGTCGGGGTCCCTGGGCTGTGGCAGCACGGACACGTAACGGAATCCGAAGCGGCAGTCCATGGGGACCTGGTAGTCGATCCGCGCGCGTTCCTCCTCCGTCAGCGCGGGGTGGACGGACACGGCCAGCCGTACGTCCGGGTCGGGGTCCACCGCGAGCCTCTCGCGTTCGACGGGGCCCAGCTCGGCCTGGTGCGCGACCGCTCTGCGCACCTCCGGGTGCGGATCGGCGACGAGGGCGTGGCGCTCGGCGGGCTGGAGGTCGGGGCGGCGCGCGATCCGCTCACGTACCTCCGGGTCCGGATCGGCGGCGAGGAGAGCGACGACGTCGGCAGGGAGACTGGGGTTGCCGGCGATCATCGCCTTGTCGTCCTTGCCGGCCGGTGCCGTGAGCACGCTGTCCACGACGGCTCTGCTGAGGGCCTGGTTGAGCAGGATGTCGGTGCGGGCGTGGCACGGCCGGTCGGGCAGCACGCTCTCGATCCACGCCGGATCCTCGTACCGCTGGAGTTCACGGGCCCGCTCCCGCACTCTGTCGTCGGGGTCCGCGAGCAGCGCGGCCCTGATGTCCGCGGGCAGCCCGTGCCAGCGGCCGGCGCCCCACCAGCGGACCTCCGGGAGCGGGTGTGTGGGCATGGACTCGATCAGCTCGGCGGACATCTGCTGGTAGAAGTAGTGAGAACCCAGCGGTTCCTCGCCGTTGTACGTGCGGATCATCCGGACGATGACATCGTCGGGCAGTGGCCTCGGCCGGTGGGGAAAATGTATGCGCGGCCCCTCGACGAGGTGAGAGCGGACGATCCAGTCCGGGTCGTCCACCAGCCGTCCCCTCCGGGCCGGATCGACATGCGGGTTGGTGGCGAAAAAGCCGCGCGTACGCCGGTCCGGATGCTCGATCACCGCGTCCACGACGGCCTCGGGCAGATCCCGGTCCCGGCACAGCACCATCCGTACGGCCAGGGGCGCGTCGGCGAGCAGCCGCAGCAGGACCTCCTCCGAGGCGGACGGGTTGAGCGCGAGCCCTGCGAGCCGACGCGTGGCCAAGTCGGCTTCTTCCCAGACCTGTTCAGGCGTGCGCATGCGTCGAATCCCCCGCATTTCATGTCCCCGGCCCTCAAGGCCCCCTGGCCCAAAAGCCTATGAGACCACTGAGACCACTAGGGTGCCCCCGTGAGCACGCACATCGATGAGAACGTCCCCGGCCGCTACGGCCCGCACGCCACCGCCGAGGCCGACCCGCGCGAGGTCGGCCGGGTGCGCACCGAGTACTCCCCCGCCCATGACGGCGACCCCGACCCGGGCGAGATCGTCTGGACCTGGGTGCCGTTCGAGGAGAACGACGGCCGGGGCAAGGACCGCCCGGTGCTGGTCGTCGCCCGGGAGGCGGCGGGCACCTTCCTCGCCGTGCAACTGTCCAGCAAGCGGCACGACGCCGGGCGGGCGGGCGGGGGAAGAGGTGCCCGGGAGTGGGTGGCGATCGGCAGCGGCCCCTGGGACCGGTCGGGGCGCGACTCGTGGGTGGACGTGGACCGCGTGCTGCGGCTGCACGAGGAGGGCATGCGCCGGGAGGCGTGCGCGCTGGACCGGATGCGGTTCAACCTCGTCCGGCAGCGGCTGCACGAACGCTACGGCTGGACCTGAGCGCCGAACACCTGCGCGAACGCCGCCCGGACCGTCGCCCCGGGCGTACGGTCCAGCACCCCGAACACCACGTGCTCGAACGTACGGGCGAACCGGCCGCCGGGGCCAAGCAGCACGCGGAAAGCCTCCGCGACCTGCGCCGGATCGTTCTGGAAGACGCCGCAGCCCCAGGCGCCGAGCACCAACCGCCGGTAGCCGTGGGCGGCGGCGGTCTCCAGGACCCGCTCGGCCCGTGCGTCGAGGGCGGCCGGGATCTCGGCGGCGCGCCGCGGTGCCGTACGCCGCACGACGCCCGCGTTTGGGGCGGCCGCCGTCAGGAAGCCCGCGAGGTAGGGCTCGTCCAGCAGCCGGCCGCGGTCGTCGCGGAACACCGGTACGGCCGGGCTGTGGATCACCCGGTCGGAGTAGAAGGGGTCACGGTCGGCGCGGTGGTGGTCGTAGAAGGCACGCGCCTCCAGCAGACAGGTGTGCAGCGCGGAGGCGCGGCACAGGGCCTCTTCCTGGGCCTGGGCGCCGTTGAGGTAGCCGCCGCCGGGATTGCGGGCCGAGGCGAAGTTGAGGACGGCCACCGGGGCGTCGGCCAGCCGTAGCGCCGCCTCCAGGCTGCTCTCGCCGGTGACCTCGAAGAACGTGTCGGCCTCGGGTGCGGTCGGTACCGGCACCGGCTCGGGGCCGTACATCCGCGTGCCCGCCCGGGCGGCCTCGACGGCGGCCGCGATCGACACCTCCCGGCCGTCCGGCACCCGGTACGCCCCTGCCGCCACGATCCGCTCGGTCTCCGCCGCGACACCGCGCAGGCGCGCGCTCACGGCGCCACCCCCGTGGGCGCCGCGACCGCGGCCCGCGCGATCTCCCCCGTCGTGCTCATGCACGCATCCTGGGCGATGCTGGGGAGGCGGTGCAACGGAGTTTCCCGGACCCGGATCGGGCGGAAACACGCAAGGAAGCGGAGATGACCGATCCCGAACGTCCCGTTGCGCACTCTTGTGCGATTCGGCTCGAGGGTCTTGGGTGGAACGAGTGCCTGCCCGGCCCACCGGAAACCGGGCCCGTGGCATGGTGGAATCTCAGGAGGATCCCGACATGTCCGACTCAGTGATAGATGGTGGTGACTGTACGGAGTCTCGCGCCGCCGTCACCGAAGCCGAGGTGGACGCCCTGGTCCAGGGCATCTGCTTCAAGACCGGCCCGCCCCGCACGGTCGGGGTCGAAGTGGAATGGCTCGTCAAAGAGCTGCATCTGCCGCAGCTCCCGGTGACACCCGAACGACTCGAAGCGGCCTACGCCACCCTGCGGACCGTGCCCCTGAAGTCGCCGCTCACGATCGAGCCCGGCGGCCAGCTGGAGCTGAGTTCGCCGCCCGCCGCCTCCCTGATGGAGTGCATAGGCACCGTCTCGGCCGACCTGGACACCGTCCGCGCGGTCCTCGCCGAGGACGGACTGGGACTCGTCGGCGTGGGTCACGATCCCTGGCACGCACCCCGCCGGTTCCTGCACGAACCGCGCTACGACGCCATGGAGGCGTGCCTCGACCGCACCGGCCGGGCCGGCCGCCACATGATGTGTGCCTCGGCCTCCGTGCAGGTCTGCCTGGACGCCGGGTACGAAGGCCCCGGCCCCCTCGGGCACGAGCGGCGGTGGTGGCTGGCGCACCAGCTGGGTGCGGTCCTGGTGGCCGCGTTCGCCAACTCCCCGTTGTCCGGCCGCAGACGCACCGGCTGGCGGTCCACCCGGCAGCTGATGTGGATGGAGATCGGCGCCGGCCGGGCCGGGGCTCCCCCGCCGGACGGCGATCCACGCGCAGGCTGGGCCCGGCACGTGCTGGACTCCCCCGTGATGTGCGTCCGCCGCGACAGCGGCCCGTGGGACGTGCCCGAGGGCCTGACCTTCCGCGAGTGGACCCGCTCGCGGGCGCCCCGGCCGCCCACCCGGGCGGATCTCGACTACCACCTGACCACGCTGTTCCCGCCGGTGCGCCCGCGCGGCCACCTGGAGCTGCGGATGATCGACGCGCAGCCCGGCGACGACGGCTGGATCGTGCCGCTCGCGGTGACGGCGGCGCTGTTCGACGACCCGGAGGCCACCGAGGTGGCGCACCAGGCCGTGAAGCCGCTGGCGGAGCGGTCTCTGAACCTCCCCGCGCCGCACAACCCGCTGTGGGTCGACGCGGCCCGGCACGGGCTCGCCGACCACGAACTGCGCGAGGCCGCCGTCACCTGTTTCACGGCGGCGCTGATGGCCCTGCCCCGCCTCGGCGCCACGCCCGCGGTCACCCAGGCCGTGGCGGACTACCTGAACCACTACGTCGTACGGGGCCGTTGCCCGGCCGACGACCTGCTGGACCGCCTGCACGGCACGGACCACCGTGCCCCCGGGAGGAAGGGACTGCGCACATGACCGCCCCGGAGACCGAGACGTCCGTGGCCGACGCGGAGGCGCTGCGCGAGCGCGCGCTCGCCTCCCTCACCACCGCCCGCGCCCGCACCACGCTGCTGACCAGCTGCGTCGAGGACCCCGACCTCACCGCCCAGCACTCGCCGCTGATGTCACCGCTGGTGTGGGACCTCGCGCACATCGGCAACCAGGAGGAGCTGTGGCTGCTGCGGGCGGTCGGCGGCCGGGAGGCGATGCGGCCCGAGATCGACACCCTGTACGACGCCTTCGAGCACCCGCGCGCCGAACGCCCCTCGCTGCCGCTGCTGCCGCCCGACGAGGCCCGGAAGTACGCGGCAGAGGTGCGGGGGCGGGCCCTTGACCTGCTGGAGGCCGCGGACTTCCACGGCACCCGGCTGACCGAGGCCGGCTTCGCCTTCGGGATGATCGCGCAGCACGAACAGCAGCACGACGAGACCATGCTGATCACCCATCAGCTGCGCAGGGGCCCGGCGGCCCTGACCGCGCCCGATCCGGAACCGGTGCCCGTGTTCACCGGTCCGGCCGAAGTCCTCGTCCCCGGCGGCCCGTTCACCATGGGCACCTCCGCCGAGCCATGGGCGCTGGACAACGAACGCCCCGCGCACCCGCGGGACGTGGCGCCGTTCTGGATCGACACGACCCCGGTGACGAACGCGGCCTACCAGGCGTTCATCGAGGACGGCGGCTACGACACCGAGCGCTGGTGGACGCCGGGGGGCTGGGCGCACATCCGGCAGCACTCGATCACGGCGCCGCTGTTCTGGCGCCGGGACGGCGGCCAGTGGCTGCGGCGCCGCTTCGGCGTCACCGAGGTGGTGCCGCCCGACGAGCCGGTGCTGCACGTGTGCTGGTACGAGGCGGACGCCTACGCCCGCTGGGCCGGACGCCGGCTGCCCACCGAGACGGAGTGGGAGAAGGCGGCCCGGCACGATCCGGCCACCGGCCGCTCCCGGCGCTATCCGTGGGGTGACGCCGACCCGGCGCCCGAGCACGCCAACCTGGGCCAGCGGCACCTTCGGCCCGCCCCCGCCGGCAGCTATCCGGCGGGTGAGTCCCCGCTCGGCGTACGCCAGTTGATCGGCGACGTGTGGGAGTGGACGGCGAGCGACTTCCTGCCGTACCCGGGATTCACGGCGTTCCCGTACAAGGAGTACTCGGAGGTGTTCTTCGGCCCCGAGTACAAGGTGCTGCGCGGCGGTTCGTTCGCCGTGGACCCGGTGGCCTGCCGGGGCACGTTCCGCAACTGGGACTACCCGATCCGCCGGCAGATCTTCTCCGGGTTCCGCACCGCACGCTCGGAGTCCGTCTGATGTGCCGTCACCTCGCCTACCTGGGCCCAGAAGAGCCGCTCGGCCGGCTCCTCGTGGAGCCCCCGCACAGCCTGTACCGGCAGTCGTGGGCGCCGCGCCGGCAGCGGTACGGGACGGTCAACGCCGATGGTTTCGGCGTGGGTTGGTACGCCCCGGGCGATCCCGTGCCGGCCCGCTACCGGCGGGCCGGGCCGATCTGGGCGGACCTCTCCTTCGCCGACCTGACCCGGGTCGTGCGCTCCGGCGCCGTCCTGGCCGCCGTGCGGGACGCCACCGTGGCGGGCGCGAACGGCGAGGCCGCCGCGGCACCGTTCGCGGCCGGGCGGTGGCTGTTCAGCCACAACGGCGCGATCCCGGGCTGGCCCGATGCGGCGGCGCCGCTGGTGCCCTCGCTGCCCCCGGTCGACCTGCTCTCCCTGGAGGCCCGCACCGACTCGGCGTTCGCGTGGGCGCTGGTCCTGCACCGGCTGCGCGCCGGTGACCCGCCGGACCACGCCCTCGGCGAAACGGTTCGCCGGCTGGCCGAGGCCGCGCCCGCCGCCCGGCTCAACTTCCTGCTGACCGACGGCGACACCATCACCGCCACCGCCTGGGGCGACAGCCTCTGGTACCGCACGGAGCCCGGCCACGGCGTGGTCGTCGCCTCCGAACCCCACGACGACGACCCGCTCTGGCAGGAGGTCCCCGACCGCACCGTCGTCACCGCGAGCCGCGCCGGCGTGCGGCTCGCCCCGGTCGAGGATCCCGCGTCCGCACCTTCGAAGGAGCCCTGTTCGTGAGTCCCCTGCACGTGACCCGCACCCTCCCCGAGGACGCCACGGACGCCGCGCTGCGCGACGACGTGCGCGCCGGCCTCACCGTCATGCCCAAGTCGCTGCCGCCGAAGTGGTTCTACGACGCCCGGGGCAGCGAGCTGTTCGAACAGATCACGGAACTGCCCGAGTACTACCCGACGCGGGCGGAGCGGGAGATCCTGATCGCCCGCTCCGGCGAGATCGCCGCCGCCGGCGGCGCCCGGACCCTCGTCGAACTCGGCTCCGGCTCCTCGGAGAAGACCCGCTACCTGATCGACGCCCTCACCTCGCTGGAGACCTATGTCCCGGTCGACGTCAGCGAGAGCGCCCTGGTCCAGGCCGGAGAGGCGCTCATCGCGCAGCGGCCCGGCCTCGACGTGCACGCGCTGATCGCGGACTTCACCGCGCCGCTCGCCCTGCCCACCACGCCCGGGCCCCGGCTGGTGGCCTTCCTCGGCGGCACGATCGGCAACCTGCTGCCCGCCGAACGTGCCGCGTTCCTCACCTCCGTACGGTCCCTGCTCGCCCCGGGCGACGGTCTGCTGCTCGGCACGGACCTGGTCAAGGACGAGGGGGTGCTGGTCCGGGCGTACGACGACGCGGCCGGGGTCACGGCCGCGTTCAACAAGAACGTCCTGGCCGTGGTGAACCGGGAGCTGGGCGCCGACTTCGACCCCGCCGCCTTCGACCACGTGGCGCTGTGGGACGCGGGGCGGGAGTGGATCGAGATGCGGCTGCGCTCCCGTAGGGCACAGACGGTCAAGGTGCCCGCGCTCGACCTCGTCGTGGACTTCGCGGCGGGCGAGGAGCTGCGCACCGAGGTGTCGGCGAAGTTCCGCAGGGAGGGCGTGACCAGGGAACTGGCCGAGGCGGGACTGGAGTTGACCCACTGGTGGACGGACCCGGAGGGCCGCTTCGCGCTCTCGCTGAGCGTGGCACGCTGAGCATGCCGTGGTGATCACGGCGTGGTGAGCATGCCGTGATCACCACGGCTCGGTGACCGCGGCTTGCTGACCACGGCTCGGTGAGCACGGCGCGGCGAGGCGGCCCTGCGCGGGTCAGCCCAGCGGTGGCGTGAGCGCCTCGGTGATCCTCCGGGAGGCCCGGCGGGCCTCGGTCGCCGGGTTCGCGCCGGTGAGCACCTTGGTCATGTACCCCTTGATCGGGTTGTCGGCCTCGACCGCCGCCCATTGAGGGCTGCTGGGGGTCGCCCGGCCGTGCGCGGCGCCCGCCGCCATGGCGGCGACCCCCTCCGCCCCCGCCACCGCGCCGGCGAGAGTGGTCTTGTTCGGCACGTAGTTCATGGTGCGGGCGAGTTCGGTGTCCCACTTGGCGCCGGTCAGCGCCCCGACGACGGCGGTCGCGGCGAACTGGTCGTCGGTGTTCTGCGGGACGACGAGGTCGGAGCCGCCGGTGAAGACGGCGCCGGGCCGGGCGGCGGTCCTGCCGGGCACCGGGAAGAAGCCGAGCTTGTCCTCGAGCCCCGGGTTCTTCTGCGCGATGGCACGGGCGAGCCCCGGTACGGCGATGATCTGCGCCACCTTGCCGTCGGCGAACATCCCGGCCTGCGGCGGGTGTTCCTCGTCGGCGTCCATGGGGCCCGCGCCGAGCGCCTGGAGCCGCCGGTAGAAGTCCATGCCACGCAGCGCGGCCGGGGTGTCGAGCGCGCCCCGCCACTCGAAGTCCTTCTGCGCGGCGAGGTCGCCGCCCTCGTCCCAGATGAAGCCGGAGAGGGTGTACCAGTCCTGCCCGGCGAGGTAGATGCCCTGATTGCCGCCCGAGTTGAGCTTCTCGGTGTCGGCGAGCCACTCGTCGCGGGTCTTCGGCGGACGGGTGATGCCGGCCTCCTCGAAGAGGTCCTTGCGGTAGATGACCACCCGGTTGGCCGCGTACCAGGGCACGCCGTACTGCTCGTTGCCGGACTTGCCGGGCTCGGCGAGGCCGGGCAGCCAGTGCTGCCGGTCCCAGTCGCGCACCGACTCCAGCGTCAGGTCGGCGAGCCGGCCGTCGTCGATGTACAGCGGGACCTGGGTGTTGCCGACCTCGATGACGTCGGGGGCGTCCTCGGCCTGCGACCTGAGCGCCTTGCGGACCTTGTCCACGATCCCGGTCCACTCCTGGATGCGGATTTCGAGGCGCAGGTCCTTGTGGGTCCGCTCGAAGTCCTCGGTGAAGCGCCGCAGGAAGTCCTGGGAGGCGCTGTCCTTCATCAACCACACGGTGACGGTGTGCCGTTCGTGCGTGCCGGGCAGGACCCCGCAAGCGCTGACGAGGGAACCGGTGACACAGAGGAGGGCGAGCAGACGAGGTCGTCTCACGAGGGGTCCTGTTCTGTCTGGCATGGGCGGTGCGGACAGGGCGAGGGGCCCGACGTGGGGGGACGAGCGCGGAGCGCTCGTACGGGTGTGCTGGATTTTGGTATGGACCAATGCGTAGGTCAAGCGCTACCCGGAGTATCGGCCGACGTCTCGCGCGCCGGGCGGGGATACGGCACGGTGGAGTACGGCGTGACACATCGGTCACGGCGTGACACACCGGTCACGGCGTCCGTGAGGCGCGGGCCCAGCGCGGCGCCCTCACGGCGGAGAGGAGCACCCGCATGTCGAACAACACCTACCGGGTCACCGAGATCGTCGGCACCTCGCACGAGGGGGTCGACCAGGCCATCCGCAACGGCATCGCCCGCGCCGACCAGACCCTACGCAACCTGGACTGGTTCGAGATCCTCCAGGTCCGCGGCCAGATCGAGAACGGGCAGATCGAGCACTACCAGGTATGCATGAAGGTGGGCTTCCGCCTGGAGGACGTCGGCTGACCCGCCACCGCCGCGGCGACCAGGTCCGGCTCAGTCCGCTCAGTCCGCTTCAGGTCCGGCCCTCGCGCTCCTGGGCGTCCTCCAGTGCGGCGGAGTGCTCGGCCCAGCGGGCCCGCAGGACGGTGAACCCGGCCCGCTCGGCGTCGTCGCACACGAGTTCGTCGTCATCGACGAGGAGGCGCACCTCCCTGTCACGGGCCAGTCGGCGCAGGATCTCCAGCTTGGTGAACCGGGCGGGCCTGCGGTCGGCGTTGCCCCTCATATGGACGCGTCCCTCGGGCAGCCCGTGCGCGGCGAGCCAGTCCAGCGTGGCGCGCCGGCAGCGCTCGGGCCGCCCGGTGAGATACACGATCTCGCACTCCCCCGCCTGCTCCAGCGCGAGCGCCACGCCCGCGGCGAGCGGCGGGTCCGCGGGCGCCGCCGCGAAGAACCCGTCCCAGTCACGCGGCCGGCGCTCCAGGAAGTGCTGCCGGTGCGCGGTGTCGGCGAGGGTGTTGTCGAGGTCGAACACGGCGACGGGGCGCCCGCTGCTGTCTGTCACGGGGTCACCCTAGCCACCCCGGCAATCCGGGGTCCCACCCCCGGCGACCCTGGGAGCCACCCCGGGAATCCTGGGGCCGCCACGGTGTTGAACCCTGCGTGAGCGCAATGATCAGCCGGACCAGGTTCTCCGTCCTCGACCGCTCCCGCACCCGCGCGGGGCGTCCGCCCGGTGAGGCGTTGCGGGACACCCTCGCGCTGGCGCGCGAGGCCGAGGCGCTCGGCTACCACCGCTTCTGGGTCTCCGAGCACCACGGCGTGCCCGGTGTCGCCGGGTCCGCGCCGACCGTGCTCGCCGCCGCCGTGGCCGCGGCGACCCGCACGATCCGGGTCGGCACCGGCGGGGTCATGCTGCCCAACCACCAACCCCTGGTCGTCGCCGAGCAGTTCGGCGTACTGGAGTCGCTGTTCCCGGGCCGGATCGACATGGGGCTCGGCCGCTCGGTGGGTTTCACGGACGGGGTGCGCAAGGCCCTCGGCCGGGACCGGCACGACGCCGAGGACTTCGCGGCACAGCTCGGCGAGCTGCTCGGCTGGTTCGAGGGGACCTCCCCGACCGGGGTGCACGCCCGCCCCGCGGAGGGCCTGCGCGTGCCGCCGTTCGTGCTGGCCATGGGCGAGGGCGCGCTGATCGCGGCCCGCGCGGGCCTGCCGATGGTCATCGGCGATCTGCGGAGCCGCGAGAAGATGCTGCGCGGCATCGACCAGTACCGCTCCCACTTCCGCCCCTCCCCCTGGGCGTCCGAGCCCTATGTCGTGATCTCCGGCACGATCGCGGTCGCCGACACCCCGGACGCGGCGCGCCGGCTGCTGGTGCCGGAGGCCTGGGCCATGGCGTACTCGCGCACCCATGGCACCTTCCCGCCGCTGGCCCCGGCCGAGGAGATCCTGGCCCGCACGATGACCGCCAAGGAACGCGGCTTCTACGAGTCCGGTCTGGCCGGGCACATGGCCGGTACCGAGGAGCACATCACCCACGAGCTGGAGACGGTACTCAAGGAGACGGCCGCCGACGAGGTTCTCGTCACCACCAGCACGTACGACCGGGAGGCGCTGCTGGATTCGTACCGGCGGCTCGCCGCCCTGTTCCGACCCGCCCACTGACCGGGCCCGAGATGCGAACGCGGCCGGGGCCCGGGACCCTGGGAGTGGAAGCCTCGACCGACAAGGAGGGCTGCCATGTCCGTGATGGACAAGCTCAAGCAGATGCTCAAGGGCCACGAGGACCAGGCCGAGCAGGGCGTCGACAAAGCGGGCGACATGTTCGACGAGAGGACGCAGGGCAAGTACCGCTCCCAGACGGACACCGCGCAGAAGAAGGCGGACGAGTTCATCGACCAGAATCGCCGGGACAACCCTCCGCAGTAGTGGTACACGGGCGCGGATAGAGTTGCGCCTCTATGCACAGCCCACATGACCAGTACGTCCGCGTCCGCGGCGCCCGCGAGCACAACCTCAGGGGTGTCGACGTGGACATCCCCCGGGACGTCCTGGTCGTGTTCACCGGCGTGTCCGGCTCGGGCAAGTCGTCCCTGGCCTTCGGCACCGTCTACGCCGAGGCGCAGCGCCGCTACTTCGAGTCGGTCGCGCCGTACGCGCGCAGGCTGATCCATCAGGTGGGGGCGCCCAAGGTCGGTGAGATCACCGGGCTGCCGCCCGCGGTGTCGCTGCAGCAGCGCCGCTCGTCCCCGACCTCGCGTTCCTCGGTGGGCACGGTCACCAATCTCTCCAACTCGCTGCGCATGCTGTTCTCGCGGGCCGGCGACTATCCGCCGGGCGCCGAACGGCTCGATTCCGACGCGTTCTCGCCCAACACGGCGGCCGGTGCCTGCCCGGAGTGCCACGGCCTCGGCGAAGTGCACCGCACCACCGAGGAGTTGCTGGTCCCCGATCCGTCGCTGTCGATCCGCGAGGGCGCGATCGCCGCGTGGCCGGGGGCCTGGCAGGGCAAGAACCTGCGCGACATCCTGGACACGCTCGGCTACGACGTGGACCGGCCCTGGCGCGAGCTGCCCGCCGGGCAGCGGGAGTGGATCCTGTTCACGGACGAGCAGCCGGTGGTCACCGTCCACCCGGTCCGGGACGCCGACCGGATCCAACGGCCGTACCAGGGCACGTACATGAGCGCCCGCCGGTACGTCCTGAAGACATTCTCGGACACCAGGTCCGCGACCCTGCGGGCCAAGGCGGAGCGCTTCCTGGCCAGTGCACCGTGCCCGGCGTGCGGGGGCAGCAGGCTGCGGCCGGAGGCGCTGGCGGTGACGTTCGGGGGCCGCACCATCGCCGAGTTGGCGGCGCTGCCGCTGACCGACCTGGCCGGTGTGCCGCCCGGGAGCACGGAGACCGCCCGCGTGCTGACCGCGGATCTGCGGTCCCGGATCGCGCCGGTGGTCGAGCTGGGCCTCGGCTATCTCAGCCTGGACCGGGCCACCCCCACCCTCTCGGCGGGCGAGCTGCAACGGCTGCGGCTCGCCACGCAGTTGCGCTCGGGCCTGTTCGGCGTGGTGTACGTGCTGGACGAGCCGTCCGCCGGGCTGCACCCGGCGGACACCGAGGCGCTGCTGACCGTGCTGGAGCGGCTGAAGACGGCCGGGAACTCGGTGTTCGTGGTGGAGCATCACCTGGAGGTGGTGCGCGGCGCCGACTGGCTGGTGGACATCGGCCCCGGTGCCGGGGAGTACGGCGGGCAGGTGCTGTACAGCGGTCCGCCGGCCGAGCTGGCGTCGGTGCGGGAGTCCGCGACGGCGGCCTTCCTCTTCGACGAGTCACCCGGTCCGGCACGGGAGGTGCGCGAGCCGCGCGGCTGGTTGAGCGTGGGCCCGGTCACCCGGCACAACCTGCGCGAGGTGACGGCCCGTTTCCCGCTCGGCGCGTTCACCGCCGTCACCGGCGTGTCCGGCTCCGGCAAGTCCACCCTCATCGGCGAGCTGACCGAGGACGTGGCCGGGGTCGACCGGCTGGTCCGGGTGGACCAGCGGCCGATCGGGCGCACCCCGCGCTCCAACCTGGCCACCTACACGGGCCTGTTCGACGTCGTGCGCAAGGTGTTCGCCGGAACCGAGGAGGCACGCGAGCGGGGTTACGGCGTCGGGCGGTTCTCGTTCAACGTGGCCGGGGGGCGCTGCGAGACCTGTCAGGGCGAGGGGTTCGTCAGCGTGGAACTGCTGTTCCTGCCGAGCACGTACGCGCCCTGCCCGGACTGCGCCGGTGCCCGCTACAACCCGGACACGCTCCAGGTCACGCACCGGGGGCGGAACATCGCCGAGGTGCTCGACCTGACCGTGGAGGCCGCCGCGGAGTTCTTCGGCGACACCCCGGCCGCCGCCCGCAGCCTCGGCACCCTTCTCGACGTCGGCCTCGGCTATCTGCGTCTGGGCCAGCCCGCTACCGAGCTGTCCGGCGGCGAGGCCCAGCGGATCAAGCTGGCGAGCGAGCTGCAGCGCGGCCGCCGCGGGAACACCCTGTACCTGCTGGACGAGCCGACGACCGGTCTGCACCCGGCCGACGTCGAGGTGCTGATGGACCGGCTGCACGGGCTGGTCGACGCCGGGAACACGGTCGTCGTGGTCGAGCACGACATGACGGTGGTCGCCGGCGCGGACTGGGTGATCGACCTCGGCCCGGGCGGCGGCGACCAGGGCGGCCGGATCGTGGCGGCCGGTCCGCCGCAGCGGGTGGCGGCGGCGGAGGGCAGCGCGACCGCGCCCTATCTCGCCCGGGTCATGCCCTGACGCTCCCGCGCGGCGACATCGTGACCGGGAACGCCGGTGACGGGGTCACCAGGGCCGCGTGGGTCCAGGCGGGCTCCGGGTTCACCGGCTGGGCCGCGCGGGCGAGGGAGCGGCGGTCGGGATGCGCGCCGGGCGGTATCACCGGGCGTACGTCCACCTCGGCCACGAGACCGCGGGTACGGGCCACCCGCCACAGGGAGGCGAACAGGGTGTCCTCGCCGACGAACGCGGCCGCGGTGCTCGCGGCCTGCTCCCCGTCCCGCAGATAGCGCAGCCGCACCGGCTGCACGGGCACGCCCGCGTCCAGCGCGGCCTGGAACACGGCCCGGTGGAAGCGGCCGTGGGCCCGCCCGCACCAGGTGCTGCCCTCGGGGAAGGCGACCACGGCGGCGCCGTCGCGCAGGGCCCCCGCGATCCGCGCGACCGTGCCGGGCAGCGCCCGCAGCCGGTCGCGCTCGATGAACAGCGCCCCGCCACGCGCGACCAGCGCGCCCGCCACCGGCCACTGCCGGATCTCGGTCTTGGCGAGCATCCGGGCGGGGCGTACTGCGGCCAGCAGCGGGATGTCCAGCCAGGAGACGTGGTTGGCGACCAGCAGCACTCCGCCGGCGGGTGCGGCGGTGCCGGTGATGCGGACCCGGACCCCCATGGCCCGCACGATCGTCCGGCTCCACTGCCTGACCCACTCGGCGGGGATCCTCCCGCCGAGCGGGGCCAGCACGATCCCGGCCAGCACGAGGACCGCGACCGCGGTCAGCCGCAGCACGGCACGGGGTACGGCCGCGGCGGGCACGGCCGGCTCCACACAGGCGCCCGGGGTGCAGGGCGCGGCGGGCAGCCAGACGCCCATCAGGCCGGCACGAGGGAGAGGAAGTGCTTCAGATAGCGCGGGTTGACCCGGCGCATCGAGAGCAGCACGTACAGGTCGGCGACGCCGAAGTCCGGGTCGTACGCGGGCTCGCCGCAGACCCAGGCGCCCAGGCGGATGTAGCCGCGCAGCAGGGCGGGGAGTTCGGTGCGGCCGGCCGGGGCCTCGGCGTTGGGGATCCACGGCAGCAGCGGCCGTACCCGGTACTCCTCGGGAGCCAGGTGCTTGTCCTTCACGCGCTCCCAGGTGCCGGTGGCCAGCGCGCCGCCGTCCGCGAGCGGGACCGAACAGCAGCCCGCCAGCCACTCGTGGCCCCGGTCGACCATGTAGCGGGCGATCCCGGCCCAGATCAGGCTGATGACCGTACCGTCGCGGTGGTCGGGGTGGACGCAGGAACGGCCGACCTCGACCAGCCCCGGGCGGACCTGGTTCAGCGGGCCCAGGTCGAACTCGCCCTCGGAGTACAGCCGTCCGGCGACTGCGGCCCGCTCCGGCGGCAGCAGCCGGTACGTACCCACCACCTCTCCGGTGGCGGCGTCCCGTATGAGAAGGTGATCGCAGTAGGCGTCGAACGCGTCCGCGTCCAGGCCCGGCTCGGGGCCGTCGATCCGGGCGCCCATCTCGCCCGCGAACACTTGGTACCGCAGGCGCTGCGCGGCCCGGACGTCGTACTGGTCCCGGGCCAGCGAGACCAGGTAGCCGGATCCGCCGGATGGTTGGGCGAGTGCTGGGGGCGAGGCGGGCATGGCGGTCATGTCGGTCTCCTGTGCCGGACGGAAGCAGGACTGCATCTGCACTCCACTTTTTCCGTGACCGTCTGGCCTCGGCGTGACCTGCGCGGGGCGCCCGGATGTGCGCCTGCTGAATGCCGGGGGTCGGCGGCCAGCAGGCTGTCTCCTATTTGGTACGAACCAGCAGAGACACGGTGAGACCGCTGGGCCGCTCCGCCCTGTACGGCGTGTAGTGGGCCCACAGGGCGTCCGCCTGCGTGGGGGGCAGGCCGAACAGCGGATCCGCCACGTTCCCGGACACCACCAGCCAGATCCGCTTCTCGCCCCGCAGGCATCGGGCCGGCTGCGGGCACTCGGTCGCCGCCAGGTCGTCGCGCCGGACGGGCGACTCGGCGAGGAAGACGTCGCGCATCTTCAGATCGCGCGGAAGGTAGTAGCTCACGCCCAGGGACAGGGCCTCCTCCTGGACCCTGTTGTAGACGATCGCGTCACCGGGCACGTAGTCCTTCTCGATGGTCCGTGCGGCCGCGGCGAAGTCGGGGCCGCCCGCCCCGTAGTGCGCGAGCGGTTCCCGCAGGGTTTTCTGGTCGAATGCCGTGATCAGCGCGAGGGCCGCGAGGACCGACGCGATCGCCGGGCGGGACCGTGCCGAGGCGGCGAGCCCCGCCCCGGCCAGGATCACGATCGCGGGCAGGACGAACAGCATGTAGCGGAAGTAGAAGTACGAGATGTGACCATGGGAGATGCCCCACAGCACCAGGACGGGCACCACGGCCCACACCGCGCAGAAGACGACGGCGTCGCGGCGCTGCTGGCACGCCACCATGGCCAGCAGCATCACCGTCCCCGCGCACAGGCCGGTGTAGAACAGCTGCGACCAGATGTCGATCAGCTCCCAGCCCCCCGGCTCGGTGATCCACCAGATCTGCCGGGTGGTCTGCGCCCTGCCCAGCAGCACGATCGGGACCATGCAGCCGACGCAGGCCAGGACCGCGCAGCCGAAGCCCCACCACGCCCGGCGCTCGCGCCGGGCCCGCAGGAGCACGAGGGCCAGATGCCCGATGAGGGCGGTGAGCGCGAGGAGGTGGAACAGTCCGACGGCCACCAGGCCGAGGGTGTAACCCGACCACCGCCAGGGGCTGCCGGGACGGTCCAGTGCCCGCAGCAGGAGCAGCGCGGACAGAGTCACGGCCAGCATCACCAGACCGTACGGGCGGGCCTCGTGGGCGAAGCGGCTCACGCCCGGGATCAGGGCGAACAGCAGACCACCGGTCAGTCCCGCGCGGTGGCCGAACAGGCGCCGCCCGACCAGCGCGACGCAGGCGGCGGCGCCGGCCATGGCCATCGCGGACGGCATGCGCAGGGCGAGGGCCGAGTCCCCGAAGACGCTGGTCCAGGCGTGGAGCAGCAGGTAGTACGGGGCGAGCACGGCGTCCACATGACGCACCGTGGCCAGCACCTGGCCGAAGCTGCGGCCGGACATGTCCCAGCTGGTCAACTCGTCGCGGCCGAGCAGCGGTTCGCTGATCCGGTACATCGCCAGCGCCAGGGTGGCCCCCGCGGGCCACCCCCACAGGCCGACCGCCGGACTCGGGTCGGAGCGCCATGCTTCGGGGGCCGCGCCATCGCCGGTGCGCGGGGCGGGAGGGGTGAGAATTGCCATGCCGACAGCCATATCGGCGCGGCCGCTTGGGCGTCAGCGTGACCCGCCCGATCCGTATCGCCTTCCCCCATTCGGACCTGGCCACGACCGGATGGACCGTGGGGTGCCTGACGGGGCCGGAGTTGAGCACCACACCCGGCCCCGCCCGTCCGCGTCCTCAGCGAACGATCATCGTGGCGCTACCCCTTGGCCACCTTTCGAGTGGCCCGCAGCCACTCCTTGTTCATACTCGTGATGGACACCAGCGGAATCCCCTTCGGGCAGGCCGTCGCGCACTCACCGGTGAGCGTGCATCCGCCGAAGCCCTCCTCGTCCATCTGCGCCACCATGTCCAGCACCCGCGTCTCCCGCTCGGGCGCCCCCTGGGGCAGCACATTCAGGTGGTTGATCTTCGCGGAGGTGAACAGCATCGCCGCACCGTTGGGACACGCGGCCACGCACGCCCCGCACCCGATGCACTCGGCGTGCTCGAAGGCGAAGTCGGCATCCGGCTTCGGCACCGGCGTCGCATGCGCCTCCGGCGCGGATCCCGTCGGCGCGGTGATGTAGCCGCCGGCCTGGATGATCCGGTCGAACGCCGAACGGTCGACGACCAGATCCTTGACCACCGGGAACGCCGACGCCCGCCACGGCTCGACGTCGATCGTGTCGCCGTCCTTGAAGGACCGCATGTGCAGCTGGCAGGTGGTGGTGCGCTCGGGCCCGTGCGCGTCGCCGTTGATCACGAGCGAACACGCGCCGCAGATACCCTCGCGGCAGTCGTGGTCGAAGGCGACCGGGTCCTCGCCCTTGAGGATCAGCTCCTCGTTGAGCGTGTCGAGCATCTCCAGGAAGGACATGTCCGACGAGATTCCGTCCACCTCGTACGTGGACATGGCGCCTTCGGCGTCGGCGTTCTTCTGCCGCCAGACGCGCAGGGTGAGCCTCATGCGTAGCTCCGCTGGGTGGGGTGGACGTACTCGAAGACCAGGTCTTCCTTGTGCAGGACGGGCGCCGTGCCGGTGCCGGTGAACTCCCAGGCGGCGGCGTACGAGAACGCGTCGTCCTTGCGGGCGGCCTCGCCGTCGGGGGTCTGGGACTCCTCGCGGAAGTGGCCGCCGCAGGACTCGGCGCGGTGCA
The DNA here is from genome assembly GCF_040643735.1 of Streptomyces sp. NPDC047085. Taxonomy (NCBI): domain Bacteria; kingdom Bacillati; phylum Actinomycetota; class Actinomycetes; order Kitasatosporales; family Streptomycetaceae; genus Streptomyces; species Streptomyces sp. NPDC047085. The sequence goes on from NZ_JBEYUW010000002.1 coordinate 67,425, forward strand.
GCGCGTCGAGGCACATCAGCTCGGCAAGCTCGAGGTAGTCGACGATGCGGTTGGCCTTCTCCAGCGACTGGTTGAACTCCTCGCCGGTGCCGGGCACCTTGATGCGCCGCCAGAACTCCTCGCGGATCTGGGGGATGCGCTCCAGCGCCTTGCGCAGACCGGCGTCGGTGCGGGCCATGCCGCAGAACTCCCACATCAGCTCGCCGAGTTCGCGGTGGAAGGAGTCGGGGGTGCGGTCGCCGTCGACGGAGAGGAGCAGGTTGATCCGGTCCTCCGTCTCGGCCAGCACCTCCTGGACGACGGGGTGTTCGTCGGTCACCTCGCCCTGGTGCGGGTTGCGCGCCAGGTAGTCGTTGATGGTCGCCGGCAGTACGAAGTAGCCGTCGGCCAGGCCCTGCATCAGCGCGGAGGCGCCGAGCCGGTTGGCGCCGTGGTCGGAGAAGTTGGCCTCGCCGATCGCGAACAGGCCCGGGACCGTGGTCTGGAGGTCGTAGTCGACCCACAGGCCGCCCATCGTGTAGTGCACGGCCGGGTAGATCCGCATCGGCACCTCGTACGGATCCTCGTCGGTGATCCGCTGGTACATGTCGAAGAGGTTGCCGTACTTGGCCTCGACGGCCTTGCGCCCCATGCGCCTGATGGCGTCGGCGAAGTCCAGGTACACGCCCTGTCCGCCGGGGCCGACCCCCCTGCCCTCGTCGCAGACGTTCTTCGCGGCGCGGGAGGCGATGTCGCGCGGGACCAGGTTGCCGAAGGACGGGTAGATGCGCTCCAGGTAGTAGTCGCGCTCGTCCTCGGGGATCTGGTGCGGCGGGCGGGTGTCGCCCTTGGCCTTGGGCACCCAGATGCGTCCGTCGTTGCGCAGCGACTCGCTCATCAGCGTCAGCTTGGACTGGTGGTCGCCGGTGCGCGGGATGCAGGTCGGGTGGATCTGGGTGAAGCAGGGGTTGCCGAAGTACGCGCCGCGCCGGTGCGCCCGCCAGACGGCGGTCGCGTTGGAGTTCATGGCGTTGGTCGACAGGTAGAAGACGTTGCCGTAGCCGCCGCTCGCGAGGACGACGGCGTCCGCGAAGTACGTGTCGATACGACCGGTGATGAGATCGCGCGCCACGATGCCGCGCGCCCTCCCGTCGACGACGATCAGGTCGAGCATCTCGGTGCGCGGGTGCATCTCGACGTTGCCCGCGGCGATCTGCCGGCTGAGGGCCTGGTAGGCGCCCAGCAGCAGCTGCTGGCCCGTCTGGCCGCGGGCGTAGAACGTCCGGGACACCTGGACACCGCCGAAGGACCGGGTGTCCAGCAGGCCGCCGTACTCGCGGGCGAACGGCACGCCCTGGGCCACGCACTGGTCGATGATCTCGACCGAGATCTGCGCGAGCCGGTGCACGTTGGACTCGCGGGCGCGGAAGTCGCCGCCCTTGACGGTGTCGTAGAACAGCCGGTGGACCGAGTCGCCGTCGTTGCGGTAGTTCTTCGCCGCGTTGATGCCGCCCTGCGCGGCGATGGAGTGGGCGCGGCGCGGGGAGTCCTGGTAACAGAACTGGACGACGTGGTAGCCCTGTTCGGCGAGGGTGGCGCCCGCGGAGCCACCGGCGAGACCGGTGCCTACGACGATGATCGTGTGCTTGCGGCGGTTGGCGGGGTTGACCAGCTTGGCCTCGAAGCGGCGCTTGTCCCAGCGCTCGTGGACGGGGCCCGAGGGGGCCTTGGTGTCGACGACGGGCTCGCCGGTGAGGTAGTCGGTGTAGGTCATGTCAGCTCACCACTCCGGTCATGACGCCCACGGGTACGGCGATGAAACCGGCCGTGAGCAGCAGCGCGAGGACGTTCGCGACGGTCTTCAGGGCGCGGTCGCGGGCGCGGCTGCCGACGCCGAGGGTCTGCGCCGCGCTCCAGAAGCCGTGCCGGATGTGCAGGCCGAGCGCGAGCATCGCGACGATGTAGATGACGTTGCCGTACCAGGTGGAGAAGGTGTCCACCACGTTCTGGTACGGGTGGCCCTCCTGGAAGCCGCCGCTGTGCACGGTTCCGGTGGTCAGGTCCAGGAGGTGCCAGACGATGAACAGGCCGAGGATGATCCCGCCCCAGCGCATGGTGCGGGTGGCGTAGCTCGCCCGCGGCTTCTTGTGCACGTACGCGGTGGGACGTGCCTTGATGTCGCGGCGGCTGAGTTGGTAGGCGGAGGTGGCGTGGGCGACCACGGCGACGACGAGGACGATCCGGATCAGCCAGAGCGTCCACTCGTAGTGCATGAAGGGCTCGCCGATGGTGCGCAGCCAGTGGGCGTAGTGGTTGAACTCGCCCGCCCCGAAGTAGATCTTCAGGTTCCCGATCATGTGCGCGACCAGGTACAGCAGCATGATCACACCGCTGACGGCCATCACCGTCTTCTTGCCGACGGTGCTGTCCCACACGGTGCGCGCCATGGACGGCCGTCGGTCCGTCCGCGTTGCCAGAGCCATGGAAAGGACGGTAGGGCCGAGGGTCCCGATCGGTCCAAGACATGGTTCAGCTGGATTCCATAGGCTCCGGCTATCCTGATGGCGTGCAGTTCCAGCAGCTCCAGTACTTCGTCGCCGTCGCCGAGACCCGGCACTTCACCCGGGCCGCCGAGCTGGTCCATGTCGCCCAGCCGTCGCTCTCCCAGCAGATCAAGGCGCTGGAGCGGGAGCTGGGCGCCGATCTGTTCCTGCGCGCCCGGGGCAACATCACCCTCACCGACGCGGGCGAGGCCCTGCTGCCGCTGGCCCGGCGCATCCTCGCCGACGCCGACACCGCCCGGCACGAGGTGCAGGAACTGGTGCAGCTGCGGCGGGGCCGGGTGCGGCTGGGCGCGACGCCCAGTCTGTGCACCGGTCTGCTCCCGGACGTGCTGCGCGCCTTCCACGACCGCTACCCGGGCATCCAGCTGCTGATCGAGGAGGGCGGCTCGCACGACCTGGTGCGGGGGCTGGCCCGGGGCGCCCTCGACCTCGCGCTGGTCGTGCTGCCCCTGCCGACGCCGGCGCCCGCGCTGACCACGGTGGAGCTGCTGCGGGAGGATCTCGTGGTGGTGTCGTCACCGGAGACGCCCGCGCCGGGGCGAGGCGGCCGGACGGTCGAGATCGGCGACCTGGAGGGCGAGCGCCTCGTGATGTTCCGGCACGGCTACGACCTGCGCGAGCTGACCGTGGCCGCGTGCCGCTCCGCCGGGTTCGAGCCGGAGTTCGCGGTGGAGGGAGGCGAGATGGACGCGGTGCTGGGGTTCGTACGGGCGGGGCTCGGCCTGGCCGTGGTGCCGCGCATGGTCGCGGCACGGTCGGGCCGGGGGCTGAGGGTCACGCCCCTGGCTCGCCCGGGGTTGCATCGGACGATCGCCCTGGCTCACCGCAGCGACGTGGCTCCGCCGCGGGCCGCGAGGGAGTTGCAGCGGATGTTGTTGGAGCGGTGAGGGTGCCCTCCACACCCCCGGCAATCAGCCTGTCGCGTCCACCAATGCCAGCTCGTGCAGCCTTTCCGGTGGGCCCGGCCGCGCGTAGTACCAGCCCTGGGCCGTGTCGCAGCCCAGTATGCGGAGTTGTTCGGCCTGGGCTCCGGTTTCCACGCCTTCGACGGTGACCGCGAGGTCGAGGCTGTGGGCCAGGGAGACGATGCCCTCGACGATCTTGAGGTCGACGGGGTCGGCCGGGAACTGCTGCATGCCCTGGGTGAAGGAGCGGTCCAGTTTGAGGATGCTCACCGGCAGGCGGCGGAGGTTGGCGAGGTTGGAGTAGCCGGTGCCGAAGTCGTCGAGGGCGATGTCGACGCCCATCTCGGCCAGCCGGCGCAGGGGTTTGAGGAGGTCGTCGTCGGCGCCGATCAGGGCGGACTCGGTGACCTCCAGGCAGAGGGCGTCGGGGGCGACGCCCGCGCGTTCGAGGATGTCGACGGTGTCCTGGACCAGGCCGGGGTGGGTGAGCTGGCAGGGTGAGAGGTTGACGTTGATGCGCAGGGGCCCGGCCGCGGTCCGCTCGCCGTCGCGCTCCCGCCAGGCGCGGGCCTGGCGGATGGACTCCTCCAGGACCCAGCGGCCGAGCGGCACGATCAGGCCCGTGTGCTCGGCGAGCGGGATGAAGCGGTCCGGACCGAGGACGCCGTGCTGCGGGTGCAGCCAGCGCACCAGCGCCTCGGCGCCCCGGACGCTGCCGTCGCCGAGGTGGACCAGGGGCTGGTACTCGATGAAGAACTCGCCGCGCTCCAGCGCCGTCGGCAGGGCGGTGGTCAGGCCGTGGCGGGTGATCGCGCGGGCGTCGGCCTCCGGGTCCGCGAGCTCCGAGCGGTTGCCGCCCGCCGACTTGGCCCGGTACATGGTGATGTCCGCGCTGCGCAGGACCTCCGCCGCGGTGCGTTCGCCGGCCGGGCCCTCGACGATGCCGAGGCTGCCGCGCACCAGCAGGTCACGGCCGTCGATGCTGATCGGGGTGACGAGCGCGTGCATGATGCGCTCGGCGAGCTCGTCGACCTCGCGCGCGGTGTCGGGGCCGGTGGTCAGCGCCACGAACTCGTCGCCGCCGAGCCGGGCGACCATCTCGCCGGGCGCGGTCGCGCAGGACTGCAGCCGGTCGGCGACCTCCACCAGCAGCCGGTCGCCGGCCGCGTGGCCGAGGCTGTCGTTGATGGTCTTGAAGCCGTCCAGGTCGAGGTAGCACAGGCCGAAGCGCTGGCCCTCGCCCGCGCCCAGGGCCTTCTCCAGGCGCTCGAAGAACAGCGTGCGGTTGGGCAGTCCGGTGAGGGCGTCGTGGGTGGCCTCGTAGCGCAGCCGGAGGTTGAGCAGCCGGCGCTCGGTGGTGTCCTCCATGAGGGCGAGCTGGTACTGCGGATTGCCGTCCGCGTCGCGCAGCAGGGAGACCGTCAGATTGGTCCACAGGACGGTGCCGTCGGGGCGGTTGAACGCCTTCTCGACGTGGTAGGCGTCGCGCTCGCCGCGCACGAGTTCGTCGTACAGCTTCCAGGTCTGGGGCGCGTCCTCGGGGTGTGTCCAGTCCCTGACCCGGCGGCCGCGCAGGGACTGCTCGGTGAGGCCGAACATGCGCAGCAGTGCCTCGTTGACCTGGAGCACGTTGCCCTCCAGGTGGGCGATGCCGATGCCTATGGCCGCGCCCTCGAAGAGCGCGCGGAAACGGGCCTCGCTGGCGTGCAGCGCCTGGGCCACCACGCCCTGCGCCCGCAACGCGGCCTGCGCGATGGCCTCCTGCTCGGCGAGGGTGCGCTCGCGCAGCGCCTGCGCGTACCCGGCGGCCATCGCGTGCTGCAACCGGGAGGAGCGCATGCGCAGTTCGTCCTGGGGGCCGTCCCCGCCGCAGTAGAGCACGAGGTAGGCGTCGACGCAGTCCAGGGTGCGGGAGAGCGCCTCGGGGTTGGTGCAGTGCGCGTCGACGAGGGCGGCGCCGACCGCCTTCGCCTCCTCGGCCTCGAAGCTGCGGGCCCGCAGCAGTTCGCTCAACCGGCGTGCGAGGGGCAGAAGTTGCTGCTCGAACTCGGCCCGGGTCAGCGACGTGGAGGTGACCGGGAAGACCGCCCGGCTCCAGATCGTCGTCAACCGGCGCAGTCTGTCCTCCGGGCCGTCCGGCTCCGCGCTCACGCCGTACGCCCCACGCCGGCGAATCCGGAGAAGGCGTACGGATCCTCGTCCTCCGGCGCCGACTCCGGGCGCCAGTGCGGCATCTGCACCAGTCCGGGTTCCACCATGTCGTACCCCTCGAAGAACCGCGCGATCTCGTCGCGCGAGCGCATGATCAGCGGGTTGCGAATGTCCTTGTATACGTCCACCGCGCCCTCGGCCCGCTCCGCGGGCAACGGGATTCCCTCGTACGAGGCATGGGTGAGGATCAGCAGGCTGCCGGGCGCGAGCGCGTCGCGCAGCTCGGCCACCGCTCCGTACGGGTCGTCCGCGTCTTCCACGAAGTGCAGTATGGCAACGAGCAGCAGCGCCACTGGGCGATTCAGGTCGATCAGCCGCTCCAGTTGGGGGCTCGTGAGGATCTCATGGGGCTTGCGCAGATCGGCCGCGACCACGTCCGCGCGCTGGTTGTCCGCCAGTACGGCCTGGCTGTGCGCGACGGCCACCGGGTCGTGGTCGACGTAGACGACCCGGGCCTCCGGTGCGGCGGCCTGGGCGACCTCGTGCACATTGCCGAAGGTGGGGATGCCGGAGCCGATGTCGAGGAATTGGGTGATGCCCTCGTCCGCCGCGAACCGCACGGCCCGGCGCATGAACGCCCGGTTGGCCTGCGTGATCTTCGGCAGGCCCGGCATGAACTCCATCGCCTTGCGCGCCGCCTCCCGGTCGACCTCGAAGTTGTACGAACCGCCCAGGTAGTAGTCGTAGATACGCGAGACGCTCGGCACCGAGATGTCGATGTTCCGTGGGGCCCAGGCGGGACGCTCCATGTATCTCTCCAACGCTAGGCGACAGGGACAGGCGATCCGGTGTTCGAGCTGAGGCTACTGATCGCCTGCCAAAGGAGCGACCCGAACCGGAAATTGACCATCCGTTCCCGGTCACTGCCTGCGGCAAGTGCACGCCCGGTCCCGCTGGGTGACCGCTGTCCGGCATGTCCGTACAACAGAAGGGTCCGCCCCCTCCGTGCGGTGCGGAGGGGGCGGACCTGAGGCCGGGCGCCCGGGCGGGCGGGGCGATCGAACCCTGGGGAGGTGATCTCTACTTGCCCGGTGCGCCGACCGGCTTGCCGTCGGGCGCGACGGCGTACCACGTGCCGCCCACGCCCTGACCGTTGGTGTCCCCGGGGGCCTTGTCACCGGAGAAGGTGTAGATCGGCCAGCAGTTGACCGTCATCTGCTTGACGCCGTCGGGGCGGGTGAAGGGCATCAGGCCCTTCTTCTTGACGCCCACGGTGTCGTCCGCGCTCACCGGCCCGACGGCCGGCCACTTCTCCAGGCAGGCACCGGTGCAGTTGGAGACCGACTTGGGCCAGGCCTGGTCCTTCAGGAAGCGGTAGACCGTCATGCCCTTCTTGTCGACGATGATGTCGCCCAGCTTGGGGTCCTTGCGGACGGACAGTCCGGGCAGCGACGACAGGGAGGCCTTCTTGCCGTTGGGGGCGAGCGCGAACCACTTGCCGCCCACGCCCTGGCCGTTGACGTCGCCGGAGTTGACGTCCTTCGCGTAGCGGTAGGCGGGCCAGCCGCCGATGGTCAGCTGCTTGCTGCCGTCGGCGCGGGTGACCTCGCCGAGAAGCGCCTTGTCGATGCCCACGCCGGCGGTGGCGTCGTCGGCGGGGACCGGCGGCCAGGTGGTGGCGCAGTCGCCGTCGCAGTTCGACGTGGGCGGATTGGCGGTGTCCTTGTCGAACCGGTAGAGGGTCAGGCCCGAGCCGTCGGTGAGCACATTGCCGAGGTCGGGGTTGGCGGCGACGGTCAGCTTGCCCGCGGGAGCTGCCGGGGTCGGGGAGCCGGTGCTCTGGTTGCCGTCGGCACCGTAGCCGTTGCCCGCACCGGTCGCCGTGCCACCGCCCGGGCTGCCGTAACCGCCCGCCGGTGCGGTGGCGCCGACGTTCTGGGCCGCCGATGCCGGGGTCGTGGTGTTGTCCTGACCGCACGCCGTCGTCAGCGCCAGCACCGAAGCGGCTGTGGCCACCAGTGAGGCGGTCCGCCAGGAGGTCTTCATCGTCAACTCCCCAAATCTGCATGGATGTTGCAGCGCCCCGCTTGCGTCGCCGCACGGCCATGGGTACGCGCCGAGGGGGGCGGAGTGTTCAACGGGACCGCGAAATTTTTTTCTCCGCGGCTGCGGTGCGGCGCCCCGCGCCACTGCGGACGTGCAACAACACAATTCGGCCACTCAGGTCACTTCAGCCCGTCAAACCATGGATCCCGCTTTGTCCCTCATACGGGCCAATCCCGGGGCACTCCGGAGTGGGACGGCCCCGAGCGCCTCATGATCTCGGTCGTGCATGGACCCGAAGCGACCCGATGTGCGCCCGCCACACGGGCGTTGGCCCTGGTGGCACTGACGTGGGCCTTGGTGGGCTGCCCGGCCGGAACCGCGTCGGCCGACGCCTGCGCGTACGCCTCGACGGGCCCGGACGGCACGGTGGCCGTGGCGGTGGCCGGAGACGGCCACGGTGACGGCGGCGGCGAAGGCCACGGCGACCACGACCACTGGCCGACGCCTCCGCCGCCCTGCCCGGAGCCCACCCCGCCGCCGTGCCCGCCCACGCCGACCCCGACGCCCCCGCCGCCACCGCCACCCCCGCCGAAGCCGACGCCCAAGCCTCGGCCGACGCCGGTCCCGAAGGCGCCGCCGAAGCCGAAGCCGCCCGTGAGGCCGGCCCCGGCGCCCCCCGCGGCCCGGCCGGCCCCTCCCCCACCGCCCCCGCCCGCCCCGCGTCCGAAGCCGACCCCGCCGCCCAAGCCCACCCCCCGGCCCTCCGTGACCCCGGTGAGCTACCCGGCGTACCACCCCCGGCCCACGGCTCACCCCGCGCCCTCACCGACCTCCCCGGTCACCTATGTCCTGCTCATCACCGTTCCCGCGATCGTCGCCGTCGCGGCGCTGCGCCCGCGCTGACGCGCGGCCCCTCACTTCTGGAGGCACCTGTTGTCGGATTGGCTTGTTCTCGTCCTCGCGATGCTGGGGGCGTGCGTCGTGGTGGTGGTCATCACCCTCGTACGGCACAAGCGGGCTCCCGAGGACGAGGATCCCAGCGAGACCCCGGACGTCATCGAGTACATGACGATGTGGATCGGCGTCGTGTACGCCATCGTCCTGGGCCTGGCCATCGCCGGCGTGTGGGAGGCGCGCAGCGCCGCCCAGGACCATGTGCAGGCCGAGGCCCAGGCGCTGCACGAGATCTCGGAGCGGGTACGGGTGTACCCGCCGGACGTGCGTGACCGCATCCGGGGCGACATCGACTCGTACGTCAGTTATGTCGTGACCACGGAGTGGAAGTCGATGACCGACCACGGGCAGGTCACCGACCACGGCGGGGACCTGCTCGGCCGTGTCCGCCAGGACGTCACGGACTACCGGCCGAAGAACGACTTCGAGGCCCAGGTCTACCAGCCGGTGCTGGACCAGATGGCCGCCGCCGACCAGGCGCGCAACGCGCGCGCCGACTCGACCGGGGCCACCATGCCTCCCGTGGTGTGGGCAGGGCTGCTCGCCGGGGCGGTGGTCACGGTGGGCATGGTCTTCGCACTGCAGATCCGGCGCACCACACGGGAGTTGGTCCTCGCCGGGCTGTTCTCCGCGACCATCGCCTTCATGCTCTTCCTGATCTGGGACTTCGACGCCCCGTTCAGCCGGGGCATCGCGGCGACGGCGGAGCCCTTCCTCGGCCTGTTCCCGCACGCCAAGGCGGTGGTCACGGCGGCCGGATGACCCGGCCCGCGATCGCCACAGGCCTTCGCCCCGGTGCCCGAAAGGGGCCGGGGTGAAGGCCTGTGCTCATAGGCCGGCCACGGGGGCGTGGCCGGGCGGGGGTCAGAGCTGCTTCTCGTTCCGGCGGCGCAGCAGGAACACGCCGCCGCCGAACACGGCCGAGGCCACGAGTCCTCCGCCGATGGCCATGTCGGTCGTCGTGGCACCGCTGGAGATGCTGCCGCCGAGACCGGCCTTGGCCGGGCCGGGGACATGGGGGCGCCCATCGTTGGGCCTGAACACGGTGAAGGCCGCGCGGCGGGTCACGGTGCGGCCGTTGCAGGTGACCGTGAGGTCGTACTGGCCGGATTCGGCGTTCGAGCGGATCGTGGCAGTCCCTTGTGAGGCTTTGTCATCGAGCGGTGTCAGCACCACACGGCTCTCGGTGAAGGCCGCGGAGGAGGCTGTGCCGCCCTGGCAGCCCTCCACGGTGATGGTCAGGGTGCCGCCGGCCTCGACCACGTTGGGTTCGACGATGATGTCGCGTCGACCGCCGGACTCCTCACCGTGCCCGTTCTCGTTGCCCCGGCCGTTCTCGTTGCCCCGGCCGTGCTCGTTGCCCCGGCCGAAGTCGTTGTTGTTCCGGCAGTTGTTGTCGTTGCCCCGGCCGTTCTCGTTGCCCCGGCCGTTGCCGTTGCCGTTCCCGAAATTCCCGTTCCCGTTGAAGTTGCAGTTGAAGTTCCCGTTACCGCCGATGACGCCGGTGCCGCCAATGACGCCGGTGCCGCCGATGACGCCGATGCCACCGACACCACCAATGCCGCCCACACCACCCACACCACCCACGCCGCCCACACCACCGACGACGCCGGTGCTGGTTCCCGTTTCCCCGGACGGGCCGCCGGGGTTGCCCAGCCCTCCGTCCGCGACCGCCACGGGGGTGGCGAGCGCGAGCACCGCGACCGCGGCGCACGCGGCCGCCAGGGCACGTTGGTTCCGCATGTGATCCTCCGCGGGAGGCACCCCGGGTCCGGTCCCCGGGGTCGGCGAGAAAACACCTCCCGAGCAAACCCTCGGACCCCCGGAACACGCCCGCATGTCGAGAATGGTCCGTCCCGGTGATCCGGCATGCCGCGAGACAACCACACAATCGGATATTTCCGCAGGTCACGGGCCGTCAGAAATTCTCTTGCGAGTGCAACTCGGATGGCGCACCGAAAGGCTGCCGGGCCACCCGTTCGCCCGTGGTCCCGTCGCCTCCCGCGCGCACGGGACTTAGCTTTTTCCCAGGCCCGCGTCGAGAGGGGATGACGAATGTATGCGTCCGAATGGGCCGAGCTGGCCGAAGAGGAGGAGCGGCGGAGGAAGCGCGCCCCCTGGGGCGTGATAGCGCTTGTTCTCCTGACCGGCCTCGCGCTCATTCGGAACGGCTCCGGGGAGTTCGACATCGGTCCGCCGCAGCCCGCCTCGGCCGCCGCCCCGGACACCCGCACCGACCCGGGCACCGACACCTTCGCCGCGGCGGCCGCGCCCGCCCCGCTGCCGTTCGCCGCTGTCGACCGGGTCCGGATCCCCGCGATCCAGGTCGACGCCCCGGTCATCCCGGTCGGCCTGGACGCAGGCGGCCTGGTCGACGCGCCGCCCCCCGAGGACCCCAATCTGGCAGGCTGGTTCACGGGCGCGGTCTCGCCGGGCGAGAAGGGCACGTCCGTGATCGTCGGCCACGTCGACAACCAGCAGGGCCCCGCCGTGTTCTACGGGCTCGGGGCGCTGAAGAAGGGAAACCGGGTCGAGGTCCTGCGCAAGGACGGGAAGACCGCGGTGTTCGAGATCTACGGCGTCGAGGTCTTCGAGAAGAGCACGTTCCCCAGCGACCGGGTGTACGGCTCGAAGGGCACGCCGGAACTGCGCGTGATCACCTGCGGCGGCGGTTTCTCGAAGCAGAACGGCTACGACGGCAACGTCGTCGTCTTCGCCCGCCTGGTCACGGTCGACTGAGGCGCCGCGACCGGGCGGGCTGACGCGCCCTCAGGTGCGGCGGCTCGGCACGGTGAGGCGGTAGCCGGAGTCGAGCAGGTAGGGCAAGTACTCGCGGATCGCGCGGACGCTCTGCGAGCGGTCGCCCCCGGCGTCGTGGGAGAGGACCACGACGCCGGGGGCGGCGCCGCTCTCCACCCGGTCGACGATGGTGCGCGTGCCGGGTTCCTCCCAGTCGGTGCTGTCGACCGTCCAGGCCATCGGCTCCATGCCCATCTGGGCGCCCAGCTGGAAGGCGGCGCGGTTCCAGGCGCCGTAGGGCGCGCGGAACCACTGCGGGCGTTCCCCGTACGCGTCCTCGATGACGTCGCTGGTGCGCTCCATCTCGTCGCGGATGTCCCGTCGGCCGAGCTCGGTCAGCAGGGGATGCGTCCAGGTGTGGTTGCCGACCACGTGGCCGTCGTCGGCCATCCGGGCCAGCAGCTCCTTGTTGTCGACGGCCATCTCGCCGCACACGAAGAACATCGCGCGCACGTCGTACTTGGCGAGGGTGTCCAGGATGTGCGGGGTGTAGTCCGGGTGGGGACCGTCGTCGAAGGTCAGCATCATGTGCCGGCCGCGTGTGGAGATCCGCAGGATCGGTTCGTGCCGCACCGTGAGCCTGCGCGGCGGGGTGCGCGGCGGACCGTATCCGGTAAGCGGCTGGAGCCGGTACGCCGACGGCTTGAGCACCTGGCGGGCCTGCGGACCGGCGAGGACGGCCGGGCGGGGCGGTGCTTCCTCGCTGCCCGCCATGACGAGTCCCGCGGTGCCGGCCGCACCCAGAGCGGCGGCGCCGGCGAGCAGCATCCGGCGCCGCGTGAACAACTGATCCTTCTGCATGACCCATCAGTCGCCCCATGAGCCTCCGGCGCACCACACCGACACTGATGTGGCGGCGGGAAACCACCCGGTCGGAGCAGTGCGGAACCTCCCTTGTGCGGTACTTTCCGGGTTTCCGATAATCGGCCGGGTCGCGGAACGAGCGTCTACCGGTGTGCCGTTGGGGGTCGAACAGAGTTGGTCGTGCACGGGGGAACCCATGGGGGAACGAACGGGGGAACGGGTGGCGGTACGGGTGGGGCGCTGCGCCGGCGGTCGGCGGTGGTGCTGCTGGCCGTCGCCCAGGTGCTGGTCGCGTTCGACGCGGCGGCCTTCTCCATGGCGCTGCCTTGGATCCAGATGCAATACAGGCTGTCCATCGACGGACTGACCTGGCTGCTCACCGCGTACAGCGTGTGCTTCGCCGCGCTGCCGGTGCTCGCGGTCGCGCTCGGCGGGGCGTTCGGGCACCGCAAGGTGCTGCTGGGCGGGCTCGCGCTGTCGAGCCTCGCCGCCACGGTGTCCGCGGTGACGACGGATCCCGGGATGCTGCTGGGCTCGCGGGCCCTGCAGGGAGTCGCGGCGGCGGCGATCACGGCGGGTGCGCTGGCGCTGATCGACGCCACTCATCCCGAGGGCCGGGGCCGGGACCGGGCGCTCGGCGTGCACTTCGCGGTCGTCGCGAGTGCCGCGCCGGCGGTGCTGCTGCCGTGCTCGATGGTGCTGGAGACGGCGGACTCCGGGAAGGCGGTCTTCTGGGCCGAGGCCGGCGTCGGCCTGGCCCTGTTGCTGCTGGTCCCGTGGGCGCTCGCCGAGTCCGCGCCCCGGCCCCGGGCCCGGGCACGCCTGGGCCGCGCCGCGGGTGCCGTCCTCCCGCTGGGCCTGCTCGCCTGGTTCGCGGACTGGCTCGGTGACCACAGCGTGTCCGCGACCACGATCATCGTCGTCGCGGTGGCCGGTGCCCTGGTGCCGTCCTCGCTGAGCTGGTTCGGCCGGGGCGAGAACGTGCCCGAGCTGTTCGCCCGGCTGTACCGGGGGCGGGCCGCGTTCGGTGCGTACACCGTGGTGGCGCTGCTGGCGGCGGGGCTCACCGGCTCCTCGTTCGTCCTCACGATCGCCCTGCAGCTGCTCGGCCAGATGTCCGTCGTCTCGGTCGGCTGGGCCCTGTTCCCGGCCGTCGTGGGGCTGCTGCTGGGCTGGCTGGTCCTGCCCGCCGTGGCCGCGCGCGCCGGCCTCGGTGCCACGGTGGCGGCGGCGTGCGGTGTGACGGCGGCCGGGTTCTTCCTGCTGACGCTGGGCGGCACCGCGTACCGCTTCTCCGATGTGCTGCTGCCGCTGCTGCTGATCGCCTTCGGCTGCGGTGTGCTCGCCCTGCCGGTGAGTTTCGCCCGGTCCGGGAGCGGTGCGCTGCCCCGGGGGCTGAACTCCTCCCGGCAGCTGGGCGCGGGCCTCGGCGCCTCGCTGTTCGTCGGGGTCGTCACGGTCTCCCAGCAGGGGCTCTCGTCCCCGGCGCTCGGCGGCCGCAAGGCCTACGAGAACTCTCTGGCGGCCGGTTTTCGCGACTGCTTCGAACTCGGCGCGGCGCTGGCCCTGACCGCCGCGGTGGTCGCGCTGCTGACCCTGCCCCGGCAGGGCTTCCGGACGACCGCGCCGGATCCTGCCGCTAGCGGTGGCGCACCAGCGGGAACGGCAGGGTCTCCCGGATCGTCAGGCCGGTGAGGAACATGACCAGCCGGTCCACGCCGAGGCCGAGTCCGCCGGTCGGCGGCATCGCGTACTCGAGGGCGTCGAGGAAGTCCTCGTCGAGTTCCATGGCCTCGGGATCGCCGCCGGCGGCCAGCAGCGACTGCGCGGTGAGCCGGCGGCGCTGCTCGACGGGGTCGGTCAGCTCGGAGTAGGCGGTGCCGAGTTCGGTGCCGAAGGCGACGAGGTCCCAGCGTTCGGCGAGCCGGGGGTCGGCGCGGTGCTGCCGGGTGAGCGGGGAGACGTCGGTCGGGAAGTCCTTGTAGAAGGTGGGCAGCCGGGTGCGGTCCTCGACGAGCCGCTCGTACATCTCCAGGACGACGTCGCCGGGGCCGTCGTCGGCGGTGTACGGCACCCCCGCCCGGTCGCACAGCCGGTGCAGCCGCAGGAGTTCGGTGCCGGGCGTGATCTCCTCGCCGAGCGCCTCGGAGATCGACCCGTACACCGTCCTGACCGGCCACTCGCCGGAGATGTCGTACGCCTGGCCGTCCTTGTGGGCGACGGGCGCGCCGAAGGCGGCCGTGGCGGCGCTCTGGACGAGTTCGCGGGTGAGGTCGAGCATCACGTCGTAGTCGGCGTGCGCCTGGTAGGCCTCCAGCATCGTGAACTCGGGGTTGTGCTTGTAGGAGACGCCCTCGTTGCGGAAGGTGCGGCCCAGTTCGAAGACCTTCTCCAGGCCGCCGACGCACAGCCGCTTCAGGTACAGCTCGGGGGCGATGCGCAGGTACATGTCGAGGTCGTAGGCGTTGATGTGGGTGGTGAAGGGGCGGGCGTTGGCGCCGCCGTGGATCTGCTGGAGCATCGGGGTCTCGACCTCGAGGTAGCCGCGGTCCAGCAGGCCCTGGCGCAGCGCCTGCACGGCGGCGGAGCGGGCCCGGAGCACGCCCCGGGACGTGGGGCTGGTGGCGAGGTCGAGGTAGCGGCGGCGGACCTTGGTCTCGGGGTCGGTGAGGCCGCGCCACTTGTCGGGCAGCGGGCGCAGGCATTTGCCGGTCAGCTGCCAGGAGGTGACGAAGACGGTGGGTTCGCCCCGTTCGCTGAGGTCCGTGTGGCCGGTGGCGGTGATGTGGTCGCCGATGTCGATGTCGGCGCGGAAGCCGTCGAGGGCGGTTCCGGAGCCGTGGCGGGTGAGGGCGATCTGGTGGTCGCCCGACCAGTCGCGCAGGACGGCGAAGAGGATGCCGCCGAAGTCGCGGACCAGCATGACGCGGCCGGCCACGGTGACGTCCTGGCCGAGCGGGACGTCGGCGAGGGCGTGGGTGGGGGCGGGCACGCCGACCGGGTAGGGGTCGGTGCCGGTGGCGCGCAGCCGGTCGAGGGTGCGGTGCCGGACGCGGACCTGGTCGGACAGGCCTCCCGGTGCGGCGGGCCCGGCCTCGGCCCCCGCGGCGGGGCCGGGCGCCGCCGGGGGCGGCGGGAGCGGGGCGGTGAGGGGCCGCTGCCCCGGCTGCGGGTGTCCCCGTCGCCAGAGCTTGCGCAGGGACGGTACGGGGACGAATCCCTCGGCGATCCCGGAGGCGAGGCCGATGCGGGCCAGGGAGGCGGTCTCGCCGTAGCAGATGAAGCGCGGGTACCACTCGGGGTGGTACTTGGCGTTGGAGCGGTAGAGGGCCTCCAGCTGCCACCAGCGGGAGAAGAACAGCAGCAGGCGGCGCCAGAGCCGCAGGACCGGTCCGGCGCCGATGCGGGCGCCCTCCTCGAACACCGACCGGAAGACGGCGAAGTTCAGCGAGATCCTGTGCACGCCGAGTTTCGGGGCGGCCGCGCACAGGTCGGCGACCATGAACTCCATGACCCCGTTGGGGGCGGCGCGGTCACGGCGCATCAGGTCCAGGGAGACGCCGTCGGTGCCCCAGGGCACGAAGGAGAGCAGGGCGAGAAGCCGGCCGTCGTCGCCGAGGGCCTCCACGAGCAGGCAGTCGCCGTCGGCGGGGTCGCCGAGCCGGTCCAGGGCCATGGAGAAGCCGCGTTCGGTCTCGGTGTCGCGCCAGGCGTCGGCCTTGTCGACGATCTCCTCCATCTCCCGGTCGCTGAGGGTGGCGTGGCGGCGGATGCGGCAGGTGGCGCCGGTGCGGCGGACGCGGTGCACGGCCTGGCGGGTGACGCGCATGTCCCGGCCGTCCAGGTCGAATCCGGGCACGTGCAGGATCGCCTCGTCGCCGAGCTGGAGGGCGCCGAGTCCGGCGCGGGCGTAGGCGCGGGCGCCGTCCTCGGAGGCGCCCATGACGGCCGGCGCCCAGGCGTGCCGGCGGGCCACGTCGAGCCAGGCGGCGATGGCGTGCGGCCAGGCCTCGGGGTCGCCGACGGGGTCGCCGCTGGCGAGGCACACGCCGGCCTCGACGCGGTAGGTGACGGCGGCCTTGCCGCTGGCGGAGAAGACGACGGCCTTGTCGCGGCGGGTGGCGAAGTAGCCGAGGGAGTCCCGTTCGCCGTAGGCCGCCAGCAGGGCGCGGATGCGGGTCTCCTCGTCGCCGTGCAGGGCCGCTTCCAGGCGCTGGGAACGGAACAGCGCGGCGGCGGCGTTCAGCAGGGCGAGCGCGCCGAGCAGGCCGAGCACGAAGGTGACCTGGCGGGGCGGTCTGCCGTCGAAGGCGTTGTTGGAGACCAGCCCGCCGCACACCCGGTCGGCGGCCCAGGCCAGGTGCTGGCCCTGCGGCAGCGTGCCCGGGAAGAGCGAGACCAGGCCCCAGCCCAGCACGATCGCCACGACGAGTCCGGCCAGCAGGACGGCCAGCGCCCGCCACAGGGCACCCCGGCGGGAGGCGGCGTAGAACTCCTTGCGGGCCACCACCAGCAGGAGCAGCAGCAGCCCGCACAGCACGAGGGACGGCAGGGAATCGGCGTACAGGCCGACCGCCACGCCGACGGCGTCGGTGACGACCACGAGGCCCAGGTAGACGACGACCAGCCACCAGGCGACCTTCTTGCGGGCGGCGGTGGCGCCGGCCAGCAGGAACAGGAAGACGGCGTAGGCGAGGTTGGCGCTGATCGGGACCAGGAGCAGGTCGAGGGTGTGCGCCACCGGGCGCAGCAGGCGGCGCAGCGGGGCGAAGAAGGCGAGCAGGGCGCACAGCAGGCCGAGCGCGCCGAAGAGGGTTCCGAAGGCTTCGGGCACCCAGCCGAGCCTGCCGCCGGCGGGCGGGCGTGCCGGGCCCTCGGCGGCCCTGCGTGCGGCCGGCTCGGCGGTGGCGGTCATGGTTCCGACTCTAGGAAGAGCCCGGACGCCCCGCCCGTCGAGCGGGCGCGGGCCTCGGCAGGAAGGGGGGATTCCGATAGCCTCGGGACGTGACGGAACAGCACGATCAGCACGAACATCACGCGCACCAGTTCGAGCGCGGGACCGACGGGCCCAAGGTCATCGTGGTCGGGATGGACGGCTCCGACTCCTCGATGCGTGCCGCCGCCTATGCGAGCGGTCTGGCCCGGCGGCAGAACGCGCTCCTGGCCGCGGTGTACGTGCAGCCGGTGCTGGCGGCCGGGGCGGCGCTCGGGGCGCCGGTCGCGGAGACGACCGACGAGATCGCCGAGGACCTGATCACCCAGATCCGGGAGGCGACGGAGCGGGTCAAGGGGATATTCGACGTGCGCTGGGAGTTCCACACCTTCCGCGGCGACCCCTACAACGGCCTGGTGAAGGCGGCCGACGAACTCAAGGCGGACGCGGTGGTGGTGGGCGCCTCCGAGCAGGCCGGGCACCGCATCATCGGCTCGGTGGCGGTCCGGCTGGTGAAGGCCGGGCGGTGGCCGGTGACGGTCGTCCCGTAGGCAGCCGCGCGAGCAGCAGCGGGGTGGCCAGCAGCAGGACGCCGGCCAGGGCGATCGCGGTGCGCGGGCCGGTGAGGCTCGCCAGCAGGCCCCACAGGGCGGTCAGGACGGCCGTGGTGGCCTTGCCGGTGATCGACCAGGCGGACAGGGTGCGGGCGACCCGGTCGTTCGGGGTGCACTCCAGGCGGCGGGTGGCGTACACCGGGCTGTAGACGCCCGAGCAGGTGATCACCCCGAACTCCAGCACCATCACCAGCAGGAGTCCGGGCAGCCCGGGCCGGACGAAGGCCAGCCCGAGGGGCCAGACGGCGCGCAGGACGGCCGCGGTGCGCAGCACCCGCCGCTGCCCGTGGCGGGCGACCAGGGGGCGGGCCAGCCGGGAGCCCAGGAGGCCGCCGAGGCAGGGCACGGCGAAGGCGAGTCCGTACTGCCAGGGGGCGAAGCCGAGCGGGCCGAGCATGAGGACGGCCAGCGGCGGGGCGGCGACCATGATCAGGGCGTTGGCCGCGAGGTTGTTGAAGAAGAGAGGCCGCAGCTCCGGGCTGCCGAGGATGTACCGCCAGCCGTCGAGCAGGTCGGCGGCCCGCAGGCGCCCCGGGTTCGTGCGCTCGGGGCGGGGCTCGCCGCCGCCGACGGCCCGGATGCCGAGCGCCGACAGCAGAAAGCTGACCGCGTTCGCCGCGACCGTGGTGACGGGCCCGAACAGGCCGATCGCGGCGCCGCCGAGGGGCGGCCCGAGGACGAGCGCGGTCCAGTTCGTGGACTCGAAGCGGGAGTTCGCGGTGAGCAGCCGGTCCGCCGGGACGAGCCCCTTCAGGAAGGCGCCGGAGGCCGCGTTGAAGGTGATGTCGGCCGCCGCGACGATCACCGAGACCAGCAGGAGCTGACCGAGGCCGAGGCCGCCGAGCGCGTAGGCGGCGGGAACGGTGAGCAGGGCGGCGAACCTGACCAGGTCCATCGCCATCATGACGGGCCGCTTGCGCCGGAACTCCACCCACGGCCCGAGCGGCACCGCCGCCACGGCGCCCACGGCGGGCCCGGTCGCGGCGAGCAGCGCCACCTCGGCGGACCCGGCATGCAGCGCGAGAACGGCGATCACCGAGAACGCGTCGAAGGCGAGATACGTGCCGAGCGCACTCGCCGAGTACGCGGCCCACAGCCACCCGAACCGCCGTCCCATGCACAACCTCCCGTTGCCCCGGGACATGAAAACGTGCAGGTGGCCGCTGGATCAAACAACTGCCGGCACCGTCGTCACAACCATGGGTTGTACGGTGCCGAGGGTGGACCTCAAAGCAGTGCGGACCTTCGTCGCCGTGGCCGACTCCGGGCAGTTCCAGGAGGCCGCGGCGATCCTGGCGGTCACCCAGCAGGCCGTCTCCAAGCGGATCGCCGCGCTGGAGAAGGAGCTGGGTGCCCGGCTGTTCACCCGGACCGCCCGGGGTGCCGCCCTGACCGTCGACGGCGCGGCCTTCCTGCCGCACGCCCGCGAGCTGCTGCTGGCCGGGGAGCGGGCCGCCGCCTCCGTACGGCCGCGCCGCGCCCTGCGGGTCGACGTGGTCGGCGCGCGGCTCGCCCCCGCGGCGCTGCTGCGCGGCTTCCACGAGGCGCACCCGGACATCGCCCTGGACGTCGTCACGCTCTTCGACGTGGACTCGGCCCTCACCGCCCTGCGCTCCGGGTCGGTCGACGCGTCCTTCCGCGCTGTCGCCATGCCCGGGCGGCCGCTGCCCCGGGGCGTCGAGGCCGTCCGGGTGTACGACGAGCCGCTCCAGCTGCTCATCGGCCCGGGGCACGCCCTGGCCGGCCTGGGCTCGGTCTCGCCCGGGCAGCTGGCCGGGCACCGGATCTGGATGCCGGGCATCGTGGACGGCACCGAATGGGCCGCCTACTACGCCTCCCTCGCCGCCGAGTTCGGGCTCACCATCGACTCCTCGGGCCCCAACTTCACCGGGGCGGTGCAGGACGCGGTCGCCGGCTCCGGCACCCTGGCGACCCTCGTCGGTGAGCGGACCCGGCTGGTCTGGCCGGCCGGCCACGATCTGCGCCGGATCCCGCTGCGCGACCCGACCCCCGTCTACCCGCACTCCCTCCTCTGGTCCACCGCCGATCCGCACCCGGCGCTCGCCGCGCTGCGAGCCCATCTCGGGGCGTCCGAGCCCGACCGGGAGGCGGGCCGCACCTGGACGCCCGGCTGGGCCGAGGCCGTGCGTGGCGTCTTCCGTCCGGGGCGTGCCTGAGCCATCATGATCCGCCGTCAGCCGTTTGCCGTCGGGGAAGAGGTGAGGCGCATGGCCAAGCTCCGTATGGGTGAGGGGATTCTCCGTCGCAAACCCATCGAACACATCGAGGACACGGAGGTGCACGAGGGCGTCACGCTGGAGCGCTCGCTCGGGCTGTGGCAGCTGACCGCGATCGGCGTGGGCGGGATCATCGGCGCGGGCATCTTCGCGCTGGCCGGGGCCGTGGCCAACAAGACGGCGGGGCCGGCGGTCCTGGTGTCGTTCCTCGTCGCCGGCGTGGCGAGCGCCTGCGCGGCGCTGTCGTACGCCGAGTTCGCCGGGCTGATCCCGAAGGCGGGGTCGGCGTACACCTACGGCTACGCGGTGCTCGGCGAGTTCGCGGGCTGGTTCATCGGCTGGGACCTGCTGCTGGAGTACACGGCGATCGTCGCCGTGGTCGCCATCGGCATCTCCGGGTACTTCGGCTTCCTGGTCGAGGACATGGGCGCGCACCTGCCCGCCTGGATGCTGGGCGCGCCGGGCACGGGACCCGGGCACCGGGTCGACCTGTTCGCGGTCCTCCTGTGTCTGCTGATCGCGTGGCTGCTCAACCTGGGCATCCGCAGCGCGGCCCGCTTCGAGACGTTCGTGGTCGCGCTGAAGGTGCTGGTGGTGCTGCTGGTGATCGGGGTGGGCGTGTTCCACGTCGATGCCGCGAACTACACCCCGTTCTTCCCGTTCGGCATCGGCGGCGCGTTCACCGGTGCGGCGACCGTGTTCTTCGCGGTGTTCGGCTACGACGCGATGTCGACCGCGGCCGAGGAGTCGAAGGACGCGCAGCGGCACATGCCGAAGGCGATCATCTACTCCCTGGTGATCTCGATGGTGCTGTACGTGGCCGCCTGTCTGGTGCTGACGGGCATGCAGAACTACAAGGAGATCGACCCGGAGAGCGGCTTCTCCTCGGCGTTCAAGGCGGTGGGGCTGGGCCGGCTCGCGGACCTGATCGCGGTCGGCGCGATCATCGGCATCCTCACCGTGATGTTCACGTTCATGCTGGGGGTGACCCGGGTGTGGTTCTCGATGTCCCGGGACGGGCTGCTGCCCCGGTGGTTCGCAAAGACGCACCCGACGCGGCACGTGCCGACCCGCGTGACCTGGATCGTCGGGGCGGCTTCGGCGCTCATCGCCGGGTTCCTGCCGATCGGCGAGGCGGCCGAGCTGACCAACATCGGCATCCTGCTGGCGTTCGTCGTGGTGTGCACGGCGGTGATCGTGCTGCGCTACCGGCAGCCGGAGCTGCCGCGCACCTTCCGTACGCCGTGGATGCCGTTCGTGCCGGCACTGGGTGTCGTCTTCTCGATCTGGCTGATCACGTTCCTGCAGTGGCAGACCTGGGTGCGGTTCGCCGTGTGGTTCGTGATCGGCTGTGTGATCTACTTCAGCTACTCCTACCGCCGTTCGGTGCTGGCGACCGGGCCGGCCGCGGAGTGATCACTGCCCCGTCGGCTGCCCCATGACGAGCCCGTCCTTGGCGGCTCCGCGGCTGAGGACGACGTCCCGGACGCGGTCGCGCGCCCCGGTCAGATCGGCGCCGCCGGCGACGGCCTGGCCCAGGTCGACCGCCCGTCCGGCGTCGAGGTCGTAGACCTGCGGGAGGAACTCTGCCCGGGTGACCTCCCAGCGGGCGCCGGGGCGGGCCGGCGGGGCGAAGGTGAAGCGGCCGATGGTGGACTCGGCGCCGCGGGAGTCCCGGACGCCCTGGCCGTTGTACAGCTCGCCCGTGACCTGGTCGCCCATGCCGTAGACCACCCAGGTCCCGTTGACCTTCTCGTAGGGCTGCGGGACCTGGGCGCCGGTGCCGAGGATCAGGTCGATGTCGGGGCGGCCCTGCGTCGTCGAGGCGGTCAGGCGCTGGGCGAGGGTGAGCTGCAGCTGGTCGGGGGTGTCCTGCCAGGCGGTGCCCCAGTGCACCGAGACCACGACCACGTCGGCGCCGGCCTGCCGGGCGGCCCGGGCGTCGGCGATCATCCGCTGCTCGTCGACCTGGTTGACGGCCCAGGAGGGACCGGCGGCGAGCGGGTGCTGGTCGGTGGCGTAGGTGTACGACAGATGGGCGACCTTGGCCGGGCCCGCCTGGAGCAGGACGAGCGAGCGGGCCTCGGCCTCGCTGCGGGCGGTGCCGGCGTGCCGCACGCCGGCCTGGTCCAGGGCGGCCAGGGTGCGCTGGAAGGCGTTGGTGTCGTCCAGGGCGTGCTCGGAGGCGGTGGAGCAGCTGTCGTAGCCGGTGGCGGCGAGGCCCCAGGCGATCTGCGGCGGGGCCGAGGAGGCGGGATGGCCGTTGCGGTCGCCCTCGTGGACCATCTCCAGGTGACACAGCGCCACGTCGGCGCGGGAGACGAGCGGTTCGGCGCCGGAGAGCATCGGGCGGAAGTTGTAACCGCCGCCGCCCGCGTCGTAGGCGGCCCGGTCGACGACGGAGGCGTGCGGCAGGACGTCACCGGAGGCGACGAGGGTGAAACCCCGCGCTGCGGGCGGCGCAGGCCGCGCGGCCGCGGCCGACTCCTCCCGCTCCTGGTTGGTGCAGGCGGCGGCCGCCGCGAGCAGAGCGGTCAGCGCCAGAGCCACCTGGTGTCTGCGTCCGATCATCAGCTCACCCCAGAGTTGTCGTATTGGCTGACAAAGCCGTGACAGGCATATGGGTACGAAGCTGGCTCCCGGCGCAAACAGTCCCGGCGCCCTGATTAGCCCATCCGGTGTCGCACCCGCGATGCCGGACCGTTCGTCGTACCGCTCGCCGACGCGATCGACCGTCCGTCGCACAGTCGGGTACGCCCCCTGTCCCCCGGCGGCGGCCTGCGCTGCCATACGGCCATGACGGCCGGAACCACCACCACCGCACACGGCACCACGACCGCCGAGCACGCCCTGGCCGCGCTCCAGCGCGAGCACGGCCGCCCCCTGTTCGCGCTGCTGCTCCGGCTGAGCGACGGGGACCGGCAGCGCGCCGAGGATCTCGTGCAGGAGACCCTGGTGCGGGCCTGGCAGCATCCCGAGGCCGTGTACGCCGAGGAGTTCGACTCCGTACGGCCCTGGCTGCTGACCGTCGCCCGGCGGCTGGCGATCGACGCGCGGCGCGCCCGGCAGGCCCGGCCGCCCGAGGTCGGCGAGGACGTCCCGGAGACCGCGCGGGTGACCGCCGACCACGCCGAGCGGGCCGCCGCGATGCTCGACGTCCGGGAGGCTGTGAAGACTCTCACGCCGGAGCACCGTGACGTGCTCGTACTCGTGTATCTCCGCGGGGCCAGTGTGGCGGAAGCGGCGAAAACGCTGGGGATTCCACCCGGTACCGTGAAGTCCCGCGCGTACTACGCGCTGCGCGCCCTGCGCCGGGTCCTTCCGGGTTATGCCACCGATCCGCGCTGAAACCGAAGGCCGGGTCAAACCTCGGTAAAGCGCCTTGCTGCGACCCCCGTTCGGGCAATCAGCTGTCCTCATCCGTGTTCCGGGCGGGGGGCCGGGTTCGGGCGACACGCACGCACCGGAGGAGGGCAGGAAGGGATGCTGCACAGAGGTCACGAGAGCGCGGACGGCGCCGATGACGATGAACTCGCCGTCCCCATGGCCTGGTTGTACGCCGAGTACATCGCCGACGAGCTGCTGCGTACCGGCGATCTGATGCCGCCGACGTCCTTCGAGTTCCGGGCCGGCCGGGACGCCCTGGCGCTGACGGTCTTCCTGTCCGACACCGACGGCGAACTCTCCTGCATCCGGGTGATCTCGCAGCTGGAGACCTGGCTGTCGCTGACGGCGTACGACCAGCCGTGGCAGGACTGGGTGCGCGAGCGGCTGGCCGAACTGGCGGCCGCGGCGGCGGGCACCGGTACACCCTCGCCGGACCTGGCGCTGGCGCTGGACGCGTGGCGCTGGCTGGAGGAGACCGAGCTGCTCGCGCCCGATCTGGACGCGGTGCCGGGCGGTGGGACGGTGTTCGGGGAGGACGACGGGCCGAAGGTGTGGACCCCGGCCTGGCGGCTCGGACTGCCCCTCGGGCATCTGGCCATCCACCTCTTCTGAGCCGGCCGGCCACCTCTTCGGAGCCCGGCGGGTCGCGCTTCCGAGCCTGCCGGCCGCGCTGGTGAGCCGGTCGGCCGTACCGTCGTGCGAGCTCTCCGAGGTTTTCCGGAATTCGCACCAATCCGCGGGCCCGGCCGCTCCGAATCTCTTGCGGCGATTCCGCGCGTGGCTTGAGTGATTCGGCTGTCCTCTGCGTACGGATGGGAGCAACGAGTAACCCCACCCACACCCAAAGGCACGAGGATTCGGCATGAGGTCCCTGGAGAGGCATCGCGACGTCGGCGCGTACGCGCTCGGCGTGCTGGACGAGGCGGAGGCCTTCCGCTTCGAGGACCACCTCATGGAGTGCCCTCAGTGCGCCACGCAGGTGACCGAATTCGGGCCCGCCGCACGGCAGTTGATGCTGTACCGGCGAGCCACACCACGCTTCGTGCACCCCATGGCCCAGCCCGGCCCCCGGCTGCTGGAGCGACTGCTCGGCGAGCTCGCCCACCGGGACCGGACGCGGCGCCGCCGCTTCCTGTACGGCCTGGCCGCCTCCGTGGTGCTGGCGGTGGCCGGTCCGGGGCTGCTCGTCCACGCCGGGCACGGTGAGACGGGCCCCCGGGTCATGGCGGCGACCGACCCGGCGACCGGGGTGTGGGCGCGGGTGACCGCCGAGGACGCGGACTCGGGCAGCAGGCTCCGCCTGGAGGTCAAGGACGCCTCCGGCCCGCACACCTGCCGGCTCGTGATCGTCGGGCGGGACGGCTCGGAGCAGAGCGTCGACGGCTGGAGCGTCGGCGCGCGCGACACCGCCACGACCACGACGACGGCCGGTTCGACGATGCATCCCGACCAGGTCGCCCGCTACGAGGTGCGCACGACGGACGGACAGCGTCTGGTCACGCTCCGGGCACAGTAACCGCACCGGAACTTGACCAGAGATTCTCATTAGGTGAGGCTTACCTCAGTTTGATCTGTGAGCCACCTAGGAGTCGTCCGTGTCCGCACACCCCGAATCGCCCGTGTCCCCCGAGGCCACGCCCGTTCGGCGGCTCGGCGTGTACGACACCTGGTGGACCGTCGGGAGCGCCGCGGTCGCCGCCTGTCTGGGCCTGACGGCCTGCGCCTGGATCTCGGCGCACCTGCACGTGGACGCCACCCTGCACACCGCCGCGCTCTTCGTGCATCTGGCCTCGCTGGTGCTCGGCTTCGGGGCCGTGCTCGCGGCCGACTACCACGCCCTGCTCTGGATGACCGGCCGGTGCTCCCTGTCCGACGCCCTGGTGGGCACGCACCGCCTGCACGTGCCGATATGGGCCGGTCTCGCGGGCCTGGTCGCCAGCGGCGCCCTGCTCCAGCCGGACCTCGACTCGCCGGTGACCCGCGTCAAGCTGGCCCTGGTGCTCGCCCTCACCCTCAACGGCCTGCAGGCCGGGCTCCTCACCCGGCGCCTCGCCGGACGCACCGGACGGCCGCTGACCGGACGGCCGCTGACCGGACGGCTGGTGGCCTGGGGGGCCGCGACGGCGCTCGTCTCACAGCTCTGCTGGTGGGGCGCCGTGGTCATAGGCTTCCGCAACAGCCAGCGCTGAGGCGTCCCGGCGGCGCTCGTACTCGTACTCGTACCTCGAAGTCGTACCCGCTCCCGCCCCCTCACTTCAGCAGCCGGGACAGTCTGCGGTCGGCGAGCGGTCTGCCGCCGGTCTGGCAGGTGGGGCAGTACTGGAGCGAGGAGTCGCTGAAGGAGACCTCGCGGATGGTGTCGCCGCACACCGGGCAGGGCTCGCCGGTGCGGCCGTGGACGCGCAGACCGCTCTTCTTCTCGGCCTTCAGCCGTCCCGCGGCCAGCCCGCGCGAGCGCTCGACCGCCTCGGTGAGGGTGGTGCGCAGCGCCTCGTACAGCCGCGCGGTCTCCTCCGGGGTGAGGGACGCGGCGAGTTTGAACGGGGACATCTTCGCGGCGTGCAGGATCTCGTCGCTGTAGGCGTTGCCGACCCCGGCGATCAGGGACTGGTCCCGCAGCGCGCCCTTCAGTTGGCGTCTCTCCTCCTTGAGCAGGGCGGCGAGGCAGGACTCGTCGAATCCGGCGGCGAGCGGGTCGGGGCCGAGGCGGGCGATGCCGGGCACCTCCTGCGGGTCCCGTACGACGTACACCGCGAGGCGCTTCTGGGTGCCGGCCTCGGTGAGGTCGAAGCCCTCACCGGTCTCCAGCGCCACGCGCAGGGCCAGCGGGCCCTTGCCGGGGCGGGGCAGGCCGTCCGGGAGGCGGTCCTTCCACTGGAGCCAGCCGGCCCGGGCCAGGTGGGTCACCAGATGCAGGCCGCCGCTCGTCTCCAGGTCGAGGAACTTGCCGTGGCGGCGCACGGCGGTGACCTCGCTCCCCTCGACGGCGGTGACCGGCGGGTCGTACGTCTTCAGGACGCTGATGGCGACCGGCAGCACCCGCACCACCCGGCGCCCGGCCAGGTGCTCGGCGAGGAAGTCCTTCAGCGCTTCTACCTCGGGCAGTTCCGGCATGAGTCCAGGGTGCCATCCGGCACCGACAGCGCCATCGGAGTCGCCGGCAGGCACCCCTCACGTCATCGGAGTCGCCGGCAGGCGCCCAGCGGACTGGTCAGCACGCGCCCAGCGGAGTCAGCCCGCGCCCCGCGGACCGGTCAGCACCCGCCCTCGCCGTCCGGCGACACCCGGAACTCGCACCAGACGGCCTTGCCGCCGCCGCGCGCCTCCACGCCCCACACGTCGGCGAGCCGGTCGACGAGGAGCAGTCCGCGCCCGGAGACCCCGTCCTCCCCCGCCTCACGGCGGCGCGGCAGGGCGCTGGAGGAGTCCTCGACCTCGACGCGCAGCCGGCAGTCGCTGCCCTCCAGGCCCCGCAGGGTGACGACCGCGGAGCCCTCGGTGTGTATCAGCGCGTTGGTGATCAGCTCGTCGGCGACCAGTTCGATCTCGTCGGCGCGGTCCCGGGCGCCCCAGGAGCGGACCGCGGCGCGGATCATGTGCCGGGCCTGGACGAGGGCCTCCGGGTCGCCGGGGGCCACGTGCTGCCGGAGCCGGCCGCCGGTCCGCGGTGCCTCGGGCGCGCGGCGGCGCAGCAGGAGCAGGGCCACGTCGTCGTCGCCGCCGCGCTCCTCGGCCACCTCGATGAGCCGTCCGGCGAGGTCGCGCACCTCTTCGGAGCCCTCGGCGATGAGCGAGGCCAGGACCCGTATGCCGTCGTCGACGTCGGTGCCGGGCTGTTCGACGAGCCCGTCGGTGCACAGCAGCAGGGTGTCGCCGGGGTCGAGTTCCAGGGTGGAGACGGGGTACTCCAGCCGGCCGAACTCGGCGGACAGGCCGAGGGGCAGGCCGCCCTCCACCGGGACGCGTCCGCAGGTGCCGTCGGCGCGCCGGACCAGCGGGTCGATGTGCCCGGCGCGGACCACCTGGACGACGCCGGTGGACAGGTCGGCCTGCGCGTACAGGCAGGTCGCGAACCGGTCGGTGTCGAGTTCGTGCAGGAAGACGGAGGCGCGGGCCATCACGGTGGCCGGGGTGTGCCCCTCGGCGGCGTAGGCGCGCAACACGATCCGCAGCTGGCCCATGACCGCGGCCGCGTGGGTGTCGTGGCCCTGGACGTCGCCGATGACCGCGCCGACCCGGCCGCCGGGCAGCGGGATGAGGTCGTACCAGTCGCCGCCGATGTCCCGGCCGAGGGCGGCCGAGCGGTAGCGCACGGCCACGTCGGCGCCGCGGACGCTGGGGATGGTGCGGGGCAGCATCGCCTGCTGCAGGCCCTGGGCGAGGTCCTTCTCCTGCTCGTAGAGCATGGCCCGCTGCAGGCTCTGCCCGATGGTGCTGCCGAGCGCGACCAGCACGGCCCGCTCCTCGTCCGAGAAGCCGCACCGGTCGTTGTAGAGCAGGCCTATGGCGCCGATGGGGCGGGCCTGGGCGATCAGGGGCAGATAGGCGGCGGAGGTGATCTTCAGGTCGGTGATGTGCGGCCAGAGGATGGGGTAGCCGTCGGCGAACTCCTGGGGGGACTCGATGAAGCGCGGGCTCAGCGTGCGGACGACCTCGCTCATCGGGTACGGCTCGTCGACCCGGGTGATCAGGGTGCCGGGCACGAAGCTGCCGGCGGGGCCCTCCGCGACGAGCCGGATCCGCCCGGCCTCCACCAGCCCCATGACGATGCTGGCCACGCCCAGGTGGCGCATGCCGTGGGTGTTCTTGAGGACGTCGATGACGTCCTGGACGCTGCGGGCGTGGGCGAGGGCGGCGGTGATGCCCTGGACGACGCTGCTCTGCCGGCGGAAGGCGTGGTTCTGGGCGGCGCGGAGACTGCGTGCCTCGGTGTCGGCGAGTTCCTCGGTGGCGTCGCGGACGATGCCGATGATCCGGCGCGGGCGGCCGGTCTCGTCGCGCCGGATGTAGCCCTGGGTGTGGGTCCAGCGCGGGGTGCCGTCGCGGCAGCGGATGCGGAAGTAGGCGCCGTAGTTCTCGCTGCCGTCCTTGATCGCCTGGGACACCACCGTGTCCAGCCGGGAGGCCTCCGGCGGCGGCACCCGTATCACCAGTGACTCCGGCCGGCCGTCGTACTCCCCGGGGAGCAGGTCGAACACCTCGTGGGCCTGGGCGTCCATGTGGAACAGTCCCGTGTCCAGGTCCCAGTCGAAGCTGCCCATGCGGTTGAGCGCCAGGATCGGATCCGGGTGGGCGGGCCAGTCCTCCGGGAGTGACAGGGCGCTCGCTCCCCGATCAGCCATGGGGCCACTTTGCCAGGGATTGTCCGATTCTTCGAGCGGGGTGACGCGCCTCTCCGCATCGTCCAGCGGGGTGGTCGGCCCGCCCTGGTTACGTGACCGGCCGCGGGTTACGTGAGCGGCCGGTGCGGTACACGCAGTGACACGGCGTGGAGTGGTCACGGTGGAATGGCCACAATGGAGGCAGGAGCGCACGGCCGTGGACTGGTTCACCGCACCCGACTACTGGCTGAGCCGGCTGGTCTTCCAGCGGGCCCTGGCCGCTCTGTACCTCGTCGCCTTTCTGGCGGCCGTCGCGCAGTTCCGGGCCCTGCTGGGCGAGCGCGGCATGCTGCCGATCCCCCACTACACGGCCCGGATCCCCTTCAAACGGGCCCCGAGCCTGTTCCACCTGCACTACTCGGACCGCTTCTTCGCGGCCTGCGCCTGGGCGGGCTGCGCGGTGTCGGCGGGGCTGCTGGCGGGCGTGGACGGGCTGCTGCCCCTGTGGGCCGGCATCCTGCTGTGGCTGGTGCCGTGGGCGCTGTATCTGTCGATCGTCAACGTGGGTCAGACGTGGTACGCGTTCGGCTGGGAGTCCCTGCTGCTGGAGACCGGTTTCCTGGCGGCGTTCCTCGGCAACGACGAGGTCGCGCCGCCGATCGTCGTACTGTTCCTGCTGCGCTGGATCCTGTTCCGGGTGGAGTTCGGCGCCGGGCTGATCAAGCTCCGGGGCGACGCCTGCTGGCGGAAGCTGACCTGCCTGTACTACCACCACGAGACACAGCCGATGCCGGGCCCGCTGAGCTGGTTCTTCCACCATCTGCCGAAGCCCCTGCACCGGGTCGAGGTCGCCGCCAACCACGTCACCCAGCTGGCCGTACCGGTGCTGCTCTTCACCCCGCAGCCGATCGCCTCGGGCGCCGCCGCGCTGATGATCGTGACCCAGCTCTGGCTGGTGCTGTCCGGGAACTTCTCCTGGCTGAACTGGATCACCATCGTGCTCGCCCTGTCCGCGCTCCGGCTGCCCACCACCGCACCGCCGGTCCCCTTGGCGCCGCTCTGGTACGAGGTCCTCGTCCTCGCGGTCGCCGCGCTGCTGCTCTACCTGAGCTACCGCCCGGTGGTGAACATGGTCTCCCGCCGCCAGATCATGAACCGCTCCTTCGACCCGCTGCACCTGGTGAACACCTACGGCGCCTTCGGCAGCATCAGCCGGACCCGCTACGAGGTGGTGGTCGAGGGCACGCTGGACGACGTGCCGCGGGAGGACTCGGACTGGCGGGAGTACGAGTTCAAGGGCAAGCCCGGAGAGCCCCGCCACTGGCCGCGCCAGTTCGCCCCCTACCATCTGCGCCTGGACTGGCTGATGTGGTTCGCCGCGCTGTCCCCCGCCTACGCCGGGGAATGGTTCGGCGGCCTGGTGGAACGGCTGCTCGTCAACGACCGCGACACCCTGAGACTCCTGCGCCGCTCCCCCTTCCCCCCGGACACCCCGCCCCGCTTCGTCCGCGCCCGGCTCTTCCGCTACCGCTACACCACCTGGCGGGAACTGCGGGAGACGGGCGCGTGCTGGGAGCGGGTGTACGTCCGGGAGTACATGCCGCCGACCCGGCTGGCGGGGGTGGCCGAGAGGATGTGAACGCGCCCCGCCGCAGCGGGCCTGGGCTGGGCGAGAGGGGCCGGCCGGGACCCCGGTCGAGGCAGCGCTTCAGGCGCCGGCCAACTCGATGTTCGCGCGCTGCGTGATCAGTGCCAGGACGCGGCCCGCGGCCGCGAGGTCCCCGTCCGGAATGCCTGCGTACAGCCGGGCGGAGATCTCGGCGGTCTCGGCGGAGCTGCTCTCGTACAGCTCCCGTCCGGCGTCCGTGAGCCGTATCCGGGACGCCTGCGCCGGATCCTCCTCCAGCAGCTGCGCGGCCGTCAGCTCCTCGATCACGCCGCGCACGACCGACGCCTCGGTCTTCAGCGAGCCGGTGACCTCGCCGATCAGCTCGTCGCGGCCGATGGACTCGCCGGCGACCACGACGGCCCGGAGCGTCACACTCTGGTGGAACGTGGCGCCGTGGCGGGCCAGCACGCCCTCCAGGAGGGCACGCCCGGCATAGTGCGCCAGGGCGATGACCCGGCCGTTGACCGTGGGTGCGGTGGTGGTCATGACTGCTCCTTCGCGTCGTTCTCGGTGTGCCGTCCCAGGTACTGTACATAGCTACTATGTACATGGCTACTATTTTCCGCCGAGCAGGGGCCCCGGTTCCGGTTGCCGGTGAACCGGCGGGGCGCTCTCCGCCGGTACGGACACGCGACGCGACGCCCGTGCCGTTCCCCGGCCGACCAGGGCCACCCCCGCGATGGTCAGCAGTCCCCCCAACACCTCCACCGGTCGCGGCCGTTCGCCGAGCCAGACGTAGGCGACGGCCAGGGTGGCGGCCGGGACCAGGTAGAGGGCCGCGGTGGCCGCCGTGAC
This sequence comes from Streptomyces sp. NPDC047085, assembly GCF_040643735.1. Taxonomy (NCBI): domain Bacteria; kingdom Bacillati; phylum Actinomycetota; class Actinomycetes; order Kitasatosporales; family Streptomycetaceae; genus Streptomyces; species Streptomyces sp. NPDC047085. The sequence continues at coordinate 98,583 of NZ_JBEYUW010000002.1, forward strand.
GGTGAGGCGGGCCACGGCGTGTCCCCAGACGACGAAACCCGCCGCGGAGGGCAGGGCGCCCAGGTAGACGGCGGCCAGGAGTGCGCCGGACGGGGCGTGCAGAGCGGCATGGAGCGCGGTGGGGGCGAGGGGGAGCAGCAGGGCCGTGCCCGCCCACATCGCGTAGGCGGCCACCTCCAGGCCGGTGTACGTGCGCAGCAGCGGCTTGATGCCCAGGTGGTACGCGGCCTGCGCGCAGGCGGCGGCCACGACCGCCCAGGCCGCCGTGGTGTACCCGGTGTCGCCGCCGGCGAGGGCGATGAGGGCCGCTCCGCCGAGTGCGACACCGGAACCGGCGATCCTGGTCGGGGTGAGGCGCTCCCGCAGGAAGGCGGCGGCGAGCAGGGCGCTGATCGCCGGGGCCACGGCCACGATCATGCTCGCGGTACCGGCGGGCACGTGCAGTTCACCCCAGTTCAGCAGCAGCTGGTAGGCGCTCATGCCGGACGCGCCCACCAGCACGATCCGCGGCAGGTCCCGCCGGGCGGGCCGTCGTACCCGCATCGCGGGGGCCACGATCGCCAGGGCGGCGGAGGCGACGGCCAGGCGCAGGAAGGACAGCTCGGCGGGGCCGTAGCCGCGCAGGGCGACGCGGATGGCGGGGAAGGCGGAGGCCCACAGCAGGACGGTGGCGGACAGGGCGAGGAAGGTCTTGTCGGGCTTCACGTCCTCGACTCTGCTCCGTAGAATCGAGAAGGTCTATTTATTCTTTCTTCGTTGATCCGGTAGGTGAGCTTCATGCTGGAGGTGCGCAGGCTCCGGGTGCTCGCCGAGTTCGCGGCGCGGGGCACGGTGGCGGCGACCGCCGAGGCACTGCATCTGACCGGCCCCGCCGTCTCCCAGCAACTGGCGGCGCTGGAGCGGGAGACGGGGTTGGTGCTGCTGGAGAAGCAGGGCCGCACCCTGCGGCTGACCGGTGCCGGGCAGCGGCTCGTGGACCACGCCCAGGTGGTGCTGGGGCATCTCGCGGCCGCCGAGTCGGACCTGGTGGCGCTGCGCCGGGGCGAGCGCGGCCGGGTGCGCGTCGCCGCGTTCCCCTCGGTGGCGCGGACCGTGCTGCCGGGCCTGTGGCCGGACCCGGACGCCGCCGGCGGCGCCGAGGCCCCACTCGTCGAGCTGGTCGAGCACGAGCCCGACCAGGCCGAGGCCGCGCTCGCTCGGCACGAGGTGGACCTCGCGGTGACCCACTCCTACAGCCTGCTGCCCCGCCCGCTCCCGGCCGGCTGTGAGCGCCGGGACCTGTTCGAGGAGCCGGTGTTCCTGGTGCTGCACCCCGCCGAGGCGGCCGATCGCGGTCTGGCGCCGGGCGCGGCGGCCGACCTGGCCGCGTTCGCGGACGCCGCCTGGCTGCTGCCGGGCGCCGACACCGCCTGCCACGAGATGGCCCAACGGGCGTGCGGGGCCGCCGGTTTCGTACCTCGCCCGGTCGCGGTCGCCAGTGACTTCGCGGTGCTGTGCGCGCTGGCCGCCCGCCGCGCCGGGGTCGCGCTGGTGCCCCGGCTCGCGCTGCCCGACCCCGATGCGCCGGGCCTCGGTGTGCATCCGCTGCGGGTGCCGGTGCGGCGCCGCGTGCACGCCGTGTACCGGACCGGGACGGGCGGGCACCCGGGCACCCGCCACGTCCTCGACCGCCTCGCCGAACTCGCGCCCGCCGACGGGTGAGGGGCTCAGGCCCGGCGCAGCCGCAGTGTCATCAGCTGGAACGGCCGCAGCCGTACGGCGATCCGCCCGTCCTCCCGCTCCACCCGCTCGCCCTCCCGGTCCGGGCGTTCCAGCAGGTCGGTCACCGTGACGTCGGCGACCTCGAACCCGGCCGTGAGGGTGGCCCGGGCCCGGCCGCCGTTCGCCTCGTGGAAGCGGACGACCACGTCCCCGCTGCCGTCGTCCGCCAGCTTCACGGCCGTCACCACGACCGCGTCGTCGTCCACGGTGACCAGCGGGGCGACCTCACCGGCCCCGGTCGTGCGCCGCTCGGGCAGGTTGATCCGCCAGCCCTCGCGGACCGCGTCGGCGATCCCGGCGCCCGGGATCAGGGCGTGCCGGAAGTGGTGGACGCCCTGGTCGGTCTCGGGGTCGGGGAAGCGGGGGGCGCGCAGCAGCGAGGCGCGGACCGTCGTGGTCGTACCGCGGTCTCCGTCGGTGCGGACGGTACGGGTCACGTCGTGGCCGTACGTCGAGTCGTTGACGAGCGCAACACCCCAGCCGGGCTCCTCCAGATGGACGAAGCGGTGGTTGCAGGCCTCGAACTTGGCGGCCTCCCATGAGGTGTTGGTGTGGGTGGGGCGGTGGACGTGCCCGAACTGGGTCTCGGACGCGTACCGTTCGGCGTGCAGATCGAGCGGGAAGGCCAGCTTCAGGAACTTCTCCGTCTCGTGCCAGTCGACCTCGGTGTCGAGGTCCAGCCTCCGCTCCCCCGGCGGCAGCGACAGCACCTGGGTGACGCGCGAGGCGCCGAAGGACCGGACGATCCGCACCGACGCCCCGTCGTCCCCGGCGCTGATCTCGTCGGCGTCCGTGAGGTCGGTGACGGTGTTGCGGTAGAAGGCGTCGACGTCCCAGGCGTCCCACATGTTCGGGAAGTCCGGGTGGAGTTGGAGGAGACCGGCGGCCTTGCCGGGCGCGATCGTCTCGCGGTCGGCGTCGTGGTCGTACGCGGAGACGACGAGGCCGCGGGCGTCGATCTCGATCCGCAGCAGGCCGTTGTCCAGGACGTGTCCGCCGCCCGGGCGGGGGGTGAGCGTGGTGCGTCCGCCGGTCACCGCGCGGCCGGCGCCGCCCGCCGCGACACCGGCGCGGGGGTGCGGGGCGGCGTTGAAGACGAGCGGTTCGGGGCCCTCGCCGGCCAGGGCGCGCTGGGCGGACTCGATGATCGCGGTCAGCTCGGCGGCCACCCGCTCGTAGGTCGCGCGCGCCTCCCGGTGCACCCAGGCGATGGACGAGCCGGGCAGGATGTCGTGGAACTGGTGCAGCAGGACCGTCTTCCAGATGCGGTCCAACTCCTCGTACGGGTACGGGAATCCGGTGCGCACGGCGGCGGTGGCCGCCCACAGTTCCGCCTCCCGCAGCAGGTGCTCGCTGCGGCGGTTGCCCTGCTTGGTCTTCGCCTGGCTGGTGAGGGTGGCGCGGTGCAGTTCGAGGTACAGCTCGCCGACCCAGACGGGCGGCTCCGGGTACTCGGCCTCGGCCTTCTCGAAGAAGGCGCGGGGCGTCTCCCAGACGACGGTCGCCGAGCCCTCCAGATCACGCAGCCGGGCCGCCTTGGCGACCATCTCCCGGGTCGTGCCACCGCCTCCGTCGCCCCAGCCGGAGGGGGCGAGGGAGTGCCGGGCCCTGCCCTTGTCCCGGAAGTTGCGTGCCGCGTGGGCGATCTCGCTGCCCTTCATGGAGCAGTTGTAGGTGTCGACGGGTGGGAAGTGCGTGAAGATCCGGGTGCCGTCGATGCCCTCCCACTGGAAGGTGTGGTGCGGGAACTTGTTCGTCTGCGACCACGAGATCTTCTGCGTCAGCAGCCACTTGGAGCCGGCCGCCTTGATGATCTGCGGCAGGCCGGCGGCGAAGCCGAAGGTGTCGGGCAGCCACGCCTCCTCGTTCTCGATGCCGAACTCGTCGAGGAAGAACCGCTTCCCGTGCACGAACTGCCGCGCCATCGCCTCCGAACCCGGCATGTTGGTGTCCGACTCCACCCACATCCCGCCGGCCGGCACGAACCGCCCCTCCGCCACCGCCTTCTTCACCCGCGCCCACACCTCGGGCCGGTGCTCCTTCACCCACGCCCACTGCTGGGCCTGGGACATGGCGAAGACGAACTCCGGCTCGTCCTCGATCAGCGCGGTCATGTTGGACGTCGTACGGGCCACCTTGCGCACGGTCTCGCGCAGCGGCCACAGCCACGCCGAGTCGATGTGCGCGTGGCCGACGGCGCTGATCCGGTGGGCGGACGGCACGGCGGGAGCGGACAGCACGTCGGTGAGCCGCTCCCGGGCACGGTCCGCCGTGCCGTTCACGTCCTGCAGGTCGATCGCGTCGAGGGCCCGGTCGACGGCACGGAGGATGTCGTGGCGGCGGCCGGAGTCCGCCGGCAGCTCGGCCATCAGCTCGCCCAGCACCTCCAGGTCGAGCACCAGCTGCCCCACGGTCTCGTCGAACACGGCGAGGTCCATGCGGGTCAGCGTGTACTGCGGCTCGTGCCCGGCCGTGTCCTTGTCACCGAGCCAGGTGGGCCGGAAGGGGTGGTAGTCGAGGATGACCGGGTTGGAGGCGGCCTCGATGTGCAGGCGCACCTCCTCCCCGCCCTCGACGGGAGCGCCGACGCGCACCCACTGGTTGCGCGGGTTGAGGCCCTTCACCGGGGTGCCGTCGGGCCGGTAGACCAGGCCCTCGCACTGGAATCCGGGCATGTTCTCGTCGAAGCCCAGGTCGAGCAGGGCCTCGACGGTCTTCCCGGCCCAGGCCTCGGGCACGGTCCCGGTCACCCGGAACCAGCTGGTGCCCCACGGAGCACCCCACCGGGCGCCCACCTCGATCGGGGCGGGCTCGGCCGCCAGCCCTTCCTCGACCGGCACCGGCTCGCCCGGCGCGTGCCACACCGCGACCCGCAGCGGCACGGACTCGGGGTACACGGCGGGACGGATGCGTTCGTCGAGGACACGCCGGAGGCGGGCTTCGACCAGGTTGCGGTCGTCATGCATGCGGGGTGCTCCCTGCTGGGTTGCGGGGTGATTACCAGGTGTTACCAGGCGTTACCAGGTGTGGGTGACGGTCACCGGAGTCGACGCGTTGTACAGCTCCCCCACGGCACGCACGTCGAATCGTGCGGCCGTCTCTCCTTGCGCGGGCTGCAGGCCGGCGACGAAGAAGGCGCGCTGGCAGGTGCCGCCGAGGAAGCGGCGGGTGCCGTCGGGGAGGAGGCGGTGGAGCTCGTAGTGGCGGACGGGGCCCGGAGCGGGGCTCCAGGCGAAACGGAGGTCGCCCCCGGAGGCGGCGCTGATCCGCAGGTCGGTGGGGGCGGCGGGGGTCGGGGCGGTGTCGTGGACGGCGAGGCCGCCCAGCCGCCAGCGCACGGGGCCGCCGTCGGGCGCGGTGAGACGGACCCCGAGGGCGTGGACGGTGCCGGACAGCCCGGTGAGCCGTAGGGTCGACGTCTGCCAGGTGTTGACCGAGTCCACAGGCAGATAGGTGTACGGGGGTGTCGCCCCGGCGCTGCCCGGCTCGGCGGTGGCGACGGCCAGCTCGACGTTCACGGTCCCAGCGTCGGTCCGGTGCGTCAGCTCGACAACCGTGTTCACAGTGATCGGCAGCCTGGTCGCGTACAGGTCCAGCACCACGGGTTGATCGGGTTCACCGGCGACCAGCACACTGCTGCCGCCCCGCCACGCGTCCGCGAAGTCGAAGGAGACCGCCGGTCGCCGCCCCGCCGTGCGGACGGCCCACCGCCGCGACGGCAGCCGGTCCTGGAGCCCGAGGTGGTTCCAGGGCGCGTCCGAGGTGACCGCCCCGTCCTCGTACCACCGCAGCCCGTGCCCGGTGTTGAACACGCTCGCGAACGGCAGCGCCGACGCCGTCGACCGATCCGCCACGGACACGGCCGGCGCCCGCCACGGATCGGTCCCGTCCGGCCGCGCCGGATCCAGCGACCGGCCGGTCCAGAACCGGTCGTCGGCGGCGTGGAAGTCCCCCGGGGTGCGCTGTCCGTCGGGCAGGTGGTTGCGGGTCCACTCCGGCCGGTAGAAGCCGATCGAGGTCACGTGCGCCTTGCTCGCCGGCACGATCGCGTCCCAGTTCACGTACGTGTCGGACCCGTTCGACTCGACGTCGACGCCCGCCCACAACGCGTACCGGCTGCGCCCCAGTTGCTCCGCCTTCGTGCCCGAGGAGGCGAGCGTGGCCGCGCTCCACCGGAAGTCGACGAACATGTCGTCGGCCGCCTGGAAGAACGCCTGGTTCTGGCTGTTCAGGGCGCCCTGCCAGCTGACCGTGCCGTTCACGGTCATCGCGTCGTACCAGGTCACCCGTTGCCCCTGCGCCGCCGCGAGCGTCTTCAGCTCCTTCATGAACCCGAGCATCGCGGTGCCGAGCGCGGTGTTGCCGCCGCCGGTCTCGGCGTTCACGAACCACCCGTCGAAGCCGTACGCCGAGGCCACCGCGACGAGCTGCGCGGCGAGCGGGTAGTGCCCCGAGGAGTTCTTCTGGACGAGGTCGCGGGTCCACCGCAGCTGACCGCCGTAGGCGGTGGGCGGCAGGAAGATGTTGCCGAGGACGGGCACCCCGTGCCGGTGGGCCGCGTCCACGATCGGCGCGTTCGGCGCCAGGATCAGCCCCTCCCCCGCCGAGCCGCCCCAGAAGACCAGCTCGTCCAGGTAGGCCCAGTGCGTGAGGGCGTAGTAGTCGGCGGTGGCCGAGCCCTGGGAGGGGTTGCCGGAGGTCGGGCCGAAGGAGACCAGGGCCTGGATCCGGGCCTGGCCGGCGCGGGCGGTGGTGTTCGCCGGGGTCGGGGTGAAGCGGGCGGCGAGCGGGACGGACGCGGCGTTGAACGCGAGGTCGGCGTCGTCGGCCGCGCGCCAGCTCTTCAGGCTGCGCCAGGTGATCCCGGCGCCCGGGCTGCCGGAGGGCAGGGAGTCCGGGTACCAGTACGAGGCGTACGGCGGGGTCGCGGCGGCCTTCGGGCGGGCCGCAGCCAGCGCGGGAGCCCCCGGGAGCAGGGCCACGGCGGCTCCGGCGGCTCCGGCGGCCCCGGTGATGAGCATGGTGCGTCTGGTGGGGTTCACGAGCAAGTTCCTCCTTGTGGGGTGGGGAGTACCTGGTCGGGAGTGACGACTTCGGTGATGCCGCGCGCGGCGAGGTGCTCCTTGTCGTCCGCGCGACTGTCCAGGACGGTCGTGGGGCGGGCGCCGTCGGCGACGAGCCGGAAGAAGGCGTCGAAGACGGGCCCGCCCGGGGCACAGCGGGAACGGCGGCCCGGGTCGGCGGGCACGACGAGGGCGGTACCGCGCACGGCAGGGGGCGCGTGGTGGGCTCGTGCCGCCTCGGCCAGGACGCGGGCGAGGTCCTTGGGGCGCCGCTCGTTCGTGAACAGGCCGAGCCCGTACTCGAGTTCGGGGAAGTCGGCCAGTTCGCGGGAGACGTCGTACGAGCACCACCAGGTGACGCCCCACAGGTCGGGGCAGTCCAGCGCATGGCGGACGGTCGCCTCGGCGAAGGCGGCGGCGTGCTCGGGCGGCACGAGGGGCGCGGGTGCGCCGACCTCCTGGAGCCACACGGGCCGGTGCGGCCGCTCCGCCCAGGCCTTGCTCAGCTCGACCAGGTAGGCCGCGTGGTGCTCGGCCGGTACGGAGGTGCGGCCGTGCCGCTGGGCGGTGCCGTTGAACACCCAGGAGTGCACGGCGGTGACCTCGCCGAGGCGTGCCGAGTGGCCCGGCGTGAAGGGCTGGTCGTCCTGGTACCAGGCGGCGTCGTACGAGGCGTGCAGATGCGTCCGGTCCGGGGCGCCCTCCGCGCAAGCGGCGAGCAGCCGGGTCAGCCACCGTTCGGCGTCCTCGGCCGTGATCCGGTCGGGGTCGGGGTGGGGTCCGGCGGCGAACTGGTTGACCTCGTTGCCGATGGTCATGCCGATGAAGTTGGGCCGGTCGGCGAGGGCGGCGGCGAGGGTGCGCAGATAGGCGGCCTGGCCGTCGACCACCTCGGGGTCGGTGAAGAGGTTGCGCCGGTGCCAGGTGCGGGTCCAGGCGGGCAGGAAGTCGAAGCTGCTCAAGTGCCCCTGCAGACCGTCCACGTTGACGTCCAGGCCGCGTTCGGCGGCGGCGTCGGCCAGGGCCACCAGCTGGTCGACGGCGCGCGGGCGGATCAGGGTGCGGTTGGGCTGGAAGTAGGGCCAGAGCGGGAAGACGCGGATGTGGTCGAGGCCGAGGGCGGCGATCGCGTCGAGGTCGGCGCGTACGGAGTCGAGGTCGAAGTCGAGCCAGTGATGGAACCACCCCGTGCTGGGGGTGTAGTTGACGCCGAAGCGCACGGCGGGGGGCATGCTGTGTTCTCGCTCCTTGCTGATGAAGTACGGGAGTTCAGCCCTTGACGGCACCCTCGCCGACCCCGCGGAAGAAGTACCGCTGGAGGCAGGCGAACAGGGCGATGAGCGGGGCCACGGCGATGACGGTGCCTGCGGCGACGAGCCGTTCGTCGTTGGCGAAGGTGCCGTGCAGATAGTTGAGGCCGATGGTCAGGGTGAACTTGTCCGGGTCGCTGAGCACGATGAGGGGCCACAGGAAGTCGTCCCAGGCGCCCATGAAGGCGAAGATCGCGACGACGGCGAGGGTGCCCCTGACCGACGGCAGGGCGACGCGCAGGAACCGCTGCCAGACATTGGCGCCGTCGACGTAGGCGGCCTCCTCGATCTCGTACGGCAGGTTGCGGAAGGCGTTGCGCATGAGCAGCACGTTCATCGCGGCGACGGAGCCGGGCAGCACGACCCCGATGAGGGTGTTGTTCAGGCCGAGTTCCCGCATGGTCGTGAACTGGGCGATGATGATGCCCTCCACGGGCACGAGCATCGCGAGCAGGAAGACCAGCGTGGTCACGCGCCGGCCGCGGTAGCGCAGCCGCGCGAGGGCGTATCCGGCGAGGGCCGAACCGACGCAGTTCGTCACCACGTTGGCCGTCGCGACCTTCAGGGAGTTGAGGGCGTAGTCCCACACGGGGATGGTGTGCGCGACCCGCTCGTAGTTGTGCAGGGTGGGACGGCCGGGCAGGAACGACGGCGGCGAGCTGAAGATGTCCTCGGTGGGGCCTTTGAGCGAGGTGGACAGCTGCCAGAGGAAGGGGCCGACGGTGAGGGCGAGGACGGCGAGCAGCAGCGCATAGCGCAGGACCAGTTCCCACACCCGGATCCGGCGGCCGTACTCGTCGGTGACGCGACCCTCGCGGACGACGGTCTCATGGCGGGGCCGTGCCTGCCGCCCCTGCCGTCCCTGCCCTGCCTTCTCCAGGACGCTCATGACTCCTCCCGCCGGTCGGCGCGCAGGACGAGCAGCATCAGGGCGACGGTGACGACGAACACGACGACGGAGAGGGCGGAGGCGTAGCCCACCCGGCCGGTGAGACCGGTGCCGGTGCGCTGCACGAGCATGACGAGGGTGGTGTCCTCGCCGGCCGGACCGCCGCTCGGCCCGGCCATCAGGTAGACCTCGGAGAACACCTTGAACGCGGCGACCGAGGAGAGCGCGGCGACCAGCACCATCGTGGAGCGCACGGCGGGCACGGTGACCGTGAGGAAGCGGCGGACCGGGCCCGCGCCGTCCACGGCGGCGGCCTCGTGCAGCTCACGGGGTACGTTCGCCAGCGCCGCCAGGTAAATGATCATGTAGTAGCCGAGGCCCTTCCACACCGTCACGGCCATGGCGCTGAGCAGGAGCAGCCACTGGTCGCTGAGGAACCCGACACGCCCGATCCCCACCGTCTCCAGCAGGGAGTTGACCAGGCCGCGTTCGTCCAGCAGCCACACCCAGATCAGGCCGACGACCACGATGGAGGCGACGACCGGGGTGTAGAAGGCGGACCGGAAGAAGGTGATCCCGGGGATGTTCTTCTGCACCAGCAGCGCGAGCAGCAGCGGCAGGATCACCAGGGCCGGTACGACCCCGACGACATACAGCGTGCTGTTGCGCAGCCCGGTCCAGAACATGTCGTCGTGGAGCAGCTCGCGGAAGTTGGCGAGCCCGACGAAGCGGCCCGGGATCAGGGTGCGGCGGTCGGTGAAGGAGTTCACCACGGTCGACACGAACGGGTAGAGCACGAACGCGCCGGCGATCAGCAGTCCGGGGGCCGCGAACAGCCAGGGGCTGGTGGGGAGTTGCCGCCGGATCCGGGGGCGAGCGGTCGGCGTCCGGGACGGGGCGGCGGTCCGGGCCCGGGACAGAGCAGTGGAGGGGGCGGCCATGACTGCTCAGCCCTGCTGCTGGAGCAGCTGGTCGCAGGCCTTGACAGCGTTGTCGAGAGCCGCCTTGGGGCTCTCCTTGCCCTGCAGGGTCTTGGCGACCTCGTTGCGCAGGGCGGTCTTCATCTGCTCGCTGAACAGCACCGGGGTGTAATTGACCGCGTTCTTCAGGGACTTGGCGGCGGCGATGCGCACCCGCGTCTCGTCGGTGCCGTCCTCCTTCGTGAAGTACGGGTCGTCGAGCGAGCCCGCGGTGCTCGGGAAGATGGCGACCTTCTTGGCGAAGGACATCTGGTTGCGTGCGTCGGTGACGAAGTGCGCGAAGGCGACGGCGGCCGGGGTGTGCTTGGTGCGGGAGTTGACCATCACGCCCATCACGTACATGTTGACGTGCCCGGTGCTGGTGATCTGGTCGGTGATGCCGATGTTCTTGTACAGGTTGGGTGCCTGCTTCTTGAAGTTGCCGAGGTCGAGCGCGCTGCCGGGGTTCATGGCGACGGCCTCGGTGAGGAACTTCTTCCCGGAGGACTCCGGGGTGGCGGTCAGGGCCTGCGGGTCGAGCGCCTTCGCGTCGTACAACTCCTTGTACTTGGTGAGGAGTTCGACACCCTTGGCGTCGTTGAAGGCGAAGCCGGTGCCTTCCTTGTTCATCAGCTCGACGCCGTAGCGCCCGAAGTCCTCGATGGTGGGGACGTTGGCGAGCGTGGCGACCTTGCCGCCGCTCTTCCTCGCCATCCGCAGGGCGTCCGCGAAGAGGTCGTCGTACGTCCTCGGTGGCGTGCCGGGGTCGATTCCGGCCTTCTTGAACAGGGACTTGTTGTAGAAGAGCGGGCCGGTGTTCAGGTACCAGGGGAAGGCGTACGTGCCGTGCATGCCCGGCACCTGGTGGCTGGCCCAGGCCCCGTCCAGGTACTCGGACTTGTAGATGGCCGCGGCCTTGTCGAGGTCGAGGGCGAGGCCTGCCTTGACGAGCGGGGCGACCAGGTCCGGGGAGACGTTGACGACGTCGGGCAGGGTGCCGCCCGCCGCGTCGGCGCTGATCTTGTCGGCGTAGCCCTCGGCGGGCTGGTCGATCCACTTCACGTGGGTGCCGGGGTACTTCTTCTCGAAGTCCGCGATCAGGCCCTCGAAGTACGGCTTGAAGTTGGCGCGCAGGTTCCAGGTCTGGAAGGTGATGTCGCCCTCGACCTTGCCCGAGGCGTCGGTCGAACCGCCGGAGTCGCCGCCCGAACCGCAGGCGCTCAGCGGCAGGACGAGGGCGACGGCAGCGGCGGCGAGGGTTCTGCGGGAGATGCGCACGGCAGCTGGGCTCCTTTGCGGTGGGGGGATCGGTGGCCGAAGGTGCCGGGCCAGACTGTGCCCAGCGTTTCCGTGAGGAGTCAATGGATTCGACCCGGCTAAAGTCATTAGTGGCGCGAAGTCCCTGGTCACAGCTGTGCGTTGGGCCTATTGCCAGCGATCGCTAATGCGCTTTAGAGTCGGAGCACTCAAGCGCATTAGCACTTGGCCCGAAACGTGGCCCGAACCACGGCCCAGACCGTGGCCTGAACCGGACCGCCCGAAGGAGGATCTCGGCATTGCCGGAGAAGCGATCACCCGCGCGCCGGCCGACGATGAAGGACATCGCGCGGCGCGCCGGAGTCTCCGAGAGCGCGGTCTCCTTCGCGCTCAACGGCCGCCCCGGTGTCTCCGAGGCGACCCGCGCCCGGGTGCACCGGGTCGCCGAGCAGCTGGGCTGGCGGCCCAGCACGGCTGCGCGCGCCCTGTCCGGTGAGGGGGCGGCCACGGTCGGCTTCGTCCTGGCCCGCCCCGCGGACACGCTGGGCGTCGACTCCTTCTTCCTGCAGCTCGTCTCCGGTATCCAGGAAGTCCTCGCCGAGCGTCATCTGGGCCTCCTCTTCCAGGTCGCGCAGGACGTGGCCGACGAGTGCGCGGTGTACCGGCGTTGGTGGGCCGAGCACCGGGTGGACGGCGTGCTGGTGGCCGACCCGCGCACCGAGGACCCGCGCCCCGACGTGCTGGACGAACTCGGCCTGCCCGCCGTGGTCATCGGCGGCGCACCCGACGTGCGGCATCCCGGGCTCTCCACGGTCTGGGCGGACGACGCCGGCGCGATGGCGTCCGTGGTGGACGAGCTGACAGCCCTCGGCCACCGCCGGATCGTGCACATCGCGGGCCTGCCCGGCCTGGCCCACACCCAGCGCCGTATCGCCACCCTGCGCGCGGAGGCGGACCGCCGGGGCCTCGGCGAGGTGCGCTCCCTGACGACCGACTACTCCGACACGGAGGGCGCGGCCGCGACCCGCCGGGTCCTCGGCGGCTCCCCCGCCCCGACCGCCCTCATCTACGACAACGACGTGATGGCCGTCGCCGGTCTCGCCGCGGCGGCCGAACTCGGCTTCCGCGTCCCGCTGGACGTGTCGGTGGTGTCCTGGGAGGACTCGGCGCTGTGCCGCATGGTCACGCCCCGGCTGTCCGCGCTCTCGCGGGACAGCGCGGAGTTCGGCCGCACGGCGGCACGGGAACTGCTCTCCCTGCTGGACGACCGGCCCGCCCGGGCGGTGGGCGTACCCGTGCCCCGGCTGACGGGGCGGGGCAGCACCGGCCCGGCAGCGGTCGTAGCGGCCAACGTGCCTGGAGAACATGCCTCTTGAGATATCCGCCGCCGCTACGATGGGTCGTCCGGCCGACGTGCTGACAGGGCTCGACGGGGAAGAGGAGTGCGGGCTTGGACGAGGAGCCGGACGCGGGCGGCGAGACCATGGGCCGCTGATCCCGAGGCGCCGCCAGCGGACCGCGTGGCGGCCGTGGACACGGTCACCATGGCGTCGTCGCAGGAGCCGGCATGGCACGCCCTGGCACACGACTCCGCCACTCCCCCCGAACTCCGCGTCGCCATCTGCGCACTCCTTCCCACGAGCGGCACCCACAACCGCATCCCCCTCACCCGCGCCCTGGCCGCCGACCCGGCCGTCTCCCTGTCCGTCCGGGCCAAGGCCGCCGCCCTTCTCGCGGAGGACCTCGGGGAGGAAGGCCGTAGCATCCTGCGCGCCCTCGCCGGCCCCCGCACCACCGACCCCGAGGCCCATCTGGCCGTCGCCGCGGCCTGGGACGGTCTGGAGGTCGGCGACGAGGCGGTGGCCTGCTACCGCCGGGTCCTGGAGTCCGACGCAGCGACGGCCGGGCAGCGCGTCCGGGCGGCCGAGGGACTGGCGGCGTACCGCCCGGTACGGAACCTCGCCGGGCAAGCCCTGGAAACGGTGCTCGCCGATCACCGCGCCGCCGTCCCCGCCCGTATCGATGCCGCCCAGGCCCTGCTCTCCCTCGGCGAGACCGCCGAAGCCCACCTCGGTCTCTTCCGCCTCGCCCGGGAGACGGGCCCCACCGACGCCGAGCGGGAGCGGATCCTGGACCTGCTCCCGCCCGACCTCCGCGCCTGCGCCCCCGCGCGGACGCCCGGTCCAGCCCCTCACCCCTGAGCACCCGCCGAGCATCCGCGCAGGTGCAGGTCACGGGCCTCTCGACGTGCCGCGCGCGACCGTGCACAGTTCTCCCTACGCACTTGATTCCTACCGACAAGTAGCCGCGAGTGACCGTGCCTTGCCGCGCGGTGCCGAACGCGCGCCGAGACACAGCGAGGAGTGCCCGTGAGCAGCTGGGCCGGCCGGAGTGCCGCCGAGATCGCCACCGCCGTACGCGAGAAGCGGGTCACGCCGCGCGAGGTGGTGGCCGAGCACCTCGCTCGGATCGAGCGGCTCGACGGGCGGCTGGGGGCGTTCCGTACGGTCCGGGCCGAGGCCGCGCTCGCCGAGGCGGACGCGGTCGGGGCCAGGAGCGACCTGGCCGAACTGCCCCTCGCGGGCGTGCCGTTGGCGGTGAAGGACAACGTGGCGGTGCGCGGGGAGTCGCTGCGCATCGGCTCGGCCGCGACCCCGGACACCCCGGCGGGCGAGGACCACGTGACGGTAGCCCGGCTGCGGGCGGCCGGTGCGGTGGTCGTGGGCCTGACGAACGTGCCCGAGCTGTGCGTCTTCGGGACCACCGAGGGCGTCCACGGCACCGCCCGCAATCCGTGGGACACCTCCCGGACGGCGGGCGGCTCGTCCGGCGGCAGCGCGGCGGCGGTGGCGGCCGGCCTGGTGCCGCTGGCGCTCGGCAACGACGGCATGGGCTCGCTGCGCATCCCGGCGGCCAACTGCGGACTGGTCACCCTGAAGCCCGGGCACGGGGTGGTGCCGGCGGGGATCGGCAACGGCGACTGGTTCGGCATGGCGGAGAACGGCCCGCTGGCCACGACGGTCGAGGATCTGCGGCTGATGCTCTCGGTCCTCGCGGACTCCGCGTTCGTGGAGCGCAAGGAGCGGACCTCGCGGAAGATCGCCGTCGCCCTGCGCAGCCCGCTCGCCGGGGTGAGCGTCAGCAGGCCGTATACGACCGCGGTCCGGGAGGCGGCCGGGGTGCTGGCCGGTGCGGGACATCAGGTGCGGCGGGCCGAGCCGCCGTATCCCCTCTCCCTGGGCGTGACCGCGCTCCAGTACTGGACGGCGGGCACGGCGGTGGACGCGGTGGGTCTCGATCCGGCGCGGCTGGCCCGGCGCACCCGGGTGCACGCGGCCGTGGGCCGCCGGTTCCTGCGCTCCGTACGCACCGGCGACGGTCGCGAGCGGTTGCGCGCCCGGCTGACCCCGTTCTTCACCGAGCACGACGTGCTGCTCACCCCGGCCCTCGCCCGCCGCTCCCCCCAGGCCGGGCCCTGGCACGAGCGGGGCTGGGTGCGCAACGTCGCGGCGAACACGGCCTATTCGCCGTTCACCCCACCGTGGAACCTGACGGGCTGGCCCGCGATGGCGGTCCCCTTCGGCACCCTGCCGTCCGGCGCCCCCTGCGCCGTCCAGCTGGTGGGCCGCCCGGGCAGTGAGGCGGACCTGCTGGACCTGGCGGAGGAACTGGCGGAACTGCGCCCGTGGCGGCGGACGGCACCCCTGGCGGACCGGGACTGACCAGCGGGACCGGGGCCGACCGGACGGCCGGACCGGGACTGACCGGCGGAACCGGGACCGACCGGACGCCCGGACCGGGACTGACCGGCGGGACCGGGCCGGACGGGCCGACCAGGCCGGACTGCGCCGAGCTGGACGGGCCGACCGGGCCGGACTGCGCCGAGCTGGACGGGCCGACCGGGCCGACCGGGACTAGTCGAGTGACTTGTACATGATGTGCAGGCCCACCCTGCCGTGCCGGGGATGGTCGTAGGCGTCCGGGACCGTGCCGAGGATCGTGAAGCCGAGGGAGGTCCAGAGCCGGACGGCGGGATTGGTCTCGACGACGGCATTGAAGACCATCGCGTGGAACCCGTGCGCCGTGGCCTCGGCGAGGAGGTGTTCGGCGAGGGCGCGGCCGATGCCCTGGCCGGCGTGGTCCGGGTCGACCATGAAGCCGGCGTTCGCGACGCCCGCGGCGGGGCCGCCGTAGTTCGGGGTGAGGTAGGCCGAGCCGACCACGGCTCCGGTGGGGTCCTCGGCCACGTAGACCCGCTTGGGCGGGCTCGTCCACAGGGCGCGGGCCGCTTCCTCCGAGGTGTCGGGGTCCCAGGCGTAGGTCTCGGCGGCGGCGACGATCCGGTGCCAGAAGGGCCAGATCAGCGGCCAGTCCTCGGCCGCGGCTTCTCTGATCTGCATGGGCGTGAGTCTGCCACGCCCATGCTCGCGGCGATCGCGACGATCCGTCCCGTGGGTCAGTCCACGCTCGGCAGGATATGGGGCTCGGCGAGGTCGTCCTCGTAGCCCGCCAGGCGGATCGGGGCGGATCGGGCCCACACGTCCAGGCTGCCGAGCTCTCCGGGCCGGCGCCGCTTGGTCTCGGTGGGTTCGTCGGGGCCCTTTTCGCGATTCGTCTTCTCCGGTGTCACCGCGCACTCCTTATGTGTCGGTCACCCTCGGGGCCTGCCGGGCCGCTGCGCTCCGGCACTCGTCGCCCGCTCGGGTCTGGATGGGAGGCCAGTTCGGACGCGGTGGCGCCGGTACCTCGTGTCGGAGCAGGCCGTTGTCGACCGGCTCACCCCGGGACGGACGATGGGTGTGGGTGGAACCCCTTTGCTGCTGTCCGTCCCCTCCAGGGTAACCAAATGAGCGGGTGCCCGCTCGATAGGGAGTGCAAACAAGGTGTAACTATCGCGAGTCATTTGGCCCCTCAATGCCCCCTAATATGCTGCTATTTGTCATAAAGTGCATCACCTGGCCAGGGCGCGAATCACCCACTTGGCCTACGACTGCGAACACGTCTTCGACCTCGGCCCGAGCTGTTTCACCGGACGCGGCGCAGTTCAAGTGCCGTTGGCCGGGTCGCAAGCTCGCCATGATCTGGTGGCATGCGGCAACGGCTGTCTCGCGGAAGGACTGACGCATGGAGTTGCGCAGCGTCGAGGAGCTGATGGATCTGCTGTACGCCGGCCGGCACCAGCACGCGCTGCGGACCGCCGCGCTGCTGCGCCGCAGCCGCCCCGCCGACAAGGAGCTCCAGGTGGCCGGCCTGCTCCACGCACTCGGCCCGGTGCTGGACCCCGCCGACCACGCGGGCCCGGCCCGGGGCGCGGCCGAGGCGGTGCGGGCGCTGCTCGGGGAGCGGGTGTTCCGGCTGGTGCGCGGGGCCGGCGGCCCCGCCGACGACGATCTGCTGCGGCTGCGCCAGGCCGCGGAGGAGAGCCGCGCCGGGGGCTTCGACGCGGGCGTGCTGGAGGACTGGCGCACCGTCCTGGAACTGGTCGCGGCCCGCAACTCACGCCTCGGCGCGGTCGATTGAGAAGCGGGGCGGCACGGTGCCGCCCCACGGTTCACCACTTGCCCGGCGCGTAGTCCTTCATGAAGACGCCGTACAGGTCGTCGCCCTCCTCGCCGCGCACGATCGGGTCGTAGACGCGGGCGGCGCCGTCGACCAGGTCGAGCGGGGCGTGGAAGCCCTCCTCGGCGAGGCGGAGCTTGTCGAAGTGCGGGCGCTCGTCGGTGATCCAGCCGGTGTCGACGGAGGTCATGAGGATGCCGTCGGTCTGGAACATCTCCTCGGCGCTGGTCCGCGTGACCATGTTCATGGCCGCCTTCGCGGCGTTGGTGTTCGGGTGCCCGGCGCCCTTGTAGCCGCGGCCGAAGACGCCTTCCATCGCCGAGACGTTGACGACGTAGGCACGCCCGCTGGCCGCCTTCTTCGCGGCGTCGGCCATCGCCGGGCGGAGCTTGCTGATGAGGATGAAGGGCGCCGTGTAGTTGCACAGCTGGGTCTCGAGCAGCTCCACCGGGGAGATCTGCTCGATGGTCTGCACCCAGGTGTTGGTGTCGACGACGTCGGGGACGAGGCCGCCCGCGTCGATGGCGGTGCCCTCCAGGTGCCGGGCGACGCTGGCGTTGCCCGCGACGAGCGCGAGATCGGTGACCTTCTGCGCCTCCAGACCGCTGATGCCGACGGGCAGCGCGGCGATGCCGTCGACGGCGCCGGAGTTGAAGGCACCGATGACGTGATGGGCGGGGAGCTCACCCGCGGGCAGCGGGGCGTTCTCGCCCTCGACCAGGGCCGCGTACGCGGAGGGCAGGCGGCGCACGGTCTGCGTCGCGTTGTTGATCAGGATGTCGAGCGGACCGGCCTCGGTGACCTGGTCGGCCAGCGCCACGGCCTGCGCCGGGTCGCGCAGATCGATGCCGACGACCTCCAGCCGGTGCATCCAGTCCGCCGAGTCCTCCATCGCCTTGAACCGACGGATGGCGTCCTTGGGGAAGCGCGTGGTGATGGTGGTGTGCGCGCCGTCGCGCAGCAGGCGCAGCGCGATGTACATGCCGATCTTGGCGCGGCCGCCGGTGAGCAGGGCGCGCTTGCCGGTGAGGTCGGCACGGACGTCGCGCTTGGCCCGGTTCGTGCGGGCGCAGTCCGGACAGAGCTGGTGGTAGAAGTAGTCGACCTCGACGTAGCGGGTCTTGCAGGTGTAGCAGGAGCGCGGGCGCTGGAGTATCCCCGCGATCCGGCCCTCCTCGGTCGAGGAGGAGGGCAGGATGCCCTCGGTCTCGTCGTCGATGCGCTGGGCGGAGCCGGTCGCGGTGGCCTCGGTGACCGCCTTGTCGTGGGCGGTCTTGGCGGCCCGGCGCTCCTGGCGGCGGCGCTGCTTCACCACCCGGTAGATGTGCGAGGTGGCCCGGCGCACCTTGATCGCGTCGGGGTGGTCGACCTCCAGCTGGTCGAGCTCCTCGAGCACGCTGAGGCAGACGGCCAGGCGCTCCGGGTCGATGCCCGGCCCGTAGACCACCTCGTCCATGGGCATGGAGCCGCCCTCTGTCACCGTCATCGCGCTGCCGCTTCCCTGGTCACCCGCGCAGCGCTCCGACTCGCGCCCGCTTTCGAACAGGGAAGTTTACGGAGCGGGGGGCCACCGGCCAAACCGCCGAAAAGACGGTGGTGCAGGGAGTGCAGGTGGGGTGGATGGTACGAGTGGTGCGGGTGGGAAGCGAGCTACCCCACCCGCACCGTCAGCCTCGGACTCAGACCTCAAACCTCACACGCCGCGGTCAGCCCCTCCACCTCGTCCGTCACCGCACGCGCGAACACATCGAGGTCAGGCACCGCCTCCGCGTCGGCGACCAGCCCGTAGTGCACGCGCCCGCGGTACGTGGAGATCGCCACCGCCAGCGCCTGCCCCGGCGCCAGCGGCGCGAAGGGGTACACCTCGGTCAGCTGGTGCCCGCCGAGCCGCAGCCCCAGCCCCGGCAGCGGCACGCTGGTGACCAGGATGTCGAACCAGAGCCGCGCGGCCTGCCCGACCAGCGGCCCGCCGAGCCGGTGCCCGAGCGCCGGCACATGATCGGCGAGCAGGGCCACCGCCCCGGCGCCCCGGTTCGGCCCCGCGTCCTTGTTGCGGATCATGGCCGTACGGACGGTTTCGAGCCGGCGGAACGGGTCGGGATCGTCGACGGGAAGCCGTATCAGGTACCCGGAGAGCCGGTTGCCCTGTGGCTGGGCGGTGCGCGGCCGGCGCCGCGAGACGGGGATGAGGGCGCGGGGCGCGACCCCCTCGCTGCCGTCGCCGCGCTCGTCCAGCCAGCGCCGCAGCGCGCCGGCGACGACCGCGATGAGGACGTCGTTGACGGTGCCGCCGACGGACTTGCGGACCCGGTGCACGTCGTCGATGTCGATCACGACACCGGCGGTGCGGCGGGTGCCGCTGGGCGCGGAGGTCAGCGCCGACGAAGGACGCATGCCCAGGGTGGACCGGGCGAGCGAGGTGCCGATGTCCAGGGCCCGGCCCGCGTCGGACAGGGCTCCCCGGACCAGCCCGGGCACCCGGCCGGGCAGTCCGCGCACCTCGGACAGCAGACCGCGGGGCGGCTCGACGGCGCGCGGGCCGCGCTCGGGCAGGTCCACGGGGTCGAGGACACCGGCGGCGAGCTTGAGCGCGCGCAGTCCGTCGGCGAGGGCGTGGTGGAACTTGAACAGCACGGCGAAGGAGACACCGTCCTCGCCGGGCAGCACATGCGCCTCCCACGGCGGCCGGCCGCGCTCCAGCGGGCGTTCCATGAGCCGGCCCGCGACCGCCTGGAAGTCGGAGGTGGGGGCGTGCAGGCGTACGTGGTTGAGCGGGTCGAAGTCCGGGTCGGGCTCGCGGGCGGCGCCGCCGAACGCGAGCGGCTGCCACACGTCCCGGATGCGCATGCGCAGGCCGGGCACGGCCGCCGCGCGGGCGGCGAGCAGGTCGGCGGCGTGGGCACCCGCGGTCGGCGAGTGCGTGGTGAAGACGCCGAGCGCCCCGAGGTGCATCGGGTACCGGTCGGACTCCATGTTCCAGAAAGCCAGGTCGAGGGGAGCGAGCAGGTCGGAAGTCAAGGGCTTGCCTCGCGCGTCGACGACGGGGTGGACCAGCAGTCAATCCCCGATAAGCGATTACGGTCAAGTACGATCGTGCTACGCACAGTTAACGGCAGATTAAGTCCCGCCTCCGCTGAAAGGGGCGGGACTCAGGAGACTCCTGAGGTCACCTCAGGACGGGGGGCGCCGCCGAGGGTGACGTACCCCACTCTGACGGGCGCGGGCCGACCGTGAAGCCGAGCGTGCGCAGGGAGCGCAGCGCGGCCGTGGTCAGGTAGGTCCGGGTGTTCGGTGTCCCGTCCCTGCGGACGGTCTGGATGTAGCGGTCGGCGGCCGAGGTGCCGGGCGCGGTGACGGTCAGCCCGCCGCTCGGCCAGAAGTGGCGGTCCAGGGTGAGGTCGACGCGGTCGAAGACCGGGGTGGACAGGCCCCAGGTGTCGTAACCGGGCTGGATCGGGAAGAGGCCGATCGAGGACAGCACGTTCCAGGCGGACATGGTGCCGAGGTCGTCGTTTCCGGTCATGCCGGTGGGGCCGTCGGTGAAGAGGGTCAGCGCCGCGTGCACCACGTCCGTGGTCTTCCAGGGCTGGCCGGTGGCCAGGTAGGTGTAGGGCGCGATGAGGTCCGGCTCGTTCATCGGGTTGTACGTGGCGGCGTTGTAGTAGTCGTACGCGTCGCCGTGCACCCACACCTCGCGGGCGGTCCGCTCGGGGTCGGTGAGCAGCCGGTCGTAGGCGAAGAACGCGTCCAGGCGGTCGTTGGCCGCGCGGTTCCCGCCGATCAGGCCGACCATGCCGGGCAGGTCCTGCGGGACCAGCCACTGGTACTGCCAGGCGGTGCCCTCGTGGAAGCCGACGCCGCGGGCCGGGTCGGCCGAGCCGGTGAAGGCGCCGGAGGCGTCGCGGGCGCGGAAGAAGCCGGTCGAGGGGTCGAAGATCCGCCGGTAGTTCCGCGCCCGGGCGGCGTAGCGGGCGGCGTCCGCGGTGTGTCCGAGGCCGCGGGCCATCTGGGCGAGCATCGCGTCGGCGAGGGCGTACTCCAGGGTGACGGAGGCGCCGTGGTGGTAGTCGGAGTCGCCCATCTTCGCCAGGGGGCGGTCCTTGTCGTAGGGGGCGAACCCATGTGCGAGGTATTCGGCGTTGGCCTCGCGGCCGATGCCCGGGTAGTCGGCGGGCGGCACCCCGTCGGCGTTCTTCCGCAGCGCCCGGTAGGCGCGCTCCTCGAACCCCTTCAGCAGGCCCATCTGGTAGGCGGTGGTCAGGAAGGGGGTGACCGGGTCGCCGCTCATGACGTTCGTCTCGACCGGGCCGTAGCCCCACTTGGGCAGCCAGCCGCCGTCCTCGTCGACCTTGACCACCGACAGCGCCATGTCGCGGGCCTCGCGCGGCGCGAGCAGGGCGAGGAGCTGGGCCTGGGTGCGGTAGGTGTCCCACAGCGACCAGTTCTGGTAGTACGTGAACCCGGCCGCGTGGTGAATGCGGCGGTCCCAGCCGGTGTAGCGGCCGTCGGCGTCGCTGCCGATGTTGGGCGCGAGGAACGAACGGTAGAGCGACGAGTAGAAGGTGCGCCGCAGGACCGGGTCGCCGCCCTGGACGCGGACGCCGGCCAGCCGCCGCTCCCACAGCTCACGCGCCCGGTCCCGTACGGCGTCGAAGGACCGTCCGCCCTCGGTCCGCAGGTTGGTCTCGGCGCCGGCCGCGTCGACGTACGACAGCGCGGTGGTCGCCTCGACCGTACGGTCCTCGGTCGTGTCGAAGCGGACGTAGGCGCCGCCGCTTCCGGTGCGGGAGCCCGGGTGGAGGGTGGTGCCGTCCCAGGTGCCGTAGGCGGTGAAGGGCCGGCTGAAACGGGTGACCGTGTAGACCGTGTAGGGCCCGGTGTCCCGGCAGAAGCCGTGGCCGGTGATCCCGGTGCGCACGGTGTGGTCGTCGAGGATCTCGACCGAACTGGCGACCGGCTTGTGCAACGACTGGCCCGCGTTCAGCAGGACGTTGGCCTTGTCGGTGGCCGGGAAGGTGAAGCGCTGCACTCCGGTGCGCTCGCTCGCGGTCAGTTCGGCGCGGATGCCGGAGTCGAGGCCGACCCGGTAGTAGCCAGGGCTCGCCTGCTCGTCGGCGTGCGAGAACCCGGCGGCGTACCGGGCGTAGTCCGTCTGCGTGACCTCTCCGGTGGTGGGCAGCACGGGCAGGTCGCCGCCGATGCGGCAGCCGACGCCCGAGAGGTGGACCAGGGAGAAGCCGCGGATGCGTTTCTGCGTGTAGTCGTAGCCGGTGCTGTGCCCCGTGTCCGGGGAGAGTTGCACCATGCCGAAGGGCACGGCGGCGCCGGGGAAGGTGTTGCCCTCGTTCTGGCTCCCGATGAACGGGTTGACCAGGTCGGCGAGGTGGCGGTCGGTCCGCTCGGCCGCCCGTGCGGCGGGGGTGGCGACCAGCGCGGACGCTGCCATCACCCCGGCCAGGCACAGCCGTGTGCGCCGGGTCCCTCTCATGTCGGATGACCTCCGAAGGTTCGACATCGCTGCCTGCATCGTGAAGGGCGAACGACGTGAACTCGGGCATCCTGGGCGGAATGTGTCGGCGCGTCGCGGAAGCAGTCGCCCCCGGGAGGGAGGCGGCGGGGTTCGTCAGGTGACTCGTTGGCCCTTGCCGAGAGCGATCACTCCGCCCTCGGAGACGGTGTACAGCTCGCCGTCCCGCCCCGGGTTGACACCGATCGTGGCGCCGGGCGGGACCTCGACGTTCTTGTCGAGGATGGCGCCGCGGACGACGGCGCCGCGGCCGATGCGGACGTTGTCGTGCAGCACCGAACCCTGAACGACAGCGCCCGGATCGACCCGTACCCCCGGGGAGAGCACCGACCGGCTGACCTGACCGCGGATCAGGCAGCCCGCGCTGATGATGGACTCGCTGGCGATGCCGCCCGCGTTGAAGCGGGCCGGGGAAAGCTGGTTGGAGTGGGTGTAGACGGGCCACTGACGGTTGTAGAGGTTGAAGGCGGGGCGCTCGGCGATCAGGTCCATGTGGGCGTCGTAGTAGGCGTCCAGGGTGCCGACGTCCCGCCAGTAGCCCTGGTCGCGGCTGGTCTCGCCGGGCACGTGGTTGTCGCTGAAGTCGTACAGCTGTGCCTCGCCGCGGGCGGTGAGCTGGGGCAGGATCGAGCCGCCCATGTCGTGCACGGACTGCTCGTCCTCGGCGTCCCGTTGCAGCGACTCGACCAGGACCTTGGTGGTGAAGATGTAGTTGCCCATCGAGGCGAACACGCGCTCGGGGTCGTCCGGCAGCCCGGGCGGGTCGGCCGGTTTCTCCAGGAAGCGCCGGACGGTACGGCCGTCCGAACCGGGCGTGATCACCCCGAACGACGAGGACTCCGAGCGCGGCACGCGGATGCCGGCCACGGTGACGCCCGCGCCGTTCTCGATGTGCTGTTGGAGCATCTGCCGCGGGTCCATGCGGTACACGTGGTCGGCGCCGAACACCGCGACGTAGTCGGGCTGTTCGTCGTACACCAGGTTCAGGGACTGCAGGATCGCGTCGGCGCTGCCCAGATACCAGCGGGGGCCGAGGCGCTGCTGCGCCGGGACCGGGGTGACGTAGTTGCCGAGCAGGCTGGACATCCGCCAGGTGGTGGTGACGTGCCGGTCCAGCGAGTGCGACTTGTACTGGGTCAGCACGCAGATGCGCAGCACGTCGGCGTTGACGAGGTTGGACAGGACGAAGTCGACGAGCCGATAGGTGCCGCCGAAGGTGACGGCCGGTTTGGCGCGGTCCGTGGTCAGCGGCATCAGGCGCTTTCCCTCGCCGCCCGCCAGAACGATCCCGAGAACCGAAGGCCCTCCACGACGCATGGCCGCTCCCCTCACCCTGGTTGAACCATGGCTGCCCCGAGCAGGCCGGACTAAGCCTGCTTGAGGATCTCCTCGTAGAGCCCGGCCGTGCGCCGGGCCACCGCGTCCCAGCCGAACTCGCCGACGGCACGCCGCCGTCCGGCCTCCCCCATGCGCCGGGCCGCCTCCGGGTCGGCGAGGAGGGTGTCCAGGGCGCGGGCGAGGCCGGTCGTGAAGTCGTCGTCCACGTCGACCAGCAGACCGGTGCGGCCGTCCGCGACGACCTCGGGGATCCCGCCGACCCGGGAGGCCACCACCGGCGTGCCGCAGGCCATCGCCTCCAGGTTGACGATGCCCAGGGGTTCGTACACCGAGGGGCAGACGAACACGGCGGCGCGCGTGAGGAGTTGGATCACCTCCGTGCGCGGCAGCATCTGCGGGATCCAGAACACGCCCGCGCGCGCCCGGCTCAGCTCCTCGTACAGGTCCCGGAACTCCCGGTCGATCTCCGGGGTGTCGGGCGCGCCCGCGCACAGCACGACCTGGGTGCCCGGGTCGATGTCCCGTACCGCGCGCAGCAGATGGGGCACGCCCTTCTGGCGGGTGATCCGGCCGACGAACAGGACGTACGGGCGGGCCGGGTCGATGCCGTGCCGGGTGAGCGCGTCGATGCCGTGGTCGGGCCGGTAGAGGGTGGTGTCGATGCCGTTGTGCACGACGTGGACCCGCGCCGGGTCCAGGGCCGGATAGCAGGCGAGGATGTCCTCGCGCATGGCCCCCGACACGGCGATCACCGCGTCCGCGGCCTCGATCGCGGTGCGCTCGGCCCAGCTCGACAGCGCGTATCCGCCGCCGAGCTGCTCGGCCTTCCAGGGGCGCAGCGGCTCCAGCGAGTGGGCGGTCACCACGTGCGGGACGCCGTACAGGAGCTTGGCGAGATGGCCGGCGAGGCCCGCGTACCAGGTGTGGGAGTGGACGAGTTCGCGGTCCTCGAGGGCGGCCGCGATGGCGAGGTCCACGGAGAAGGTGCGCAACGCGTCGTTGGAGCCGTCCAGGACGGGCCAGGGGCGGTGGCGTACGACGCCGACGCCGCGGCCCTCGCCCCAGCAGTGCACCTCCAGGTCCACGAGGGAGGTCAGCTCCCGGGCGAGGAACTCGACATGGACACCGGCGCCGCCGTACACGTCCGGGGGGTACTCCCGGGTCAGCAGTCCCACTCGCACCCGACAACCCCCTTGTCCCGGCGGCAGGTTCCCCTCATGGTCACCCAGATGCGGCCCGCGGGGAAGAGTCCGGCGGCCGGGTGAAGCAGCAGTCGCCGCAGACTCCCCCGCCGGGCACGCGGTAGTACAGGCAGCAACTGCGGCGCCGGAACGCCGTGCCGGCGCGGGTGCCGGTGGCGCGCAGCAGGGGGTGGGCGAAGAGGTCGTCGGTGAGGGCGGCGGCCCGCTCGGCGGCGTCGGTACGGCCGTTCGCGCGCACCCAGCGGTCCAGTTCGCGGGCCGCGGCGGCGAGCGCCGAGCCGGCGTTGCCCCACAGCAGCCCGGACGCGACCCCGTACCGGGACGTCAGGGCTTCCCCTAGGGGCTGGAGATGGGCGTGGAGCACGGTGTCGAGGAGCGTGGCGGCGTCCCCGGGCAGCGGTCGCACCTCGGTCAGCCACAGGTCGTCGGGCACGGTCGCCGAGGCGTCCCAGCGCAGCAGGCGCGGATCGAGATCGGGCACGCCGCCGTACAGGACGGCGCAGCCCAGGGCGACCGACCACAGGCGTGCGGCCAGGGCCTGTTGGGCGAGCGAGGCGCACACCCGCGGTTCGGCGACGCGCAGCCGGTCCGCGACGACGGCGACGCGGAACGTCATGGCATTTCCGTCACCATCCGAACTGATCGTTTGATACGTCTCCGCGAAGTTCGGCAGTGCGCCGGGGCCGGGTCCGGCTGACGCTCCGGCCGTGCGGAGGGCGAAGAAGCCGCCGAGGGGGCGGAGGGCGGCGAGATCGGGGTCGAGGTCCACCAGCACACTGGTATCAGGCTCGATCGCCGTCCGGGACTCAGGGGTCTCCACCCCGGGTCACCCCTCTTGGGGATGATCGGAGGGCTTCCCTACTCCATCGGCAGTAGGACCCATTGCGTGCTCAGGTACGACGACGGGAAGGGTCCGAGCGGGCAGAGTGTTGACCATGGAAGCCGACCGTACGCCGCGCCGGGCCCCATGGGCCCGCCTCCCGCAGAGGAGACGCTCATGAGCGCCCTCGCGCTGTCCGTGCTGCTGTCGTTCGTCTCCGCCGTCGCCTACGCCGGCGGAGCGATCGTGCAGGAGCAGGTCGCGGTGTCCTGCCCCGACGAACGGTACGCGCCGCTGCGCCGGCCGAGCTGGTGGGCGGCGCTGGCGCTGAACGGACTCGGCGGGGTGCTGCACGTCGTGGCGCTCGCCTACGGCCCCCTCAGCCTGGTGCAGCCGCTGGGCGCGCTGACCATCGTCTTCGCCCTGCCCATGGCGGCGCTGTTCGTCGGCCGCAGGGCAGGGTCGGCCGCCTGGCGCGGCGCCATCATGGCCACAGCGGGCCTCGCGGGCCTGCTGTCCCTGGTCGGCTCCGCCGAGGGGCACTCCCTGGACACGGCCCAGCGGGTGGCCGTCGCGCTGGTCACCGGCGGGGCGGTCGTCGCGCTGATGGTCGCGGGCCGGGCCGCGCACCGGCACCCGGCGGTGCGCAGCGTGCTGCTCGCCACCGGCTCCGGCATCGCGTTCGGCATGTCGTCCGTGTTCACCAAGACCGTCGCCGTCGACTGGAGCAACGGGATCGACCTCGGCGACCTGCCCTCCCTGGCGGTGATCGGCGTGTTCGCGGTCGCCGGGGTCATGCTGTCCCAGGCCTCCTACCGGGGCGGCGGCCTGGCCGCACCCCTGGCCACCCTGACCGTGGTCAACCCGGTGCTGGCCGCCGCCGTCGGCATCCTGATGTTCGGCGAGACGTTCCGCTACGGCACCACGGGCACCGTACTCGCCCTCGGCTGCGGGGTCGTGGCGGCCGGCGGGCTGATCCTGCTGACGACGGAACGGCTGGAGAGCACCCCGGTCCCGGCCGCGGACGGCACGGCCGGGCAGGCCGTCACCGCGCACCACGAGCCGTCGCTCACCGTCGAGCCGCTCGCGGTCGTGCCCCGGCAGCGCGCGGCGGCGGAGACGGAGCTGGAGGAGGCCGTCCTGGAGGAGGCCGTCCTGGCGAAGGACGTCATCGCCAAGGACGTCGTCGCGAAGGACGTCCTGGCAAAGGTCGGGCAGATCCTGGACGGGCCGGACGGTGCGTCCGTGGAGGACCTGCTGTCGGCCGCTCCCTGCCACGGTTTCGGTCCCCGTCCCGGCTTCCATGCCGGTGCCCGTCTCAGGGGCGGCGTGCTCGTGCCCGACCGGCCGTTCCTGGACGGTGTGCCGCTGCCGGGAGGGCCCGCCGCCCCGTACGCCGACCCGGCGTCGTACGTCCCGCTGTCCGCGAGCATCCCGGTGCCGCCGGCCCTGCTGGGCCGGCAGCACACCGCACGTCAGATGCTGACGCCGCCGGCCCGGAGGTAGGCGATCGGGTCGATGTCCGAGCCGAAACCGGGCCCCGTCCGCACCTCGAAGTGCAGATGCGGGCCCGTGACGTTTCCGGTCGACCCGGACCGGCCGATGCGCTGGCCCGAGGACACGCTCTGCCCGGCCCGCACGGAGATCGCGGACAGGTGGGCGTACTGCGTGTAGCGGCCGTCGGCGTGCCGGATGACCACCTGGTAGCCGTACGACCCGCCCCAGCCGGCGGCCACCACGTGACCGGCCGCGGCCGCCCGGACGGAGGTGCCCGTCGGCACGAGGAAGTCGACGCCGGTGTGGTAGCCCTTCGACCAGTGCGAGCCGGCCACGTGGTAGCCGGTGCCGATCGAGGCGTGCACCGGGGCGACGAGCGCGTGGCCGCCGGTGGACGTCGAATGCGGCGAGGTCGTGTGCTCCGTGTGGCCCCTCGTCCGCTCGTGGCTCTTCGTCCGCTCGTGGCTCTTCTTCTCCGCCGGGGTCTTCTTCGGCGCGGGCGCCTTCCGCTGCGAAGGGGCCTTCTTCGCCGGGGACTTGGAGGGGGTGGTGTGCGTGCCGGGCGCCGGGGCGGCGGGGGTGCGCAGGTTCAGCCGCTGGCCGGGCAGGATCAGGTCGGGATCGGACCCGATCGTCGCCCGGTTGCCCGCGTACAGCCGCTGCCAGCCGCCCCGGACGTGATGCTCGTCGGCGATGCCGGAGAGGGTGTCGCCGTGCACCACGGTATACATCTCGGCCCGGCCCGCGCGGGACTGCGGGGTGGTCTGGGGCTGCACGTCCCGCACCGAGGCCGTCCTCGCCGGACGGGCCGCGGCGCCGTCCGTGTGGAGTGCCGGGGTGCCGCCCGGGTGGCCTTCGGGGCTCCCGCCGGTGGGGGTCCCCCCGCTCGAACGAAGCTGAGAGTGGGGGAGGGTCAGTCCGGCCCGCACCGAGCACACCGGCCAGGCGCCGGGCCCCTGCCCGTCCAGGACCCGCTCGGCGACGGCGATCTGCTGCTCCCGGGTGGCCAGATCGGCACGCGGCGCGTACCGGGTGCCGCCGTACGCCTCCCAGGTGGGCCGGGTGAACTGCAGCCCGCCGTAGTAGCCGTTGCCCGTGTTGATGCTCCAGTTTCCGCTGGACTCGCAGGCGGCGACCTTGTTCCAGGTGGACGCGTCGGCCGCGTCGGCACTGCCGACGGCGACCAGCGGGATCGCGAGGCCGGCGCCGCCCGCCGTGACGGTCAGCGAGGCGCGGTTGATCCTGGTCGGCTGGTACCGGCGATGCCGGCCGCGTACGGCCATGTCCGAAATCCCCTCGACATGCGTCAGGAGCGGCAAAAGTAAGCGCGGGGAACAGGCCATGACAAGATGGGAAACCGGCCGCATGCCGAGGCCAAGTGGCCGGGAACGGGCCGTCCTTGGCCGGTTCGCCCGCACGCACCCGCGAACTGAGGCGAGACGTGCCTTCCGTCCGTAGACAAGCGTGGCGGGTCGGATGTGCGCTCGCCGTAGCGGCACGTCAGGATGGGCCATGGGCCCGCAGCGACGGAGCCGTAGTCACACAGCAGCTGTATTCACGAGGCAGCTGTGGTCACGAGGCAGCTAGGGAGCAGGCGGTATGAGCACTTCAGCGCAGATCGGTGTCACGGGCCTCGCGGTCATGGGCCGCAACCTCGCCCGGAACTTCGCGCGCAACGGCTACGCGGTCGCCGTGCACAACCGTACGGTGTCGCGGACGAAGGCGCTGGTGGAAGAGTTCGGCGACGAGGGGGACTTCGTCCCGGCCGAGACCGCCGAGGAGTTCGTGGCGGCCCTGGAGCGGCCCCGCCGGCTGGTCATCATGGTCAAGGCCGGTGAGCCGACGGACGCGGTGATCGAGGAGTTCGCGCCGCTGCTGGAGGCCGGCGACATGATCATCGACGGTGGCAACGCGCACTTCGCGGACACCCGGCGCCGTGAGCGGGAGCTGCGCGAGCGGGGCATCCACTTCGTCGGCACGGGCATCTCCGGCGGCGAGGAGGGCGCGCTGCACGGGCCGAGCATCATGCCGGGCGGCTCGACGGAGTCGTACGCGTCGCTCGGCCCGATGCTGGAGAAGATCTCCGCGAAGGCGGCGGACGGCGCGCCCTGTGTCACGCACTGCGGCCCCGACGGTGCCGGGCACTTCGTGAAGATGGTCCACAACGGCATCGAGTACGCCGACATGCAGCTGATCGGCGAGGCCTACCAGCTGCTGCGCGACGTCGCCGGGTACTCCCCCGCCGAGATCGCGGACATCTTCCGCACCTGGAACCGGGGCCGCCTCGACTCCTACCTGATCGAGATCACGGCCGAGGTGCTGTCCCACGTGGACGCGGCGACCGGGAAGCCGTTCGTGGACGTGGTGGTGGACCAGGCCGAGCAGAAGGGCACCGGACGCTGGACGGTCCAGATCGCCCTCGACCTGGGCGTCCCGGTGTCGGGCATCGCGGAGGCCGTCTTCGCCCGCTCCCTGTCCGGGCACGCGGCCCTGCGGGAGGCCTCGCGCGGCCTGGCGGGCCCCACGCCGACCCCGCTGAGCAGGGAGGAGGCGGCCGCCTTCGCGGACCGCGTGGAGCAGGCGCTGTACGCCTCGAAGATCGTCTCCTACACGCAGGGCTTCCACGAGATCGCCGCCGGCAGCGCGGAGTACGGCTGGGACATCGACCTCGGCGCCGTCGCCTCGATCTGGCGGGGCGGCTGCATCATCCGCGCGGCCTTCCTCGACCGCATCCGCGCCGCGTACGACGCCCGGCCCGACCTGCCGAGCCTGCTGTCCGACGACACGTTCGCACAGGAGATCGCCGCCGCGCAGGACGACTGGCGCGAGGTGGTCATCGCGGGGGTGCGCCAGGGCGTGCCGACGCCGGGCTTCTCGGCGGCGCTGGCGTACTACGACGCGTTGCGTGCGTATCGCCTGCCGGCGGCTCTGACGCAGGGGCAGCGGGACTTCTTCGGGGCGCACACGTACCGGCGGGTGGACGGGGAGGGGTCGTTCCACACGCTGTGGGGCGGGGACCGGAGTGAGGTGTCCGCGTAAGGGCGGTTTGTACGCCTGGAGGGGCGGGGGGAATGGTCGTCCGGCGAGTGCGGCTCTGCCGTGGCTGGTCGCGCCCGCGCGGCGGAGCCGCATGTCGATACAGCCCCGCGCCCCTTTGGGGCGCTGGTTCCCCTCGGTGCCTTTTAGGTGAGAGGTGGGCCTGGTTCCGGGTTCGGTACGGGCTCGGGGCCCGGGGGGATCGGGGACGGTGGGGGTTCCGGCGGGGCCGGGGGCGGGGGCTCCGGGTGCGGGCCCGGCGGAGTGGGCGGGGGTCCCGGTGGGGGCCCCGGGGGCGGAGTGGGTTCCGGGCCGGGACCCGGTGGGGTGGGCTCAGGGCTCGGTTCGGGGGGTGGGACCGGGCTGGGGTACGGGTCCGGCGGAGTGGGGCCCGGGGTCGGGGGCGGGCCCGGGGAAGCGGGGTCTGGGTATGGGGTCGTCATGGGAGCCTCCGGGCAGTCGCCGGGCGGACGGCGTCGCCTCTGGACCAGGACCTGTCTTCCGGATCTTGCCGGAGCCAGGAAGCTCGGTCGGCCGGAGCCGGCCTGATCCGGAAGACAGGCCCTACTCCCCGACTACCCTGCGGCCGCGCCGCCACTCACATCGCTGCAGAGGCTGCCGCGGCGGCGAGGCCCGGGCGGGGGCTGGAGAGCACCGGGATCATGGTGGAGGTCAGCTGCTGGGCCGGGGTCATGGATGCCTGGGCCAGGACGATCACGTCGGCGTCGGTGATCTCGTCGGCCGCGGCCGCGATGTGCCGGGCGTACGCGTCGGTGTCGCCGGCCGCGAAATGGTCCCAGGCGCCGTCGACCAGCTGAGTACGTACGGACACGGTCCGGGCGGAGCGCCGGGCCTCCTCCTCGACGAGGTCGGCGGTCGGGCCGAGGGTGCTCCGCACCGTGCCGAGGACGACCACGCTCGGGCCCGTCGCCACGGCGGCCGCCGCCATGGGCCGGTCGACCCGCAGCACCGGTACGCCGACCGCGGCGGCCTGGGCCTCCGCGACGGCGCCGATGCTGGAGCAGGTGCAGAGCACGGCCCGCGCCCCGGTGCCGGCGGCCCGCACCAGCGCGTCCCGCACGTCCGCCGTGACCGCCTCGGGGCCTTCCCGCCGGGCCCGCTCCAACAGCTCCTCGGAGACGAAGTGCCGTAGCTCCAGGTCCGGGTGGTCCGCGTCGCGCAGGGCGTCGAAGACCGGGATGTGGGCGGGTGAGGTGTGCAGCAGAGCGAGCAGCATCCGAGCGCGTCCCCCGTCCGGTCAGAACCGGCCGGGGTGGGCCCGCAGCCAGTCCTTCGCGGCCGCGAGCAGGGCCGGGTCGGCCGGCGGGGCCGCCTCGGGGTGTCGTTCCGCCCACTTGACGACGTACGGGCACAGCGGGGCGACGGGAACGCCTTCGCGCTCGGCGACGGTGTACAGCTCCCGGGCCAGGGATCCGGCGATGCCCTTGCCCTCGTGGGCGGGCTCCACGATCGTGTGGACCGGGACCAGGGCGCGCGCGGGCGAGTCGAGCACGAAGTACTCGATGTGTCCCACGACTTCACCGTCACCGAGGGCCTCCAGGCGGCCCGCCGCCCGGTCGTCACGGATCTCGATGTCACTCATGGCCACGCACGCTCCTGGTCGTCGTCCGCCGGTCAGGCCGAAACGGCCTGCGGGCTGCGCTCCTGGTCCGAACCGGGCACCGGCTCGGACGGGTCGGCGCCGAGCGCCACGATGCGGTTGCCGGCGTCTACGTGCACGACCCGGGGCCGCAACTCCCGCGCCTCGGCGTCGGTGACCTGAGCGTAGCTGATGATGATCACCAGGTCACCGGGATGCACGAGATGGGCGGCCGCCCCGTTGATCCCGATCACACCCGAGCCGCGCTCGCCCTCGATGACGTACGTCTCCAGGCGGGCGCCGTTGGTGATGTCGACGATGTGTACCAGCTCACCGGGGAGCAGGTCGGCGGCGTCGAGAAGATCCGCATCGATCGTCACCGATCCCACATAGTGCAGGTCGGCCTGGGTGACGGTGGCTCGGTGGATCTTGGACTTGAACATTGTACGAAACACGAAGAAACTCCCGATTCGTCTGCTCCCTGCCTGCTTTTTGCAGGTCAAGGGCGATGTTCGGAGGCTACAACGTTTCGCATGTGCGGTCAGCTGCCGCCGGGTGTCTGAGGACTCACACTGACCTGTTGCTGACTTTTCTGACGGTGTGCCAGTCAGGTGTGCGGGCGTCACGGGCACATAGGTGCGGGAGGGGATGACCAACTTCTCGATCTAAAACTGACGATCATCGTTGCAGGCTTCTCTACCTCATCAAGCCCCGGCTGCGCTCCGCTCCGCCGGGCGCGCTCACGTGTGGATAGGGCCGGTGGACATGAGTCGATCACCGCATTGAGCGGCCCGCGGTCAAGGCAATGCCTCCGGCGGGGGATCGGCCGGCACCGGGATGGAGGGGCACCGTTCCCGCCCGCGGGTCCGTAGTGGCGTGCGCGGGGAGCTCCCACGCCGCTCCACGGTGTGTGGGTCGACGGCGTACGGGATGGAAGCTGGGGTGAGTGGTGGGCGGAGGAAGGGGTTCGGCTGCGTCCTGCGCGCTAAACGCCTGATCAGCCGTGGCATCCTCACCTGATCCGGAGCCGGGCAGTTCACCCAGCCCAGCCCATGACCCGGCAAGCGACTTGACAGCGTCATAGCCCCCGCACCAGTCTCACGACCCGAAGACCACTTGAAGAACGACGCCGATGAGTCCCAGTCCGGGGAGTGCGGCGACTGCCAGACACAACCAGGAAGCCGCCTTCGCAAGCCGCGTTCCGTGCTCCCGCAGGACCAGGAAAGCGATCAACGCGACGCCGACCACGACAGCGGAATAGAAAAGCGCGGCCATGGCTCACCTCCCCCAGTCCGCGAGACTCTACCCCGGCTGTTGCCCCTCCGCGCCAGCGCCTTTGCCCCGCCCTTCTTCGCCCTCCGACGGCTGGGCGATATGAAACAGCCCTTGTCAAGACCGCGTGCGGCGACTGACACCAGCCGCTGACACCAACAAGCATGAACAACCACGATCGACGCCGGACCTCAGTGCACGATCGGCCGATACCCAGGTGCTGTTGCTCGACGTTGGCGGACCCCGTGATCGACCTAGCGAAGATGAGGCCAGACCTCAAAGTATCTGTACCGCACGAGCGGCGCCCCTCAACCGGTAGACGTATAAAGGCGATCACGAAGAACCATCTGGGAGCGGCCTCACTGGCTTCAGCCCAAGGACCCGCCGCATGTCGTCACGCAGCCTCGCAAGCTGGGCCAGCAGCGTTGCGCGCGCATCCCGATACTCGGGCGCTTCCAGGCCCACGCCAGCAATCAGTAGATCGCGAGCACGCTCAAGTGCGATCAAGACGTCGTTGGCTTGAGCCACAACACTCTCTTCCGCCACGACGGCCAGGTTGTGGTACGCACTGTAGACGCGGCTCCTGACCAGAGACTCGTGAACTGCGGGACTCACGTCTTGGCCGGCAAGCTGGGCAACTCGCAACGCCTGTCGCATGGCGAGCGACGCCTCACTGACTGCTGTGAGGTAACGCCCGAAGGCATCTCGGTGTAGTTCCTGCCAGCGATCGTCTTGATCCCGGCGAGCACGCAATCGGTCGACGAACGCAGTGGACCCCACACCGATGAGTCCGCCGAGCAACGTCCCAAGCAGTGGTGCCACGTCCACGCGTGGATGCTATGGGCTGCGCGACAGGTTGTCAGCATCGGGAGCAACCCGTACATGGCAAGCTCATGATCAGCCACACTTCCAGAGCCCGCAGGGTTCTCCGAATCTGTTGCAGTACAGCAGCGACGTACAGCAACCCCACCAATCGGCGCCGACCGCCCGTGTCTCCTGCAGCTCCATTGACTTCAGAGGGGTAACTCCCGCCGGGAGCCAATGAGGCCGGAGAATCCGCAGGTCACGCCCACTCTCGCCTCACCTCGCTGAACCTGCCGAGGGCACCCGGCGAAAGACCCCGGACCGATCACGGCCCCGGGCCTTTTGCATCCGCTTCTCACGCCAACGGGGTCGCCTTCCAGTGGCCGTCACGGATCCCGACGCTGCTGTCAGGCAGCCAGTGCACTATATTGAACGCGTTCAAATATGGGGCTTGGGCATGGGGGCATGGATGGCGACAGAGATGGGACCCGCCGGCAGACTTGGGTACATCCTGGGGCGAATGGGGCGGTGTGTGCTTACATACGTGCTCCTCCACACCGCAGCGTGGCTGGCCATCTCTCAGACCGTCTGGTGGAAAGAAACCTTCCTGGAGATCATGACGTTGGGGATGGGCATGTTGCTGATCATCGGTATTCCCACCCTGGTCATCGCCATTTTCGCGGTCTGGGTCCACAGTCAGATGGAGACGGTCCGGTTCCGTGTGCTGCTTTCCCTCCCGCTGGTCGTCTGTGCTTGGCCCCTCCTGGCGAGCAGCGCCAGCGAACCTCTGGCGTTCCAGGTAATGGCTCAGATCGCATTCGCCGCATTGATCCCTACGCCGTTCTTCCCCGCGGGGTGGCTCGAAGAGACCACGCGGTGAATCCCAGCAGTGCAACAGTGAATTGCAGCAACCGCGCCAACCACAGGCAGCCGTCCTTGGTCGCCAACACCTCCGCGGCCTTCGCGCTCGTAGCTCGCATCGAAGGCCAGCCGTGCCCGTTTCGACGGCCTACGGAGGGGCGCCGCAACGGTTCGCGGGACAGCAAAGTGATCAGGCTCAGGCCACGAGCCTGTCGGGGTAGATTCACTCCAGGTCTCGTCCGTCGCCATGGAGTCAACGGCCTCACATGTTCGCAGAGTTCGATGCCGTCCCGTTCAGCCCCGTGGGTGAGCAACATGTGGTGCGCGGCGCCACCCCCGCCGGGTTCGGCGCGCCGGTATACGTCCAGAACCCGGACGCACAGCCGAACGACAGCGCATCGACGAGATCGGCTGGGCAGGCCGGAGCTTCGCGCAGGGCGAGCAGGATACGACAGCGGATCGGGTCGGCGAGCGCGCGGCCGAACCGGGCAGGCCCGAACGCCGGTGACGCACCGACGGGATCAGCAGTGGGCCGTGCCGGCGCACCTTCGCTTACGGCCTAGCGAGGTGGGAGGCGGGAGTGGAGACCGCGCCGACCGCAGTCATCAACAAGCGACCGTGACCAGCGCTTTCCCCACACACCCCAACCGATGGGGTGTCATGTCCGGTGTGACACGTCTGTTACGTCTACGCAGAGCCCTTGTGCGATTCCTTTAGAGGGCTCAATCTTTCGACTGACGCACAGGAGAAGCACAGGCGAGGGCCCGATGAAAGTCCCAGAACTTGACATGCTCACGACCGATTACCTCGCCGTGTCGTTTCGGTGCCCGCACTACCCCCACTAGCGCACCACCGATTGAGGAGGATCCCTCACATGGCAGTGATGCGTCATTCCAGGCGAAGACTGGCCGCGATCAGCGCGACGGCCACCGCGATGCTCGTCGCGGGCCTCGTCTCCGCCGCCCCCGCCGACGCGGCTCCAGCCGCTCCCGAAGGCCGCATCCAGTACGAGGGGGCGGCGAACTCCGTCGCCGGCAGCTACCTCGTGACCCTGAAGGCGAACGCGGCGAAGGCCGTCTCCGCCGAGGGCCGGGCCCTGGCCAAGCGCTACGGCGCCACGATCGAGCGCACGTACCGCAAGGCCCTGAACGGCTATGCGATCGAGGCGTCCAAGGCGGAGGCAA
Source organism: Streptomyces sp. NPDC047085 (assembly GCF_040643735.1). Classification (NCBI taxonomy): domain Bacteria; kingdom Bacillati; phylum Actinomycetota; class Actinomycetes; order Kitasatosporales; family Streptomycetaceae; genus Streptomyces; species Streptomyces sp. NPDC047085. The sequence goes on from NZ_JBEYUW010000002.1 coordinate 134,522, forward strand.
AACGATTCGCCGCCGACCCGGCCGTCGCGTCCGTCGTCCAGAACCGCACCTTCCACATCGACGCGACCCAGACCAACCCGCCCTCCTGGGGCCTGGACCGCATCGACCAGAAGAACCTCCCGCTGGACAGCAAGTACACCTACCCGGACTCGGCCGGCCAGGGCGTGACGGCGTACATCATCGACACCGGTGTCCGCATCACGCACACAGACTTCGGCGGACGCGCCTCCTACGGCTACGACGCCGTCGACAACGACAACACCGCCCAGGACGGCAACGGCCACGGCACACACGTCGCCGGCACCGTCGCCGGAAACTCCTACGGTGTCGCCAAGAAGGCGAAGATCGTCGCCGTGCGCGTGCTGGACAACTCCGGCTCCGGCACCACCGCCCAGGTCGTCGCGGGCATCGACTGGGTGGCCCAGAACCACTCGGGCCCGTCCGTCGCCAACATGTCCCTCGGCGGCGGCGCGGACAGCGCTCTCGACACCGCCGTCCGCAACGCCATCGCCTCCGGCGTGACCTTCGCGGTCGCGGCGGGCAACGACAGCGCCAACGCCTCCAACTACTCGCCCGCGAGGGTGAGCGAGGCCATCACGGTCGGCTCGACCACCTCCAGCGACGCTCGCTCCAGCTTCTCCAACTACGGCTCCATCCTGGACATCTTCGCGCCGGGCTCCTCGATCACCTCGGCCTGGAACAGCAGCGACACCGCCACCAACACCATCTCCGGTACGTCGATGGCGACACCGCACGTCACCGGCGCGGCGGCGGTATACCTGGCGGACCACCCCGGCTCCACCCCGGCGCAGGTCGCCTCGGGGCTCGTCGCCGCCGCCTCCACCGGCGTCGTCGGTAACCCCGGCACGGGCTCGCCCAACCGCCTGCTGAACGTGGGCGGCGGCACCACGACCCCGCCCGGCCCGCGCTTCGAGAACACGGCCGACTACGCGATCAACGACAACTCGACCGTGGAGTCCCCGGTCACGGTCAGCGGAGTGACCGGCAACGCGCCCGCAGCCCTCGCTGTCGAGGTCCACATCGTCCACACCTACATCGGCGACCTCCAGGTCCAGCTGATCGCTCCCGACGGCACGGCGTACACGCTCAAGTCGTACGGCACCGGCGGCAGTTCGGACGACATCAACACCACGTACTCGGTCAACGCCTCCTCCGAGGTGGCCAACGGCACGTGGAAGCTGAGGGTCAGCGACAACGCGGCCCTGGACACCGGGAAGATCGACTCCTGGGCGCTCCAGTTCTGACGTTCACCCCGTGAAAACCTCGTCCTCGCGTCGAACGGCACCGGGTCAGTGACCCAGCCCGCTGCGAGGACGAGGCGTGCCTCCCGCGCTGCGGTTGTGAGCCCGGTGGCCCTCCCTGCGCCGACGGTCGCCGGAAGCTCAACCGGTCCGCCTGGCCAACGGGCGGATGCGGGCGTCAGCAGCCGAGGGCGAGTCCCCGCCTCCTTGGCGATGCGCGTCACACGATGCGTCATTGGGGTATCGAAGGCGTGAGCGCCCGCGGGCGCCAGATACTCCAGCAGGCACCGGCCTCTCAGCCGAATTGTGCCGCCAGCCGCGCCTCTGATCAACGACTCACGCCGAGCGTGGCCTCGTCCGCCGGATCCGCGTCGGCATCGCTGAGTCCGAGCCGCAGGTGCTCGATGTGGTAGACGGCCTGATCGAGGAGTTCGGCGACGTGGTTGTCGTAGAGCGCGTAGATCACCGAGCGGCCCTGGCGCCGGCCGACGACCAGGCCGAGGTTGCGCAGCAGGCGCAGCTGGTGGGAGCAGGCGGACTGCTCCATGCCGACCTCGGTGGCGAGTTCGGTGGCGGGGCACGGACCTTCCCGCAGGCGGGAGAGGATCAGCAGCCGGGAAGGGGTGGCCAGGGCCTGGAGGGTGGCGGCCACCCGGACGGCGCAACTAAGCCAGTTCATAATGGTGTTCATTTTCATGTAGCCTCTATTCGCTACCCGATCCAGGAGGATTCCCATGGCCGTCCCCAAGCGGAAGATGTCCCGCAGCAACACCCGCCACCGCCGCGCCCAGTGGAAGGCGACAACGCCGGCGCTCGTACCGGTCATCGTCGACGGAGTGTCATACCTGGTACCGCAGCGGCTGGTGAAGGCGTACGAGCGCGGTCTGCTGCGCCCCGAGGGCTGAGCGTTGATGCCGTCCGGCCCCTCCGGCCGACTGCCCGTCACCGTCCTGTCCGGTTTCCTCGGCGCGGGCAAGACCAGCCTCCTCAATCATGTCCTCGGCAACCGCGAGGGCCTGCGCGTCGCGGTCATCGTCAACGACATGAGCGAGGTCAACATCGACGCCGCCCTGGTGCGGGGCGGCGAGGCGGCCCTGTCGCGCACCGAGGAACGCCTGGTCGAGATGACCAACGGCTGCATCTGCTGCACCCTGCGCGACGACCTGCTTCAGGAGGTCGACCGGCTGGCCCGCGAGGGCCGCTTCGACTACCTGCTCATCGAGTCGTCCGGAATCTCCGAACCCATGCCGGTCGCCGCGACGTTCGCCTTCGCCCGCGACGACGGCGCCACCCTCGGTGAGATCGCCCGCCTGGACACCATGGTCACGGTCGTGGACGCCGCGAACTTCCTGCCCGAGCTGGCAAGCGGCGACGAACTCGTCGAGCGCGGCCTGGACCAGTACGAGGACGACGAACGCACCGTCAGCGACCTGCTGATGGACCAGATCGAGTTCGCCGACATCATCGTCCTGAACAAGCTCGACCTGGTCGACGACACCGCCGCCGAGCGGCTGCGAGCGACCCTCATGCGCCTGAACCCGGTGGCCCGGATCGTTCCCGCCGTCCACGGACGCGTGGATCTCAAGGCCGTACTCGACACCCGGCTGTTCGACCTGGAGCGCGCCCAGCAGGCGCCCGGCTGGGTCATGGAGCTCAACGGCGACCGCGTCCCGGAGACCGAGGAGTACGGCATCGCCTCCACTGTCTTCCGCTCCGAACTGCCCTTCCATCCCGGAAGGTTGTGGCGGTTCGTCACCGAGGAGATGGACAGCGGCGCATACGGGCAGATCCTGCGCTCCAAGGGCTTCTTCACCCTCGCCAGCCGCCCGCGCGTGACGGGCCTGTGGTCACAGGCCGGCTCCGTCGCACGCTTCGAGCCCTCCGCCGCTCGCGACGCCGACAGCCCCGAGCGCCAGGAACTGGTCTTCATCGGCACACACCTGCACGCGGACGCACTGCACGCGGCATTGACCGACTGCCTCATGGCCGACGAGGAGAGCCTGCCGCTCACGGACCCGTTCCCCACCTGGGACACCTACGGCATCGACGACACCTGCGAGCACGAGCATCCCCCACGCGTGGCGGGCGTCTGAGGACCCCGGGCCGGGCGGCGAACGCAGCCACGGCGCCGCCCGGCCCGGTACACGTGCTCGGGGTGCAGCCCACCGAACGTGATGAGCACGCCGATCGCCTGGGCCGGTGTCACGCCCCAAGCGGTCACCCGCGGAGACCATTGCGACGCCCGGCAGGGCTGACTCCGGCGGGTGACCACCGCTCTATCGGGAGCTGTAGGGAAGGAGCGCCATCTCGCGCGCGCTCTTGACGGCCTGCGCTATCTGCCGCTGCTGCTGACGCGTCACGTGGGTCACCCGACGGCTGCGGATCTTCCCGCGGTCGGAGATGAACTTCCGCAGCAGATCGGTGTCCTTGTAGTCGATGTAGGTGATGCCGGCGGCGTCCAGCGGGTTGGTGCGCTGACGCTTGGCCGTCTGCCGCCGGATGCTTGTGCGTCGGGTCATGGTGAGGTCGGTCCTCTCTTTCAGGTCACTGGGTCGAGCAAGTCGTCGAAGGCGTGCGGGAGTTGCTTCCATCGGTTCCTGCCCGCCGCGTACTCGTCGTCGGTGAGCAGACAGGAATCGAGCAGGGCCGACAGGCCGTCGCGGTCCAGGCCGGGCGAGGTGAACGTGAGGTACTGGCAGCGGTCGCCGTGTTCCGGGTGCCAGTCCACGGAGGCGGCGAGGCGGCGCTCGGCGGTCACCATCTCCCAGGCGGCGTCGGGCAGAGCTGCCAGCCAAGGACCGGCCGACTCCACGCACAGCGCGCCGCCGGCGGCGTCCCACGACAGCAGTGTGTCGGGGCGGTCCGCCAGCCAGAACCGCCCCCGGCTGCGCGCGGCGGCGCAGGTGAGGTCCTCAAGCGCCGCGTACAGGCGCTGCGGATGGAAGGGCCGTTCGCGCCGCCAGACGAAGGTGCTCACGCCGTGCTCCTCGCACGACTGCGGCAACAGCGCGCACGCGGGATGCACACGGGCGGCGGCCGCTGCCACGTCGAAGCCCGCCAACAGCGCTGCCCCCAGGGCACCGTCGCTCTCCACCCGTACGCTTCGTGCGCCTGGTGTGAGCTGGGCGAGCAGCGCGTGGTCGGTGTCGTCGGCGACCTCGTCGCAAGAATCGTCCTCGCCGAGGGCGATCACCGTGGGGTACTCCAGCTGCCGGGCGAAGGTGTCGGCGACCGTGCGCTGGTCGGTCGGCGCGGCGGCGAGGCCGACGTCGGCCAGGTCGTCGCCGTTGGACAGGTACGGCAGGACGAGTGCCGGGTCGACCGCGGTGGCGACCCCGGTCAGCGCCAGCGGTGCGCCCGCGGCGGCGATGACTCCGGCCATGGCCTGGGGCTCGACGGCGTCCCACAGTTCCACGACGGCCAGCCGGTACGTTCCCTCCGCTGCGAGCCGCAGCAGTTCGGGGACGAGATCCTCGCGAAGTGCGCAGCACGCGCAGTCGTTCACCAGGGGCGCGTCGGCACTGCCCAGCAAACCGTCGGCGTCGCGCACCGTTCGGTGCACCGAGCTATCGGCGGCGGACGTCAGGTCGTGGTGCAGCGCGACCGAGCCGGGGACCGTACGCAGGATCTCCTCGACGGCGGCCCGGCGGGCGTCGGCGTGCAACCCGGCGACGATCGCGACCGGCAGCCGCGCCTCGTCCCCGTTCACCGCTCGCTCCGTCCGCGTCCGTACCGCCGCTCGAAGCGCTCGACCCGCCCCGCGGTGTCCAGGACCCGCTGGGTGCCGGTGTAGAAGGGGTGGCTCGCCGAGGAGATCTCGACGTCGATGACCGGGTAGGTGTTGCCGTCCTCCCATTCGATGGTCTTGTCGCTCGTGGCGGTCGACCGGGTGAGGAAGGCGTAGTCGGCGGCCCGGTCACGGAAGACGACCGGGCGGTACTCGGGGTGGATTCCGGGCTTCACGGCTCTCAGCGCTCCTCACGGAAGTCGACGTGGCGGCCGGCGACCGGGTCGTACTTGCGCAGGGTGAGCCGGTCGGGGTTGTTACGGCGGTTCTTGCGGGTCACGTAGGTGTAGCCAGTGCCAGCGGTGGACCTCAGCTTGATGATCGGGCGCAGTTCGTTACGGGCCATGGACAGACCATACATGGGATTGGTTTTCATTTTCATCAAGCGCTAATGTGCTGCTGCATCCACCCCAAGGAGGAACAGCCATGTCCGCCCACTGCCAACTCACCGGCCGACAGCCCGGCTTCGGCCATCGCATCTCCCACTCGCACCGGCGCAGCAAGCGCCGCTTCGATCCGAACATCCAGCGCAAGCGCTTCTGGCTACCGAGCGAAGGCCGCCACGTCCGGCTCACGCTCTCGGCCAAGGGCATCAAGACGGTCGACACGATCGGCATCGAGGCCGCGGTGGCCCGCATCCGCGCCCGCGGAGGGAAGGTCTGATGGCGAAGAAGAGCAAGATCGCGAAGAACGACCAGCGGCGCCTCGTCGTGGCCCGATACGCCGCGCGCCGCGCCGCGTTGAAGGCGATCATCGCGTTCCCCGGGAGCTCCGACGAGGACCGCACCGCCGCCCAGCGGGAACTACGCCGGCATCCCCGTGACGCCAGCGCCACCCGCCTGCGCAATCGCGACTCCGTGGACGGCCGCCCCCGCGGCTACCTGCGCGCCTTCGGCCTGTCCCGCATCCGCGTACGCGAGATGGCCCACGCGGGCGAGCTCCCTGGCGTGACCAACAGCAGTTGGTGAACCGGCACGCCAGGGGCTCACAACGGGCGCGCCGGCGACGCAGCCCGAATCTGTACCCGGTTTCGAACGCACCTTCCGCCACTCTGAACGACGGGCGGGCGGGCGGCGACACCGGCTCGTGGCGTTCCGCCACGACCAGGTGGGTACGGCGTACCCCGCACGCGGACGGCTTCCACGTGCGGGACCCGGGGCCGTACCGGAAGATCAGCCGGTCGTCAGGGCGGTGTCGTCCACGACGAAGCTGGTCTGCAGCGAGGAGTCCTCCACGCCGTTGAACTTCAGGGTGACCGTCCGGCCCGCCAGCGAGGACAGGTAGAAGGTCTTCTGCGCGTACCCGGAGTTGTGGTTGAGGTTCGAGTAGGTCGCCAGGGTGGTCGAACCGGCGGTCACCGTCAGCTTGTCGTACGCGGTGCTGCTCGTGGTCTCCGCGCTCGGCGAGCCGGACGACATCCGCCGCCCGAGGGCATCGTGCCGATAGCGCCGGGGAGCGTCGCGGCACACGCGCGCCGGGAGGGCGGCCGGTGAAGAGGCTCATGAGCCGGCCATGGTGAGCCGCGGTCCCGATCTTCTGGCGATGCTCGGGCTGAGACCACGACACGGCCTTCCCGTACTCTTCCTCAGAGCCGCCGCGCAGGACCGGCTTCGGAGGGGGCACGGACAACCGCGAGGGAGACGGCATGGGAGCCGCTGACCGGCAGAGTGCCGACGACTGGAACCGGGTCGGCGACCCGCCCCGCCCCAGGGGTGGTCGTGCGAGCGAGGACGGCCACAACTACGAGTACGGGATTCCTCCCGAGTCGATACCTCACCCCGGCTCCGGACCCGGTGCCGGCGCGGGCCACATGCCCTCCCCGGCGACGGGCCACCGGCACGCCCCCGCGCTGGGCGACGGGCGCGCCGCAGCGACCAGCACCGGACATGGTCCCGACCACGGCCCGGACGCGGCCGGTCACGGACGCCCGCACGCCCACGGCCACAGCCACAGCCACAGCCACAGCCATGGACCCGCCGCACCGGTCTCCCGGCACCTGCGCAAGGTCATCGCGGCGATCCTGATCCCCTTCACCGCCGCAGTCGTGGTGGGCCTGGTGGTGCTGTGGCCGGGCGGAGCCCCGCCACACAAACGCACCGGCGTGGGCTTCGACCAGCAGACCCAGCAGGCCACGGTCACCAAAGTCGTCGAGGTGAGCTGCAAGTCGGTGAACGCCTCCGGCGAGACCCCCACCGGCGACACCTCCACCGCCGAGGGCAGCTCCGCGGTGCAGGAGGCGAACGGCACCTGCCACAAGGCCACAATCCGAGTCGACACCGGCAAGGACAAGGGCCGTACCTTCACCGAGATCGTGCAGCCCGACCAGGCACGGCAGCTCCACCAGGGCGAGCAGGTCGTGACCGCCTACGAACCCTCCGCGCCCAAGGACCTGCAGTACTCGGTCACCGACGTCAACCGTCGATTCCCCATGGGCCTGCTGGCCGGGATCTTCGCGCTCGCCGTCGTGGTGGTGGGCCGACTGCGCGGCGTGATGGCGCTCGTCGCGCTGGCTATCAGCTTCATGGTGCTGAACTTCTTCATCCTGCCCGCGATCCTGCACGGCTCGAACCCACTGCTCGTGGCAGTGATCGGGTCGAGCGCCATCATGCTGATCGCCCTCTACACGTGCCACGGCCTGTCGGCCCGAACATCGGTGGCAGTGCTCGGCACGCTGGCCTCGCTGGCACTGATCGGCATCCTCGGCTCACAGTTCATCGACTGGGCCGCGCTCACCGGCAACACCGACGACCAGACCGGCCTGATCCATGGCCTCTTCCCGAAGATCGACATGAGCGGTCTCCTGCTCGCCGGCGTCATCATCGGCTCCCTCGGCGTCCTGGACGATGTCACAGTGACCCAGACATCGGCCGTCTGGGAACTGCACGAGGCCAACCCGGCGATGGGCTGGCGCGGACTGTACCGAGCAGGCATCCGCATCGGCCGCGACCACATCGCCTCCGTGGTCAACACCCTCGTCCTCGCCTACGCGGGTGCCGCGCTGCCGCTGCTCCTGCTCTTCTCCATCGCCCAGAGCGGCGTCAGCACGGTCGCCAACAGCGAGCTGGTCGCCGAAGAGATCGTACGCACGCTGGTCGGATCCATCGGCCTGGTGGCCTCGGTGCCGGTCACCACGCTCCTCGCCGCCCTGGTCGTTTCGGCCGACCGCCCCGGTTCACAGGCTGGATCGACGACTGCAGGCGAAGTGGCGGCCGGCCGAGCGGCTGCGGGCCGGGGCGGTCGCCGACGGAAGCGTTGAGAGTCGCCCCTTCAAGTCAGGCCCAGGCCATGTCATCCATTGCCTGGTCCGCGCACGACGCCGCACCTGGGCGAACGGGTCGGCGCGGCGGCTTGCCAGAGCGGGTCAGGCAGCACCGTGTGTGCCGGGCCAGTGGTCTCCATGGCCGGATCAAAAGCGCACCCAGGAAGGTGCGTCCATCATGCGTTCCAGCCGGTGAGACGACTGTGTTGCGCTGGTGCGCGACTACCCCCATGTGGTTTCCGGCTTCCGCCGGCTACACCCCTGAGGAGCCGTCCGCCGGGCCCGACACCTCGGCCTGGTCGTTCGAGACCAAGCAGATCCATGCCAGGGCGGCGCCCGCGTCTCGATGAGCTTGTCCCTCTCGGAGTTCTGCTCGTTTCATTCACCGAACGTCGGTCAGGGATTCGTCCAGGCCTCGGGGTCCGATGTGAGGCTCAGGACCTCGTCGGGCAGCTTGGCCACGGCGACGTGGGCCAGGGTGACCTCGCCGAGGATCTTGCGGACGTTGGCGCGTACGGCGATCCACAGGGGCAGCAGCGACTCCGCGGGACCGCAGTAGGAGAGTTCGGGTGGGCGCACTCCCCGCACCGAGACCAAGGGGCCGTCCGCCACGCGGATGACGTCGGCGATGGTGATCGACTCCGCCGGGCGGGCGAGCCGGTAGCCGCCCTTGCCGCCCCGCTGGCTGACCACAAGACCGCCCCGGCGCAGGTCGCCGAGGATGCCCTCCAGGAATTTGTGCGGGATGCCCTGCGCCGCGGCGATCGCCTCGGCCTTGAGCGAGGCGTCGCTCCCTGCTGCGGCCAGCTCCAGCGCCGCCCGCACCGCATAGTCCGCCCGCGCCGAGATCCGCATGCCGCGATTATCCATCACTGTGGTGTCGGCCCCCGCACCGGTCGCCCTCCCGGTCAGGCTGGAAGGGCGAAGGGTGGGTGCGCGCCGTTGAGAAAGTAGTCGCCCACCTCGCGCAGTCTGTGGGCGACCGGCTCGCGCAGGGTGTGTGTCCGGGCGTTGCGCCAGAAACGGTCGAAGCCGTGCCGCGCCGAGGCGGCGTCGGCGCCGAGGACGTCGAGGGCGCGGGTGGTGATCTCCTGCGCGGCCCGGGAGGCGGCAGACTCGGCCACGCTCGCGAGGACGGCGATCTCCGCGCACTCCTCGTCGTCGAGTTCCTCGCCCTGTACGAGGCCGCGCACCAGGGCATCCACCGCCTGCTCGGCGAGGGCGGACGCGGCACGTGCGACGACGGTGAGCTCGCCGTACACGGTCAGCGCGTACGGATCTTGCGGCGGGCTGTCCGGCCAGGGCTCAGGCGAGACGGGCTGCCAGAGGGACCTCATGCCCCTTCCGCACTCGCGGACCTCGGCCAGCAGGCCCTCTGCCACGCCAAGACAGAACTGGACGGAGACCAGACGCGCGGTCGGCGCGGCCAGAGAGGCGAAGGGTGACAGGACGCCCTCGTCCGTCGAGAGGGAGCCGAGCACATCGTCGGCCGCGACCGGCACGGAATCGAACTCCACGCCGCCACCGGCAGCCAGCCGCTGGCCGAAGGCATCCCCGCTGCTGCCGCTCACGACGCCCGAGCGGGCCGGGTCGACCAGGACGGCCAACGGCTCACCGGTGCCGTACTCGGCGGCTCGAACCACCAGCCGGTCGGCGATCCCGACTCCAGTGGCATACCTCTGGTAGCCGTTGAGCAGATACCCGCCCGACGTGGGGGTCAGGGTGAGTGGTGGTTCATGTGAGGCGATACCGCCTCCCCAGCACCACTGCCCCGCCGTCGACTCCCGCTCGATGCGGACGGCACGGGTGCGGTCGGCGAAGAACCGGGCGCTGCAGGACAGGAAGTAGTGGTTGCCCAGCAGGTGGCCGATGGCCCCGTCGGCCGCGGCGACGGTCCGGATGACCGCGTAGGCCGTGCGCCAGTCCCCACCGCCTCCCCCGAGTTCGGCCGGTGCCGGCAGTGTCAGCAGTCCCGACTCGCGCAACCGCGCCACCTCGTCGAGCGGTGCCTTGCCGGCCTGTTCGCGCTCGACCGCGTCCGTGGCCAGGTCGTCCGCCATCTCACGGGCTATGTGCAGCCAGTCGGTCTGCCCGGCTCCGGCGTCGGTCAGCTCGTCCGCCGTCACCGTCATATCCTCACCCGCTTCATGCGGCTGCGGCTGTCGCTACAGCTCGGTGCTGTGGTCATCGCGTCTTCCTTCAGGGGACCGAGGACGACGCGGTGCCCGGCGAGGTGGCGTGGGAGTGCGGCAGTGCGCAGTGACGCGTCGGCTTCTTCATCCTCACTCTCCTCTTCGACCACCGTCAACGCTTTCCTAGTAATTCGATAGGAAAACTAGGGAATCTGATGTGCTCCGGCTGATTCACGCTCCCGGATGGCGAGTTCGCGATGGCGGGCGGCCGGGTGGTCGTCCCCTACGCGGGGCTGCCGGCCGCGCCGTGAAGCCGTTCGCGGAGCATGGCGCCGCCGGACGGGGCCGGGATCCTGCCGCGGCTGCACAGTTCCGGGATCTGTGCGCGGCAGGATGCGTTCAGCGTCGGCACCGCGCGGGGGCCGAGGCCGACCGGGCGCGGCGGCGCCTGGCGCAGGGCGGCCTCGCGGGCGACTTGGCGGCCGGCTCGGCAGCGGCGACCGCCTCGGCGTTGTCGGCGATCACATGGGTCATCGCACGCCCCCGGTACCGGCGAAGGGGACCTGGGCGGCGGGGGCCACCTGCTGCCCGTCCGGGTGCCGCCACAGACCCTGGGCCTGAAGCTTCGGCAGCACGCCCTCGCCGAACCAGTACGCCTCCTCCAGATGCGGATACCCGGAGAAGATGAACTCCTCGATCCCCAGCGCGGCGTACTCCTTGATCCGATCGGCGACCTCGGTGTGACTGCCGACCAGGGCGGTCCCCGCCCCACCCCGCACGAGCCCGATGCCCGCCCACAGATTGGGATGGATCTCCAGCCCGTCCCGATTCCCGCCCCCGTGCAGGGCCAGCATCCGCTGCTGTCCTTCCGACTCGCTGCGGGCAAGCCCGGCCTGAACCTGCCGCACGGTTTCCGCATCGAAGCCCGCCAGCAGCCGCTCCGCCTCGGCCCAGGCCTGCCCGGAGGTGTCGCGCGTGATGACGTGCAGCCGGATCCCGAACCGGATATTGCGGCCCTCCTTGGCGGCCAACCCCCGGATCCAGGCGATCTTCTCGGCGACGCCGGTGGGCGGCTCACCCCAGGTGAGGTAGACGTCGACATGCCTGGCGGCGACTTCTCCGGCGATCGGCGAGGAGCCCCCGAAGTACACCTCGGGCACCGGATCGGGCACCCGGGCCAGCCTGGCGTCCTCGACCTGGAGGTGCTCGCCGGCGAGGTCGACGGTCTTGCCCTCCCACAACCCCCGGACGATTTCGAGGAATTCGCCGGTACGGCGGTACCGCGCGTCCTTGTCGAGGAAGTCCCCGTAGGCCCGCTGCTCGTGGCTCTCGCCGCCGGTGACGACGTTGAGCAGGAGCCGTCCGCCGGTCTGCCTCTGGAAGGTGGAGGCCATCTGCGCCGCGAGCGTCGGCGAGACGAAGCCGGGGCGGAAGGCGACGAGGAACTTCAGACGCTCGGTGTTCTGGCTGACCATGGCGGTGGTCAGCCACGCGTCCTCGCACCACGCGCCGGTCGGCGTGAGAGCGCCGACGAAGCCGAGGTCCTCGGCGGCGCGGGCGATCTGGCTCAGGTAGGCGACCGTCGGTGGCCGGTCGCGCCCGGACTGCGTGGCGGGGGTGCCGTGGCCGCCGCCGACGACGTGGCGGCTGTCGCCGTTGGTGGGCAGGAACCAGTGGAAGGTGAGGGACACGTGGGGGCTCCGATCGGTGTTCGTCAGCGTTCGTCACAGGAGGCCGTGCCGGGGCGGCTTGGTGCCGTTGAGCACGTAACGGCCGATGTGCTGGACCTTCCAGCGGGCCGGGTCGTGCAGGGTGTGGGTGCGCGCGTCGCGCCAATGGCGGTGCAGGCCCAGGGAGTCGAGGGCCGAGCGGGTGCCCGAGACCTCGAAGAGGGCGCTTGCGACCTCCACGGCGGCCTCGGCCGCCGTCACTTTTGCGGTGGCCACCGCGATCGAGGCCTCGGCGGCGCTGTCGTCGGTCAGGTCGGCGCGGGCGTCGTCGACCGCGCGGGCGGCCTCGCGGAGCAACGCTTCGGCAGCCCGTTCTCTGATCGCCAGTTCGCCGAACCGCTGGATCAACAGCGGATCCTCCGCGGCGGTCGCGTGTCCCTCGGCGGCGCTCTCGAACAAGGGGCGGCTCTTCGTACGGACGAACTCCACCGCCTCGCCCAGCGCCCCGGAGGCGATGCCGGCATCGATGGCCGCGTGCAGCAACTGAGCTACCGCACCATGGAGTTGGGGGGCTTGGAAGGTGAGGTGGTGCGGCACGACGCGGTCGGCGGGCACGGGCACCGACTCCAGGCGGACGGTTCCGCTGGCGGTGGTGCGCTGTCCCATGCCGTCCCAGTCGTCCACGACCGTGAGGCCGGGCGCGTCGCGCGGGACGTACGCCACGTGCAGGGTGTCGTCCTCGGTGCGGGCGAGGACGGGGATCCAGTGGGCGAACAGCGCGCCGGTGGAGTAGTGCTTGACGCCGTCGAGGACGTACGACCCGTCCGGGAGCCGGGCGAGGCGGGTGCGGATGTCCTGGACGTGCCGGCTGCCCGCCTCGGACTGGGCGTTGCCGAACCGCTTGCCTGCCAGTACCTCGCCGAAGAAGAACTCCTGCTGCTCGTCGGTCCCGTGCCGGCGCAGCACGTTGACGTACACGAAGTGGCTCTGCGGGATCTGGGCCAGGCTGGCGTCGGCGGCGGCCAGCAGTCGGAAGATCTCGGCGAGCGTGTCCGCACGGACGTCCGCGCCGCCGAACCGGGCGGGCACGGTCACGGCGAGCAGCCCGGAGGCGGACAGCCGCTCCAGCTCCGCGTGGGGGAGCCTACGCCGCGCGTCCCGATCGGCGGCGCCCTTGCGGAAGTCCCCGGCCAGCTTCGCGGCCACGGCGAGGGCCTCGGCGTCGTCCGCGATGACGTGCGCGGCGCTCATCCGGCGGCCGCCAGCAGCGTCGTACGGCCGCCCAGCGCGGCCGAGAACTGGTCCGTGACCTGCGCCAGAGCCTCGGCCGATCCCGGCGCGACTTTCAGCGTGCCGTCCTCGCCCACCGTGATGTCCTTGTCGAGCGTGAACCAGCCCGGCGTGATGTGCGCGGGGCCCATGGAGGCCAGCACCGGGCGCAGGGCGTAGTCGATGGCCAGGACGTGGGCGGTGGTGCCGCCGGTGGCCAGCGGGAGGACCGTCTTGCCCGCCAGGGCGTACTGCGGGAGCAGGTCGAGCAGGGACTTCAGCAGTCCGGAGTAGGCGGCCTTGTAGACGGGGGTACCGATCACCACCCCGTCCGCCTGCTCGAACAGGGCGGTGGCCCGGACGATCGCCGGGTGACCGAAGTCGGCCCCGAGCAGCGCCTCGGCAGGCAGGGTACGAACGTCCAGCGCAATCACCTCGTGCCCCTGCGCGATGAGCCGCTCGTCCAGGTGGCGCAGCAGCCGAGCGGTGCGGGAGGTGGCGGAGGGGCTTCCGGAGACGGACAGGACAGTGGCCATGGGAGGACCTTTCGGTTCGTCGTTTCGTGTGCGGGCCGCGGTCAGGCGTGGGCGGCGGCGGGCTCGGACGCGGCTTCCTGTGCCTCCAGTTCGCGCACCAGGGGCAGCACCCGCTTGCCGAAGTACTCGACCTCCTCCAGGTAGTGCAGGAAGCCGAGGAGGAAGAGGTCGACGCCGAGCCGCTTGTAGGCGACGATCCGCTCCGCGATCTGCTCGGGGGTGCCGATCAGACCCGTGCGGAAGCCGTCGTTGTACTGGACGAGGTCCTCGAACGTCGAGTCCTGCCACATGCCCTTGCCGTCGCCGGTGGACGGACCGGCCTGCTGGACGGCGTCGCGGAAGCCGTGCACGGCCTGCGTGTCGGCCTTGGCGACGATCTCGCGGAGCGTGTCGCGGGCTTCGGCCTCGGTGTCGCGGGCGATGAGGAACCCGTTGAGGCCGAACTTCGGAGCCCTCCGGCCCGCTTGGGCGGCGGAGGCGCGGACGTCATTGATCTGCTCGGTGACGCCGTCGAAGTCCTTGCCGTTGGAGAAGTACCAGTCGGAGACGCGGCCGGCCATGGCGCGCGCGGCGGTGGAGTTGCCGCCCTGGAAGATCTCCGGGTGCGGACGCTCGGGGGTGTTCAGCGGCTTGGGCTTGAGGGAGAAGTCGCGCAGCCGGTAGAAGTCACCGGCGAGCTCGGCGTGGTCCTCGGTCCAGATCTTCCGCAGGGCGCGGATGAACTCCTCGGAGCGCCGGTAGCGTTCGTCGTGCTCCAGCCAGGGCTCGCCCAGCGCGGTGAACTCGCCCTTGAACCAGCCGCTGACGACGTTGACGGCGAAGCGGCCGTTCGACAGGTGGTCGGCGGTGGCGCCGAGTTTGGCGAGGACGCCCGGGTGCCACAGGCCGGGGTGGACGGCGGCGATGACCTTCAGCCGCTGGGTGGCGAGCAGCAGGGCGAGGCTGAAGCTGGTGGACTCGTGCTGGTACTTGGCGCCGTAGCTGGCCATGTAGCGGACCTGGCTGAGCGCGTAGTCGAAGCCGTTGTTCTCGGCGAGGACGGCGAGTTCGCGGTTGTAGTCGTACCCCCAGTCGGTGCGCTGCTCGACGGTGCTGGTGACCAGACCGCCACTGACGTTCGGCACCCAGTAGGCGAAGCGGACGGAATCGGATCCGGGGTATGCGGAGGATGCGGGCATGGGAACTCCTGGCAGGAGAATGCTGCGCGGGCAGGACGAATGAGCTCCGCGGAATTCAGGCACGCTGGAGCGGCGTTTCCGGGAAAGCTGTCGTCACGACAGAAATGAGCCGGGACCGGAATTCACGGAAGGAAGTCACAGAGGGAGCGGGTGGGAGGGTTTCCCTCGGGTGCGCTCAGTCCCGACAGCGACAGAAGGCGCTGGAAACACGCGCAAGGTCGACGTGGAGTCGCCGCGTGAGGTCCTGTCGCTTCATGCCACCGATCGAACCAGGAGGGAGTCCGGCCGGTCAAGAATGCCCGGATGTGATTCCACATGGTGAGAGTCGGTATTCACGAGGCTGTGACAGGGATTCCCTTGAACCCGGTCCCGGGAGGGCGCAGTCTCCTGTTCGTGCGTATCGAACAGCTCGAATACATCGCTGCCGTCACACGGCTCGGTTCACTGCGGCGCGCTGCCGAGGAACTGCACCTGTCCCAGCCGGCGCTCAGCGAGACCGTACGCAATCTGGAGCGCGAGCTCGGCGTGGACCTGCTGGAGCGCAAGCGGTCCGGGGCGAAGATCAGCGACGAGGGACGCGAGCTGCTGCCGCACATCATGAGCGTGCTGGACGCGGTCGACCGGCTGCGCGGCGCGGCCGGAGACCAGCACCGCGTCAGCCGCATGGTCCGACTCGGCACGGTGAACACGGCTACCGTGCCGCTGGTCATCCCGACCGTGCGCGAGTTCCGGGCCTCGCACCCCGTCACCCAGGTGGAGTTGGTCGGCGCGCAGCAGGCCGACATCCACCGCGGCCTGTTGGAGGGCGCCTTCGACCTGGAACTGGTGAACTACCTCCGGGGCGACGACATTCCGCCCGGCTTCGAGACGACGGAGTTGCTCTGCGGCCGGCCGGTGGTGTGCGTGCGTCCGGACAGTCCGCTGGCGGCCCTGGAGGCGGTGGACGCGGACAGTCTTCTGGCCGAGCCGCTGGTCGTGATGCGGTCCGGCTATGTGATGCACCGTTTCGTGCACCGGCTGCTCCGTGGCCGGACTCCGTCCTTCTCGTACTCCACCGACGGCGCGGAGATGGGCAAGCTGATGGTGGCCGAGGGGCTGGGGGCCACGGTGCTGCCGGACTTCAGCGTCGTCGGCGACCCCCTGGAGCGACGGGGCGCGATCACTGTGCGGCCGCTCGCGGGGGATGCCACCGACGTGCTGCTGGTACTGCAGCGCCGCCACTCCGGCTCCGTTCCGCGGGCGGTCCGCGACCTGCACGAGCTCTTCGTGCGCAACGCCCAGGCGTGCGGCACTTCTTCGCGACGGCTGACGGAGGGATGACCCTGTGCTCATCGTCATGGGCGGCCTGCCCGGCACCGGCAAGACCACGCTCGCCCGTCTCCTGGCGGCCCGGATCGGTGCGGTCCATCTGCGGGTCGACACCATCGAGCAGGCGATCGTCCGTTCCGGGGTGGCCGGGCGCCCGGTTGGTCCCGTGGGCTACGCCGTTCCAGATCTGCCGCTGCCCGACTGGTAGCAGGTCGTCGACCGGGAGTACGAGCCGTGGGACCGCGAGCGCGTCGTCGTCGACACCGCGGGACAGAGCCCGCAACAGTCACTGGCTCTGCTCCTCCAGGGCCTGGCATCGGGCTGACCGGTACCGGGCGGCTGGCAAGCACCCGGCTCGGCCAAGTCGTCGTGCGCGTCCGGCGGTTCGGTACTCCCGAACTTCAGCTCGACTGGAAGGAGTGACCCCGTCGGCGCCATTCCTCCGCGAGCAGTTCGTATGAACGGACCCGGTCCGTGTGGTTGTGGGTCATGGTCGTGATGAGCAGCTCGTCCGCGCCCGTGGCCTCCTGGAGTTGTTCCAACTGGTCGGCCACCCGGCCCGGTGAGCCGACGAACTGGGTGTCGAGGCGGTCCTGGACGAGGGCCCGGTCCTCGTCGGTCCATGGGTGGGCGCGCGCTTCCTCCGGCGTCGGGTACTCGATGGCGCCCTCGGCCGTGCGGATGCTGCGGACCCACGGGCCGTAGCCGGTGGCGAGTGCGCGGGCGGTGGCGTCGTCCTCGGCGACGACGACGTCCGCCGAGACGCTGACGTACGGCTTCTCGAGGAACTCGGAAGGCTGGAAGAAGGACCGGTAACCTTCTACCGCCTCCAGGACCGTGGCCGGGCTGACGTGGTAGTTCGCCGCGAACCGCAGACCGCCCCGACCCGCGACAGCGGCGCTCTGACCACCGCTGCTGCCCAGGATCCACACCTCCACGTCGGCGCCCTCCCCCGGCACGACGTGCGCCTCGACGCCCTCCGGGGAGCGGTAGGTGCCGGCGAGCAGGGCGAGGATGTCGTCGATCTGCTCGGCGTAGTCCTGTGACTCGGCGCCCGGCAGCAGAAGCAGCCTGCGCTGCAGCGCGACGCGGGGTGATCCGAGCACATGCTCGAAGGAGAAGCGGGGCGGGATCAACAGGCCGTTCGGGGTGCGGCCGTCGACGACCGGGGTCGCCGTCGGCAACGGTGCGGCCGGCTGTCCCGGCGGCCGGCCGCCCGAGCGGCCCAGGCCCAGATCGAAGCGGCCCGGGTGCAGCGCGTCGAGCAGGCCGAACTCCTCCACCGTGGACAGCGCCGTGCGGTGCCCGAGCTGCACGGCCCCGGAACCGAGCCTGATGGTGGAGGTGGCGGATGCGGTCAGGGCCAGGACGACCGCGGGGGACGTGCCGGCCACGCCCGGATTGAGGTGGTGCTCGGCGAACCAGTAGCGGGCATATCCGAAGCGCTCGGCCTGCTGTGCGAGGTCGATGGAGTTGCGCAGGGCATCGGCTGCCGTCGAGCCTGAGGGGATCGGGACGAGGTCGAGAACGCCGAGGGCAATATCAGACATGGACGGACTCCTGGGTGAGCGGTGGCGCCGGAAACACCGGTCCCCACACGAACGGCGGGTCCGGGATCCCGCGGCGCAGCACGGGGGCGACCTTGGACTCGAACAGTTCGAGGGAGGCACGGTGCTGGGACTCCGTCAGCCCGCTCGCGTCGGCGTGCAGGTGGAGCACGGTGTGCCCGAACTGCTCGTGGTAGCGGTGCACCTTGTCGATGACCTGTTGCGGGCTGCCGATCAGAGCGGAGCTGCGTTCGGCGAAGTCCTCCAGGGTCTCGAAGACGACTGGCAGGCCGGCCTTCTTGAAGAACGCCAGGTTGGACTCGAAGACCGGCCGGTACGCGGCCATCGCCTCCTGCGAGGTGGGGGCGACGCAGATGCCCGCCGTGCCCGCGCCGACGGTGATCTGCGCCGGGTCGTGGCCGTAGTGCTCCCACCGCTCGCGGTAGTGGCGGATCAACTCGGCATAGGGCTCGATGGGGTTGGTGACGTTCGCCGAGAACAGCGGGTCGCCGTAGCGGGCAGCCAGGTCGACCGACTCCTTGCTGGTCGCGCTGCCGTGCCAGACGCGGACCGGCCGCTGATACGGGCGCGGCCACACCTCGGCGTCCGTCAGCGGGGGACGGAAGCGGGTCTCGGCGGTGACCTTGTCCTGGCGCCAGATCTTCCGGAAGACCTCGTAACTCTCGGCGTTGCGGTCCCACTGGTCCTCGGGCGTGACATGGAACAGGTCGCGCTGGGCGGCGCCGTTGCCCTTGCCGATGATCAGGTCGAGGCGCCCGTTGGACAGGTGGTCGAGGGTGGCGTAGTCCTCGTATGCCCGGACCGGGTCGAGGAGGCTGAGCGTGGTCACGGCGGTGAACAGCCGGATCCGCTTGGTCAGCGCGGCGACGTGGCTCAGTACGACCGGCGGCGAGGAGGAGATGAACGGCCGCTCGTGCCGCTCCCCCACGCCGAAGCCGTCGAAGCCCAACTCCTCGGCGAGCAGGGCGTTGTCGAGGACCTCGCGGAAGCGGTGGTGCGTCGACTTCTGCACGCCGGTGACAGGGTCCGGGCGGTGCACGATCAGGGTGATCGCGAGGAACTTCACGAGGCCACCCGCTCGTGGGACACCTCGTCGGGATGGGCGAGGCCGAGGTGGTGGCGGAGGGTCGGGCCCTGGTAGTCGGTGCGGAAGACGCCCTGTTCCTGCAGGAGCGGGACGACCCTGTCGGCGAAGTCGTCGAGGCCGGTGGGGGTGATGTGCGGGACGAGGATGAAGCCGTCGCTTGCGTCGGCCTGGACGTAGTCGTTGATGGTCTTCGCGACGGTGGCCGGGGAGCCGATGAAGTTCTGGCGGTTGCCGGTGTTGATGACCAGGTCGCGGATGGACCAGTTGTTCGCGGCGGCGAGTTCGCGCCATTCGCGGGCGGTGGCCAGCGGGTCGCGGTACATGCGGACCTGGGCGCGGCCCTTGGCGATGTGGTTGTCGCTGACGTCCGGGGCGATGTCGGGCAGCGGGCCTTCGGGGTCGTAGGAGGACAGGTCCCGGTTCCAGACGAACTCCAGGTGCTTGAGGGCGGTGGCGCCGCTGACCTGCTGTCGGCGTACCTCCTTCGCCAGATCCTCCGCCTCGGCATCGGTATCGGCGAGGACGAAGGTGGCGGCGGGCAGGATCAGCAACTGGTCGTGGCGCCGGCCGTACTTGGCGAGGCGGTTCTTGACGTCCGTGTAGAAGGCCTGGCCGCCCTCGAGGGTGGCGTGGCGGCTGAAGATGGCGTCGGCGGAGGAGGCGGCGAACTCGCGGCCCTCCTCCGAGTCACCGGCCTGGAAGATGACGGGGCGGCGCTGCGGGGAGCGCGGGACGTTGAACTGGCCGTGGATGTCGAAGTGTTGCCCGCTGTGGACGAAGGAGCCGGCCTTCGCGTCCCGGAGGAAGACGCCCGTCGCCTGGTCGGCGATGATCTCGTCGCCGTGCCAGGAGTCGAAGAGTTCGTGCGCGGTGGCGAGGAACTCCTTGGCGCGGGAGTAGCGCTCCGACTGGGGCAGGAAGCCGCCGCGGCGGAAGTTCTCTCCGGTGAAGGCGTCCCAGGAGGTGACCACGTTCCAGGCGGAGCGGCCGCCGGAGAGGTGGTCGAGGCTGGCGAACTGACGCGCCACCTCGTACGGCTCGTTGAAGGTGGAGTTGATGGTGCCGGTCAGGCCGAGGTGTTCGGTGACCGCGGCGAGCGCGGAGAGGACTGTGAAGGTGTCGGGGCGGCCGACGACGTCCAAGTCGTAGATTTCCCCGCCCTGTTCGCGCAGCCGCAGGCCCTCGGCGAGGAACAGGAAGTCGAACTTGGCGCGTTCGGCGGTCCGCGCGAAGTGCGCGAAGGAGCTGAACTCGATGTGGCTGCCGGCCTGCGGGTCGCTCCACACGGTGGTGTTGTTGACGCCCGGGAAGTGCGCGGCCAGATGGATCTGCTTCAGCGGCTTGCTCATGTCGGTGCGGTCCTTCCGGCTCAGGCGGCGGCGGTGGCGTAGCGGTTGGCGGGGCGGGGCAGGCCCAGCAGGCCGCGCAGGGTGTCGGCTTCGTAGGCGGTGCGGAAGGCGCCTCGGCGCTGGAGTTCGGGGACCAGGCCCTGGGTGATGGCAGGCAGGTCGTGCCCGGCGACGGCGGGACGCAGCCGAAAGCCGCTCAGGCCTTCCTGCGCCAACTCCTGTAGCAGGCTGGCGAGCTGGACGGGCGTACCGGCGAAGATGAGTGCGTCGCTCGTGTATGGCTCCCCCGCGAGGGCGTCGAGCCGGGCGCGCCGGTCCTCGGCAGCGGCCTGATCGTCGTCCAGGAAGACCACCAAGTCCCCGAAGATGCGCAGGGTTTCGTCGCCACGTCCGGCCGCCTCCTGCTCGGCACGGATTTCGGCGACGATCGCACGGGCCTGCTCGGCGTCGTGAGGGGTGACGTAGCCGACGTCGGTCTGGCGGGCGACCAGCCGGTACGGGACGGTCTGGTGGGCGAGGGCGGTGACGAGGGGCTGGCCCTGCGGTGGGCGCGGGGTGATGGAAGGGCCCTTGACCCTGAAGTGCTTGCCCTCGAAGTCGATGTAGTGCAGCTTGTCGCGGTCGATGAAGCGGCCGGTGGCGACGTCGCGGATCTCCGCATCGTCCTCCCAGCTGTCCCAGAGCCGGCGCACCACCTCGACGTAGTCGGCGGCCTCGTCGAACAGATCGGTGAGCCGCTCCTGTCCGGCCGGCGTCCGCAGTTCCTCCAGGTTGATCGGCGGGAAGGCGCGGCGGCCGAAGTGATCGGCCTCGTGCGGGCGAGCGGAGATCTGCACGCGCAGGCCCGCGCGGCCGCTGCTGACGTAGTCGAGGGTGGCGATCGCCTTGGAGATGTGGAAGGGCTCCGTGTGGGTGGCGATCACCGTCGGCACCAGGCCGATGTGCCGGGTGAGCGGGGCGATGCGGGAGGCGATCAGGACGGCGTCGAGGCGGCCGCGGACCTGGTCGGTGCGACCATCCGGCTCGCCGTAGTGCGAGGACTGCAGGCCGAGACCGTCCTCCAGGGTGACGAAGTCGAGCAGGCCACGCTCGGCCTCGGCGACCAGATCGGCCCAGTATCCGGCGGTGAACAGGTCCCGGGGGCGGGCGGTTTGCTCGCGCCAGGAGGCGGGGTGCCAGCCGGTGCCGTCCAGGGCGACGGCAAGGTGCAGGTGGGAAGAAGGAGTTGAGGACACGAGGGTGCCTTCCTGGAGGTCCGTATGAGATCGCCGGCCCGCGGGAATCGGGGCGCACGGCGGTGGGCGACCACAGGGAGATGGGGATGGGGGTCCCCCGGCCGAAGACTGGGGGAGGGTCAGGAACAACAGAGGGCGCCGGCCACGCGCTGGAGGTCGATGTGGGGCCGGCTGTGGAGGCGGACGGCACGCGGTGCACGTGTCACGCGGCCCACCTCCGAGTCATCGCCTTCGACAAGGACAACGGCACGGCTATGCCGTTTCTTCCAGTACGGCGGATTCGGTCTGCCGTACAAGTGAGAAGACCGTACGGCGGCGCAGGGTGAAGCCGATCGACTCGTACAACCGGATCGCGTTCGCGTTGTCGGCCCTGGCGTGCAGAAAGGGCTGCTCGCCACGCTCCTTGATGCCGGCCGCGACGGCGCGGACCAGGCGGGTGGCCAGACCCCGGCCGCGATACGCCGGGTCCGTGCACACGGCGCTGATCTCGGTCCAGCCGGGTGGATGGAGGCGTTCGCCGGCCAGGGCGATCAGGCGGCCGCGGTGGCGGATGCCCAGGTAGGTGCCCATCTCGACGGTGCGGGGCAGATAGGGGCCGGGTTCGGTGCGGGCGACCAGGTCGAGGATCTCGGGCACGTCGGCCGGGCCGAGCCGTACGGCCTCGGGGTCGGCCTCCGCGCGCAGGCCGGTGTCCACGAGCTGGACGCCGTGCCCGGTGCCGACGACCTCCCAGCCCTGCGGCGCCTCGGTGACGCCCCGCACCGAGGCGGTGCCACCGGGGCCGACGAGCGCGGCGAGGTCGACCCAGGCGCGCGGGTCGTTCTCGTCGGAGACGGCGTGGAAGGGAGCGACGTCCTGGTGATAGCGGGCGGCGTGGCCGATGCGTTCGGCGAGGTGGGCGTGGGGTCCGGTGAGCGCGGCCCAGGCGGGGTTGTCCAGGATGTGCGGGAAGCCGGCGTCGAGGGTGGTGACGGACATGGTGTGGCGGTCTCCGGGGTGCGGCTCGGGGTGTCCGGCGCGCGGGGACTCCATCGCGGGGCGGCGGTGGAGTCCCCGGCACGGGGTGGTCAGGAGTTGTCGAGCGGCAGGCCCGGCGGGTTGACCTCGGACTTGGCGACGGCCTCGTTGGAGAGGTTGTAGGCCTTGAGCCACCCGGCGTACTGACCGTTCTTGATCAGGTAGTTGATGGCGTCGGCGAGGGGCTTGGCGAGGCCGCTGTCCTTCTTCGCCGTTGCCGCGATCAGGCCCTGGAGGCTCGCGCCCGCGCCGGAGTAGGTGCCCGCGGTGCGGGTGGCGTTGGGCGTGTTCGCCGTCTGCTTGTTGTGGTAGGCGAAGCCGGGGTTGGGACCGAAGGACGCGTCGATCTTGCCGCTGTTCAGCGCGAGGTAGGTGCTGGGGCTGTCCTGGAAGTACTTGACGGTGAGCTTCTTGCCCTCCTTGGCCAGCTTGTCCTTCCACTCCAGGAGGATCTTCTCCTGGTTGGTGCCGGAGCCGACGGCGATCGTCTTGCCGGCGAGGTTCTCGTAGTTGCCGTCGAAGTTCCAGGTGCTCTTCTTCGGCACTATGAAGGCGAGGTTGTCCTGCCGGTAGGAGGCGAACTCGTATTTCTTCTTGCGCTCCTCGGTGTCGGTGACGTTGGAGAAGGCCACGTCGACCTTGCCGCTGTCGATGCCGACGAAGAGGTTCTCCCACGTGGAGTTCTTCACCTCGGGCTTGAGTCCGAAGACCGCGGCGACCAGGCGGCCGAGGTCGGGTTCGGAGCCGGTGAGGGTCTTCTGGTCGTCGCCGACGTAGGCCAGCGGCGGGAATCCGGCGGGCAGGGCGCCGATGCCGATCTCCAGCTTGCCGCTCTTCTTGATGGCGGCGGGCAGTTCGGCGCTGATGGACTTGACCTCGGAGACCTTGATGGTGGTCTGGGTGGCGGCGCCGTTGGAGACACGTCCGACGACGACCTCGCCGGACTTGGCGGCTTCGGTGGTGGTGGCCGCGTCGCTGTTGCCACCGCAGGCGGCGAGCCCGGTGGCCAGGGAGGCGACCGCGGTCGCCGCGGTGATGCCGCGTATCAGGCTGCGTCGGGTGAAGTCGGTGGGCATGGCCGTTCCTTGTCGCTGAAGGTGATGAGGGTGGCGTGGGGGGAGGTCTTGGGGGTGCGGCGGGTCAGAGGACCTTGCTGAGGAAGTCCCTGGTCCGCTCGTGCCGCGGCTGGTCGAGGACCTCGGAGGGCGGGCCCTGCTCGATGATCTTGCCGCCGTCGATGAAGACGACCCGGTCGGCGATCTCGCGGGCGAAGCCGATCTCGTGGGTGACGATGACCAGGGTGGTGCCGCTGGTCGCCAGGTCCTTGATGACGGCGAGGACTTCACCGACCAGTTCGGGATCGAGGGCGGAGGTGGGCTCGTCGAAGAGGATGACGCCGGGGCGCAGTGCGAGGGCGCGGGCGATGGCGACGCGCTGCTGCTGGCCGCCGGACAGTTGCCGCGGGTAGGCGCCGACGCGTTCACCGAGGCCGACCCGTTCGAGGAGTTCCTTGGCCAGCTGGCGCGCCTCGGGCTTGCCGAGCCTTCCGGTGGCCACGGGGGCGGCGGCCACGTTGTCCAGCACGGTCAGGTGCGGGAAGAGGTTGAAGTTCTGGAAGACGAACCCGATCCGCCCGCGTTGGGTGAGGATGGCCCGCTCGCTCAGCTCCTTCAGGCGGTCGCCGTGCCGCTTCACGCCGATCAGCTCGCCGTTGATGCTGACGTAGCCGATCTCGGGCTTCTCCAGGTGGTTGATGACCCGCAGCAGGGTGGACTTGCCGGAGCCGGAGGGGCCCAGGATGACGGTGACCTCGCCAGGGCGGACGGTCAGGTCGACGCCGTCCAGTACCCGGTGGGTGCCGTACCACTTGTGCACGTCGTGGACCTCGACGGTGGCGGCCTCGACGTCCTCCACGGCTTCGAGCGTCTCGGCGGTCATACGGCGGCCTCCCGGCGGATGCGGGCCCGCAGGTCCGAAAGACCGGTGCGGAGCTTCTGCAGTGGCGTCGGCGGCAGGCCCCGGGTGGCTCCGCGGGCGTAGTGCCGCTCGACGTAGAACTGGACGACGGAAACGATGCTGGTCAGGATCAGGTACCAGACGGTGACGACCAGCAGCAGCGGCACGATGTCGCCGGGGTAGGTGGAGCCCATGGTCTGCGCGGAGCCGAACAGGTCGAGCAGGGAGACGTAGAAGACCAGGGAGGTGCCCTTGATCAGGCCGATGAGCTGGTTGACGTAGTTCGGGATGATCGAGCGCAGCGCCTGCGGGAGGACGATCTTCCGGAACTGGTAGCTCTTGGGCAGGCCGAGCGCGGCGGCAGCCTCGTGCTGGCCCTGGTCGACAGAGAGGATGCCGCCGCGTACGACCTCGGCCGCGTAGGCGGCCTCGTTGAGGCTGAGGCCGACGACGGCGACGACCGTGTCGGTGGCGAGTCTCGACTCGTCGAAGGAGAAGAAGGCCGGCCCGAAGGGGATGCCGACGCTCACCGTCTTGTACAGGGCACTGAAGTTGTAGAGGAAGATCAGCACCACGATGAGCGGGATGGAGCGCAGCGCCCAGACGTAGGTCCAGCTGACCGCGCGCAGCACCGGGCTCTTCGAGAGCCGGCCCAGTGCGAGCACGATGCCGCCGACAAGGCCCAGCACCGCACTGTAGGCGGTGACTTCGAGGGTGATCAGCAGGCCGTCGAGGATGGTGGGGCGCAGGAACCAGTAGCTCCAGCGGCCCCACTGGTAGAAGGGGTTGGTCACCAGTCCGTGCACGAACTGGGCGACCAGGACGAGCACGACCGCGGTGAGGATCCAGCGGCCTGGCCGCCGCAGCGGAAGAACACGCTGAGCGGTGAGGGCTTTTGACGATTCCTCGGCGGTCGGCGCCTCGGCGAGGGTAACGGTGGCACCAGGGGGTTCACTCATGGTGGGCTCCGGCTGGGTGGGAACACCCCGGAAGCACGGCGGCATGCAACGGCGCACACGACGGCGAGGTACCGGGGGCGGGGAGGGCAACGGCACACCGCGGGCGCGGTGTTCGTCAGGGAATGCGAGGGCTGCGGGGAGGTGTCAGCCTCGACACCGGGCGCGGCCGCCCGGTGCGGTACACAGTGCGCTGTTCACGCGGAGCAGATCGACGGCACGATCGGCGACGAGCAGGGTCAGCAGGCTCGCGTACGGCTGTGCGCAGCCCTGGGGGCGGCGCGGGCGGCGTGCGCCGGCCTTGTCGTCAAGGCGGAACAAGGCGAGCAGTTCGTCAGCTCGCCGGGCGGCCGCCTTCCGGCCGATGCCGTGGTATCCGGCGATCAGTGTGGTCTTCCCGGCGCCGTTCGGGCCGAGCAGCCCGAAGAAGGCGCCGTCCGGTATCTCCAGGTCGAGCCCGGCCACCGCGGTGAAGCCGTCTTCGTAGGTCTTGCGAAGGCCCTCGACCCGCCGTGCGGGCGGACTCCCGCCGCTCCGGGAAGTGGAAGCGGCGGGAGTCGCGAGCGGACCGCCCACGGAAAGCGGTTCAGCCATGGAACTGGTTCGCCGGGACCGGGAGCCCGTAGTGCTCGCGCAGGGTCGTACCCTCGTACTCCTCGCGGAACAGGCCCTTGCCCCGCAGGATCGGCAGCACATGCTCCACGAAGGCCGCGAGGCCGGACGGCAGGGCGGGCGCCATGATGTTGAACCCGTCCGCAGCACCGCCCTCGAACCAGGCGATGATCGTGTCCGCGATCTGCTCGGGCGTGCCGACGAACTCGAAGTGGCCGCGCCCGCCGCCGAGCCGGGAGATGATCTGCCGGACCGTCAGCCGCTCACGCACCGCGAGATCGATGATCAGGTCGGAACGGCTCTGCGAGCCCTCCAGCTTCGGCTTGGCGAGGACGAAGTCCGGCAGCGGCTCGTCGAGTGCGAAGACCGATGGCTCGGTCTCGAACACGGCGGCCAACTGGCGCAGCCCGTACTCCGGAATGCGCAGCTCGTCGAACTGCCGCGCGAGCGCCCGGGCCTCCTCCTCGGTCGACCCGATGTACGGGACGATCCCGGGCAAGACGATCACTCCGTTCGGGTCGCGGCCCGCTGCCCGGGTCCGCACCTTGATGTCGGCGTAGAAGGCGGCCGCGCGCTCGTACGTCGTGTGCGCGGTGAAGATCGCCTCTGCGTGGCGGGCCGCGAAGTCCTTGCCGTCCTCCGAGGAGCCGGCCTGGACGAGGAGCGGGTAGCCCTGCGGGGGACGCTCGACATTGAGGGGGCCGGCCACCTTGAAGTACCGGCCCCGGTGGTCGAGGCGGTGCAGACGCGCGGGGTCGGCGTAGCGTCCGGTGGCCCTGTCCGCGAGGACGGCATCGGCGTCCCAGCTGTCCCACAGCGCCTTGGCGACCTTCAGGAACTCGTCGGCGCGGGCGTAGCGTTCGGCGTGGCCGGGACGGTCGTCGAGGCCGAAGTTGGCGGCCTCGTCGGCTCCGGCGGAGGTGACGATGTTCCAGCCGGCGCGTCCGCCGCTGACGTGGTCGACGGACGCGAGCCGACGGGCGAGGTTGTAGGGCTCGTTGTAGGTCGACGACACGGTCGCGATGAGGCCGATCCTGCTGGTCGCCTGGGACAGCGCGGTCAGCAGGGTCAGCGGTTCGAGCTGGCCCGGCGGCCGGAACTCGCCGGTTCCGATGAGGGCCGGGCCGTCCGCGAGGAACAGCGAGTCGAACTTGGCGCTCTCGGCCAGCTGCGCCAGTTCGATCCAGTGCCGCAGGTCGAAGTCCGCCCGGGGGTTGCTGTCCGGGAGCCGCCACGCCGCCTCGTGGTGGCCCGCCTCCATGAGGAAGGCGTTGAGGTGGAGCCGCCGCCTCGCGCTCATGAGGTGACCTTCAGCTTGGAGCTGTCGTAGCCGGCCGGGAGGAGGTTGTCGGTGATCGACTTGACGTCGACCTTCTTGGTGATCTGGCCCGCCTCCAGGAAGGCGTCGGCGAGCTTCTGCTCCAGCTCGACGTCCGACTGCTCCACCGGGGTCACCCGGTTCGAGTAGGCGGCCAGGGACGCCTTGGCGTCGTCCAGCGGGATGCCCTGCTCCTTCGAGAGCGCCTGCGCGTACTTGTCAGGATTCTTGACGGCCCAGGCGAACTCTCGCGAAAGCCTCTTCAGGACGTCCGTGAGAGCAGCGCGTTTGGTCTTGTCCTTCAGCGACGTGTCACTGGCGACATAGTAGCTGCTCGTCTGGTCGATCGGCGGGAGACCCTTCACCAGGATCCGCGCCCCGTTCTTGACCGCGATCGCGGACTGGGGGTTCCAGATCGACCAGGCGTCCACCTTGCCTGTGTTGAACGCCGTCGCGCCGGCTGCCGGGTCGAGGAAGGTCAGCTTCACGTCCTTGGGGGTGAGGCCGGCGCTCTTCAGCGCGTTCAGGGCCAGACCGTGGGCCGAACTGCCCTGCGGAACAGCGATCTTCTTGCCCTTGAGGTCGGCTGCCGTCTTCAGCTTCGAGCCCTTCGGCACGATGATGTTCTCCCCCGCCTGGTCGGGCCTGAGCGAGCGGTTGACGGCGACGACCTTGAAGCCGTACTCCTTCGCGGCACCCGTGATCGGTGGCACGTCGCCGACGCTGCCGAGGTCGATGTCGCCCGAGGCCGCGGCCTGCACGAGCGGTGGGCCGTAGGTGAACCGGGCGAACTTCACCTTGTACGGCGCGTTGTCGAACACGCCGGTGATCTTCGCCAGCTCCTGGCTGCCATCACCGCCGTTGTCGCCGATGGTGAAGGTGTACTTGCTCCACTCGGGGTGCTTGGCGTCACTCGTGTCGGCGGCGTTGCTCAGCGGCGCGTCGGTGTCCGACGACGACGATCCGCAGGCGACCAGGGTGCCCGCCAGGGCGAGCGAGCCGACGGCGCCGATGAGTCTGGTGGTTCTCGTTCGCATGGTTGTCGTGCTTTCTGTGCTGGGTGAGGGTATTCGGGGAAGTCAGTGCTGGCCGGCGAGGCCGAGGTCTGCCAGGAGCCGGGCGCGGAGTTCCTCGCGTGCGACGCTCGCCTCACGGTCTGCGGCAGAGAGGTGCACGTCGTGCGAGGTGCCGATGCGGCCGTTGCTCATGACGACGATGCGGTCCGCCAGGGCGATCGCCTCGTCGACGTCGTGGGTGACGAGCAGCATGGCGGCGTGGTGCTTGGTCCGCAGCGCTCGTACGAGGTCGTGCATGCGCAGCCGTGTGATGGCGTCGAGGGCCGCGAACGGCTCGTCGAGCAGGACGAGTTCCGGTTCCGAGACCAGTGCCCGCGCGAGCGACACCCGCTGGGCCTCGCCGCCGGAGAGCTCCTTGGGCCATGCCTTCTCACGGCCCGAGAGTCCGACCTCGGCGAGCACGTCGCGGGCCCGCTGTTCCGCCTCGGGTCCGTGCAGGCCGAGCGTGACGTTGCGCAGGACCCGCTGCCACGGCAGCAGCCGGTCGGCCTGGAAGACGATCGCACGCCGTGCGGGGACCTCCACGCGCCCTCCGTCGGGACGGTCCAGTCCGGCGAGCAGCCGCAGAAGGGTGCTCTTGCCGCAGCCCGACGGGCCGAGCAGGATCACCAACTCCCCGTCGGCGATGGTGAGGTCGAGGTGGTCGAGCACCACCCGGTCACCGAACTGACGGACCACCTGCTCGACGGCGACCCCGGTCTGCCGACGGGGCTCGGTCGCGACTGTGCTGCTCATGACGCCTCATAACTGGGTCGCCACCGCAGCAGCACCCGCTCGAGAGCCCGGACGAACTGGTCGGCGAGCAGACCGAGCAGCGAGTAGATCACCAGCCCCACGAAGACCTGGTTGGTCTGGAGATAGGTCTGCCCCTGAGTGATGAGGAAGCCGAGTCCCTTGTCGGCGTTGACCGTTTCGGCGGCGACGAGGCCCAGGACGCTGTATGCGAGGGAGAAACGGAGTCCGACCAGGAACCCCGGCAGGGCTCCGGGCACCAGCACCCGCGTCACCAGGCGCCAGGTGCTCGCGCCCGTCGTGCGTGCCATCTCGATCAGGCGCTGGTCGACGCCCCTGATCGCGGCGAACAGGTTGAGATACATCGGGACGCCGGCGCCGAAGGAGATCAGCAGCACCTTCGTGAGTTCGTCGATGCCGAACCACACGATCATCAGCGGCAGCACCGCCAGCAGCGGAATCGTGTTGAGCACCTGCACGACACCGTTGAACAGGTACTCACCGCTGCGCAGCAGTCCGCCGAGCACCCCGGTGACGATGCCCACCGTCAGCCCGATCGCGAGACCGATGCCGGCTCGCTGCAGCGAGATGGCCAGGTCCGGCCCGAGCACACCTTGCTGCCACAGATCGGCGGCGGACTTCACGATGGAGCTCGGTGCCGGCGCGTAGGTCTTCGCCGGCACTCCGGCCCGGGCGAGCACCTCCCAGGCGATGAGGATCACGACGGGAGTCGTGTAGATGCCCAGCGGCCAGCGCAGGCGCTCGCGGAGTATGGTGAGCGGCGTTCGACGGCGGGCGTCGCGCGGCAGGAACACCTCGCGTTCCCGCGCGCTCGGCGTCTCGGTGTCCGGGCTCTCGGTGACCGCGGGCGCCTTGAGGCTGAGCTCGGTCATGCCGCCACCTCCAGCACGCTGCTGTAGTGCGAGGCGTCGCCGACGAGTTGCTCGCTGTGGCGTCCGTCGACGCCGACCGGAACGTCTCCGGCGATCGTCACCCGGTTGAGGCGGCGCGGGTGGTCGTCGTAGTTGTCCACCCCGTAGTGCTGGGTGATCCGGTTGTCGAAGATCAGCAGCTGGTTGGGCGCCCAGGTCCAGCGCAGGATGTTCTCCGGACGCGTCACGTACGACTGGAGGATGCGCAGCAGATCGGCCGACTCGCTGCCCGACAGGCCGACGATGCGCTTGGCGAACCCGCCGATGAACAGTCCGCGTTCGCCGGTCAGCGGATGCAGCCGCACTACCGGATGCTCAGCCTCGTAGGGCGTCGAGACGAAGGCGCGGTCGTACTCCTGCCGCTGCGCCGTCGTGGCCGAAGGGCGGGCGTAGTCGTACTGGTTGGTGTGCACGACGCGCAGCGAGTCCGCGAGGGCCCGCAGCGGTTCGGGCAGATCGCGGTAGGCCGCGGCGGCGTTCGCGATGAGCGTCTCGCCGCCGTACGGCGTGGTCACGACCGACCGCAGCGTGGTGGCCTGCGGCGGGTTGACCACGAAGGAGACGTCTGTGTGCCACTCGTTGGCCTTGGACGTCTCACTGTCGACGGCGAGCACGTTCGTCGTACCGTCGACGGCCGGCACGTTCGGGTGAGCGGTGGTGAGGTCTCCGAACCACCCGGCCACACGCTCCTGACCGGCATTGTCGAGGTTCACCTCGTCGAACACGATCGCCTTGTGCTCGTTGAGGGCGTCACGGAGCGCCGTGACCGTCAGGGGGTCGGGCGGCGCGGCGAGGTCGACGCCCTCGACGACCGCGCCGATGCGGCCAGTGAGTTTGCGGATGGACGGAGGCATGAGGGGGTCCCTCCCGGACAGATGGGGCACGCCAAGGGGTGCTGGAGATCGGGCGTTGGGTAAATGGGCTGGTACTGCACAGGACTGATCGGCCACACGCGGAACGCGGCGCTGGGCGGACCGGAGAGAAGAACACGTGGCCGCGGGACCGCTACAGCCGCGTTCTCAGCGACCGCGTCGGCGTGGCGAACAGGTACCCGGCTCACACGAGAAGGAGAGGAGACGGGGAGCCCTCAGGAGGTGGAGACGACGATCCCGCGGGGAGGCATCGCAGTGTGGGCGGCTTCGCACCGCCGCTGCCAGGCACGCGCCATGGACGCACACCGGCCGCCGCCGGGGAGCACTTCCCGGGTCAGCGACAACAAAACGCGCTGGAGACGTGCGCCAGATCGATGTGGCGCCGCCGGGTCAGGTCCACGCGCGGGTTCATGGTTCGGGAGTTCAGCAGATGTCCACCAGGCTGGTCAAGAACTTCCCGGGCAGGTCTTGCATTGCGGACACGGAGAACGTCTCAACCTCTTCGGGACACGCTCACGCCACCTTCCGGCAGCAACGAACGGGAGGGCACGCCCACGGGGTCGGGTATGATCGCCCCGCACGTCGCCGGTCTCCTGGCCGCTGTACCAACGGCATGGCGTCTTCCGCCACACCGGCACCCTCCGCTCGGTCACCTACCGCCCGGGCGCACCGGGACCGCACTTCCCGCGGCTTTGGCCGAGGCCCTGCGTGACGCGGCGGCGGCGTTCGAGGGGTCCCCGCGACCGGAGTGGACGGATTCCGCGTCAGCCACCAGGAGACCCTGCGGGCCTACCGGATCGCCGCGGAGACCGACGCCGCGCCGGTCACCCTGCACCGCGATGTCGAACTCGTCAGCTGTCTGGCCGCCGACATCGCCGCGGGCCAAGGCCGCCGAATCACTGAGCGTGCACAAGAACACGGTGCTCTATCGAATGCAGCAGGTCGAGGAATCGCTGCCGCAGCCGCTCGACGAACGCAAGATGCCCCTCGAGGTCGCTCTCCGAGTGGTGGCCACGCTCGGTGACCGAGTTCTTCCGGAGTGAACACCGAACGGACGCCACACGAAAAGCCGCCCACGCACGGGTCGGTCAAGCGGGGGCGCCCATGGCGAATCATCGTAGATCGCTCCGTGCGCCACTTTCACCCATTTTCTGCAGCGTTCCGGTGCCCACTGGGTCGAGACCGAGGCATCGCCGTTGTCCACACCGTCTTTGACGACTTCGTGCCGTCACCCGATGCCGGCGGCGACGCGTGCCGCTGGCGTACATCGGCTGTGCGAAAGATCATCACGTGTTGTCGCTGGATCTGGTGTGCTCCGGGGACCGGCATTCTCGGTAGCGTGATCTGCTGGCTTCCGACGGAGAGTGATGAGGCTGCAATGAGTGAACTGACGAAGCCCGAGGTCGACGTTCCGGAGGGTGACGCTCCTACCGAGCTGACCATCCGGGACCTGATCGTCGGGGACGGGGCTGAGGTAAAGCCGGGCATGGTGGTCAGGGTCCACTATGTCGGGGTGACCTTCGAGTCCGGGAAGGAGTTCGATGCCTCCTGGGACCGGGGCCAGCCGTTCAAGTTCGCCCTGGGCAGTGGCAAGGTCATCAAGGGCTGGGACCGGGGGGTGAGGGGGATGAAGGTCGGCGGTCGCCGCGAGATCATCGTTCCCCCGCGTCTCGGCTACGGCAATCAGTCGCCCTCGCCGTTGATCCCGGCGGGCTCGACCCTGGTCTTCGTGGTGGACCTGCTGGACTCGTATTCCAGCACAACCGGGTGGAGCAACGCCTAGCACCCCGGACCGCTCCTCCCCATGGACTTGTGGCCCATCCATTCCGCCACGCCGGTGATCGGAATCCCGTTCCCAAGCGCGTTCGAGGCGAAGTAGTGCCGGAAGCTGTACATGTCGACACCGTCCTCCGCCGAGAGGTTCTTGAGGAGCCTCTGCACACGGCGGCGTTCCATCAGCTGCGTGTGGTAACCGCTTGGACCGCGCAGCAGATAGTCGTCCGGCCCGATCCTGGCCGTGATCGGCGGCGTCGGGGCCGTCTCTGCGATCGGTGCGATGCGGATACCCGCCCTCGCGGTGCTGGCAGTGGCAGCGGTCGCCGGGATCTTCGTCGTACGCCGACGTCGACGGGCAGCGGCCTGCCGCACCGCTCCATCCCGCGCCGCTCTCGGCATGCCCACCTTCGGCCCTCCGCACAAGGACAGCACACCGACG
Source organism: Streptomyces sp. NPDC047085 (assembly GCF_040643735.1). Lineage (NCBI taxonomy): Bacteria > Bacillati > Actinomycetota > Actinomycetes > Kitasatosporales > Streptomycetaceae > Streptomyces > Streptomyces sp. NPDC047085. The sequence goes on from NZ_JBEYUW010000002.1 coordinate 167,848, forward strand.
GGCCGAGGAAGCCGGCGGCCCTCGGCAGACGGGAGAGAGCGGCAATTGTGTGGCCCGGATAACGCCACCTACGAGATGGTCGAAATGAGGCGCGCAGGTTCAATCAGCGAGCCCTCATGGGAGCGGGAAATCTTCCGGAAAGCGGCTTGCCGGGTTTATTCCGCGAACCATCTGAGATACTATGTAGAATTATGGATTCAAGCCGAGGCAGAGTCGTTTTCGCCGACGCCGGTCGCCATCGGGCATCGCCATGATCTGGGAAATACTGGTCCTGGGTTTTGTACTCAGTCTCGACAATTTCCGGGTATCGATCGCGCTCGGCACGGTCCCATTCGGTTTGAAGCGCGCGGTGCAGGTGGCGCTGACCTTCGGGCTGATGGACGCGATTATGCCCCTGGTCGGGCTGTTGATCGGTCACCAGATCGGGGAGTCCGTCGGGGACGTCGCCGATGTGGTGGGCGCCGCCGCGCTTGGCGGGTATGGTCTCTACCTCGTCATCTCGGCCCTTCGGAACCCCGAGCCGGACGAGTTGGACCACCCGTGGGCGTTGTTCGGCATCCCGTTGACGCTGAGCCTGGACAACTTGTTCGCTGGGGCGAGCCTGGGGGTCCTTGGGCTCTCGCCGTGGTTCTCGGCCGCCGTCTTCGGTGTCATGACGGCGGCGTTGTCGCTGGTCGGGCTGCAGCTCGGACGTGCCGCGGCGCGTCTCATCCGGATCCGCTCGGACCTGCTGAGCGGGGTCACCTTGATCATCGCCGCTGCGGCGCTGCCGTTGTGGTCCGGTGGCTGAGCCGACCGGGGCGGTGCGCGCGGGGGACCAGCGGAAGATCGTCGTCCCGCGAGTCGGCGTTGGCGGCCTCGACGGCCTGGGCGACCAGGTCGTGGTCGGGCGACAGGTAGCAGACCGGGTCGGTGCGGGCGGCGTCGCCGGTGAGCAGGAACGCCTGGCAGCGGCACCCGCCGAAGTCCACCTCTCGCCGGAAGCAGCTCCGGCAGGGCTCCGGCATCCAGTCGGTCCCCCGGAACGCGGTCATCACCGGGGACTCGGCCCAGATCCACCGCAGCGAGTCCTCCCGCACGCTGGCCCGCGGCAACGGCAGGGACTGGGCGGCCGGGCAGGGCAGAACGTCGCCGTTCGGCGTCACGGTCAGTTGTCGGGAGGCCCAGCCGCCCATGCAGGGCTTCGGGTAGCGGCTGTAGTAATCGGGGATGACGTAGATGACGTCCATGCGGTCCCGCAGCCGCTCGCGGGCGGCCCGCACGACGACCTCGGCCGCCTCGAGCTGGGCCCGGCTCGGCAGCAGCGCGTCACGGTTTCGCCAGGCCCAGCCGTAGTACTGGGTGTTGGCCAGCTCCAGCCGGTCGGCGCCCACCTCCTCGGCCAGCCCGATCACCTCGGCGACGCGGTCGATGTTGAGCCGGTGCAGCACGACGTTCATGGTGAGCGGCCAGCCCAGCTCCTTGACCACGCCCATCGCCTCGATCTTGCGTTGGAAGGACGGGGTCCCCGCGATCCGGTCGCACACGGTCGGTTCGTCGGCCTGGATGCTGATCTGCACGTGGTCCAGGCCGACGGCCCGCAGCTGCTCGGCCCTCGGACGCGAGAGCCCGAGGGCGCTGGTGATGAGGTTGGTGTAGAGGCCCAGGTCGTGGGCGTCCGCCACGATCTCCACCAGGTCGCGCCGCAGCAGCGGTTCCCCGCCGGACAGGTGGCACTGCAGAACCCCCAGGTCACTGGCCTCGACCAGCACCCGCCGCCACTCGTCGGTGGCCAGCTCGTCCTGGTATCCGGCCATGTTGAGCGGGTTGGAGCAGTACGGGCAGGCCAGCGGGCAGCGGTAGGTGAGCTCGGCGAGCAGGCCGTACGGGCTATCCATCGCTGAGCTCCAGCCAGCGCCGGGCGACGAGCCGGTCCAAGAACTGCCGCACCTCGTCCTCGGGGACGGTCTGGTAGCGGGCGCCGAGCTCGGTCACGATCTCGGCCACGGTGTGCCGCCCGTCGCACAGCTCGAGGACGGCCGCGCCGCTGCCGTTCAGCACCACCACCGTCTCGGGGTGCAGCAGGACCTTGCGCTGCCTGGTCCGGCAGAAGGTCAGCCGGACATGGCGCGCAAGCCTGGGCCGGTCCGAGCCGGACACGCCGACGCCGGGTCGGGTCCTGGTTCTGGTCCGGGTCGTTCCGGTCTGGGTCGTTCCGGTATGGTTCGTTCCGGTATGGGTCGCGTGCATGGTGGTCACTCCGGGTAGGCCTGGTCGATGGCGTCCATCAGGCTCCACAGGACGTCGCACTTGAACGACAGCGCGTCGACGGCGCGCGCCTGGGACTCGGCGGAGAGGCAGTGCGCGGTGACCACCTCCAAGGCGTGCTCGCAGTCACGGGGAGCCTGCTCCAGGCGGGCACGGAAGTAGACAAGGCCCTCGGGGTCGATCCACGGGTACCACCGCTCGAACGCGGCCAGCCGCGCGGCCATCAGGTCGGGCGCGAACAGCTCGGTGAGCGAGGACGCCACCGCCTCCACCCACGGCCGGGTCCGGGCGAAGTTCACGTAGGCGTCGACGGCGAACCGCACCCCGGGTACCAGGTGCCGGTGGTCCTGCACCTGCTCGCGGGTCAGCCCGGCGGCCTCGCCCAGGCGCAGCCACGCCTCGATGCCGCCCTCGCCGCCGGCGCTGCCGTCGTGGTCGATGATCCGTCGGATCCAGCGGCGGCGGACCTCGAGGTCGGGGCAGTTGGAAAGGATCGCGGCGTCCTTGCGGGGGATGTTCTCCTGGTAGTAGAAGCGATTGGCCACCCAGCCCCGGATCTGCCGGCGGCTGAGTCGGCCCGCGTTCATCCGGACGTGGAACGGGTGCTGGTCGTGGTAGCGCCGCGAGTGGGCCCGCAAGATCTCGACGAAGCCGTCGGCGCCGGTTGTGGTGGTCGTTTTCGTCACGGCTCTAAACCTGGACCTCGAGGCCGTCCATGGCCACTTCCATGCCGCTCTCCTCCACGTTACGCCGCTCGGGCGCGCCCTCCAGGAGGATCGGGTTGGTGTTGTTCATGTGTACGAAGATCGTCCGCCCCACGCCCAGCGACGGGAGCTGCGCCAGGCTGCCGTCCGGGCCGTCGATGGGCAGGTGGCCCATCTCCCGGGACGTCTTGCCGGCCAGGCCGAGCCGTACCAGCTCGTCGTCACGCCAGCAGGTCCCGTCGATCAGCAAGCAATCGCAGCCCTCGATCTCCACGTGCAGCGCCGGTGTCAGCGATTGCACCCCTGGCAGGTACACCAGAGTCCCGCCGCTGCGCTCGTCGGCCAGCCGATAGCCCACGACGCGGCCGTGGTCCACCCCGGTTGCGAACCGGTCGCGCTTGACGGTGGGCACGTCGAAAGCCCGGCAGGACAGACCCTCCGCCAGGGCGAGGTCGGCGCCGGGGATCACCGCACGCCACTCGACCGGGCAGTAGCGCTCGAGCGTACGCAGAATCCCCGAGCCGTCGAACAGGGTCTTGCGCACCGCCTGAGTGGCGTACAGCCGCAGGGCGCGGGCCTCGCGCAACAGCAGCAGGCCCAGCGTGTGGTCCAGCTCGGCGTCGGTGAGCAGCACCGCCTCCAACGGCGTCGTCCGGTCGTCGCGCGGGTGCAGGTCTGGAAAGACCTCGATCTGGGCGCGTACGTCGGGCGAGGCGTTGATGAGGAACCACCGTCGTCGGTCGGCACTGACCGCGACCGACGACTGGGTGCGCGCGAGGCCGGCCCCGGAGCGGACCGCGGCGCACACCGGGCAGCCGCAGTTCCACTGCGGGGAGCCACCCCCCGCCGCCGAGCCCAGCACTCGCAGCAACACGCTGGCACTTCCGTTCATCGAGGATCCGGGTCCGTGAGGATCCAGGTCCGTGAGGATCCAGGTCCGTCGTCGGCGCGGCCGTCCGCGGCCGTCTCGAACCGTCGGAGGGCGCCGGACCAGGTCCGGCGCCCTCCCACCTCCGCTAGTCCTCCAGGTCCTCCAACTGAGCGAGGTACATGGTCACCTCGGCCGCGACTGCGATCTCGTCGAACTCGGGTGTCTCCCACACAGCGAGCTGAGTCTCCATGGAGTCACCTCCTCTCTGGCGGATGCGACAGGCTCCGGTCAACGCGCTATGACGGTTCCGGGAGAGCGAAGACGAGCAGGGCGCTTCCGTGCCCCGCGCCGAGCATGCCGGGGAGGAACCCCTCGGCCCATGCGCCCCAACCGACCGGCACGGCGACGTACTGCCTGCCGTCGACCATGTAGGTGCTCGGGCTGCTGTGGTGGCCGCTTCCGCACTGGAACTGCCACAGCTGCTCCCCGGTGCGGGCGTCGAGTGCGTTGAACTCCCCGGAGGGCTCACCGGCGAACACCAGGTCACCGCCGGTGGCCAGCACCGAGGCGCACATCGGGAGTTCGTTGCGCCAGCGCCACTTCTCCTCGCCAGTGGCGTCGAACGCGCTGATGGACCCCGCCATGTCCTCGATGTCCACCTGAACGCCCGCACCCCAGTACGGAATGCTCTCCTTGAACTCCCGGCGTCGCCGGGTGGCCGTGGCGCCGGTGTCCTGGACCGGGACGTAGAAGAGCCCGGTCTTCGGGCTGTAGGCCGCATGGGTCCATTCCTTGGCGCCGGCCGGACCCGGGTAGAAGTGGACCGGTTCTCCCTCCTTGTCCGGGTACACCTTCGCCGTCACCTCGCCGTTCCTCGTGATCGCTCCCCATGTGATGCGGTCCACGAAGGGGGTGATCCCGACCCTCTCGCCGTTCGTGCGGTCGAGGACGAAGAAGTAGCCGTTCTTGTCGAAGTGCCCGAGCAGTTTGCGCCCGTCCTGCTCGAACAGGATGCACTCGGCGATGCTGTCGTAGTCCCACACGTCGTGCGGGGTGCACTGGTAGTGCCAGCGGATCTGACCGCTGTCGACGTCGACGGCGATCACGCAGTCGGTGAAGAGGTTGTCGCCCTCGCGTACCTCTCCGTCGAAGTCGGGTGCCGGGTTGCCGGTGCCGACGTACAGCAGGTTCGTCTCCGGGTCGAAGGTGCCGGTGACCCAGCAGTTCGCCCCACCCCGTGCCCAGGCCTCGCCTTCGGCGGGCCAGGTCTCCGATCCCGGCTCCCCGGGCTTCGGCACCGTGTAGCAGCGCCACTGGTGCTCGCCGGTCTCGAGGTCGAACGCGTCGAGGTGGCCGCGTACGCCGAACTCGCCGCCGGAACTCCCGACGATGACCATGTTCTTCACGATCAGCGGGGCGAGCGTGGCGCTCTCCCCGGCCCGGACGTCACCGTAGGTCTTGTCCCAGACCCTCTTGCCGGTGGTGGCGTCGAGTGCGAGCACACGAGCATTCGCCGTGACGAAGAAGACCTTCCCCCGAGCCACGGCGACCCCTCGGTTCACGTTCCCGCAGCACAAGGAGACGTCGAAGGGGACCGCATGCTTGTACCGCCAGATCTCCACGCCCGTCTTGGCGTCAAGGGCCCAGACCCAGCCGTCCCAGCCGGAGAGGAACATGACCCCGTCGACAACGATCGGGGTGGCCTCGAACGAGTAGGTCGACGCGCCCGCGATCAGGCCGGTCGTGCCGGCCTGGAAGACCCATGCCGGGACCATGCGCTTGACGTTCTCCGTGTTGATCTGATCCAGGGGGCTGTACCGCTGCCCGTTGTAGGCGCCGTAGTAGGTGAGCCAGTTCTGGGGTTCCTCGCGGGCATTGAGGATGCGTTCGTAGGTGACTCCGGCCACTACCGGCGGCGCGACATCCCCGCCCGCGATCTTGCCGCTCAGGCTTCCCTGATCGACAGCCACGCCCGCGTCCACGTAGTCGACGGTCATTTCCTCCACCTCCTGCTTCCTGCTACGGCCGCGGCTGTTCGGGACGGTCGAGGCGAGCCTCCGGCGGAGCGTCTCCCAGGACGACGATGGCGCCGGTCAGCCCCCTGCCCTCGTCATTGCCCGTGGGCGAGCTGAACCAGTAGTAGCCCGGCCCGTCGAGGTTGAGGGTCGCGTGTCCGCGCGAGTGGTTCACGAGCCAGATGAACTTCCGGTCGCCATTGCTCGGCAGGAGCGCGCAGTGCGTGTTCATGTCGTCATTGATGATCTCGAGCTCGATATCGCCTCCATGGGGCATGACCAGAATGTCGGGATCCCAGGCCAGCTCATCCGGGTGGATGCGAATGGTGGCCTCCATGTGGCCATCCGATTTCTCAGTGGCCTGTCCAATGCGTCCGGTTCCCAGCACTTGCCCGAGCGCTGCCTTGTTCTGTGCGTCCAACCCGATCTTGTCCAGCAGGTCGGACCGCTGCTGCGCGGTCGTCATCGGGGCTTCACTCTCCTCATCCCGAATCCCTGTTTTTCGGAAGAAATGTTCTCCGAATCAACTTTGGCATTTCTTGCGTCGAATGAATCACGCCGAAAAGGGAGAGAATTTGGTATTCAATAAACACGCTACGCCGGATGAATCACACCGCCAAACGCGAGCGCCAGTCCGGGCTGCTCATGCCGTTCGTCCGCGACCGGCTACCGTTCGCACCCCGATGTGCCACCGTTGGGAGAAGCCGGACCGCATCGAGCGAGGTCGTACCGGTCGAGGTTCATGACCTTGGCCCACGCGGCAGCGAAGTCCTGCACGAACTTCTCCCGTGCGTCGTCGCTCGCGTAGACCTCAGCGATGGCACGCAGCTCGGAGTTCGAGCCGAAGACGAGGTCGACGCGGCTACCGGTCCACTTGACCTCGCCGGTAGCGCGGTCGCGGCCCTCGAAGGTTTCCGCGGTCGCGGATGTCGGCTTCCATTCCGTGCCCGTGGCGAGCAGATTCACGAAGAAGTCGTTGGTCAGCGACCCGGGCGCCGAGGTGAAGACGCCCAGCGGCGACTGCTGGTAGTTGGCGCCCAGCACCCGCAGGCCGCCCACGAGGACGGTCATCTCGGGCGCGCTCAGGTTCAGCAGGTTCGCGCGGTCCACGAGCAGGTGCTCCGACGGCAGCCGGTTTCCCTTGCCGCGGTAGTTGCGGAACCCGTCCGCGGTCGGCTCGAGCGGGGCGAAGGACTCCGCATCGGTCCACTCCTGCGTGGCGTCCGTGCGTCCCGGGCTGAAGGGGACCTGGACGTCGTGGCCGGCAGTCTCGGCGGCCTGCTCGACGGCGGCGGCTCCGCCGAGCACGATGAGGTCGGCCAGCGAGATCTTCTTGTCCCCGGTCCCGGAGCTGTTGAAGGACTCCTGGATCCCCTCCAGGATGTGCAGCACTTGTGCCAGCGTGTCGGGGTCGTTGACCTCCCAGCCCCGCTGCGGCTCGAGGCGGATGCGCGCGCCGTTCGCTCCGCCACGCCTGTCGCTGATGCGGAACGTCGAGGCCGACGCCCACGCGGTCGAGACGAGCTGGGAGACGGACAGGCCCGGAGGCGAGGACCTGCCTCTTGAGCGCGGCGACGTCAGCCGCCCCGACGAGCTCGTGGTCCACGGCGGGGACCGGGTCCTGCCAGATCAGCGTCTCCCTCGGGACCAGCGGTCCGAGGTAGCGCTGGATCGGGCCCATGTCGAGGTGCGTCAGCTTGAACCACGCCCGGGCGAACACATCCGCGAGGTGGTCCGGGTTCTCCAGGAAGCGTCGCGAGATCGACTCGTAGACCGGGTCCAACCGCAGCGCGAGGTCCGTCGTCAGAATCGTCGGGGCGTGTGTCGTCGATGGGTCATGGGCGTCCGGCACGGTGCCGGCCCCGCCGCCGTCGCGGGGGATCCACTGCCACAGACCGGCGGGGCTCAGCTCCAGGTCCCACTCGTAGCCGAACAGGGTCTCGAAGAAGCTGTTGTCCCATCTCGTCGGGGTGGGTGTCCACGTACCCTCGAGCCCGCTGGTGATGGCGTCCGTGCCCTTTCCGGTGCCGTAGCTGCTCTTCCAGCCCAAGCCCTGCTCCTCAAGGGGGGCGCCCTCGGGTTCGGGGCCGAGGTGGGCGTCCGGGTCGGCCGCGCCGTGGGTCTTGCCGAATGTGTGGCCGCCCGCGATGAGCGCGACGGTCTCCTCGTCGTTCATCCCCATGCGCCGGAACGTCTCGCGGATGTCCCGGGCGGCGGTGACCGGGTCCGGGACGGTGTTCGGCCCCTCCGGGTTGACGTAGATGAGGCCCATCTGGACCGCGGCCAGAGGGTTCTCCAGCTCCCGGACGCCGCTGTGGCGTTCGTCGCCGAGCCAGGCGCGCTCGGGACCCCAGTAGACGTCCTCGTCGGGCTCCCAGACGTCCTCCCGGCCGCCGGCGAAGCCGAAGGTCGTGAAGCCCATCGTCTCCAGGGCGCGGTTGCCCGCGAAGATCATCAGGTCCGCCCAGGAAATCTTACGGCCGTACTTCTTCTTCACCGGCCAGAGCAGCCGGCGCGCCTTGTCGAGGTTGCGATTGTCCGGCCAGCTGTTCAGCGGCGCGAAACGCTGCATGCCGGCGCCCGCGCCACCGCGGCCGTCGTCGATGCGGTATGTACCCGCACTGTGCCACACCATCCGGATCATGAGCGGCCCGTAGTGGCCGAAGTCGGCCGGCCACCACTCCTGCGACGTCGCCAGCACCTCGTCGACATCCCGCGCCAGGGCGTCGAGGTCGAGCGTCCGGAACTCCGCGGCGTAGTCGAAATCCTCGCCCATGAGGTCGGCCACGGCGGGATGTTTCCGGAGAATCGCCAGGTTGAGCCGGTTCGGCCACCAGTCGCGGGTGCTCGCGCCGCCCATCGCGTGACTGCGGTGCCCGGCCGAGGCTGAGAGGCCGAGGCCGCCCGCGCCCCGGACGTTCATCTCGCCGACAACGGCGTTCGGACTGTCGCACACGGGACTCTTCCTTCTGGGAACAGCGGTCGCCAGGCCGCTCAGATGTCCAGCGCGCGGCGCACGGCCGACGCGTTCCGCCGGGAAACCGGCACCATCTCGTTCGCCCGGTCGTCCATGACCAGAGACAGCTCGCCCTTGGGCCCGCGCTCTATCTCCCGGATGCGGCTGAGGTTGACCACATACCGGCGGTGCACCCGCAGGAAGCCGGCATCCGCCAGCTCACCTTCGAGCTTGTCCAGACTCAAAGAGGCGGCTCGCAATCGCCCCTGATCGGTGGAGAGCCACACATCGTTTCCCTGCGATTCGGCGAAGGAGACTTCCGGCAGCCGCAGCAGAACCATCCGGTTGTCGCGCATCGCGACCAGTCGGCGCGGCTGCGCCCGAGGGTGCGCGGCCCCCTCAGCCTGGGGCAACTGCGCCCCGTCGGAGGCACCGAACGAGACCAGGTTCCCGATCACGTGTCCGGACGAGAAGACGGGTCGGATGCTGATCGATGTCGGCTCGTCGGCGAGGTGGGCGAAGATCTGCGTCGAGCCGACCCAGTCAGGATTGTGGGCTGCCTGCCTGGTGGCATACCGGGCGGCTGTGATCAGTTCGGGCAGTCCTGGGTTCCATCGCAGCGTGGGGTCGACCGCCGGGGTGCAAGCCGGGACGCCCAGGAGCACGCTTGCCATGTCGTCGGCGATCACCACCTTGCCCGCGGCGTCCACCGCGGCGAGCGCCGCACTGGAGCGTGCCCTGGCCTGGGTGTAGGCCGCGACCAATTCGGCACCGCTGTCCCGGGCGCGCCTCTTCAGCGGGTACTGGGTCATGGTGGCCGCGTTCGCCAGCCAGCTTTCCGTGGACGCGGGAAGCCGGCTGCGCCAGCAGCAGATATTCAGGACCGCGATCGGTTCTCTGGTCACCACGTCGCGCACCGCGATGCCCGCGCCGACCCAGTTGTGGAGCGTCTGGCACCAGTGCTCCGCGCCCCTGATCGGTACCGGGCCGTGCGCCTCGAGCGCCGTGCCCATGCCGTTCGTACCGACGCCGCACTCGGACCAGCAGAACCAGGGCGCCAGATTGGAGTCGCCCGCTCTGGCGAGCGTGGCTTGATCACCCCACTCGGCCAGGATCCGGCCGGTGGCATCGGTGACAGTGACGACGCCACCGAGGTTGCCCACTTCATGTGCCACGGAGGCAGCACGAAAACCCAGCTCAGCGAATACGACATCGTGCTCGGGCGTATGGCTGGGCTCCGCGACGGCCACCGGAGCCTCGGTGAGGTGAGGATCGACCCGGTATTGCTCTCGGCAGCGATGCCAGGAGATCGCCACCAGGGGCCGGACATCCGGAACCTGATCCTCGCCCTGCACGAACCGTTCCCACGCCGCGAGCACGGTGCCGCCGGCCAGGTTCGCCGCGCCGGGCTCAAGCCGATGTACATCCCTCATGGTTCAGAACCGCCCTTGGTCCATCCCCAACGCCCGACGGCGTGCGGGCTGTCCGCGCCGGTCGCCGCTCGTCGCGGCCGGACCTGTGGCGGACTGGGCCCCGCGTCGCGCGTCGTCCCGCTTCGTCACTCGTTCCAGGCTGTGTCACAGGCCTGCACTCCCCACCCTAGGTACCGTTGTCGGCCTGCGCACGTCCCTCTCCAGGCCGCGTGCGCGAAATGCCACTTCCTGGCCGGCCATGGACAGCGCACCCGCGAGCGAGGTGCGCGGCACGGCAGGCGGTCCACCCGGTGGATCGGCACTACGTCCTCACGGAGATGCTGCTCGGCCTGGTGCTGGCCGGCTTCGCGGGGATTCTCGCCATCGAGACGTTCCTTTGACGCAGACACCTCACTCCTGCCTGCGCAGTGCGTTGATCCGGCGCAGCACGATCAGGCAACAGGCGAGCTTGAGGAACGCGCGGGATCGCGTCGAGCAGGGGCAGCAACTGCGTGACGTCGTCGCGGTTGCCGTCGGTCATCTGGACGGCGAACGCGGTGCCGTTTCCGTCGGTGATCAAGTGGTGTGCTGAGCCGGCCCGACCCCGGTCGACCGGCGACGGGCCCGCCGCCCCCTCCTGACCGTTGGCGACGCGAGGACACCGTCCGAACCGCCGGGCTGCTGGCCGTAATTGTCGCGCTGCAAGTCGTGGCCTGCGGGGTCTTCTTCGTGCTTGTGATCCCACATCACTATGAGGTTGGCACCGAGGCGTTCGGCGTCGGCCTCGGGATTACGGCCTACCCCCTCGGCATGCGGCACGCCTTCGACGCCGACCACATCGCCGCGATCGACAACACCACCCGCAAGCTGATGGCCGACGGGCAGCGGCCGGTGTCGGTGGGCCTCTGGTTCGCGCTCGGCCACTCCAGCGTGGTTGTCGCCATGGCGGCGCTGGTCGCGTCTCAGTGAGTGGTCAGTGGACCAGCCGCTGAGACGCGGCTTCACGCGGCCACAGCCCAGCGCGCGCCCGGACCTCTCCTGGACTAGAAAGGAAGGATGAGCCGGTGTGCCGGAGGGAGTGACCAGTGATGCAGATCCTGGTGGACCTCGCCCGTTGCCAGGGCTATGCGCAGTGCGTGTTCCATGCGCCGGAGATGTTCGAGCTGCACGGCGAGGAGGCGCTGCTGTACCACCCGGCTGTTCCCGACGAACAGCGCGAACGCGTGCTCCAGGCCGCGGCGGCATGTCCGGTCCAGGCCATCCTGCTGGGTGAGGGGGTGAGCCCTGGTGCCCGGTGACCTTCAGGAGGGCAGGATCGTCATCGTCGGCGCCTCGCTGGCCGGGCTGCGGGCTGCCGAGAAGCTCCGCGAGGAGGGCTTCACCGGTTCCCTGACCGTCGTCGGGGACGAGCCCCACCCGCCGTACGACCGTCCGCCACTGTCCAAGCAGGTGCTGTTCGGCAAGGTCCCGGCGGACGCGACCGTCCTGCCGATGCGCCGGGACCCGGAGGCCGAGTGGCGACTGGGCGTGCGCGCCACCGGACTTGACATGGCCGGGAAGCGGGTGCTGCTGGCCGACGGGGAGTCGGTGCCGTACGACCGCGTGCTGATCACCACCGGGACACGGGCGCGGCCCTGGCCGAATGCACAGGAGGCGGCCCTGGACGGGGTGTTCACCCTGCGCACGAGCGACGACGCAGGGCTCCTGGCCGAGCGGCTGGCCGCCGGGCCGCGCCGCGTGCTGGTGATCGGCGCGGGCTTCACCGGCTCGGAGATCGCCTCGGCATGCCGGGAGCGCGGCCTGGAGGTCACGGTCACCGAACGCGGTCCCGCGCCGCTGGTGGGCGCGCTCGGCGGAACGCTGGGGAAACTCGCCGCCGCCATGCAGCGCAACCACGGTGTGGACCTGCGGTGTGGGGTCACCGTCACCGCGCTGCGCGGCAACGGGCACTTCACCGGCGCGGACCTCTCCGACGGCAGCCGGATCGACGCGGACGTGTGCATCGTCGCCATGGGCGCGGTCCGCAACGTCGAATGGCTGGCGGAGTCCGGGCTGGCGGCCGGTCCTCGCGGGGTCGCCTGCGACGCTGGATGCCGGGCCTTCACCATGTACGGGCTCGTCACCGACAACGTCTTCGTGGCCGGTGACGTCTCGCGTTTCCCGCACCCGCTGTTCGACTACCAGATGCTGTCGCTCGAACACTGGCGCAACGCGGTGGAGCAGGCCGAAGTGGCCGCCCACAACATGGTCGCTCCGGAACCGCTGCGGCGCCCGCACCTGGCCGTCCCGACGTTCTGGTCGAGCCAGTTCGGCCTCAACATCAAGTCCGTGGGCGTCCCCACCTTCTCCGACCAGTTGGTCATCGCCCAGGGTTCGCTGGAGGCCCGCCGCCTTGCGGTGGTCTACGGCTATCGCGGCCGCGTGACCGCCGCGGTCACCGTCGACATGGCCAAGTCGCTGGAGTACTACCAGGATCTGATCGAGACCGCCGCACCGTTCCCGCCCGTGGCCGGTGCCTCCGATCGTCCGCCGGCGGCCGAGGTGCCGATCCCTTCCGATGTGCCGGACCCGAGCGTGCTCTCCCACGGCCCCACCGTCGCGCTCACCGGTCACCTGCCGGACCGCCGGCTGGTCATGATGCGGCCCGCCGGGTGACCCATCGCCCCGCCCGTCCACGAGGAGCCCCGCCATGACCGCCGACACCCTGCTGGAACGGATCACCGACTACGCCAACCGTCCCGACCCCTGGCCGCTGTACGCGGAGCTGCGGGAGGCCGGTCCCGTGGTGCCGCAGCACGACGGCAGCTACCTGGTCGGCACCTACCACGAGATCGTCGCCCTGCTGCACAACCCACGGATGAGTGTGGACCCGCGCAACCTCGACACGGCGTCGTCGGAGCAGGCACGCAGACTGCCGTTCCTGCGGCTCGACGACCCTGAGCACCACCGGCTGCGCACGCTCGCCATGCGGCCGTTCGGACCGCCGCACAGCCCCGGCCGGATCGACGCGATGCGCGGCGAGATCGCCCGGATCACCGAGGAGCTGAGCGAGTCGATCCGGGACCGCGAGCAGGTCGACATCGTCGACGACTTCGCGTATCCCCTGCCCGTCACCGTCATCTGCCGGCTGCTCGGCGTCCCGCGCGGGGACGAGCCGATGTTCCGGGAGTGGACGGACGTCCTCGTCGCGGCCGCCGACATCGGGTCCGGCGACGACACCGCGCAGCGGCAGAATGCGGCCGTACAAGCCCAGCAGGAGATGGGCGGGTACCTGCTGGGCCTCGCCCAGCAGCGTCAGGGCCGTCCGACCGACGATCTGCTCTCCGCCTTCGTCAACGAACCCGATCCCGCCCAGCGGCTGACCCCCGACGAGCTCGCGGAAACGGCCATACTCCTGCTCATCGCCGGACACGAGACCACCGTCAACCTGATCACCAACGGCGTCCTCACTCTGCTGCGCCGGCCGGACCAGCTGGAGAGGCTGCGCAACGATCCCGGCCTGCTGCCGCGCGCGGTGGAGGAACTCCTGCGCTACGAGCCCCCGGTCCACATGCGGGAGCGCATCCCTCTCGCCGACGTGGACTTCGCGGGCACGACCCTGCCCAAGGGCGCGTCCGTGATCGTTGCGCTGGCGTCGGGCAGCCGTGACCCCAAGCGGTTCCCTGAACCGGACCGGTTCGACCCCACCCGCCCGGACAACGAGCATCTCGGCTTCTGCAGCGGTGTCCACATCTGCTTCGGGGCACCGCTCGCCCGCATCGAGGCCCAGACCGCACTCGGCGCGCTGATCCCCCGCCTCGGCGCCGCGTCCCTGGTGCAGGACCCTCCGCCCTACCGGACCAACGCCATGCTCCGCGGCCCCCGCCACCTCCCCGTCGCGTTCTGACCCGAGATCTGCGCGCCAGGCGCTCGTCGGCAGTTCCTGTGGTGCCGCCCGGTCCTCCTCCTCGACGGGCAGGCCCACCGGGCGGCGGCCCGGCGGCTGTTGCGGCTCGGGGCGCACAGGTGCGGGCGGGATCCGGCGGTCCACCGGGGTGTCGGCGGTCAGGGTCGTCGGCTCCCCGTGATGCAGCACGACCAGCGGTTCGCCGTCCAGCAGGCGGTAACGCGCATGGGGCGAGCCGATGTCCACCTTCAGCCTGCATCCGCGTACCAGCAGCGTGAACGCCACCCGCTCGGGCGGCATCTCGGACCGCATGTCCCCGGCTATGTCGACCAGCAGGCGTACCGCGCGCTCGAGTTCAGCCGGCGGGCGTGGACACGAGGTCGGCCCCACGCGTCGGTCGTTCTGCTGACGGCGTACGAGGGTGAGGGATCGGCCTTCAGGAGGAGGACGGGCGGTCTGGGTGGGTATCCCGTCGCGATGAGATCCCCACCCAGCCGTCACTCGTCATTCGACGACGCGGAACCATTCTGATTCGGGCTCGTCGAGGATGCCCTCTCGCGTCATGTCACGGCATGCCCGCACCAGGTCGTCCCTGGGCGGAACGGGGGTCATGCCGACGCTTCGCGCGAAGACCCCCAGGCGCCAGGCGTCGAACGCCTCCGAGCCGTCGAGGAGCAGGTCCGCCTCGATCTGAGCGCCGTCGGGTCCGGCCATCCGGCATCCGCGGCCATTGTCGTCTGCTGGACCACCATGGGCACACCGACGCACGATCCTGCCGAGGGCTCCGGGGAAGCGGCCCAGGACTTCTCCCGACGCAACGGCGGCGTGCACGCGGTGTCTGGACGGCAGCGGCCGCCGGGACGTGGTCGAGCCCGGAGCGATCACCACCGGTAAGCAACTCGCCTCGGACGGTGCCGGGCTCCTGTACTGGGGCGATCGTGAGGGCTGCCGGGTGAGCCGAGTTCGGACGGACGGCAACGGCCTGACCGACCTGGTGGTCAACCCGGCCGGCGACATCTCGCAGGGATGCGTGGGCGTGGCTGTGGGCCCCGTACGCGGGCACCTCTACTGGACTCAGAAGGGCCCGGCCAAGCGCGGCCAGGGCCGTATCTTCCGCTCCGGCCTCGAACTCCCCGCCGGGGAGAGCCGCGAGCGGCGCAGCGACATCGAACTGCTCTGGACGGGCCTGCCCGAGCCGATCGACCTATACCTCGAGGGCGACTGGCTCTACTGAACCGACCGCGGCGCTCCTCGGGCTGGCAACGCCCTCAACCGGGCACCGGTCCCGGCGTCGGGCGCCTCCGGCGGTGGACCGCAGATGCTGGCGAGCAGGTTCGCCGAGACGATCGGCCTGGCCGTCGACGTCGACGCGGGCACCGCCTACGTGTCCGACCTCGGTGGACACATCCGCGCCGTCCCGCTGCCCGGCGGCCCGGCCGACGGGCGGGGGGAACGCGACATCGTGTCCCTCCCCCACCCGCTGACCGGCATCGTCGGCATCAGTTGACCCGCACGCCCACATGGCCGGCCGGACGGCCAAGGACCTAAGGGGGCCGCGCAGGTAGGCGGCCTTTCGTGGTGCCGTGCTTCTCCTCGTAGCGTTCCATCGCTTCCCGCACCGAGGGCGGTGGAGGAACTTCGCGGAACTCCCCGCCTTGCGGTGCTTCAGCTTCGCCGGCTTGTGTGTGGGAGTGGATCTGCTCGTGCACCGGGTAGACGTCGACCGCCACGACGTTGTTGACGTTCACCGCCCGGCTTCACCATTGCGCAAGCCGCGGCCCACCATCATGACGATCTCGAGAGCAAGGATGTGATCCGCGGCGGTCAGCGCCGCAAGCCGGACACCGTCCGACCCGATGCTGACCGGCGGAGCATCGGCCTGTATTCGTCTAACGGGCCTGGGGGAAATTGAGCTTCGGGCGTGCTGGGCTGGTGGGTGATCAGCAGGCGGTGTCGCGGACGAGGACGAGTTCGGTGCTCGTCCGGCGGTGGGTGGCCCGCTGCGCGGATCGGTCGGAGACGAGCGAGACGATCGCGAGATGAGTCTCGGCGTAGGTATCGCGGCGTCCGTGCGGCCGTCTCCATTCCGCCAAGGCCGTAAACCGGTGGACAGCTCTCCGGCTCTGGGTGAGCATCACCGCGATGAACAACGAACCTCTCTCCGCCCCCAAACGCGTCCGTTTCGTCGAGCTCAGCGCAAAGGCACTGCGGGCGCTTGCCGACGGTGACCTCGCTGGCGGCAGCGCCGAGGCCGGGGTCGCCCTTGACGAACACTTCGTCGGTGAGCGAGCCCGCTGGATCTTCGGCTACCGCGCCGACCAGCTCGCCAAGGACCCCTCTGCCGCGCCCTGGATCACGCGTGCCGCGGTGTCCGAGCCGGACGGGGTCGTCGTTGGCGACGCCGGGTTCCACGGGCCGCCGGATGAGGCCGGCATGGTCGAGGTTGGCTATACCGTCGTGCCCGGGTACCGCCGCCAGGGCTATGCCCGCGCCATGCTGAGGGCGTTGCTCGTCAGGGCCGCGGCCGACCCCGACGTCAGGACCGTGCGCGCCAGGATCGGATCCGACAACACCGCCTCCCTGGCGTGCATCGAGGGCTTCGGCTTCACGCGCATCGGCGAGCAGGGGGACGAGCGCGACGGACTCACGATCATCTTCGAGGTCCCGGCAGACGCCATTCAGGCCGGGTAGCTTTACGGTCTCGGCGGACATGGTGATCGTCCCGGTCGGGCCGTGACATGAGAAGGGCCGCACGGGTTGGGCGAGTTGTGAAGCTGACCTGGGCCCGTACGGCCTGTTCCCATCCTGCCCTGTCCGGCGTCTCACGCGCACATTCCGGCGAGTTGTTCGCCGAACTCGCCACGGCATGGGAGGCTGCGCGGCAGTCCGCGCTCCGCGAGGCCCGGGGCGGGGAGCGTCGGAGGGCGGAGGGTGCCGGCAGAAAGCCCAAGCTGGTCTTCCTCGATCGGCTGCTGGTCACCCTGGTCCATCTGCGCCATCAGTTGCCGCATGTGGTGCTCGCCGAGCTCTTCGAGGTGGATCGCTCCACCGTCTCCGCGGCCATCCGCCGGGTCCGCCCGCTGCTGGCAGCAGCCTGGCCGAGATCGCCCGGATCGCCGGCGTCGGGCGAGCCGCGGTGAGCAACTGGCGCCGCCGCCATGACTCCTTCCCCACGCGGATCGGGGGCACCGACGTCAGCCCGCAGTTCTCGCTGGCCGAGGTCGAGCAGTGGCTCAGGGACAACGGCAAGCTCCAGCAGATCGGCGGCAGGGAGCTCCTCTGGCCACGTTTCGAGGTCCTGGGCAGCCGGAACGAGTCGGGCCTGGCCGTGGCAGAAGCGGCCCGCCGTATGCGTTCCTCCAGGGTGCGGATCGCTCATCACGAACTGTCCGCCCAGGCCCGTGACCTGGTGGCGGAGGCTGCGAAGCTGGGGCGGGAGGAGGGACCGCGCGAGACTTTCGAGTTCCTGCTGCAGCGGTGGCTGGAAACGCACGTCCGGCAGCTCAGCACCACGCCGCCGCCCCTCGCCACGCTGATGAGCAGGATCGCTCTGACCGTCCGTCTCGGTGCGGGAGACGGCGGTCTGACTCCTCGATCCGGCGTGCGGCACAGGGCACCTGGCCGCCGCGGCCGCGCAGGAGTACGACGGGCCCGGGCTCGAACTGCTCGGCTGCGAGCGGGACCCGGCGCTGGCCGCGCTGGCGTCCGCCCGGCTCGACTTCGTCGCGGAGGACCGTGACATCCGCACCCGGGTCGCGACGGCCGACGCACTGCGGGAGGATCCCTTCGCCGGAGCCAGGGCCGACATCGCGCTGTGCAACCCACGTTCAACGAACGCGACTGGGGATACGAGGAGCTCGCCACCGACCAGCGCTGGACCCATGGACTGCCCCCGCGGACCGAGCCCGAGCTGGCCTGGGTGCAGCACCTCCTCGCCCACCTCAAGCCCGGCGGCGCCGCGGTGGTCGTGCTTCCGCCCGCGGTCGCGTCACGCAAGGCGGGCCGCCGTATCCGCGGCTCTCTGCTGCGCACCGGAGCACTCCGGGCAGTCGTGTCCCTGCCCCCGGGAAGTGCCCAACCGCACAGCGTGTCACTGCAGTTGTGGATCCTGCGGACGGCGCCGGACAGCCCGTCGGCCGCTCCCCCGAGCCAGGATGCACTCCTCGTGGACGCCACACGCTTCGCGCGACCGGGAACGCGCGAGCCGAGCCCCGACTGGAACGCCCTCGGCTCGTTCGTCCTCACCGCACTGGCGGCCCTCGACCACCCCGGCCAGGAGCCGCCGGAGGGCGCCGTTCGCGTCCCCCTCCTCGACCCCCTCGACGACGAGGTGGATGTCACCCCGGGTCGCTACACCGCATCGGCGACGGAACCCTCTCGCAAGGAGCTGTCCGCGAAGTGGGACGAGTTCGGGTCGCTGCTGACCGATCTGGCCGATCACGCGCAGCACCTCTCCGAACTCGACGTGGAGGGCGGCGCGTCCGCGACCACGGCGACCGTCGGGGACCTGGTCAAGGCCGGTGCCCTCACACTGCGCGCCGGTCAGCAGCCTCCGGAGACGGCGGAACCTGTCGGCGGGGCCACCGTGCCACTCCTCACCATTGCCGACCTCCTGCACGACGGCAGCCCCGGCGGACTCCTTTCCGCCGACTCGGCGCACGCCGCCGCGGAGGAGGGTGACGTCGTGGTAGCCGGAGTGATCCGGGCCTTCAAGGCGTGGGTGCACGAAGGGCCTCCGGTGGCACTCGGTCCCCAGCTCTACGCCCTGCGGGTGGACTCGGAGAAGCTGGACGCCCACTTCCTCGCGGGCTGTCTGCGTGCTCCCGCCAACGGCCGCCAGGCAGGCACCCACGCCTCCAGTTCCTCCCGGGTCGACATCCGGCGCCTGCAGGTACTCCAGCTTCCCTTGGAGAGGCAGAGGGTGTACGCGGAAACCTTCCGCCGCCTCAGGGCCTTCGAAGCGCTGCTCGCCAGGGCGCATGGCGCGGGTTCGGGCCTGGCGAGCGACTTGAGTGATCGACTTGCCGCAGGCGGTCTGACCGCCTGAGGGACACCACCCGGTTCCTCGAGCGCCCGGCCGCACGCGTCGCCGGCACCCTGAACGCCTGCTCGTTCCTGATGCCGGGCATGCGCTCAGGGCGAGAAACCTTCACTTTCGGTCTCTGTATCCCTCGATGTGTTCGGCGATTTCTTCCAGAGCCTCCGCTCCGATGACCTGCTCCAAGGCGTCGCCCACAAATTCACGGGCTCGAGCCAGTCGCGCAGGGAGGCCGTACTCCACCACATATTCAAGGAGTATGCGGGGATCTTCTCCTGCTCCAATTCGTGACAGCACCCGATCCAGAGACACGACGTACTCCTCCAGATCCCGGAACAGTTCGGTGAATCCTGCCAGTTCCACCGGGACGCTTCGATTCACGTCTGTCACCTTTTCACGCGGATGTTTTCGACGGGAAGATCACCATCTGCAACCCATTCGGTGATACCCATCGTCGAATTGTATCTGGAACTAACCCGGCCGGCCGGAACGTCGAACTCCAGTACATGATTTCCTCGGCCGCGCCCGATCCCCAGCGTGGCCTCCGCGTCACGCGGGCTCATCGGCTTTCCCTTGGCCGGAACGAGGAAGACCTTGTTCTGGTCACTCGCCCTGATGACCTTGCTCTGAACGATTCCCGCCTTGCCCCGCGAATTCGTGTAGTGCCGCATCCGGATCATCTCTACCGGTGCGTCATCGCCACCTGCAGGACAGTTGTGGACGAGGACCGGCGTGGCCCCGGCCGCCACATAGTACGTGTGGGCCGTGTCGACCGTCAGGTTGTAGACCGCGGCCTGCTGGGTCCAGGAGCTGACCGCTTCGATCTTGACGCGGGTGCCGGAGCCGGTGCGGAGCCATTCGCCGGGCTTCAGTTCGCCGGCCTTCAGCCACTTCTTGAGGTCCGGGACCCAGAAGGGGTGGCCCTCGGTCGCCGTGACGGTGTCGGTCGCGTGGCCCTTGTCGCCGTCCGTGTCGATCGTGAGCCTGACGAGGTGCTTCGTGCCCTTGCCCTCGATCGTGTCGGTGACCTTCTCCTTGGAGGTCTTGCCGGTCGTCGGGTCGGTGGCGAGGACCTCGTCGCCCTCCTCGACCTTCTCGATCGGTTTGCGGCTGCCGTCGGCCATCACGACTTCCGTACCGGGTACGAAGCTGTTGGCACTGGCGAGAGAGGCCACGTCCCTGGCGGTCGAGACGCATTCCGCCACCTCTTCGGCCTCGTTGAGGACCTTCTTGCCCTTCTCCGCCGCCTTCGCGATCTCGTCCGCGTACTTCGCCGCCTTCGCCGCCATCCGTCCGGCCTTCGCCGCCCGGACCGCCGCCGCGCCGGCGCCGCCGAGGACGATGCCGCCCACGGTCGCCGCCGCCCAGGCGCAGGACTCCATGTCGCCCGTGGTGACGCAGTTCTTGATGTCGTTGAAGCCGGTGACGTCGCCGACGATGTTGCCGACCGTCTTGACGTCGTCCCAGACCTCACCCCAGTCGACCGCGTCCGAGACGCTCTCCACGACGCTGCCGACCTGCTTGACGACCTCGTCGCGGATGCGGTCCGCGGCCTTGGCGGCATCGGCGACGACCTGGACCGCCGCGCCGACGATGATCGCCGGAAGGTTCGGGTCGGCCGTGACGATCGCCTTGCCCACGGCTATCAGGGGCTTGGTGGCCGCGATGATCGCCGGGATCGGGTTGTGCTGCGCCGCGAAGGAGGCCGCCTGTCTGGCCTTCTTCGTGATGTAGACCTTGGCCTGGTAGGCGGCCTGGGCGGCCTGTCTCGCCTTCTCACGGGCCCACTCGGTGAAGCCCGTCTTCTGGCCGACCCACTTGACGGCGTTGACGGTGGCGTCGACGACCGTCTTCAGACCCGACTTCTTGTAGACCCAGTTGGCGGCCTTGCCGACGTAGCTCAGCGCCAGCTTGAACGCCGCCATCGGGTTGTTCCACGCCCACTGCACGCCGTGCCAGACGGACTGGGCGGTCTTGGAGACCCAGTGCGCGCCCTGGCGGAGCTTCTTGCCCGTCCAGCTCACGGCCTTCTTGCACCAGCCGCAGCTCGGCCAGTGGCCGTCCGGGTCGCTGTAGTCCAGCGGGTCGCCGGCGCCGTAGGTGTAGCGGTTGGCCAGGATCGACGCGCCGGAGCTGTAGATGTACGAGTCCTGGGAGTCGAAGGTGCCGGTGCCCGGGTTGTACCAGCGGGCCTGCATGTCGACCTGGCGGGTGTCCGGGTCGGTCCAGTCGCCCTGGTACCCCGCGTTCCCGTCCACGTCGGCCGTGCCGAGCACCTGGCCGAACGGGTCGAAGGCCGTGGACTTGTCCAGGGCAGGGGCCGCGCCGTCCGACGCGGACATGCTGCCGACGACGTCGCCGTGCTTGTCCTCCACCGTCAGCCGGGCCGTACCACCTTTCTCGGCGACCGACAGGAGCTCGTCCTCCGCACCGCGGCCGTACGTGGAGGTCTGATCCCTCACCGGGTCGGGTGCGAAGCCTGCGTAGGAGAAGTCCACGCCGTTTCGGGCCGCTATGCGGTCCTGCGCGTCGTAGGTGTACTGCGTTCCGGACTCTCCCGCCTTCACCAGCCGGTCGAAGGCGTCGAAGGTGAAGTCCTCCTTCAGACCGGAACTGGTGCGGGACGCGAGCGTGCCGCGTGATGTGTAGTCGTAGGTGTAGTCGCCGTCGGACAGCAGCCGGTTGCGCTCGTCGAAGGTGGCGGTCTTGCTGCCGTTCTTCACGCGGTTGCCGCTGTCGTCCCAGCCGTACTCCGTCGTCGTGCCGTCGGCCGTCCAGGAGGTGAGGCGGCCGGCGTAGTCGTAGCCGTAGGTGTTGGTCCCGGCCTTGGCGGTGCCGGACGTGGTCTTGGACGTCAGCCGGTCGTCGGTGTCGTAGCCGTAGTCGGTCGACGCCATCGTCTGGCCGGCGCTGTTCTTCAGCGTGTCGGTGTCGAGCCGGCCCAGGTCGTCGTAGGTGAAGCTGCGGGACTGGCCCGCGCCGTAGTCCACCTTCTTGACCTGGCCCGCGCCGTCGTAGGTGTAGCTCTGCCGCACACCGGTGAGCGGGTCGGTCTCCGAGGTCAGCTGCTGCCTGGCGTAGCCGAAGCTCGCGGTGCCGGCCGCGTCGGTGCGGCTGGTGAGCAGCCCGTCGCTGTCGTACTGGTACGTGGCGTCGCCGGACGGGCCGGTCGCCTTCAGCAGTGCGCCCCGGTCGTTGTACTCGTAGGTGTTGTCGCCCTTCGGGGAGGACGCCGCGACCAGCCGGCCCGCCGGGTCGTACTGGAACCGCTTCTCGGGGGTCGCCACGTCGGCGCCCGTGCCGGTCTCACGGACCAGCTGCCCCGCCTTGTCGTACTCGCGCTCGCGGACCACGTTGCCCGGCGCGGTGAGCTTCACGGGCTCGCCGTCGGCGTTGTACGCGGTCGTCCAGGTGCGGGCCGCCTGGGACGGGTCCCGGGCGGTCGCCGGCTCGATCACCGACTCGGCGAGGCCGAGCGAGTTGACCGTGTAGATCGTCGAGTTGCCGCGGCCGTCCGTGTAGCGGGTGCGGTTGCCGAGCGCGTCGTAGCCGAAGGACGTGGTGATGGACTTGGTGTCGGAGACCGGCTCGGTCTGGCTGGTCAGCCGGTTGAGGGCGTCGTACGCGTACGTCGTCGTACGGTTCAGCGGGTTGGTCGACGTGACCAGGTTGCCCGCCTTGTCGTAGGTGTAACTGACCTTGCGCAGCTCGCTGTTGGACGGGTCCAGGTCCTGGTCCTGGACGAGCTGGCCGAGCTGGTCGTAGATCTTCGCCGAGGTGCGGCCCATGCCGTCCGTGTGGCGCACTTCGCGGCCCGAGGCGTCGTAGCCGAGCTGGGTGAGGGCGCCGCTCGGCTCCTGCTGCCGGGTCAGCTGGCTGAGGCTGTCGTAGGTGAACTGGCTGACGGCGCCGCTCGGCGAGGTCTGCTTCACCACGTTGCCCGCGTCGTCGTACTCGTTGCGGGTGGTGAAGGCGCCGGGCTGCGGCTTGCGCTCGATCTGGGTGGTGGTGACCGGGCGGTCCAGGTCGTCGTAGGTCGTCTCGGCGCGGGCGCCGTTCGGGTCCGTGACGGACAGCACCTCGCCGGTACGGGTGTAGGTGTACTTCCACTGGCCCCGGTCGTCGCCCGTGCCGACGGGCACGTCCTTCACGGTGAGCCGGTTCTGGCGGTCGTACTGGAACTTGGTCACGCGGCCGAGCGGGTCGGTGCTCTCGGTGAGGTTGCCGAGCGCGTCGTAGGTGTTGGTGACGGTCGGGGCGACGGTCTCGATGGAGCCCGGCGCCGTGTAGGCGGGCGAGCTCTCGGTGACGGCGCGGCCCAGCCGGTCGTAGGCGGTGCGGTTGACCTTCCCGAGCGCGTCGGCCGACTCCGTGACCGCGCCGAAGGTGTCGTACCCGGTGAAGGTGACGGGCCGGGTGGTGGCGGGCGTGCCGCCGCCGGACTCGGTCTGGACGGCGGGTGCGGTGACGGAGACCGGCCGGCCGAGCTCGTCGTAGCCGTACTCGGTCTTGTTGCCCGCCGGGTCCGTCTTGGAGGTGGTGAGCCCGCGGTCGTCGTAGGTGTAGTCGGTGGTGCGTGAGTCGGTGCCGTTCTCGACCGTCTCGTGGAGGACGTTGCCCGCGTCGTCGTACTCGTAGCGGACGGAGTCGCCGCTGACGCTCACCGGCCAGGGGACGTTGGAGGGGGAACCGCTGGAGGCCGTCGTCAGCACGTTGCCGGCGAGGTCGTAGGTGTACGTCGTACGCCGCGCGAGTCCGTCGGGGTCCATGACCTCGGACTTCACCCGGCCGACCGGGTCGTAGGTGTACGCCGTGACCAGCTTGCCGTTGGCGGTCGTCTCGGTCAGGACGTTGCCGGCGCCGTCGTAGGTGTCGGACTCCACGACGATGTCCCGCTTGGTCCCGTCGGGGTTGTGGAAGTCCTTGAGCGTGATCGACTTGACCAGGTCGTCGCCGTAGTACTGGTACATCAGCGAGCGGCCCATCGAGTCCGTGTGCCGGACGAGCCGGCCGCCCATGTCGTAGGCGTACGACTGCAGGACGGTGTAGCTGTCGTCGCCGCCGTCGTCGTCCCAGTCGCGCAGCCGGGTCTCGGCCATCATGTTGCGCGCGGTGTAGACGTAGTCGAAGTGGTTGCCGTTGGCATCCACCTCCGACGTCTTGTTGCCGAAAGCGTCGTAGGTGTACGAGGTCTCGTTGCCCTCGGCGTCGGTGACCAGCTCCGGGCGGCCGTGGTCGTCGAGGCCGAAGGTCATCACCCGCGCGGCGTCGCCGCCCAGCAGGTCGCTGATCTCGGTGCGCACCACGTTGCCGTCGGCGTCGTAGTCCGTGGTGGTCCGCTGCTGGTGCCTGCCCGAGGTGACGGCGTTGGTCGTCGGCGGGTCGGTCAGGGTGTGGACCCGGGAGAGTTTGTCGTAGGTGAAGGTGGACGTCGTGCCGGCGGGCTGGGCGTCGGTGACGACGGTCTCGGAGAGCTTGCGGCCCAGCGCGTCGTAGGTGTACTTGGTGACGCTGCCGGACGGCTCGGTCACCCAGGCCAGGTCGCCGTTCTTGTAGTACTGGTAGCGGGTGATCTTCCCCCGCGGGTCGGCGGTGGTGAGCGGCAGGCCGGTGGGCGTGTTGCCGCCGCCGATGGCCGGTTCGGCGCCGGTCGTGTACGTGTTCCTGGCCGTGCCGCCGTCGGGCGCCGTCTGGGTGAGCAGCGCACCGCTGGTGTTGTACGTGTACTTGGTGAGATAGCGGTTGTCGGTGGGGCCGGCCGAGCGGCCGTCGCGGGTCTCGGACGGCTGGTCGGCGCGCAGGTCGAAGTCGCCGGTCGCCGTCGGGTAGGTGGTGTACGACGTCTGGCAGTCGCCGGCCGAACGGCAGGTGGTCCGGCTGGTCACGTTGCCGCGGTCGTCGTAGCCGAGGGTGACCTTGTCGCCGTTCTCGCTGGTGATCCCGGTCTGGAAGCCGTTGTCGTCGTACTCGAAGGAGCGGATGGCCACACCGTCGACCGGGTACCGGATGAAGTCCGGCCCGTCGCCGCCGTTACCGGGCGGATCGGTGCAGAAGGCCGGGTCGCCCGGGTCGGGCTGGGTGCAGACCTGGCCGGGGTCGGTCGGCGACGGGGACGGGGACGCGGTGACGGACTCGCGGGCGCCCAGCGCCATCGGCTCGCCGTAGCGCAGCAGCCGCGAGGACAGTCCGTCGTACTCGTAGAAGTACGGGGCGTCCATCGGGTCGCGCACCTCGACGGTGCGGCGCAGGTCCTTGTCGTTGCCGAAGACCGCGGGCGTGCCGACCTCCCAGGTGCCGCCGTTGCGGTCGGTGTATTCCTGGACGCGGTCGCGGGTGGTGTCGTACTGGACCTCGGAGGCGATGCGGCCGCTGGGCAGCGTCGTCCTGGTCAGGACGTCGGCGGTGCGGCCGGCCTCGCGGTAGTGGGCGGCGACGGCCGCGGTGCCCAGCGGGTGGTGGTAGACGGCGACGTCGTCGATGGTGCCCGCGAAGGACTTGGCGGCGGTGGAGCCCCAGCCCGGCCAGGAGGCGGGGGTGGTGGCGTAGGCGGCGCCGATCTGGTTGTAGGTGAGGCTGGTCTGCAGCGGCTGCTTGCCCGTGCTGGTCCCCGAGAGCTTGCCGTCCAGGTAGAGGCTCTGGGTGGAGCCGGACATCGACAGCACGGCGTGGTGCCACTGGCCGTCGTTGACGTTCTTGGTGCTGTCGGTGATCGGCCCGGCCGTGCCGGTCCAGAACTGGCCGCGGAGCTTTCCGTCGGTGCCGACGTACAGCATCGGGACACCGGTGCCGGGCGTGGTGCCCCAGGCCTTGTCCTGGTAGCCGACGAGCGGGCCGCCGACGCCGCCCGCGATGGTCTTGAACCACGCCTCCACCGCTTCGTCACGGCTCTTCTTGAGCGTGCCGGCGGGCAGGTCGACGCGTGAGGTGGTGCCGTTGAAGGACGCGGCGGTGCCGGGGTCGCCGCTGATGGCACCGGCGGCCTTCAGGGTGACGTTCTGGTAGGTGCCGCGGTCCTTGCCGAGGTTGGCCTCGTTGGCGCTGTTCGCCGCGGTGCCCTCCTCCTCGCCCAGGCGCCAGTAGGACTCGGGGCGGGAGTCGAGCACGGTGGTGGCGTAGTGGCTGCCGGTGCCGTAGCTGTACTGGGTGCAGCCGTTGAGCGGGTCGCAGACCGAGTTCAGCAGATCGCCGGTGTAGCTGTACGTCCAGGCCAGCGGGGCGCCGTCGACGGCGGTCGTCTGGACCTTGGTGACGTGCGCGCCGGTCCAGGTGAACGTCAGCGAGCGGGAGGTGCGGTTGTTCGTCGCGGTCGCGAGCTTGCCGGCGCTGTAGGTGTAGGTGACCGAGTTGGAGTACGCGTCGGTGATCTTGGCCAGCAGACCGGTCGTGCTGAAGTCGTACGTCGTACCGGACTTGTCCTGCAGCCTGTAGGTGCCGGCCGTGGAGTCGAAGGTCAGCTTGGCGAAGCGGCCGGGGGGCGGGGCGTACGTCCCGTCCGCGTTCTTGCCGAAGCGGACGTCCTGGCCGTCGGGGTAGCGGATGACGACGTTGCCGCTGCCGTCGTCGTCCGGCGTGAGCCGCATGTCGAAGCGGGTCGTCCAGCCGGCGCCGAAGGCGAGGTCACGCCGCGGGTCGAGGCTGTTGTACGTACGGATGAGCGTCAGGTCGGGACCGACGCCGGCGAGGGACGCGTCGGTCGCGCTGGAGGTGAAGTTGCCGACGTTCGGGTCGAACTCCTTGCCCTGCGCGCCGGAGAGCCGCGAGGTGATCTCGGGCTGCGGAACGGCGGCCACCAGGGCCACCTGCGCGGTGGGGACCTCGTTGGACGCGTCCTTGACGAAGCCGCGCCACAGATAGGTCTTGCCCCACTTCAGCCGGCCGGACGGGACCGGATAGGCCGAGCTCGTCTGGTAGGCCGAGGTGGTGCAGGCGGTCGGCTTGCCGTCCTTGTCGGCCTCGCAGATCTCGAACTTGTACTGGAGCGAGGAGCCGGGGGGCGCGTCGATGTCGACGCCCGCCGCCCACAGCTGCGGGGCCAGGGTCTGGGCCTGGTAGCCGTTGGGCGGGAATTGTTCCTTGACCACCGGCGCGATGTCGAAGACCTGGATGGTCAGGCGGCCCGGCGGCACCTGCTCGTCCGTGAAGACCTTGCCGCCCTGGCGCACCATCGTGAAGTCGAGCATGTAGACGCCCGGCGGGAGTGCCTTGATGGTGGCGTCGACCGTCACCTTGGCGCCATGGGCCACGTTGCCGGTGAGGCTGCCCGCACGCTGCTGCGTGACCAGCTTGCCCTTCTTGTCGTAGGCGCGGTAGGCGAGGTAGTAGGTGGACGGCGTCCAGGTCTCGGCGCCCTTGTTGGTGACGGTGACCTTGACCTGTCCGGCCTGGTTCTGCAGCACCGGCGGGTCGGGGACGGGCTTGGGGAAGCTGTAGGACGCGTTGTACGGGGAGTGGGTGACGAACAGCTTTGGGGGGTTGGCCGTGGCGTGGCCGGTGAACTTCTTGAACGCGAGCGAGTCGGTGGCCGAGGCCCGCAGCGACAGACCGTAGTTGGCCTGGGTGCCGTTGACCCAGCGCTGGACCAGGTCGCGGCCGCCCTTGCCGAGGTCGAAGAGCTCACCGGAGGTGGGGCAGGCCGACTTCGACTGGCCGAAGCCGATGTAGCCGTAGGCGAAGGACTTCGACGCGAGGGCGCCGCCGACCGAGGGGCCCGGGTAGGCGGTGCCGGTGCCGGCGGTCCACGACTCGGTCACGGGGTGGACGGAGACGGAACGCGGCTTGCAGGAGGCCGACTCGAAGTTCACGACCTGGAGCTGCGCACCGAAGATCTGGTGGTACCTGAGCTCCTCGTCGAGTCCGGGGAAGCCGAGGTAGGCGGCGGAGGCGCCGTCCGGTCCCTTGCCGACCTGCAGTTCGCTGGAGCCGACGACGGAACCGCCGCTGCGGACCGTCATGGAGGTGGAGGCGGACGTGGTGTCGACGGAGGGGTCGATGCGGACGGGGTAGGCACGGGCCGGGTCGGCGAGCCACTTCCGGTCGGCGGTCACCTTCAGCGCCTGGCCGCCGTCCTGCTGCCGGACGAGTTCGTACGTCACGGCGTGCGAGACGGACCGGTCGGCGTCCTCCATGAACCCGGCCGGGACGACGGCCCGGGTGCGGCCGTCGGCGTCGGTCAGCAGAATCGATCCACCGTCGGCCTTGGCGGTGAGGCCCTCGAGATGGAGCGGGAAGAGGAAGCTGTTCGGGGCGGCGGCGGACTTCAGGACCAGGGTCTCCTTGGCCCCGCCGGCCTGCGAGTCCAGCCAGAGGTCGGTGTGCGGGAGCACCTGCCCGTAGCTGACGCGGGCGCCGTCCGCGCTGCCCGCCACGGAGGCGGCGCCGCTCAGCCCGTACCCGAAGGACTCACCGGAGGGCAGCGTGACGGAGGAGAGCTCACCGGCGTCGGCCCGGCCGGCGAAGCGGACGGCCACGGAGTCGGCGGTGTTGGACCAGCCGTCGGCGTCCTCGACGAGGGAGCTGTCGATGCTCCGCCAGACGCCGCGGGCGTCACGGTAGTTGAGGGGGCTCGTGGATATCTCGGTGGTGCGGGTGCCGTCCTCGTTGGCGTACGTACGGCTGCGGGCGTCGCGCTCCGAGACGATTTCCTTGCTCGTCCCGCGGTCGAAGCCCTTGACCTTCGCGGGGGCCGGGGTGGTGACCTCGACGACGTTCTTCCGCACCGCGGGCCGTGCGGCGGGCGGGCTCTTCAGCGGGTACTTGGCCCGCAGGGACCGCGGCACGTCGTTGTTGCGCCTGCCACCCGCGAAGTGGCTCAGCCCCTCGGCACTGCCCCAGCGCTGGCCGGGGCCCTTGGCGGCGGCCGGCTCCCCGGGGAAGAGGAGGATCCCGACGCCCGCGACGGCGAGCGAGCCGACGGCGATGACGGTGGCCACGGCGAGCGCGATGGCCTTGCCCCAGCGTGAACGCAGAAACCTTGGCATCAGTAACGTGCGCGCGAGCGTCCGGTACGCCGTCACGGCTCCCCCACAGAACGAACGAATGGTCACAGGGAGCGTGCAGGACCACCATCATCATGTCGACTACATGACAAGACCATTCATCTCGGCGTGATCATTACGTGATCATCACCTCGGGAAGCGAGACGTGATTTTCCTAGGGCGCTCGCCGGTAACGCCGCTTCAGGTCATTGACGTGCGCCGGGAGTCGGCATGGATTCCCCCTGGGGTGTCATTCAGCGGCAATTCGGCCCGAGTTCATGCGACATTCATCTGACGCCTCAGGAGGCACCGAACCGCCCCCAGGCCGGTCAATTCCTTGATGTCCCGTCAACTGCTCTCGGCACGTGGCCGGTTGAGGTCATCCGTTCACCTTCAAGATCCTTATTGGAGATCTTTGTTCACCTTTCTGAAAGGGCAGCGTTCACCATCGGACTCTTAACGTCCATGTCATGAACAGGATTTCACCGCGCGCACTCATCTCCGCCACTGCTCTGGCCGCGGCCCTGGCGACCGCCCTTCCGCTCACCGGCGTACTGCCCTCCGCTCCCGCGGCGGCCGCCGTGTCGCTGACCTGTGGCTCCGGCGGGGCCACCTACACCCTGGACTCCGCGGGCAAGCTCAGCAGAACCGACATGCCGGATCCGGCGGTCGGCAACGCCCTGCCCGCGGTCAGCACCATCGACACCACCTGGACCGGCTACGGTCATATGCTCGCCGGCCCTGGTGCCACCTTCTACGGCATCAAGTCGGACGGGCTGTACTACAGCCACCGGATCAGCTCCAGCAACACCTGGGACGTCCACCACCGGAAGATCAGCACCGGTTTCACCCAGTTCAGGGCCGCCGATCGGATCGACGACATCACCATCGACCGCGGCGGCTACATATGGACGCTCTCCGGCGCCACCAACGACCTGCGCTGGTACCGCTACGACGCGACCGCCAACGACTTCGTCGAGGGCAGCGGCAAGATCGTCGACATGGGCTGGAACTACGACGCCATCTACGCGGGCGACCGCGGCGTCATCTACGGCCGCGACGCGACCGACGGCAAGCTCTACCGCTCGCGCTACGACTACACCAGCCAGCGCTGGATCGAACGCCATGTGCTGGAGTCCGCCGCCGACTGGAGCGACACCAAGTTCATGTCGTCGTACGGCGGTGACACGCTGTTCCGCGTCAAGGGCGGCGGCGCGGTCACGTACTACCGCTTCGACGAGGACATCCGCGACTGGCCCGTCTACAACAAGCAGGTCGAGGCGTCCGGCTGGGCCGGCTACGTCTCGGTCTCGGCGGGGCCCGACATCTGCAAGCTCAACGTCAACCACACGCCCGCGGCGACGCCCGTCCCGCTGGAGTCGTACACCCCCAACTCCGTGATGCAGGCGTCCGACGGCAAGCTGGAGCTCGCCTACACCGACAACATCGGCCGCCTGGTCCACGGCCGCACCGACCCGGCCGACATCAACGGCGCCCAGTGGACGGTGATCTCCGGCCAGGAGGCCTTCACCGGCCGGCCCTCGCTCTCCGCGCACACCGACGGCCGCGTCGTCGTCACCGCCCACAACACCTCCGGCAGCGTCTGGCAGCGCAACCAGACCGCCGTGGGCTCCGCCGACTGGGGCAACTGGATCGATCTGGCCGGCGCCATGGAGCAGCACGCCGTCACCGGCAAGACCCCCAGCGGGCTCATGACCCAGTTCGCCCTCGACGCGGACGGCAAGCCCTGGTACCGCATCCAGCAGCGCGCCAACGTCGACTTCATGGGCTGGATGCCCCTCTCCGGGAGCGACTTCACGGGCCCCCTCACCGCCGTCACCGTGCGCGACGGCATCCAGCTCTTCGGCAGGAAGGCCGACGGCACCCTCTCCACCGCCCTCTTCAAGGAGGGTGGCACGCTCTCGGCATGGACCGGCATGGGCACCCAGGCCATCACCGGCACGCCGTCCGTCATCGTCTACCCCGGCTACCGCATGCGCGTCTTCGCCACGGACGCGAGCGGCAACGTGGTCACCAGCGGCCAGTCCGCCGAGGGCGGGGCCTACGGCGCCTGGGAGACCGTCGCCGGCGTCACCGCGCAGGGCTCCCCCAGCGCCGTGATCTCCCCGCTGACCGGCCTCACCGAGGTCGTCGTCCGCGGCACCGACGGCTGCGTCCACAACACCGGCGAGACCGCCCAGGGCAGCGGTGCCTGGCGCGCCTGGCAGCAGGTGAGCTCCGAAGCGTCGGCCACCGAGCCGACCGCCTTCACCTACACCAGCCCCACCGGTCCGACCTGGGCCTACACCTTCCGTACCGCCGACAACCAGACCCGCATCTACCAGGTCCAGCAGACCTCCTCGCTCAGCGCGATGCGCGCCGCGGCCGACGCGCCGGACTTCCACGGCAGCAAGCTGACCGCCCCGCCGGCCAAGTGATCAGACCGTAGCGGATGCCGCGGCGGCCCGACGGCCGTCACGCCCCGCCCTCACCGCCGCCCGCTCCGCCCCGCTTCCCTCCGTCCTGTCGGCACGGGGGCGGGGCAGGCCGGGCGGCGGTCTGCCTACGGCCAGGTGGTCACCTCGGGTCCTCACCCGCCGGCCTTCACCCGTGGGTCCTCATCCGCCGGTCCTCACCTGCGGGTCCTCACCCGCCGGTCCTCACCCGCGAGTCCTCACCCGCGAGTCCTCACCCGCGGGTCCTCACACGTGGGTCCTCACCGCACCAGAAAGGTCTGCACCGCCGTGTCCCGGCTGCGCATACGCGCCCTCGGCGCCGCCCTTGTCACCCTGCCCCTGATCCTCCTCGGAGCCGTCGCTCCGCCCGCCGCCGCCGGCGGTGTACAGCCGTCGTCCGACGGCCTCATCGGGACCGAACAGATCCTGTTCCGCTCCGGAACCGCCGGATACGGCTGCTTCCGCATACCCACGATCGTCCGTACGAAGGCGGGCACCCTGCTCGCCTTCGCCGAGGCCCGCCGCTCGCCCTCGTGCGGCGACCGGGGTGCCATCGACATCGTCGTCCGCCGCTCCACGAACGGCGGCCGCACCTGGGGCCCCGTCCGCGTGGCGCTCGCCGGCAGCGACACCGACCCGGAGACGCCCTACACGCGCGGCAACCCCTCCCCCGTCGCCGACCTGCGCACCGGCGAGGTCCATCTGCTCTCCACGTCGGAACCGGCCGAGCCGGGCGGCAAACGGCTGCCGCGGATCCAGCACAGCACGGACGACGGGCTGACCTTCGGCCCGCCGGAGCCGCTGCCGCGGCTGTCGAACCCCCAGGACGGCTGGTTCGGCACCGGCCCCTCGCACGGCATTCAGCTCCAGCGCGGCGACAAGGCGGGCCGGCTGGTGGTGGGGGCGTACGAGTCCCCTCCGCAGCCCGGTCAGGATCCCCAGCTCGTCGGTGTGCTCTACAGCGACAACGGCCACGACTGGTTCCCGAGCGCCACGGCCGACTCCTTCGGGCCGGGGATGCTTCCGGGTGAGCCCACGGTCGCCGAACTCGACAACGGGGACGTCTACATCGGCGCCCGCAACAACAACGGTGCCTCGTCCGGTCACCGTACGCACGCCGTCAGCACCGACTCGGGCGCGACCGTGCCCGCGCAGCAGGTCGTGCCGTCGCTGACCACGCCCGAGGTGCAGGCGTCGGTCCTGGCGCTGGAGCGGACGTACCAGGCGAGGCCCGGTGACACTCTCGTCCTCTCGGCGCCCTCGCACCCGACGGACCGCCAGAACATGCGGATCCGCTACTCCACGGACCGTGGCACCACCTGGCACGACGCCGCACAGATCAACGCCAAGCGGGCCGGGTACTCGGACCTGGCCGAGCTGGCCGACGGCGAGATCGGCCTGGTCTACGAGGGCGGCGACGGCTTCTCCGCGGCCAACATCTACTTCAACCGCTTCACCCCGGCGGCGGCCGGCGTGCCGGGCACCTTCACCGGCGCGGTGCATCCAGGGGCCTCCCGGGCCGCGGGCCGCACCACCCCTGACACGACACCGGACGCCGACGACGCCTATCTCGCCGGAGGTTCGGCGCTCGGAACCGGTCGTTGGGGCCAGGGTCTGACCCTCGACGCCACCGGTGAGTACGCCGACGTGCCGTACGCGCCGGGAATCGACCCGGGCGACGGCGACTTCACCTACTCGCTGTTCTTCAGGTACAAGGCGCAGCCCGGCGAGACCCAGCAACGGGTGCTGATGTGGGCCTACGGGTACGGTGCGACGAAACCGCAGGTATGGGTGCGCGCCCAGCCCGGCCAGAACCGGCTCTACGCCTGGGTGCAGGGCACCGGCGGTACCGCCTCCGTCGCACTGACCGACCCCGGCCCGTCGACCGCCTTCGGCGACGACGCCTGGCACCATCTGGCGCTGGTGCGCAGCGGCGGACGGATCACGCTCTCGGTGGACGGCACGTCCTCGGCGCAGGCCACCGGGGTGGCCGGATCGGTCAGCGCCGACCGCGTCGACGGTGTCGACGGGATCCGGCTCGGGGCCAAACCCGACACCGCGGCCGGTGACCCCTTCAGCGGCGTCCTGGACGAGTTCCGCGTGTACCGCGGCGCACTGACGGATGCCCAGCTCGCCGAGTTGCGAACGGCGAACGCGGCCGCTTCCGCGGACGGTTCGCTCGGTGTGCGGCTGCCGTTCCAGGTGGTCGACACGGCCGACGTGCCCGCGCTGACCTCGGTCGCGATCGAGGACGACGTCTCGGGGCACTGCGCCGACGGCACCCTTCTCGGCGGCGTGCCCGGTGAGGTGGCCGGCCGGGTCGGCAAGGGCGCGATCACCGTCTCGGCGTCCCGGCCCGGCGTCGAGGTCCCCTATCTGCCGGCCCTCGACGTCGGTTCGGGCGACTTCACCTACACCCTGTGGTTCCGGCACACCCTGACCGAGTCCGACGCGAACGCCGCGCTGCTGTGGGCCTACGGCTCGGTCCCCGGCGAGCCCTCGCTGTGGGTGCGCGCGCAGCCGTCCCAGCGGCGGCTGCTCGCCTGGGCCGAGACGCCCGCCGGTGCGGTGCAGGTGGCGTTGACCGACCCCGGCCCGTCGGCCGCCTTCGGGGACGGCGCCTGGCACCTGCTCGCGGTCAGCCGGAGCGGCGGCACGCTGCGGCTGAGCGTGGACGGCACCACGGCCGCCGAGACGACCGGGCTGTCCGGCGCCCTCACCTCGACGGCGACACCGGAGGGGCTGAGGGTCGGCTCCAAGCCGGGCACCCTCGACGTGTTCACCGGCACCTTGGACGAGGCCCGGCTCTACAAGCGGGCGCTCACGACGGACGAGCTGACGAGGGTCGCGCAGTCCGCCGTCGGTTCCACGGGCGGCTACCCGGCCGACAGGCCCGCCCTGTCGTGGTCCATGGAGAACGACCACACCGAGGCCCACCAGGTGGTCAGACCGGCCGCGGGCCCGGCGACCCCGGACTCGTCGGTGCACTGCGACCACGCCTTCGTACGGGGCGGAGCCGTGCCCACGGCCTCGGCGGGCGGCGGCCGGTTCGGCGCCGGGCTCGCCCTGGACGGCACGGACGACTCCGTCGAGGTGCCGTACGGCGCGGACGTGGCCCTCGGCTCCCGTGACTTCACGGTGGCGACCTGGATGCGGTACACGGCGAGCCAGACGAGCGCCAACCAGGTCGTCTTCTGGGCGTACGGCGTCGGCGGCGCCGAACGGCAGTTGTGGCTGCGGGCCCAGCCGGGCCAGGACCGGCTCGCCGCCGTGCTGCAGACGAACACGGCCACCACCACCGTCTACGTCGCCGACGGCAGCGCGGCCTACGCCTTCGGCGACGGCGCCTGGCACCATGTGGTGCTCCAGCGCACAGGCGGAAGGCTGAGCCTGTCGGTGGACGGTGGCGCGCGCGGCGAGGCCACGGCTCCGGCCGGCTCGGTGACGTACGAGGACGGCTTCGCCGTGCTCGGTCTCCATCTGGGGGCCAGGCCGGACGGCTACGACCGGTTCAAGGGCTCCCTGGACGAGTTCCGCCTGGTGCGGCGCGCGCTGACGGCGGATGAACTGACCGCCCTGCGCACGTCCAACGCGGACACCGGGACGGCCACCACCGTCCGGCTCCCGTTCGAGACGCTGTCGCCTCAGCCGTACGCCCGGATGTGAGCCGGATCCGCCGGACGTTCCCAGGACATGCGCGACAGCCCCCGCTGTCGGTCCCGGCGCGCTGACCGCCGCGGTGACGGCGTGATCCTCGATGGGATCGCTCAGGACCGGACCCGGGCGATGAGCAGCGCCACGTCGTCCTCGCCCCCGGGTGAGCGCAGGATCTCCAGGATGCGGTCGCAGGTGCCCTCCAGATCGTGGCCGCGGGTCGCGGTGAGGGCGTCAAGGAGGACGTCCAGGCGGGCGTCGATGGGTTCGCTCCGGGTCTCGACCAAGCCGTCGGTGTAGAGGACCAGTTCGTCGCCGGGGTTCAGGGTGATCGTGGCGGCCTCGAAGGGCACTCCGCCGACGCCCAGGGGCGCGCCGGTGGGGAGGTCGAGAAGCCGTGCCGGGTGGCCGCGTCGCAGCAGGGCGGGGGGCAGGTGACCGGCGAGGCAGATCTCGCACGTGCCCCGGTGCGGGTCGTAGACGCAGTAGATGCAGGTGGTGATGGTCTGCTCGACTCCTTCGGTCAGGTGGTCCAGGTGATGGAGGGCCTCGGCGGGGGCGAGGGAGAGTTCGGCGAAGGCACGGGCGGCACTGCGGAGTTGCCCCATGGTGGCGGCGGCTTCGATGCCGCTGCCCATGACGTCCCCGACGAC
This sequence comes from Streptomyces sp. NPDC047085, assembly GCF_040643735.1. NCBI lineage: Bacteria > Bacillati > Actinomycetota > Actinomycetes > Kitasatosporales > Streptomycetaceae > Streptomyces > Streptomyces sp. NPDC047085. Next base: position 203,714 of record NZ_JBEYUW010000002.1, read on the forward strand.
CAGGGCGGTTCTGTCGCCCTGGAGAGGTATCGCGTCGTACCAGTCGCCGCCGATCTCGCTCGTGGCGCCGGCGGGCTGGTAGCGGCAGGCGACGTCCAGGCCGGGCAGGTGCGACGGGCGCTCCGGGAGCAGACTGCGCTGGAGGGTGAGGGCCGCCTGGCGCTGGGCCTGGTAGCCGCGGGCGTTGTCGATGCAGACCGCGGCCCGGGCGGCCAGCTCCCCCGCGAGGATCGCGTCGTCGTCGTCGAAGGGCGCGGGGTTCCGGGTGCGTGCGAGGTCGAGGGCGCCCAGGACCTCGCCCCGGGCCAGGAGCGGTACGGCCAGGTAGGAGTGCACGCCGGCCGCCGCGAGGAGGGCGGCGGCCTCGCCGTGCCGGGCGATGCGCTCCAGGTCCTGACGGGTGGTGTGGGGCACCAGTACCGGTCGGCGGGTGCGCACGCACCGGGTGATCAGGCGGTCGCTGTCGTACGGAGCGAGTTCCCCCGGCGGATCGGCCGCGTGCACCGCCTCGGTGGGCTGGGCCGCGCTGACCGCGAGGGCGCGGAAGAGGGCGGGTCCCTCGTGCGGCGGGGTACGGCCGTCGAGGACGCTGTCGAGCACGTCCACGGCTGCCACGTCGGCCAGGACCGGGACGACGAGGTCGGCGAGCTCGCGCGCTGTCGTCTCCAGATCGAGGGTGGTACCCACGCAGGCGGAAGCCCTGGCGATCAGCGTCAGCCGTTGCCGGGCCTGTGCGGCCTCGGCGGCGGCTTGGTGACGCTCGGTGACGTCGATGACGGAGTAGGCCAGGCCCAGCACCCGTCCACCGGAATCCTCCAGCCGGTAGTACGAGACGGACCAGGCGTGCTCGTGGTCCGGGTCGTTGGGGGGACGGCAGACGATGTTCCGGTCCACGACCGACTCGCCCGTCTCCAGGACACGGCGCAGACGGGCCTCGGGGTCCGTGTCCAGGAAGGTCAGGATCTCGCGGACCGGCCGACCGAGACGCTCGGCGGCGGACTGGCCCGTGATGCGTTCGAGAGCGGGATTCATGGCCACGTACCGCAGCTCGGGATCGAGAATGGCCAGCCCGACCGGGGACTGGGACACCAGGCGCATGGCCAGGGCGGCATCCCGCTCGATCCGCTCCACAGCGGCCTGGTCCGCGACGAGGCCCAGGGCGTAGACGTCGCCGAGGTCGTCCAGCAGCCGCATGTTGCGGAACTCCACCAGGCGGGTGCTGCCGTCCTTGTGCCGGATCGGGAACGCCCCCGCCCAGTCGGTGCCGGATTCCATGACCTCGGCGAACAGCTTGATCACCGCGTCCCGGTGCTCCTCGTGGACCGTCAGCCGGGCCGCGTTCCGGCCCAGCGCCTCCGCCGCGGTGTAGCCGAACAGGTCCTCGGCCTTCGGGCTCCAGAAGACCACCTGGCCCTGCGCGTTCAGCACCACGGCAGCGACGCTGAGCAGATCGAACAGGCCACTGGGCGGCGCGGCGAACCCCGCCACCGACCGGCTGTGGCCTGCTCGGGAGGAGTCCGTCGTACCCATGCCTCATTGTCCTTCCCGCTCGGCACCCCGGCTCCTGCCGTACCGGCGGGTGTGCTGCCTTCATCCATGGTCGGCCGGACCTGGGTGACACACACCTGGACCGACCGCTGGCCGAACCGGTCCGTCCCGGTCGATGCGTGGTCGGCCGCCCAGAAACGGTGGAAAACGATAGAAAGGGGATATGAGCGGAGCTTCGGGTCACTCCGGGCGTGATGCGCCTGATGCGTCCGTGCGGACTCATCGGCCCGGTCCGCCCCGTCAGGCGGAAGAGACACGGCGGTCGGGCTCGCTGCTGGGCGTGCACAGCCTCGCGGGCCAGGTCTTCCTGCTCCAGCTGGCCGTGGTGCTGCTGCTCGCCGCCGCCGCTCTGGTGGCACTCGTGGTGCAGGCTCAGCGAGACGTGATGGCGGACGCCCGGCACCGGACGCTCGCCACGGCGCAGACGTTCGCGCACTCCCCGGGGATCGTGGCGGCACTGGACAGCGCGGACCCGGCCGCCGCACTGCAGCCGCACGCCGAGGCGGCCCGGAAGGCCGCGGGCGTCGACGCCATCATCGTGTACAGGCTGAACGGGATCACCCTCACCCACAGTGACCCGCGGCAGATCGGCAGACGCGTCATCGGGCCCTACGCGGCGCCGGCGACCGGCAGACCGTTCACGAGCACGTTCAAGGGCTCACTGGGGCTCTCCGTGATCTCGGCGGTTCCCGTCAAGGGTCCCGACGGCTCGGTCGTCGCCGTCGTCTCCGTGCCCGTCACGGTCGAGCGGGTGCGACACAAGGTGAACCAGCAGCTGCCGGTCCTCTTCGGCGGCACCGCCGCGGCCCTGGTGGTCGCCGCGGGCGGGTCGGGACTGGTGAGCCGGCGGCTGCGGCGGCAGACCCACGGCCTGGGGCCGACCGAGATGACCCGGATGTACGAGCACCACGACGCGGTGCTGCACGCGGTGCGGGAGGGCGTGCTGATCGTCGGCGACGACGGCCGGCTGCTGCTGGCCAACGACGAGGCACGACGGCTGCTGAACCTGCCGGCGGACGCGGAACGACGGCCCGTCACCGAACTGGGGCTGGACGAGGACCTCGCCGGACTGCTGACCTCCGACCGCCCCGCCACCGACGAGGTGTACCTGGCGGCCGACCGGCTGCTCGCGGTCAGCAAGCGGCTCACCGCACCGCACGGACTGACCGGCAGCGTGGTCACGCTCCGGGACACCACCGAGCTGCGGGCCCTCGCCGGCCTCGCGGAGGTGGCGCGCGAACGGTTGCAGTCGCTCTACGACGCCGGAGTGCGGATCGGCGCCACGCTCGATGTGAGGCGCACGGCCGAGGAGCTGGCCGAGGTGGCGGTGGCCCGGTTCGCCGACATCGCCACCGTCGACCTGCTGGACCAGGTCCTGCGCGGCGACGAGACCTCCGGGGCGCCCGCCGGGATCACCGAGCTGCGCCGCTGCGCCGTCGCGGGTCTCGACGCGGGCCATCCCCTCCACCCCGTCCACGAGCTGATCCGGTTCGTCCCGGCGCACCCCGTCTCCACGGCGATGGTCGAGGGCCGCCCGGTCCTGGTCGACCTGAACGCCTCCGACGTCTGGCGGGACGTACAGCCCGAACGTGCCCGGCGGATCCTCGATCACGGCATCCACTCCCTGCTCGTGGTGCCCCTCCGCGCCCGCGGCGTGGTGCTGGGCGTGGTGGACTTCTGGCGCGCCCAGGGCTCCCCGCCGTTCGAGGACGAGGACGCGTCGTTCGCCGAGGAGCTGGCCGCCCGGGCAGCGGTGTGCATCGACAACGCCCGCCGGTACACCCGCGAACACGCCATGGCCGTCGCCCTGCAGCACAGCCTGCTGCCCCGCGCGCTGCCCGAGCAGTCCGCCCTGGACGTGGCCTACCGCTATCTGCCGGCCCAGTCCGGAGTGGGCGGGGACTGGTTCGATGTCATCCCGCTGTCCGGTACCCGGGTGGCGCTGGTCGTGGGGGATGTCGTCGGCCACGGTCTGCACGCCGCGGCGACGATGGGCCGGCTGCGCACCGCCGTGCACAACTTCGCCGGCCTGGACATGCCGGTGGAGGAGCTACTGGGCCGGATGGACGAGCTGGTGGCGCAGATCGATGCCGAGGAGGCCACCGCGGCGAAGCACGGGCAGGGGATGATCACCGGAGCGACCTGCCTGTACGCCGTCTACGACCCCACCTCCGGGCGGCTGACCGTCGCCACCGCCGGCCACCCGGGACCGGCACTGGTCCGGCCCGACGGGACCGTCTACTTCCCTCGGCTGCCCGTCTCCCCGCCACTGGGACTCGGCGCCGGCCTGCCCGTCGAGACCGCCGAGCTCACGGTGCCCGAGGGGTCCCGGCTGGTGCTCTACACCGACGGGCTGATCGAGGACCGCACCCGGGACCTGGACGCCGGCCTGGAGGCCCTGCACGAGGCTCTGACCGGGCCTGGCCGCACGCCGGAGGCCACCTGCGTGGCGGTGACGGCGGCCATGCTGTCCGACCAGCCCCGGGACGACATCGCGCTGCTGGTGGCCCGCACGCGCCGGCTCGGACCGGATCAGGTCGCCGAGTGGGAGGTGCCCCGTGACCCGGCGGCGGTGGCCCCCGTGCGCTCCGCCTGCGCCCGCCGGCTGGCGGAGTGGGGGCTGGAGCAGGTCGCGTTCACCGCCGAACTCATCCTCAGCGAGCTGATCACCAACGCCGTCCGCTACGGAGCCGAGCCCATCACGGTGCGGATGCTGCGCACGCGGCCTCCCGGCAGTCCCGATGCGGGCACTCTGATCTTCGAGGTCGCGGACGGCAGCAGCACCTCACCGCGGCTGCGCCGGGCGAAGGTCACCGACGAGGGCGGCCGCGGCCTGTTCCTGGTCGCCCGCTTCTCCGAACGCTGGGGGACCCGCTACACACCCACCGGCAAGGTCATCTGGGCCGAACGGCCCCTGCCCCACGGCGCCGCGCCGGAGGGCGAGGATCTCGGCGAGATCCTGCTTGCCGAGTGGGACGACAGCGCGCTGTGAGGTGCGCCGGGAGAAGCCGGGGGGTGCCGGGGCGAGGACGATGATCGCGGGCGTCCCGGACGACGTTCCGCCCTCCGGGCCCCCGGGTACTCTGGCCTTGGTGGCCACTTGGTCGGCGCCGTGGAGCCGGGGAGGCGCAAGGCGCAGCGGGAGGCCCGCCGCCCGCGGTTCCGGTCCCAGGGGCACCGCCGACAGCGGGTCGAGGCGACCACCTCGCCCCCCAGGTCCGGGAGCAGCCGTGACTACACCGTGTGCCCGAGCAGCGGCGGGCTTCGGCTGCTTCGCTCTTGTGGCACTCAGCCTGAGCGCCTGCGGGAACACACCGAACGCCGGCCCCGCACCGCCGTCGTCTGCCACGTCCGCCGAGAGCATGGGCGGCATGCGCGCGCTGATCGCGGCGGCGAAACGGGAGGGCGCGCTCACGACGATGGCGCTGCCGCAGGACTGGGCCAACTACGGCGGCCTGATCAGCGGCTTCGAGAAGAAGTACGGGATCACGGTCACGGTCGAGGAGCCGCTGGGGCACAGCGAGGACGAGATCGACGCCCTGAGGAACAGGGGGAACGGGCCGAGCGCGCCCGACGTGATCGACGTGGGCGACACGTTCGCGCGGAAGGCGGCGGCGCAGAACCTTCTCGCGCCGTACAAGGTGGCCGCCTACGATGCGATCCCCGACCATCAGAAGGATGCGAAGGCCCGCTGGTCCAACAACTACGGGGGCTACATCTCCATCGGCTGCGACGCCAACCGGGTCGGGGCCTGTCCGGAGACCTTCGCCGATCTGCTGAAGCCCGGCGCCACGGGCAAGGTCGCACTCGAAGGCGACCCGCCCCGGTCGGCCACGGCCTTCGCCAGTGTCTACGCGGCCGCGCTGGCGAACAACGGGTCGTTCGACAACGTCCAGCCCGGTCTCGACTTCTTCGCCGAGCTCAAGAACCGCGGCAACTTCAACCCTGTCCACTCCACCTCGGCGACGGTCGCGAGCGGCCGGACCCCCATCAGCATCAACTGGGACTACATCAACCTCCATTACGCCGAGGAACTCCGCGACAAGGGCGTGAACTGGCAGGTCTCGATCCCCTTCGACGGCACCTTCGCCCAGTACTACGCGCTGGCGGTCAACAAGAACGCCCCGCACCCGGCGACGGCCCGCCTGTGGCAGGAGTACCTCTTCAGCCCGGAGGGCCAGAACCTCCGGCTGCGCACGTACGCCCGCCCGGTACTCATGGACGCCATGCGCCAGGACGGCACCCTCGACAAGACCGCCGCCGCCCGACTGCCGACGGTCGAGGGAACACCACAGTTCCCGACGGACGCACAACTGGAGCAGGCGAAGGCAACAGTCACCCAAGGCTGGCCGAAGGCCGTCTCCGGCTAAGCCTGGTGAGACCAGCGATTGAACGGATCCACAGCCCTGAATTCCCGCATACCGATGAACCGACATCCGCCGGTCGCCTTGTGCACCGAGATGGCGGGCGGCCCATAGAGGGCGTATCTGTCATCCCCTGTGGCGATGTATTCGAGATCGAGTATCTCGTACAGCTTGGGAGGGAGCAGCGTCTTCTGTGGAGCAAGCCCGAAGGAGTCGCAGGATACGGATGTGCGCGATGCGTGCCGCGTGCAGGGCTGGCCAAGTCCGACCGCGTCGAGTACTGACGGGGCGCTGGGCTGGTCCTCTGCCTCGGCGCCGCACGGGTGAACACGGCTCCGCCCCGGTTCCTCCCCGTCCCGGAGATCGCCTTGCCGGCGATCAACGGGCGGGGCGGGCGCCGGGGCGGGCCGCGTCAGGTACCGGCCGCGTCAGGTGCAGGCGGCGTCCGGGGCGCGGTCCAGCACCGCGGGTGACACCGTCCCGGCCATGCGCAGCTGGATGAGGTCACGGACGGTGGGCCACTCCTCGTCGAGGATCGAGTAGAACGCAGTGCTGCGGACCACGCCGTCCAGGCCGCGCGAGTGGGCTCGGCGGATGCCCTCGCAGGTGGCGCCCAGCCGCTCGATGGCGGCTCGGGAGCGCAGATTGCGGGCGTCGGCGCGGAAGGAGATCCGGCGGACACCCCAGGTCTCGAAGGCATGGCGCAACATCAACAGCTTCGCCTCGGTGTTGATGCCGGTTCCCTGGGCACGGGGCGAGAGCCACGTGTTGCCGATCTCGGCGGCGTCCGGCACCGCGGTCGCCGGATCGCCGTACGGGACGCCGGGAACCGAGGGCCAGACCATCGGGCCCTGCCAGTAGTCCAGCTCCTGGAAGCGCGTGGCGCCCACCACCCGCCCGTCCACGGCATTGATCACCGCGAAGGGCAGGATCCGGCCCACCGCCTGTTCACCGAGCGCACGCTCGATGTAGCCGTGGGCACCCTCCACGCCGTGGGGGACGGGGGTGAAGGCGTAGGTCGTACGGTCCTCGCCCGCGGCTTCGGCCAGGGCCTCGGCGTGGTGGGGGGCGAGGGGCTCCAGCCGCGTCTTGCGGCCGACGAGGAAAACGGGTGCGGGCAAGGGCCTTCGGTCCTTCGTGAATGGGGGTGGCCCGCCATCGACGCCCAATGCGATGGCGGTGGTTCAGCATGCGGCCCGGGCGGGTTTCCGTGGGGAAAGAAGCAGTAAAGAAATTCGGACAATCAGGTGACTTGGACCTCGTTCGTCCGGATGGCGCACACCCGGTCGTGCGAGTGCCCGGCCGGAGGGACGGTGGCGGTGGCCCGCGCGCCCATGAGCAGCCGCTTCACCCTCGTCCCGTGGGGAGCTCGACATGCCTGAGAACACCGAAGCCAAGCCCGCCCAGCCGGGGATCACGGCGGCGAACGAGGCGGTACGGCGGCGGTTCGCCTTCGACGACGCCCAGGACCTGGAGGACGCGCGCCGCGGCTTCATGGGCACCGCGCGGGAGAGCGTGATCCGCGACGCCGAGGGGCGCGCCGTGTGGGACCTGGACGCCTACGGATTCCTGAACCAGGACTGCCCGGACACGGCCAACCCCAGCCTGTGGCGGCAGAGCCGGCTCTGCTCCGATCACGGCCTGTTCGAGGTGGTCGAGGGCATCTACCAGGTGCGCGGCTTCGACCTGTCGAACATGACGATCGTCGAGGGCGGCCACGGCATCCTCGTCATCGACCCGCTGATCTCTGCCGAGACCGCCGCCGCGGGCCTCGCCCTGTACCGCGGCCACCGCGGGGACCGGCCCGTGACCGGTGTGCTCTACACGCACAGCCATGTCGATCACTTCGGCGGCGTGCGGGGGGTCGTCACCGACGAGGACGTCGCCGGCGGCGTTGCGGTGATCGCCCCGCACGGTTTCCTGAAGCACGCCGTCAGCGAGAACGTCTACGCCGGTACGGCCATGAGCCGCCGGGCCGCCTACATGTACGGCGCCGCGCTGCCGAAGGGCGAGCGCGGGCAGATCGGCGCCGGTCTGGGGCAGACGACCTCGACCGGCGCGGTCGGCCTGATCGCGCCGACGCTGGACATCATCCGCACCGGGCAGACCGAGACCGTCGACGGCATCCGGATGGTCTTCCAGCTCACCCCGGGCACCGAGGCGCCCGCGGAGCTGAACATCCACTTCGCCGACCACGCGGCGCTGTGCATGGCCGAGAACGCCACCCACAACCTGCACAACCTGCTCACCCTGCGCGGCGCCGAGGTCCGCGACCCCCGGGTGTGGGCCGGCTACCTCACGGAGGCGATCGGACTGTTCGCCGACTCCAGCGACGTGGCCTTCGCCTCGCACCACTGGCCGGTCCGGGGCCGCGAGCGGGTCGTCGCGTTCCTGACCGAGCAGCGCGACCTGTACGCGTACCTCCACGACCAGACCCTGCGCCTGATCAACCAGGGCCTGACCGCGCTGGAGATCGCCGAACGGATGGAGCTGCCCCCGGCGCTGGAGCGGGCCTGGCACACCCACGGCTACTACGGCTCGGTCAGCCACAACACCAAGGCGATCTACCAGCGGTACCTGGGCTGGTTCGACGGCAACCCGGCGCACCTGTGGGAGCATCCGCCGGCCGAGTCCGCGCGGCGGTACGTGGATTTCATGGGCGGCGCCGACGAGGTCCTGCGCCGGGCCCGCGAGTCGTTCGCCGACGGCGACTTCCGCTGGGTGGCGCAGGTCGTCGGCCATGTGGTGTTCGCCGACCCGGACAACGCCGAGGCCCGGGCGCTGCAGGCCGACGCCCTGGAGCAGCTCGGCTACGGCAGCGAGAACGGCACCTGGCGCAACTTCTTCCTCATGGGGGCGTACGAACTGCGGCACGGCTCGGTCGGCACGCCCACCGTGACGGCCTCACCCGATGTGCTGGACGCGTTGACACTGGACCAGCTCTTCGACGCGCTCGCCATCCGGGTGGACGGTCCGCGCAGCTGGGACGCGGACATCACGGTCCGCTGGAACCTGACCGACGGGGAGCCCGTCACGATGCGATTGCGCAACGGCGTCCTCACCCATGTCACCGACACCGGGGCCGGTCGCGAACGGGCCGCACCGGACGTCGAGTTCACCCTCGCCGAGAGCGATCTGCGGGCCGTGCTGCTCGGCGCCGTCGCCCCGGCCGACCTGACGGCGCGCCCCGACGTCCAGGTCAGCGGCGACGCGGGCAAGCTGGCCGAACTCCTCGGCCACCTCGACGAACCGGACCCCGACTTCGCGATCGTCACGCCCTGAACGCGCGGGCGGCACGCCCGGCCGCATCTGTAGCCCGAAGAGCCCAGTAAACGTTGCATCACCCGTCCGGCGGACCCGGCGTGCAGCTGATTGCCGCGCCCGGGACCCTAGGATCCGTCACCGACAAGCAGAACAAATGAGACATCTTTGGCTTTGTCGGGCACCGGGGAGATCACTTGACGACCGAAGGAGACCGGATGGCGCACGGGGTGGGCAGAACCCGCTGGAGGGTCTTCGCGGCCGTCCTGGTCCCCGGTGTCGCCGCCTGCGCGGCACTCGGGATCGCCATGGCGCAGGGCGTGCTCGCCGCGTCGTTCTTCATCTCCGGCGAGAAGTTCCAGATCACCGCGGACAAGCTGGTCGCCAACGGCTTCAGCCTCTACAGCACGATCGACGTGACCAGGAAGCGCGAACCCGTGCCCGTGCTGGTCACCGGGGCACGGCACGCGGAGATCAGCGGGCTGTGCCAGTCCGTGACGATCGACCTCCCGGTGCTGGGGCCGCAGACGCTGAGACTCACCGGCGGCGACGAACGGCCCATCGAGGCGTCGGAGCTGTTCATCGACGCGACCGCCGAGGCCGCCGGGCAGGCGAACTTCCGGGACCTGGACCTCGGCGTCGCGCAGGGTGCCATCACCGAGGGACCCGTCAGTCCCGGGGACCGGAAATCGCGGTTCTTCGACCCCGACCTCCCCGGCCAGCAGGCCCGGTCGGTGACCCTGACCGACGTGCGTGTGAACGCGGTCGCGGTCTCCGCCGCCACGTTCGACGTTCCCGGTCTGCGTGCCGTGCTCGAGCGGGGCCGCCACGAATGCTGACCCCGGTACGACGCCTGATCGCCCACTTCCCCGGCGGATCACGTGAAACGCCCGTCACCGTGGCGGAGATCCGGCACAGGTTCAGGACCTGGCGCGGTGAACGTCCCTTCTGGGCCGGGGTGTTCACCTTCAAGGCCGGGCTGCCCATCCTCTACTGGCCTTACGCGCATCTGGACCTGGGCGGCATTCCCCTGGCCCTGTCGACCACGTCCGGTGCCGGATCCCTGACCATCGGCGTCCTGCTCATGACCCTGGGACTCGCCCTCTGGTACCGGCCCCACCTGCGCGTGTTCGCCGGGATCGCGACCCTGCTCCTCTCCCTCATCTCCTTTCCGGTCGCGAACTTCGGCGGCATGTTCCTCGGAGTGATCTCCGGCCTGATCGGCGGCTCGCTGGCCTGCGCCTGGATGCCGCCGCCCACGGCCGCTCCGGCGGAGGAGGGCCCCAGTGGCGGCTGACCACCGGCTCGGGCCCGTCGCCTGCGCCCTGGCCCTGGCCGCCGTGCCCCTGGCCCTGCACCTCACCGCTCCCCCGACACCGGCGCCGCCGACGACGCCGGCAGCACCAACAGCACCGGTGACCCCGACGACTCCGAGGACACCGACAACACCGACACCGACACCGAGGAGCGCGTCGGCACCGCCCAGTGCCTCGCCGGCACCGTCCTCATCCTCCGGCGCACCGCTCGACCTGCCTCCGGTCCGCCCGGCGAACGGCTCCTGGGTACTACGCGCGGACCGGCTCGTGCTGCGCGGCAGCAGGTTCCGCGGCGTGGTCACCCTGCGGACCGCAGCCGGGGCCGTGCGGGTACTGAAGTTCACCGCGCGGTCACTGGAGGCCGTCGACCTGGACGTGACCGCGGGCCGAGGGCGTGCGGCGCTGCGGCTGCGGTCCAGGCCCGCGAGCACGTCCACCATCGAGGGGCGGGGCGACGACGGCACAGTGACGCTTTACGTCAGCAAACTGTCCGGCACGCTCGTGGGCCTCGGCGGCGCCCCGCTGCCGGCGGACCGCGCCGTCACCCTCACCCCCGACGCCGTACCTCTCTGGCTCTCCCAGCCCCCCTCCCTGACCCGCACGCTCACCTTCGTCGACGCGACCATGTCTCCGGTCGCGCAGTTCGGCGGCCAGCTGTCCCTGACGGGGCTTGCGCTCCGCACCGCGGCCGGGTGACGTGCGACCCGGCGCGGCGAACCGCCGGACGGCACCCCCGGTGGGGGTGCCGTCCGGCGGTCGCCGGCGCGAGGTGGGTCAGCGCACGTCGTAGGCGCGCACCACGGTCTGGGTGACCGAGTTGTCGTTCGCGTCGGTCAACGTGACCTTCAGCGTGACCTGTTTGCCGGAGGCGTCGGCGTGGTTCACCGTCGCGGTCCAGACGCCGTCGTGCTCGGCGGTCGCCGCCTCGGTCCACGTGTCGCCGCCGTCGTACGAGTACGAGAGCTTCGCGGTGCGCAGGGCGCCGGGTGTGTAGCCGGCGTGGCCGGTCGCGGTGAGGGTGATGTGCCGGCCGTCGCGTGCCGCCAGCGTCTTCATGCCGTCCTCGGGGATGTCGTAGCGCGGGAAGAGGAGGGGCAGGCCCTGCGAGTACGCGTTCTCGTCGAGCCGGGAGCGGAAGGACCAGGTGGTCTCGGTGGAGGTGGAGCGCTTCCAGACCTTCGCGGGCGAGCCGAACTTTTCGGTGCGCAGGGTCAGTTCGTACGCGGAGTCGGCAGCCAGGACGTCGAAGACGCCGTAGGGGTAGATGCTCGACCCGGCCTGCTGACCATTGATGCGCAGGGTCATGTTGCCGATGTCGCCGAACGAGCCCTGGGTCGCGCTGTGTTCACTGTCGCCCCAGAAGCCGGGTGCGATGCCCATGAGGTTGCCCTGCCGCTCGGCGGCGAGCTGCTCCCGGCCCGAGGCGTCGCGCGGGGCGGCGGGGGCGAGGACGCCGCCGTACCAGCTCTCGGTGCGCTGTTCGCCCGCCGTGTAGGTGTGGGTGGCGCCGTTCATGAACTCGCCCCAGGGGAAGCTGCTGGAGACCCGCTGCGAGAAGCCGGTGTCGCCCGTGGAGTAGTACTCGGTGCGCTTGCCGGGCGCCGCGACCAGGTCCAGCAGACCGAGGGAGACATTCGCGTCCGGCCGGTATGCGATCACCCCGTCGAGGTAGTCGGCGGCGACGCCCATGGCGTGGTAGGTGGCCTCGGTGCTGCCGAGCTCGGTGTCGCGGTCGCGGTAGGTCCGGTCGGACTCGATCGGTCCGTTCTCCGGGAAGGCGAGGTTGTAGACGTACGGGCTCACGGCGGTGGCCCGCCAGTCGAGGGTGACCGGGCCCGATGCGAGCCGGTCCAGGACGGTCTTCGCCTCGTCGGCGGGAAGCGCGAGGACCGGTAGCGGTCCGCCGATGCCGACGGAGGGGTACCAGCGGGCGGGGGCCTCGTGGTAGGCGATGAGCGCGACGGCTCCGGCCGCCTTGGCGTCCTGGGCCTGCTTGCCGACGGAAGTGGTGGTGTCGGGGACCCGGATCAGCGCGATCCTGCCCTTGACCTGGGCCGAGGCGAGTTCCGCCGGGGTGCCGGCGCCCGCGGCGACGACCTGGGCGCTGCCGGTGCCGTCGAGGTTGGCGGAGCCGGTGCCGGCGGTGACCGGGTGCAGGCGCGGTCCGTCGGCCATGCCGAAGTCGGTGATCTGCGGGGCGTAGCGGCGCCAGTAGCTGCCGAACTCGAAGTCGCCGTCGTGGGCGCGCCCTTGGACGTCGGCGTAGAAGCCGTTGATCTGGCGGCCGCCGCTCAGCGAGCCCGCGTGCTGCCAGACGCCGTCCCACGAGCGGGAGAAGGCCAGGGTGGTGCTGTGGCTCTCGCTGGGCCGGTCGGTGCGCACGGACAGGCGGTGCGCCTCGCGTGCGTCGAGGACGACGGTGGTTTCCTTGGCGATGTCCAGCTGCGGGTCGGCCGCGTAGGTGATCGAGTCGGTCTGGGGGCCGTCGCTGTCCGGCGTGGTGATGAAGGAGGACAGGAAGTAGCTGCCGGGCCGGATCCGGTACGTCTGCTCGGCGGCGCCGCTGTTGTAGCGCCGCTCGCCGATCGCGTCGTCCATGCCGACGAGGTCGACGGAGGAGGAGCCCGCGGCGGGGTTGCCGCTGCGGTCGACGACCTTGACGCGGAGGGTGACGGTCTCCGGCTGGACGTACAGCGCGAACGGGGTGGAGACGGTGACCCGGTCGGCGGCGTCGGTGCCGGTGGTGGCGATGACGCGGCCGGTGACGTCGCCGTACTGGCCCGCCTTGAGCGAGGCGTCCGGGTCCAGCCGGAGCGGCACCTCGACGGTGCCGCCCGCCGGCACGGTGACGGTGCGGTCGGCCGGCTTGGCGAGGGCCGAGTGGACGGTGGAGCCGTCGTTGCCGGTGACGTCCCGGACGGCGAGGTTCAGCGTGACCGGGTGGTCGGTGGTGTTGGTGTACGGCACGTCGACGGTGGTGCGGTCGGCCTTGCTCTGGGGCCAGCCGAAGCTGCCGCCCTGGACGGCGGGCGCGCTGAGCACGGTCTGGTCGATCGCGGCCTTCACGTCGAGGCGTCCGCCGCCGGTCTCACGTACGTCGCCGGGGACGGCGCTGTCTGCGGAGGAGACCAGCGCGGCCTTGACCTGCTGCGCGCTCCAGTCGGGGTGGCGCTGCTTGACGAGGGCGGCGGCACCCGCGACATGCGGGGTCGCCATCGAGGTGCCGCTCATGGTGCGGTACGCGTAGACGCCGCGGCCGCCCGCGGAGGCGGCGGAGATGTCGACGCCGGGCGCCGCGATCTCGGGCTTGAGGGTGTGCGCGTCGCGCACGGGACCGCGGCTGGAGAACCAGGCGGTGGAATCGTCGCGGTCGACGGCGCCGACGGTCAGCACGCTCGGCGCGCAGCCGGGCGAGGACACCGAGTTGAGGGACGGACCGGTGTTGCCGGCCGCGATCACGAACAGGGTGTCCTTGTTGCCGCGGGCCAGCGCCTCGGTGGCCGTGGCCATCGGATCGGAACAGTCGGTGGGGGCCGGGTTGCCCAGGCTCATGGAGACGACGTCGGCGTGCTGGTCGACGGCCCACTGCATGCCCGCGATGATCCACGAGGTGGCGCCGGAGCCGGAGTCGTCGAGCACCTTGCCGACGAGGAGTTCGGTGCCCGGTGCGACACCGCGCTTCGTGCCGCCGCTCGCCGCGCCTGTGCCGCCGACCGTGGAGGTGGTGTGGGTGCCGTGACCCTGACGGTCCGCGGTGTCGGGCGAGTCGGTGAAGTTCTCCGTGGCGCCGATCCGGCCCTTGAGGTCGGGGTGTTCGGCGTCGACGCCGGTGTCGAGCACGGCGACCTTGGTGCCCTTGCCGTCGTACCCGGCAGCCCAGGCCTCCGGCGCGTGCACCTGCCGGGTCGACCTGTCGAGCGTGGCCTGGACCTTGCTGTCCAGCCACAGCTTCTTCAGGTCGCCGGCCGCCCGGGAGCGGGGCGTGCTGATGTCCGCCCAGAAGGAGGCGGCGTTCTTCTTGGACGCATTCAGGGCGACGCCGTCGACCGCGTCGAGGACGAGGCCGCGCTCGGCGCCGCGCGGGGTCGCGGGCACGCCGCGGGCGACGTCGACGGAGGTGTCGTAGACGGCGATGAGCGGCAGCGTGTCGGAGTGCGCGTCGTCGTAGCCCTGGCGCACCAGGCCGGTGACGTTGAACAGTTCCTGGTCGACGCGGCCCGCGGCGATCGCGGGGGCGGCGCTCTCGGGGTAGACGTAGAGGTCCTTGCCGACCTGCCGGGTCTGGACGAGCGGTGTGCCGCCGTCCTCGTCGGGCAACGGGGTCGCGGAGCTGTGTCCCGAGGGGTCCTCGCTGACCAGGACCCGGTCCCCGGTCACGAGGGTCACGAGGGTCACGACCGAATGCGCGGCGCCCTGTGCTGCGGCGGTGGATCCGGTGAGAGGTCTCTTCTTTCCGGCGGGCCCTCCGGGCGTCGCCGCGACGGAGGGCACGGCTGCGGTGGCGGCCAGGACGGCGGCTGTCGCCGCGCCCAGAAACGTACGCGATATCGAGCGCATCGCTCTCCAAACCGGTCGGTGCTGGCGGTGGGCCAACCCTGACAGACCGTTGGAGGATGCAGAATTCGCAGGCCCAGGCGGCTTTGCGCCGTGGCAGCTTTCCGCCACGGAGCCAACTGGGCGCGGATCGGCGCCTCTTGACGCATCCTCAAAGTGGAGAGTCTTGCGGCGGTCGAGACGTGGTGGCACGGCGTCCGGCGCCGGGCATGACAGGTGGTGCCACTTGAGGGACGCGGGCATGTGACAGGCGCTGGCACAAGGCATCCCGTGCCGCGCCCCGCCGAGGTGTCGTGGCCGTGCGGCGGGAATATCGTCCGTATAGGGCCAACGCTCGACAAGGCCGGGCCGGGCATCCGCGCCGACCGTCGAGGGAGGGTGGGACAGCGTGCGCAACCGTGCCGACGTCGACACGGCCGCCGGCTCCGGCCCGGAGCTGCCGGCCCAGATGCTGGCCGAGGTCGTACGGGAGACGGGCGCGTCCGCGGGCTATGTGTACCTGCTGCCGCCGGGCGGGCGGGTGCTGCGGCTGACGCTGCTGTGCGGGGACACACCGAAGCTCGTCGCGCCCTGGTCGCGGGTGCCGCTCGCCGATCCGGTCCCGGTGGCCGACGCCGTGCGCGAGCGGCGCCTGGTGTGGGTGGGCAGCCACGAGGAGATGGCCCGCTCGTACCCGCGGTCCGCGCTCGTGCTGCCCTACAGCTTCGCGGCGGCCGCGGCGCCGATCATCACCGACGCCACCGTCTGGGGCGGGCTGGTGCTGCGGTGGCCCGCCTCGCACCCGCCGCGGATGCCCCAGTGGGAGCGTGACGCGGTGCACTTCTGCTGCCACCGCCTGGGACTGCTCCTGCGACGGGCCGCCGCCGCGGGTGACCCGGTGCTGCCCGGGCCGGAGCCGCGCGTGGTTCCCCCGCTCCGCCCCCGCGCCCCGGGGCCGGTCGAGAAGACGGCCGCGGCCGACTTCGCCGAGCGCCTGCCCGGGGGCAGCTGCGCGCTGGATCAGGACGGCCGGATCACCTTCATCACCACGACCGCCGCCGACCTCCTCGGAGCCGACGTCCCCGGCCTGCTGGGCGCGCGCCTGTGGACGGAACTGCCGTGGCTGGCCGAGCCGATGGTCGAGGACCACTTCCGTGCCGTGGTCTTCAGCCACGAGCCCAGGTCCTTCACCGCCCTGCGCCCGCCGGACCGGTGGCTGTCCTTCCATCTCTACGCCGACGCCTCCGGCATCAGCGTCCGCATCACCCCCGCCGCCCACATCCCCACCGCCCTCGCCTCCGACGTGCCGGAGGTGCCCCGGCCCGCCTCCCCGGGCGCACCGGGCGGGGCCCTCGGGCTGTACCACCTGCTGCACCTGGCGGCCATGCTCTCCGAGGCCGCCGGGGTCCAGGACGTGGTGGACATGGTCGCCGACCAGCTGCTGCCCGCCTTCGACGCGCAGGGCCTCATCCTGTTCGTGACGGAGGCCGGCAGGCTGCGGGTCATCGGTCACCGGGGCTACGACGCCGAGGTCGTCGCCCGCTTCGACGGCACTCCCCTGGACGCCGCGCCGAGTCCGACCACCCGCGCGCTGCGCGACGGAGTGCCCAGCTTCTTCTCCTCCCCGGAGGAGGCGGAGCCGCTGTACCCCGGCATCTCCCGGATGTCGGGCAAGGCCGCCTGGGCCTTCCTGCCGCTGATCGCCTCCGGCCGGCCCGTCGGCTGCTGCGCGCTCTCCCACGACCGGCCCCACCGCTTCGACCAGGAGGAGCGGGCCGCCCTCACCGCGACCGCCGGTCTGGTCGCCCAGGCCCTGGACCGGGCCCATCTGTACGACGCCAAGCACGACCTCGCCCACGGCCTGCAGGCCGCCCTGCTGCCCCAGGCGCTGCCCCCGGTCCCCGGCCTGGAGGTGGCCGCCCGCTATCTTCCGGCCGCGCACGGCGTCGACGTCGGCGGCGACTTCTACGACCTCATCCGCCTCGACGAGGCGACGGCGGCCGCGGCCATCGGCGACGTCCAGGGCCACAACGTGAACGCCGCCGCCCTCATGGGACAGGTCCGCACCGCCGTGCACGCCACCGCCGGCGCACCCCCCGGGGAAGTCCTGGCCCGCACCAACCGCCTGCTCACCGATCTCGACACCGGCCTGTTCACCAGCTGCCTCTACGCCCACCTCGATCTGGACGGCCACCGCGCCCTCCTGGCCAGCGCCGGCCACCTCCCTCCCCTGCTGCGCCACCCCGGCGGGCACACCGAGGCGCTCGACCTCCCGCCGGGGCTGCTGCTGGGCATCGACCCGGCCGCCGACTATCCGACGACCGAGGTCGCGCTGCCGCCCGGCGCGGTGCTCGTCCTGTTCACCGACGGCCTGGTGGAGGCCCCCGGTGTCGACCTCGGCGAGGCCGTCGCGGGCCTCGCCGACCGGCTCGCCCGGGCCGGCGGCCGGAGCATGGACGCCGTCGCCGAGATCCTCGTCGAACCGGCGCGGCAAGCGGCGTCCCGCAGTGACGACATCGCCCTGCTGCTCATCCACCCTTGCGGCAGCGGCCGTTGACACCGGTCACCGGCGGTCGCGGCGCGCGGCGGGCCGCGACGAGGTCGTCTCCGCCTTGTACGACTCTGTGCATCGGCTGCCACTGGCCTGGGCTAACGAACGCGCGCTCCCCCGAGCCAGGCGGCACAGTGAGAGTGCCGGCCGCGCGCCGGCTCGTTCCGTCACACCGCCGATGAAGCGTCACGCAGGGCCCACGTCCGCCAGAAGGAGGCCGTCGACTCGGTCAGTGTCAGTACCGCAGCACCGCGGCCACGCCGCCCGCTCCCGCGAGGGTGCCGTCGGGGACGAAGAGGACCTGCGTGTCCGCCGCGATCGCCCGGTCGACGAGCTGCTCGACGATGTCGGTGGACACGCCCATCGCGTGCGCCGGGGGCTCGACGAACGGCTTCGGCTCTGGCAGGGTCACCGGCGCGGGCACCTCCACCAGGTCCAGCACCCTGCCGTCCCCGGTGATCCGGCCCGCCAGGACCAGACCCTCCTCCACGATCAGCCGTTGCACCCGCTTGTCGGCGACGGCGGTCCACACCTCCGCCGGGCCACCGGCGTACTTGCCCAGTCCCTGCGCCTCGCCCAGCTGGGACAGGGCCTCGGCGACCTGCCGCTCGTGGAACTCGGCGAGGACCGGCTCCAGCCGCTTCATCAGCTCCTGCGGCCTGTCCTTGTCCATCCCGGTCAGCGGCAGCGTGCCCGCGATGTGGCCGCCGTGCGCGGTCACGTCCCGGAACGCCGCGAGGATCTTGTCGCCGCCGACGACGAACAACGGCAGACCGGCGTGCTCGCCGAGGGCGTCGCCGAGCCGCTTGTCGACCCTGCGCAGATACTGCTGGACCCGCTCCTCGTGCCCCTCGTAGGGCGCCGCGTGCGGGATCGCCCCGGGCAGCGCGTCCTCCGGCGACGGGGCCGCGGGGGCACACGGGAAGCCGTGGTGCTCCACCTCCAGCAGGCGCCGCACCGAACCGTGGTACAGCCTGCACTTCTCCTGGTCGAGGACCAGTGCCAGGAACGGCCGGGACCGCTGCTCGGCGCCCACCAGGTAGCGCGTCAGGAACGACGTGGCGAACTCGACCCGCGGCTCCACCGCGGTCAGCGACGTCATCTGCCACACCTGCACCGGCTCGTTCGCGGCCAGATACACGACCATGGCGTCGTCGGGCTGGTACGGATCGACCTCGCGCTCGATCAACGACGGATCCAGCACGTGGTTCCGCAGCTCCAGCTTCGTATCCCGCCCCACGTCGGGGTCGTCCGCCAGCCGCCGCTTGGCCTCGATGACGAGGTCCCGCAGGATGATCCGGTTCTTCTCGCTGAAGGGGAAGTCCGGTTCGGTCGGTACGACCAGGGTGATGGCGGGGTACGGCCGCTCCTCACTGAGAGCGGCCCGGATCTCGGGAGTCAGCTCTGAGGTGTGCATCTTGTCAGCGTCGCACCACGCGTGGGTACCCGCACCTCGAAAGCCCCGAAGGTTCGCTCGCCGCACGGGCAGGGGCGGCGTACCGTGAGCGGTACAGATTCACGGGCTCGTCGAACGCCGGTGACCGGGCCTCCGGAAACGCAGACCTGATGCGAGCAAGGAGTCGAGTCATGCGTAAGAACTCTCCGGTCAAGGGACATCACGGCCTGGCCGCACGAGGACAGGGCAAGCTGCTCTACTACCACACCCAGGCCTCCCAGGCGGCCATCGAACAGGCCAAGAACCAGCAGCAGCCGCCGGTCAAGCGCCCGCCGCAGCAGGAGCACCGCCAGGCCGACGGCCGCTGGACCAGCTGACACTCACTGCACCAGCAGCAGCCGCACCGTCTCCCCCGGCTGGACGGACACCAGCCGGTCCGGGAGGCGGATGTCGATCGGCGAGGCGTGCGAGGCCGGTACGGCGGCCTCCAGCAGCCCGGCGCGCAGCCGCAGGTGGACACCCCAGTGCTCCTGGTAGCGCAGGGCGAAGCCGTAGGAGGAGAAGCCGGGCAGCGGCACCGGGTCGAGCCACACCGCGCCGTCGCGGGTCTCCAGACCGGTCAGGCCGCGCTGGACCAGGTCGAGGGTGCCGGCCATGGCGCCGAGGTGGATGCCCTCGCCGGTGGTGCCGCCCTGCACGTCGGCGATGTCGCCGCGCAGCGCCTCGTCCACGCAGCTCCAGGCGTCGGCGCGGCGGGCGCGGGCCAGGATCCAGCCGTGGACCAGGCCGCTGAGGGTGGAGCCGTGGGTGGTGCGGCGCAGATAGTGGTCGACGGTGGCGGACCAGATGTCGTCGTCGAGATGGTGGCCGAGCCGGGCGAACAGGGAGCGGAGTTCGGCCGGTGAGAAGAGGTAACCGAGCATCAGCACGTCGGCCTGCTTGGACGCCTTGTAGCGGTTGACGGTGTCGCCCTCGGCCTCCAGGATCCGGTCCAGGCGCCGGATGTCCTCGTACCGCTTGCGGTAGTCGTCCCAGTCCAGTTCGGCGAGGTCGCCGTAGCCCTCGAACTGGCTGACCACCCCGTCGTGGAAGGGCACGTGGAGGCCGCGGGAGACCTCCTCCCAGCGGGCGGGTTCGTCCAGCTCCAGGCCGATGCTCTCGGTGAGTTCGCGGCGGCGCGGCTCCGGCAGCAACTCGAGCAGTTCCAGGGCGCGGGTGAGCACCCAGGCGGCGGTGACGTTGGTGTACGTGTTGTCGTCCAGGCCGGGTTCGGCCGCGCCCGGGTAGGCGTCGTGGTACTCGTCGGGGCCGACGACGCCCCGGATGCGGTACCGGCCGAGACCGTCGTCGTAGGTGGCCGAGTCGGCCCAGAACCGGGCGATCTCCAGCAGCATCTCGGCGCCCTCGCCGTGCAGGAAGGCGGTGTCGCCGCTCGCCTCGCAGTACTGCCACACGTTGTACGCCACCGCCGAGCCGACGTGCCGCTGCAGCCGGGAGTGGTCGGGCAGCCAGCGCCCGGAGCGGGGGTTGAGGTGCACTTCCTGGGTCTCCTCACGGCCGTCGCTGCCGCTCTGCCACGGGTACAGCGCACCGCGCCGGCCGAGCTCGCCGGCCGCGCGGCAGGCCGCGTCCAGGCGGCGGTGGCGGTAGTGCAGCAGGGCTCGGGAGACCTCGGGCAGGTGGAGGTTGAGGTACGGCAGGACGAACAGCTCGTCCCAGAAGACGTGCCCCCGGTAGGCCTCGCCGTGCAGTCCGCGGGCGGGGACGCCGACGTCGAGGTCGGCTGTGTGCGGGGAGAGGGTCTGCAGTACATGGAAGAGGTGCAGGCGCAGGATGCGGCCGGACTCGCCCGGCACCTCCAATCCGGCGCCCCGCCACAGCTGCTCCCAGGCCGTGGTCTGCGCGTCGAGCAGTTCGTCGAAGCCGGGCGCGGCACCGACCCGGTCGACGGCCGCGTCCAGCGGGTCGCTGATGGCGGGGTCGTGGGAGGTGTGCAGGGCGACGCACTTGTCGATCGTGACCGTATGGCCGGGGGTCAGCCGCAGGTTGAGCCGCTGGACGGCCCGCCCGGGCTCGTGCGCGTCGGTGAGCTCCGCGCCGGTGACGTCTCCGTCGACGGTCAGCCGGGAGGCGAGGCCGATCACGATGTCCGAGGTGCGGGTACGGCAGTGCAGCCAGCTCGTGCCGGGTGCGGCGGTGCCGGTGTCGACGTGGGTGAGGTGATGGCCGTCCAGGTCGCGGTAGCGGGCCACGCCCGCGTTGCTGACGGTTCCGTCGAGCGCGGCCTCCACCTCCAGGTCGCAGGCGGTGCCCTCGACGGTGAGGTCGGTGCGCAGGGCGGCGAGGTGGGGGTCGGCCATGTGGACGAGGCGGAGCTGGCGCACGAGGAGCGTGCTGTCGGCGGCGAGCCGGTAGCGGGTGCGGCGCTCCAGGACGCCCGGGTCGAGGTGGAGGGCCAGGTGGTGTTCGGCGACGGGGGTGGTGTCGGGGGTGAGCCAGTCGCCGTCGACGGGGCGCAGGCGCAGCGGCAGCCAGTTGGGGAGGTTGACCATGTCCTCGTTCTCGACCTGGCGTCCGGCGATCTCGGAGGTGAGGCGGTCGTAGCAGCCGGCCGCGTAGGTGCCGGGGTAGTGGACGCTGTCCGCGACGCACTCGGGCAGGGCTCCCCGGGTGGCGAAACGGCCGTTGCCCAGGGTGCACAGGGACTCGCGCAGGCTCTCCTGCGCCGGGTCGTAGCCGTCGTACTCCCACAGCAGACCGGTCACCGCGGTGGCCTCCGTTCGCCTGTCCGGGCCGGGTGCCCTGC
This sequence comes from Streptomyces sp. NPDC047085, assembly GCF_040643735.1. Taxonomy (NCBI): domain Bacteria; kingdom Bacillati; phylum Actinomycetota; class Actinomycetes; order Kitasatosporales; family Streptomycetaceae; genus Streptomyces; species Streptomyces sp. NPDC047085. The sequence continues at coordinate 225,489 of NZ_JBEYUW010000002.1, forward strand.
GGTCCGCGTATCCAGCCTGCGGGGTCCGACACCTCCGCGGGGGCCGGGGCCCGGCTGATCCGTGTGGTACGAGCGAGCCCTCGCCCGGCCGGTCCCCGTTCGACCGGCCGGGCGAGGGCCCGGGCGAGGGCCGGTCAGGGGTAGCGGACGAGGTCGGCCACGTTGGTGGTGGAGTTGGAGGGTCCCCCCGTGCTGTTGACGACGTGGCTGATGGTGCCGGTGCCGCCGAGAGAGACGGTGACCATGCTGGTGAAGCGGACGTCGGGGTTGTTCGGTGCCTCGATGGCGTGGGCGGCGGTGACGCTGGGGTTGACGTTGAAGTAGCAGTAGCTGCCGAGGCCGTACGCCTGGTGGCTGGTGACGGTGTCGGCGACCTTGTAGGCGGCGTAGCCCTGGGTGGAGCCGTTCATCCAGGCTGCCTGGTTGGGCGGGTCGTACGGCATCTCGTTCTGGAAGAAGTAGGTGCGGCCGCCGTTGCCGTTCCAGATCACCTGGTGCTTCTGGAAGTGCTCCACGAACAGCCCGTACATGGTCACGTCGTCGCCGTTGACGACGAGCCCGGTGTCGGCGGTGTTGCTGGTCCAGCCGACGCCGCTGCCGTGGTCGGCGCGCCAGATCCACATGTGGTCGCCGATGACGTTGTCGCTGTTGACGATGAGGCTGGTGGCCGCCTTGCCGACGCCGGCGCCGCCGATGCGGAAGTAGACGTCGTGCAGGGAGGTCGGGTCGGCCGCGTGGGAGGCGGCGGAGCCGGCCGGCCCGACCTCGACGAGGGTCTTCGAGCTGGTGGTGCCGGCGTCGAAGAGCAGGCCCGCGATCTTGACGCCGTCGACGTCGGCGACGGTCATCGCGGTGATGCCGTTGTCGGGCACGAAGGTGGCGAGGCCGAGCCCGAGCACGACGGTGTCGGGGCGGGTCACCTTCAGGGTCTGGTCGAGGTGATAGACACCGGGAGTGACCAGCAGGTTCTGTCCGGAGGCGAGCGCCGCGTTCAGCTGTGCGGCGGTGGCGCCGGGCTTGACGACGTAGAACTGGCTCAGCGGCAGCGAGGTGCCGGCCGGGCTGCCGCTCGCCCAACTGGTGGCCGTGGAGTTGGTCCGGGTGGACGGCACGAACACCTGGTACTTCCCGAAGCCGTCGACGTACAGGAACGGCTTCTCCCGGGTGACCGGGCTCTGGGCGACGGTCGTGTGCGGCGGGTTGGGGAAGCTGGTGCCCGGGACGCCCTGGCTGCCGACGAAGACCATGTTCCAGTTCGAGCCGGTCCAGCTGCCCAGCTGGGAGTTACGGGTCAGCCACTGCTGCTGGCTGCCCGAGTCGACCTGTCCGTCGATCTTGCTGTCGGCGAGGTAGCCGCCGGAGGACCAGCCGCCGTCGTCGAGGGCGAGGTTGCCGCGCAGGTGCATGCGCCGGTACGGCGCCGCCTGCGAGACGGCCCAGCGGTCGCCGCCGTTCCTCGGGGTGACCGAGAGGTTCTCGGCGCCGCGCCAGAAGTTCTGGGTGGCGTTGCCCTGGAACCAGTCGGCCTCCGCGTGCACCGCTCCGTTCACGTTGACTGCGTCCGGGGTCAGGCCGAGGCCGAGGACCTGTGTGTAGAAGCCGACGTTGACGTCGGCGCTGTAGGTGCCGGGCCTGAACAGGACGGCGTAGCGCTGGGAGCCGAACTGGTTGGTCTCCTGCTGCTTGAAGAGGGAGTCCAGCCTGCTCTGGATGGTGGCTGAGGACATCGACGGGTCGAACAGGACCACGTTGGGACCGAGGTCGGGGTCGTCGGAGTTCTGGGACACCGGGGTCACCTGGAAGCGCTGGGCGGCGGTGCCGTTGCAGGTGTACTGGACGAACTGCACGCTGTCGGCGGTGGATGCGGCGGGGTCGTCCAGGCACTTGCCGCTGTTGCGGTTGACGAAGTGGTAGGCGCCGCCGCCGTCGTCGACGGGCAGCCACTGCTGGTTGGCGCCGCCGCCGTAACCCCACAGGTGGACCTGGGCGTTGTCGGCGCTGGAGACGTCCGAGACGTCCACGACCTGGCTGGTGTCGTTGCGGTTGTCGATGCGGACGTAGCCGTCGCTCGTGGCGGTGAAGCGCCACTGCTGGGCCGTGGTGCCGTTGCACGTGTACTGCTGTACGGCGGTGCCGTTGGCGGTGGCGGCTGCGCGGGCGTCCAGGCACTTGCCGCTCGCGGCGTCGACGACGGTGGCGAAGCCGGTGGGCAGTGCGGCGGCCTGGGCGGGCGCGGGAGCGGCGGTCAGCAGGGACACTGCCGCCGCGGTGACCAGCGCGGCCGCGGTGGTGCCGCGGCGGCGGAAGAGGCGAGGCACGGAATCTCCTGGTGGACTAGGTCAGCCGGTGTAGCCGGCGAAGACGCGGGTGTAGTCCCAGTTGGACTGGGAGACGCCGGAGCAGCTGTCGGCGGGGCCGCCGGTGCACGGGCGGTCGCGTACGGTGCCGTCGCCGCCGACCGTCCGCTGCTGGGCGGCGGTGCCGTTGCAGTCGTAGAGCTGGACGGGTGTGCCGTCGGCGGAGTCGGCCCCTGCGACGTCGAGGCACTTTCCGGCGAGGCCGGTGATGGCGCCGGTGGCGGCCCGGGCCGGGGAGGCGGTGAGCAGGCCGGTGGCGAGGGACAGGGCGGCGAGCGAGACGAGCGCGGGGACAGGTCTGGCCATGTGCGGGACGGCCTTTCGCGTGGGGGGAGGCCGGACCCGGGTCCAACACCGAGGCTGGGCCTGGGCGTTGAGCCGGTCCGGAGTCTTTGTTTAAGGCGTGAAGTTAAAGGTACGGACCACTGACGTCAAGGGGGCGGCCCTTGCTGTCGAGCCGGCCTCCGGACCGCTGCCGGCAGCAGCACCCTTCGACTGCTCCAGGCTCGGGAAGAGGCAGCACACCGAGGGCCGCCCGGGTGAATGTTCTGACTACCGGTCCACCGGAAAACGCCTCTTCCCGGTGAATCGCCATACTGTCCCAATGCGGATGCAGCAGAAGATTCCCGCCTTGATCCATCAAACCTGGAAAGACTCCGACGTACCTCCGGAATGGGACGCGTGGGCCGACTCCTGGCGTCGGCGCCATCCCGGCTGGGGGTACCGCTTGTGGACCGACGCGGACAATCGCGCATTCCTTCAGGAGCACTATCCGTGGTTCCTGCCCGTCTACGACGGCTATCCAGAAGCGATCATGCGGGCCGACGCGATTCGCTATTTCCTGCTCGACCATTTCGGCGGGCTCTACGTCGACCTGGACTTCGAGTGCCTCAGCCCCGTCGACGACATCCTTGACGGGCGCGAAATCGTCCTCGGCTGCGAACCGGAGGCGCACACACGGCTGTTGCTCGCCCGCCGGAGCGGACTCGGCCGCATCGTCGGCAACGCGTTCATCGCGTCACGGCCGGGCCACCCCTTCTGGGCACACGTGCACCGGCAGTTGGTGGGCTCCCACAAGTCGTCCAGTGCGCTGGACGCCACAGGCCCTTTCTTCCTCACCAGAGCGGTCGAAAGCGTCCCGGATCCCGCCTCGATCACGGTCCTCGGTCCGGAGGTCCTCTACCCCGAGGTGAGCCCGTACGCCGCAGAACTGTTCGGCCCTCAGAAGGCCGACTACGAACGCGCCTACGCCGTGCACCACTGGTCCGGCAGCTGGGTGGCGGACACCCCCGCGGGCCCACGGCCCTCCGTCGGCAAACGGTTCCCGTTCTGGACGAGCCAGGAGATGCACCCCCTCGCCGACGGCATGCTCAGCCTTGACGCGCAGCGCCGCCGCTGGGCCTCGGGCGCGCCCGCGCCGACGGTGTCATGCCTGATGGTGACCAAGGATCGCTCGTCGACAGCCCGTCGCGCGATCAGGTGCTTCCGCGCGCAGACCTACCCGAACCTGGAACTGGTCGTCGTCGAGGACGGCACGGACGACGCACTCGAACGGCACGTCCGCGAGCTGGGCGACCCGCGAATCCGCCACCATCGACTCCCCCCGGAGCGGCGGCCGTTGGGCGAGCTGCGCAATGAGGCGGTGGACCGGGCGACCGGGCCCTACGTATGCCAGTGGGACGACGACGACCTGTACGACCCGGAGCGGGTCGAGACACAGATGGCGGCGATTCTCGCACTGGGAGCCGACGCCTGCTTCCTCGCCCGTGAACGGCTGTGGTGGCCCGCTCGGCGCAAGCTCGCGATCTCCTGCGCGCGCGTCTGGGAGGGGTCGATGGTGTGCGCCAAGGATCGGCTGCCGCGCTATCCGGCACTGCGTCGGGGTGAGGACACGCCGGTGGCGGAAGGGGTGGTCCGCGGCTGCCGGGTAGTGTCGGTCGACGCGCCCGAGCTGTACACCTATGTGTGTCACGGCAGCAATACGTTCGACGAGTCCCACTTCGCCGAGCACTTCGACGTGGCGACCGAGATCTGGGCCGAACCCGGCGCCTACGTCGAGCGATTGCAGGCCATGGCGACCCGGCTGCCGATCGAGCCGAAGGACATCGCCCACGCCGAGACGGGTCCCGCCGCCGTGGCCCGCACCCAAGGACCGCAAACTGCCGTGGAGCCGGCCCCGGGCCCGGCGAGCGAGCGGCCACGGGTGCTGGTGCTCACCCCCGTCAAGGACGCGGCCGCGTTCCTGCCCCGCTATCTGGAGAACCTTCGCGCCCTGGACTACCCGCGCGAGGCGATCTCCCTGGGTCTGCTGGAGGGCGACAGCAGGGACACGACGCGGGAACTGCTCCAACAGGTCCTCCCCGGCCTCGAGGCGGAGTACCGGCGGGTCACCCTGGCGCACCGCGACTTCGGCCTTCAGATGGAGGGCCCCCGCTGGGAGACGGGCGTGCAGCGCCGACGCCGGTCGGTGCTGGCCAGGGCCCGCAACCATCTGCTCTCCCGGGCCCTTGCCGACGAGGAGTGGGTGCTGTGGCTGGACGTCGACGTCACCGACTGTCCGGCCGACCTGATCCAGCGCCTCCTCGGAGCGCGCAAGGACATCGTCGTCCCGCACTGTGCCACCGCCGCGGGCGGACCCACGTACGACCTCAACACGTTCGTGCTTCACCGCAGGGCCGGCACGCTCAACTGGTCCCGATGGCTGCGCGACGGCATCCTGCAGCCCCCCAGAGGGTTCGGCCGGACCTACCTCGACGAGCTGCGCGGACAGGGGCTGGTCCGCGTCGACTCCGTGGGTGGCACGGCGCTGCTGGTCCGGGCCGACCTCCACCGTGACGGCCTGACCTTCCCGTGCTTCCCGTACCAGCAGCTCATCGAGACCGAGGGCCTGGCCGCGATGGCCCGGGACATGGGCACCGCCTGCTGGGCCCTGCCCGACCTCGAAGTGCTGCATCCGCACCACGTCCCGGACCCGGCCGGCGTCGGGGCCGTGTCTCCGTCCTGACCTCCCGGCCGGTGCACCCCCCTTGGCCGACTCGGGCCGGCGCTGACGCGTCGCCCGTCGAATCCAACACTTGGAGTAATCGTTTTGACGCGGAAAGTAAGCAAATCTTACGGTGGCGACACTGCCCGGTCGCGGAACGTACCGGCCTTGCAGGGCAGCTCCCTACCCTCGACAGAGAGGCACCACCGTGAAAGCCCGTGTCATATCCTCGCTCGCCCTCCCCGCCGCACTGGCAACCGCCGGACTGCTGAACGGCGCGGAGACGGCCTACGCCGCAGCCCTCGCCTCGGACTCGCTCGCCACGTCGGCGACACACGCCGACCAGGCGACAGGCGATCTCGCCGTCATCTCCGGGTCCGAGCACCCCTGCACGCCCATCGGCAACATAACCATCACCGACTACGTGCACTGCTGCACGCCCATCGGCAACATAACCATCACCGACTACGTGCACTGCTGCACGCCCATCGGCAACATGACCATCACCGACTACCACCACTGCTGCACACCCGTCGCCAACCTCACGTTCTGCGACTACGGACACCACGGGCACCAGTACCCCTTCGACATCTACCCCTTCGAGGGCTAGGAGCGGCGACCGCGCTCCACCACGAGCGGGTGATCCGGCGGGTCCACTGCGACACGGCCCTCCAACAGGGCCCGAGGGGGGCTGCCGGCACCCCGCTACGCGGAATCCTGACCACCCCCTAAAGCGAAAGACGGCGCATGCCCCAGAGCTCCGATCCCGTGGTTTCGGTGGTCATCCCGTGCCACGACTACGCCCGCTATCTGCCCGATGCGGTGTCCAGCGTCCTTGCCCAGACGTTCGAGGACTGGGAACTGGTCGTCGTCGACGACGGCAGCACCGACGACACCGCCGAGGTGACCGAGGGCCTGATCGCCCAGCACCCCGACCGGCGCATCAGATTGCTCCGACAGGCCAATGCCGGGGTCTCCGCCGCGCGCAACACCGGAATCGCGGCCGCCGCCGGCCGCTACATCCTTCCCCTGGACGCCGACGACATGATCGCGCCCACGATGCTGGAGAAGACCGTCGCGGTGCTCGACAGCGAACCCGAGGTCGCCATCGCCTCCACCGACGTGTTCACCTTCACCGACGACGATCTGCCCCCACAGGTGATGCCGCTCCCCGCCTACAGCAGAAAACTGCTGCTCCAGCGGCTGATCATGTTCTACTGCTCGCTGTACCGCCGTGAGGCGTGGCAGACCGTGGGCGGGTACGACGAGAACATGCGCGCCGGAGAGGACTGGGACTTCTGGATCGGCTGTGCCGAGCACGGCTTCGACGCGTACCACATCCACGAGCCGCTGTTCGGGGCGCGCAACAAGGACACCGGACTGCACCTGGAAGCCGCCGAGAACGACCTGGCCATCCGGGCCCGGATCGTCGCCAACCACCCGGAGCTGTTCAAGCCGATCACCCGCGGCTGGGCACACGCCGTGCTGAGCCAGGACGCGGAGGCCTGCCTGCGGGACGAGAACGTGCCCGACGACATCCTCACCCGGGCCACCGAGATGGACCAGTTCCTCGGCGCGGTCATGGCCCTGCAGAGGACCACGCGGGTGCAGTACTACCACATCCGGCGCCTGGAGAAGGCGCTGGCCGCCCACGGCGCAACCGCCACCCCGCCCAGCCGGGGAAGGGAAGAGACGCCGACGGCATCCGCCGTGTGACGCGGGCGCGGGGAAGCGGCCCTAGGCCGATGTCACCTCGGCCGGTTCCGGCATCCCGGTCACAGCCGTCGGCGTCGGCGCCTCGGTGTGTCCGTCGCGCTCGGCGAACTGCGTGCGGTGCAGTTCCGCGTACCGGCCGCCCACGGCGAGGAGTTCCTCGTGCGTGCCCCGCTCCACGATCCGGCCCGCCTCCACGACCAGGATCTGGTCGGCGGCCCGGACGGTGGACAGCCGGTGGGCGATCACCACGGCGGTACGGCCCTCCAGGGCCTCGGCGAGTGCTTCCTGGACAGCCGCCTCCGAGGTGTTGTCCAGGTGGGCGGTGGCCTCGTCGAGGATGACCACGCGCTGGCGGGCCAGCAGCAGCCGGGCGATGGTCATGCGCTGGCGTTCGCCGCCGGACAGCCGGTAGCCGCGTTCACCGACCACCGTGTCCAGGCCGTCGGGAAGGGAGCGCACGACCTCGGCGAGGCGGGCGCGGCCGAGCGCGTCCCACAGATCCTCGTCCGTGGCCCCCGGCCGGGCCAGCAGCAGGTTGGCGCGGACGGTGTCGTGGAAGAGGTGGCCGTCCTGGGTGACCATGCCCAGAGTGGCCCGCAGCGACGTCGCGGTGAGGTCGCGCACGTCGACGCCGCCGATGCGGACGGCGCCGGCGTCGACGTCGTACAGGCGCGGCAGCAGCTGCGCGATGGTGGACTTGCCGGCGCCCGAGGAGCCGACGAGGGCCACGGTCTGGCCGGGTTCGGCGCGGAAGGAGATGCCGTGCAGCACCTCGGCGCCGCCGCGGGTGTCGAGGGAGGCGACCTCCTCCAGGGAGGCCAGGGAGACCTGGTCGGCCGAGGGGTAGGAGAAGGTGACGTCCTCGAACTCGACCGCGACCGGGCCCTCGGGCACGTCGGCGGCGTCCGGCTTCTCCTCGATGAGCGGCTTCAGGTCGAGCACCTCGAAGACCCGCTCGAAGCTGACCAGCGCGCTCATCACCTCCACACGGGCCCCGGCGAGCGAGGTCAGCGGGGCGTAGAGCCGGGTCAGCAGCAGGGCGAGGGAGACGACCGAACCCGCCTCCAGGGTGCCGTGCAGCGCGAACCAGCCGCCGAGGCCGTAGACGAGGGCCAGGGCGAGCGCGGAGACCAGGGTGAGGGAGGTGATGAACACCGACTGGGCCGTCGCCGTGCGCACCCCGATGTCACGGACGCGGGCGGCGCGGGCCGCGAACTCGGCCGACTCCTCCTCGGGGCGGCCGAACAGCTTGACCAGGGTGGCACCGGGCGCGGAGAACCGTTCCGTCATCCTGGTGCCCATGGCCGCGTTCAGCGCCGCCGCCTCCCGCTGCATCCGGGCCATCCGGCTGCCCATGCGGCGGGCGGGCACCACGAACACCGGCAGCAGCACCAGCGCGAGCAGGGTGATCTGCCAGGACAGGGTGAGCATCACGGCGAGGGTGAGCAGCAGCGTCACCACGTTGGTGACCACGCCGGACAGGGTGTTGGCGAAGGCCCGCTGGGCGCCGATCACGTCGTTGTTGAGCCGGCTGACCAGCGCGCCCGTACGGGTACGGGTGAAGAACGCGACGGGCATGCGCTGCACATGATCGAACACAGCCGTTCTCAGGTCGAGGATCAGCCCCTCCCCGAGCGTCGCCGACAGGCGCCGTCCGAGGATGCCGAGCCCCGCCTCGACGAGGGCGACCAGCGCGATGAGCAGGGAGAGCCGGACGACCGTCCCGGAGTCGTGACCCGCCACGATCGCGTCGACGACGCGGCCGGCGAGTACGGGGGTGGCGACGGCGAGCAGTGCGGTCACCACCCCGAGCAGGACGAACCGGACGATGCCGGCGCGGTGCGGACGGGCGAAGGCGGCGATGCGGCGCAGCGTGGCGCGGGCGAAGGGACGGCGTTCCTGCTGTGCGGTCATCACGCTGTGCAGCTGCGTCCAGGCGGTGGTCTCCATGCTCATGGAGAGAACGTAGGACCTCAAGCGTCGTTGAGGTCAACGTCCTCGCCATTTCACCCCGGCCGGCACCTCCGTCCCCCCAGGGCTCCCATGATCCTTCCCTCCCGCGCTCATCCGCTGCCCGTCCGTAAGCCGCCGTCCGCGCCCGCGCCATCCGTTGTTGACGTGGCATGGAAAACCTCTCCGGATGTGACAGCGGTACGACTCCCCGACCTCCCCGGCCGCCGCGACGTCCCCGGCCTCGCCGGCCTCCGTGAGGGACGCCTCGCCGGCCTCGGCCGGCTCGCCCGGCGCGTCCCCGTGCGGCAGATCCTGTGCCTGCTTCCCGTCCTGCTCGTCGCGATCGTCGCGGTCCGGCACCGGTCCGTGCTCGTCGAGGGCTTCGGCCAGCTGCGGACCGCCGAGTGGCCCTGGCTGCTGGCGGCGGGCGGCGCCACCTGCCTGACCTGGGTCGCCGCGTCCTTCTCCCGGCAGGGCGCCGTCATCCAGCCGCTGCCCCGGTGGCGGTTGCTGGCCACGCAGTTCGCGGCGGGCTCGGCCAACCACCTGCTGCCGACGGGGCTCGGCGCGGGCGCGGTCAACCTGCGGTTCATGAGCGTGTGCGGGGTGCCGCTGGCCCGCTCCTCCGCCGCGCTCGCGCTGTACCTGCTCGCCGAGTCGGTCGGCCGGGTGGGCCTGCTGGCCGCGCTGCTGCTCGCCTTCCCCGACGCGCTGCGGCTCGGCACGCTGCTGCCCGACGCGGACGTCGGACCGGTGCTGTCCGCCGGAGGCGCGGTCCTCGCGGCGGCGGTGGCCGCGCTGGCCCTCGTACGACGCCTGCGCACGCCCGTGCTCCGCTTCCTGCGCACCGCCCTCGGCGAGGCCCGCTCGGTGCACACGCGTCCGGCGCGGGCGCTGGCGCTGTGGGGCGGCTCGTTCGCCTTCCCCGCGCTGCAGGCCGCCGGTCTGGTGGCGGTGGGGCGAGCCCTGGGGCTGCCGGTGCCGCCGGCGCACATGGCGCTGGCGTACCTGGCCGCGACGGTGGCGGTGGCGCTCGTGCCCACGCCGGGCGGGATCGGCTCCGTCGAGGCGGCGCTGATCGTGGCCCTGGTGGCGGCGGGCGGCCCGGTGGCGGTGGCCACGGCGGTGGTGCTCGCCTACCGCATCATCACGGTCTGGGTGCCGCTGGTGCCGGGGGCGTTGACGCTGGGGGCGCTGGTGCGGCTGAAGGTCATCTGAGGCAGAGTGGCGGTCCGAGCCGCCGCCCGAGAAGGAGCATCCGCCGTGCCGGTCCGCGTGGAGCACAAGGAGCACGTCACCACGGTCGTCCTGTCCCGCCCCGAGGTCCGCAACGCGGTGGACGGCCCCACGGCCGCCGAACTCGCCGCCGCCTTCCGGGACTTCGAGGCCGACGACAACGCCCGTGTGGCGGTGCTGTGGGGCGAGGGCGGCACGTTCTGCGCGGGCGCCGACCTCAAGGCGATCGGCACCGAGCGCGGCAACCGGGTCGCCGAGGAGGGCGACGGGCCGATGGGGCCGACCCGGATGCGGCTGTCCAAGCCGGTGATCGCGGCCGTCGCCGGCCACGCCGTGGCGGGCGGCCTCGAACTGGCCCTGTGGTGCGATCTCCGGGTCGCCGAGGAGGACGCCGTCTTCGGGGTGTTCTGCCGCCGCTGGGGCGTCCCGCTGATCGACGGCGGTACGGTACGACTGCCCCGCATCGTCGGCGCCGGCCGGGCCATGGACATGATCCTCACCGGCCGCCCGGTCCCGGCCCGCGAGGCCTACGACATCGGCCTCGCCAACCGCCTCGTCCCCACCGGCCACGCCCGCGCCGAGGCCGAGGATCTGGCAGCGGCCATCGCCCGCTTCCCCCAGACCTGCCTGCGCGGCGACCGGGCGTCGGCGCTGGAGCAGGACGGGCTGGAGGAGGAGACGGCCATGCGCGGCGAACTCCACCACGGCATGGCCGCGTTGGCCGAGGCCCAGCAGGGCGCGGCCCGCTTCACCGGGGGCGCGGGACGGCACGGGTCGTTCGCGGACCTGTGAGAGACCTGCGGCCGGTGTCCGGCTGACCATGACCGGCACGATCGACGGGACAGGATGGAGAGGCCCACCACCGCCGCCTACGGCAGCGACCGCGACCAGGCCGAACTCGCGGAGGGGATCGTCTGACAAGGCACCTGTGACGCCGGTCCCGGTGCGAACTAGTGTGCCGGGTAAGGCAGGATGAGCGGTCGCGTCGACTGCCGACCATCCGGCGGCGACGCGTTCGCACATTCCGGACATCGAGCAGGTGACAACGTGACGAGACTTCACAACAGGCTCCGTGCAGCCGCCTTGTGTCCTGGAGGTGACCGGTGAACCGCGCGCTGACCCTGGACGACCTCGTCCTCGCCGGCATCGCCCTGGCCGCGGGACTGGTGCTGGCCTTCCTGTCCCGCACGCTGCTGCGCTGGCTGGCCAAGCACGCCAAGCGGACCAAGTGGAGCGGTGACGACGTCATCGTGGACGCACTGCGCTCCGTCGTCCCGTGGGCCGCGATCGCGGGCGGCGCCTCGGCGGCCGCGGCCGTGCTGCCGCTGACCCGGACCGTCCAGCACCACGTCAACCAGTTCCTCCAGGTGTGGCTGATCCTCGTGGTGACGCTGTCCGCGGCCCGGGTGGTCGCCGGCCTGGTCCGTACGGTCACCCAGTCCCGCTCGGGCGTGGCGGGTTCGGCCACCATCTTCGTCAACATCACCCGTGTGCTGGTCCTGGCGATCGGCTTCCTGGTGGTGCTGCAGACGCTCGGCATCTCCATAGCGCCGCTGCTCACCGCCCTGGGCGTCGGCGGTCTCGCCGTCGCGCTGGCGCTCCAGGACACCCTCGCCAACCTGTTCGCGGGTATCCACATCCTCGCCTCCAAGACCGTGCAGCCGGGCGACTACATCCGGCTCAGCAGCGGCGAGGAGGGCTATGTCGTGGACATCAACTGGCGTCAGACGACGGTTCGCCAGCTGTCCAACAACCTGGTGGTCGTCCCCAACGGGCAGCTCGCCAAGACCAACATGACCAACTTCACCCGGCCCGAGCAGCAGCTGACCGTGCTGGTGCAGGTGGGCGTGGGCTACGACTCCGACCTGGACCACGTCGAGCGGGTGACGACCGAGGTGATCGCCGAGGTGATGACCGAGGTCACCGGTGCCGTGCCGGACCACGAGCCCGCCATCCGCTTCCACACCTTCGGCGACTCGCGCATCGGCTTCACGGTGATCCTCGGCGTCGGCGAGTTCAGCGACCAGTACCGGATCAAGCACGAGTTCATCAAGCGCCTGCACCGCCGCTACCGCGAGGAGGGCATTCGCATCCCGGCCCCGACCCGCAGCGTCTCGCTCCAGCAGGGGGCGGTGGTGATCCCGCAGCAGCGCAGCGGGGAGGACGTGGCCTCGGAGTCGGCGTTCACGGACCAGTGACGCCGCGGGGAGGAGCCGGGGCCGGCGGGGCTACGCTCGAAGGGTCATGGCTTCTCCCCCGAACCCTCAGGACCCCTCGAACCCCCAGGGCCCCTCGTTTCCCGGGGCCGGCCCCGGCCCCGGCCCCGCGCCCGCGCCCCGCACGCTCGACGCCCGGCTGGACGCGATCGGGCGGCAGCCGTTCCGGGCGAAGTTCCACCTGCGGGGGCGGGACCGGGCGACCGCCGAACTGAAGGGGCCGGCCACGATCCGGTGGCACGCGTACGACCTGATCGCCCGGCGGCTGGCCCCTGCCGAGCCCTACAAGGACGGCAAGCAGACCCCGTACCGGGGCCACCCGGTCTTCGTCGCCCAGCACGCGACCGCCACCTGCTGCCGCGGCTGTCTGCAGCGCTGGCACGGGATCCCCCAGGGCCGGGAGCTGAGCCGCGCCGAACATGTGTACGTGGTGGATGTGATCTGCCGGTGGATCGAACGCGAGATCACGGGCGCCCCCGGCCACCTCCCCTGATCAGGCGGTCAGGGCGACGCGGCGCGTTTTCGACTCCGGACCCCTGTCGAGCCTTCCTCGATCACGAGATATCTTGATGTCGAGCAATGTTGCAGACGTGGAGCGGAGCACCCGGTGACTGACTCGACCATCATCTACACCTACACAGACGAGGCCCCGGCCCTCGCGACGCATTCGTTCCTGCCGGTGGTCCAGGCGTACGCCGGGCAGGCCGGTGTCGCCGTGGAGACCCGCGACATCTCGCTGGCCGGACGCATCATCGCCCACTTCCCGGAGTACCTGACCGAGGACCAGCGCGTCCCGGACGCGCTGGCCGAGCTGGGCGCCCTGGCCAAGACGCCCGAGGCCAACATCGTCAAGCTGCCGAACATCTCGGCGTCCATCCCGCAGCTGCGGGCCGCCGTCGCCGAGCTGCAGGCCAAGGGCTACGCGCTGCCGGACTACCCGGACGACCCGAAGACCGACGAGGAGCGCGAGATCCGCGCCCGCTACGACAAGGTCAAGGGCTCCGCCGTCAACCCGGTCCTGCGTGAGGGCAACTCCGACCGCCGCGCCCCCGCCTCGGTGAAGAACTACGCCAAGACCCACCCGCACCGCATGGGCGCCTGGACCCCCGAGTCCAAGACCAACGTGGCGACCATGGGCGCCGACGACTTCCGCTCCACCGAGAAGTCCGCGGTGATCTCCGAGGACGGCTCGCTGCGCATCGAGCTGAAGGGCGACGACGGCTCCACCACGGTGCTGCGCGAGTCCGTACCGGTCCTGGCGGGCGAGGTCGTCGACGCCTCGGTCATGCGGGTCGCCGCGCTGCGCGAGTTCCTGACCGCCCAGATCGCCCGCGCCAAGGAGGAGGGCGTCCTCTTCTCGGTGCACCTGAAGGCCACGATGATGAAGGTCTCCGACCCGATCATCTTCGGTCACGTGGTGCGCGCGTTCTTCCCGAAGACGTTCGCGAAGTACGGCGAGACCTTCGCCGCGGCGGGTCTCACCCCGAACGACGGTCTGGGCGGCATCTTCAAGGGCCTGGAGTCCCTGCCGAACGGCGACGAGATCAAGGCCTCCTTCGACGCCGAGCTGGCCGAGGGCCCGGCCCTCGCGATGGTGGACTCCGACAAGGGCATCACCAACCTGCACGTCCCGTCCGACGTCATCGTCGACGCCTCCATGCCGGCGATGATCCGCACCTCCGGCCACATGTGGGGCCCCGACGGCCAGGAGGCCGACACCCTGGCCGTCCTGCCGGACGCGAGCTACTCGGGCGTCTACCAGGCCGTGATCGAGGACTGCCGGGCCCACGGCGCCTTCGACCCGTCGACCATGGGCTCCGTCCCGAACGTCGGCCTGATGGCGCAGAAGGCCGAGGAGTACGGCTCCCACGACAAGACCTTCGAGATCCCGGTCACCGGCACCGTGCGCCTGGTCGACCAGGCCGGCAACGTCGTCCTGGAGCAGACCGTCTCCGCCGGCGACATCTTCCGCGCCTGCCAGACCAAGGACGCCCCGATCCGCGACTGGGTCAAGCTGGCCGTCACCCGCGCCCGCGCCACCGGCGACCCGGCCGTGTTCTGGCTGGACGAGGACCGCGCCCACGACGCGCAGCTCATCGCGAAGGTCAAGCAGTACCTGCCGGAGCACGACACCGAGGGCCTGGACATCAGGATCCTGCCCCCGGTCGAGGCCACCAAGCTGTCCATCGAGCGCATCCGCCGCGGCGAGAACACCATCTCCGTCACCGGCAACGTGCTGCGTGACTACCTGACCGACCTCTTCCCGATCCTGGAGCTGGGCACCAGCGCCAAGATGCTGTCGGTCGTCCCGCTGATGGCGGGCGGCGGCCTGTTCGAGACGGGCGCCGGCGGCTCCGCGCCGAAGCACGTCCAGCAGTTGGTCAAGGAGAACTACCTGCGCTGGGACTCGCTCGGCGAGTTCTTCGCCCTCGTCCCGGCCTTCGAGCAGTACGCCGACTTCACCGGCAACGCCCGCGCCAAGGTCCTCGCCGACACCCTCGACCGCGCCACGGCGACCTTCCTCAACGAGGACAAGTCCCCGACCCGTCGCGTCGGCGGCATCGACAACCGCGGCAGCCACTTCTACCTGTCCCTGTACTGGGCGCAGGAGCTGGCCCGGCAGACCGACGACGCCGACCTGGCGAAGGCGTTCGCGCCGCTCGCCGAGACCCTCGCGGCGAACGAGCAGAAGATCGTCGACGAGCTGCTCGCCGTCCAGGGCTCCCCGGCCGACATCGGCGGCTACTACAAGCCCGAGAAGGCCAAGGCGGACGCGGTCATGCGCCCGTCGGCCACCTGGAACGAGGCCCTGGCTTCCCTGAGCTGACGCCCGCGGCGCCTGAGCCGCAGCTGTGAGTGAACCTCCGCCCCGGTTGGTACCCCCGGCCGGGGCGGAGGCATGTCCGGCGTCGGTGAACCGTGCGAGCGCTCACCACTCACGGGGGGCAATCAGATCCTCCGCGTCCGCGTCCCCGAAGCCGTAGGCCTGCGCGACGAACCAGAAGTCGCCGCCTATCTCCTCGCGGGCCACGGTCTCGATCTCGCTCCCGGCCGCCTCGAACTCTGCCTCCAGCGCGTTGAACTCCTCGGTGGCGGCGTGCGTCAGCCGGTAGAGCGCGGCCAGGCCGGCGGGTCGCTCCGCCTCGATGCGCTCGCACAAGGCGAGCAGGATCGCCCGGCCCTTGTCCACGACATGGTCCGGGAAGTACCCGTCCTCGTACAGCCCCTCCAGAAAGGGGTGCCCGGCCACCCGGGGATTGCTGATCGGCATGCTCCCGCCCGCCCTCGCTCCGTGCTGGTGTGACACCTTGATCCTGCACCACACCACTGACCACGCCCTGGGAGCAGCACATGACCGAACCCGCCCCCTCGTTCGCCCTTCTGCCCGGTTCCGCCGAGTCGCCCGTGCTGCTGCACGTGCCGCACTCCGCGCGCGCGATACCCGACGAGGTGCGCAGGGGGATCCTGCTGGACGACGGGGCGCTCGAGCGGGAGCTCGACCACATCACCGACGCGCACACCGCGGAGATCGCCGAGCGGGCGGCCGAGCTGGCCGGGGCGACCCCCTGGCGGTTCGTGAACCGGATGTCGCGGCTGGTGGTGGACCCGGAGCGGTTCCCGGACGAGCGGGAGGAGATGCTCGCGGTGGGGATGGGGGCCGTGTACACGCGCACCACGCACCGGGGTGAGCTGCGGCCCGCCGGCACCGACCCCGAGCCGCTGGTCGAGCAGTACTTCCGGCCGTACGCGCGGGCGATGACCGAGGCGGTGGCGGGGCGGCTCGCGGCGACCGGCCGGGCCGTCGTCATCGATGTGCACTCGTATCCGACCGAGCCGCTGCCGTACGAGCTGCACGGCGCGGGTCCGCGTCCCCCCGTCTGCCTCGGCACGGACGCCTTCCACACCCCGCCGGAGCTGCTGGACATGGCGCGGGCGGCGTTCGCGGGGTGCGGGGAGACGGGGCTGGACAGCCCGTTCAGCGGGACGTACGTACCGCTGGACTACTACGGGCGGGAGCCGCGGGTGAGCGCGCTGATGGTGGAGATCCGGCGGGACACCTACATGACCGAGCCCGGCGGTCCCGCCGGGCCGGGGCTGGAGCGGCTCGCCGCCGCCCTGGCCGCGCTCGTGGACGCCGTCCAGGCGCGCTGACCTGAAGCGGACAGGCCCCGGCCCGGCGCCGTACGGCCACGCGCCCTACGGCCGTGTCAGGCGCGCAGCCACTCGGTGACGATCACCTCGCCGCCGGTGCGCAGCCTGAGGGCGAACGGGCCGGCGGGCGGTGCGTCGCTGGTGAAGCGGCCGAGGGTGTCGACCTCGACCGGCCGGGCCGTACGCGGGCCGGCGAGGACCTCGATGCGCGCCGACTGCGGCGGCAGCACCTGGCCGATCAGACCCTCGCCGGTGACCTCGACGTCGAGGGTCAGATCCCCGGCCCGGAAGGTCAGCATCCGCGGGGCCTCGGGCATGCCCCTGACCGGCAGCGCGTCCACCAGCGAGTCGAAGGCCAGCTCGGCGACCCGGGCGTCGAGGTCGTGCAACGCGTAGGCGTCCAGGGCGAGTTGGATCAGCCCCTCGGGGACGGGGTCCAGCACGGCCGCCGCCCGGCGCAGCTCCTCCTCCAGCAGGTCGCCGTCGAACCCGGCGGCGTCGAAGCCCTCCTCGGGGACGTCCGGGCCTGGCGGGTCGCCGTCACGGAAACCGTCCCCGCCCAGGCGGCCCTCGCCGAACTCGCCGGACTGGCCGAGCTCGTGGAACTCGCCGAAGTCGCCGGACTCGCCGCCGGGGAACTCCTTGTCGTCCATGCCCCTCACACCGCCCCTCGGGCGTCCAGCCGGGCCCGCAGCCGGCGCAGACAGCGCTGGCGCAGGGGCCCGATGCTGCCGACCGCGATGCCGAGGGCGGCCGACACCTCCAGATAGCTGGGCGGTGGCGAGGCCATCAGCACGCGCAGCAACTGCCTGCACCGCTCGCCGAGTTCCTCGAACTCCTGCCACAGCCGGCGGATCCGCTCGGCCCGGTCCGCCTCCTCCTCGGAGTCGATCAGCGACTGTTCCGGCGTACGCTCCTCGCTGGCCCGGTCGAGCACCTGCGGGTCGTCCGTCAGGGTCAGCCGCGCCAGCCCTTTGAGCACCTTCAGGCACTCGTGCCGGGCCGTACTGGCCAGCCAGGAACCGGCCTTGTCGGGTTCCCGGATCCGGCCGAGGTGCTGGGCGAAGCGGAACCACACCGTCTGGTAGACCTCGTGCCCGTCGGCGTCCGAGAGCCGGTGCGCGCGCACGACCGACCAGACCAGCGGGCTCAGCCCCTCCACCAGCGCCTTCCAGGCCGCGCCGTCGCCGTCGACGGCCGACCTGACCAGCGCGCCGACCTCTGTTCGGTCCACGGCTCCACCCCTCGTGTACGGCACGTCATCGTACGCCGCGGAGTGGAGCGTTCCGGCCCTCATGCGGGCGGCTCCGGGATCATGACCGGAACCGGGCGCCAGGTGGGCGGACGGAGCGCCGGAGCCTGCGCCCCGCGCACATCGGCGGTCTCCGTGAGGGAGGCGAGCAGTTGTGCGCGGGCCGCGCGCGGGTCGCGCTCCTTGTGCGCCGTCATGTGGGCGGCGACGAGGGCGGCTACGACCGGGGTGGCGAAGGAGGTGCCGCTCCACTGCGCGAGCCCGTCGAACATCACCTGGTCGGGCTTGGCGCCGGTGCTCTCGCTCGCCTCGCTCAACACGCCGATGTGGCGCGGGGACCGGCAGGTGCAGGCGTAGTCGAAGCCGAACCGGCAGGCGTCGTAGGTGGAGTGCTGGTAGACGTACGGGACCGGGGTGGCGAAGCCGGTGAGGGCGCTGGTGAGGCGCTCGCCGGGGGCGTAGACCCGCACCCAGGAGCCGTGGTTGCTGAAGCAGGCGCCGGACTCGCCGTCCCCGCGCAGCGCGCCGACGGACAGCACGCTGTCCTCGTACTCGGGAAGGGACGCGTAGGCGGCCGGCCAGAACGGTGTGTCGGCGGCGTTGTTGCCGGCGGCCGCGACCAGCAGGGTGCGCTGGTCGCGCAGTTCGCGCATGAACGCGTCGAGTCCGATGAGGCCTTCGGTGCCGCCGGTGGGCGTGCCCGCGGAGAGGCTGATGATGTCGGGCCAGCCGCCCTCGTCGACGGCCTCGAACAGCTTGGCCCCGAACTCGGACTCCAGGACGGCTCCGGCGTCGCTGAGCGTGCCGCGCACGGTGATGTCGGTGTTGGGCGCGACGGCGGCTAGGACTCCGGCGATGAACGTGCCGTGGCCGACGTACTGCCGGAGCACCCCGTCGGCATCGGTCTCGCTCGTCTGCGGGTCACCGGTGGTGTGGGCGAGGAGCGGGTAGGAAGCGTGGTCGTGCACGAGGCCGGTGTCGACGACGAGGACGCCGACGGCGGTGTCCGGGTCGTACGGGCCCTCGTCCGGCGCGGGGTTGGGCGGTCCGCTGCGGGGCGCGGGGACCGGCTCGTCGCCGGGGCAGGCGTTGACCGCGATGTGCACCACGTGGTTGCGGCTGACCAGCCGGCGGCCCTGGCGGCCCTCGGCCTCGCGCAGGGCGCGCAGGGCGTGCGGGACGACGTCCTCGCCCTGGTCGGGACGGGCGACCTGGATCCGGGTGACGCCGGTGCGGTTGGTCTGCGGGGCCGCGCGGCGCACATGGTCGGGCACCAGGCCCTGGGTGTCGGTGAAGTGGCGGCGCACGGCGTCCTCGACCAGACGGGCCTCCTCGCCGTCGCGGGCGAGGACGACCCCCTTCTCGTAGAGGAACTCTTCGGTGTCGTCCGGTCCCATCGCCAGGGGGATGCCGGGCATGGAGCGCTGGATGTGGTCGAACTGCTCACGGAATCGCTGTGGTGCCATGGTGTCCTCCCCCTGAGCCGGTGTCCGACAGTCAGAGTCGCCGGACGTCCGATTGATACAGCCGGCGGGCGCGCCGGTACAGGGGAACGGAGTCGCCGGCACTGGTACGAAGGGACCACGGAGAACCCGTGTGACGGGTTTGCCCAGGCCACTACCATGCGAGGAGTGACAGCGGGAAGCGAGCCGGTACTCGAACTGCTGCCGATGGTCTTCGCCGACCCGGGCGAGGCCCGGGCACGCGCGGAACGGATCCTGCACGCCGCTCCGCCGCCGCTGCACGCCAGCGTCGCCCACCAGGTACTCGGCATCTGGCAGCGGGACTTCGGCGACCTGAAGATCGCGCTGCGGCATCTGCGCCGCGCCCGGGACCTCGCCGCGCGGGCCGAGTCGGCCGAGCGGGAGGCGGACGTGCTCGCCACGCTGGGGGTCGCACTGGTGCACGCGGGGCGCACGCGGCAGGGGCTCGCGTCGTTCGAGCAGGGGGTCGTGCGGGGCAGCGGGCACACCAGGGCGCGGGTGTTGTTCCGGCGGGCCTACGTGTGGTGGGTGCTGGGGCATCACCGGGAGGCGCTGGAGGACGTGCGGCGGGCCCTGCCCGTGCTGCGCCAGGCCGGGGACGACATCTGGACCGCGCGGGCGCTGACCCTGCGGGCCACCGTGCATCTGGCGCTGGGCGCGGTGGACCGGGCCGACGCGGACTTCACGGCGGCCGAGCGGCTGTGGGACACCACGGGCCAGGAGCACGACAAGGCGGACGCGGTGGAGAGCCGGGGCCTGGCCGCGTTCCGCTCCGGGGACATCCCGGTGGCGCTCCGGCTGCTGGACGAGGCGGAGGAGCGGTACGCCAAGCTCGGCACACCCACGTTCATGCTGTCCATCCGGCGCTGCGAGGTGCTGATGGCGGCGGGGCTCGCCCCGGAGGCGCTCGCCGAGGCGGACACGGCGATCGCCCTGCTGGACCGGATGGGCGGGCAGTCCACGCGCAAGGCCGAGCTGCTGCTCGCCGCCGCGCGGGCGGCCCGTTCGGCCGGCGATCCGCGCACCGCCATCGCCCGCGCCGCCGACGCCGTACGGCTGTTCGCGGGGCAGCGCCGGAACTGGTGGGAGACGCATGCCCGGCTGGTGCTGACCGAGGCGCGCGCGGCGGCCGGGCGCGGGTCGGGCAGGCTGGTCGCGGACGCGGCGGCGGTGGCGGAGCAGTTGGCGTCCTTCGGCTCGCCCGCCGCCCCCGAGGCCTCGCTGCTGGCCGGACGGATCGCGCTCGCGCTGGGCCGGCCTGCGGACGCGGAACGGCACCTGGCAGCGGCCGCGCGCAGCCGGCACGGCGGTCCCCCGCCGGCCCGTATGACCGGCTGGGCCGCGCAGGCGCTGCGGGCGCGGGCGGCGGGCTCCGCGCGCGGGGTGCTGGAGGCGTGCCGGCGCGGCCTGGACGTGCTGGACGACCACCGGATGACCCTCGGCGCCTCCGAGCTGCGGGCCCGCGCCACCGCGCAGGGCGCCGAACTGGCCGCGCTGGCGCAGGAGGCGAGCCTCGCCCAGGGCAGCCCGCGGCGGCTGCTGGAGTGGAGCGAGCGCTGGCGGGCCACCGTACTGTCCGCGCCGCCCGCCCGGCCGCCCGCCGACCCGGCCCTGCTCGGGGGCCTCACCGCCTACCGGGAGATCGCCGCGCGCGCCGAGGAGGCGCGCAGGGAGGGGCGCCCGGTCCCCGCCCTGGAGCGTGAACAACGGCGCCTGGAGCGGGAGATCCGCTCCCGCACCCACCACATGCGCGGGGACGCGCCGGGGTCCGGCGACCGCTTCGACACCGGCCGGCTGCTGGACCGGCTGGGCGGGACCCGGCTGGTCGAACTCGCGGTGGTGGACGGGCGGGTGCACGTCCTGCTGTGCGGGCGGGGCCGGGTACGGCGGTTCGCGGGCGGGTCGCTCGCGGAGGCGGTGGCCGAGGCCGAACACGTACAGGCGGGGCTACGGCGACTCGCCCACCCGGGTGGCGAGGCGCGGCTGCCGTTGGTGGCCGCGGCGGGCCGGCGCCTGCAGGAGCTGCTGCTGGCCGACGCCGTACCGCACCTCGGGTCCGGGCCGGTGGTGATCGTGCCGCCGGGCGCGCTGCACCGGGTGCCGTGGGCGCTACTGCCGGCACTGCGGGAGCGGGTGCTGAGCGTGTCGCCGTCGGCGGGCAGCTGGCTGCGCGCCCGGGAGACCGAGCCGCCGCCCGGCGGCCGGCACGTCCTGGTGCGCGGCCCGGGCCTCGCCACGGGCGGCGCCGAGGTACCCGAACTGGCCGGCCGCGACGGCACGGCCACCGTCCTGGAGGGCGAGGCCGCGCAGGTCCCGCGCGTGCTGGAGCACCTCGACGGCGCGGCCCTGGCCCATCTCGCGGCGCACGGCACCTTCCGCGCGGACAGCCCCCTGTTCTCCGCCCTGCGGATGGCCGACGGCCCGCTGATCGTCCACGACTTCGAACGCCTCACCCGCAGCCCCTACCGCATCATCCTCTCCAGCTGTGACACCGCCCGCCTGGCCTCGGTCGGCGCCGACGAACTCCTGGGCCTCGTCACCGCGTTGCTCCCCCTGGGCACAGCCGGAGTGGTCGCGAGCAGCGCCCCCGTGAACGACGCGGCGGTGGTCCCCCTCATGCTCGCCCTGCACAAGGGCCTGGAAGCGGGCCTCTCCCTCGCCGAGTCGCTGCGCGACGCCCGCGCCGCCCAGCCCGCCGACCCGGTCCATCAGGCGACGGGGTGGGCGTTCGCGGCGTTCGGGGCGGCGTGAGCGCGGGTGCACGGCCGCGGCGTGCGCGAGGTCACGCCGGCTCGGCCTCCGGCACGTCCGTCAGCCACGGCAAGGCTCCCCGGTCACTCGCCCCCAGCCGGGTGTACGCGCTGTACAGATGGTTCCCGACCGTCCGGACGGACAGCGTCAGCCGTTCGGCGATCTGCCGGTTGCTCAGGCCCGCCGCCGCGAGGGTGACGATCTGCCGTTGCCGCGCGGTGAGTTCACCGAGGACGAGTCCGGAGAGCGCCGGAGTGCGCGCCCCTTGGCAGCGGCGGGCCAGCGCGACCGCGCGGGTACGGGAGAGCCGGGCGGCCCGCGGTTCCCGGTGGGCGCGCACGGCCTGCGCGCACGCCTCCGCCGCGAACAGCGCGAAGCCCCGCTCCTCCAGCTCCTGCGCCACCCGGTCGAGACCCTGCCCGTCGCCCCGGGCGAGCGCCTCGGCGTGCCGGGCCAGCACCCCGCCGGCCGGCAGCCGCCGGGCGACCCGTTCGGGAGCACCGAGGCGTACGGCGTCGTAGAGCGCGAACGCCTCGTCCCCGGCGATCGCGGCCAGGGCGCCGTCGATGTCCCCCCGGGCCGCCGCGGCCCACAGGCCGTCTTCGGCGGCGGCACCCAACTGGCCCTGAGATTGAGCGAGTTCACTGCGGCAGGCCGCATCCCCCGGTTCCTGGCGCAGCCCCTCCCGGGCCCAGGCCGCGGCCTCCCGCAGCTCTCCGCGCAGCCGGGCGTACCGGGCGCGTACGGCGGCGTACCGAGCGGGCACCGGCAGTTCCTCGGCCAGCAGCCAGTCCCCCACCGGCGTCGGTACGGCCGTCACGCAGTGCCGCTCCAGCCGCCGTACGAACAGGGCGCGTTCGGCCTCCAGGGCGGGCCCCAGCCGGTCCGGCGCGGGTGCCAGTCGGCGGGCCCGCAGCCGGCCGGCGGTG
Source organism: Streptomyces sp. NPDC047085 (assembly GCF_040643735.1). NCBI lineage: Bacteria > Bacillati > Actinomycetota > Actinomycetes > Kitasatosporales > Streptomycetaceae > Streptomyces > Streptomyces sp. NPDC047085. The sequence continues at coordinate 248,518 of NZ_JBEYUW010000002.1, forward strand.
GCGCGCAGGGCCGGGCCGTGCAGGGGGTGGGCGAGCGTGACACCGCCGCGCTCGTCGACGTGGATCAGGCCGTGCGCCTCCAGGTCCTCCAGGACGCCCAGGTCGAGGTCGTCCAGCGGGAGCGGCAGGGGCTCGGCGAAGGCGAGGCGGTCCAGGGTCTCGCGTTCACCGGGTCCGGACCGGTCCAGGACGGCCGCCAGGCGCTCCCGTACGGTCGCGGTGACGGGGACCGGGCCACGCCACGCCCATGCGTCGCCGTCGGGGACGCGGGTCAGCCGGCCGGACGCGCGCAGTGCGCCCAGCAGATCGCGCAGCAGCCGCAGATCGCCCCGGCACAGCCGGTGCAGCCGGTCGGCAGTGAGCGGTTCCAGGCCGGCCGTGGCGAGGAGCTGGGCGGTGTCCTCCCGGGGCAGCGGCTCCAGGGACAGCCGGGGCAGCAGTTCGCCCGTCCACAGCCGGGTCACGGCGCCCGGCGCCGGGGCGCCGTCGGTGGCCGCCACGACCAGGCGGGTGCGTCCGTGCACGGCGAGCTGGTGGACGAGCGCGGCGGAGGCCTCGTCGAGGAGATGGGCGTCGTCGACGACGAGGAGGCGCACACCGGACAGGAGCTGGACCGCGCGGTGCAGCGAGACGGTGTCGGGCAGCAGGTGCGCGAAGGCGGCGAAGGGCAGCCCGCGGGTCTCGGGCGTCCCGGTCACCCGGGCCCGGTCCGTGCCCCGGACCGCCTCGCCGATCAGCCTGGTCTTGCCGCAGCCGGCGGGCCCGGTCACCACGATGCCGTGCCGCCGGGCGGCCAACGAGCTCCGGACCAGCTCGAGTTCGTCCTCGCGGCCGGTGAAGGGCCAGGGCAGTTCCAGCGTCTTGGCGTCCTGATCGTAAGTCGTCACGTCAACAGGAGCACGGTTACTCAGTTCTGATACAGGGCGACTTGAGTAGCCCCCGACTCAGGCGTCCGGTCCCGGGGAGCGGCAGTCTGACAGTCCGAGCCAGAGTCCGGCACCGGGGGAAGCGGTCTGGGCGGACGTCGCCTTCGGGGGAGGGAGACGTCCGCCCCGACCCGAACCGTCGCGGGCGGTGTCAGTGCCGGCCGGTAGGTTCGGGGCATGAGTTCAGGACTGACCGTGTATCTGCTGGACGTCGCCCGGACGCGGGCTCTGGTCGGGTCGGGTGACGAGGAGCTCCTCGAGGCCGTCCGCGGCAACTTCGGGGACGATCTTACCCGCGACGACGAGTATTTCCGCCACGAGATCGAGCGGGGCGCCCCCACCGCGTACGAGGCGCTGCGGGCCGTGGTGCACGGAGGACCCTTCAGCAAGGACGAGGCGCACGCCTTCCAGTACGGCTACGCGTTCAAGCGGATCTGCGATCTGACCGGCTCCTTCCTGCCGAACGACTGCTTCATGCCGTTCCGCGGCGACTGGCTGGAGATGGTGGACGAGGGCCTGACCGCGCTGCGCGTCACCGCCGTGTCCGTGGCGTCCTTCGGCTACGGCGGCCTGCCCGACCCGCTGCCGTACGCCTACCTTCCGGGGTGCGGTGAGTGGACCCCCGAGCAGATAGCCCGCGCGCTGGAGCAGTTCGAGGCCACCAAGGCGGCCGGCCACGCTCCGCCGCTGGAGCCGGAGGTGGTCGACGCCGTCATGCAGTGTCTGAGCTGGATGCGGCACGCGGAGGCCCGGCCCGGTTACGGCCTCATCGGGTTCGTCTCCTGAGGCTCCGCGTCATGAGGCGGCCCGCTCGGCGGGGGCCGCCGCGTCGGGGTGGGCGAGGCCGAGGTGGTCGCGCAGGGTGGTGCCCTCGTACTCGGTGCGGAAGACGCCCCGCTCCTGGAGGATCGGGACGACCTTGTCGGCGAAGACGTCGAGGCCGCCCGGGGTGATGTGCCGGGTGAGCGGGGCGATCCGAGAGGCGACGAGGACCGCGTCGAGCCGGCCGTGCACCTGGTCGGTGCGCTCGTCGGGCTCCAGGAAGTGCGAGGACTGCGGGCCGAGTCCGTCCTCGATGGTGACGAAGTCGAGCAGACCGGCCTCGGCCTCGGTCACCAGGTCGGCCCAGTAGCCGGCGGTGAACAGGTCCCGGGGGCGGGCGACCGGCTCGCGCCAGGAGGCGGGGTGCCAGCCGGTGCCGTCCAGGGCGACGGCGAGGTGGAGGTGGGCGGGGGAAGAGGCGAACGCGGAGGAGGAAGACGATGTCGAGGCGGTGGCGGAGGGATGGGCGGGGGATGCAGAGGGCACGGGTGGGCCCCTTCCTGGATGTCCGTGTACAAGGGCGCGCGCCGGCCCGCGCGGGCGGCAGGGCATGGCGCAGCGGCGGGAGGGGTGCTGCGGGACAGGGAGATCCGCGGCCTGGGACGGCCGGGGAGATGTGTCAGGAACGACAGAGCGCGCCGGCCACGCGCTGGAGGTCTATGTGGGGCCGGGAGTGCAACAGGACGGAGCGGGCGGTGTGCAGAAGGCGCGGGCACGGAACACGATCGAGGTCCTGCGTCACGTCCGTCACCTCCCCCCTCCCTCAGTCGGCGCTCGGGGGGCCGCCGGTGCGGCACCTCGCTCCTCACGCGTCTCGTCATGACTCACAGCGTCCCGGCCCGACCCGGTGTTCCCGCGCGCGGCAGCGGATCAGAAGTGTGCAGCGCCCGGGGTGTCGGCAGCATGACCCGCCCAGTCCAGGATCTGGACGGCCGCTCCGGCGGCCTCCAGGCCCCGGCAGCGGCCGTGGTGGCGCCGGGCGATGCCGTCCAGGTCGAGGTGGGGTCCGAAGGCGGGGTGGGCGGCCAGCCGCCGCGCGTACGACCACAGCGCCGGGTGGCCGGCGATGCGGTGCACGGCGGAGGCGTCGAGGTGGTTGCGGTGCACGGTGTCGAGTTGGACGAGGGAGACCCACAACTCGATGTCGGCGGCGGTGAGTCGGCCGTCCAGCAGGAACTCCTCCCCGGCGAGTGTCCGCTCCAGTCGGCCCAGCGTGTCCAGCAGCGTGTCGAGCGCGGCGGCCCGCTCGTCCGGTGACGCGTCGGCGCGCCCCGCACGCTGGGCGGCCTCCTCGATCCCCTCGGCGCAGAGCCGTTCGACGGCGTCGATCGTGGACTCCCATCCGCAGGGGTGGAGGGAGGAGGAGGCGGCGTCGCCGTGCCGGGGGAAGCGGTCGAGGTCGCGCAGGATGTCCGAGGTACGGGTGCTGACGATGCGTCCGGACCAGTCGTCGCTGAGCACCGGCGCGAGGGCGGGCCCGGTGTAGTGGTGGGCGCTTGCCTCGTACAGCGGGCGCAGCGCCGCATGCCCGCCGTCGGGACAGTCCGGGACGGCGGGCAGGAAGGTGACCGGACAACTGCCGCCGAGGCCCAGGAGGCTGTGGCCGATGGCAAGGCGCAGTCCGTCGGAGCACGCGGTGGACAGATGCAGCCGGTAGCGGTGCGGGACGGGGTAGTGGCCGCTGCGCGCGTCCCGGCCGATCCGGCCCCGGAAGGGGGCGGATCGGGGGGCGGGCGACAGGGCGGCGAGCGGAGTGATGGACATACGTCTCCCCGAGGCGAGGGCGCGCGGACGTGCGCGCATATGCGGAACCGACGTCGGCGGTCGGGCGATGCGTGGGCAGCGGGTGGATCAGTGGGTGGGGCAGCGGGCGGGCGAGAGAGGCCCGGCTCAGCCCTTCAGGCTGATCGCGCTGCAGACGCGCAGCAGGTCGATGTGCAGGCGGGAGGTGAGGAGGGGGGCGCGCAACGGCGTACGGCCCGCTCGGCCGGTGACCGTCTTCAGGCGCGGCATCATTTCCCTACCTGTTCACTAGGATTCCCTGCCTGGAGTGTCGATCCGGGCGCGTACGGCGTCAAGAGGGTGTCCACGCCTGGGACTCCGGGCGGGTGAGGGAGCGGCGCGGGCCCACCTCACGGGGTGTCACGGGAGCGCGGGGGCGCCGCGGGGACCGTGGTGCGTTCTGGGAGAACTCTGGGGCGCCCCTGGGGGCTCTGGGGACTCCTCAGAGCATGCGACATGTGACATAGTACTGACGTGGCGAAGCTACCGACCTGCGATGTCGTGGTCGTCGGAGCCGGCATGGTGGGTGCGGCCTGTGCGCTGTACGCCGCGCGGGCCGGCCTCGACGTGACGGTGGTGGACCGGGGCCCGGTGGCCGGCGGTACCACCGGAGCCGGCGAGGGCAACCTGCTCGTCTCCGACAAGGAGCCCGGGCCCGAACTCGAACTCGCCCTGCTCTCCGCCCGATTGTGGGCCGAGCTGGCCGAAGAGCTGGGCTCGGCGGTCGAGTACGAACCCAAGGGCGGCGTGGTCGTCGCCTCGACGCCCGATGCCCTCGCCGCCCTGCACCGGTTCGCCGACGGCCAGCGCGCGGCGGGCGTCACGGCCGAACTCGTCGGCGCAGACGAACTCCAGCTCCTGGAACCGCACTTGGCTCCGGGCATGGCGGGCGGGGTGCGCTATCCGCAGGACGCCCAGGTGATGCCCGCCCTCGCCGCCGCCCACCTGATCCGCGCCTCCGGCGCCCGCCTCCACCCGGGCCGGACCGTGACCGGGCTGCTGCGCACGGCGGACGGCGCCGTCCGCGGCGTCCGCACCGACCGGGGGGACATCCACGCACCGGCCGTGGTCAACGCGGCCGGCACCTGGGGCGGCGAGGTCGCCGCGCTGGCCGGCGCACACCTGCCGGTACTCCCCCGGCGCGGCTTCGTCCTGGTCACCGAGCCGCTGCCCCGGATGGTCCGGCACAAGGTGTACGCCGCCGACTACGTGGCCGACGTCGCCAGCGACTCCGCCGCGCTCAGAACCTCGCCGGTCGTCGAGGGCACGGCCGCCGGTCCGGTACTGATCGGGGCCACGCGCGAACGGGTCGGCTTCGACCGTTCGTTGTCGCTCGCGGCCGTTCGCGCGCTGGCGGCCGGGGCGATCGGGCTGCTTCCGTTCCTGCAGCGGGTGCGCGCGCTGCGGACGTACGCGGGCTTCCGGCCGTACCTGCCCGACCACCTCCCGGCGATCGGCCCCGACCCCCGGGTGCCCGGACTGCTGCACGCCTGCGGACACGAGGGCGCGGGCATCGGACTGGCCACCGGCACAGGGCAGTTGATCGCCCGGGCGCTGACCGGGAAGGCGACGGAGCCGGAGCTCGCGCCGTTCCGTCCGGAGCGGTTCGAGCCGGGCGAGACGAGTGACGCCCGGCACGAGAAGGGAGGGAACACCCTGTGAATCCCGTGAATCCCGTGAATCCCCTGGAGTTGGCGGGGGCACGACCCGGCGCCCCCTTCACCGTCACCTTCGACGGCCGAACCCTCTCCGCACTGCCCGGCCAGACGGTCGCGGCCGCGCTGTGGACGGCGGGGGTGACCGCCTGGCGCAGCACGCGCGGCGCCGACCGGCCCCGCGGGGTCTTCTGCGGAATCGGCGTGTGCTTCGACTGCCTGGTGACCGTCAACGGGCGGCCGAACCAACGGGCCTGCCTGGTCCCGGTGCAACCCGGCGATGTGATCCGCACACAGGAGGGAACGGGACACGACGATGCCTGAGCGACCGCATCTCGCCGTCGTCGGGGCGGGTCCGGCCGGGCTGGCCGGTGCGCTGGCGGCGGCCGCGCGCGGGGTGCGCGTGACCCTGATCGACGCGGCCGAGCAGGCGGGCGGCCAGTTCTACCGGCAGCCCGCCGCCGCCCTCGGCGCACGCCGCCCGCAGGCCCTGCACCACCAGTGGCGCACCTGGGAACGGCTACGGGACGGACTCGACCACCACCTCACCTCCGGCGACGGCCACTTCACCCACCTGACGGACCACCACGTCTGGTGTGTGGAGCGGGAATCCGACTCGGGAGGCTTCACCGTGCACGCCCTGCGCGGTCCGGCGCAGGAGGAGGGCGTCACCGTCCGTGCCGACGCCGTCCTGCTCGCCACCGGCGGGTACGAACGGGTGCTGCCCTTCCCGGGCTGGACCCTCCCCGGGGTCGTCACCGCGGGCGGCGCGCAGGCCATGCTCAAGGGCGGGCTGGTGCTGCCCGGCCGTACCGCCGTCGTCGCCGGAACCGGCCCGCTGCTGCTCCCCGTGGCGACCGGCCTCGCGGCCGCGGGCGCACGCGTGGCGGCGCTGGTCGAGTCCGCCGATCCCAGAGGTCTGCCGCGACAGGCACGCGCACTGGCCGCGCAACCCGGGAAGCTCCTCGAAGGCGCCTGGTACGCGAGCACGTTGGTACGGCACGGAATCCGTCCCCTCACGCGCCACACGGTCGTGGAGGCGCATGGCACCGACCGGCTGGAGGCGGTCACCGTGGCCGCGCTCACCGCGGACGGGCGCCTCAAACCCGGCAGCGCCCGCCGCATCCCCTGCGACACCCTCGCCGTCGGGCACGGCATGCTCCCCCACACCGACCTCGCCGAGACCCTCGGCTGCACCCTGACCGGGACCGACGTCCGGGTCGACGACGAACAGCGCACCGATGTGCCGGGCGTCTGGGCCGCCGGGGAGACCACCGGGATCGGCGGCGCCGCGCTCGCGCTCGCCGAGGGCCACATCGCGGGCCGCTCCGCCGCCGCCCACCTGCACGGCGCCTCCCCCGACCCGAGCCGCTGGGCAGCCGCCGCCCGGGCCCGTACCCGGCTGCGGGCGTTCTTCGCGGCGCTCGACACGGTGTACGCCCCGCCTGCGGGCTGGGCCGAGCGGCTCACGGACGACACGGTGGTGTGCCGCTGCGAGGAGGTCACCGCCGGGGAGGTCCGTACGGCCGTCGGCGCGCTCGGAGCCGGGGACCTGCGGACCGTGAAGCTGCTGACCCGGGCCGGGATGGGGTGGTGTCAGGGACGGGTGTGCGGACCGGCCGTGGCCGGGGTGGCGGGGTGCCCGCTCACGCCGGGACGACGGCCGTTCGCCCGGCCGGTACCGCTCGGCGTGCTGGCCCGGCTGCCCGAGCGGGAAGTGACCGACTGACTCCTCATCCTCAGGCCTCACGCCAGTCTCTTACCACTCAGTAATATGTCACACCCTATTGGATTGGGGACCGCACATGACCCTCCCGGAGAACCGCCGGAACCGCCCCTGGCGCGGCATCCTCGTCGCCACCGCACTCCCTCTGCGCGACGACCTCTCCGTCGACCACGACCGGTATGCCGAGCACTGCGCCTGGCTGGTCGAGAACGGCTGTGACGGCGTCGTACCGAACGGCTCGCTCGGCGAGTACCAGGTCCTCACGCCCGAGGAGCGCGCCAAGGTGGTGGAGACGGCCGTGGCCGCGATCGGTGGCGCGCGGGTGATGCCGGGCGTGGCCGCGTACGGTTCCGCGGAGGCCCGGCGCTGGGCCGAGCAGGCGGGCGAGGCCGGCTGCGGGGCCGTGATGCTGCTGCCGCCCAACGCCTATCGCGCCGACGAGCGGTCGGTGCTGGCCCACTACGCGGAGGTCGCGAAGGCGGGCGTGCCGGTGGTGGCGTACAACAACCCGATCGACACCAAGGTCGACCTCGTGCCCGAACTCCTCGCCCGGCTGCACGGCGAGGGCCACATCCAGGCCGTCAAGGAGTTCTCGGGTGACGTCCGCCGCGCCTACCGGATCGCCGAACTCGCCCCGGAACTGGACCTGTTGGTCGGCGCCGACGACGTCCTGCTGGAACTGGCCGTGGCCGGCGCCAAGGGCTGGGTGGCCGGCTACCCCAACGCGCTCCCCCGGGCCTCGGCCGAGCTGTACCGTGCCGCCGTGGCCGGGGACCTGACCACCGCGCTCCCCCTGTACCGGCAGCTGCACCCGCTGCTGCGCTGGGACTCGAAGGTGGAGTTCGTGCAGGCCATCAAGCTGTCCATGGATGTCGTCGGCCGGTACGGCGGTCCGGTGCGCCCGCCGCGCGTCGCCCTGCTGCCCGAGCAGGAGGCCGCGGTCCGCGCGGCAACCGAGAAGGCCGTGGCCGCCGGGCTCGCGTAACCGGCGAGGGACGCGCGACCGACGAGGGCGACCAGGGAAGGGAACCGAAAGATGCGCAGCAAGCTCGTCCTGCACGCCGTCGACTCGCACACCGAGGGCATGCCGACCCGGGTGATCACTGGCGGGATCGGCACCGTACCCGGTGCGACGATGAACGAGCGGCGGCTGTACTTCCGTGAACACCACGACTCCATCAAGCAGTTGCTGATGAACGAGCCGCGCGGGCACTCGGCGATGAGCGGGGCGGTCCTGCAGCCCCCGACCCGCCCCGACTGCGACTGGGGCGTGATCTACATCGAGGTCTCCGGCTATCTGCCGATGTGCGGGCACGGCACGATCGGCGTGGCGACCGTGCTGGTCGAGACCGGCATGGTGGAGGTCGTGGAGCCGGTGACGACCATCCGGCTGGACACCCCGGCCGGGGTGGTGGTCGCCGAGGTGGCGGTCGAGAACGGCGCCGCACGGAACGTGACGCTCCGGAACGTCCCCTCCTTCTCGGTCGCCCTGGACCGCAAGGCCACCCTCCCGGACGGGCGCACGGTGACCTACGACCTCGCCTACGGCGGCAACTTCTACGCGATCCTCCCGCTGGAGGCGTTCGGGCTGCCCTTCGACCGCGCCCGCAAGGACGACATCCTCGCGGCGGGCCTGTCGCTGATGGGTGCCATCAACGAGCAGTCGGAGCCGGTCCACCCGGAGGACCCGACGATCCGCGGCTGCCACCACGTCCACCTGTACGCCCCCGGAGCCACCGGGCGCCACTCGCGCCACGCGATGGTCATCCACCCGGGCTGGTTCGACCGCTCCCCCTGCGGTACGGGGACCAGCGCGCGCATGGCGCAACTGCATGCGCGAGGTGAACTCCCCTTGCACACCGAGTTCGTGAACGAGTCCTTCATCGGTACCCGGTTCACCGGCCGGCTGCTGGGCACGACCGAGGTCGCCGGTGTCCCCGCCGTCCTGCCGAGCTTCACCGGGCGCGCCTGGATCACCGGCACGGCCCAGTATCTGCTCGATCCGACCGATCCCTTCCCGGAGGGCTTCGTTCTCTAGACTCCGATCTCTCGACTCCGATCTCTTGGGCTCCGACTAGACTTCGATGATGCGTGACATGGCACAGAACCCGCAGGATGCGGACGCACCCGTGCTCCCCCGGCTGGGCGGCCGGCGGAGCAGCTATCGCGAGCGGGTCGCCGAGGCGCTGCGGGCGGCGCTGATCGCGGGCGAACTGCGGCCGGGGGAGGTCTACTCGGCGCCGTCGCTCGCGGCCCGCTTCGGTGTCTCCGCGACACCGGTGCGCGAGGCGATGCTGGACCTGGCCAAGGAGGGTCTGGTCGACACCGTGCCCAACAAGGGCTTCCGGGTCACGGTCGTCTCCGACCGGCAGCTGGACGAGTACACGCACATCCGCCGGCTGATCGAGATCCCCACCGTGGTGGGTCTCGCGCGCACGGCCGACCGGGTCTCCCTGGAGGCGCTGCGCCCGGCGGCCCGGGAGATCGTCGTGGCCGCGGCGGCGGGCGACCTGATCGCGTACGTCGAGGCGGACACGCGTTTCCATCTCGGCCTGCTCGCCCTGGTCGGCAACGCCCACCTGGTCGAGGTGGTGGCCGACCTGCGCGGCCGCTCCCGGCTGTACGGGCTCACCGCCCTGGTCGAGGCGGGCCGGCTGCTCGCCTCGGCCGAGGAGCACCTGGAGCTCCTGGACGCGCTGCTGGAGCGCGACGAGAAGGCCGTACACGCGATCATGACCCGGCACCTGGGGCATGTGCGGGGTCTGTGGGCCGCACACGAGTGAACTCGCCTCCGCACGTGGGGCACAAGAGCCGAACCTGACGTTCGAGGCCCAGCTCTCCTGCCTGCGTACGACCCCGGAGGACCGTGAAGCTGCGCCGGAAGGGAGCGACCGACTTCAGGTCCCTGCCGCCGGACGCGGTCAACGAGGTGTTCCTGATCGTCAACTACACGGTGGAGTGAGCCCGAACGGCCGAAGGTCCCCGCCCGGCTCCGCGGGCGGGGCGGGGCCCGTGACCTGCGTGGTAGCGTCCCGGCGCGGGAAGGGCTTCCCCGGCTGCCGTACGAGGAGGAGGAGCCATGGACGTCGCCTGGATCCACGGTTCGCCGTCGGCCAAGCACAACACCGACCCGGACATCCAGGTCCACGCCTACGACGACGACACCTTCATCCTGCGGCAGAACATGGCGGTCCACTACGAGGCGCCGTTCCTGTTCCTGCTGTTCGGCGCGGACCGGGCGGTGCTGATCGACACCGGTGCCACCGAGTCGCCCGAGTTCTTCCCGCTGCGCCGGGTGGTGGACGAACTCGTCGCCGACCGGCTCGCCCGGCACCCCCGGGACGGCTACCAGCTCCTGGTCCTGCACACCCACGGCCACAGCGACCACGTCGCGGGCGACGGCCAGTTCGCCGGCCGCGCGGACACCACCGTGGTGAGCGCCGACCGGGACAGCGCCTGGCGGTACTTCGGCTTCGACAAGGACCCGGACGCCGTGACCCAGGTCGACCTGGGCGGCGGCCGGGTCCTGGAGTGCCTGGCCACCCCGGGCCACCACAAGGCGGCGGTCACCTTTTACGACCCCGCCACGGGCTTCCTCCTCACCGGCGACACCGTCTACCCCGGCCGCCTCTACATCGAGGACGTCCCCGCCTTCACCCGCAGCATCGACCGCCTGATCGAGTTCGCCGACCGCCGCCCGGTCACCCATGTCCTCGGCTGCCACATCGAGATGACCACCACCCCGGGCGTCGACTACCCGGTCCGCACCACCTACCAGCCCGACGAGCCCCCGCTCGAACTCACCCCCGGCCACCTCCGCCGCATCCGCGAGGCCCTGACCGAACTGGGCGACGACCGCACGTGGCGCCCGTACACGGACTTCGTGCTGTGCCCGCAGGCATGAGCCGACGGACAAGCCCCTGAAGAACGGCCGAGGGGCCGATCCGGATTGCTCCGGATCGGCCCCTCGCTGCGACTCGTTCGAGTCGGGACGACAGGATTTGAACCTGCGACCCCTTGACCCCCAGTCAAGTGCGCTACCAAGCTGCGCCACGTCCCGCCGCGGTCTCACGCGAGGTGTCTCGCGTGATCACGCAGGTCAACCCTACCGCACCCGCGCGGGTGCCGATGCCGCCCCGGCCGGAACGGGGCCCACGGTGCGGCCGGTAGCGCGGCCGACCGGGACCAGGAGGGCGGCGCCGGCCGCGGCCAGGCACAGGACGGCGAGCAGGGCCCAGCCGTGGGTGTAGCCCGAGGCGTAGGGCAGGCCGGAGGGCTGGAGGCGGCCGGTGACCAGGACGCTGGTGAGCGCGGCACCGATGGAGCCGCCGATGGTGCGGATGTTGGCGTTCATGCCGGTCGCGGCGCCGGTCTGCTCGGGCGGGACGCTGCCCACGATCAGGTTGGCCATCGAGGCGAAGGCCAGTCCGATGCCGAGGCCGAACAGGCCCGCGACGACGGCGATCTGCCACTGCGCGTCGTGCCACAGCGTCAGGAAGCCGCAGGCGAGCGCGCCGAACGCGGCGCCCGTGGTCAGCAGCGTCTTGGCGCCGAGGCGGGGTCCGAGGCGGCCGGACAGGACGCCCGAGAGGAACATTGCGGCCAGCATCGGCAGCATGAGCAGCCCGGACTCGGTGACGCTCGCGCCGAAGCCGTAGCCGGCGGCGGACGGCGTCTGGACGAAGCCCGGCAGGAAGGACCAGATCGCGTACATGCCCGCGCCGAACAGCAGGGCGGCCGCGTTGGTGGTCCACACCGCGGGGAGCCGCATCACGCGCAGGTCGATCAGGGGGTTGCGGGAGCGGGCCTCGGTGGCGAGCCACACCGCGAACAGCACGACGGCGGCGGCGAACAGGCCGAGCACCTTCGCCGAGCCCCAGCCCCAGCGCGTGGCCTGGCTCAGCGGGAGCAGCAGGGCCACCAGCCAGGCCGACAGCAGTCCGGCGCCGAGCCAACTGACCTGTCCCTGGGCGCGGTTGGGCGACTCGGGGACGTAGCGCACGGCGATCAGGACGGTCACGGCGACGACGGCCACCGGGATCCAGAACAGCCAGCGGTAGTCGAGCGCGGAGACGATGGGGCCGGCGGCCACCATGCCGACGCCGCCGCCCGCGGCGATCACGGCGGACAGGTTGCTGATGCTGCCGCTGACCTGGGACGCGTCGAACTCGTCCCGGATGATGCCGAAGGAGAGCGGGAAGAGGGCGCCGCCGACGCCCTGGACGACCCGGGCGACGATCAGGACACCGATGTTCGGGGCGAGCGCGGCGATGAGACAGCCGGCGAGGACGGTGACCAGGACCGCGACGAGGGTGCGTTTCTTGCCGGCGAGGTCGCCGACGCGGCCGAGGATCGGCGTGAAGACCGAGGCGGACAGCAGATAGGCCGTCATCACCCAGGTCGCGGTGGACTGCGAGGTGTGCAGCGCGTGCTGGACGGTCGGCAGGGCCGGTGCCACCAGCGACTGCAGCATGGAGAACACGCCCGCACCTGTCGCGAGGACGGCGAAGGTGAGGCGGGAGGACGTGCGGGGCATGAAGAAGCCTCTCCGGATGTCGAGCGCGGAGGGTTGACTGTGGAAGAAGAGGAGGAGAGCAGTGCAGGAGGGCGAGCAGGCGCGTCCGCCCAGGGCGAGGCCACTCCCGCACTGCTAAAGTGGAGGTACCTCTCCACTGTAGCGGAGGCATACCTCCGGTTCAACCTGATTCCCTCCGGGAGGCAGCAGTGACGGCCATGCCGTTCCCCGTCAGCGAGATCGTCGCGTCCCGCCGGCCGCACCGTAAGGACGCCGCCCGCAACTTCGACGCCCTGCTCACGGCCGCCCGCGAGGCGTTCGCGGAGCACGGTGCCGAGGCCTCCCTGGAGGACATCGCCCGGCGCGCGGGCGTCGGCATCGGCACCCTGTACCGGAACTTCCCGACCCGCCGCGACCTCTTCGAGAGCGTCTACGCGGACGAGGTCAACGCCCTGTGCCGGGCCGCCGTGGAGGTGGCCGACCGGGAGCCGTGGGAGGCGCTGACGGCCTGGCTGCGCCGGTTCGCCGGCTACATGGTCACCAAGCGCGCGGTGCGCGAGGCCCTGAACGACGAGTCGGACATCTTCATGGCCTGCCGCGAGTCGATGTACGCGGCCGGCGGTCCGCTCCTGGAGCGGGCCCAGCAGGCGGGCGTGGCCCGCTCGGACATGGACTTCGGGGATCTGCTGCGGATGGTCGCGGGCATCACGGCGACGGCGTTCGACGACGACGCCCAGCGCGACCGGGTCCTCGCGATCGCCCTGGACGGCGTACGCACCGCCCGCTGAGGCCCGGCTTCTCCACCCTTCAGGGCCATCTATTTGATGAGGGCGTTCGCCACCACCACGACCACCCCGAGCAACGCGTCCACCGACCCCATGAACGTGGCGACCGGCCAACTCCGCCCCGACCGGCGGGCGGTGAGCAGTCCCAGGGCGAAGAGGATCGCGATGTTCACGCCGAACACCCAGTACTGCACGCCGTTCGGCGGCCACCAGCCCCAGCTCGCGCCTGCGAGCAGGAAGACGGTGGGCAGGACGGCCGTGACCAGCGGCCACTCGTCGACGAGGCTGCGCAGGACCTCCCACCTGCGGTGCGGAGCGCGCTCGGCGATGTAGTGGGCGTAGCCGTGGGCGAGGGCGGAGGCGAACGCGGTGACCAGCACCCAGACGGCGTCGTAGCGGCGGCGGGTGGCGGAGGCGGGGCCGTACTGGCTGAGCGCGGCGACCATCGAACTGGCGAGGACGGCGCCGTACACCCCGCCGAACAGGACGGCCTCGTGCGTATCGTCCTGCCGGTGCGGAGCCGCAGCCGCCGCCGTGGTGTCAGCCATGCTCCCCACGATCACCCGCGCTCCGCGTGCCCGCCAGTCCGCACGGCCCGACGAAGTGTCCTCCGACCAGGCCGAATGCCCCACACCCTGTCGACGGCATCCGGGTGAAGTCCCTCGCTAGGGTCGCCCCATGACGCACAGCTTCGCGCTCCACATCCCCGACGCCGACCTCGAACCCGAGCCCCTCGACCCGCAGCAGATCGTCTCCGGGAACCCCGAGGTGACCGGGAAGGTGGTCTGGGAGTCGGCGGACGGCCGGCAGATCCGCGGGATCTGGCAGATCACGCCGGGCGTGGTCACCGACACCGAGGCGGACGAGCTGTTCGTGGTGATCAGCGGTTCGGCGACCGTCGAGGTCGAGGGCGGTCCGACGCTGCAGGTGGGGCCCGGCGACATGGCCGTGCTGCGCGCGGGTGACCGTACGACGTGGACGGTGCACGAGACGCTGCGCAAGGCGTACGCGATCAACCTGTGAGGCCGGGCGGCGGAGCTCGCCGACGGAGCCACTGATTGACTCGAAGCTCATGTCCGTACAAAGGTGGCCCGGACAGGATGTGGACCGTGTCCAAAGAGGCTGAAGAGGCCGAAGAGGGGCTGTCATGGTGGATGCGCTCGGGGTCGCCGTCGTCGGGTTCGGCTGGATGGGGCGGGTGCACACCCAGGCGTACGCCCGCGTCCCGCACCACTATCCGCAGCTGCCCCTGCGTCCTGAGCTGGTGACGGTCGCCGAGGAGGTGCCGGGGCGGGCCGAGGAGGCCGCGGAGCGGTTCGGGTTCGCCTCCGCGACCCGGGACTGGCGCGAGGTGGCCGCCGATCCGCGCGTCCAGGCGGTCAGCATCACGGCCCCGAACTTCCTGCACCGGGAGATCGGCGTGGCGATGGCCGCGGCGGGCAAGCACATCTGGATCGAGAAGCCGGTCGGCCTGACCGGCGAGGACGCCCGCGCGGTGGCCGACGCGGTCGCCGCGGCCGGCGTGCAGGGCGCGGTCGGCTTCAACTACCGGAACGCGCCCGCCGTGGAGGCCGCCCGCGATCTGATCGCCTCCGGCGAGATCGGCACGGTCACGCATGCGCGCATCCGGCTGTTCAGCGACTACGCCGCCCACCCGGACGGCGCCCTGACCTGGCGCTACGAGCGGGAGCGCGGCGGCAGCGGGGTGCTCGGTGACCTGGCCTCGCACGGCGCCGACCTGGCCCGTTTCCTGCTGGGCGACATCGCGTCGCTGACCGCCGACACCGCGATCTTCCTGCCGGAGCGGGCCCGCCCGGCGGGCGCCACCGCCGGTCACGCCCTCGCCTCCGGCGGCGAACCCGGCCCGGTCGAGAACGAGGACTACGTCAACTGCCTGCTGCGCTTCACCTCCGGCGCCCGGGGCGTCCTGGAGGCCTGCCGGGTCTCGGTCGGCGAGCAGAACGACTACGGCTTCCAGGTGCACGGCACCAGGGGCGCGGTGTTCTGGGACTTCCGCCGGATGAACGAACTCGGGGTCAGCCGCGGTACGACGTACCAGGACCAGCCGGTGAGCACGGTGTACGTCGGCCCCGGCGACGGCGAGTTCGCCGCGTTCCAGCCGGGCGCGGCCAACGCGATGGGCTACGACGACCTGAAGGTCATCGAGGCCTACCGCTTCCTGCGCTCCGTCGCCGAGGGCCGGCCGTACGGCGCGACGCTCGCGGACGCGGTGCGCAGCGCCGCCGTGCTGGACGCCATGGCGGAGTCGGCCGAGCGCCGGGCGTGGGTCAGCCTGCCGATGTCGTAGGCATGGTGGGCATGTTGTAGGGGGTGACCACCTGGATCGCGGACGGCAGGACCGGTCCGGCGGGCGGCAGGGCACCGTGGTGGCGCATCACCTCGTGGCAGGCCTCGCGCAGGTCGTGCCGCAGGTCGTGGTGGAGGACAGCGGAGAGCCGGTGCTCGCGCAGCAGGCGGGTGTTGTCGTGGTCGAGGTCGTGCGCGACGAACACCGCGCACGGGCGGCCGAGGTCGGCGAAGGCGCGCAGGGTGGCGTTGTTGCCGCCGCCGATGGAGTACACGGCCCGGATCTCCGGGTCGCGTTCCAGGGCGGCGCGGACGAGGTCGTACTGGGTGGCGTCCAGGCCCTGTCCCTCGGCGATCTCCACGAGCGTGCGCCCCGGGTGCCGGGCGCGCATGACGCCGCGGAAGCCCATCTCGCGCTCCTCCTCGTTGCGGAAGAAGCCGCTGCTGAGGCTGGTGAGGACGTTGCCGGGCCGGTCGCCGAGCCACTGGCCCATCAGGTAGGCGGCGGTGGCGCCGGCGGCCCGGTTGTCGGTGCCGACGTAGGCGATACGGCCGCTGGCGGGCAGGTCGGTGACCAGGGTGACGACGGGGATGCCGGCCGCGGTGAGCCGGCCGACGGCGGCGGTGACCTCGGGGACGTCGGGTGCCTTGAGGATCACGCCCTGCGAACCGCGGCGGGCGATCCGGTCCAGCGTCCCGACCTGCTCGGCCGCCGGTCCGGTCTCGCGGAAGTGGAAGCGGGAGCGGACCACGGCCGGGTGCAGCGAGGGCAGTTCGGCCTCCAGGGCGGCGCGCACGGCGGTGGTGAACCGCTCGGGCGCCTGCACCACGATGTCGACCATGAAGGTACGGCCGACCAGCCGGACCTGGGTGCGCTGCCGGTCCAGGTCGGCGATGGCCCGGTGCACCTCCTGCGCGGTGCTCTCGCGCACTCCTCCCCTGCCGTTCAGCACGCGGTCCACGGTGGCCTCGCTGAGTCCCGCCTGACGTGCGATCTCCCGGATCGGGAACGGGTGGCCCATGGACCGGCTCCTTGAGGGGTTTTTGATGGTCCTCTGCTGGTTGTTCGAGGTGTTTGTACTGACAAGAATGACAGGGCCGCGTCGCCGGCGTGAAGGAAGGCAGGACGACGATGTCCCTCACCACCGCACAGGGCCGTGCCTGGCTGTCCGAGCAGGACTGCGACCTCGACGCCTTCCGCGCCCTGGTCACGCGGACCACCGACCTCGCCGACTTCCCGTACGCCTCGTCGGTGGAGAGCGGCGTCCTCCTCTACGACAGCGAGCGGCTGCGCGCGCTCGGTGACCACCGGGACGTGCAGGATGTGTGGGACGTGCGGGCCGAGCTGGTCCGGGCGCTCACCGACGGCCCCGGCATCGTGGTCTTCAAGGGCGCCTTTCCCGACCCGGCGGTCGTCGACCGGGCGACGGCGGTGTTCGACGCGCTGATCGCCGAGCAGCACGCCTCGGGGGCGGGCGCCGGGGACCACTTCGCGAAGCCGGGTGCCAACGACCGGGTCTGGAACGCCCTGGAGAAGGCGGCGCTGTACGACCCGGAGGCGTTCGCCGACTACTACGCCAACGACGTCCTGGCCCTGGTCTCGGCGGCCTGGCTGGGTCCCGGTTACCAGGTCACCTCCCAGATCAACGTGGTCAACCCGGGCGGAGCCGCCCAGACCCCGCACCGGGACTACCATCTCGGCTTCCTGGCCAACGAGGTCGCCACCGCCTTCCCCGCGCACGTCCACCGCCTTTCCCCCGTGCTCACCCTCCAGGGAGCGGTCGCGCACTGCGACATGCCGGTCGAGTCCGGGCCGACGCTGTACCTGCCCTACTCGCAGCAGTACGAGCCCGGATATCTGGCCTGGCGGCTCCCCGCGTTCCAGGACCACTTCGCGGCACACCACGTCCAGCTGCCCCTCGCCAAGGGCGACGCGGCCTTCTTCAACCCGGCGCTCTTCCACGCCGCCGGGACGAACCGTTCCGCGGACATCCGGCGCATGGCCAACCTGCTCCAGGTGTCCTCGGCCTTCGGGCGCGCGATGGAGACGGTGGACCGGGAGGCGGTGGCCAACGCGGTCTTCCCGGTACTGCTGCGCCGCAAGGCCGAGGGCGCGGGCGAGGCGTGGCTCGACCGGGTGATCGCCGCGAGCGCCGAGGGCTATCCGTTCCCCACCAACCTCGACAGCGACCCGCCGGTCGACGGTCTGGCCCCGCCCTCGCAGGCGGACCTGGTACGGCGGGCCGTGCGCGAGGAATGGTCTCCTGGGCGGCTCCGCGAGCGGCTGCGGGCCGGCGCGGAACGCAGACAGAGCTAGACAGCGCAGAGAGCCACAGGGCCGGCCGGCTCTGGAGTGCTTCAGAGAGCCGGCTTCGGAGAGCTGAGGAGCGTCATGGGACTTCTCGACGGCAAGGTCGTCCTCGTCAACGGCGGCAGCCAGGGCGTGGGCGCGGCCATCGCGCGGGCCGCCGTCCGCGAGGGTGCGGTCGTCGCCGTCACCGGCCGCCGCACCGAACCCGGTGAGGCGCTGGTGACCGAGCTGGCGGCGGGCGGCGGCAAGGCGATGTTCGTCCGCGCCGACCTGGCGGACGCCGACCAGGCCAAGGCCGCCGTGGCCGAGGTGGTGGACGAGTACGGTCGGGTCGACTGCTTGGTGAACTCGGCGGGGCTGACCTCGCGGGGCACGCTGCTGGACACCACGCCCGAGCTGTTCGACGCGCACATCGCGGTCAACCTGAAGGGGCCGTTCTTCGCGATGCAGGCGGCGGTCTCCGACATGGTGGCCCGCAAGGCGCCCGGCACGATCGTCAACATCATCACCTCGTCGGCGCACGGCGGACAGCCGTTCCTCGCGCCGTACGTCGCCGCCAAGGCCGGCCTGATGGGCCTCACCCGCAACGCGGCGCACGCCCACCGCTGGGACCGGATCCGGATCAACGGCCTGAACATCGGCTGGACCGCGACCGAGGGCGAGGACGCCACCCAGCGCGCCTTCCACGACGCCGGCGACGACTGGCGCGAGCAGGCGGCGGCCCGGCTCCCGATGGGCAAGCTGGGCCAGCCGGACGAGATCGCCGACTTCGTGGTCCTGCTGCTGTCCGACCGCTCGGGCGTGGTCACCGGCTCGGTGATCGACTGGGACCAGAACGTACTGGGCGGCCTGGACTGAGACGCACCGCGACCACGAACGCAGGAACGCAGGAACGCAGGAACGCAGCGAACACGACCGCACGACAGCGGCGCACACCACCGCAGGAAAGCGGTAACCACCACCAGAGGAAAGCAGCGAAGCACATGCGCATCGGAATCCTCGGCCTCGGCCGCATCGGCGCCTTCCACGCCGAGACCCTCTCCGGGCTCGACGCCGTCGAGTCCCTCGTCGTCACCGACCCGTTCGCGGACGCGGCCAAGGCAGCGGCCGAGCGGTTCGGGGCCGAGGTCGCCGACTCACCGGAGGCGCTGCTGGCGGCAGGAGTGGACGCCATCGTCGTGGCGGCCGCGACCGACGCCCACCCCGCGCTGATCCTGGCCGGCGTGGAGGCCGGCGTCCCCGTCTTCTGCGAGAAGCCGGTCGCCCGCACGATGGCGGAGGGCGTCGAGGTGCTGAAGGCCGTGCGGGGCAGCGCGGTGCCGATCCAGATCGGCTACAACCGCCGCTTCGACGCGGGCTTCGTCGCCGCCCGGGACGCGGTCCGGGCCGGTGAGCTGGGCAAACTGCACACG
Source organism: Streptomyces sp. NPDC047085 (assembly GCF_040643735.1). Lineage (NCBI taxonomy): Bacteria > Bacillati > Actinomycetota > Actinomycetes > Kitasatosporales > Streptomycetaceae > Streptomyces > Streptomyces sp. NPDC047085. Next base: position 267,759 of record NZ_JBEYUW010000002.1, read on the forward strand.
GTCCGCTCGACGACCCTGGACCCCGCGCCGCCGCCCGCCGCCTACATCGCCGCCTCCGGTGGCATCTTCCGGGACTGCTCCGTGCACGACTTCGACATCATCCGCTGGGTCACCGGCCGCGAGGTCGCCGAGGTGTACGCGGTCGGCGGCAACCGGGGCGCGGACTACATCAGGGAGGCGGGCGACGCCGACACCACCGGCGCGATCCTCACCCTGGACGACGGCACGATCGCGGTGATCTCCAACTCCCGCCACAACGCCCGGGGTTACGACGTCCGCATGGAACTCCACGGCTTCCAGGACTCGATCGCCGTCGGCCTGGAGGACAAGCTGCCGCTGCGCTCGGTCGAGCCCGGCGTGACCTTCCCGGCGGGCACCCCGCACGACTTCTTCATGGACCGCTTCACCGACGCCTACCGCGCCGAACTCGCCGCCTTCACCGAGGTCGTGGCCGGCGACCGGCCCTCCCCCTGCACGGTCGAGGACGCCCTGGAGGCGGGCTGGATCGCCGAGGCCTGCACCCTGTCCCTGCGTGAGCACCGGCCGGTGACGATCGCCGAGGTCCGCACCGCCTGACCGGCCCACCGCCCCCGGGGACACGGCGCCGCAGCACTCCGCGTGCGGTTCAGAGGCAGTAGCGCACCAGCCACTCGTCCGCGTTGTAGGTGTCGCGCGCCGGGTCCGGCAGGGTCGCCGGCTTGGTCTCCACCGTGTCCTCGGGGCGTATCCGCTCGGGCAGGCGGCTGAAGCGGTTGTGCTCCGGGGCGGCGGCCGCCTCCGTGGCCTGTCGGGGCGTGTCGCGGCGTTCCGTGCGGTGTGCCATGTCGTTCTCCCGTCCTCGCGGGGGTTCCCCGTCGTCCGTCACAACGCCGGGACGCCCCCGATGGTTCCCGTCCCGACGCGCCGGAGCACCGAACAGAACGGCGCCCCGTCCGAGCGGGCCCGGATGCGGGCCTGCTCGGACGGGGCGTTCGCCATGTCGGCCGATCCCATCCGGATGTCAGCCGCTCTCCTCCGGCGCCTGCGCCACCGGTGCCGTGAGGTCCTCCTCCTCCGGGAGTTCCTCGACGTCGACCCCGCGCACCTGCGCCAGCTCGTGCTTGAGGGCCGCGAGTTCGGCGCCGCCGGCCATGTGGTTGGTCAGCTCCTCCAGGCTGACCTCGCTGCGGTCGGCGCTGAGTTCGAGGGTGCCGAGGCGCAGCACGCTGAAGTGGTCGCCGACCATGTAGGCGTGGTGCGGGTTGTGGGTGATGAAGATGACGCCGAGGCCGCGGTCGCGGGCGGCGGCGATGTACTTCAGCACGACACCGGACTGCTTGACGCCGAGCGCGGCGGTCGGCTCGTCCAGGATCAGCACCCGGGCGCCGAAGTAGACGGCGCGCGCGATCGCCACGCACTGGCGCTGGCCGCCGGAGAGCGTGCCGATGGGCTGTTCCAGGTCGTCCAGGACGATGCCCATGTTGCGCAGTTCCTGGTCGGCGGTCTTCTTCATCCGGGCGATGTCCAGGCGGCGGACCGGCCAGGGGCCCTTGGTCATCTCGGAGCCGAGGAAGAAGTTCCGCCACACCGGCATGAGCGGGACGGTGGCGAGGTCCTGGTAGACGGTGGCGATGCCCTTGTCGAGTGCCTCGCGCGGGGTGCCGAAGCGCACCGGGGTGCCGTCGACGAGGAAGTCGCCCTCGGTGTGCTGGTGCAGTCCGGAGATGATCTTGATGAGGGTGGACTTGCCGGCGCCGTTGTCGCCGAGGACGCAGGTCACCTGGCTCGGGTAGACCGTGAGGTCGACGCCGTGCAGGGCGCGGATGTTGCCGTAGGACTTGCCCGCTCCGCGCAGTTCGACGATCGGGCCGTCCTTCGCGGGCGGGCTGTCCTGGACGACGGCGCCTTGGGTTCCGGTTCCGTTGTCGGTCATCGGGTCACCTCCGGGTCGCTGTGCGCTGGACCCACAGATTGATCAGGACGGCGCCGAGCAGCATCACGCCGAGGAAGGCCTTGAACCAGTCGGGGTTCCAGCCCGCGAAGACGATGCCCTGGTTGACCATGCCGAACATGAACGCCCCGAAGACCGGGCCGATCGCGGAGCCGTAGCCACCCGTGAGCAGACAGCCGCCGATGACCGCCGCGGCGATGTAGATCAGCTCCTGGCCGACGCCCTCGCCGGACTGCACGCTGTTGAAGGAGAACAGGTTGTGCATGCCGATGAACCAGGCGCCGAAGCCGACCAGCATGAACAGCGTGATCTTGGTGAAGTTCACCGGCACGCCGACGGCGCGGGCGCTGTCCTTGTTGCCGCCGACGGCGAAGATCCAGTTGCCGTACTTGGTGCGCAGCAGCACCCAGGTGGCCAGGGCCGCGAAGGCCAGCCAGTAGAAGACGGTGATCTTCACCTCGACGCCGCCGATGTCGACGGAGGACGCGAAGATCTTCCTGGCCTGGTCGAAGCCGTCCATGTCGCTGATGTCGTCGGTGGCGACGTTCCCGGTGACCAGCTTGGTGACGGCGAGGTTGACGCCCTGCAGGATCAGGAAGGTGCCGAGGGTGACCAGGAAGCTGGGCAGGCCGGTCCTGACCACCATCCAGCCGTTGAAGGCGCCGATGGCGAGCGAGACGACGAGGGCGACGATCACCCCGGTCCACACGTTCACGGTCAGCTGGTAGCTGAGCATGCTCGCGGTGAGCGCGGAGGTGATCACGGCGACGCCGGAGGACAGGTCGAACTCTCCGCCGATCATCAGCAGAGCCACCGGGAGGGCCATGATGCCGATGGTCGAGGACTGGTAGAGCACCGTGGCCATCGAGCTGCCCTGGCGGACCGTGGGCGCCGCGATCAGGAAGAAGACCAGGACGGCCAGGGCCCCCAGGAAGACGCCCACTTCGGGCCGGGCCAGCAGCCGCAGCGCCAGGGGGCGCCGGCGGGTGCGGCCGTCGGTCTCCTTGGGGCCTGGCGCCGACGGCCTGCCGACCGCCGGCTCAGCCTGTTGGGCCATGCTCATCACCGGGTGCCCTTCTCGGCGAACTGGGCTATCTGGTCGACGTTGGACTTGTCGACGAAGGCCGGGCCGGTGAGGACCGGCTGTTCGCCACCCCCGCTGTAGTTGCCGTTGTTCTTGTACAGCCACAGGGAGTCGATCGCCAGGTAGCCCTGCAGGTACGGCTGCTGGTCCACGGCGAACTCGACGGTGCCCTGCTTGATGGCGCCGCTGAGCTGCTTGTTCAGGTCGAAGGTGGCGACCTTGGCCTTGCTGCCCGCGTCGCCCACCGACTGCGTCGCGGTCAGCGCGATCGGGGCGCCGAGGGTGACGACATGGTCGATGGAGCTGTCCTGCTTCAGCTTGGCCGTGATCGTCGACTTCACGGACGGCATGTCGGCGCCGTTCACGTACAGCGTCTCAGTCGTGCCGGAAAACGTCTTCTTCACGCCGTCGCAGCGCTGGGTGAGGCCGATGTTGCCCTGTTCGTGGATCACGCAGACCGCCTTCTTGGCGCCGACCTCGTTCAGCCTCGCGCCGAACGCCTCGCCCGCCACCGTCTCGTCCTGCCCGAAGAACTCCAGCAGACCGAGCTTCTTCCAGTCGCTGACCCCGGAGTTCAGGCCGACGACGGGGATCTTGGCCGCGCCGGCCTTGCCGACCACGTCCTTCAGGGCGTCCGGCTTGGCCAGGGTGACCGCGATGCCGTCGACCTTCTGGTCGATCGCGTTCTGCACCAGGTTGGCCTGGGTGCCGGCGTTCGGGTCGTGGGAGTAGATCAGCTTGATGTTGTCCTTGGCTGCGGCGGCCTCGGCGCCCTTGCGGACGATGTCCCAGAAGGTGTCACCGGCGGGCGCATGGGTGACCAGGGCGACCGTCATCCGGGGGGTGTCGGCCTTGCCCGCTGAGGCACCCGACCCGCTCTCTTCGGCCTTCTTCCCCCCGGAGCTGCTGGAGCAGCCGGCGAGGGTGAGGGCCGCCGCAGCGGCCACGGCCACGAAGGGGGCCAGTCTGCGGGAACGGGAGCGAGAAGAGCGGTCCATCTTTCCTGCACCTCACTGTGCTACGGCGAAAGGGCGCTGATGTGTTGGGACGGGATCAAAGTCCGTGTCGGGCCCGCTGTCAATACTTTGTTAAGACATCATTTCAGAAGCAGGTCAGAATGTAAGCACAAATCATTGACAGCGTTGCCGGCCCACCTCTACACCTGAGAGGCATGAGCCACTCCTACCCCGTGGACTTCACCCTCGACCGCACGAGTCCGGTGCCGCTCTACTACCAGCTCGCCCAGCAACTGGAGGCGGCCATCGAGCGGGGGATCCTCGCCCCGGGAAACCTCCTGGGCAACGAGATCGACCTGTCCGTGCGCCTCGGCCTGTCCCGGCCCACCGTCCGCCAGGCCATCCAGTCCCTGGTCGACAAGGGCCTGCTGGTGCGCCGCCGCGGAGTCGGCACGCAGGTGGTTCACAGCCAGGTGAAGCGGCCGCTGGAGCTGAGCAGCCTCTACGACGACCTGGAGGCGGCCGGCCAGAGCCCGACCACCCAGGTGCTGCGCAACGACCGCGTTCCCGCCACCGCCGAGGTGGCCGCCGCGCTGGCCCTCGCGGAGGGCGCCGAGGTGGCGGTGCTGGAGCGGCTGCGCCGCACGCACGGCCAGCCCGTGGCGTTCCTGCGCAACTACCTGCCCGCTTCCCTGCTCGAACTCGACACCGTACGGCTGGAGTCGACGGGCCTGTACCGGATGATGCGCTCGGCGGGCATCACCCTGCACAGCGCCCGCCAGACCGTCGGCGCCCGCGCCGCCGGCGCCGAGGAGGCGGCCCTGCTGGACGAGAAGGAGGGCGCCGCCCTGCTCACCATGCGGCGCACCGCCTACGACGACACGGGCCGACCGGTGGAGTACGGCAGCCACGTCTACCGGGCGTCGCGCTACTCCTTCGACTTCCAACTGCTGGTCAGGCCCTGATTCAAAAACCGCCCGCGTTCACACAGCCCCCGCGGCGGCCCCCGCCGCGGGGGCTTCTCGCACCGCTCCGCACCGAAGTCGCAGGTAACGATTGCGATTACGTTTCGGGCAAGAGACTCCCCAGTGCGAACCGACCTATTGACGCATGCGCGGGCGTGGGGCTGTTATTACGCCCACGATGTTCGGTCGAGTTGATTTCTGATCGGTTTCGTACACCTTCCGGGGTCGACTCAACCCCTTGGCCGAACCCTGCATGCCTCAGGAGCCGCCATGCGCCTCTCCCCGTCCGGTCTTCACGTCCCTGGTCCCAGCCGTCGCTCGCTGCTGCGCGGAGCCGGCGGCGCGGCCCTCCTCGCCGGTGCCGGCATACCCCTGCTGAGCGCCTGCGGCGGCAGCGGCTCGGGCTCCGACCCGAAGACCGTCACCGTGGGCTCCAACGCCTCGGACGCCGTGCCCAAGAAGGCCTTCGCCGACGTCTACGCGGACTTCAAGAAGCAGTCGGGCATCACGGTGAAGGTGAACACCAAGGACCACAACACCTTCCAGGAGCAGATCAACTCCTACCTCCAGGGCACGCCGGACGACGTGTTCAACTGGTTCGCCGGCTACCGCATGCAGTTCTTCGCGGCCAAGGGCCTCGCCTCCCCGATCGACGACGTGTGGCAGAAGATCGGGGACAACTTCCCCGAGGCCATGAAGAAGCTGAGCAAGGGCGAGGACGGCAAGTACTACTTCGTGCCGCTGACCACGTACCCGTGGGCGATCTTCTACCGCAAGAGCGTCTTCCAGCAGCACGGCTACGAGGTCCCCACCACCTGGGACCAACTGGTGGCCCTGTGCAAGCAGATGAAGAAGGACGGCCTGGTCCCGATCGCCTTCGGCGACAAGGACGCCTGGCCGGCGATGGGCACCTTCGACCAGATCAACTTCCGCCTCAACGGCTACGACTTCCACGTCCAGCTGATGGCGGGCAAGGCCTCCTGGACCGACGCCAAGGTCAGGGCCGTCTTCGACCACTGGTCGGAGCTCCTGCCCTACCACCAGGACGGCTTCATGGGCCGCACCTGGCAGGACGCCGCCCAGACCCTGGTGTCGAAGAAGGCCGGCATGTACCTCCTGGGCTCCTTCGTGGCCCAGCAGTTCACCGACAAGGCGGACCTCGACGACCTCGACTTCTTCGCCTTCCCGGAGATCGACTCCGCGTACGGGCAGGACACCGTCGAGGCCCCGACGGACGGCTTCATGGTCAGCAAGTCCCCGAAGAACCACGACGGTGTCGTGAAGCTGCTGGAGTACCTGGGCAGCCCGGCCGCCGAGGAGCTGTACCTCAAGGGCGACCCGAGCGTGGTGGCGGCCTCCAACAAGGCCTCCACCTCCGCGTATTCGCCGCTGCAGAAGAAGGCGTTCGACATGATCGGCAACGCCAAGAGCCTGACCCAGTTCATGGACCGCGACAGCCGGCCCGACTTCACCTCCACCGTGATGCAGCCGGGGCTGCAGAAGTTCCTGCAGAACCCCAAGGGCGTGGACGGTCTGCTGTCGTCGATCGAGCGCCAGAAGAAGCAGATCTTCGCGTCCTCGTGAGCGCCTCGATGACCACCGACACGACCGGCGGCACGACCGCCGAGGCCCCGGAGGCGGCCGCCGCGCCGCCTCCGGGTGCCGCGTCCGAGCCGAAGCGGGTCACGCGGGGCCACCAGCGCCTGCTGACCCGCCGCGACCGGTTCACGCTCGCCCTGATGGCGGGCGTGCCCACGGTCCTGCACGTGGCCCTGGTCTGGGTCACCGCCCTCGCCTCCATCGCGCTCGCCTTCACCACCTGGGACGGCATCGGGTTCGACTCGATCAAGTGGGTGGGCCTGGACAACTTCACCCAACTCTTCAACGACAACCCGCAGTTCTGGCCGGCCGTCCAGCACAACGTCGTCTGGTTCGTCGTCCTGATCCTCGTCCCGACGCCGCTCGGCCTGTTCCTCGCCGTCCAGTTGGACAAGAAGATCCGCTTCAGCCGCGTCTACCAGACCGCGTTCTTCCTGCCCGTCGTCATCTCCATGGCGTGCATCGGCTTCGTCTGGCAGCTCGTCTACAACCCCGACACGGGCCTGATCAACAGCATCATCGGCGCCAACAAGCCCGGCCACTACATCGACTGGATCGGCGACCCCGACCTCAACCTGTGGGCCGTCCTCATCGCCGCGTCCTGGCGGCACACCGGTTACATGATGATCCTGTACCTGGCCGGCCTGAAGAGCGTCGACCCGTCGCTGCGGGAGGCCTCCGCGCTGGACGGGGCGAACGAGTGGCAGACGTTCAGGAACGTCATCTTCCCGACCCTGCGCCCGACCAACACGGTCGTCCTCGTCGTCACCATCATCGAGGCGCTGCGCGCCTTCGACCTGGTCTTCGTCTTCAACAAGGGCGCCCAGGGCACGGAGTTGCTGTCGATCCTGGTGACCAACAACATCATCGGCGAGTCCAGCCGCATCGGCTACGGATCGGCCATCGCCGTCGTCCTGCTGGTGATCTCCCTCGCGGTGATCATCCCGTACCTGGTGGCCACCTTCCGGAAGGAGCGTCGTTCGTGAGCGCCTCCACCGTGACCGCTGCGCCGAGACGGCGGGCCCCGATCCGCCCGGCCCGGATCCTGCTGCACGTGTTCCTCGCCGGCACCGCCCTGGCGTGGCTGGCGCCGCTGCTGTGGGCCGTCTTCTCCGCCCTGCGCCCGTACAGCGAGACCAGCGCCAAGGGCTATGTCTCCTGGCCGGACACGCTGAACCTCGACAACTTCACGAACGCGTTCCAGCAGTCGGACATGCTGCACTACTTCGGCAACACGCTGATCATCGCCGTACCGGCCGTGCTGCTGACGCTGTTCCTGTCCTCCTGCGTCGCCTTCTACGTCGCCCGCTTCGACTTCCGCCTGAACCTCGCGCTGCTGCTGGTCTTCACGGCGGGCAACCTGCTCCCGCAGCAGGTCATCATCACCCCGCTGTACCGGCTGTACCTGCTCACGGACCTGCCCGGCATCACGGCGAGCGGCAAGCTGTACGACTCCGCGCTGGGCCTGGTCCTGATCCACGTGGCGTTCCAGTCCGGGTTCTGCGCGTTCGTGCTGAGCAACTACATGCGCTCGCTGCCGCACGAGCTGACCGAGGCCGCGCTGGTCGACGGCGCCTCGGTGTGGCGGCTGTACTGGCAGATCACGCTGCCGCTGTGCAAGCCGGCGATGGCGGCCCTGGCGACCTTGCTGTCGATCTGGATCTACAACGACTTCTTCTGGGCCCTCGTGCTGATCTCGACCGGCGAGAACATGCCGATCACCTCGGCCCTGAACAACCTCTCCGGCCAGTACTTCACCGACCCCAACCTGGTCGCGGCCGGCGCGCTGCTCACCGCGATCCCGACGCTGATCGTGTACTTCCTGCTCCAGCGCCAGTTCGTCAGCGGCCTCACCCTGGGCTCGAACAAGGGGTGAGGCCTGCTCGCCACCAAGGGGGTGAGGCCGGCTCGACACCAAGGGGAGGTCGCTCGGCACCGACCGCAATTTCTTCCGGCACGACGGCCACGGTGGGGCGTTTTTGCACGAACGCGTGCCCTTTACGACACAAGAAACGGTGATTTGGAGCCCGGTCGGGGCATCCCCGACCATGGGCTCGCCCCGGCGATCCCGGGAACACCAGTTCTATGAGAGGTACACCCACCCATGCACGTCACCGGAACCGCCGAGACGTCGGCTCCGGCGCCCTCGCCCACCCCCGAGGTTTCCGGTGAGGCCCCCCACGGCAACGACGGCAGGCACGCCCGCCGCTTCGGACTGCCCGTCGCGACCGCCCTGGTCATGGGCAACATCATCGGCGGCGGCATCTTCCTGCTCCCCGCCTCCGTCGCCCCCTTCGGCACGGTCAGCCTTCTCGCCTTCGCCGTCCTGACCGTCGGCGCCATCGCCCTCGCGCTGGTCTTCGGCCGGCTCGCCGAGCGCACCCCGCTCACCGGCGGCCCCTACGTCTACGCCCGTGAGACCTTCGGCGACTTCGCCGGATTCCTCACCGCCTGGTCGTACTGGATCACCACCTGGGTCTCCAACGCGGCGCTCGCCGTGGCCGCCGTCGGCTACCTCGACGTGCTGATCCCGGTGAACGGCCACCGCTGGACCGCCTGCCTGGCCGCGCTCGTCATCCTGTGGCTGCCCGCGCTCTCCAACCTCGCCGGCACCCGGTACGTGGGCGCCGTCCAACTGGTGTCCACCGTGCTGAAGTTCGCGCCGCTGCTGCTCGTCGCCGTCGGCGGTCTGTTCTTCTTCGATCCGCACAACCTGGGCCCGTTCCACGCGGGCGGCGGCAGCGCGATGGGCGCGGTGTCGGCCTCCGCCGCGATCCTGCTCTTCTCCTACCTCGGGGTGGAGTCCGCCGCGGTCAGCGCGGGCGAGGTCGAGAACCCCCGGCGCAACGTGGGTCGCGCCACCGTCATCGGCACCGCGGGCGCGGCGCTGGTCTACCTGCTGGGCACGCTCTCCGTCTTCGGCACAGTCCCGCACGGCCGGCTGGTGACGTCCACCGCGCCCTTCTCGGACGCCGTGAACGCCATGTTCGGCGGCAGCTGGGGCGGCTGGGCCGTCGCGCTCGCCGCGCTCGTGTCGATGACCGGCTGCCTCAACGGCTGGACGCTGCTCAGCGCCCAGACCCCGTACGCGGCCGCCCAGGACGGCCTGTTCCCGGCCGCCTTCGCGCGCCGCCGGCGCGGTGTGCCGACCGTCGGCGTCCTCGTCACCGTCGTCCTCGCCTCGCTGCTCACCGTGTACAACTACGCGTCCGGCTCCGGCAAGGTGTTCGAGTCCCTGGTGCTGATCACGACGTTCACGGCGACCGTGCCCTATCTGCTGGCCGCCGCCGCGCAGATCTTCCATCTCGTCTCGGGGCGCCGCGACCAGGTCGACCGCGCCCGGCTGGTCCGCGACTCCGTGATCGCCGCCGTCGCGGCCGGCTTCTCGATGTGGCTCATCGCGGGCTCCGGCTACGCGGCCGTCTACCAGGGCGTGCTCTTCCTCTTCGCCGGCGTCGTCGTCTTCGCGGTGATGGCAGCACGGCGCCCGGCGATCGCCGGAAGGTGATCGCTGGAAGGTGATCGCTGGAAGGTGATCGAGAACGACCGAGGGGCCGTGTCGGATCTGATCCGACACGGCCCCTCGACTCGCGTTTCCGCCAGTCGGGACGACAGGATTTGAACCTGCGACCCCTTGACCCCCAGTCAAGTGCGCTACCAAGCTGCGCCACGTCCCGATGCGCTCACTCGCGGTGACCCGCGTGATCGCGCGAACAGCACTTTACCCCACATGCGGGGCTGCGCCGAAGAGGGCCCCGCGCGTGGAGGGGACAATCGGTCGTATGGGAGACGCAGGCACGGAGGCGGGCAGGCCGGCGGACGGCCGGGACCGGGATGCGGCCGGGCGGGCACGCAACGCACGGCCGCGGGACGGGCTGGGCCGGCCGTTGCCGTACGGCGCGGAGGGGGTCGAGCGGCAGCCGGAGGGGGTCGTGCGGACCCCGCGGGAGACGGTGGCGGAGGCGCAGGCACTCCTGGACGCGGGGAAGCCGTTCCACGCGCACGAGGTGTTCGAGGACGCCTGGAAGTCGGGCCCCGAGGACGAGCGGGCGCTGTGGCGTGGACTGGCCCAGCTGGCGGTGGGGCTCACCCACGCGGCGCGCGGGAACGCCACCGGCGGTGCGCGGCTGCTGCGGCGGGGCGCGGGCGCGGTGGAGGGGTGGGCGGCGAAGCGGGACGCCGACCGGCCGTACGGGATGGATCTCGGCGGGCTCGTCGCCTGGGCCCGGGAGCTGGCCACAAGGGTGGAGGGCGGGGCGGGGCCCGTCGACGCGGGAGCCGAGGCGCCACGACTCGGTTCCTGACCGCAGGAGCGCCTCGTCGCGGGGTGTGTGGAGGCGGTGGACGCTCTGTCAGTGGCATGGGGCAGACTCGGGGCGTGCGAAAGATTCATGTCATCGGTATCGGCGCGGGCGACCCCGACCAGCTGACCCTGCAGGCGGTCAAGGCGCTGCGGAGCACGGACGTCTTCTTCCTGCTCGACAAGGGCGAGGTGAAGAGCGACTTGACCCAGCTCCGCCGGGACATCCTGGACACACATCTGCCCGAGGGGTCGTACCGGGTGGTGGAGGCCCGGGATCCCGAGCGGGACCGCGGGGCGGGCGGGGCGTCGTACTCGCCGGCCGTCGAGGACTGGCGCAGCGCCCGCGCCGGGATCTACGAGCGGCTGATCACCGAGGAGCTGGGCGAGGACGGCACCGGCGCCTTCCTGGTGTGGGGGGATCCCTCGCTGTACGACAGCACGCTGGGGATCCTGGAGGAGGTGCTGGAGCGCGGCGCGGTGGAGTTCGCGTACGACGTGGTGCCCGGCATCAGCAGCGTCTCCTCGCTGGTCGCCCGCCATCGCACCGGGCTCAACCGGGTGGCCCGGCCGGTCCAGATCACCACCGGGCGCCGGCTGGCCGAGGGCTTCCCGGAGGGCGTGGACGACGTCGTCGTGATGCTGGACGCGCACCAGACCTTCCGGCAGTACGCCGAGGAGGACATCGACATCTACTGGGGCGCGTACATAGGTACCCCGGACGAGATCCTGGTCTCCGGTCCGATCGCGGAGGCGGGCCCCCGCATCGAGCGCCTGCGCGCCGAGGCCCGCGACCGCAAGGGCTGGATCATGGACACGTACCTGCTGCGCAGACACCCGGGCGAGGCCTGAGCATCACCGTTCACCGAAGCGTTCTCCGAACCCGAGGCGACTGAGCACTCCGGGGACGTCCGGTACGGCCGTCACGCCCTGCGGCAGTTCGGGGCGGCGTACGACGACCACGGGCAGCCCGAGGTCCCGGGCGGCCGTCAGTTTGGCCGCCGTGGCGTCGCCGCCGCTGTCCTTCGTCACCAGCACCTCGATGCGGTGGGCGCGGAGCAGTTCGGTCTCGTCGGCGAGGGTGAACGGGCCGCGCGCGAGGACGAGTTCGGTGTGCGGTGGCAACGGGGGCTCGGGGGGCTCCACCGATCGGACGACGAAGTGCAGGTCCGTCAGGTGGGCGAAGGCGGCGAGTCCCAGGCGGCCGGTGGTGAGGAAGACGCGGGTGCCGAGGCGGGGAAGGGCTTCGGCGGCGGCGGGCAGGGACGTGACGTCGTGCCAGCGGTCGCCGGGGGCCGGGCGCCAGCTCGGGCGGCGCAGGACGATGGTGGGGATTCCGGTCGCCCGCGCCGCGTGGGCCGCGTTCGCGGTGATCGACTCGGCGAAGGGGTGGGTGGCGTCGACCAGGGCGTCCACATGGTGCGCCCGCAGCCAGTCGGCCAGTCCCTCGGCGCCGCCGAAGCCGCCGACACGTACCTCCCCGTCCAGCGCTCCCGGCCGGGTCACCCGGCCCGCGAGAGAGGTGGTGACCCGGACGCCGGGGCGGGCGGCCAGGTCGGTGGCGAGACGGCGGGCCTCGGTGGTGCCGCCGAGGATCAGGACGTGCCGGGACATGCGGTGAGCGTAGGCGATGGGCGGTCGGGGTGCCCTCGCCGGTTCGCCTGGCCGGTCGGAGCGTGTCCGGCGGTTGTGGTCCTCTATCGTCCTCGCATGGCTTCCGTGACGTCCGTGCGTGCCGTGCTCATCGACATCGACGGGGTGCTCACCGTGTCCTGGCGGCCGTTGCCGGGTGCGGTGGCGGCCCTGCGGGCGATCCGGGAGGCCGGGCTCGGGGTCGTGCTGGTCACCAACACCACCTCCCGGACCCGGGCGTCGATCTCCGCGACGCTGGCGGACGCCGGCTTCCCGGTGAGCGCTGAGGAGATCCTGACCGCGCCCGCGGCCACGGCCGCCCATCTGGCCGGGTCCCGCTGCCTCCTGCTCAACAGCGGGGACGTCGGGGATGACCTGGAGGGGATCACCCTCGTCGGGAACGGCGAGGTCGGGGAGGGCGAGGCCGAGGACGCCGAGGAGGAGGGCGCCGTGCCGGACGTCGTCCTCGTCGGCGGTGCCGGGCCGGAGTTCGGGTACGAGGCGCTGAACCGGGCCTTCGGATGTCTCCAGCGGGGTGCGCGGCTGGTCGCCATGCACCGCAATCTGTACTGGCGCACGGACGCGGGGCTCCAGCTGGACGCGGGCGCGTTCATCGCGGGGCTGGAGGCGGCCGCCGGGACCGAGGCCGAGGTCACCGGGAAGCCGGCGCCCGCGTTCTTCGAGGCGGCCCTCGGGCGGCTCGGCGTGGGCGCGCGGGAGGCGTTGATGATCGGGGACGACGTCGAGTCCGACGTGCTGGCGGCGCAACGGCTCGGCGTCACCGGGGTGCTGGTGCGGACCGGCAAGTTCCTGCCGGAGGCGCTCGACCGGGCGAGCGGCCGCCCCGACCACGTCCTGGACTCCTTCGCGGACCTGCCCGGCCTGCTGGGGCTCGGCTAGGTCGCGGGCCCTAGGTCAGGAGCAGTTCCACGCCGCCCACGATCGTCGCCGCGATCACCAGTTGCTCGAAGAGTCGCTGGTTGATCCTGTTCACAGCCCATTTGCCGAAGAACGCACCCGGCACGACGAACACCAGCAGCGCGGCGTCAAGGAGCAGCGAGCGGCCGTCGATCAGGCCGAGTCCGGCGCTGAAGGGCACCTTGGACACGTTCACGATGAGGAAGAAGAAGGCGGAGGTGCCAAGGAAGCCGAGCTTCCGGAAGCCCGCCGACAGGAGATACATCGACATCACCGGGCCGGCCGCGTTGGCGACCATCGTGGTGAACCCGCCGAGGACGCCGTACGAACGCGCCTTCATCCGGCCGGCCTTGCCGGTGACCGCGTCCGGCTCCTCGGGCGCCGCCTCCCGGCGGCGCCGCCACAGCGTGACCCCGGTCATCAGCAGCAGGATCGCGCCGATCGAGGTCCGCACGATCCCGTCGTCGGCCCAGACGAGGAACAGCGTGCCGGCCACCACGCCCGCCGCCACCGCCGGGAACAGCCGCCACAGCGTGGGCCAGTGGGCGTGCCGCCGGTAGGTGAGGACGGCGAGCACATCACCGGCGATCAGGACGGGCAGCAGCACGCCGGTGGAGGCGCGGGCGGGCAGGACGGCCGCGAAGACGGCGAGGCTGACCGTGTTGGCCCCGCTGACGGCGGTCTTGGAGAAGCCCACGAGGAGGGCTGCGAGGGCGAGGGCGGCGAACTCCCAGCCGGATATGTGCCAGAGCGTCATCGTGTTCATGCGGGAACCGATGCTATGTGCACACGTCCGGGCCGGGTGAGCGCGGTCCCGCGGACCGGACCGGCACCGTGGTCCGGGCGGGCCTCAGCCGGCGTACCGCGTCCGCAGCTCGCGCTTGAGTACCTTCATGCTCGGCCCGAGCGGCAGCGCGTCCGTGAACTCCACGCGCCGCGGGTACTTGTGCCGGCCCAGGTGTTCCTTGGACCAGTCGGTGATCGCGGTGGCGTCGGGCGGCGTGCCCTGCGCGGGGACGACGACGGCGCACACCTCCTCGCCGTGCAGTTCGTCGGGCAGGCCGATGACGGCGACCTGGGCGATGCCGGGATGGCGGACCAGGACCTCCTCGACCTCCCTCGGGTACACGTTGTAGCCGCCGCGGATGATGACGTCCTTCTTGCGGTCGACGATCCGCAGGAAGCCTTCCTCGTCCTTGGTACCGAGGTCGCCGGTGCGGAACCAGCCGTCGACCAGGGCCTCGGCGGTGGCCTCCGGGCGGCCGAGGTAACCGGAGAAGACGTTGTGGCCGCAGATGACGACCTCGCCCAGTTCACCGGCCGGCAGGAGTTCGATGCGGCCCTCGACCTCCGCGCGGGCGATCTCCACGTCGACGCCCCACAGCGGGTGGCCGATGGTGCCGGCCCTGGTGCCGAAGACGGGCTGGTTGACGGTGGCCGTCGGCGAGGTCTCCGACAGCCCGTACCCCTCGTAGATCCGCGCTCCGAAGGCCGCCTCGAACCGTTCCAGCACGGCCACCGGCAGCGAGGCGCCGCCGGAGACGCACACGCGCAGTGCGGGCAGCACGTCGGCGTCCGCGGCTGCCGCTACCAGGGCCACGAACATGGTGGGCACGCCGTGGAACGTGTTCACGCCCTCCTTCACCATCAGCTCGATGGCGCGGGCCGCGTCGAAGCGGGGCAGCAGGACGAGCGTGGCGCCCGCCCGCCAAGTGGAGTTGAGCGAGACCGTCTGGCCGAAGGCGTGGAAGAGCGGGAGGGCGCCGAGCGCGACGTCGTCGGCGCGGATGTCGTTGGCGTCGAAGGCGTTGACGGTCGCGTTCATCACCAGGTTGAAGTGGCTGAGCACGGCGCCCTTGGGGACGCCGGTCGTGCCGCTGGTGTAGAAGATCACGGCCGGGTCGTCGGCGGCGCGGGTGACGTAGGAGGACAGCGGGGTGGCCTCGGCCGTGAGCCGGTCCAACTCCTCGCCCAGGACGACGACGTGGATGCCGAGGGCGTTCGCGGCGGCCCGTCCGGTCTCCGCCTGTGCCGGGTGCACGAGCAGCAGCGTGGCGTCGCTCTCCTTGAGGACGTGCTCGACCTCGGGCGGCGACAGCAGCAGGTGGACGGGTACGACGACTCCGCCCGCCGCCGCGATCGCGTAGTAGGCGACCGGGAACTCGGCGGTGTTGGGTGCCATCAGGGCGACCCGGTCCCCCGGCCCCACACCGAGTCCGGTGAGCGCGCCAGCCTGTGCCAGCGCCTTCCGCCACACCTCGGCGAAGGAGAGCCGCAGATCTCCTTCGACGAGGGCGGTCTTCTCGGGACGGCGCTTGGCGTTCTCCGCGAGGATGGCGGCGACGGACAGGGTTGCCATGGAGTGGTGCTCCGTTTCCTTGCCGCGGCTCGTGCTACCGAATCCCCATACCGGGGAGCCCCCCGTTGAAGAGTGTCAGTGCCGCTCGACCAGCACCGCGCTGCCCTGCCCCACGCCCACGCACATGGTCGCCAGACCGCGCTCGGCGCCGGTGCGGCGCATGCGGTGCAGCAGGGTGGTGAGGATGCGGGCGCCGGAGCAGCCGAGCGGGTGGCCGAGGGCGATCGCGCCGCCGTACGGGTTCACCAGCTCGGGGTCGATGCCCAGTTGGTCGACGCAGGCGAGGGCCTGGGCGGCGAAGGCCTCGTTGAACTCGGCTTCCTGGACGTCGCCGATCTCCCAGCCGACCCGGGCGAGCGCCTTGCGGGTGGCGGGGACCGGGCCGATGCCCATCACGTCGGGGTGGACGCCCGCCGAGGCGCCGGCGACGTACCGGCCGAGGGACTCCAGGCCCAGCTCGTTCAGGGCCTCCTCGCTGACCAGCAGGAGTCCGGCCGCGCCGTCGTTCATCGGTGAGGCGTTGCCCGCGGTGACGGTGCCGCCGGTGCGGAAGACCGGCTTGAGGCGGGACAGCTTCTCCAGCGAGGTGTCCTCGCGGACGCACTCGTCCTGTTCGACCGTGATGCCGTCCGGGCGCTCCACGGGCAGGAGTTCGTCGTCGAAGTGGCCGTTCTTGCGGGCAGCGGCGGCCCGTTGGTGGCTGCGCAGCGCGAACTCGTCCTGCCGGTCGCGGGAGACGCCGTAGCGCTCGGCGACCTCCTCGGCGGTCTCGCCCATGGCCAGCAGGCCGTGCAGCTCCTTCATGGCCGGGTTGACCAGGCGCCAGCCGAGGCGGGTGTCGTAGGTCTCGATGCGGTGCGGCAGGGCCTCGTCGGGGCGGGGCAGGACGAACGGGGCGCGGCTCATGGACTCGGAGCCGCCGGCGATCACGATGTCGGCCTCGCCCGCGGCGATGGTGCGGGCGGCAGTGGTGACCGCTTCGAGGCCGGAGGCGCACAGCCGGTTGACGGTGGCACCGGGCACGGAGTCGGGGAGGCCGGCCAGCAGTGCGGCCATGCGGGCGACGTTGCGGTTGTCCTCGCCGGCCTGGTTGGCGGCGCCCCAGTAGACGTCGTCGACGCGGGCGGGGTCGAGGGCGGGCACGTCGGCCACCAGCCGGCGGATCACGGTCGCCGCGAGATCGTCGGGCCGTACGGAGGACAGACCTCCGCGCAGCTTGCCGATGGGGGTGCGGCGGGCGGCCGCGAAGTGGACGGGACGCACGGCTTGGACTCCTGACCTACGACGCTGTGGATCAGCATGGACCTGTGGACCTGGGACGGCGGTGCCGGTGTGCGACAGACCGCTTAATTAGCACTGCTAGTTTTCGACTATAGACCCCGGACCCGCCCCCTGGGAAGATCCTCCCGGACCTTCACCCAGGCAGCCGGAGGAGACATGGCCCACGTCCGCGCACACACCCTGACCGGCACCCAGGGCGCCCTGGCCGTGCACGAGTGGCCGCACCCGGCGCCGCGGTACCTGGCGCTCGTGGTGCACGGGTACGGCGAGCACGCCGGCCGGTACGAGGAGCTGGCGGGCGTCCTCACCGGGCACGGGGCGGCCGTGTACGCGCCCGATCACCTGGGGCACGGGAGGTCGGCCGGGGAGCGGGTGCTGATCGAGGACTTCGAGGACGTCGTCACCGATGTGCACGGCGTCGCCGGCCTCGCCCGCGCCGAGCACCCCGGGCTGCCGCTCGTCATGGTGGGGCACTCCATGGGCGGCCTGATCGCGGCCCGGTACGCGCAGCGGTACGGCGACGAGCTGAGCGCGCTCGTCCTGTCCGGACCGGTGATCGGCACGTGGGAGCTGCCCGGCCGGCTGCTCGCCCTCCCCGAGATCCCGGACACCCCGATCAGCCCGGCCGCGCTCTCCCGCGACCCCGCCGTGGGCGCCGCCTACGCCGCCGATCCCCTGGTCTGGCACGGCCCCATGAAGCGGCCGACGCTGGAGGCGTTCGTCCGCACCCTGGAGACCGTCGCCAAGGGCGGTGACGTCGGCACGCTGCCGCTGCTGTGGCTGCACGGGGACGACGACCGGCTGGTGCCGCTGCCCGGCAGCCGGGTCGGTGTGGAGCGGCTCAGTGGCGGCCGGCTGACCGAGCGGATCTTCGCCGGGGCACGGCACGAGGTGTTCAACGAGACGAACAAGGCCGACGTCTTCACCGAGCTGCTCCATTTCCTCGACGGCGTGCTCCTCACCATTCCCACGCCCGCCCGCTGACCTGCGCCCACCGTGGACCTGCGCGACGCCGCATGATCGTGTCAGACTGCCCGCACGCCCCGAAGTGAGGCGCACGGCACCGGAGTTGGAGGAGGAACACGTGACGGGGAGCGGACCGGGCACCCAGGGAGACCGGCACGTGCCAGGAGCCCAGGTGATCGACACCACCCGGCCGCATCCGGCGAGGGTCTACGACTGGTTCCTCGGCGGCAAGGACAACTACCCGGTCGACGAGCAGCTCGGCCGGCAGATCGCGGCCATCGACGGCGCCGCCCCGAAGGTCGCCCGCGCCAACCGGGCGTTCATGCGCCGGGCCACCCGCACACTGGCCGAGGAGTCGGGAGTCCGCCAGTTCCTCGACATCGGCACCGGCATACCGACCGAGCCCAACCTGCACCAGATCGCGCAGTCCGTGGCCCCGGACGCCCGGGTGGTCTACGTCGACAACGACCCGATCGTGCTGGCCCACGCCGGCGCCCTGCTGCGCGGCACCCCCACGGGCGTGACCGAGTACGTGCAGGCCGACGCCCGGGACCCGGAGTCCATCCTCCGGCAGGCGGCCTCCGTCCTGGACTTCGACCGGCCCGTCGCGCTGTCCCTGATCGCCCTGCTCCACTTCGTCGCGGACGAGGACGGCGCCCACGGCCTGGTACGCACGCTGGTCGACGCGCTGGCGCCGGGCAGTTTCCTGACGCTGTCGATGATGACCGCCGACTTCGAACCGGAGAACGTCCACCGGGGCATCGCGGCCTACGCGGCGGGCGGTGTGACCCTGGTGGCCCGCTCGCACGCCGAAGTGGGCGCCTTCTTCACGGGACTCGACCTGCTGGAGCCGGGGATCGTCGCGGTGCCGGACTGGCGCCCCGAGGACACACCGGCCGCCGACGGCCCGGTCACCGAAGGACCGATCTCCCTGTACGGCGGGGTCGCGCGCAAACCGGCCGGCTGACCCACGCCCCGGCACGGACCCGGCAGCCGGGGCGGTACGCCCGCCCCCGCCAAAGCGGTTCGCCCACTAAAGCGGTACGCCCACGACCCGGGCGATCGTGCGCAGCACCCCGTTCTCGTTGTTGGACGGGGCGAGGTACCGGGCGCGCCGGACGACCTCGGGGTGGGCGTTGGCCATGGCGAAGGACCACTCGGCGGCGTCCAGCATCTCCAGGTCGTTGAGGTAGTCGCCGAACACCATGGTCTGCGCGGGGGTGACGCCCAGCTCGCGCTGGAGGCCGCGCAGGGCGGCGCCCTTGTTGGCGGTGCGGTTCATGACGTCGACCCAGTGCTCCCCGGAGACGACGACCTGGTGGGCGGCCGCGAAGCCGTCGAGCACGGGGAAGGTGCTGTGCTCGGCGGACCCGAAGTCGTACAGCGCCACCTTGATCATGTCGTCGTCGACCGCGGTGACGTCCTTCACGACGCGGTGCTCGACGTAGTACTGGCGCACCTCGGCGAGGAACGCCTCGTCGGTCCGCTCGACGTACGCGGCCCGCTTGCCGCAGACGACGGCGCCGACGTCCGCGCCGTCCGCGACCAGCCGCCGGGCCGTCCGGGCGACGCCCGCGGCGACGGCCGGCCGCAGCGGGTCGGAACTCAGCTCCTCGCCGTCGCGGACCACGTACGTGCCGTTCTCCGCGATGAACACCATGCCCTCGGCGACGTCCGCGAACTGCCGGGCCAGCGTGGCGTACTGGCGGCCGCTCGCGGGGCTGAACAGGACGCCCCGCTCGCGCAGGGCGGCGAGCATGGGCCACAGGCCGTCGGGGATCCGCTTGTCGTCGTCCAGCAGCGTGCCGTCCATGTCGGTGACGACGAGCCGGATGTCGGCCGGGCCCGCGGGCAGGTCGGGGGTGTCGAGGAGGGATGCGGGCGTGGCGGGCATGTGCTGCTTCCGGTCGGCGACGGCGTACGGGGTCCAGTGTTCCCCATGCGCCGCGATGCCTCTCGGGATGCCCTGCGCGTGCCCGGACGGTCACGGTTCGCGTTTCCCGGGACAGCTCGATCACGGAGCGGCACAATGGCGGCGGGCAACCGCATCCGAGGAGGGCGGCGACGTGAGCGGGAGCGACTCCCCGGAGGCCGGGCCGGACCGGCTGAACACCTCCGTGGCGCACAACGCGCGGGTCTGGAACTACTGGATCGGCGGCAAGGACAACTACGAGGTCGACCAGCGGGTCGGCGACCACGTCGCCGGGATGTTCCCCGTGATCCGGGCCGTGGCCCGCGCCGACCGCGAGTTCCTGGCCAGAGCGGTGCGCTTCCTCGCCGCCGAACGAGGGATACGGCAGTACCTGGACGTGGGCACCGGGCTGCCGACGGTGGACAACACCCACGAGATCGCCCAGCGGATCGCCCCCGAGTCGCGGATCGTGTACGTCGACAACGACCCGATCGTGCTGGTGCACGCCCGTTCCCTGCTCACCAGCTCCCCCGAGGGCGTGACGGACTACATCGACGCCGACGTGCGCGACCCGGACGCCATCATCGAGCGGGCCGCCGAGACGCTGGACCTGTCCCGGCCGGTCGCGGTGATGATGCTGGGCATCCTCAACTTCGTCCTCGACACCGAGGAGGCCCGGGCCGTCGTGCACCGGCTCATGGCGGCCGTCCCGTCCGGCAGCCACCTGGTGCTCACGCACCCGACGTTCGACGCGGACGTCGGCGGCGAGGGCAACATCGCCGCGATGGAGTTCTGGAACGCCAACGCGACCCCGCCGATCACCGCCCGCTCGCGTGCCGAGATCGCCGGGTTCCTGGAGGGTCTGGAGCTGGTCGAGCCGGGGCTGGTGCCCTGCTCGCAGTGGCGCGCCGAGTCCGACGCGGCCGCCGCGGTACCGCAGTTCGGCGCGGTGGCCGTGAAACGCTGACCCCGGCGGGGCAAGCCCGTGCCCCGGTCCCGGCTCGACGGGGGCCGAGCCCGTCCGCCGTCCCGACCACGCGGGAGCCGAGCGTGCCGAGGAGGACGTATGACCACCCTTGCCGATCCCGTGCCCGGCGGGCGTCCCGGTGACCTCAAGCGGGTCTCGGCGCTCACCAAGGACCTGGACCTGCGGGGCGTGCGCGGGATCGTGCTGGCGTACGTGGACACCGCGGGCGTCGGCCGGGTGAAGACGATCCCGACGGCGCGGCTGGAGTCGGCGGTGAGGTGGGGTGTCGGCATGTCGCCGGTCTTCGACACGTTCCTCGCGGACGACTCGATCGTCACGACCGACGTCCTCGGCTCCCCCGACGGCGACCTGCGCCTCTACCCCGACCTGGACCAGCTGACCGTCCTGGCGGGTCAGCCGGGCTGGGCGTGGGCGCCGGTGGACCGGATCACCCAGGAGGGTGACCGGCACCCGGGATGTTCCCGCACCGTCCTGCGCCGGATCGTCGCGGACGCCGCCGAGCAGCAGGGCCTCACCGTCAAGGCGGCCGTGGAGATCGAGTGGGCGGTCGGGCTGGACTCGGCGCCCGAAGGAGAGTTCGTGCCGGCGGTGTCCGGCCCGGCGTACGGCGCCGTCCGGCAGGTCGAGCTGAGCGACTGCACCGCCGACCTGCTGGAGGCGCTCGCGGCCCAGGGCGTGGACGTGGACCAGGTCCATCCCGAGTACGCGGCCGGGCAGTTCGAAATCTCGGTGGGCGCGCTCGACCCGGTGGCGGCGGCCGACCGGAGCGTGCTGGTGCGGCAGACGATCCGGGCGGTGGCCCGGCGGCACGGTCTGCGTGTGTCCTTCGCGCCGGCGTATCTCGCCGAGGGCGTCGGCAACGGTGGCCACCTCCATCTGTCCTGCTGGCGCGACGGGGTGAACCTGCACGCGGGCGGCGAGGGCCGGTACGGCATGACGGCCGAGGCGGAGTCGTTCGCGGCCGGGGTGCTCGCCCGGCTGCCCGCGCTGACGGCGGTGACCGCGCCCAGCCCGGCCAGCTATCTGCGGCTCAAACCCTCCCAGTGGGCGGGGGTGTTCACGGCCTGGGGCCGGGAGACCCGCGAGACCGCGCTGCGGGTGGTCACCGGCACAACGGGCCGCCGGGACCAGGACGCCAACCTGGAGGTCAAACCCGTCGACCTGGCCGCGAACCCCTATCTCGCCCTCGGCTGCGTCATCGCCGCCGGACTCGACGGGATCGCCAGGTCCCTCCCCCTGCCCCAGGAGATCACCGGCGACCCCGCCCGGTTCGACGCGGACGAGGCGGCCGCCCTGGGCGTACGGCGGCTGCCGGTGTCGCTGCCCGAGGCCGTCGAGGAGTTCCGCGCCGACCCGGTGCTGCGGGACGCGCTGGGCCCGGTGCTGGCGGACGCGGTGACCGCCGTACGGCTCGGCGAGGCGGCGGCCGTCGACGGACTGGACGACGCGCGCGTGGCGGCGGCCTACCGGTGGAAGTACTGACTACTGGTGGACATCGCGACCGCTGGCAGAGGTTCACTGGCAGACGTTCTGACGACGACCTGGACGTACCGACGATGACCGCACCCGGCCCGCTCCACGAGGCCCTCGCCGCGCTGTCGCTGGTGGACCACCACTGCCACGGCGCGGTCACCGCGGACCTCGCCCTCGGGGAGTTCGAGTCGCTGATCACCGAGGGCGCGGCCTGGCCCGGGATCTCCCCGTTCGACAGCCCGGTCGGCGTGGCCGTGCGCCGGCACTGCGCGCCCCTGCTGGACCTTCCCCGGCACGTGCCGCCCGCCGACTACCTGGCCCGGCGCTCCGCGCTCGGCTGGCGCGAGGTCAACCGCCGCTTCCTGGCCGCGGCGGGAGCCGAGGCGTTCTGCGTGGACACCGGCTACGCTCCGCACCCCCTTACCTCCCCCGCCGAGCTGGCCGAGGCGGCCGGTGCCGCCGGCCACGAGGTCGTACGGCTGGAGCAGGTCGCGGAGGCGGTGGCCGCGCGGGGCGTGGACGCGGACGGCTACGCGGAGGTGTTCCGGGCGGCCGCCGAGGAGGCCGTGCGGCGGCCCGGTGTGGTGGCGGTGAAGTCGGTGGCGGCCTACCGCACCGGCTTCGCCCTGGACCCGGCACGCCCCAGGGACGCCGAGGTGACTGAGGCGGCCCGGCGCTGGCTCGCGCAGGGCGGCCGGCTGGCCGACCCGGTCCTCGTACGGCAGTTGCTGTGGACGGCCGTCGACCTCGGGCTGCCCCTCCAGCTGCACACCGGCTTCGGCGACGCCGACGTACGGCTGCACCGCGCCGATCCCGCCCTGCTGACCGACTGGCTGCGTCTGACGGCCGGCACGATCCCGGTGCTGCTGCTGCACTGCTGGCCCTTCCAGCGCCAGGCGGCCTATCTGGCCACGGTGTTCGAGCAGGTGTACCTCGATGTCGGGCTGGCCCTGCACTACACGGGTCCGGCCCGCGCCCGGGCGGTGCTGGAGGAGGCGCTGGAGATCACCCCGTTCCGCAAGCTGCTGTACAGCTCCGACGCCTATGGTGTGGCCGAGTTCCACCACCTGGGTGCGCTGTCCTTCCGGCGGGGGCTGGCCGAGCTGCTCCAAGCCCGGGTGGACGCCGACGAGTTGAGCCTGCCCGACGCCGTGCGCATCGCGACCTGGACGGGCCGCGACAACGCCCGCCGACTGTACGGACTGCCACCATCCGAACCGTCCCGCGATCCCAGCGGGCGCCCCACCCGGAAAGTATGATCAAGCAATGTCTGACATGACCGAGACCACGCCCGGCTGGCTGACCAGTGACGAGCTGGAGATGGCCAGGGCCCGGATGCCGATCCTGTACGTCGAGGCCGTGCCCGTGCGCGTGGACGACAGCGGGGAAGTCACCAGCATCGGACTGCTGCTGCGCATCGGCCCGGACGGCACGGTCAGCCGCACCCTGGTCTCCGGCCGCGTCCTGCACCACGAGCGGGTCCGTGACGCCCTGCTGCGCCATCTGGAAAAGGATCTCGGCCCGGTGGCCCTGCCCCGCGTCCCCGCGTCCCTGCAGCCCTTCACGGTCGCCGAGTACTTCCCGACGGCGGGCATCACGCCGTACCACGACCCGCGCCAGCACGCGGTGTCGCTCGCCTACATCGTCCCGGTGACCGGCGACTGCCGCCCCCGGCAGGACGCCCTGGACCTGGTGTGGTTCAGCCCGCAGGAGGCCGCGTCGGCGGCCGTGCAGAGCGAGATGCCGGGCGGGCACGGGGTGCTGCTGAAGCAGGCCCTCGCCCACGTCGGCGTCGTGTCCTGACGCCCGCGCCCGTGCCGCCACCAATCCGGGAGGAAGCAAGGGCGGCGGCGTCCGTCCCTGAGCCGGTCGACTGATAGCTGTTTGTCCAGATTCATGCCACTCTGTGGTGGTGGCGCGAGAGAAGGAGGGGCGACCGCCCAGGCAGCCGCACCTCCCCGAACTGCACGTGCGCCTGCGTTCCGAGCTGGGCCGGATCGACGAGCAACTGCGCGACCTGCTGTCCGCCATGGACCGGCTGCAGGGCCTGCTGGACGCGGTGGTGGCCATCAGCCGTGAGGTGGAGCTGCCCGCGGTGCTGCACCGCATCGTGACCACCGCCATGGACCTGGTCGGCGCCCGCTACGGGGCAATGGGCGTGCTCAGCGAGAGCGGCGAACGCCTGGAGGAGTTCATCGCGGTCGGCCTGTCCGAGCAGGAGCGCAAGGATCTGGCCGAGGTCGGCCTGCCCCGCGGACGGGGCGTCCTCGGCCATCTGATCCGCTACCCCGAACCCCTGCGGATCGACGACATCGCGAACCATCCGTCCTCCGTCGGATTCCCGCCCGGCCACCCGTGCCTGCGGACCCTGCTCGGCGTCGCCATCAGCGTGCGCGGCGAGATCTACGGGGACCTCTACCTCTCCGAGCGGCACGACGGACAACCCTTCGACGTGCACGACGAGAACGTCGTCCTCGCCCTGGCCAGCGCCGCCGCCATCGCGATCGAGAACGTCCGCCTGTTCGAACGGGTGCGCGTCGGGGCCGAGCAGTTCCAGCGGCTCCTGTTGCCCACGCTGCCCGACCTGGAGCCCTTCGCCGCCGCCGCCATCTACCAGCCCGCCGCCGAACCCAGTCAGCTCGGCGGGGACTGGTACGACGTCATTCCCCTGAGTGACGGCGTCGTGGCGGTCGTCATCGGCGACGTGGTCGGCCACGATCTGCACGCCGCGGCCGCCATGGCCGCCACCCGCAACATGCTGCGCGCCCTGCTGTTCGACCAGAGCAGTCCGCCCGGCTCGGTCCTCGCGCAGCTCGACCGGGCCCTGGAGGCCACCACGAACCACCCCGTCACGACCACCACCCTCGCCCGCATCGAACCGGAAGGACCGGGCTGGCGACTCCGCTGGAGCAGCGCGGGCCATCTCCCGCCCCTGGTGATCACCCATGAGCGACGCGCGGCCTACCTGCTCGCCGAGCCCGGACTGCCGCTCGGCGTCGACACCGAGCAGCCCCGCCCCGACCACTCCCGCTCCCTGCCCCCGGCCGCCACCGTGGTCTTCTACACCGACGGGCTGATCGAACATCCCCACCACTCCATCGACGAGAGCCTGAGCACGCTGGCCGCACTCGCCGCGGCGCACGCCGCCCTGCCCCTGCCGGAGCTCGTCCAGGCACTGGCCGACCACCACCCCAGCGACGGCCACGACGACATGGCCATCGTGGCCGTGCGCACCCCGCCCGCCTGACCTCGGAGAGTGCCGTGGAGGTTCCGGGGGATCCGACGGATGATGGGCATCGGGGCGATGTCGACGGAGGTCGCCCGATGGCTGTCGTGTGGCATGACCGGCTCCGACGCGGTGGCGTGGCCGTCCTGGAGATCTGCGTCGTGGCCGCGCTGTATTTCGGCTCGGCCAAGCTGGGACTGCTCCAGCAGCTGGTGCGGGGCCAGGTCACCCCGCTGTGGCCGCCGAGCGGTATCGCGGTGGCGAGCCTGCTGCTGCGCGGCCCCCGGGTCTGGCCCGGGATCGCGCTCGGCGCGTTCCTGGTCAACCTCCCGCTGGGGCCGTCGCTTCCGGCCGTGCTCACGATCATGGCGGGAAACACCCTCGCGCCCGTCTGCTCCTACGCGCTGCTCCGCCGTGCCGGGTTCCGCAACGAACTGGACCGTCTCCGGGACGCGCTCGCTCTGATCTTCCTCGGAGCGTTCACGGGCATGCTGGTCAGCGCGACGACGGGCACCTCGACCCTGGCCCTCGCCGGCGTGCTGAGCGCCGGCGACTTCTGGCCGACGTGGTCGGTCTGGTGGACCGGCGACGCGATGGGCGTCCTGGTGGTCACACCGGTCCTGCTCGTCCTCCGCTCGGCACACTGGCCGAAGCACGCGCCGCCGGCCCGCTGGGCGGAGGGTCTGCTGCTGGTGATCGCGACGATCGCCATCGGTTTCGTCGAGACCGGCACCACGCCGCTCCTTTTCCTCGGTTTCCCGTTGCTGGTCTGGGCGGCCTTCCGCTTCCAGCTGGCCGGGGCCGCGCCCTGCGCACTGGCGGTGTCGACCTTCGCGATCATCGCCGCCAGCCGGGGATCAGGCCCGTTCGCCGGTCACGACCTGCTCACCAAGATGATCACCCTGCAGGCGTTCAACGCTTCCGCCGCGCTGACCGCGCTGCTGCTCGGGGTCGTCGTCCGGGAGCGGAACGAGACCCAGCGGGAGATCGCGCGAGCCTGCGGGCAGCTCGCGGAGATGGCGGCCAGGATCGCCACCGGCGACCACCGGCCGGTACTCACCAACGGGGACGGCGAGAAGAACTCCGCGAACGGGAGACCCACGGATACGACAAAGACCGCCTCCTCATCGCTGAGAAGACGGCCTCCGACCGGCGATAAAGCTGGTCGGGACGACAGGATTTGAACCTGCGACCCCTTGACCCCCAGTCAAGTGCGCTACCAAGCTGCGCCACGTCCCGGTGCCGTTTGACCTGGGGTTTCCCCGGTCGAAACGCGCAGGGAAACAATACCGCACTCGGGTCGGTGGTCGCGCACCCGTTTACGGTTGACCTCAAGCTTGCTTGAGGTTGCACGATCGTCCGCATGACGATCACAACGGACGACAGCCGCGCGTTCGGCCAGGCCGACGGCGGGACCTACGGCCACGACGACCTGCCCCGGCTGATGGGGCTCATGACCGGCGACGAGAAGCACGGCCCGGCGGCCACCTCCACGCTCGACGTGCTCTGGGTGCTCTACGACCGGGTCCTGCGGGTGACGCCGGAGCGGATGGACGACCCGGGCCGGGACCGGTTCCTGCTCAGCAAGGGGCACGGGCCGATGGCGTACTACGCCGTCCTCGCCGCGAAGGGCTTCCTGCCGGTGGACTGGCTGCCGGGCTTCGGCTCGTACGACTCCCCGCTCGGGCACCATCCGGACCGGGTGCTGGTGCCGGGGGCCGAGATCGGCAGCGGGTCGCTCGGGCACGGGCTGCCGATCGGCGTGGGCACCGCGCTGGGCCTGCGGGCGCAGGGGCTGGGCGAGCCGGCCGTCTGGGTGCTGATCGGGGACGCCGAGCTGGACGAGGGCAGCAATCACGAGGCGATCGCCTTCGCGGGGCCCGCCGGCCTCGAGCGGCTGCACACCGTCGTGATCGACAACTCCTCCGCCAGCCATGCCCGGCCCGGCGGGATCGCCGCCCGGTTCGAGGCCGCGGGCTGGTCCGCGGTGACCGTCGACGGGCGGGACCACGCGGCCCTGTACGCCGCGTTCACCGCCCCGCATCCGGGGCGCCCGCACGTGGTCGTCGCCCGGGTCGAGCCGAAGAACGCCCGCTGATCTCCCGCCCCGTCTCCCCTCCCGTTTTCCCTCCCACCAGTGGAAAGGGTCCCTCTCATGGACACCATGCGTGACCGTTTCGCCCCCGTCGTCTCCCGACTGCTGGACGAGGACCCGCGCGTCGCGGTCGTCCTCGCCGAGATCGGCAGGGACGGCTTCGCCGAGGCCGCCCGCCGACATCCGGACCGGGTGATCAACGTCGGCATCCGCGAGCAACTCCTGGTCGGGGCCGCGGCCGGGCTGGCGCTCACCGGGCTCCGGCCGGTCGTGCACACCTTCGCCAGCTTTCTCGTGGAGCGGCCCTTCGAACAGGTCAAGCTGGACCTGGGGCACCAGAACGCCGGAGCGGTGCTGGTCAGCGCGGCCGCCTCCTACGACTGGCCGGCCGGCGGCTTCACCCACATGGCGCCCGGCGACATCGCCCTCCTCGACACGCTGGACGGCTGGACCGTGCACGTGCCCGGGCACCCGGACGAGGCGGAGACCCTGCTGCGGCACGCGGTCGCGGCGGGCGACGAGAAGGTGTACGTCCGGCTCTCCGCGCAGGCCAACCGGCAGGGCCGCGAGGTCGACGGGGAGCACGTCGTGACGGTCCGCGAGGGGCGCGCCGGTGTGGTGCTCGCGGTGGGTCCGATGCTGGACGCGGTCCTCGCCGCCACGGAGGGGCTGGACGTGACCGTCCTGTACGCGACGACCGTACGGCCCTTCGACGCGGCCGGGCTGCGCCGGGCCACGGAGGCGGCGGGCACGGACGTCGTGCTCGTGGAGCCGTACCTCGCCGGCACCTCGACGGCCGCCGTGAGCGAGGCCCTGGCCGACGTCCCCCACCGCGTGCTGGGCCTCGGCGTCGCCCGCCGTGAGCTGCGGCGGTACGGAACGATCGAGGAGCACGTCGCCGCACACGGCTTGGACGCGCACAGCCTGCGCGAGCGGATCGGGGCGTTCGTGGGGGCTGATGCGGTCGCCGTGGTGTGACCGGTCGCCGTTGGTGGGTGACCGGGCTCAGTGGGCGGAGGCCTGGGCGTCGGCGCGGACCAGGTCGCGTATGGCCGGGACCGCGAGGAGGGCGACGGCCACCGCCAGGCTCATGGCGGCGGAGACGAGCAGGACGTGGTCGGCGCCGAGGGCTTCGGCGGCCGGGCCGGCGAGGGCTTGGCCCACGGGCAGCATGGCGAGGGAGCCGGCCACGTCGTAGGCGTGGATGCGGTTGAGGACGTCCGCGGGGACCTGGGTCTGCACGCTGGTCGCCCACATCACGCCCCAGAACGACATCCCGGCACCGGCCACCGCCGCCCCGGCCGCCATGGCCGGCACCCCGAGGCCGGCGCCGACGGTCGCCGGGAAGCCGACGAACGTGAACAGGGCGATCGCGCCGGCCCGCAGCATGCGGCGGGGCCGCAGCCGGAGGGCGAGCAGGCCGCCGACGACGGTGCCGGCGCCGAGCGCCGAGTTGACCAGGCCGTAGGCGCGCGGACCGTGGTGCTGGACCACTTCCGTGGCCACCAGCGGGACCGACGGCCCCCATACGGCGATCATGTACACGCACCACACGGCGATCACGCCCCACAGCCAGGTCCGCGCCCGGAACTCCCGCCAGCCCTCGACCAGATCGGACCGGAAGGCGCGCCAGCCGCGGCCCGTGGCGCGGGCGCCCTCGGGGAGCGGGGGCAGCCGGAGCAGCAGCAGGCACAGCGCGCTGATCGCGTAGGTGGCGGCGTGCGCCGCGAACACACCGCCGGGTGAGGCGAAACCGACGAGGAGTCCGGCGACGGCCGGGCCGGCCAGTTGTGCCCCGGACTCGGCTATGCGGATCGCGCCGTTGGCGCCCTGGATGTCGCGGGAGAGCCGGGGCACGGTGCTGGCCACTCCCGGCTGGAACACGGCCCCGGCCACGCCGTTGACGACGCCGATCACGCAGATCTGCCACAGGACCACGTGCCCGGCGAAGAAGAGTCCGGCGGCGAGGGACTGGGCGACGAGCCGGACCAGGTCGGCGCCGATCATCAGCCTTCGGGTGCTGAACCGGTCGGCGATGACCCCGCCGAAGACGACGAGCCCCGCGAAGGCGGCGGCCGTGGACGCCATCGCGAGTCCGACCGCGCCGGCGCCGTACCCGTGCTCCAGCAGACCGGCGGCCAGCGCCACGGGCAGCATGGTGTCACCGAGCCGCGCGACGGCCCGGGCCACGAAGAACAGCGCGAAGTCCCGCGACCAGACCGCCGGGGACGCGGCACCGGAGCCGTCGCCCCGCCGCGTGGTCTTCGACCGGGCCCGTGCGATGCGCTCGTGTCCTGCGTCCGTACCGGTCACCGTGCGTACCCCCCAGCTTCCCGTGGGCCGATCACCGTCGGCCGATCCCCACCCGCGATTCCCACCCGCCCGTGCAGCCCGCCCTTGCACCCCGCGATCGCTTCGCTGCCCGCGCCGCATGCGCGCGTTCGCCCGTGCGTCGCGCGGGATCATGCCATGCCGCCCCGCCGCCTGCCGAGGGGTTTTCAGCGCTCGCCCGGCAGGCCCAACTCGGGGTGGGCGTCCAGGAGCCGGGGCGGGGCGGCCTGGCGCCAGGAGTCGGCGAGGATGTCGCGCAGCTCGTCCTCGTCCTCCAGCGCGGCGAGCCGGGCTCTGACCCAGGCGAACTGGGCCTCGTGGTCGGCGATCCAGAACTTCCCGGGCTCGGCCAGCACCAGTTCGTCGCGCTCCTCCTTGGGACAGCGCACGG
This sequence comes from Streptomyces sp. NPDC047085, assembly GCF_040643735.1. Lineage (NCBI taxonomy): Bacteria > Bacillati > Actinomycetota > Actinomycetes > Kitasatosporales > Streptomycetaceae > Streptomyces > Streptomyces sp. NPDC047085. The sequence goes on from NZ_JBEYUW010000002.1 coordinate 298,165, forward strand.
CGATGGACGTCTCGTCCTCCGGGAGCGTGGCGAACATCTTCCCGGCCACCCGGAACGTGGGCATGCTCCAGGCGATCTTCTCCGTGGTGTCCGGCAGGGACAGGGCGATACGGCGTACGTCGTCAGCGTTCGGCATGCAACGCACCGTAGCCCCTGGCACTGACAGTCACCCCGCCCCGGCGGACACCCGGAGAGAGCGCCCGCGTCACTCCCGTCCGCCGAACGCCGCCAGCGTCCGCTCCAGCGCCGGCAGGGCCCGCACCACTCGCTTCGAGCGGATCAGCACGTCCCACGCGGGCTCGAACTTCTTCCATCCGCCGGCGTACGCGAGGTGCCGGAGCCGCTCGGGCCGGCCGGGCTGGGCGGCCGAGCCCCGCCATATGCTGGACCAGCGGTAGAAGTCGCGGTAGGCCCGCCAGTACCCCTCCTCCAGCTGCCGCGGTGTCATCCCCTTGGGGCGGTAGACGACATGGCGGGTGTCGTAGAGGTCCCAGTCGCGGTGCACGATGCGGTTCTCGGACTCCAGCTGCCGCCACAGTCCGGTCGACGGGTACGGCGTCATGATGTGGAAGGTCGCCGTCTCGATGCCCTGCTCGACCGCCCACGCCACGGTGCGGTCGAAGACGTCGGGGCCGTCCTGGTCGAGGCCGAAGACGAAGCTGGCGTTGACCATGACCCCGGCCTCGTGCAGGCGCCGGACCGCCGCGTCGTAGTCGGTGCCGATGTTCTGGTTCTTGCGGCGCTCGGCGAGATTCGCGTCGTTGACCGTCTCGAAGCCGACGAACAGGCTGCGCAGCCCCGCTTCGACGGCCCGCTCCAACAGATCGGGTTTCAGTACGGAGTTGACGGTGCCCGCGGCCTGCCACAGCCGTCCCATGCCGCGCATGCCGTCGAACAGGGCCTCCGCGAAGCGGCGGTTGCCCAGCAGATGGTCGTCGAGGAAGTAGAGGTGGCGGCCGGGCAGCCGGTCGATCTCCGCGAGGGCGTCGTCGACGGCCTGCGTGTAGAAGGACTTGCCGCCTTCGAAGAACGCGTCCTTGTAGCAGAAGTCGCAGTGGTGCGGGCAACCCCGGGACACCACGATCGAGTTGGGCACGAGATAGAGGTGACGCTTGATCAGATCTCGGCGTATGGGCGGGAGTCCGGCGAGTGTGCGCTGCTTCGAGTCGTAGCGGTGGGCGGGGACTCCGTCGCGGAAGTCCTTCAGGAACAGTGGCCAGGTGTCCTCGCCGGGGCCGGTGAAGATCGTGTCGGCGTGGGCCGCCGCCTCGTCGGGGAGCGAGGTGACGTGCAGACCGCCCATGGCGACGTGGACGCCCCGGGCGCGGAAGTGGTCGGCTATCTCGTAGCTGCGCCGGGCCGAGGTGATGTACGGCTGGACCACCAGCAGGTCGGGGGTGTCGAGGGAGTCCAGGTCGATGCGCTCCACGTGCTCGTCGAGGAGCGTGACCTCGTCGTCCGGGTCGAGGTAGCCGGCCAGGGTCGCGAGGCCGAGGGGCGGGAAGAGCGAGTACTTGATGGGCCGGAACAGCGGGCTCGTCGCCTCGGTCAGGGCCGGAAGGATCATCGTCACACGCATGACAGCCGAGACTGCGTGCGACCGGTGGCTGGTTCCCTACGCCCGGGCCGCTTCTCCCAGGGCCTCCAGGACCGGGCGGATCAGCGGGTGTCCCTCGGCTCCTCGTCGTACGGCGGCGAAGACTCTGCGGGTGGGGGCGACGCCGTCGACGGGGCGGACGACGACGCCGGTGAGGTCCATGCCGCGCAGGGCCGAGCGCGGGACGAGGGCGACGCCCGCGTCGGCCGAGGCCAGGGCGACGACGGCGCGGAAGTCGTCGGAGGAGTGTTCCAGGCGTGGCTGGAAACCGGCGCTCTCGCAGGCGAGGACGACCACGTCGTGGCACGGGTTGCCGGGGTACGGGCCGATCCACGCGTCCTTGGACAGCTCGGCGAGCGGCACCTCGGGGGTGTCCGCGAGGCGGTGGCCGACGGGTACGACCGCGTCGAACGGCTCGGCGTAGAGCGGGACGTGGGTGAGCCGGGGGTCGTCGGCGGGCGGGGCGCCCCGGTACTCGACGGCGACCGCCACGTCCACCTGCCGGTCCAGGACCATGGGCAGGCTCGCGTCGCCCTCGGCGTCCTGGACGCGGATGCGGATGCCGGGCGCGGAGGACGCGAGCCGGGCCACGGCGGGCGCCACGACCTGGGCGATGCCGGTCGCGAAGGCGGCCACGGTGACGGTCCCGGCCTCCCCGGAGCCATAGGCGGCCAGCTCGGCCTCGGCCCGCTCCAGCTGGGCGAGGACCGCGTTGGTGTGGCTGAGCAGGATCTCGCCGGCCGGGGTGAGCCGTACGCCCTTCGCGCCGCGTTCGACGAGGCGGTGGCCGGTCTCCTGCTCCAGGGCCGACAGCTGCTGCGAGACGGCGGAGGGGGTGAGATACAGCGCGGCGGCCGCCGCCGTGACCGTGCGGTGGTCGGCCACCGCACGGAGGATGTGGAGCCGCCGCGCTTCGATCATGGGATCAATTATCTCAAGCCGTTCGCACTGGTCAGGCCTCCAGCTCCGCGCGGGCCGCGACGAAGGCGTCGACCGCGCGGTCTACGTCCTCGGTGGAGTGCGCGGCGGACAGCTGAACGCGGATGCGGGCCTGGCCCTGCGGGACGACCGGGTAGGAGAAGCCGATCACGTACACGCCCCGCTCCAGCAGCAGCTCCGCCATGCGGGCCGCCTTCGCCGCGTCACCGATCATGACGGGCGCGATGGCGTGGTCGCCGGGGAGGATGTCGAAGCCCTCCTCGGTCATCCGACCGCGGAAGAGCGCCGTGTTCTCGGCCAGGCGGACGCGCAGGTCGTCGGCCGACTCCAGCAGGTCGAGGACCTTGAGGGAGGCGGCGGCGATGACCGGGGCGAGCGTGTTGGAGAACAGGTACGGGCGGGAGCGCTGGCGCAGCAGGGCGACGATCTCGGCGCGGGCGGCGACATAGCCGCCGGAGGCGCCGCCGAGGGCCTTGCCGAGGGTGCCGGTGATGATGTCCACGCGGTCCATCACGCCGTGCAGTTCGGGGGTGCCCTTGCCGGACGGGCCGACGAAGCCGACGGCGTGCGAGTCGTCGACCATGACCATCGCGCCGTAGCGGTCGGCGAGGTCGCAGATCTCGGCGAGGGGGGCCACGTAGCCGTCCATGGAGAAGACGCCGTCGGTGACGATCAGCTTGCGCCGGGCGCCGCCCTCGGCCGCCTCCTTCAGCTTCGCCTCCAGGTCCGCCATGTCGCGGTTGGCGTAGCGGAAACGGCGGGCCTTGGACAGGCGGATGCCGTCGATGATGGAGGCGTGGTTGAGGGCGTCGGAGATCACCGCGTCCTCCTCGCCGAGCAGGGTCTCGAAGACACCGCCGTTGGCGTCGAAGCAGGAGGAGTACAGGATCGTGTCCTCCTGGCCGAGGAAGCCCGCGAGGCGGGCCTCCAGCTCCTTGTGGACCTCCTGGGTGCCGCAGATGAAGCGGACGGAGGCCATGCCGTAGCCCCAGCGGTCCAGGGCCTCGTGGGCGGCGGCGATCACGTCGGGGTGGTCGGCGAGGCCGAGGTAGTTGTTGGCGCAGAAGTTGAGGACCTCGCCGGGGCGGCCGCCGGCGGTGACGTTGACGGTCGCGGACTGCGGGGTGCCGATGACCCGCTCGGGCTTGTGCAGGCCGGCGGCGCGGATCTCGTCGAGGGTGGCGCGCAGATCGTCGCGGACGGAGTCGAACATGGGGGGGCTCCTCTGAAGGTGCTGACGGGAGAAGGGGGTTTACGCGGTCCAGTCCAGGATGATCTTGCCGCCCTTGCCGCTGGCCGCGTCCGCGAAGGCCGCGTCGAAGTCGCGGTAGTCGTAGCGGCCGGTGATCACCGGGGCGAGGTCCAGGCCGCCCTCCAGCAGCACCGACATGGCGTACCAGGTCTCGAACATCTCGCGGCCGTAGATGCCCTTGATGGTGATCATCGAGGTGACGATCCGGGCCCAGTCGACCGGGAACTCCTGGGCGGGCAGGCCGAGCATGGCGATGCGGCCGCCGTGCGTCAGGTTGGCGATCATGTCCCGCATGGCCTCGGGACGGCCGGACATCTCCAGGCCGATGTCGAAGCCCTCGCGCAGGCCCAGCTCGCGCTGCCCGTCGGCGATCGTGGTCTTCGCGACGTTCAGGGCGAGGCTGACGCCGATCTTGCGGGCCAGCTCCAGCCGCTCCTCGCTGACGTCGGTGATGACGACGTTGCGGGCGCCGGCGTGCCGGGCCACCGCCGCCGCCATGAGGCCGATGGGCCCGGCACCGGTGATCAGGACGTCCTCGCCGACCAGCGGGAAGGACAGCGCGGTGTGGACGGCGTTGCCGAACGGGTCGAAGATCGCGGCGACGTCGAGGTCGACGGGGACGCGGTGCACCCAGACGTTGGAGGCGGGCAGCGCGACGTACTCGGCGAACGCGCCGTCCCGGCCGACGCCGAGGCCGACGGTGGCCCGGCACAGGTGGCGGCGGCCGGCCAGGCAGTTGCGGCACTTGCCGCACACCAGGTGGCCCTCGCCGCTGACCCGGTCGCCGACCCGGATGTCGGTGACGTCCCGGCCGGTCTCCACGACCTGGCCGACGAACTCGTGCCCGAGCACGAGCGGAGTGCGGATCGCCTGCTGCGCCCAGCCGTCCCAGGACCGGATGTGCAGGTCGGTGCCGCAGATACCGGTCCGCATGACCTTGATCAGCACGTCACCGGGACCGATGGCGGGCTCCGGAACGTCCGCGAGCCACAGCCCGGGCTCCGCCTTCTCCTTGACCAGCGCCTTCAACGCTACGGCTCCTGTGGGTGAGGTCCCGGCCGCGGGCATGCCGAAGGCGCCCGCGCCGGGTCAGAGGGGTGGAATCACCCCGCAATCTGCCGCACCCGGGCGCCTCAGGTCCATCGAGGATTTCTTAAGCGCCGTCACAGATCCGCTTCACGCCTGACCCGTACGACGCTTCACGCCGGGCCCGGGCCCTGGTCGAGGTGGGAGACCTGGTAGTGGCTGATGCGCCAGTCGTCCGCCGCACGGGTGATGAGGACCGAGAGCGTGACGTCCAGCGGGGGCCGGTCCGTGAACGAGAATTCGACGGCCAGGTAGCCGAGGACGACGCCGTCGGCGGGCTGCCGCGTCTCGAGGATGCGGTACTCCGCCTTCAGGCCGAGGGGCTGGGAGTCGTAGTACGCGGCGACGCCCTGCCGTCCGACGCTGTAGGGACGCAGTCCCTGGAAGACGGCGTCCTCCGTGAAGAGCGCGGCGACGTGGTCGGGCCGGTGTGCGTCGACGGCAGCCTTCCACTGGTCGAGCACTCCGCTCAGGATCGCCGCGCCGTCCGTCGTGGTGGTCATGTCCGCTCCTTCCGCTCCAGGACGTGACGCTTGACGTTCCTCAATGGCCGGCGCTCATCCCGCCGTCGACGTGCAGGATCTCGCCAGTGACGAACGGCGCCGTCTCCAGGAAGAGCACCGCGTCGACGATGTCGCTCGCTTCGCCCATCCGGCCGACCGGGTGCAGGGCGGCGAGGAACTCGTGGGTCTCCGCCGGGTGCATGGGTGTCTTGATGGTGCCGGGCGACACGGCGTTGACGCGGACGCCGCGGGTGGCGTACTCGATGGCCAGGGACTTGGTCGCGGACTGCAGACCGCCCTTGGTCAGCGAGGCCAGGACGGAGGGGACCCGGGCGTCCGGGCTGTCGACCAGGCTGGTGGTGACACTGACGATGTGTCCGCCGCCCTGGGCGAGCAGGTGCGGCAGGGCCTGCTGGGTCAGGTGGAAGAAGCCGCCGACGTTGATGCCGGTCACGGCGGCGTAGTCCTCGGCCGTGTAGTCGGTGAAGGGCTTCGCGACGAAGATGCCCGCGTTGTTGACCACGGTGTCGATACGGCCGAACCGCTCGACGGCGGCCGCGACGACCCGCGCGGCGGTCGCCGGGTCGGCGATGTCGCCCTGGACGGTCAGGACGTCGGTGTCGTCGACGGGGGCGACGGTACGCGAGGTGGCGACGACGGCGTGGCCGAGCTTGCGGTAGCCCTGGACGAGGGCGGCGCCTATGCCCTGCGACGCGCCGGTGACGATCGCGACCTTCTGGTTGTGCGTGCTCATGGTGACCTTCTCCGAGGTGGTTTGACCGGCTACTAGCCGACCGGTCGACTATCTGAAACGTAGGTCGGGCGGCCGAGGGATGCCAGGATCGGTTTCCTCGCGTGTGAGAGGCACAGGCTCCCAGCGCGGCTCAGCCCGGGAGCGCGTAGGGGTCGTCGGCGGGCAGCCAGGCGTCCGGGGCGTGAATGCCGAGGTCTCCGACGCCGTCGCACAGGGCGTCGACGGCGGCCAGGACTCCGGCGCGGTCCTCGCTCGCGCGCCAGACCAGGGACCATGTCCAGTACACCTTCGGCGCGACGACCTCGCGGCGGACCAGGTCGGGCGGGAGCGAAGCGGTCTGTCCCTTGGGCGAGTTGAGGACGGGGCGGGTGCAGCGGCGGACGTGGTCGAAATAGGCGGGGCCGGTGACGGCACCGTCGGAGATGCGCACGGCGCGGGCCCCGATGATCTGCGCCAGCTCTTCGGCGTACACGTTCCAGGAGGCCCAGGAGGTGACGTCGTCGTCGATGAGGACGTCGATGTCCCGGGCCCGCAGCTCGCTCGTGTCGGCGCCCTTCGCGACGGCGTACAGGCGGTCGGCGCCGATCAGCCGGGCCCGCAGACCGAGCCGCTCGAGGTCCTCCCCGCGCACCCAGCAGATGGCGAGGTCGAGGCTGCCGTCGGCGACCCGGGCGGCCTGGGTGTGGGAGGGGGCGACCCAGGCGTCCACGTGCACCCGAGCCACTGCGGCCGTACGCGAACTCAGGTCCGGGGGCAGCCAGTTGACGTAACCGAGCCGCACCGACTGCGAACCCGAGAGAACGCCCGCCCGGCGCTTGAGGTCGTCGGCCCGCCCCAGCAGTTCGCGGCTGTGCGGGAGCAGGGCGGCGCCGGCCGGCGTGAGGGAGACCGAGCGGCGGTCCCGATCGAACAGCCGGACGCCCAGGTCCCGTTCGAGTGCCTTGATCTGCTGCGAGAGCGAGGGCCCCGCGATGAGCAGCCGCTCGGCGGCCCGGCCGAAGTTCAGTTCCTCGGCGACCGCGACGAAGTACCGCAGCTGGCGCAGTTCCACGCACGCCATGCTACGCGCGGTGGGAGGCTGTGCCTCTCAGCAGCGGGACAACCGGACGCGGCATCGGCGGCGGGGGGCGGGGGCACACGCACACAGGGTCGCACCACAGCGTCGGTCGGCCGAGCCCGGCGGCCGGCCACGTGGCCTCAGGCGGCGGTCGCGCCGAGCAGGGCCCGGCAGTTCTGCCACAGAGGGCTCAGCCGCTGGGTGCTGTTGTACAGCTTGGCGAACATCACCTGGCCCTCCAGTTGGGCCACCACCGCCCGCGCCGCCTCCCGGGTGTCGGTCACGCCGACATCGCCGCGCTCCCGGGCCTCGGCGACGACGGACTCGACCATGTCGACCTGCGCGTCGAAGATCTCCTGGAGCCGTCCGCGCACCGCTTCGGTCTGGTTGCTCAGCTCCAGGGTGAGGTTCCCGAACAGACAGCCCGACACGGTGCCGCAGCCCTGCTGGACGGCGCGTTGACCGGCCTCCGTCTCCTCGAACAGCCGCCGCAACCGCAGCAGCGGCTCCCCGTCACCGGTCAGAGCATGTGCCCAGGCGCGCTTCTGGGCCGCCCAGTGCTCGTCGACGACCGCGAGCGCGAGGGCCTCCTTGGACTCGAAGAAGTAGTAGAAACTCCCCTTCGGCACCCCGGCCGCCTTGCAGATCTCGGCCACGCCGAGCGCCGAGTACCCACGACCCTCGATCAGCGAGCGGGCGGCGTCGAGGATCTCCCGCTTGGCGTCACTGGTACGTCCCATGACACCAGCGTACGAAGGTACTAGACCGGTCGGCTGGCGACGGGGCTGTTCCCGTCGTCACAGCACCGGGAGCCCGTCGGCCTCGCGCCGCTCCAGCCGGGCCGCCAGCTCCGCCGCCGACACCTTGATGGCCTCCAGCCCGGGCCGGCCCCAGGGCCGCGGCTCCACGTCGGCCACGCACACCGTGCCGAGCGCCGTCCCCGTGCTGTCGATGAGGGGGGCGCCGAGATAGGAGCGGATGCCGAACTCGTCGACGACCGGGTTGCCCGCGAAGCGGGGGTAGTCGCGGACGTCCTCCAGCACCAGGGCCTTGCGACGGACCACCACATGGGGGCAGAAGCCGTGCTCGCGCGGCAGGACGCGGCCGAGCCGTGGCCCGCTGCCGTCCTCCCGGACCACCGGCGCGGCCACCGGGGTGCGGAGGCCGGCGAAGAACTGGTGGCGCTCTCCGATGAAGTTGACCATGGCGTACGGTGCGCCGGTGAGCTGGGCGAGCTGGTCCGCGAAGGCGTCGAGGGCCGGTTCGGGCCGCTCCCCCAGGCCCATCCGGCGCAGCCGGGAGATCCGGGCGGGCGCCTCCTTGTCCTCGGGGGTCAGCAGCAGCCCCCGGACCGGCCGGGCCGGCTCGTAGCTCATGGCCGGGCTCCGTCGCTGTGGGCGTCTCTCATAGGGCGGCTCCATGGGAGATGGTGATACATGGCGAAATATGAGGAGATATGGGGAGATACGGGGCGTGATGTGACGGGATCACATGTGGGCGCCGTGGCTCGGCGCGGGCGCCGGGGCGTGGGCGATGAGGTGGCGTACGAGGGTCAGCAGGGTCTGCACGCCCGAGCTGGAGATGCGGGCGTCGCAGCGAACGACCGGAATCTGCGGGTCGAGGTCGAGGGCCGCGCGCACCTCCTCCGGGTCGTAGCGGAAGGCGCCGTCGAACTCGTTGACGGCGATGATGAAGGCGAGGCCGCGTTCCTCGAAGAAGTCCACGGCCGCGAAGCACTCCTCCAGGCGGCGGGTGTCGGCGAGGATGACCGCGCCGAGCGCGCCTTCGGACAGCTCGTCCCACATGAACCAGAACCGCTCCTGCCCGGGCGTGCCGAACAGGTACAGGACGTGCTCCGGATCGAGGGTGATCCGGCCGAAGTCCATGGCGACCGTCGTCTCGACCTTGTTCTCGATGCCGTCGAGATTGTCCGTGGCGGCACTGACCGTGGTGAGCAGCTCCTCCGTGCTGAGCGGGGCGATCTCGCTGACCGCCCCCACGAAGGTCGTCTTGCCCACCCCGAACCCGCCCGCGACAAGGATCTTGAGCGCGGTGGGGAACGGGTCAGAGCTGTCGTCGTAGTCCATCGAGCACTGCCTCCAGCAGAGACCGGTCAGTGGGGTTGTGGTGGAACGCGGGGGGCTTGGTGGTCAGCGCCCCGCAGTCGACGAGGTCCGAGAGGAGCACCTTGGTGACGACGGCGGGCAGTCTGAGATGAGCGGCGACCTCGGCGACCGATACCGGTGCGCGGCACAGGTCGAGGGCCTGGGCGTGTTCGGGGCCGAGGTAGCCGAGCGGGGTGACTCCGGTGGCCATCACCTGCGACATCAGGTCGAGGGCGATGCTGGGCTTGGTGCGGCCGTTGCTGACCGTGAACGGGCGCACCAGCCGTCCGGCCGCGTCGTCGAGCCAGGGCCCGTCGCCGGCTGCGACCACGCTCAAGGCCTCATCGCCGTGGGTTCGACGGCCTGCTGCCGAGGCGCGGTCACCAGGTAGGGGCGGACGCTCTTGACCAGCATGGCCATCTCGTAGCCGAGCACGGCGGCGTCGGCCTCGCGGCCGGCGAGGACGGCGAGGCAGGTGCCGGAGCCGGCGGTCGTGACGAACAGCAGGGTCGAGTCGAGTTCGACGACGACCTGGCGGACGTCGCCGCCGTCGCCGAACCGGACGCCCGCGCTGCGGCCGAGGGAGTACAGGCCGGAGGCCAGGGCCGCCATGTGGTCGGCGCTGTCGGCATCGAGGCCGTACACGGACTTCACCAGCCCGTCACAGGACAGGAGCACCGCGCTGCTGGTGTGCGGTACGCGTTGCACGAGGCCGCTCAGCAGCCAGTCGAGGTCGGAGGCGTGGGCGGTCGGCGCATCGCTCGCCATGGTGGATCGACTCCTTGGGGTCCGAAGGTCTGCGGGAGCGCTGGAGGTGGGGGTGGGGATGGTCAGGGGACTGGAGTGGGGGGTCATCCGGCCGGTGCGCTCCCGTCGGGTCGACCGGTGCCCTCGGACGCGGGCGCGGAGGCGGGCGCGTGGGCGTGCGGTTGGGCGTGCGGTTGGGGTATGGGGGCCGGGTCGAGGTGGTGCGCGGGCGCGGCCACCGTCGGTCCGGCGGGTTCCGGGCTCTGGTGTGCGGGCCGGACACGTGCCGCTTCCGACGACTCCAGCGGCTCCAGGGCCCCGGGGTGGGTGGACTCGGCCGTCGTGTGCACGGATCCGTACGTCGGTTCCGTCGTCTCCATGTGCTGCTGTGCCTCGGCCAGTCCGATGCCGCGTTGGAAGGCCGCCATCAGGCCGGGGTCGTGGCCCGCGACGGTGTCGGCGTCCTGACGGGGGGCGGGGCCGCCGCGCAGTTGGGGCACGATGTGCTCCTGGGCGCGCCGGCGGGGCAGTTGGGGCTTTTCCATGGTGCCGCGCACCGTGCCGTCGCGCGGCGTGGGCAGGATGCCGGCGTGGGCCTCGACGACCGGCCGGTGCTCGCGGCTGATGCCGGGCACGGCCTCGGCGGGGTTGGACCGGTGCTCCTGGGCGCCGCGTACGGGGAGCGGGGGTGGTGTGCCCTCACTCCGCGCAGCCGCGCTCTGCGCACCACCGCTCTGCGCACCGCTCTGCCCGGTGTCGTTCTGCAGGGCCCCGTGCTGCGCGTGCCGCCGTCGCCCCGTGGCCGCGGGCCGCCCGGATCCCTCCGGCTCAGGTCCCTCCGGCCCGATGGCGTCCCGTCCGCCGTGTTGTTGCGGAACCACCGACAACCGCCCGGTCCCCGCCGGGTCCTGCACCTGCACCTGCGCAGCCGTCTGCGCCTGCGCCACGGCGCCGTTTCCCGCGCCGCGCACACCCGGTGCCGTACCCAACAACGCCTGCGGGACGACGAGTACGGCCTGCACGCCGCCGTAGATGTTGGTCTGCAGGCGCACGCCGATGCCGTGCCGGCGGGCGAGCTGGGAGACGACGTAGAGGCCGATGCGGCCGTCGGCCAGCAGGCTGGCCACGTTGACCTGGTCGGGGTCGGCGAGCAGGGCGTTCATCTTGTTCTGCTCGCCGACCGGCATGCCGAGCCCGCGGTCCTCGACCTCGACGGCGAGCCCCGAGGTGACGAGGTTGGCGCGCAGCAGCACCTGGGTGTGCGGCGCGGAGAACACCGTTGCGTTCTCCACGAGTTCGGCGAGCAGGTGGATGACGTCGGCGACGGCGTGGCCGCGCAGTTCGCCGTCGATGGGCGGGACCAGCTTGACCCGGGAGTACTGCTCGACCTCGGCGATGGCGGAGCGCAGCACCTCGGTCATGCTCACCGGGTTGCTCCACTGCCGCCGGGAGACCGCCCCGCCGAGCACGGCGAGGTTCTCCGCGTGCCGCCGGATCCGGGTGGCGAGGTGGTCGACGTGGAACAGGCCCTTGAGGAGGTCGGGGTCCTCGATCTCGTTCTCGAGGTCGTCCAGGATCGAGATCTCCCGGTGCACCAGGGACTGAAGCCGCCGCGCGAGGTTGACGAACACCTCGAGCTTCTGCTCGCTGCCGGCCTGGCTGGAGAGCTGGGCGGCCTGCACGACGGCGGTGACGGCGCCGTCGTGCGCGCGCGCCAGGTCGGCGGCGAGCAGCTCGAAGTCGTCGGCGTCCTCGGGCGGCCTGCGGCGCGTCTTGCGCTGCGGCGGCGTCTTGCCGTGGCGCAGCGCCTCGACGAGGGCGCGCAGGTCGGCCTCGCCGCGAAGGGCACTGCTGCGCAGGGCCTCGACGCGGTCGCCGACCGAGCGGGCGGCGCGGTCGGCGGCCACGGCGGCGATCAGGATGCCCGCGAAGGTCACGGCGACGGCTCCGAGGAGCACGGCCCACAGGGTGAGGCCGGTACGTGCCCCGGTGGAGCGGATGCTGAAGATGACGGCCGCGCTGGCGCTGAGCGCGACCGCGACGGGCGGAAGCACGGCGAGCCGCATGAGCTGGGGCCGTATGTGCGTCTCGGGCAGTGCGGGAGCGGGTCGGGCGACCGGTCGCCCGTGCCGGCCGCCCTCTCGGCGGTCGGCACGCGTGGCCGGTGCACGGAGGTGAGACATCAGCGTCCTCGTACTGGTCCGTCGGCTTCGTTTCTCGCGCGCTGTGCCCTGCGCGCGGTGCGCGATGCGGGCATGCGGGCATGCGCCATCGCCGTGCCGGTCGAGAGAGAGCCCGGGAGGGGGCCCTGCGTCGTCCGGCGGACACTCACAGTAGTTGCCTGGGCATCATGTGCGGTGGGCAGTTGACAAACTCCCCCGCGCAGCGCCCCCCTCTGGTATGAAGCCTCGTACGACGGACCGATAAAGCGAGCAACAACGTCGAGGGCCGGTGCGCACAGGTGTGCGCACCGGCCCTCGACTCATGTGCCGTCAGCCCGTCACGGGAAGGCCGTTGCTGACGACCGCGCCCGGGTTCTTGAGCACCGTGAGGTCCTCCAGCGGGCTGCGGTCGAGCAGTACGGCGTCGCCGCCGAAGCCCGGGGTCAGCCGCCCGGCGCTGCGGCCCAGTCCGATCAATTCCGCCGCCGCGGTCGTGGCGGTGCGGATCGCATCCAGGGCCGAGAGCCCGGCCTGGTGCATCAACACCACCTCCCCGCCGATGGGATCGACCTCCCCACCGGAGGAATCCGTGCCGGCGGCCAGCGGAACACCCATGTCGTGCGCCGCGCGGACGGCATGCTGGAGCACCGGCAGGAAGGTGCGCCCCCGCTCGGCCAGGACGGGGTTGTCCGACTCGATCATCCCGGCGATGGCGCCGAGCGTGGGCGTGAAGTACGTGCGGAGGGTCAGGCCTCGCCCACGAGGTCCAGGTCGAGGTCGTCGCGAGGCGCCTCGGCGGTGAGGTCCGGAACCGGCCACGTGCGCTTCACCGGCGGGGACACCACCCGCCACCACGCGTCCACGGGCACCTCGCCGGCGGGCTCGAAGGGCTCGCCGGGGCGGGGCAGCGCGATCGTCTGGCCGGCCACCTCGCCGGCGTCCCTCGTCCACTCGCCCGGCTCCGCCCAGGCGTGCGGGGCGAGGTTGAAGGTGCCCCAGTGGATCGGGAGCAGTACGCCGTGCGGGGCGCCGCCCTGCAGGTCGAGGTGGGCGCGCAGGCCCTCCTCGGGGGTCATGTGGATGTCGGGCCAGAACGCGCTGTACGCCCCGATCTGGATCATCGTGACGTCGAACGGGCCGTGCTCCGCGCCGATGTCCGTGAAGCCGTCGAAGTAACCGGTGTCACCGCTGTGGTAGATCCGGTGCTCCTCGCCCGCCACGGCCCAGGACGCCCACAGGGTGTGCTGGGTGTTGCGCAGGCCGCGGCCGCAGAAGTGACGGGCCGGGGTGGCGGTGAGGGTGAGGCCACCGATCTTGGTGGCCTCGTGCCAGTCCAGCTCGCGCAGCCGGTCCGCCGAGACGCCCCAGTGTTCGAGGTGGGCGCCGACGCCGAGCGGCACGGCGAAGACGGTGTCGGTGCCGGCCAGCGCCTTGATCGTGGGCATGTCGAGATGGTCGTAGTGGTCGTGCGAGATGACGACCACGTCGACCGGGCCGAGCGCGGCCAGCGGAAGCGGCACCGGGTGCAGCCGCTTGGGCCCGACGAACGGGAACGGGGAGCAGCGCTCGCCCCAGACGGGGTCGAACAGCACGCGGTGGCCGTCGATCTCGACCAGCACGCTGGAGTGGCCCATCCAGGTCACGCGCAGCCCCGAGGCCGGCGGCTTGGCCAGGTCGGCCAGCGTGGTGGCGTGCACCGGGACGGTGCCGCGGGGGGCGCGCAGGGGGCGGGTGTCCTTGTCGAAGAACACCTTCGCGAAGTCCAGCATGGAGCCGGAGGGCCGGGTGCGGGCGATGCCGCCGGGGTTCTGGAAGACGCCGTCCTTGAAATGGGGGGAGCGGCGGATGCGCGCGAGGCGCTCACCGCGCGGTTCCGCGCCGAAGGCCTCGGGCTGTAGAGCGCGGAGCCCGAAGCTCTGGGTACGCAGACCGGTCACGGTACCTCCAGGTGGAGTCGCTGAGGTCCTCCATTATGGTCGGCCGGTCCGACAGTCCGGGGTGGCCGGGGTCACACCCCGGCCACCCCGCCCGCGCCAAGCGGCGCTCCCGTGCGGACCGTCGGCGCGTTGACAGCGCCGGGACCGATTCCCAATACTGACTCACCATTCAGTAAAGAGGAGCTCACCGATGACCACCCCCCTGATGTCGCTCGTCTGGACCGACCACGTCACCGGACGCCAGGGGTTCCTGGTCGTCGACCGGCTCGTGCGGGGCGTGGCCAGCGGCGGGCTGCGGATGCGGCCCGGCTGCACCCTGGAGGAGGTCACCGGACTCGCGCGCGGGATGACGATGAAGGAGGCCCTGCACTACGACCCCGACAGCCGTTACGTCCCGCTCGGCGGCGCCAAGGGCGGCATCGACTGCGATCCGCGGGACCCGGAGGCGTACGGGCTGCTGGTCCGCTATCTGCGGGCCGTGCGACCGTACGTCGAGAGCTTCTGGACCACCGGCGAGGACCTCGGCCTCACGCAGGACCTGGTGGACCGCGCGGCGGCGGAGGCGGGCCTGGTCTCCTCGATCCAGGCCGTGTACCCGCTGCTGGACGACGAGCGGGCGGCCCGTGACCGGCTCGCGGCCGCTTTCGCGGTCGAGGTGGACGGCATCGGCCTGGACGAACTGGCCGGCGGCTGCGGGGTCGCCGAGTCGGTGCTCGCCGCGCTGGACCGGGCGTCGGTGCCGTACGCGGGCACCCGGGTGGCCCTGCAGGGGCTCGGCACGATGGGCGGGGCCACGGCCCGCTTCCTCGCGCGCGCGGGCCTCACCGTCGTGGCGGTGGCCGACGTCAAGGGCACGATGGCCAACCCGTCCGGCCTGGACGTCGAGGCGCTGCTGGCCGCCCGGGACGCGTACGGCACCGTCGACCGCTCCGCGCTGCGCCCCGGTGACCGTGAACTGCCGGGCGACGCCTGGCTGTCCGCCGACGCGGAGGTGCTGGTGCCCGCCGCCGTGTCGTACGCGCTCGACGCGGCCGACCAGGAGCGGATCAGGGCGCGTTGGATCGTGGAGGCCGCCAACATGCCCGTCCTGCCCGAGGCGGAGGAGCTGCTGGCCGCGCGCGGGGTGACGGTACTGCCCGACGTGGTGGTCAACTCCGGGACGAACGCCTGGTGGTGGTGGACGCTGTTCGGTGACATCGGCCCGGAAGCCGAGGAGGCGTTCGCGCACATCCGTCGCTCCATGAGGAGGCTGGTCGACTTGATGCTCTCGCGCGCGGAGACGGACGGGACGACCCCGCGCGCGGCCGCCCACGCCCTGGTGTCCGACCGGCTGCCGGTGATCGCGGAACGGTTCGGCTGGTACCGGTGAGGTGGGTCGCCCGGTCCACCGAATAGGGTGACCGTGTGGCAAGAGTGCGGTTGAGTGTGGCCGAGCGGCAGGAGGAGCTGCTGCGGGCCGCCATCGAGCAGATCGAGGCGCGGGGCGTGGCGGCCGTCAGGATCGCCGACGTGGCCGCGGCGCTCGGGGTGAGCAACGCGCTGGTGCTGTACCACTTCTCGACCAAGGAGAAGCTGGTCGCCGCCGCGTTCGCCTACGCGGCCGAGGACGACCTCGCCCATCTGCGCAGGCTGCTCGGCCGGCGGACCTCCGCGCTGCGCCGGCTGCGGGCCGCCGTGCGCTGGTACGCGCCCACCGGCCAGGCCAAGGGCTGGCGGCTGTGGATCGAGGGCTGGGCGGTGGCGCTGCGCGAACCCGCGCTCCGGGAGGTCACCCGGGATCTGGACCGACAGTGGAAGGCCGCGATCGCCGACGTCATCGCCGAGGGCGTGGCGGCGGGCGAGTTCGAGTGCCCCGACCCGGCGGCCGCGGCCCTGCGGCTCACGGCCCTCCTGGACGGCCTGGCCGTGCAGTTGACGTCGTATCCGGGCTCGGTCCCGCGGACCCGGGCGCAGACCTGGGTGGACGAGGCCCTGGCCCGCGAACTGGGGCTGCCGCGCGAGGCGTTGACCGAGCGGGGGGCCTGAGCGACGCCCCGCCGCCATGAGACACGGCCGCGTCCCGCACCGCTCCCCTGCGTGCGGCGCGGGACGCGAACGGTCGGCGTCAGGCCACGGACGCGATCCGCAGCTTGATGTCGTCGGGCGACAGGGTGCCCTTGGCCGTCACATGGTCCCCGGAGGACTCGCCGCGCAGCCGGCGGCCGATCCAGGGGACGAGGTACTCGCGGGCCCAGTGGACGTCGTCGCGGCGGATCTCCAGCGTGCCCCGGGGCGGGAGCGGCGGCCAGGGCTGCTCCGGATCGGCCGGGACCTCCAGCCCGAGGGCCTGGCCCGCGCGCAGCGCCACGCGCGTGTGCCCCTCGGGCGACAGGTGCAGCCGGTCGTCGTCCCACGCCCTGCGGTCCTGCACGGACTTCAGGGACCACAGGTCGAGCACGGGGCAGCCGTACCGGTCGGCGATGGCCCGGACATGCCCGTTGTACGTGGCGATCTTGCCGCGCAGATGCTTGAACACGGGCACGCCACGGGTGTCGAAGCCGGTCGTCACCAGGACCGTGCCGACGGCCTCGGTCAGCCGGGCGACGGCCCGCTCGAACCGCTCGGCCACCTCGTCCGGATCGGTGCCGGGCCGGATGATGTCGTTGCCGCCCGCGCAGAAGGAGACGAGGTCCGGGGCCAGTTCGAGGACCCTCGGGACCTGGTCGGCCACGATCTGGTCCAGGAGCTTTCCGCGCACGGCCAGGTTGGTGTACTCGAAGTCGCCCTCGGGCCGCCGGTCGGCGAGCAGGACCGCGAAGCGGTCGGCCCAGCCCACGAAGGACCCGTCGGGGCCGGGGTCGCCGACGCCTTCGGTGAAGCTGTCCCCCACCGCCACGTACGACCCGATCACTGATCTGTTGTCATTCTTCGAATCGTCTGCCACGTCGGACCATGATTCACCTTCGGATGTGACCTACGCGACCGTAGGCAGGGGTTGACGAACGGTGAGATATGACACCCTTAAATCGTTTGCCAACCCGGAATACGGCTCCGGCGGACGCGCCGAAGGCCGGACCCGGGGATCGGGGTCCGGCCTTCGGAGGGGCAACCGGGTCAGCCGACGGGGACGCCGTGCTCGCGGAGGTAGCCGACGGGGTCGATGTCCGAACCGTAGTCCGGAGTGGTGCGGATCTCGAAGTGCAGGTGCGGGCCGGTCACGTTGCCGGTCGCTCCGGACAGGCCGATCTGCTGACCGGCGGTCACGCTCTGCCCGGCGGAGACGGAGAGCTGGGAGAGGTGGGCGTACTGGGCGTAGTGGCCGTCGTTCAGCCTGATGACGACCTGGTTGCCGTACGCGCCGCCCCACCCGGCGGAGACGACCGTGCCGGCGCCGACGGCCTTGAGGGACGTGCCGGTCGGGACGACGAAGTCGACGCCGGTGTGGTAGCCGCTGGACCACATGCTGCCGGGCACGTGGTAACCGGTGCCGACGGTGGCGCCGTCGACCGGGAGCGTGAAGCCGGTGGCGGGAGCGGCCGCCGCGGTCCGGGGCGCCGGGGCGGCCTGCTGCTGGGAGGCGGCCGCATGGGAGGCCTTCACCTGGGCGTCCGACGACGGCGAGGCCTGCGTGGACGGGGGCATGAACTGCTTGGGCCGGGCGGACTGCGTGGACTGCGTGGGCCTCGGCGCGGAGGGCTCGGCGTAGGTCTGCGCGGCCTGCCGGCCGAGCGTCAGCTTCAGGCCCGGGTGGATCAGCGACGGGTTGTCGCCGACGGCCCGGCGGTTGTCGTCGTAGAGCCGGCGCCAGCCGCCGCTGACATTCTGCTCGTCGGCGATGGTCGAGAGGCAGTCGCCGGACTTCACCGTGTAGGTGTGCACACCCGAATTCACCTGCGGGGCGGCAGTCTTTCCGGCCGTCTTTCCGGCCGCCTTCGCGATGACCGGAAGGGACTGCGCGGCCTTTGCGGGAACGGTCTGCGCGGAGGCGGCGTGGGCTCCGGTGGCGCCGATCAGCGGCAGGGCCAGCGCCGCGCCACCGGTTCCGGCGAAAGCGATCTTGCGGGTGAAACGCCGGTTCTTGGGGCGGCGGTGCTTACCCTTCGCGGGCATGGCGCATTCCTCTCCGGCGCCTGCGAGGTGAGCAGTCGGGACCCCGCTCCTGCCGAACGCGGATCACATGTGCGGGAATTCCGGGCGGCGGCAGGATTCGGCGTTCCGTCCGGATCGATGGGGAACGTAAGCGAGCAGGACGCGCCAGAACAAGCGGCTGTTTCCGGGTGTTCCGGATTTCGTTGATCGAATTCGGGAATTCACGGTCACCCTCCGTGAATTCCCGTCGCCTTCGCCTCTTCGATTTCCCATGACGGTACGGGAATTGCGCGAGCATGACGCGCGACGCACCGTCACCGATATGACGCTCCTCACGCTCTATGCCTCACCAGTCCCCATTCCGGAGCGAGTTGGAATAAAGGGATCAATTGGGGCATATCCCTCAAATGCGACTCAGATGGACAACCTTCGCATCGAAGTCACCACGGAGTCCGCTGCGCAGACCGTGATGCAGCAGGACCGCACCGCGGTACGTTTCGCCCGTTTCACGGCATTCGTACGACGCTGTCGGGTCGAGCCCGCGCAGCCGCAGGGCCGGTACCGGTTCGCCGTAGTGCTGGGCCTGGAGGCAGGCAAGGACGACGGTCTCGTCCCCGAGCACATACTGGACGGCGCTCAGACCGCCCGTCGGCGGCCGCAGCCGATAGAGGTCGCCGCGCTGGACGACGGGCCGGATCTCCTTGTACAGCTCCACCCAGGCCCGCGCCTCGGCCAGATCCTCCTCGGTCCATTCGGTGAGATCGCCGCCGACGCCGAGCACGCCCGCCATGGAGCTGACGAAGCGGAACCGCAGGGAGCTGACGCGCCCGTTGAGCTGGGTGTTCGGGCTGTCGGTGACCCAGGCGGCCATGACCCGCGCGGGATGGATCTGGCTGAAGCCGTGCTGGATGGCGAGCCGGTCGAGCGGGTCGGTGTTGTCGGAGGTCCACACCTGGTCGGTACGGCTCATCACCCCGAGGTCGATCCGGCCACCGCCGCCCGAGCAGGACTCGAAGGCCACCCCGGGGTGCGCCGCGCGGAGCCGGTCCAGCAGGGCGTACAGCGCGCGGACATGGTCGACCCACAGACGCTGCGGGTACGGCTCGCCGGGCCAGCCGGCGTCGGTGAAGCAGCGGTTGAAGTCCCACTTCACGTAGTCGATCGGGGCGCTGGACAGCAGGGTGTCGAGCTGCTCCCACAGGTATTCCTGGACGTCCTCGCGGGCCAGGTTGAGGACGAGCTGATTACGCAGTTCCGTCCGCTTTCGTCCCGGTTGGTACTGCACCCAGTCCGGGTGGGCGCGGTAGAGGTCGCTGTCCGGGTTGACCATCTCGGGCTCGACCCATATGCCGAACCGCATGCCGAGGTCGTGCACCTGGTCGGCGAGGGGCTTGAGTCCGTGCGGGAAGCGGTCGGGGTTGGGCGTCCAGTCGCCGAGCCCCGCCCGGTCGCTGGTGCGGGCGCCGAACCAGCCGTCGTCCACGACGAACAGCTCGACGCCGATCGCGGCGGCCCGCCGGGCGAGGGCGGCCTGCTGCTCCTCGGAGATGTCGAAGTTCGTGGCCTCCCAGGAGTTGAACAGCACCGGCCGGTCCCGCTCCGCGTCCGGGATGACGTACGCCCGCTGGTAGGCGTGCCAGGCGCGGCTGGCCCCGCCGAAGCCTCCGTCGCTCCACAGGCCCGCGAAGACGGGGGTGGTGTACGACTCCCCCGGCTGGAGGAGCAGCAGGCCCGAGTCGTCGTAGCCCGCGCCGCCGGTGATCTGCACGCGCGCGTCGGGGAGTTGGGCGACGGCGATGCGCCAGGAGCCGGACCAGCCGAGCGCGCAGCCGTAGACCTCGCCGTGCTCCTCGGTGGAGGCGGTGTCCAGCGCGACCCAGGGCAGGTGCTGGTGGCCGGTGTGGCCGCGGCGGCTGCCGATGACCTTCTCGCCGTAGGTGAGAGGTGCGGTGGTGAGCAGGGACTCGGCGGCCCAGCGGCCGTGCAGCTGCGACAGCCGCCAGCCCTCACGGTCAGGCAGCGTCCAGGTGGCCGCGTCGGCGCGCAGCAGCTCCACGCGCGCGTGGCCGCCGTTCTCGACGGTCACCCAGCGCTCCACGACGTCCCCGCGCATCCGGTAGTGCAGGGTGACGCCGATCCCGTCGTCGTCGAAGCGCAGCCGCAGCTCCTCGCCCTCGGCCCGGTGGGACACGAAGCGCCACTCGATGCCGCGCCGCTCCTCGGTGCGCACGGACAGGGCCGGGCGGACGAAGCGGGGGCCGCCCTCGACGGGGTACTCCTCGCGGCCGTCGAGCGGGGACTCGAAGGGCCAGTAGGCGGGCAGCGGGCTGCCCGCCAGGGCCTCGGCGTCGGCGAGCGCGATCCGCGGCCCCCAGTGGAGGTGCAGCAGTTCGTCCGCCTCGGTGAGGTGCAGGGCGTAACTGCTGCCGGGCCCCGACAGGAGCCAGGTACGACCGTCTTCGGCGATGTCGATCATCGAGACCTCACAGGTGTCAACAGATTCGCGCAAGTACGAACATCATCGAGCCCGGTGGCCCGGGTGGCAACGCCTGTGGACAACTCATTGCCCGAGGAAATCGATGTCGTATGGTCGACTGAGTGCCCGTCGACGAGCCGCGCCGGCGGGGCCGACCGGGAGGAGCCCCCGTGACGCAGCAGGTCCCGTCGACCGAGCCCGAGCTGGCCGGTGTGCGCAATTTCCGTGACGTGGGCGGCCTGCCCACCATGGACGGGCGGCGGGTGCGCCACGGAGTGCTGTTCCGCAGCGGCCATCTCGCGCACGCGACCGAGCAGGACGCGGCCTTCCTCGCCTCCCTGGGCCTGCACACGATCTTCGACTTCCGCAACGCGGCCGACCAGAAGCTGGAGGGCCCGGACGTCGAGCTGCCCGGCGTGCGGAACGTGAACCTGCCGCTGAGCGACCCGGCGGACGGCGCCGAGTTCTGGAAGATGGTCCGCGACGGCGACCTGGATCAGCTGCGCGGCATCCTGGCCGACGGCAAGGCGGCGGACCGGATGATCACCTCGTACCGCACGATCGTCAAGGAGCGCACCGCCGAGCACTCCCGGGTGCTGAACGCGCTCGCCGACGCCCATGTGCCCGCGCTGATGCACTGCGCGGCGGGCAAGGACCGCGCGGGCATCTCCATAGCCGTCACGCTCCTCGCCGTGGGCGTGGAGCGCGAGGCGATCGTCGCCGACTACCTGGAGTCCAACGCCAAGCACCGGCGCTACAAGGTCCGGCGCAACGGCGACCAGAGCACCGCGTACACGCCCGAGGTGATGGAGCTGCTCAGCCCGCTCTTCGACGCGCGCGCCGAGTATCTGACGGCGGCCTTCGAGAGCATCGAGGAGACGTGGGGCGGGGTCGACGCCTACCTGGAGCAGGGCCTGAGCCTCACCCCCGAGGCCCGCGAGCGGCTGCGGGACCGCCTGGTCGACTGAGCCCGCTCAGCGCCTGGTGGTCACCCCTTGCCGCCCAGCGCGAACAGCAGGTAGAGGAACGCGGCGAAGAGGTGGCCGACGGCGATGTAGATGATCAGCCGGATCCACAGCGCGCGGGGGAACCGCTCCTCGAAATTGCTCATGGCAGCTCTCCAGTCAGGGGGCCCAGGCACAGCGTGGCCGTGGGGCTCTGCAGCAGGGTGTGGACGAACAGCACCTCCACGCCGCCCGGGTCCTCGGCGGCGAGGCGGTGCGGGGTGAGCGAGTCGAAGTGCGCGCTGTCACCGGGCGCGAGCACGTGCGCGGTGTCGCCGAGGCGCAGTCCGAGGCGGCCCTTGAGGACGTAGAGCCACTCCTCGCCGGGATGGACGCGCACGATGTCGCTCTGGGTGCCGTACGGCACCTGGACGCGCAGCGCCTGCATGGCGCGCCCGGGGGCTCCGGCCTGGACGTAGGTCCAGCCGCCCGCGCGGGTCGGCTCCATGTCGGCGGCGCGCACCACGGCGTCCCGGTCGGCGACCGTCTCGCCGAGCAGCTCCGAGACGGTCGTACCGTAGATACGGGCGAGCGCGAGCAGCATCGGCAGCGAGGGCTGGCGCTGTCCGGTCTCCAGCCGGGACAGATGGGCCGGTGAGAGCCCGGCGGACCGGGCCGCGGCCTCCAGTGTGAGACCGGCGCGCCGGCGCAGGGCGCGCAACTGTGGCGCCATGGCGGACAGGCCGTCGCCCTGGCCCGCCGGTGGCGGCGCTTCTGAGGCGTTCATGCCTCTATTCAGCCGGACTCTTGCCGCTGGGGCAAATTACTTGCCTCAGAGGCAAAGAACGTCCGGCTCGTGTGTCAGCGGTTGGCCACCGCCTGCTTGATCAGGGTCTTGCCGAAGTCCCACATCAGGCCGCCGCCGCTGTGCGCGTCGTCCATGACGGCGGTGAAGGCGTCGACGAAGCGGTCCACGTCGGCCTCGTCGATGACCAGCGGCGGGATCAGCTTGATCACCTCCATGTGGTCGCCGGAGACCTGGGTGAGGATCCGGTGCCGCTGCAGCAGCGGCACGACCACCATCTGCGCGAACAGGCCCTTGCGGGCGGTCTGGAGCATGGTCCAGCGGCCGCGCAGCTTCAGCGAGGAGGGCCTGCCGAACTCGATGCCGATCATCAGGCCCCGGCCGCGGACGTCGGCGAGCAGCTCGTACTTGCCGATCAGGGCGCTGAGCCGGGACTTCAGCAGCTCGCCGGTGGCCCGCGCCCGGGCGACGGTCTGCTCGTCCTCCATGACGGACAGCACGGCGAGGCCGGCGGCCATCGCCTGCGCGTTGGACCCGAAGCTCGCCGAGTGGACCAGCACGCGGTCCATGGACGAGTAGACCTTCTTGAAGATCCAGTCCTTGCCGAGGGTGGCCCCGACCGGGACATAGCCCCCGGACAGCGCCTTGGCGACGCACACCAGGTCGGGTTCGACGCCGTCCTCGTGCTGGTAGGCGTAGAAGTCGCCGGTGCGGCCGAGCCCGGTCTGCACCTCGTCGGCGATGAGCAGCGCCTTGTGCTTGTGCAGCAGGTCCTGCGCGGCGCGCAGATAGCCGGGCGGGGCCTCGTGCACGCCCTTGCCCTGGATCGGCTCGACGATCAGCGCGGCGACATCGCCCTTCTTCAGCTCCCGGGCGAGGGCGTCGAGATCACCGAGGGGGACGGCGGTGTCGGGCAGGAGCGGGGCGAACCCGTCGCGGAAGCCGTCCTCGCCGTTGACCGACAGGGAGCCGGTGGTCAGGCCGTGGAAGGCGTGGTCGCAGTAGAGGATCCGCGGCCTGCCGGTGGCGTAGCGGGCGAACTTCAGGGCGGTCTCGACTGCCTCGGTGCCGCTGTTGCCGAAGAACACCCGGTCCAGGTGCGGGCTGTGGCCGAGCAGCCGCTCGCCGAGCAGGCCGGGCAGCGGCTGGCAGTCGAAGCGGGTCAGGTCGGCGAGGTTCAGGTCGAGGACGTCGTGCAGTGCCTTGCGGACGACCGGGTGATGGCGGCCCAGGCCCATCACCCCGAACCCGGCGAGCATGTCCAGGTAGTCGTTGCCGTCCGCGTCGAAGAAGTGGGCGCCCTCGGCCCGCTCGTAGACCTTGTCGAAGCCGATGGTGTGCAGCATCCGCGGGAGCTGCGGGTTGAGGTACCTCGTGTGCAGCTCGTAGCGTTCGGCTCCGCGCTCGGCGAGGAGGGCGCCGAGGTCGAACTCCGTGCTCATTCAGCTTTCTCCTGTTTCTCCGCGCCCGGCCCGCCGGCGTCCTTGACGGCGAGGCTCGCGCTGATCCGCCCGGCGATCTCGACGGGCGTGAGGCCGATGTCCGCCAGCACCTCGCTGCGTTTGGCGTGCGCGAGGAACTGCTCCGGGATGCCGAACCGCCGCACCGGCACGTCCACGTCGGCGTCGCCGAGCGCCAGCGCGACGGCCGAACCGACCCCGGCCGCACGGCTGTTGTCCTCCACCACGGCCACCAGCCGGTGCTCGGCGGCCAGCCCCGGCAGGGCGGGGTCGACGGGCTTGACCCAGCGGGGGTCCACCACCGTGCAGCCGATGCCGCGCGCCTCCAGCAGGTCGGCGGCCTGGAGACACACCGGCGCCATCACGCCGACGGCCACCAGCAGCACCTCGGGGCGCTCGGCGCGGTGCAGGACGTCCATGCCGCCGACATGGCCGACGGCCGGGATCTGCGGGCCCACCGACTCCTTCGGGAAGCGGACCAGGGTGGGGGCGTCGTCCACGGCCACGGCCTCGCGCAGCTGGGCGCGCAGCTGGTCGGCGTCGCGCGGGGCGGCGATCCTGAGGCCGGGGACGACCTGGAGGACGGACATGTCCCACATGCCGTTGTGGGAGGCCCCGTCCACGCCCGTGACGCCGGCCCGGTCCAGCACGAAGGTGACCCCGCAGCGGTGCAGGGCCACGTCCATCAGCAGCTGGTCGAAGGCGCGGTTGAGGAAGGTGGCGTAGACGGCGACGACCGGATGCAGCCCGCCGGTGGCGAGACCGGCGGCGGAGACGGCCGCGTGCTGCTCGGCGATGCCGACGTCCCACACGCGGTCGGGGAAGCGCTCGGCGAACCTGCCGAGGCCCACCGGGTGCAGCATGGCCGCCGTGATGGCGACGACGTCCTCGCGCTCCTCGCCGATCCGGACGATCTCGTCGCCGAACACCGAGGTCCAGGAAGGGCCGTTGGACGGCACGAGCGGGGCGCAGGTCAGCGGGTCCATCACGCCGACGGTGTGGAAGTGGTCCTCCTCGTGGGCGAGGGCGGGCTCGTAGCCGCGGCCCTTCTCCGTGAGGCAGTGGACCAGGACCGGGCCGTGGAACCGCTTGGCGCGGCGCAGCGCGGACTCGACGGCCTTGATGTCGTGGCCGTCGATCGGGCCGACGTACTTCAGGCCCAGGTCCTCGAACATGCCCTGCGGGGCGAAGGCGTCCTTGAAGCCCTTCTTCGCGCCGTGCAGGGACTCGTAGATGGTGTGGCCGACGACCGGGGTGCGCAGCAGTACGTCCTTGCCCCAGGCGAGGACCTTCTCGTAGCTGTCGGTGGTGCGCAGGGTGGCCAGGTGGTTGGCGAGGCCGCCGATCGTCGGGGCGTAGGACCGCTCGTTGTCGTTGACGACGATGATCAGCGGCCGGTCCTTGGCGGCGGCGATGTTGTTCAGCGCCTCCCAGGCCATGCCGCCGGTCAGCGCGCCGTCGCCGATGACCGCGACCACATGGCCCTTCTCCCCCTGCACCTGGTTGGCCTTGGCGAGGCCGTCGGCCCAGCCGAGCGCGGTGGAGGCGTGGCTGTTCTCGATGACGTCGTGCTCGGACTCCTCGCGCGAGGGGTAGCCGGACAGGCCGCCCTTGCCGCGCAGCTTGGAGAAGTCCTGACGTCCGGTCAGCAGCTTGTGGACATAGCTCTGGTGACCGGTGTCCCACAGGATCCGGTCGACCGGGGACTCGAAGACCCGGTGGAGCGCGATGGAGAGTTCCACCACCCCCAGGTTGGGCCCGAGATGACCGCCGGTCCGCGCCACCGCGTGCACCAGGAACTCACGGATCTCCTCGGACAGTTCACCGAGGTCCGCCTCGGACAGCGCCCTCAGGTCACGTGGTCCCCGGATACTCTCCAGAATCGTCACGCTGGGCCCCCTCTTCTTCCGTGCCGTGCCTTTCCTCAACTCACTTCGACCGCTCACTTCGACTGCTCGGCGAGCCTCATGGCCTCCTCGATGAGGGTCTCCACGATCTTCGACTCGGGGACGGTCTTGACGACCTGGCCCTTGACGAAGATCTGGCCCTTGCCGTTGCCCGAGGCGACCCCGAGGTCGGCTTCCCGTGCCTCCCCCGGACCGTTGACCACGCAGCCCATCACCGCGACCCGGAGCGGCACTTCCAGGCCGTCCAGGCCCGCCGTGACCTCGTCGGCCAGCTTGTACACGTCGACCTGGGCGCGGCCGCAGGACGGGCAGGAGACGATCTCCAGCCGCCGCTGCCGAAGGCCCAGGGACTCCAGGATCTGGATGCCGACCTTGACCTCCTCGGCGGGCGGCGCGCTCAGCGAGACGCGGACGGTGTCGCCGATGCCCCGCGACAGCAGCGCCCCGAAGGCCACCGCCGACTTGATCGTGCCCTGGAAGGCCGGTCCGGCCTCCGTGACGCCCAGGTGGAGCGGGTAGTCGCACTGTTCGGCCAGCTGCCGGTACGCCTCGATCATCACGACGGGGTCGTTGTGCTTGACGGAGATCTTGATGTCGCGGAAGTCGTGCTCCTCGAAGAGGGACGCCTCCCACAGCGCGCTCTCCACCAGGGCTTCAGGGGTCGCCTTGCCGTATTTCTGCAGCAGACGGCGGTCCAGGGAGCCCGCGTTGACGCCGATGCGGACCGGCGTGCCGTGGTCCTTCGCGGCCCGCGCGATCTCCTTCACCTGGTCGTCGAACTTCTTGATGTTGCCCGGGTTCACCCGGACCGCCGCGCATCCCGCCTCGATGGCCGCGAAGACGTACTTCGGCTGGAAGTGGATGTCCGCGATCACCGGGATCTGAGACTTGCGGGCGATGGTGGCGAGGGCGTCCGCGTCGTCCTGCGTGGGGCAGGCGACGCGGACGATCTGGCAGCCGGACGCGGTGAGTTCCGCGATCTGCTGCAGGGTGGAGCCGATGTCCGACGTACGCGTCGTCGTCATCGACTGCACCGACACCGGGGCTCCGCCCCCGACCGCCACCGGCCCGACGTGGATCTGCCGCGACACGCGCCGCGGTGCGACCGGCCGGGCCGGTACCTCGGGAACGCCCAAGGGGACGGCGGTCATGGCGTCACTCCCGGTTTCCGGTGACGGTCTCGCGCATCGCCCGCAGCGACTCCTTGAGGGAGCCCATCGTGGCGAGGACGGCGGTGGGCTCGTAGCCGCAGTGCGCCATGCAGTTGGCGCAGCGCGGGTCCTTGCCGCGGCCGTACTTGTCCCAGTCGGTCTTCTCGATGAGTTCGCGGTACGTCGGCACGTACCCGTCGCTCATCAGGTAGCAGGGGCGCTGCCAGCCGAAGAGCGAGTAGTTCGGGATGGCCCACGCGGTGCACGGGAAGTCGACCTTGCCCTCCAGGAAGTCCAGGAAGAGCGGGGAGTGGTTGAGCCGCCAGCGGCGCCGGTTGCCGCCGGCGAAGGCCTTCTTGAACAGCTCGCGGGTCTGCTCCACGCCGAGGAAGTGCTCCTGGTCGGGCGCCTTCTCGTAGGCGTAGGCGGGCGAGATCATCATCTCGTCCACCTGCAGGTCGTCGTTGAGGAAGTTGAGCACCTCGACGATGGTCTGCGGGGTGTCGGTGTTGAAGAAGGTGGAGTTGGTGGTCACCCGGAAGCCGCGCCGCTTGGCCTCCTTGATGGCCTCCACCGCCTCGTCGAACACGCCCTCCTTCGCCACGGACTCGTCGTGCCGCTCGCGCAGCCCGTCGATGTGCACCGCGAACGCGAAGTACGGCGAGGGCGTGAACTTGTCCATCTTCTTGCGCAGCAACAGGGCGTTGGTGCACAGGAAGACGTATTTCCGCTTCGCCACCAACTGCCGTACGATCTCGTCGATCTGAGGGTGCATCAGCGGCTCGCCGCCGGCGATGGACACCATCGGCGCGCCGGACTCCAGCACCGCGCCCACGGCCTGGGCGACGGGCATGCGCTGCTTGAGCACACCGGCCGGGTGCTGGATCTTGCCGCAGCCCTCGCACTTGAGGTTGCAGGCGAACAGCGGCTCCAGCTCGACGATGAGCGGAAACTTGTCCCGCCTGCGGAGCTTCTGTTCGGCCAGGTATGTAGCGACCTTGATGGACTGACGCAACGGCATGGCCATCTGGCTCACCTCCGGGGGAGCAGCAAAGAACGGTGCCATTCGAAAAATGCGGGTAGGACAGAACGAAGAACGCGGAAAGCTGATATTCCACCGCGCACCGTGCCGATCCGGACGAGCTCGTGTTCCGGAGCGTCCACGACCACCCGTACGGCCGCAACCGGGCGCTCGCCGGCGCGGACGGTGCGGACGGCGCTCAGGAGCGTGGCGGCCGACTCCATGTCGACCGCGATCGCGCCGGTCGCCAGCAGGTCGGAGCGCTCCGGGCCACGAACGACGTGGTCGGAGCCGGTGAGCGGGCCGGTGTGGACCGTGCGCCCGGGAACGGCGCGCACGAGTTCCTTCACCAGCAGGTCGGTTCCCACGCACGGGACGGTCCCGCGCGGGTCCCGGGTCTCCTCGGCGACCACCAGGTCGCCGGGGTGCATCCCGGGGGCGAGTCCGGCGCAGAAGCCGGTGGCCAGCACGGCCGCGTCGGCCAGTGCCGGGCCGGCCAGCAGCCGGGTGAGGGAGCGTTCTGCCGCACGGGGGCCCATGCCCGTACGGACGAAGGTCACCGGCCCGTCGGCCCCGCTCCTGTCACCCGTGCGCAGGGCCAGGTGCTCGATGCCGAGCGCGCAGGCGATCAGCAGCGGGGCCGGTGCGGGCTGGGTGCTCAATTCAGCTCCCCTTCGCCTCGGACAGCGGTTTCCTGGCGAGGAGGCCGCGCTCGAAGGGGTCCCCGTGCAGGTACCGGCCGAGCGCGGTGAGCGGGAACACCTGCCGGTAGAGGTGGTAGTTGATGGAGAAGTCCCAGGGGAAGCCGGTGCCGGTGAAGTACGGCTCGTCCCAGGAGCCGTCCTCCCGCTGGGTCTCGGCCAGCCATTGGACGCCGCGCTCGACGGCCTTGGAGTCCTGCTCCCCCGCCGCGAGCAGGGCCATCAGCGCCCACGCGGTCTGCGAGGCGGTGGAGGCGCCGCGGCCGCTCCACTCCTTGACGTACTTGTAGGAGCGCAGGTCCTCGCCCCAGCCGCCGTCGTCGTTCTGGACGCTCTCCAGCCAGGTCACCGCCCGGCGGATCGCCGGGTGGGAGCCGGGCAGGCCGGCCGCGGTCAGGGCGGGCACCACCGAGCCGGTGCCGTAGAGGTAGTTGACGCCCCAGCGCCCGAACCACGAGCCGTCCGCCTCCTGTTCGGCCAGCAGCCACTGAATGCCGCGCCGGGTGCGCGGGTCGTGGGCGAGGCCCTCGGCGGCGAGCATCTCCACGACGTGCGCGGTGACGTCCGCGGACGGCGGGTCGATGACCTCGCCGAAGTCGCAGAACGGCAGCCGGTTCGGGAACGGGCTGGTGTTGTCGACGTCGAACGCGCCCCACGCGCCGTTCCTCGACTGCATCCCGAGGTTCCAGCG
This sequence comes from Streptomyces sp. NPDC047085, assembly GCF_040643735.1. Classification (NCBI taxonomy): domain Bacteria; kingdom Bacillati; phylum Actinomycetota; class Actinomycetes; order Kitasatosporales; family Streptomycetaceae; genus Streptomyces; species Streptomyces sp. NPDC047085. The sequence goes on from NZ_JBEYUW010000002.1 coordinate 327,528, forward strand.
CACCGCGCGGCCGATCGCCCCGTCCACCTGGTCCGGGTCGTGGTGCCGGACCCGGCGCAGCGCGAGGGCCACCTCGGCGGTGTCGTCGATGTCCGGGTAGTTGTCGTTGTGGAACTCGAACGCCCAGCCGCCGGGCGGCAGTTGGGGCCGCTTCACGGACCAGTCGCCGGGCCGGACGATCTCCTCGCCGAGCATCCAGTCGGCCGCCTTGACCAGTTGCGGGTGGTCGACGGGCAGTCCGGCGTCGACGAGCGCGATGGTGGCGAGGCAGGTGTCCCACACCGGGGACTGGCAGGCCTCGATCATCCGGGCGCCGTCCTCGCGCCACACGGCGAAACGGTCCAGCGACGCGAGGCCCTCGCGCATCACGGGGTGTTCGAGGTCGTAGCCGAGCAGGTGCAGGGCGATGATCGAGTAGACGGCCGGTGGCTGGATGCCGCCCCAGCAGCCGTCGTTCTCCTGCCGCTCGATGATCCAGCGGGCGGCGGTGTTCATCGCGGCTTTGCGCAGCCGGCGCGGGACGACCTTGCGCAGCTGGTGCAGCGCCTTGTCCAGGCGTTGGAAGGCGCCGTCCCAGCTGGCCGCGGGGGCAAGGGGCCTGGCCGGGTTGGGGTCGGCCGGGTCGGTGTGCAGTTCGTCCAGCGGGAAGGGCGCGGGGCGCACCGGGCGCTTGGCGGAGACGATGGTCAGCGGCACGATCGTCTGGCGGGCCCAGCAGCCGAAGTCGTAGATGTTGAGCGGCATCCACTGGGGGAAGTAGATGAGCTCCGGCGGCAGTTCGGGCAGGTCCTCCCACTTCCACCAGCCGAACAGGGCGAGCCAGATGCGGGTGAAGACGCGGGAGGCGGCGATCCCGCCGCGCTCGCGCACCCAGGCGGAGGCCCTGGCCATGTGCGGGGCGTCGGGCGCGTCGCCGGCCAGGCGGAGGGCGACGTAGGCCTCGACGGTGGTGGAGAGTTCTCCGGGGCCGCCGTAGAAGGTGGCCCAGGCTCCGTCCTCGCGCTGCTCGCCGCGGATGAACGTGGCGGCGGCCTGGGTGGTCTTCTCGTCGCGGATGCCCAGGAACTGACGGAGCAGCAGGTCCTCGGCGTCCATGGTGACGTTCGTCTCGAGGTCGCCCTTCCACCAGCCCTGTGCGTCCTGCCGGGCGAGCAGGAAGTCGGTGGCGCGCCGCGCGGCGCGGGCGGCGGCTTCTTGTACCCCGGCCGCCGCGGGGGTGGTGATGTCGGTGTCGCTGGCCGCGGCAGCGCGGGGCGGGATGGTCGCCCCGGTGCTTCCGTCGGTCGTCGCTGTCATGGCTTCCCCTTCGTGCAGTCGTGCGAGTCGTGCTGCTGTGGGTCCGCCGTCGGCCGGTGTGCTGTCTCCCTCGACACCGGCCGGCGACTACGCGAGGGCTATTCGACCGATAGTGCTCATCTCTTTCGTACGACGACGAAGTCGGCGAGCGCCGTGAAGGCGGCCCGAACCCGGTCGGGCATGTCCACGGCGTCGAGGGCTTCGATGGCGATGGTGTGCTGACGGCGCGCTTCCTCGGCCGTCCACTCTCGGCCGCCCGCCTCCTCGATGAGGGCGGCGCGGGCCGCGAACTCCTCCTCGGAGAAGTTCGCGAAGTCGCTGCTCTTGGCGTCGGCGGCGAGGATCTCGCCGAGCCGCTCGGAGGCGGGGCCGCCGGCCGCGAGCGCGGCCACCACCGGCAGGGACTTCTTGCGCTGGCGCAGGTCGCTCCAGGTCTGCTTGCCGGTGGCGTCCGGGTCGCCCCAGATGCCGAGGAGGTCGTCGACGGCCTGGAAGGCGAGGCCGAGGTGGTAGCCGTACCGTTCCAGCGCGTCGGCGGTGGCGTCGTCGGCGCCGCCGAGCACCGCGCCGATGGAGCAGGCGCAGGCCAGCAGGGCGCCGGTCTTGTTGCCCTCCATCTCCAGGCACTCCTCGACGCTGACGCGGTCGCGGTGCTCGTAGGAGATGTCCTGCGCCTGACCGTCGATCAGGGCGCGGGTGGCGGTGGTCAGCCGGCGGGTGGCGCGGCCGGCCTCGACCGTGCCGAGCTCCAGCAGGATCTCGTTGGCCAGGGCGAACAGGGCGTCGCCGACCAGGATGGCCTGGGCGGGGCCGTGCACCTTCCAGACGGTGTCGCGGTGCCGGCGCTGCTCGTCGCCGTCCATCAGGTCGTCGTGCAGCAGGGAGAAGTTGTGGACGAGTTCGACGGCGACGGCACCGGGGATGCCCACCTCGGGCGCGGCGCCGGTGACCTCGGCGGAGAGGACGGCGAGCGCGGGACGCACGGCCTTGCCGCCGTCGCCGTCGGCGGGGTTGCCGGCGGCGTCGATCCAGCCGAAGTGGTAGGCGGCGACGGTGTCCATGGGAGGCGCCAGGCGGTCCACGGCCGCGCGCAGGACCGGGGTGGCCAGCGTCCGGCCGCGCTCCAGCAGCGCGGTCACGTCCACCGCGTCGGCGGCTTTCGAGGCCGGGGGCACAGTGGGCACAGTCTCTCCTCTTGTTGCGGTACCGGGGGTGCGGGGGCCTGCCGCGGGCTTCTGATCGAGCATCAGGCTGCCTCCTCGAACGCGAAGAGGTGGCTGGGGCGGGGCCGGCCCAGGGCGCTCAGCGCGGCGTCGGCCGCGCTCACTCCACTGCGGACCGCACTCTCCATGGTCGCGGGCCACCCTGTGGCGGTCCACGCTCCGGCCAGGTACAGGCCGGGGGCCTTGGTGCGGGCACCGGGCCGCAGACGCCCGACGCCGGGGGTGGGGGCGAACGTGGCCGTGCGCTCCCGGGTCACGAAGAAGTCCCGCACGCCCGCGCCGCGGGTGCCGGGGATGAGCCGCTCCAGTTCGGGCAGGTAGCGCTCGCGCAGGGTGGCGACCGGCGCGTCGATGTCCTCGTGCGCGGCCGACTGGGACAGCGCCAGGTACTGACCCGTGCGCAGTCCCGACGCGTCGGTGCGGTCGAAGACCCACTGCACGGGGGTGCCGAGGGCGGCGAAGAAGGGCCGGGCGAGGACCTTGCGGTCGTAGACGACATGCACGTTGAGGATCGGCGCGGTGCCGATCTCCAGGAGCCGTTCGGGGGCGTCGAGGGCGCCGGGCGGCAGCAGGTCGTGGGTCTCGCGCTGGGGTACGGCGAGGACAACGGTGTCGGCGTGGATCGTCTCGCCGGGAACCTGAACGCTCCAACTCCCGTTTCCGTTAGGAGAGACGGAGGTGACGCGTGTACGGACCTCGGTACGGACGCCCGCGGAGTCGAGCGCCTTGCGGGCCAGCCGGTCGTGCAGTTCGCCCAGCGGGACGCGGGCCCAGCCGATGTCGGCCGCGCCCGGGTCGGACAGCAGACCGGTCTTGAACACCATCGCGGCGAGCCCCAGCGAGGCGTCGCCCGCGACCGCGTTGAGGGTGGCGACGCCGACCAGGTCCCACAGGGCCTCGACGGCACGCGCCGACTGGCCGTGCGCGGCCAGCCAGCTGCCGAAGTCCTGGGTGTCCAGGGCCGGATCGGCGAGGTCGAGCCCCTTGAGCGCGAGCGCGGCCCGCCCGACCGCGGCGCGCTCGGCGAGCGAGAGATGCGGATAGGCGGCCAGGCTGCGCCCCAGGTGGAGAGGGACGGGCAGCGGGTCGCGCCGCAGCCTGCCGAGCCGCCTGCCCTCGGGCTTGGCGACGTCCACGACGGGCACGTCCAGGCGGTTCTGCAGCGGTGCCAGCGCCGTGCCGTGGATCCGGTCGAGGAACCAGCGGTAGGCGGTGCAGCAGCGCAGGTAGACGTGCTGGCCGTTGTCGACGGTCAGTTCGCCGCGCTGGAAGGAGAAGGCGAGGCCGCCCAGCCTGGGCCTGCCTTCGAGGAGGGTGACGTGGACGCCCGCGTCGGCGAGCGCGAGCGCGGCGGTGACGCCGGCGAGGCCGCCGCCGACCACGACGGCGCGGCGGCCTGCGGCGCCCGCGGGTCCCGGGGTGCCGGCGTGTGCCCCCGCGGGGCGTGAGCCGTCGCTCATCGTGCGTCCTTCCGTGCGTCAGCGCTCCGCGGGGAGTGCCGTGACGCTCCGCGGGCAGTGCCGTGACGGGTCGTCGATCGTCCGCGGCACCCTCGTGGCTGGTCGTGCCCGCGCGGCGGCAGCCGCATGTCCGGCACTGCCCCGCGCCCCTTCGGGGCGCTGCCGGACCGCGACGGACGTCGCTCGGCCGTCGCAGTCTGGGACGCCACGCCGGAGCGGAGGGTTGCCTGCCGCATGTCCCCTGGTTCGGTGAGGTCCATCAGGCGCGCCTCCTGACGGACCGTCGGGACACGTGCCGGGTGTCGAGGCCGGACAGGCCGCGCACGGCGACGTACGCCTTCTCGCGTCCGGGCAGGGAGACGCGGCCGCGCAGCACGGCCTCGGGGTCGCGCTCGATGCGGTCCAGCAGGCGGCGGTAGATGCCGGCCATGGCGGCCACGCAGGCGCCGCTGCGCCGGTCCAGCATGGGCAGCAGCCGGTAGCCCTCGGCGAAGAGGGCGCGGGCCCGGCGCACCTCGAAGTGCACGAGGCCGGCGAAGTCGGAGCCCTCGGGCGGGGTCGGCCCGTCGAACCCGGCCGAGCAGCCGAACTTGGCGAGGTCGTCGGCGGGCAGATAGGTGCGGCCGCCCTCGGCGTCCTCGCGGACGTCGCGGAGGATGTTGGTCAGCTGCAGCGCGAGGCCGAGCGTGTCGGCGTACTCGGGTGCGCGCTCGGCGCCGCGGGCCACCGGTTCCGTGCCGAACACGCCGAGCGAGAGGCGGCCGATGGCGCCGGCCACGCAACGGCAGTAGACCTTCAGGTCATCCCACGTCTCGTAGGTCTCCCCGCGCACGTCCATCTGGACGCCGTCGATCAGCTCGTCCAGGCCGCCGAGCGGGATCGGGAAGGCGCGGGAGGCATGGGTGAGGGCGACGGCCACCGGGTCGGTGTCGTCGTCCGCGACCTCGCCCTCACGGATGCGGGTGAGCAGCGCCCGGGTGTCCTCCAGGCGCGCGACCTTCACGTCTCCGGGCAGGTCGCCGTCGCCGATGTCGTCGACGCGCCGGGAGAAGGCGTACAGCGCCGACATCGCGCGGCGCTTGGGCGTCGGCAGCAGCCGGATGCCGTACGCGAAGTTGCGGGCCTGCTGCCCGGTGACGGCCTCGCAGTAGCTGTAGGCGGCGAGTACCGGTGCGGACACGTGCGGCCAGGACTCCACGGTCCGGATCACCCCTCTCCTCGCAGGGTCACGCCCACCTCACGCAGCAACTGGACCTTGCCGGGTCGGGGCGGGCCGGGAAGTACGTCGTATTCGGCGGCGGCGATCGCCCGGATCGCCGCCCTTCCTCCCGCCACGAACCCCCCGAGCAGCAGCTTCAACCTGCCGTGGACGCTACCCACCAGGGGGGCGCCTTCATTCAGGAGATCGCGGGCTCGTTGCGCTTCGTATGCAACCAAAGCGCGCACCGATGCGCTCGCGGTTTTCGCGGCGAGATCCGTTTCCCGGACGTGAAAGCGCTTCATGTCCTCGGCGGGGAGATAGATCCGGTCACGGCCGAGGTCCTCGGCGACGTCCTGGAGATGCTCGACGATCTGCAGCGCGGTGCAGATCGCGTCGGACAGCCGGATCCGCTCGGGGGTCGCGGTGCCGGTGACGGCGAGGACGAGGCGGCCGACGGGGTTGGCGGAGAGTTCGCAGTAGGCGAGGAGGTCGTCGTAGGTCTCGTAGCGCGCCACGAGCTGGTCCTGGCGGTTGGCGGCGATCAGGCCGAGGAACGGCTCGGGGGTCAGCGAACGGCGGCGGACGGTGGGCTGGAGGCGGCGCAGCAGCGGGTGGCGCGGCCCGGAGGAGGCGGGGTCGAAGACGCGGCGCAGATCGGCCTCGAAGGCGTCGAGGAGGACCAGGCGGTCCTCGGCCTCGGTGGCCGACACGCCGAGAGCGCGGGCGTCCGCCCCGCCGGGGGCCAGGTCGCCGTCGCCGATGTCGTCCACGAGACGGGCGAAGCCGTAGACGGCCATGAGGTCGGCACGCCAGTCGCGGGGCAGGAAGAAGGGGGCCACGGGGAAGTTCTCGCTCGCGGCCTTGTCCAGCGTGGCGCTCTCCAGTTCCGGCGCCGTGTCGGTTCCCGTCACCGAGCGCTGCCCTGGGCGGGGACGGCACATGCTGCGCTGAGCTGGGGAGTTTCCGTAGCCATTGCCGTCACATCTCCCGTTCTACACCGCTGACCCAATACACTCTATTTCGGACACGCCGCCCGGCCCTCCGGGGGCCGCCCGGCGGAGGGTGTCGCGCGTTATCGCCCCACTTGCCGCTTTCCGGGACCGGTACAGCTTACGTTGTACAACGCAGCAAGGACCGGCGGGGTGTCCTGCGCATCACAACAACACACCGATTGGCGTCAAGATTCCTAAGGAATCCCGGAGTTGACGCTTCCTTTGCAGACGCGGGGCCCCGCCGGAAAGGTTCCGGCGGGGCCCTGGCCGAAATCGGGCTACTTGCCCGTGAACTTCTCGTACTCCTTGAGGACCTCTTCGGTGGGTCCGTCCATGCGCAGTTCGCCGCGCTCCAGCCACAGGACGCGGTTGCAGGTGTCGCGGATGGACTTGTTGTTGTGGCTGACGAGGAACACGGTGCCGGCCTCCTTGCGCAGTTCCCGGATGCGTTCCTCGGAGCGCTTCTGGAACTTGCGGTCGCCCGTGGCCAGGGCCTCGTCGATCATGAGGACGTCGTGGTCCTTGGCGGCGGCGATGGAGAAGCGCAGCCGGGCCGCCATGCCGGAGGAGTAGGTGCGCATCGGCAAGGTGATGAAGTCGCCCTTCTCGTTGATGCCCGAGAAGTCGACGATCTCCTGGTAGCGCTCCCTGATCTGCTCGCGGGACATGCCCATCGCGAGACCGCCGAGGATGACGTTGCGCTCGCCGGTGAGGTCGTTCATCAGGGCCGCGTTCACGCCGAGCAGCGAGGGCTGGCCGTCGGTGTAGACCTTGCCCTTCTCGGCGGGCAGCAGGCCGGCGATGGCGCGCAGCAGGGTGGACTTGCCGGAGCCGTTGGAGCCGATCAGGCCGATGGCCTCGCCGCGGTAGGCGACGAAGGAGACACCGCGCACGGCGTGCACCTTGCGCACCCCGCGCTGCTCGCCGCGCTTGACGATGCGGCTGAGCGCGGCCGTCGCGCTGCCCTTGCCCGTCTTGGCGCCGTTGACCCGGTAGACGATGTGCAGCTCGTCCGCGATGACCGTCGGGCGACGCTCGCCGGTGTTCTGCTCAGCCACGGCCGTACCGCTCCTCCGCCTTCCAGAAGTACACGAAGCCGCCGGCGAACACGACCACGGCCCAGAACAGGGCGATGGCCCACACGTGCGGCGGCAGGTTCGAGGAACCGTAACCGTCGATCAGCGCGAAGCGCATCAGGTCCATGTAGACCGCGGCGGGGTTCACCTGCAGCAGCCGGACGATCCACTCGGCACGGTCCTGCATCGTCGCGGTGATGGAGAACATGACGCCGGAGGCGTACATCCAGGTCCGCAGGACGAACGGCATCAGCTGGGCGAGGTCCGGCGTCTTGGCGCCCATGCGGGCCAGGATCATCGCGAGCCCGGTGTTGAACAGGAACTGCAGCACCAGGATCGGCACGATCAGCAGCCAGGACGCGCCCGGGTAGCTGCCGAACCCGATCGTCACGATGAACACCACGATCATCGAGAAGAGCAGCTGCTGCAGCTGCTGCAGCGAGAACGAGATGGGCAGCGAGGCGCGCGGGAAGTGCAGGGCGCGCACCAGGCCCAGGTTGCCGGAGATCGCGCGGACGCCCGACATGATCGAGCTCTGCGTGAAGGTGAACACGAACACACCCGTGACCAGGAACGGGATGTACACGTCCTGGGACATGCCCCGGCTCGCGTGCAGGATGACGCCGAAGATGAAGTAGTACACGCCGGCGTTCAGCAGCGGCGTCACCACCTGCCACAGCTGGCCGAGCTTGGCCTGGCTGTACTGCGCCGTCAGCTTCGCCTGGGAGAAGGCGAGGATGAAGTGACGCCGCCCCCAGAGCTGACGGACGTACTCGACGAGCGACGGCCGGGCGCCGCTCACGGCGAGCCCGTACTTGGCGGCGAGCTGCGCCGCCGTCAGTCCCTCGTCGGGCGACGGCGCCGCGGTCACCGCGACCCCGCCGTCATGTGTTGTCTCACTCACGGGTGGAAACTTTCGTCTTCGAGATGCAGGTGCTCTGGGATTCGAGCTTGTCAGATCACCGGGGGCCGGCCCAGTCGGGTCAGTCGCCACACCGTACGCCAGCGCATCGGGCGCCGGGGGCCGCACGGGGTGGTCCAGCCCTCCCGGAAGCCGCCGAACCAGGCCTTCAGGGCCGGGACCGAGGGGCGGCGCAGCAGGGTGAGCAGCAGCCAGACCCCGAGGTAGACGGGGACCAGCAGCAGGGGGAGGTTGCGCCGGGCCAGCCAGACCCGGTTGCGGGCCACCATGCGGTGGTACACCGCGTGCCGCGAGGGCGCGGTCGTCGGGTGGTGGAGCACCATGTCGGACCGGTAGTCGATCATCCAGCCGGCGTCGAGGGCGCGCCAGGCCAGGTCGGTCTCCTCGTGGGCGTAGAAGAACTCGTCCGGCAGGCCGCCGACCTCGGCGAAGACCTCGGTGCGGACGGCGTTGGCGCCGCCGAGGAAGGTGGTGACCCGGGAGGAGCGCATCGGGTCGGAGGCGCGCAGCCGGGGCACGTGGCGGCGCTGGGTCTCGCCGGTGTCGGGGTCGGCGATGCGGAAGCTGATGATGCCGAGCTTCGGGTCCGCGGCGAATGCCTCGCGGCACAGCTCGACGGTGTCGTGCCGGGCGAGCAGGCCGTCGTCGTCGAGGAAGAGCAATATGTCGACGTCGCGGCCGCCGGGGCCGAAGGCCTCTATGCCGACGTTGCGGCCGCCGGGGATGCCCAGGTTCTCGGGCAGTTCGATGGTCCGTACACCCTCGGGGACGTCCGGGACGGGTGAGCCGTTGCCGACGACGACCACCTCGACCCGGTCGCCGTCCTGCTTGGCGACCGAGTCGAGCAGGGCCCGGAGCTCCTCGGGCCGGTTGCCCATCGTGATGATGACCGCGCCGGCCTTCATGCCGCTCACCTCAGCCTGCTGGAGGCGAGGATGGACACAAGGTGCAGCAGGGTCTGCAGCAGGGCGATGCCGGCGAGGACGGCGGTGCCGAGCCGGGTGAAGAACAGGTCGCCGCGGGCCTGGTCCACAATGGCGAGGACCAGGATCAGCAGCGAGGCCTCGATGCCGAGGATCAGCCGGTGGAACTTGAGCGCGGCGGCGGCCCGGCGGGCCAGCGCCATGCCCGAGGAGCGCGGCTCGGAGGCCGCCTCCTGCACCGGCGGCTTGCCGGCCTGGTGGCGGGCGACCGCGACCAGGTCGGTCTCGGCCTTGATCAGGATGGCGCCGAGCGCGGCGAGGGTGCCGAGGAACGCCCACAGCCAGTCGATACGGCCGGAGCCCCACAGGTCGGCGGCGCGCAGGCCGAGGCCGACCAGGACGGCCGCGTCGGTCAGGTAGGCGCCGACCCGGTCGAGGTAGACCCCGCCGAGCGAGTACTGCTGCCTCCAGCGGGCGATCTCGCCGTCGACGCAGTCCAGCAGGAGATACAGCTGGGTGGCGACCACGCCGAGGACGGCGCCCGTGATCCCCGGCACCAGCAGGGCCGGGGCAGCGAGCACGCCGCAGACGGTCATCAGGTACGTGAGCTGGTTGGGCGTGACCCTGGTGTTGACCAGGTAGCGGTCGACGCGCAGGGACACCTCGCGCATGTAGAGGCGTCCCGCCCAGTGCTCACCGCTGCGCCGGTCCTTCACCCCCGCGGGGTGGACGACTGGACGGAGTTCAGCTACCGATGGCCTTGACATAGTCGGCGTAAGAGTCCTTGATCTGCTCGGGGGAGAGGTTGAGGTGCTCGAGGATCGTGTAGCGGCCCGGACGGGTCTGCGGGGCGAACTCCACGACCTTGACGAACTCGTCCACGGAGAACCCGATTTCGTCCGGCAGCACGGGCAGCCCGTGGCGCCGCAGTACGTCGGCCATCTGCCCGGCCGTCTCGCCGTCGCCCCGCAGGAACGTGGCGAACGCGCCGCCCAGACCGCACTGCTCTCCGTGCAGGGCGCTCCGCTTGGGGAAGGACAGGTCGAAGGCGTGGCTGATCTCGTGGCAGGCACCGGACGCCGGGCGGCTGTCACCGGCCACCGACATCGAGATGCCGCACAGCACCAGGGACTCGGCGAGCGTCGTCAGGAAGGCGTCGTCTCCGATGCCGCCCGGGTGCCGCAGCACCGCCTCCGCCGCCTGGCGGGCCATGGCGGCGGCGAGGCCGTCGACCTGCTCGCCGTTCTCCCGGTGGGACAGCTCCCAGTCGGCCACCGCCGAGATCTTGCAGATCACGTCGCCGATGCCGGCCCGCACGAACCGCACCGGGGCCTCGCGGATGACGTCGAGGTCGATGACGATGCCGATGGGGTTCGGCACGCCGTACGAGCCGCGGCCCGCGTCGTTGTCGAGCGTGGCGACCGGCGAGCACAGGCCGTCGTTGGCGAGGTTCGTGGCCACGGCGACCAGCGGCAGGCCCACACGCGCCGCGGCGTACTTCGCGCAGTCGATGACCTTGCCGCCGCCGAGGCCGATCACGGCGTCGAAGTGACCGGCCTTCTTGATGGAGTCGGCGAGCCGGACGGCACCGTCGATGGTGCCGTCCGCGTCGTCGAACCAGTCCGCCTCGGGAAAGGCCGGGGCGAACCGCTCGCGCAGCAGCCGACCGGAACCGCCGCTTATCGCGAAGGCGAGCCGGCCGGAGGGCGCGATGCGCTGGTCGGACAGGATCGTCGCCAGATCATCGAGTGCCCCCGGCCGGATGTCGACGACGACCGGCGACGGGATGAGCCGCGTCAGTACTGGCACGCGATGCCCCGTCCGCGGGCGAGGTCGTCGTGGTTGTCGATCTCGACCCACTGGACGTCGCCAATCGGCGCCACGTCGACCTTGAAGCCGCGGTTGACGAGCTCCTGGTAGCCGTCCTCGTAGTAGAGGTCGGGGTCGCGCTCGAACGTGGTCTTCAGGGCGTCGGCCAGCTCCTCCGCGGCCTCCCCCTCGATGAGCGTGACACCGATGTACTCGCCGGTGGCCTCGGCCGGGTCCATCAGCTTGGTGATCTTCTGGACGCCCTTGGCGGGGTCCACGACGACCTTCATCTCCTCGTCGGCGAGCTTCTTCACCGTGTCGAGGGCGAGGATGATCTTCTGGCCGTTGCCGCGGGCGGCGAGCAGCGTCTTCTCGACGGAGACCGGGTGGACGGTGTCGCCGTTGGCGAGGATCACACCGTCCTTGAGGGCGTCACGGCCGCACCACAGGGAGTAGGCGTTGTTCCACTCCTCGGCCTTGTCGTTGTCGATCAGGGTGAGCTTCAGGCCGTACTTCGCCTCCAGCGCCTCCTTGCGCTCGTACACGGCCTCCTTGCGGTAACCGACGATGATCGCGACCTCGGTGAGGCCCACCTCGGCGAAGTTGCCGAGGGTGAGGTCGAGCACCGTGATCGAGTCCTCCGCGCCTTCGGGGCCCACCGGCACCAGGGCCTTGGGGAGGGTGTCGGTGTAGGGGCGCAGTCGCCGTCCGGCGCCGGCCGCCAGCACGAGGCCGATCATGCGGTTTCTCCTTCATCGTGTACGGCGGGCGCGCCACCCTTGTGGGCGGCGACCCAGAAGCGGATGCTCTCGACGAGCACCACCAGGGCCACGTACACGGCGAGGACCGTGAGCGCGACCGTGAACTGCGAGGCGGTGAGCAGCGCGGCCAGGACGGTGACGAGCAGCGTCCGCCCTTCCTGCCCCCCGATGGCGCGCACCAGCCAGGCCGGAGGCGCTCCGGCGTTGCCGCGGATGCGGTACACCGTGTCGTAGTGATGGTAGGCGACGGCGGCCACCAGGCCGAAAGCCGCAGGAAGGGTTCCGTTCACCCCCGATTTGGCCGCGAGGATGAGCACGGTGCCGTACTCGGCGGCGCGGAAGAGCGGCGGGACGAGCCAGTCGAGGGCGCCCTTGAGGGGGTGGGCGAGGGCCTCGGCGGAGAACAGGACGTAGGCGCCGGCCAGGAGCACGAGCCACCAGCTCGCCCCCAGCTGCCAGGACCCGAGGAGCATCGAGGCCGCGCCCAGGGCGGCGCTGAGCGGTGCCAGGTAGGCGGACCGGCCGCGTACGAGGCGCGCGAGCAGCGCGCTGAGCGGCCCGTTGTCCGCGAGACCGGCGAGCGCCTGCGCGGCCCGGTCGGTGCGCCGTGCCTTCCGCGTCACCGAGCGCAGCACGCGCCCCGCCGTGGTGTACGTGGCCGCGAGGGCGCAGCCGACGAGCAGCACGGTGAAGGTGATCCGGGGGGTGGTGGCCGCGGTCAGGACGGCTATCAGCGCCCACCGCTCGCCGATCGGCAGCACGATCATCCGCCGCACCCAGACCGTCCAGCCGACGTTGTCGAGCTTGTCGGAGAGGGCGGCGGTGGGGCTGGTGTTGGCGGTGGCGTCGTGGTTGGCCTCGGTGAAGGAGAAGTCCACGACGTGCCGGCAGGTCTGCAGGATCATCGCGCCGAGCGCGAGGACCCACACGTCATCGCCTCCCCCACTGCCGCTCGCGGCCGATGCGCCGAGGGCGAGACCGGCGTAGTAGGCGTATTCCTTGGCCCGGTCGAAGGTGGCGTCCAGCCAGGCGCCGAGGGTGGAGTACTTCAGGGCGTAGCGGGCGAGCTGACCGTCGGTGCAGTCGAGCACGAACGAGGCGATCAGCAGCACACCGGCCGCGACGAACCCGCCGCGCGTGCCCGTCGCCGCGCAGCCCGCCGCTATGAGCGCGGTGAGCAGGGAGGCGGTGGTGACCTGGTTGGGGGTCAGCCCCCGGCGGGCGCACCAGCGGGCGAGGTAGCGCGAGTACGGGCTGATGAAGAACGTGGTGAAGAAGCCGTCGCGGGACTTCACGGCCGACTTCAGGCGTACGGCCTCGTCGTCGACGGCTGCGACGGCCTGCCGTGCCTCGTTACGGTCCTGGGGGTCGGCCGGGACGGCGGCGACCAGGCTGCCCAGCTCGGGGCGGTACACCTCGGCGCCGTCGGCGTCGAGGGCGGTGACGACGCGGTCGGCGAGGCTGTCCACGGCGACCGTGGCGGCGCCGCCCTGCGCGGAGAGCTCCGGGGAGGCACCGCTCGCGGAGGTCTCGCGGGCCAGGGCCTGGGTCAGCGTCCGCCGGGCGTCGGGCTGGGCGGTGACGGCGCCGGTGACGGCGGCGAGCGGGAAGCGGGGGTCGGTCAGGGCGAGGCGCAGCGCGTGCCGGTGGCCCACGAAGCGGGCGTCGACCAGGGCCACGCGCCGGTCGGCGGGCACGGCCGCGAGCAGGGTCTCCGTCTCGGCGGCGTCACCGGCCACGCGCACGTCGAAGCCGAGCGACCGCAGATCGTTCTCGAGCGACGATCCGGGGACCGGCTGACCGGTGACGATGGCGGTCGACAACCGAACTCACTCCCTGGGTGCCGGCGCGGAGGCGCCGGTCTTCTGCGTGATGGGGCGCCCCTGCCTGCGGCACCCGGGCGGCATGTCGGCAGAGGGTATCCGATGGGCGGAAGCACGTGTTCACCGGCCGTTCACGGGCCGGCCCACGGGGGCTGCCCGGGCCTTTGCCGCGATCATCATCAGGGATCCGGGGCCCGCCCCACAAACCCGTCGGCCCAGAATCGGGCGAAGCGCCCCGAAGGGGCGCGGGACCTCCGCATAGGGTGGACGACCATGACGTGGTTGATCACCGGCGGAGCCGGTTACATCGGAGCACATGTGGCACACGCCATGGCCGGCGCCGGGGAGCGGGTCGTGGCGCTGGACGACCTCTCGGCCGCCGTGCCCGAGCGGCTCCCGGCGGGCGTCCCGCTCGTCGAGGGCTCGACCCTGGACGGGGACCTGCTCAAGCGGGTCTTCGCCGAGCACGAGGTGACGGGCGTCGTGCACCTCGCGGCGCGCAAGCAGGTCGGCGAGTCGGTGGCCGAGCCCACCCGCTACTACCGGGAGAACGTCGGCGGCCTGGCCACGCTGCTGGACGCGATCGCCGACGCGGGCATCCGGCGGCTGCTGTTCTCCTCGTCGGCGGCCGTCTACGGCAACCCGGACGTGGACCTGATCACCGAGGACACCCCGTGCGTGCCGGTGAACCCGTACGGCGAGACCAAGCTGGCCGGGGAGTGGCTGGTGCGGGCGGCGGGACAGGCTCATGGGATCTCCACGGTGTGCCTGCGCTACTTCAACGTGGCGGGCGCGGCCGCGCCGGAACTCGCGGACACCGGTGTGTTCAACATCGTGCCGATGGTCTTCGACCGGCTGTCGCGCGGCGAGGCCCCGCGGATCCTCGGCGCCGACTACCCCACGCCGGACGGAACCTGTGTGCGTGACTACATTCACGTGGCCGATCTCGCCGAGGCGCATCTCGCGGCCGCGCGGCGGCTCGCCGACGGGGACCTCGTGGGGGATCTCACGCTGAACGTCGGCCGCGGCGAGGGTGTCTCCGTGCGCGAGCTGATCACGGTCATCGGGAAGGTCACCGGCGACGGCCGACCGCCCGTCGTGGAGGGGCGCCGCCCGGGGGACGCGCCGCGCGCGGTGGCGTCGACCGAGCGGGCCGCCGAGGTGCTGGGCTGGCGCGCCCGCCGCGGGGTGCGCGAGATGGTCACGTCGGCCTGGCAGGGCTGGCAGCTGCACCACGGCACGTGAGCAGACGCACCGCTGCGCGTGAGCCGACGCGCCGCGGCGCGTGCGCCCGCGCGCCACGCCGGGTGCGCCTCCGATTCGGGCTGACCTGCTGATCGTTTGCGCAGGCCAGGGCACATGACAACGGTGTTCAGTGCCGCGTTGCCCGATACCCCCCGCCAGTAGTTCACTGTGAGCCAAGCGCACGACGGAAGGCGGAGTTCTCATGGGGGCAGGGCACGACCACGGGCATGCGCACACCCATGCCCCGCCGACCGGTACGGCCGCGGCGGCCTATCGCGGCCGGCTGCGGGCGGCGCTGGGCATCACGCTCACGATCATGGTCGTCGAGATCGTCGGCGGTCTGCTCGCGGACTCGCTCGCCCTGATCGCGGACGCGGCCCACATGGCGACCGACGCGGTGGGCCTCGGCATGGCGCTGCTCGCCATCCACTTCGCGGGCCGCCCGCCGAGCACCAACCGCACCTTCGGCTACGCCCGCGCGGAGATCCTCGCCGCCCTGGCCAACTGTCTGCTGCTGCTCGGCGTCGGCGGATACGTCCTGTACGAGGCGATCCAGCGGTTCGTCACCCCCGCGGACACCCGCGGCGGCCTGATGATCGTGTTCGGTCTGATCGGCCTGGTCGCGAACTCGGTCTCGCTCACGCTGCTCATGCGCGGGCAGAAGGAGAGCCTGAACGTGCGCGGCGCCTTCCTGGAGGTCGCCGCGGACGCGCTGGGCTCGGTGGCGGTGCTGATCTCGGCGGCCGTGATCCTGGCGACCGGCTGGCAGCCCGCCGACCCGATCGCCTCGCTGGTCATCGGTCTGATGATCGTCCCGAGGACGTTCAAGCTACTGCGCGAGACGCTGGACGTGCTGCTGGAGGCGGCCCCGAAGAACGTCGACATGGCGGAGGTCCGGGCCCACATCCTCGACCTGGACGGTGTCGAGGACGTCCACGATCTGCACGCCTGGACGATCACCTCCGGCATGCCCGTGCTCTCCGCCCATGTGGTGGTCAGCTCGGACGTGCTCAACGCCATAGGCCACGAGAAGATGCTGCACGAGCTGCAGGGCTGCCTGGGCGACCACTTCGACGTGGGGCACTGCACCTTCCAACTGGAGCCGAGCGGACACGCCGAGCACGAGTCGCGGTTGTGCCACTGAGGGCACGCCGAGGAGTGCGCGCGCCGCTGAGGGCACGCTCTGGTGTTCGGCACCCCGAGACGATTCCCGGGGTCCGGCGAGGGGCACGATGATCTACCGGATCCCCCTTCCGTCGCCCCGGCGCGCCGGACATGCGGACGTGCCGGGAAGTGCCGGGAGTGCCGGATTCGTACGGCAGACTTGGGGTTGCGAAGACCGAGGCGAAGGATGGGTATGCCGATCACACCTGCCACCGAGACGCACAGCTCGTCGAACGGCACCGCAGAGGCGATTTTGCTGGAACTGGTCGACGAGAAGGGCGTGACGATCGGCACCGCGGAGAAGCTCGCCGCCCATCAGCCGCCGGGGCAGCTGCACCGCGCGTTCTCGGTGTTCCTCTTCGACGAGCAGGGCCGGCTGCTGCTCCAGCAGCGGGCGCTCGGCAAGTACCACTCCCCCGGTGTCTGGTCCAACACCTGCTGCGGTCACCCCTACCCCGGTGAGGCGCCCTTCGCGGCGGCGGCCCGGCGGACGTACGAGGAGCTGGGTGTCTCCCCGTCGCTGATGGCCGAGGCGGGCACGGTCCGCTACAACCACCCGGACCCGGCCTCGGGCCTGGTCGAGCAGGAGTTCAACCACCTGTTCGTCGGCCTGGTGCAGGCGCCGCCCGCGCCGGACCCGAAGGAGGTCGCCTCGACCGCCTTCGTGACGGCCGCCGAGCTGGCCGAGCGGCACGCCCGGGACCCGTTCTCGGCGTGGTTCATGACCGTGCTGGACGCCGCCCGCCCGGCGATCAGGGAACTGACAGGCACGTCCGCGGGCTGGTAGCCCCGGCCGGCCACGGCGGCGTCGCGGCCGGGTACGCCACGACAGCAACGCCACAGGGCGCGCCACGACAGCGAAGCGGTACGGGCGCCACGGCAGCGACGTGATACGACGCGCCACGGCAGCGTCGCGGTACTGCGCGCCAGGCAGCCTGCGGTACCGCGCGCTGCGGCGGCCTCGCCGCGGGCCGCTACGGCAGCGTCGCGGGCTTGAGCGGCAGGGCGGCCCAGATCACCTTGCCGCCGCTCGCCGTGTGCTCGACGTCGACCACCCCGCCCGCCTCCCGGGCCACCTCACGGACCAGCAGCAGGCCCCGCCCGCCGGTCTGGCCGTGGTCGGCCTCCAGGGCGGTCGGGCGGTACGGGTGGTTGTCCTCCACGGACACCCGCACCCACTCGGCCCCGACGGCCACTTCCACGGCGAGCATCGGCGACAGCAGCGCCGCGTGCCTGACCGCGTTCGTGACCAGCTCGGAGACGATCAGCAGAAGGCCGTGCACCACGTCGTCGGAGACCGGTACGCCCTGGCGCAGCAGCAGGTCACGCACGGCGTGCCGCGCCTGCGGCACCGAGGCGTCCACGGCGGTCGCGGTGAACCGCCACACGCCCTCGTACGGCAGTGGATCGGGCGGCCGCTCGGCGCCCCCCGCTGGGCGCGGAACGCCCCCGCGCCCGTGGTTGTCCATCGTCCGGTCGCCACCCTCGCGCTCGATTGTCACCACACGTCGAGTGTTGGTAACGATCCACGCCACTCCGGATGTCTGAACAGAAGTCAGCCGGTATCGAACGGATCTGACCGTTGGCGTATGACATGGTCACGGGAGGGACTGTTTCCTGTCCCCCACGGCGCCGGTTCACGAACTATTCGTGTTGTACGGGTTTGGCCGGGGACCCCTCGTCCACGAGCCCGACGACACGGCGGCCACCGTACCCGGTGGCGATCAGGCCGAGCCCGTCGAAGAGCAGGGCGAGCGAGAAGAAGGCGCCGATGACGTACTGGCTGCTGCTCGGCCAGGAGCCGAGGACCAGGATGCCCAGCAGCAGGTCGAAGGCGCCGAGCAGGAGCGTCCAGCCGAACTGGGGGCCGCGCACCACCAGGCTGCCGACCAGCCGGAAGAGGCCGGCGGAGAGGAACAGCAGGGCGGCGAACATGGTGAGGGCGGCGGCCGCCGCGTGGGGCATGCGGATGACGACGACACCGGCCGCGATGTTCAGGGCGGCGACGACCACGCCGAGCCAGAAGTAGCTCGTGCCGCGGGCCTGGACGGCGTGCAGCAGTCCGACCGCCCCGCCGATCAGCAGCAGCCACCCGAACAGGAGCATCGAGGTCAGCGTGGCCACGCCGGCGTAGACGAGGCCGACGAGCCCCGCGAGCACGAGCACCACACCGAGCACCGCGAGCCAGCTGAACCCGCGGCGCAGCCTCCCCGCCGCGCTCCGGGGCTTCCCGGACCTGGCCATGGCCACCTCCTTGACCGCCCCCGTTCGCCCCCTTCTCTCCTTTTCCCTTCTTTTCCCTTCTTTTCTCTCCTCTTCTCTCTTGTTGTCCCCCTTGGCGGCGGTCGTGACGCATCGGAGGGCGGGACGAAGGTCACTCAGCACCCTCACAGGGGGGCCGATACCATCCCGGCCATGGAGCCCCAGCTGTCGCACCAGGTCACCGACTCCGTCGCCACGGTCGTCATCCGCCACCCGGCCAAGCGCAACGCGATGACGGCCGCGATGTGGCGGTCCCTGCCCCCGCTGCTGGAGACCCTGGCCGCCGACCCCGGCGTACGGGCGCTGGTGCTCACCGGCGAGGGCGGGACCTTCTGCGCCGGTGCCGACATCTCCACGCTCCAGGGCTCACCCGAGGAGGCGCAGACGCTGGCCGTCGCCGCCGAGGAGGCCCTCGCCGCGTTCCCCAAGCCGACCCTCGCCGCGATCCGGGGCCACTGTGTGGGCGGCGGGTCCCAGCTGGCGGCGGCCTGTGATCTGCGGCTGGCGGAGGAGGGGGCCCTGTTCGGGGTGACCCCGGCCAAGCTCGGCATCGTCTATCCGGCGTCCTCGACCCGGCGGCTGGTGTCGCTGGTGGGTCCCGCCACCGCCAAGTACCTGCTGTTCTCGGGCGAGTTGATCGACACCGACCGGGCCCTGCGCACCGGGCTCGTGGACGAGGTGCTGCCCGAGGGCGAACTCGACAAGCGGGTCGCGGAGTTGAGCCGGGTCCTGGTGTCCCGCTCCCAGCTCACCCAGGCGGCCGCGAAGGAGTTCGCGAACGGCCGCACCGACCGGGACGCCCACTGGGCGGAGCAGGCGCGCGGCAGCGGCGACACCGCGGAGGGGGTCGCCGCCTTCCTGGAGCGCAGGCAGCCGCGCTTCACCTGGAGCGTGCCCAAGTAGCCTGCCTAGGTCAGGATGAAGCGGCTGCCCTTGCGGAATTCCTCCACGAGGTGCGCGGGCGCCTTCTCCGGGGAGCCGGCGTCGTAGGGCGGCTGCGGGTCGTACTCGGTCAACAGCTGGACGGCCTGGGCGTGTTCGTCACCGGCGATCCGGCCGAGCAGGGTGAGGCCCATGTCGATCCCGGAGGAGACTCCGGCGGCGGTGACGTACTTGCCGTCGAACACGACCCGCTCCCCGGTCGGCCGGGCGCCGAACTCCTTCAGCAGGTCGAGAGCCAGCCAGTGCGAGGTCGCGCGGCGGCCGTCGAGCAGTCCGGCGGCGGCCAGCAGCAGCGACCCGGTGCACACCGAGGTCGTCCAGGTGCTGGTGGCGTCGGCGCCGCGCAGCCAGGACAGCAGGACCTCGTTCTCCATCTGCTCGCTCTGGCCGGGGCCGCCCGGGACGACCACGATGTCGGGACTCGGCACCTCGGCGAGGGTCCGGTCGGCCGTGAGCGCGAGGTTTCCGGTGTCGGTGCGGACGGGGCCGGTGCGTTCGGCGACGAAGACGGTCTCCGCGCCGGTCAGACGGCCGAGCGTCTCGTACGGGCCGACGGCGTCGAGGGCGGTGAAGCGGTCGTAGAGGACGATCGCGATCTGCGGGGCTTTCTCGTTCATCGGCATGGTGCTTCCCTCATCTGGTGGTGTCTGCGTTTATCCGGTCGGTGTGCGCATGCGGTCGAGATGCGCGGGGCGGAAGCGGCGGCGGTACTCCGCCGGGGCGGTTCCCAGCGCCTTGACGAAGGCGCGGCGCATGGCCTCGGGGGTGCCGTAGCCGCTGGCGCGGGACACCTCCTCGACTCCGCCGGAGGTGTCCTCCAGGAGCCGGCGGGCGTGTTCGAGGCGGACCCGGTCGACGTAGCGGCCGGGTGTCATGCCGGTCTCGTCCCGGAAGGCGCGGGCGAAGTGGCGGGGCGAGAGCCGGGCGCGGGCGGCGAGGGACTCGACGGTCAGGTCACCGGCGGGGTGTTCGGTGATCCACCGCTGGACCTCCCGGAGGGGTTCGCGCCGCGCGGTCTGGGCGGCGAGCTGGGCGCTGAACTGCGCCTGGTTGCCGGGCCGGCGCAGGAAGACGACCAGGTGGCGGGCGACGGTCAGGGCGACGTCGCGGCCGAGGTCCTCCTCGACCAGGGCGAGGGCCAGGTCGATCCCGGAGGTGACGCCGGCCGAGGTGGAGACCTCGCCGTCGCGGACGTAGATCGGCTCGGGGTCGACCTCGACGGCCGGGTGGCCGCGCGCGAGCGTGTCGCAGTACGCCCAGTGGGTCGTGGCCCGGCGGCCGTCCAGCAGGCCCGCCTCGGCCAGCAGGATCGCGCCGGTGCACACCGAGACCAGCCGCTCGGCGCGGGGCGCGTGCGCGCGCAGCCAGTCCGTCAGGCGCGGGTCGGGGCGGCGCGTGCCCCGGCCGCCGGGGACGAGCAGGGTGTGCGGCTCGGGTGCGTCGGCCAGCGCGGTGTCCGGTACGAGGGTCAGGCCGCTGGAGGTGCGCACGGGGCCGCCGTCCAGGGAGGCCGTGCGGATGCGGTACGAGCCCGGGCAGCTCAGCTCCGCTCCCGCGAAGACCTCCACCGGGCCCGTGACATCCAGGCTCTGCACGTCGTCGAAGAGCACGACGAGGACGGTTCGCTGCGTCATGCCACCGATTCTTCGCGGGTTCGGGGATGGCGGCAATGCTGCGTTTCCCACCTTTACTGCCACGAGGCCGGCCTCCACCGCCTCGCGGCACGTGTCCATTGGTTCGCGGCCCGTCGCGGACTCGGGCGGCCCCTTCACCCCGGTTGTCGGTGTCACCTGCCACAATTGCCGCGCAAGCTGACGTGGAGAAGGCGGTACGGGATCGTGACGACACCCGAGTCCCTCGAAGTAGGGTCCATCGAAGGCAGGATCGCCGAGGAGCTCGGCGTACGGGAGCGGCAGGTGAAGGCCGCGGTGGAGCTGCTCGACGGCGGTTCGACGGTGCCCTTCATCGCCCGTTACCGCAAGGAAGCCACCGAGATGCTCGACGACGCGCAGCTGCGCACGATCGAGGAGCGGCTGCGCTATCTGCGGGAGCTGGAGGAGCGGCGGGCCGCGATCCTGGAGTCGGTGCGCGAGCAGGGCAAGCTCACCGAGGAGCTGGAGGCGCGGATCCGGGGCGCCGAGACCAAGGCGCGGCTGGAGGACATCTACCTCCCCTACAAGCCGAAGCGGCGCACCAAGGCGCAGATCGCGCGCGAGGCGGGGCTCGAACCGCTCGCCGAGGGGCTGCTGGGCGACCCGACCGTCGAGCCGCTGGCCGCGGCCGCCGCGTTCGTGGACGCCGACAAGGGCGTCGCCGATCCGCAGGCCGCCCTGGACGGCGCGCGGGCGATCCTGACCGAGCGGTTCTCGGAGGACGCCGACCTCATCGGCGAGCTGCGCGAGCGCATGTGGGTGCGCGGGCGGCTGGCCGCGAAGGTGCGGGAGGGCAAGGAGGAGGCGGGCGCCAAGTTCGCCGACTACTTCGAGTTCGCCGAGCCGTTCACCGAGCTGCCCTCGCACCGGATCCTGGCGATGCTGCGCGGTGAGAAGGAGGAGGTCCTGGACCTCGTCCTGGAGCCCGAGGAGCCCACGGAGGGCCCGTCGTCGTACGAGGGGATCGTCGCCTCGAAGTTCCGGATCGCCGACCGGGGCCGCCCGGCCGACAAGTGGCTGACCGACACGGTCCGCTGGGCCTGGCGCACCCGGATCCTCGTCCACCTCGGCATCGACCTGCGCCTGCGGCTGCGTACGGCCGCCGAGGACGAGGCCGTCAACGTGTTCGCGGCGAACCTGCGCGACCTGCTGCTGGCCGCGCCGGCCGGCACGCGCGCGACGCTGGGCCTGGACCCCGGTTTCCGTACGGGTGTGAAGGTCGCCGTGGTCGACGCCACCGGCAAGGTGGTCGCCACGGACGTGATCTACCCGCACGTCCCGGCCAACAAGTGGGACGAGGCGATCGCCAAGCTGGCGCGGCTGGCCAAGGAGCACGCGGTCGAGCTGGTCGCCATCGGCAACGGCACGGCGTCCCGGGAGACCGACAAGCTCGCCGGTGAACTGATCTCCAAGCACCCGGAGTTGAAGCTCACGAAGGTGATGGTGTCCGAGGCGGGCGCCTCCGTGTACTCGGCGTCGCAGTACGCCTCGCAGGAGCTGCCCGGCATGGACGTCTCGCTGCGCGGCGCGGTCTCCATCGCCCGCCGGCTGCAGGACCCGCTGGCCGAGCTGGTGAAGATCGACCCGAAGTCGATCGGCGTCGGCCAGTACCAGCACGACCTGTCCGAGGTGAAGCTGTCGCGCTCGCTGGACGCGGTGGTCGAGGACTGTGTGAACGGCGTCGGCGTGGACGTCAACACCGCGTCCGTGCCGCTGCTTTCGCGGGTGTCCGGCATCTCCTCCGGTCTCGCCGAGAACATCGTGGCCCACCGGGACGCGAACGGGCCGTTCCGGTCGCGCTCCGAGCTGAAGAAGGTGGCGCGGCTCGGCCCGAAGGCGTACGAGCAGTGCGCGGGCTTCCTGCGCATCCGGGGCGGCGACGACCCGCTGGACTCCTCCAGCGTGCACCCGGAGGCCTACCCGGTGGTCCGCCGCATGGTGAAGACCACGGGCCAGGAGGTCGCCTCCCTCATCGGGAACACGGGAGTGCTGCGCTCGCTGCGGCCGGTGGACTTCGTGGACGACACCTTCGGTCTGCCGACCGTCTCCGACATCCTCAAGGAGCTGGAGAAGCCGGGCCGCGACCCGCGTCCCGCGTTCAAGACGGCCACCTTCAAGGAGGGCGTGGAGAAGATCTCCGATCTGTCCGCCGGGATGATCCTGGAGGGCGTGGTCACGAACGTGGCGGCCTTCGGGGCGTTCGTGGACATCGGCGTCCACCAGGACGGACTCGTCCATGTCTCCGCGATGTCGAAGACGTTCGTCAAGGACCCGCGCGACGTCGCGAAGCCCGGTGACATCGTCAAGGTGAAGGTCCTGGACGTGGACATCCCGCGCAAGCGGATCGCGCTGACGCTCCGGCTGGACGACGAGGCCACCCCGCAGGGCCAGGGCGGCGGCCGGCAGCGGGGCGGCGGCGCCCGCCCGCCCCAGCAGCGCCAGGGCCAGGGCCAGCGGCAGGGGCAGGGCGGACAGGGCCAGCGGCAGGGCCGTGGCGGTGACCGGGGCGGCCGTCAGGCACCGGCCCCGGCCAACAGCGCGATGGCGGACGCCCTGCGCCGGGCGGGCCTGCTGAACCCGAAGGACGGGCGCAGCTGAGCCCGTGGGGCGGGCGAGGCGTACGGCACGCCTCGCCCGCCCCCTTGCCCGACCGGGCGGTGCCCGCCGCCTGCCCGGGGCGCAAAAATCACGTGTCCGGTGATCACCCCATCGGCAGACTTGCCGCATGACTGCATCGGATCCCAAGGACGACCTGCGGGTGTACCTCCAGGACGCCCGTGACGTCCTGCTCTGGAAGTTGGAGGGTCTGTCGGAGTACGACGTCCGGCGCCCGCTGACCCCGACCGGGACCAATCTGCTCGGCCTGGTCAAACACCTCACCGGGGCCGAGGCCCTGTACTTCGGGGCGACGTTCGGCCGGCCCTTCGCCGGGACGCCCCTGTGGATCACCGGCGACGCGGAGCCCGACTCCGACCTGTGGGCGCGGCCCGAGGAGACCCGGGAGGAGATCGTCGGGGCGTACCGGCGGGCATGGGCGCACTCCGACGAGACGATCGCCTCGCTAACGCTGGACGCGGTCGGCCGGATCCCGGGCAGCCAGGGCACCGAGCAGACCCTGCACCGCGTGCTCACCCACATGGTCGCCGAGACCCAGCGGCACGCCGGACACGCCGACATCGTGCGGGAGTTGATCGACGGCACCACGGGTCAGCGCCCGAACGGGCTCAACACGGCCCCCTTCGACCCCGGGCACGTCGAGCGGGTGGAGCGTGCGGCGAAGGAGGCCGAGCGGGGCGGTCGGTGAACGAGAGACGAAAGGGATCCGTCGGATCACCCTCGTATCTGTGCGTTCGCCGTGATCGTGCATAGCGTTCACGTCATGCGCATGCGGGGTGGGAGACATGTCCTGGTGGCCGGGCTGCTGATGGCCGCAACCGTGGCCTGTGATTCGGGCCTTCACTATTCCGTCCCCGACACGCAGGCCAGTCACGGGACGAGAGCGCGGCCCGGTACTGCCGCGACGCCGGCCTCCCCCGCTCGCCGCTCCGCCAAGGCGACCGACGCCGCCGAGACGCCGGCTTCGAGCCGGGCGGCCGCCCCCTCGAACACCCGGTCTCGCACCACGACCTCGACCGCCCCCGACTGCACGTCGCGCGACCTGGCGGCTTCGGAGGGACCGGCCGGTGCGTACGACCGCGGCCAGGCGATGTGGTACGCCACGCAGATCGTGTTGCGCAATCGCTCAGCCTCGGCCTGCCGACTGAGGGGGTGGCCCGGCCTCACCTTCTTCGGTGACGGCACCCTCCACGCCTGCACGACGGCCGACCCCCCGGGCTGCCACAACGGGCCGGAGAGCACCTCGGGCACCCGCCCGTTCAAGGTCACCCGGTCCCGAGCGGTGCCCCCGCCCGAGGTGTCCCTCGCCCCGGGTCGCACGACCTCGTTCAAGCTGGCCTGGCCGTACTGCGGTATCGACCTCGAGCCCCCCTTCGGAGTGGACATACGGCTGCCCGGCGACTCCCGGCCGCTGACCTTGGCACCCACGAAGAACATCCTCCCCTGCGACGAAAAGCTGGAAGTCACGCCCTTCGGTGTCACCACCTGACCCGCAGCGTCCCCGTCACCGCGTCAGCAGGCGTTCCAGGTCCCGCAGGTCCTTGCCGATGGACGAGCGCACCTTTCTGGCCATGATCGGGTCGGCCAGCCGGTAGAGGGGGCCGGAGTCGCCCCGGACCCGGATGCGGGCCAGGGTGCCTCGCGGGTGCGCGTCGAAGGAGTAGGTGACGTGCATCGGCATCGGCCCCGCGACGGACACCATGTCCAGCAGCCTCGGCGGGTCGTACGCCGCGACGCGCAGCACGTAGTCGATACGCCGCCCGAGGAAGTAGGCGGTGCGGGTGACCTCGGCGCCGACGCCGAAGCCTCCCGCCTCCGCCTCTCCGGTCAGTTCCGCGGTGCGGATGCCCTGGGTCCACTCCGGGTCGTGCCGCCAGTCCATGGCGTACGCGGCCACCCGCTCGGGCGGCAGCGCGATGACACGCTCCGCCGTCTCGTCGATCGTCATTCAGGTCACTCGCCTTCCCGCGGGACGTCGCCCTGGGACGCTCAGCCGTTCCAGCCGGGATTGCGTCCGCTGACGCCGAGTGCCCGCTGGAAGGCCGGCGCGTCCTCGGCCACCGGCACGGCCTGACCGTAGCCGCCGTTGCTCCGGGCCTGCTCGGCGATCTGCTCGACCACGCCGAGCGCAACCCGGGCGGTCTCCTCGCTGACGCCGAACGGCTGACCGGTGGCGCGCGCCAGGTCCCAGCCGTGCAGGGCGAGTTCCTGCAGGGTGATCGAGGCGGCCAGGACGGCCGGCAACTCCCCCGGGCCGAACTCCGTCGTCCCGTCGTACGCGGCCGGGTCGGCCCAGGCCGCGGCGGCCAGGCTCGCGGAGTCGGCGAGCGCCTGCGGGGAGACGGCCGGGGTGGCGCCCCCGCCGGGCTGTGCCTCCTTGCGGGCGGCCCGCGCCGACGACTGGAGCGTCGCGCC
Source organism: Streptomyces sp. NPDC047085 (assembly GCF_040643735.1). Lineage (NCBI taxonomy): Bacteria > Bacillati > Actinomycetota > Actinomycetes > Kitasatosporales > Streptomycetaceae > Streptomyces > Streptomyces sp. NPDC047085. The sequence continues at coordinate 353,310 of NZ_JBEYUW010000002.1, forward strand.
GAGATGGTCGACCAGCTCGGCGACGGAGTACTTCTCGCACGGGGTGCGGTCCTGCAGCTGGTCGTCCTTGATACCGCCGGCGAGCACGGCGACGGCGTCGGCGCACTCGCGGATGGCGGGGTGGAGGGTGGTGTGCGGGGCGTTGTTCATGGGGTCTCTCCGTGGAGATCGGTGGTACCGGTGGGATCGGCGCCTTCGTTTTAGTCCACACTAAAATGACTCAGCTCGCCAGGCAAATTCAAGTGGTGACTAAAATGACCTCCATGGATGCGGTACGGGTGGTCGCCGAACCCCGACGGCGCGAGATCCTGCGCCTGGTGTGGGACGTGGAGCTGTCCGCGGGTGAGATAGCCGAGCGGTTCGACGTCACGTTCGGGGCGGTCTCCCAGCACCTCAAGGTGCTCCGGGACTCCGGCCTGGTCACGCTGCGCCAGGACGGCAAGAAGCGCTTCTACCGGGCCGACCGGGAGGCGCTGGGTCAGCTGGCGGCGTATCTGCAGTCCATGTGGTCCGCCAAGGTGGACACGCTCGCCGAACTCGCGGAGGCGGCGGAGCGGGCCGAACGATCCGAAGGGACGGACGCGTGAGCATCGACGCGGTCATCGTGGAACGGCGCATCGCGGCGCGCCCCGAGACGGTGTTCTCCTTCTTCACCGACCGGGACAAGTGGCTGTCCTGGATGGGCCAGGACGGCGAGTTCAGCTTCGTGCCCGGCGGCGCCTATCGGACGCGCGTCAACGGGGACAACATCGCCGAGGGCCGCTTCGTCGAGATCGACCCGCCCAAGCGCCTCGTCTTCACCTGGGGCTGGGCCGAGGGCGAGATGCCCGTGCCGCCCGGCTCCTCGACGGTCGAGATCACCCTGGAGCCGGTCCCCGAGGGCACGCTGCTGCGCCTGGTTCACCGGGACCTGCCCTCCCCCGAGGCGTGTGCCGCGCACAAGGAGGGCTGGACGCACTACGTGGAGCGGCTCGCCGTGGTGGCGTCGGGCGGCGATCCCGGGCCGGACATCTGGGCGTGAGCATGCGTCATCCGGATGTGGGCACGCCTCATCCGGATGTGAGCCGGCGTCACCCGGATGTGAGCCGGCACCTGGGGTCGGTCAGCGTTCCGTGACCTTGCCCGCGGCCACCTCCAGGCGCCGGGTGACCCGGACCGCGTCCAGCATGCGGCGGTCGTGGGTGACCAGGAGGAGGGTGCCCTCGTAGGAGTCGAGGGCACCCTCCAACTGCTCGATGGCGGGAAGGTCGAGGTGGTTCGTCGGCTCGTCGAGGACGAGGAGGTTCACCCCCCGGCCCTGGAGCAGGGCCAGGGCGGCGCGGGTACGTTCGCCCGGGGAGAGGGTCGCGGCCGGGCGCAGCACGTGGTCGGACTTCAGGCCGAACTTGGCGAGCAGGGTGCGGACCTCGACGGGCTCGGTGTCGGGGACGGCCGCGCAGAACGCGTCGTGCAGGGACTCGGAGCCGTGGAACAGCTTGCGGGCCTGGTCGACCTCGCCGACCAGGACGCCCGAGCCGAGCGCGGCGTGCCCGGAGTCGAGGGGGACGCGGCCCAGCAGCGCACCGAGCAGGGTGGACTTGCCGGCGCCGTTGGCTCCGGTGACCGCGACCCGGTCCGCCCAGTCGATCTGCAACGACATCGGGCCCAGGGTGAACTCGCCGCGCCGGACCTCGGCGTCCCGCAGGCTCGCGACCACCGCGCCCGAGCGCGGGGCGGCCGCGATCTCCATCCGCAGCTCCCACTCCTTGCGCGGCTCCTCGACCACCTCGAGGCGCTCGATCATCCGCTGCGTCTGCCGGGCCTTGGCGGCCTGCTTCTCGCTGGCCTCGCTGCGGAACTTGCGGCCGATCTTGTCGTTGTCGTTGCCCGCCTTGCGCCGGGCGTTCTTGACGCCCTTGTCCATCCAGGACCGCTGCATCTGGGCCCGGTCCTGGAGTGCGGCCTTCTTGTCGGCGTACTCCTCGAAGTCCTCGCGGGCGTGCCGGCGGGCGACCTCGCGCTCCTCCAGGTAGGCGTCGTAGCCGCCGCCGTAGAGGTTGATCTGCCCCTGGGCGAGGTCGAGTTCGAGGACCTTGGTGACCGTGCGGGTGAGGAACTCGCGGTCGTGGCTGACGACGACCGTGCCCGCGCGCAGGCCGGAGACGAACCGCTCCAGGCGCTCCAGACCGTCGAGGTCGAGGTCGTTGGTGGGCTCGTCGAGGAGGAAGACGTCGTAGCGGGACAGGAGGAGGGAGGCGAGGCCGGCGCGGGCCGCCTGGCCGCCGGAGAGGGCGGTCATCGGCTGGTCCAGGTCCACGGCGAGGCCGAGGGAGTCGGCGACCTCCTCCGCGCGCTCCTCCAGGTCGGCGCCGCCCAGGTTCAGCCAGCGCTCCAGGCTGATCGCGTAGGCGTCGTCGGCGCCGGGCGCCCCGTCGACCAGCGCCTGTGTGGCCTCGTCCATCACGCGCTGCGCCTCGGCGACGCCGGTGCGGCGGGCCAGGAACTCCCGGACCGTCTCCCCCGGCCTGCGCTCGGGCTCCTGCGGCAGGTGGCCGACCGTCGCGGTCGGCGGGGAGAGCCTGAGGTCGCCCTGCTCGGGCGGGGTCAGCCCGGCGAGCAGGCGCAGCAGCGTGGACTTGCCCGCGCCGTTGGCGCCGACCAGTCCGATCACGTCGCCGGGCGCGACGACGAGGTCGAGCCCGGAGAAGAGGGAGCGGTCGCCGTGTCCGGCGGCGAGGTTCTTGGCGACGAGGGTGGCAGTCATCAGGAGACCGATCCTAATGGCCGGGGCGGCCGGTGCTCAGCGGGGTTTCCCGCCGTGGAGGCATGGCGCGCTCCCGGGGCCCACCTGCTCGCTCCACCTCTCCGGTCGGCTCCCCGTCCCACGCCCCCGCCGGCTTCACCGACCACGTTCCCGTCGCGTTCACCGCCCCACGCCCCGTCGGCTCCACCGGCTCGCCGCCTTGGCGGCTGCACCGGCCCACCTCCCCGCCGGACCCACGCGGTCACCTCCCGACCCGCTCCACCAGTACGCTCCCTGTGGTCCTGGCCACCAGGAACGCCTCCCCCTTCACCGCCTTCGGGTCCAGCGGGACGCGGTGCCGGCCGGGTTCCAGGATGTCGTCGAAGACCACCCGGGTGTGGGTGCGGTAGAGCCGGTCCAGGCGGTACGCGGTGACCGTGACCCGGCACGGGGAGGCCACCTCGATGTCCGCGGCGCCGCCTTCGGCGACCAGGGCGGTGAGCCGGCGCTGCCGCGCCGGGCCCCGGTCGAGGGCGTGCTCGATCTGCGCGACGAGCAACGGGATGATCGGGGCCAGCCCGTCGACCCAGGCGACGTCGACTTCGGCACGCTCGAACGCCTCGCGTACGGCGGCCCGTTCCGCCGCGCCGACCGCACGGCCGAAGGCGACGGCGTCGTAGCCGCACAGTTCCTCGGCGGGGACACCGGCGGCGTCCTGGGTGATGTCGGCGCCGATGCCGATGGTGCGCAGCGCGGCGGCGAGCTTGGCGAGGACGGCGACACGGGCGCCGATCAGCAGCACCCGGCGGCGCGGCGCGGGCGGTCCGTCCGCTTCGGCGAGCAGGGCGGCCAGGGCGGCGCGGTACTCGGGGCCGTGGAACCGGAAGGGGCCGATGCCGTGGTACCCGTTGCGCTCCATGTCGGCGTGCTCGTCGGTCTGCCAGACGAAGTCCCGCCAGATGTAGTCCTCGCCGTCCCGTTCGATGACGGCGGTGACCGCGCCGCAGCCCAGGTCCTCGCAGTCGGGGCAGCCGTAGATCACGAACCGACCGTCCGGGAGCGGCGGTTCGGCCTCCAGCAGCAGCCCGCGCACGTGCGCCGTGAAGATGGCGGGCGGGACGTCGGAGGCGAGCGGGGAGACGGCGTCCAGGTCGGAGAGCCGGAACAGCAGCGGGCGTCCGTCGACGACGAAGTCCACGAAGTCGCGGTGGACCTGGTAGCCCCCGTCGGCGAGGACACCGCCGGCGCGCGTCGCCGGGGCCAGGCCGAAGGTCGCGTATGCGGCAGACATGCTGTGAGTATCCCCACGCGGGGACGGGGGTGAGCGCAGCATGACAGATTCGGTTAGCGTCCTGGCGTGGAGCGCGAGTCGAGTGACGAAGTGATCGTGGTCGGCGGCGGGATCGCCGGGCTGACGACGGCCGTGGTGCTGGCCGAGTCGGGGCGGCGGGTGCGGGTCTGGACGCGGGAACCGGCCGAGCGCACGACCTCGGCGGTCGCCGGCGGCCTGTGGTGGCCGTACCGGATCGAGCCCGAGCCGCTGGTCGGCGCCTGGGCGCTGGAATCCCTGGTCGTGTACGAGGAGTTGGCGGACCGGCCCGAGGAGACCGGTGTACGCCTGGTCGAGGGCGTACACGAGGGGACGCGGCTGGACGGTCTGGGTGACTGGGCGGGCCGGGTGCCGGGGCTGCGGACGGTGGCCGACGGGCTGGCGGCGCGGGTGCCGGTGATCGACATGCCGGTCCATCTGGCGTGGCTGCGGGAGCGGTTCGCGAAGGCGGGCGGCACGGTCGAGGTGCGCGAGGTGACAGACCTGGCCGCCGTGCCGGCCCGGGCCGTGGTCAACTGCACGGGGCTGGGGGCGCGTGCGCTGGTGCCGGATCCCGGGGTGCGTCCGGTGCGCGGGCAGCTGGTCGTGGTGGAGAACCCGGGAATCACGACCTGGTACACGTCGGTCGCCCACTCCTCCGACACCTCGACGTACTTCATCCCGCAGCCGGACGGCCTGCTGCTGGGCGGTACGGCGGAGGAGGACGCCTGGTCCCTGGAGCCGGACCCCGCGATCGCGGCGGGCATCGTCGCCCGGTGCGCGGCGGTCCGTCCGGAGATCGCCGGGGCGCGGGTGCTGGCCCACCGGGTCGGGCTGCGGCCCGCCCGGCACGCCGTACGACTGGAACGGCAGGCGCTGCCGGGCGGGCGGACGCTGGTGCACAACTACGGACACGGCGGCGCCGGGATCACCGTGGCCTGGGGGTGCGCACGGGAGGCGGCCGGACTGGCCGGAGTCTGAGGGGTGGGGTTGGCCGAAGTGTGAGGGGCGGCCCGGCCAGGAGGGAACGTGAAGCGCGGCCCGGACTGGCCGGAACGTGAGGGCGTGGCCCCGGCCGGCCGGAGTGTGAGGGGTGGCCCGGTGGCGGATCGCGCCGCAACCGGGCCACCGCAGGGTCAGCCGGCCGGGATGTGCGTCACCGTTTCCGGCACGCCGACGCCGTCCAGCACCCGGTCCGCGGGAACGGGAACGGCGGCCGCGCTGCCGGACGTGGCCCTGGCGAAGGCGCCCGCGCCGCCGACGAGCGGGATCCGGGCGGTCGTACGGGCGAGGTCCAGCGTGAGGGTCGGCTTGGTGGACGGCGGGTCGATGAGGTCCTTGTCGGTGCCCGCGACGATCAGCGCCAGCCGGTGGCCTTTGGGTACGACGTGGTCGGTGGCCGCCAGGGACAGGGTCATCGTGTAGGCCTTGCCCGGTGTGAGCGGGACGCCCTTGCCGAGGGAGGCGTGGTGGCCGAGGTCGGCCCAGCCGCGGCTGACCACCGTGTAGTCGACCTTGGTGGTCTTCGCCTTGGTCTTCTTGAAGCAGGCGCTGTCCCCGGCCGTGCTCGCGCCCCAGCAGGTGCGGTCGGTGAGCGTGGTGATGCCCTCGGCGCTGTCGGCGTAGTCGCGGATGGTGTCCGGGCCGAGGTCCACCAGGACGGCGGACAGATGGGCCGTGGTGGTGGTCGGGGTGGCGGTCACGGTCACCCGGGAGGTGCCGGCGAGCCGCAGGTCGCGGGTGAGCGGCGCGGTGAGGAAGCCGGCCTTCTCCGGTGTGGGCGTGGTGAGGTGCGCGGCCCAGTCGGTCTCGCTCAGCGTCGGGTCGTCGGTGAACGTCTCGGTGCCGGTGCCGGTGCCCGTGCCGAGGCCGAGGGTGCCGACGCCGGGCCGGGGGCCGGCGGCCGGGCGCAGGGTGGTGGCGCGGGTGTCGTGCGGGGGCCAGACCGTGGAGGTGACCCACTGGTCGGGGTGGCGTTCGATGTCGGCCATCGGCGCGCGGTCGATGCCGTTGTCGTAGCCGAGGAGTTCGTGGTCGAACCAGCGGTGCAGGGTGTCGACCCAGGCATCGCGCCGGTAGTCGAAGGGGTCCACGTGGCCGGTCTGGGAGAGCCAGATCTTGCGCTTCACCCCGTGCTTCGCGAGGGCGTCCCACCACTGGCCGAAGTGCTTGGTGCGCACGTTGAGGTCCTGCATGCCGTGCACGAGGAACACGCTGGCCCGCACCTTGGCCGCGTCCTTGACGTAGTCCCGCTCGGTCCACAGCGGGGTCCAGTCGCCGTTGCGCGGGCTGCCGTCGGCGAGTTTCTTCCGTACGGCCGCGCAGTGGGCGTGCGCCGGGTCGCTCTCGACGTATCCGGCCAGTTCGTCGGGGCCGCCGTCGTACAGCGCGGCGCCCTGGGCGAAGTAGTAGTCGTACCAGGAGGAGATGCCGCTGATCGGGACGATCGTCTTCAGGCCCTTGACGCCGGTGGCGGCGACGCCGTTGGCGATGGTGCCGTCCCAGCTCTTGCCGATCATGCCGGTCCGGCCGTTGGTCCAGGTGGCCTTGACGGTTCGCGTGCCGGTCCGTGTCGTGTACGCCTTGGCACGGCCGTTCAGCCAGTCGACGACTGACTTCGCGGACTGGATGTCGGAGCGCCCGCCGACGTCGACGCAGCCGTCGGAGCGGTTGGTGCCGGACAGGTCGACGCCGACGAAGGCGTAGCCGCGGGGCACGAACCAGTTGTCGTAGAACAGCGGCATCTGGACGACGTGGCCGTGCGCGTCGTACGTCTTGACCTGGCTCTCGTTGCCGCGCCCGCAGCAGGAGTAGTACGGGCTGGCGTCCATGATGACCGGCACCTTGCGGCCCTGCCGGGCGGGTTCGGAGGGGCGGACGATGTCGGCGGCGACGCGGTCGGTCTTCCCGTCGGTGTCCTCGTCGAGGCCGGTGTCCACCCAGACGGACTCGCGCACGGCGTGTGCGTACGAGTAGACGGGCCGGCTCTGGCGGGGCGCGGCGTGCGCGGCAGTGGGGGTGAGGAGTGCGGCCGTCAGGGCCGCGACGGCCGCGGCCGCGAGCGGTCTCCAGATCGTGAAGCGCGTGCGTTTCGGCATGGGCGGACCGTACTCCCCGTCAACTCCCGTACAGAAGACGACTTCCCGGCGGCCGAAGGGATCGTTTCGGCCGAATGGCGATCGTGTGACAGCAGGGGCCGTGGACAGGTTTGGGGCCCCAGTGGCTGCATAGGCTCCGAACAGACTTCCTGTCCCGACGACTTGGAGCTGACGTGCACCGCAGAATCATCGCGCCGGGCGCACTGGCCGCGGCCTCCCTCCTGCTGGCGATCCCGGCATCGGCCGCGAGCTACCCACCCGGCGCTCCGGGCATCGGAGACCCCTATTACCCGAACTACGGCAACGGCGGCTACGACGTCTCGCACTACGACCTGAGGCTGCAGTACCAGCCGAGCACGGACGAGCTGCAGGGCACCGCCACCATCCTGGCGAGGACCACGCAGGACCTGTCGAGCTTCGACCTGGACTTCCTGCTGGACGTGAGCGAGGTGCGGGTCAACGGCGCCAAGGCGTCCTTCACGAACTCGGGCCAGCACGAGCTGGTCGTGACGCCGAAGGCGCCGCTGGCCAAGGGGACGCCGATCACCGTCGTCGTCCGCTACAGCGGGGTGCCGTCGACGAAGAGCGCCTACGGCTTCAGCACCTGGCACCGCACGCCCGACGGCGCGGTGGCCGCCGACGAGCCCGAGGCCGCCTGGTGGTGGTTCCCGAGCAACGACCATCCCAGCGACAAGGCCACCTACGACGTGTCGGTGGCCGTGCCGGACGGCACCCAGGCCATCTCCAACGGCACGCTGCAGTCGACCAGTTCGAAGCTGGGCTGGACCCGCTACAACTGGCGGCAGAACAAGCCCCAGGCGACCTATCTGGCCACTCTCGCCCTCGGGAAGTTCGACATCACGACCAGCACCTCGGACGGTGGGGTGCCGGTCGTCAACGCCTACAGCAAGGACCTCGGCGACAACGACGGGGCCGCGCGGGCGAGCGTGGAGCGCACCGGGGAGATCGTGGACTGGCTCAGCGGCTACTTCGGGCCGTATCCGTTCGCCTCGGCCGGCGGTTACGTCCCCAACACGACCACCGGGTACGCGCTGGAGACGCAGACCCGCGTCTACTACAGCCCCCGGCAGTTCGCGAACGGCTCCAACACCTCGGTGGTCGTGCACGAGCTGGCCCACCAGTGGTACGGCGACGACGTGTCGCTGAAGGGCTGGAAGGACATCTGGATCAACGAGGGCTTCGCCCGGTACGCGCAGTGGCTGTGGTCCGAGCACGAGGGCGAGGGCACCACGCGGCAACTCGCCGACTACGTGTACGACTCGCACCCGGCCGACGACGCGTTCTGGACCGTCGAGCCGGGCGACCCGGGCGCGGACGGCCAGTTCGACATCGCGGTCTACGACCGGGGCGCGCTGGCGATCCAGGCGCTGCGCGACGAGATCGGTGACGACGCGTTCTTCGCCGTTCTGAAGGGCTGGCCGAAGGAGCACGCGTACGGCAACGCCTCGGTGGCCGACTTCCAGAAGTACGCCGAGAAGGTCTCGGGCAAGCCGCTGGCCGCGCTGTTCGACACCTGGCTGTTCCAGCCGTCGAAGCCGGGCGCGTCCGCGGCGGGCGCGGCGTCCTTCGCCCGGGCGGCCAGGGCGGTCGTCCACCAGCCGAAGTCATGGAAGAAGATCGCGGCGACGAACACCGTCCACGGGCGCTGACGTCCCGGCTCGATGCCCGCGGCGGCCCCGGCCGGCTCACCGGCTCGGTTCGGCCACCCGCTCGAGCAGTTCGTCGCGGCCTATCGCGTCCGCGCGGCCGGCCGGGACGGTGCAGGCGAACGCCCCCGCGACCGCGCCGTACAGGGCGCATCGCGCGGGCGGCTCGCCGGTGAGGCGGCCGTAGAGGAACGCGGCGGCGAAGGCGTCGCCCGCGCCGTTGGAGTCGACCACCGGCGCGGGTGGCGTCACCGCCGGTATCCGGGTCAGTTCGCCGTCGGCCAGCAGATGGGCGCCCTCCGCCCCGGCGGTGGCGACGACGACCTCGGCCCGGCCCCGCTCGGCGATGCGCCGCATGGTGCGCTCGGGGTCGGTGAGGGCGGAGGCGGAGAGGAAGACGACGTCCGCCGCGTACGCGAACGGCTCGTGGTACGGGTTCTCGCCGTCCCAGTCGTGCAGGTCGGTGGAGAGGGGCAGGCCCGTGGCGCGCAGTGCCGGCAGGGCGTGGGCGCAGGGGTGGGTGATGGTCACGTGGACGTGCCGGCTCGCGGCGGCGAGCGCGCCCAGGGTGTCCTCGGGGAAGCGGTCGTCGGGGTGGGCGCGGCTGGTGTCGTACAGCGACAGCCGGCGTCCGTCGGGGCCGACGAGGTTGACCGCCCGCTTGGTCCCGGCGGGCCCTGGGAGCGCGGTGAGGCCGATGCCCTGCTCGCGGTGCAGGGCGCGCACGAGGTCGCCCTCGGGGTCGTCGCCGAGCAGGTCGAGGTGGTGCGTGCGCAGGCCGAGCGCGGCCAGGCCCAGCGCGACGAAGTCACCGGTCTGCCCGGCCCGGGTACGGATCCCGGAGTCGATCATGTAACTTTCGGCATACGGCAGGGGCAGCTCGGGCACCTGCACGATCGTGTCCACACCGGCTCCGCCCAGCACCAGCACATCACTGGCATGGGTCTCTCGGGTCATCCCCCGCCCTCCCCGTGGTCATAAACCGTCACCGAGATGCCGCGCTTCACGAGTCGCTCGGTGATCAGCGGCTCGATGCGGGACCATGTGCCGCCCGCCAGGCCGCAGCCTATGCGGGGCATGTGGACGGACGCGCCGAGTTCGATCACTTGGTCCGCGAGGCGGCCCAGGGCGGTGTCGATCGCCTCGTAGCGGACCGGGACGCCCTTGCTGCCCGTGCGGATGCCGCGCTGGCCGACCATGTTGGCCACCCACACGTGCGGGTCGACCTGGACGAGCTGGACGGCGCCCAGGCCGAAGTCGTTCTTCGCGCGGTCGCGGTGCCAGGCCCGGTAGGCCGCCTCCGGTTCCGGCCAGCGCCGTGAGAGCGCCAGGACGAAGCCCTTCCCCCAGCCCCCGATGTCGTTGCAGACATGGGCGATCACCTTGGCGCCCTTCACCGACGGAACGGTGGCGTCACCTCGGATGTAGATGATCTCCGACATGACGCCACCGTAGGCGATGCCACTGACAGTGGCTCTGCGCTGTTACTTCGTCAGCTGTGCGAGTTCCTCGTCGGTGCTGCGGTTGACCCGGCGGCGCACGCCGAACCAGCCGGCGACCAGCATGAGGGCGATCAGCGGGATCAGCAGCAGGGTCTTGCGGCCGACCTCGGGGTCGTTCCACATCATGCCGAGGCAGACCAGCAGGAAGGTGATCGTGGCGATCTCCGTGACCGGGCTGCCCTTCAGGCGGAAGTGGGGCCGGGTGGCGAGGCCCGCGCGGGCGCGCCGGACGAAGATCATGTGGCAGAGCATGATGATCACCCAGGTGCTGATGATGCCGAGGGAGGCCACGTTCAGCACGATCTCGAAGGCCTGGCCGGGCATCAGGTAGTTCAGCCCGACACCGAGCACGCAGACCCCGCAGGTCAGCAGGATGCCGCCGTAGGGGACCTGGCTGCGGTTCATCCGGGCGGTGAACTTGGGCGCGGAGCCCGCCACGGCCATGGAGCGCAGGATGCGGCCGGTGGAGTACAGGCCGGAGTTCAGCGAGGACATGGCGGCGGTCAGCACGACCAGGTTCATCACGTCACCGGCACCCGAGACGCCGATCTTCGAAAGCACCGTCACGAACGGACTCTCGTCGGCGGAGTACACGGAGCCCGGCAGCAGCAGCGCGAGCAGCACGACGGAACCGACGTAGAAGAGGCCGACACGCCACATGATCGAGTTCACGGCGCGCGGGACGACCTTCTCCGGCTCGGCGGTCTCACCGGCGGCGACGCCGACCAGTTCGAGGGCGGCGTACGCGAAGATCACGCCCTGCATGACCAGGACGACCGGCATCACGCCGTGCGGGAAGACGCCGCCGTGGTCGGTGACCATGCTCATGCCGGGGGTGTGGCCGCCGACCTTGTGCTGGGTGGCGACCAGGAAGATGCCGATCAGCATGAAGCCGACGATGGTGGCGACCTTGACGATCGCGAACCAGAACTCCAGCTCACCGAAGATCTTCACCGAGATCAGGTTCACGGCCAGGACCACCGCGAGGGCGATCAGGGCGAGCACCCACTGGGGGATGCTCGTGAACATGCTCCAGTAGTGCGTGTAGAGCGCGATCGCGGTGATGTCGGCGATGCCGGTGGTCGACCAGTTCAGGAAGTACATCCAGCCGGCGACGTAGGCGCCCTTCTCACCGAGGAACTCGCGCGCGTACGACACGAAGGAACCGGAGGACGGGCGGTACAGGACCAGCTCGCCCAGGGCCCGCACGACGAAGAAGGCGAAGACGCCGCAGACCAGGTAGGCCAGCGCCAACGCCGGTCCCGCGTTGTGCAGACGGCCACCGGCTCCCAGGAGGAGTCCGGTGCCGATGGCGCCGCCGATGGCGATCATGTTGACGTGGCGGGCCTTGAGGTCCTTGCTGTAACCGACGTCGCCCGCGTCCGCGGGGGTCTGTGCCACCTGGGGATGGGCTGCAGTCTGAGCCGACTGCACGGCGTCCTTGCTCACGGGTGGTACCAATCTCTGGTGCGCCCGGGCCTCGTGGGCCCGGGTGTCCGGACGTTCTCGGCCCGCGCCACCCCGGTGGGCGGCGGCACAGACCAGGACAGGAGCTTTCCAGAGGGATCGCCGGATATGCGGTGGCCCAGGTCACAGAGCGTTGCTTCTCACACCGTCCAGGCAGGGTCCGCCCAGGGTTAACCCCGGCTTTCACAGCACTGGTGAGACAGCGATACTGCTGCACATGACGACCGATGCCGAGGAGCCGACCCTCACCATCGACGAGCTGGCCGCCCGGGCCGGGGTCACGGTCCGCACCCTGCGCTTCTACAGCAGCAAGGGTCTGCTCCCGCCCCCGGTGATCGGTCCGCGCCGGGTGGGTCACTACGGTCCCGGGCACGTGGCGCGGCTGGCCCTCATCGAGGAGCTGCAGCAGCAGGGCATGACGCTCGCGGCGATCGAGCGGTACCTCGGGCAGCTGCCGCCCGACCTCACCCCGCACGACCTGGCCATCCACCGCGCGGTGGTCGCGTCGTGGGCGCCGGACCTGGTGGAGACGGTGTCGCGGCGGGAGCTGGAGCGGCGGGCGGGACGGCCGCTCGCCCCCGAGGACATCGAGCGGCTGGCGGCGATGAACGTCGTCGCGCAGGAGGAGCACGCAGACCACGAGGAGCCTGAGGACCGCGAGGACCACGCGGACGGGGACGACGCGGCGAGCGACGACGGGGCCGGAGACGGCGGGGAGAGGTTCCGGGTCGACTCCGGGCTGCTCCGGCTCGGCGTCCAGCTCCTGGACGTGCCGCTGTCGCAGGACGCGATGCTCGCGGCGCGCAAGGTGCTCATGGAGCACTCGCGCGCCGCGGCCCACGAGCTGGCTCAGCTCTTCCGCGGCGAGGTGGCGGAGCGTGACGCCCGGGACGTGCGGTCCCTGTCGGCGCACATGCACCCCTTGGTGGTGCAGGCGCTGCTGACGACGTTCCAGCGATCGCTGCGGGAAGAGCTGAGCGAGTTGCTCACCGGGTCACGAACCGGCTGAGTCGCTGAACCGCTCCCCCTTCTCGGCCTTCTCCACGAGCAGCGCGGGCGGGGTGAACCGGTCGCCGTAGCGCTCGGCCAGCTCACGCGCGCGTGCCACGAATCCGGGCAGGCCCCCTTCGTAGCCGTTGATGTACTGGAGCACACCGCCGGTCCAGCCGGGGAAGCCGATGCCGAGGATGGAGCCGATGTTGGCGTCGGCGACGGAGGTCAGCACGCCCTCTTCGAGGAGCCGTACGGTGTCGAGCGCCTCGGAGAAGAGCATCCGCTCCTGCATGTCCCGGAACGGGATCTCGTACCCGGGCTTGGTGAAGTGCTCGCGCAGTCCCGGCCAGAGCCCGGCCCGCTTGCCGTCCTCGGCGTAGTCGTAGAAGCCGGCGCCGCCGCTGCGGCCGGTGCGGCCGAACTCGTCGACGAGGCGGTCGATGACGGCCTCGGCGGGGTGCGGGGTCCAGGTGCCGCCCGCCTCCTCCACGGCCCGCCGGGTCTCGTTGCGGATCTTGCGCGGGAGCGTGAGGGTCAGCTCGTCCATGAGCGAGAGCACCTTGGCCGGGTAGCCGGCCTGGGCGGCGGCCTGCTCCACGGAGGCGGGCTCGATGCCCTCGCCGACCATGGCGACGCCCTCGTTGATGAAGTGGCCGATCACCCGGGAGGTGAAGAAGCCGCGCGAGTCGTTGACGACGATCGGCGTCTTGTTGATCTGGCGGACCAGGTCGAAGGCGCGCGCGAGGGCCTCGTCGCCGGTCCGCTCGCCCTTGATGATCTCGACCAGCGGCATCTTGTCGACGGGCGAGAAGAAGTGCAGCCCGATGAAGTCGCCCTGGCGCTCCACGCCCTCGGCGAGGGCGGTGATCGGCAGGGTGGAGGTGTTGGAGCACAGCAGCGCGTCGGGCGCGACGACGGACTCGATCTCCTGGAACACCTTGTGCTTGAGCGAGGTGTCCTCGAAGACGGCCTCGATCACCGCGTCGCAGCCCGCGAGGTCGGCCACGTCGGCCGTGGGGGTGATGCGGGCGAGCAGCGCGTCGGCCTTCTCCTGGCTGGTGCGGCCCTTGGCGACGGCCTTGGCGCACAGCTTCTCGGAGTAGCCCTTGCCCTTGGCGGCCGCCTCCGGGGAGACGTCCTTCAGGACGACGTCGATGCCGGCGCGGGCGCACGAGTAGGCGATGCCGGCGCCCATCATGCCGGCGCCGAGGACGGCCACCTTGCGGACCTTGCGGGGCTCGATGCCCTTGGGGCGGTTGGCGCCGGAGTTGACGGCCTGGAGGTCGAAGAAGAACGCCTGGATCATGTTCTTCGAGGTCTGCCCGGCGGCCAGCTCCACGAAGTAGCGGGCCTCGATGACCTGGGCGGTCTCGAAGTCGACCTGGGCACCTTCGACGGCCGCGGCGAGGATGTTGCGCGGCGCCGGGTAGGGGGCGCCGGCCGTCTGCTTGCGCAGGTTGGCCGGGAAGGCGGGCAGGTTGGCGGCGAACTTGGGGTTGGCGGGCGTACCGCCCGGGATCCTGTAGCCGGGCTTGTCCCAGGGCTGCTGCGACTCGGGGTTGGCGTCGATGAAGGCGCGGGCCTTGGCGAGCATCTCCTCGGGGGTCTCGGCGACCTCGTGGACGAGGCCGTTGTCCAGGGCGCGCCGGGGGTTGTACTGGGTGCCCTGCAGGAGCACCTTCAGGAGCGCGTCGGTGATGCCGAGCAGCCGGACGGTGCGGGCGACTCCGCCGCCGCCGGGGAGCAGACCGAGGGTGACCTCGGGGCAGCCGATCTTGGAGCCGGGCGCGTCGAGCGCGACGCGGTGGTGGCAGGCGAGGGCGAGCTCGAAGCCGCCGCCGAGGGCCGCGCCGTTGATGGCGGCGACGACGGGCTTGCCGAGGGTCTCGATGCGGCGCAGGTTCCGCTTGATGGCGAGGCCGCCGTCGAACAGCTCCTGGGCGGTCTCGGGGGTGACCCGGATCAGGTCGCGCAGGTCGCCGCCCGCGAAGAAGGTCTTCTTGGCGGAGGTGAAGATGATGCCGCGGATGGAGTCCTGCTCGGCCTCCAGCCGTTCGGTGATCGCGGCGAGGGAGTCGCGGAACGCCTGGTTCATGGTGTTCGCGGACTGGTTGGGGTCGTCGAGGACGAGGGTGACGACACCGGTGTCGTCCTGCTCCCAGCGGATGGTGGTGCTCTCGGTCATGACAGTCGTCTCCGTTGAAGTCTGAAGTCTCGTGGTTCCGCGGGGAGTTCAGATGCGCTCGACGATGGTGGCGATGCCCATGCCGCCGCCCACGCACAGGGTGGCGAGGCCGTAGCGCTTGTCCTGGCGCTCCAGCTCGTCGATGAGCGAGCCGAGGATCATCGCGCCGGTGGCGCCGAGCGGGTGGCCGAGCGCGATGGCGCCGCCGTTGACGTTGACCTTGTCCAGGGACAGGCCCATGTCCTTCACGAAGCGCAGCACGACCGCCGCGAACGCCTCGTTGATCTCCACGAGGTCGATGTCGTCGATGGTCAGGCCGGCCTTGGCGAGGGCCTTGCGGGTGGCGGGCGCGGGACCGGTGAGCATGATGGTCGGCTCGGAGCCGGAGACGGCGGCGGAGACGATCCGCGCGCGCGGGGTGAGGCCGTAGCGCTCGCCGACCTCCTTGGAGCCGATCGCGACCAGCGAGGCGCCGTCCACGATGCCGGAGGAGTTGCCCGCGTGGTGGACGTGGTCGATCTTCTCCACCCAGTGGTACTTCTGCAGCGCGACCGCGTCGAAGCCGCCCAGGTCGCCGATGTCCGCGAACGACGGCTTGAGCTTGCCGAGGGAGTCGGCGGTGGTGCCGGGGCGCATGTGCTCGTCGTGGTCGAGGACGACCAGGCCGCTGCGGTCCTTGACCGGGACCACCGAGCGGTCGAAGCGGCCCTCCTTCCAGGCCGTGGCGGCGCGCTCCTGGGACAGGGCCGCGTACTCGTCGACGTCCCGGCGGGAGAAGCCCTCGATGGTGGCGATGAGGTCGGCGCCGATGCCCTGCGGCACGAAGTTGACGGCCAGGTTCGTCATCGGGTCGTTGAACCAGGCGCCGCCGTCCGAGGCCATCGGCACCCGGGACATGGACTCCACGCCGCCGGCCAGCACAAGGTCCTCCCAGCCCGAGCGGACCTTGGCGGCGGCCAGGTTGACGGCCTCCAGGCCCGAGGCACAGAAGCGGTTCTCCTGGACGCCCGCGACCGTGTCAGGCAGTCCGGCGGCGATCGCGGCGATCCGGGCGATGTCGGAGCCCTGGTCGCCGACGGGGCCGACGACGCCGAGCACGATGTCGTCGACGGCGGCCGGGTCGAGGTCCGGGAAGCGGTCGCGGATCTCGTGGATGAGGCCGACGACCAGGTCGATGGGCTTCGTGCCGTGCAGGGCGCCGTTCGCCTTGCCGCGGCCGCGCGGGGTGCGGATCGCGTCGTACACGTACGCTTCGGTGCTCACTGGAGTGCCTTTCGGGAGGGTGGGCCGAGCGGGGGTCGTCGGTCGGGCGGGCTCAGTCGCCGTCCTGGACCAGGTCGTCGTTCACGAGTCCGGGTATGCCCCAGTCCCGGGCGACGGTCTCCGTGCCGGTGCCCGGCAGGGCGGGGCCGCTGCGGACGGCGGTCGGGGTCGCGGAGAAGCGGGGGGCGGGGGCCGGCTGGGTGATGCCGCCGTGGTCGGTGAAGGTGCCGCGGGCGGCCAGATGCGGGTGGTGCGGGGCCTCCCGCAGCGAGAGCACGGGGGCCACGCAGGCGTCCGAGCCCTCGAAGACGGCCGTCCACTCGTCGCGGGTACGGGACTTGAAGCGGGCGGCGACTCGATCGCGCAGCTCGCCCCAGCGGGCCCAGTCCTTGCGGGCCGCTGCCAGGTCGTCCAGGTCGAGCAGGCGCAGGAACTCCTCGTAGAACTGCGGCTCCAGGGCGCCGACCGCCATGTACCGGCCGTCGGCGGTCTCGTAGGTGCCGTAGTACGGACAGCCGCCGTCCAGGAGGTTGGCGCCGCGCCGGTCCTGCCAGCCGCCTGCGGCCAGCATGCCGTGGATCATCGCGGAGAGGTGGGCGGTGCCGTCGACGATGGCGGCGTCCACGACCTGTCCCGCGCCGGTCGCGCGCGCGTGGTGCAGTGCGGCAAGGACGCCGACGACGAGGTAGAGGGAGCCGCCCGCGTAGTCGCCGAGCAGGTTGGCGGGGACGGCCGGGGGCTCGTCCGGGCGGCCGATCATGCCGAGGGTGCCGGTGAGGGCGATGTACGCCACGTCGTGCCCGGCGCGGTCGGCGAGGGGGCCGTACTGGCCCCAGCCGGTCATGCGGCCGTAGACCAGGCGGGGGTTGCGGGCGTGGCAGGCCTCGGGGCCGACACCGAGCCGCTCGGCCACGCCGGGGCGGTAGCCCTCGATGAGGATGTCGGCGCGCTCGGCGAGGTCCAGCACGCGCGCGGGGCCGTCCGGTGCCTTGAGGTCGACGACGACCGAGCGCTTGTTGCGGTTCGTCACGTCGTGGGCGGGGTCGATCGCGAGGCCGGGGCCGCCCGGGCGGTCCACCCGGACCACGTCGGCGCCCAGGTCGGCCAGCAGCATGGCGGCGAAGGGGCCCGGCCCGATGCCGGCCAGCTCCACCACGCGCACGCCGAGCAGCGGGCCCTGCCCCGGCTCTGGCGTCTTCGCCGTCGTCATGCCGTCCAGCCCCCAAGCGCGTGTGACACAACTGATGTAACACCGGTGATGCTAAGAACACGTTCCACCGGACACAAGACCTCAACGAGCAAGCGCTTAGACAAGTGCCCGGTGAGGCTACTGTGCCGGGAGGCTGTACCGCGCGGGCGCAGGGACATGCGCGGCAAGCGCGGGGGCGTACGCGGCAGGTGCGGGGGCGTACGCCGTGAGCGCGGGTGTCGGCTCGACGCCGGTGAGCGCGCGGGCGAGCGCCGACTCGCGCGCTTTCTCCCGCTTCTTCAGGGCGTTCCTGGGCACCGCCATCGCTGCCTCCGGGCTGGTCGTCGGACTCCGCACCCCTCACGCTAGCCTCAGCCACCGACAGCGGCGCGGGCTGCACGACCAAGGGGTGTCATGAGCAGGCTGAACAGGACGGACCGTCCCTACGACCTCGTGCTCTTCGGAGCCACCGGCTTCGTCGGCACGCTCACCGCGGAGTATCTCGCCGCGCACGCGCCCGAGGACCTGCGCTGGGCGATCGCGGGCCGCGACGAGAAGAAGCTGGAGCGCCTGCGCGAGCGGCTGCCCAACGGTGACGGCGTCGGGGTGCTGCGGGCCGACGTGGACGAACCGGCCACCCTGCGGGCTCTCGCCGAGCACGCGCGCGTGGTGGCCACGACCGTGGGGCCGTACCTCACCTACGGCGAGGAACTGGTCGCCGCCTGCGCGGACACCGGCGCCGACTACCTCGACCTCACCGGCGAGCCCGAGTTCGTGGACCTGATGTACGTGCGGCACGACGCACGCGCGCGTGAGACCGGCGCGCGCCTGGTGCACGCGTGCGGATTCGACTCCGTGCCGCACGACCTGGGTGTGTACTTCACGGTGCGGCAGCTGCCGGAGGGCGTGCCGCTGACCGTGGACGGTTTCGTGACCGCCGACGCGACCTTCTCCGGCGGCACCCTGGCCTCGGCGCTCAACCAGTTCGCGCGCGCCCGGCAGATGGTGGCCGCGGCCCGCGACCGCGGCCGGCACGAGCCCCGCCTGATAGAGCGCCGGGTGTCCGCGCCGACGGGCGTGCCCCGCTTCGCCCCGGAGGTCGGCGCCTGGGCGCTGCCGCTGCCCACCATCGACCCGCAGATCGTGTGCCGCTCGGCGCGCGCCCTGGACCGGTACGGCCCCGACTTCCGCTACCGGCACTACGCGGCGGTCGGGAGCCTGCCCGTCGCCGCGGGAGGCGTGGCCGCCGTCGGCGCGGTCGCGGCCGCCGCCCAACTGCCGCCCGCCCGGCGCTGGTTGTCGGACCGGCTCAAGCCCGGTGACGGGCCCGGCCCCGAGAAGCGGGCCAAGAGCTGGTTCCGGGTGCGCTTCGTCGGCCAGGGCGGCAGGCGGCGCGTCTTCACGGAGGTCGCGGGCGGCGACCCCGGCTACGACGAGACGGCGAAGATGTTCGCCGAGGCGGCCCTGTGCCTGGCCTTCGACGAGACGCCCCCGACAGCGGGCCAGGTCACCACGGCCGCCGCGATGGGCGACGCCCTGACCGAACGGCTGCGCGCCGCCGGAATCACCTTCCGGGTGGCGGCGGAACGCCGAGCGTAGGCCTACGACGTCACCCAGGGTTCCGGGCGGCCTCCCGGGTCGCCTCACGCAGGGCCCGGCGGCACAGCGCGTCCGCCCGGCGCGTGGTCTCCGGGAGGCGGTACGCCGGGGTCAGCGCCAGGGTGTGCGCGACCGCGTTGTCCAGGCTCACCCGGTGACCGACGGAGACGAAGACCGGCTTCACGCCGTCCCGGGTGCGCAGGGCGCGCCCGACCTCCTCGGCGCCCGCGAGCAGGGGCGCGGAACTGCCCCGGCCGGCACCGGGGTCGTCGTAGGTGAAGGTGAACGGGTTCTTGGCGACGCCGATGGCGGGCAGACCGGTGAGCACGCCGAGATGGCTGGCCAGGCCGAAGCGGCGCGGGTGGGCGAGGCCGTAGCCGTCGCACACGACCAGGCCCGGCGGGCACGGCAGGGCGTCGAGGGCGGCGCGGACGGTCGGGATCTCGCGGAACGCGAGCAGCCCGGGGACGTACGGGAAGGAGACCCGGCCGACGGCCGTCGACTCGGCGACGACCTCCAGTGTGGCGGCGTCCAGGACGACGGCCGCTGCGGCGACGAGGTCGCGGTCGTCGTCGTAGGCGACGTCGACACCTGTGACGTGGCCCGTGCCGGGCGGCGGTCCGGGCTCGTCGAGCACGACCCGGCCGCGGAGTTCGTCCTGTACGGCGCGGGCCTCTTCCTCGGTCGCGGGCCAGCCCGCCGGTACGCCTACGGTCGTCATGGTGCCCCCGACTCTACGACCGGCCCGCACCCCGCCGGGCCCCGGGGTACGCTCGTGATCATGTTCGTACTGGAGCTGTCCTACACCGCCCCGCTGGACGCCGTCGACGCCGTGCTGCCGGCGCACGTGAACTGGCTGAACGAGCAGTACGAGAAGGGTCTCTTCCTGGCCTCCGGGCGCAAGAATCCCCGTGACGGCGGGGTGATCCTGGCCGTCGCGGAGGACCGCTCGCTCATCGAGGAGGTCACGGCGGGCGACCCGTTCGTCACCGCCGGGGTGTGCGCGTACCGCATCACGGAGTTCATCGCCACCAAGACGGCGCCCGAACTGGAGCGCCACCGCCGGACGCTGAGCTGACCCAAGAAGGCGGGCGCGCCCGGCACGTGGTCCTGGACCCGTGCCGGGCGCCCGTGTCAGCGTTCGAGTCGGGCCACCCGGCCCTTCTCCCCCGCCGCCCAGCAGCTCAGGTCCCAGGTGCAGTCGACGGTGTCGTACGAGCCGGTGTCGATGGTGCGCCAGGTGCGGCCGCCGTCGGTGGTCAGGTCGGTGCCGGTGGGGCCGACGGCGAGCGCGGCGGTGCGGCTGTGCGGGAGCCAGGCGGCGCCGGAGCGGTAGGCGGGCGGCGGGGTGGCGGCGGGCCCCCAGGTGCGGCCGCCGTCGGCGGTGACGGCGGCGGCCTGCGGTGAGGGCTGGTCGGGGCGGTAGTCGCCGCCGACCGCGAGGCCGTGGGTGCGGTCGCGGAAGGCGAGCGCGAACACGCCACGGGCCGGGTCACCGGCCGGGACCGGCGTGTCGGCGGCCGTCCAGGTCTGTCCGCGGTCGGCGGAGTGCAGCACGCGCGCGTGGGCGCCACCGCCGGTGGCCAGCCAGACGTCTTTCGGGCCCGAGGTGACCAGGCACTGGCCGCTCGCCGCGAAGCCCGCCTCGCCGTCCAGCGCGGCCGGCATGCCGTCGGCGGGCAGCACCCGCCAGGTCCGGCCGCCGTCGCTCGTGGACAGGATGCGGAACCTGCCGTCGACGGGGTCGCTCATGGCGAGGCCGTGGCGGCGGTCGAAGAAGGCGAGGCAGTCGTAGAACGCCTTCGGGTCGGTGTTGCGGAAGGACTCCGTCCATGTCGCCCCGCCGTCGTCGGTGCGGTACACGCGGGACGCCTCGCCCTCGCCGATGGCCAGCACCACCGCACGCCGCGCGTCGAACGCCTCGACGTCCCGGAACTGCAGGTCCGCCGCGCCGGGCGGAGAGACGTTCCGCCAGCTCGCGCCGCCGTCCGTGGTCCGCAGGACGGTGCCCGCGGTGCCGGCCAGCCAGGCGGTGTCGCGGTCGACGGCGGCCAGTCCGCGGAAGCGGACCTGAGGGCTGCCGCTGTCCTTCTCGGCCCAGTGCACGCTCCCCCCGTGGCCGTCGATCGTCCGTGCCTGCGCGGTGGGCACCGTGAGCGCGGCCAGCGCCGCCCCGCACACCACCCCCGCCGCCACCAGCCGGCCCGTCCGTCCCCCGCGTCGCGTGCTCCCCAAGCGCCTCATGGCGGGCGAAGCTAGTCCACCGCCCCGCCGCCGTCCAGAGGACCTGCCCGGCGGGCATGGAGTCGCCCGGCGCGGGAACGCGGTGACCGAGGTCACTCGTTCCCCGCGTGCACGCATTGGCTGATTCTGTCGTCTCTTCCAGTACCGGGTCGCACGCGTACCACGTCGCACGCGCCGGGGAAGCCGTCCAGCCGTCACGAGGGAGCAAGGCGTTGTCCACCGTCATCGAGCAGCCCGTAGAGGCGCGGCTCGTCGCCGCCGCGCCGCGCATGCAGAGCATCCCCGCCGCGCTGTGCTACGACCGGCGCGACCCGTTCGCCGTCCGCATGACCTTCCCGGCCCCGGCCACCCTGGAGGGCGTCGACGTCTGCTGGACGTTCTCCCGTGAACTCCTCACGGCCGGGCTGCACGGCCCGGAGGGCCACGGCGACGTCCGCGTGCGGCCGTACGGCTACGACCGCACCGTGCTGGAGTTCCACGCCCCCGAGGGCACGGCGATCGTGCACGTGCGCTCCGGCGAGATACGGCGCTTCCTGGAGGCGACGCGCGACCTGGTGCCCGTGGGCCTGGAGCATCTGCAGATGGACCTCGACCACGGCCTGGCCGAGCTGATGCGGGACGCCTGCTGAGCGCGTGCGGCGCGCGCGTTAAATCGCGTTGACACGCTTCCCGGCACCTTCGTACCGTGTACGAGGTCCTGTTGCCGTCGATTGGAGAAGGACGTTGCTCGTCTGAGGTCCTGAGACACCGCGTTCACACCGGTGAGGTGTGCGTGGCGTACGACCTCGGCGTCCGAGCCGTCCTCCGGCACAGGCCTTTTTCATGGCCCCTTCCGTGCCCAGGCCTCCTTCGGTTTCCGCCTCGCGGTGTCTCGACACGCGCCCGCCCGACCGCACTCAGCAACCGCGAGGCCCTCATGTCTACTTCCCTCACCTGTACGTCCCTGTCCTTCGCCTGGCCCGACGGCACCTCCGTGTTCGACGGCCTGGACATCGCCTTCGGCCCCGGCAGGACCGGACTCGTCGGCGTCAACGGCTCGGGGAAATCGACCCTGTTGAAGCTGCTCGCCGGAGAACTCGCCCCGGCCGACGGCACCGTCAAGGTGACGGGCGAGGTCGGCCATCTGCCGCAGAACGTCACGCTCGACACCGCGCTCCGCGTCGACGAGGCCCTCGGCATCGCCGCCCGGCGCGCCGCCCTGCACGCCATCGAGGCGGGCGACGTGTCCGAGGAGCACTTCGAGACGCTCGGCGACGACTGGGACGTCGAGGAGCGCGCCCTGGTCACCCTCGGCGAACTCGGCCTCGGCCACATCGGCCTGGACCGTACCGTCGGCGAGGTGTCCGGCGGCGAGTCGGTGCTGCTGCGTCTGGCCGCGCTGCTGCTGCGCCGACCGGACGTCCTCCTCCTCGACGAGCCCACCAACAACCTCGACCTGTACGCGCGCCGGCGGCTGTACGCGGCCGTCGCCGCCTGGCCGGGCGTCCTCGTCGTGGTCAGCCACGACCGTGAACTCCTCGACCTGGTCGACCAGATCGCGGAGCTGCGCTCCGGGGAGGTCGCCTGGTTCGGCGGGAACTTCTCGGCGTACGAGGAGGCCCTCGCCGTCGAACAGGAGGCGGCCGAGCGGATGCTGCGCGTGGCGGAGGCGGACGTGCGCAAGCAGAAGCGCGAACTGGCCGACGCCCAGGTCAAGCTGGCCCGCCGCAAGCGGTACGGGCAGAAGATGTACGAGCAGAAGCGGGAGCCGAAGATCGTCATGGGCGCCCGCAAACGCGCCGCCCAGGAGTCCGCGGGCAAGCACCGCATCATGCACGAGGAGCGGCTCGCGGAGGCGAGGGAGCGGCTGGACGAGGCGGTGGAGGCCGTACGGGACGACGACGAGATCCGCGTCGACCTGCCGTACACCGCCGTGCCGCCCGGTCGGCAGGTGCTCACCCTGGAGAACCTGGAGACGGCCTACGGGGCGCGCGTCGAGGGGATCCTCGATCTGCGCGGCCCGGAGCGGATCGCGCTCGTCGGACGCAACGGCGCAGGCAAGACGACGCTGCTGCGGACCGTCGCCGGGGAGCTGGCGCCGGTGGCCGGCGAGGCACTCGCGCACGTGCCGCTGCGGTTCCTGCCCCAGCGGCTGGACGTGCTGGACGACGAGGCGACGGTCGCGGAGAACGTGGCCCGGTTCGCGCCGGGTGCCACCAACAACCGGGTCCGGGCGCGCCTGGCCCGCTTCCTGTTCCGGGGCGCGCGGGCCGACCAGCGGGCGGGCACGCTGTCCGGCGGCGAGCGCTTCCGGGCGGCCCTGGCCGCGCTGATGCTCGCCGAGCCCGCGCCCCAGCTGCTCCTGCTCGACGAGCCGACCAACAACCTCGACATGGCGAGCGTCCGGCAGCTGACCTCGGCCCTGGAGGCGTACGAGGGCGCGCTGCTCGTGGCCAGCCACGACCTGCCGTTCCTGGAGTCGATCGGCATCACCCGGTGGCTGCTGATGGAGGACGGCGGGCTGCGGGAGACCACGCCGGAGGAGATCGGGGATCCGGTGTAGCGGCCAGGGAAGCGTCTCAGGAGGGCCACATCCTGACAACGAGGGTTTTGTGCCGGGCGGAGCGCCCTGCATGATGGCGGACCGGCGCCGTTTTCACGGGCGCCGGAACCGCACCGCCGATACGGAGACTCCTCGTGCCCAGCAAGAAGGCCCTGGTCCGCCGCCCCAGCCCGCGTCTCGCCGAAGGGCTGGTGACGCACATCGAGCGGGAGAAGGTCGACGTGGACCTCGCCGTCGAGCAGTGGGAGGCGTACGTCGAGGCGCTGCGCGAGCACGGCTGGGAGACGATCGAGGTCGAACCCGCCGACGACTGCCCGGACTCGGTGTTCGTCGAGGACACCGTCGTCATGTACAAGAACGTGGCGTTGATCACCCGGCCCGGCGCCGAGTCCCGGCGCGCGGAGACCGCCGGGGTCGAGGAGGCGGTGGCGAGCCTCGGCTGCTCGGTCAACTGGATCTGGGAGCCGGGCACGCTGGACGGCGGTGACGTCCTCAAGGTCGGCGACACGATCTACGTCGGCCGGGGCGGGCGCACCAACGTGGCCGGCGTGCAGCAGCTGCGGGCCGCGTTCGAGCCGCTCGGCGCGCGCGTGGTGGCCGTGCCGGTGAGCAAGGTGCTGCACCTGAAGTCGGCGGTCACCGCGCTGCCGGACGGGACGGTCGTCGGGCACATCCCGCAGGTGGACCGGCCCTCGCTGTTCCCGGGTTTCCTGTCGGTGCCCGAGGAGTCCGGCGCGCACGTGGTGCTGCTCGGCGGGCACAAGCTGCTGATGGCGTCGAGCGCGCCCAAGACGGCGGAGCTGCTGACCGATCTCGGTCACGAAGTGGTCACCGTCGACATCGGCGAGTTCGAGAAGCTCGAGGGCTGTGTGACTTGCCTCTCGGTGCGGCTGCGGGGGCTGTACGCCTGACCGGGTGATCGTGTCGCTCCGACGGCCCCGGGACCTGCGGGTCCCGGGGCCGTTCCGCATGCGGTCGAAAATCTGCCCGGTCGCGCCGTGAAGGGGTCCTTACAGCGAACTTAACCTACGGCTTCGTAACCTACGGCTTCGTAGCTTACGATCTCGTAGGTTTCCCGGCACCGCTCGCCGGAACTTCCCTTTTCTCCCCCTTTGTTCGGCCCCATCTGGAGTTCTTGTGACGATCACTTCCCCTCACCTCGGCAGCCCGTCCGTCTGGACCGACGCACGCCTGCTGTACGCGCTGGAAGAAGTGGTCGAGAACGAGCTGAACCGGCATCTGAAGGTCGCCAAGGACTGGATGCCGCACGAGTACGTGCCCTGGAGCGACGCCCGCAACTTCCCCGGCCTCTTCGAGGACGGCGAGGCCTGGGACAAGGAGCAGTCCCAGGTGACCGAGATCGGCCGCATCGCGCTCGTCGTGAACCTGCTGACCGAGGACAACCTGCCGAGCTACCACCACGAGATCGCCTCGCTCTTCGGCCGTGACGGCGCCTGGGGCACCTGGGTGCACCGCTGGACGGCCGAGGAGGGCCGCCACGGCATCGTCATGCGCGACTACCTGCTCGCCTCGCGCGCGGTGGACCCGGACAAGCTGGAGCAGTTCCGCATGGCGCACATGAGCGAGGGCTTCGAGTCCGACAACCGGCACTCGATGCTGCACTCGGTCGCCTACGTCGCCTTCCAGGAGCTGGCGACCCGGATCTCGCACCGCAACACCGGGCACCAGTCCGGCGACCCGGTCTGCGACCGGATGCTGGCGCGCATCGCGAACGACGAGAACCTGCACATGGTCTTCTACCGCAACCTGCTGAAGGCCGCCTTCGACATCGCTCCCGACCTGACCATGCAGGCGGTCCGCGACGTCGTGGTCAACTTCCGCATGCCCGGCCACGGCATCCCCGGCTTCGAGCGCGCCGCCGCGCAGATGGCCATCGGCGAGGTCTACAACCTGCGCATCCACCACGACGACGTCCTGCAGCCGGTCCTCCGCTTCCTGAAGGTCATGGACATCGACGGCCTCGGCCCCGAGGGCCGCCAGGCGCAGGAGGAACTGGGCCTGTACATGGGCGGCCTGAACGCGGAAGCCCTGAAGTTCGACGAGAAGCTCGCGGCCCGCAAGGCCCGGATGGCCGCCCGGGCCGCCGGCTGAGGCATGCGCGCGCGGAGCGGTTTTGGAGCCGGACGCGCGCGGAGCCGAGCTTGTGCTGTACGCGCGCGTGACCGCTTCGGCGGTGCACGCGCGCGTCGCTGTTCCGGCGGTGCACACGGGCGTGCCCGGTGCCGGAGACGTCAGGGGGAGGTGCGGCGCAGCGCGAGGCGCTCTTTTTCGGACAGGCCGCCCCAGACGCCGAAGCGTTCGTCGTTGGCGAGCGCGTAGTCGAGACAGGCGGACCGCATCTCGCACATGCCGCAGATGCGCTTCGCCTCGCGCACCGAGCTGCCGGGCTCGGGGAAGAAGAAGTCAGCCCCGGTCTGCGCGCACAGGGCCTGGGCCTGCCAGGCGGTGTCGGCCGGGGTGATCGTGTCGATGTGCATGGCCAGGATCGTTCCGTGCGGCGAAAAACGTTCGATCAACGGCCGCTCAACGGCATGGGCGAGGCCCCTGGCCCACCCGATGATGCTCCGCCCGGACCCGCCCGCGCACGGCGGCGCGCGGCGTGCTGCGACGGCGATTGTCAGTGGGCGGTGCCAGACTCGGCAGTGCAGAGGACAGGAACCCGTTCACGGGCCCCCTTCCAAGGAGGGCAAAGATGCTCACCACCCGATTCGTCAACGGCGCTCCGAACTGGATCGACGTCGGCTCCCCCGACATCGACGGCGCCATCTCCTTCTACGGCGGTCTCTTCGGCTGGGAGTTCCAGTCCGCGGGGCCGGACGCCGGCGGCTACGGCTTCTTCCAGCTCGACGGCAGGACCGTCGCCGGCGGGATGCAGACCGAACCGGACCAGGGCCCGCCGGCCTGGACGGTGTACTTCCAGAGCGAGGACGCGCAGGCCACCGCCAAGGCGGCCGAGCAGGCGCATGGCACGGTGCTGTTCCAGCCCATGGATGTGATGGGGCAGGGGCACATGGCGGTCCTCGCCGACAAGGGAGGCGCGCCGTTCGGGATCTGGCAGCCCGGACAGACCAAGGGCGTGGACGTGGCGAGCGACCCCGGCTCGCTGTGCTGGGTAGAGCTGCACACCCGGGACGTGGCGGCGGCGGCCGCGTTCTACCACCAGGTCCTCGGCCTGGAGACCTCGTCCGTGCCGTTCCCGGGTGGCATGTACACCTGCCTGAACGCCGCCGGTGCCGGGGAGGACGCGATGTTCGGCGGCATCGTCTCGCTGTCCGACAGCCCGGCGGACGAGGGGGCGGACCCGCACTGGCTGCCGTACTTCGAGGTCGAGAGCACCGACACCGTCGTCGAGAACGCCCAGCGGCTGGGCGGCACGGTCCGGATGCCCGCGACCACCGTCGAGGGCGTCGGCCGCATGGCGCACCTCGCCGACCCGTACGGCGTCCGCTTCGCGGTCATCAAGAGCCAGGCGCCAGGGGCCTGAGGCCTAGGGCCTTTCTTCCGGATCAGGCCGGCTCCTGCCGACCGAGCATCCTGGCCGACCCGAGCGGGGTCTGGTGCGTGCAGCTGCAAGGCGGAGGAGGGAGTCGACGCGGAGCGTCGGCGACCGACGACAACGCCGCAGATGTGCGTGCCAGACCCCGCGACCCCGGCAAGATCCGGAAGACAGGCCCTAGCCCCGGGTGCCGCGGGTGTCTAGGCGGACGCGCGCCGTATGAGGGTCGTCGGCAGGACGACGCTCGACGGTGTCGCGTCCGGCCCGGCGCCGTCCTGGGCCGCTCCGGGCGGGCAGGTGAGCAGGAGACGGGCCATCAGCCGGCCCATCTCCTCTATGTCCTGACGGACCGTGGTCAGCGGCGGGTCGGTCTGCTCGGCGACGGTCAGCATGTCGTCGAAGCCGATCACGGCCACGTCCTCGGGCACGCGCCGGCCGCTCTCGCGCAGCACGTGCAGGGCGCCCAGCGCGGTGAGGTCGTTGGCGGCGAACACCGCGTCCACGTCCGGGCAGCGGTCGAGGAGTACGCGCATGGCGCGTTCTCCGCCGGCCGGGGTGAAGTCGCTCTCCACGACGAGGCGGGGGTCGGCGTCGCCCACGGCGTCCCGGTAGCCGTCCAGCCGGTCCACCGCCGACGTCTGGTCCAGGGCGCCGGTGATGTGCGCGATCCGGGTCCGGCCGAGGGCCACGAGATGGCGTACGGCCGCGCCGGCGCCGCCCCGGTTGTCGCTGTCGACGTACACCGGGCTGTCACTGCCGTCGCTCCAGCCGGGCCGACCGCCGAAGACGGTGGGCACGCCCGCCTTCCGGATCAGCGCGGGCAGCGGGTCGTCGAGATGGAGGGAGAAGACGAGCGCGCCGTCGACGTGTCCGCCGGCGAGGTAGCGGGCCACGCGCGCGTGGTCGTCCCTGCCCTCGGTGAGCAGGAGCACGAGCTGGTTGTCGTGGGCCGTCAGTTCCTTGCTGATGCCGCGCAGTTGGAGGGCGAAGAAGGGGTCGGCGAAGACCCGGGTCTCGGGCTCGGCGATGACGACCGCGACGGCGTCGTGCCGCTTGGTGACCAGGCTGCGCGCCGCCCGGTTGGGGACGTAGCCGAGTTCCTCGACCGCCTTCAGGACCCTGGCGACGAGGGGTTCCCGGACGCCGTCCCCGCCGTTGACGACCCGTGACACCGTGGCCCGGGACACTCCGGCCCGCTCGGCCACGGCCTCCAGCGTGGGACGCGGCACTGCCTCGGTCACATCGGACTCCTCATCGCCGGGTGACGATCAGGATAACCGCGGGCCGCGGCGCGGGACCGGCCGCCGAAACCTGAGCGGGACCCGCGTGAGGCGTTGTACGTCAGGAGCCGTCACCGTCAGGGCGCCTCCTCGCGGCGGGCCCGGCTCGGCTGTACGCGCTTCGGCTCGCCGGGCATCTTCGGGTACTCGGGCGGGTACGGCAGGTCGCCCAGGCCGTGGTCGTGTTCGTCGCGGCGGGCCAGGTCCAGGAGGGCGTCCAAAGAGTAGGCGTGGTCGTCCATGTCGGCGTGGACGTCGCCGAGTTCGGCGAAGCGCGCCGGCATGGTGGCGATGTCGAAGTCCCGGGGGTGGGCCACGCCGACCTCCTCCCAGCGCAGGGGCGCGGAGACGGGGGCGTGGGGGCGGGGTCGTACGGAGTAGGCGGAGGCGATGGTGCGGTCGCGGGCGGTCTGGTTGTAGTCCAGGAAGATGCGCTCGCCGCGCTCCTCCTTCCACCACTTGATGGTGACCTGCTCCGGCATCCGGCGTTCCATCTCCCGGCCCACGGCGATCGCGGCCCGCCGCACCTGGGTGAAGGTCCAGCGCGGCTCGATGGGCACGAAGACGTGCAGGCCACGGCCGCCGGAAGTCTTGGGCCAGCCGCGCAGGCCGCCGAACTCGTCCAGGACGGCGCGCAGTTCGAAGGCGGCGCGGGCGGCGTCGGCGTAGTCGGTGCCGGGCTGCGGGTCGAGGTCGATGCGGAGCTCGTCCGGATGGTCGACGTGGGTGCGGCGCACCGGCCAGGGGTGGAAGGTCAGCGTGCCGTACTGGGCGGCCCACACCACGGCGGCCTGCTCGGTCGGGCACATCTCGTCGGCGCTGCGCCCGCTGGGGAAGGTGATGTGGGCGGTCGGGATCCAGTCGGGCATGCCCTTGGGGGCCCGCTTCTGGTAGAACCACTCGCCGGTGATGCCGTCCGGGTAGCGCTGGAGGGTGGTCGGACGATCCCGCAGGGCGCGCAGGATGCCGGGGCCGACTGCGGCGTAGTACTGGGCGACGTCCAGCTTGGTGTATCCGCTCTCCGGGAAGAAGACCTTGTCCGGGCTGGACAGTCGTACCGTCCGGCCGGCCACGTCCAGTTCCACAGCAGCACCCATGCGGCCCACCGTAGGCGCACCCCGCACGGCTCGCACACCGGGCGGCAGGGGTCGTATGCGAGCAGAATCGGACGCATGGATCTGCCGGTGATGCCGCCCGTGAAGCCGATGCTCGCCAAGTCGGTGGCGAAGATCCCGCCGGGCATGCACTACGAGGCGAAGTGGGACGGTTTCCGGGCGATCGTGTTCCGCGACAGGGCCGAGGTCGAGCTGGGCAGCCGTACCGGAAAGCCGCTGACCAGGTACTTTCCGGAGCTGGTCGCGGCGCTGAAGGAGCGGGTGCCCGAGCGGTGCGTGCTGGACGGGGAGATCGTGATCGCGCGGGGCGGACGGCTCGACTTCGACGCGCTGACCGAGCGGATCCATCCGGCGGACTCGCGGGTGCGGATGCTGGCGGAGAAGACCCCGGCCTCCTTCGTCGCCTTCGACCTGCTGGCGCTGGACGACCAGTCCCTGCTGGACGTGCCGCTGACCGACCGGCGGGCCCTGCTGGACCGGGCGCTGGCCGACGTCACCGCCCCCGTCCATCTGGCGCCCGCGACCACCGACGTCGAGGTGGCGCACCAGTGGTTCGAGCAGTACGAGGGCGCCGGCCTGGACGGGGTCATCGCCAAGCCGCTCACCGTGCCCTATCTCCAGGACGAGCGGGCCATGTTCAAGATCAAGCACGAGCGGACGGCGGACGTGGTCGTCGCCGGCTACCGCTTCCACAAGAGCGGCCCGGTGGTGGGCTCGCTGCTGCTCGGCCTGTACGACGACCGGGGCGCCCTCCAGCACGTGGGCGTGGCGGCCGCGTTCGCCATGAAGAAGCGTGCCGAGCTGGTCGAGGAGCTGGAGCCGCTGCGGATGGACGACGTGGCCGGGCATCCCTGGGCGGCCTGGTCGGACGAGACGGCGCACGAGACGGCCCGGCTGCCCGGGGCGCCCAGCCGCTGGTCGGGCAAGAAGGACCTGTCCTGGGTGCCGCTCCGGCCGGAACGGGTCGCCGAGGTGGCCTACGACCACATGGAGAACGGCGCCCGTTTCCGCCACACGGCCCGCTTCCGCCGCTGGCGCCCGGACCGCACCCCGGAGAGCTGCACCTACGCCCAGCTGGAGGAACCGGTGCGCTACGACCTCGCGGAGATCCTGGGCACCGGTCATCAGAGCTGACGCAGGGCAGACCCAGCACACAGCAAGCCGTTCCACAGCACCCCGTACGCCGCACGCCATACACCGCCCCCGCGTTCCCCCGCACCCCGATCGGCCCAACCGAACGCGCACGATCGGGGTCGACCGGGTATGGCCTGCGAAGACCTGTTGAGCGCACAATCGACCACACGAACGGGGTGGGAACAGTGGGCATGGGACACAGAGCGCGGCCACGGCGCGCCGCATGGGCGGCGGCGCTGGTGGCGGCCACGCTGACGGCCTCCCTCACGTCGGGCTGCACGCGGCACGGTCCGGCCGACGACGGTCGGGGCCCGGGCCCGGGCAAGAGTTCCGCAAGGAGCAGCGGTCACTCCGTACTGGCCGTGAAGATCGACAATGTGGGCCCGGCCCGCCCGCAGACCGGAATCGGCGCGGCGGACGTCGTGTATGTGGAGCAGGTCGAGGGCGGCCTGAGTCGGCTGATGGCGGTGTTCGCCACCACGCTCCCGAAGGCCGTGGGCCCGGTGCGCAGCGCCCGCGAGTCCGACCTGGAGCTGCTGCGTCAGTTCGACGAGCCGACACTGGCCTTCTCGGGCGTCCAGCACAAGCTGCTGCCGCTGGTCCGCCGGGCGCCCCTGCGGGCGGAGTCGCCGGACGAGGCCGCCGACGCCTACTACCGGGGCACCGGCAAGCCCGCGCCGCACAACCTCTACGTCCGCCCCGGGGAACTGCTGCCCTCCGCCCCGGGCAAGGCCGCGCTGACCACCGGCTTCCGCTACGGCCCGGCCCCGTCCGGCGGCGGTACGCCCGAGACCGCGCGCACCGTGCGCTACCCGTCGGCCCGCTTCACCTTCCGCTGGTCCGCCGCGCGGGAACGCTGGCTGGTCTCGATGGACGGCACCCCCGCCGAGACGACCGACGGAGGGCGGTTGGCGCCGGCGACGGTCGTCGTGCAGCACGTGAGGATCCGCTCCTCCCAGTACCACGACAGGCTCGGCAACAGCACGCCGTACACCGAGACGGTCGGTTCGGGGAAGGCGGAGGTGCTGCGGGACGGGCGGTCCTTCGACGCCACCTGGTCGCGTCCGGCCGCCACGGACGGTACGACGTTCACGGCACCGGACGGCAGCCCGGTCGACTTCGCCGACGGCCAGGTGTGGGTGGTGCTGGCGCCTCGGTGAGGCCGGGTTCCGTCAGCGCAGCCCCCACCCCGTCTCCAGCACCTCCCGCGCCTGGGCGGCCAGCCCGTCCGCACCGCACGAGCGGGCGAGGGCCAGGCCCCGGTTGAGTTCGGCGACCGAGCGGGTCGCGATGCCGTACTCGACGCGGGCGGCCGCGTGTTCGTACTGGCAGGGGGAGGCTTCCAGGTAGGCGACGGCCTGGGCGGCGAGGTGCTGGGCGGCCTGGCCGGTCTCCAGGGTGGCGGCGCAGCGGAGGGCCTCGCCGATGGCGGTGTCCGTGCCGAAGCGTTCGGCCTGCCGGCGGGCGTCCGCGGCGAGTTGGGCGGCCCGGGCGGGGTCCTTGGTGGCGAGGGCCTTGGCGAGGTCGATGGACCAGGAGGCGAGGACGGGGTTGTGGCCGCCGCGGGAGGCGGCGGTCTTCTCGGCGGCCTCCAGTTCGTGGATGCCGTCCTCGGCGCGGCCGACGGCGAGGAGCAGCCGGCCGCGCACGGAGCGGATGTCGGGCAGCACGATCGTGGACGGGTAGGGCGGGGCGAAGCCGTACTGCTCGGCGATGGTCCACGCCTCGTCGACGTGGCCGCGGGCCAGCAGGGTGTCGACGAGTCCGCAGGTCGCCGACCAGTACAGCGGCAGGCCGCGGCCGACGCGTTCGGCGAGGGCGAGTGCCTCGCGCAGGGCGGTCTCGGCGTCGCGCAGCCGGCCCTGCCTGCGGTAGGCGAGGCCGAGGAAGGCGTTGGCGAGGGAGAGGTGGCCGCCGCGCCAGCCGGCGCCGGTGTAGGCGCGCAGTGCCTCGGCGAAGAGGCTCTCGGCGCGGTCGAGCCGGTCGGCGTAGGCATACGCGCTGCCGAGCATCATCAGCAGTTCGACGCCCCACTGGTCGGTCCAGCCGAGACCGGGTGCGAGGCGGCCGTTGACCAGGGCGCGGTCGCAGAGTTCGACGATCTCCTCGGCGCTCTCACCGTGGGTCATGGCGTCGAAGCCGCGCAGGATCAGCAGGGCGCGTTCGGAGTTGTCACGGCCGGTGCAGGTGGCGGCGAGTTCGGCCAGGCGCCGGGAGCGTTCCGGGGAGACGGTCTCGCCGTGGATGCTCTCCCACATGAACTGCACGGCCTGCAGCCGCAGTTTCACGGGGCTCGCGTCGTGCCGGGCGGCCTCGGCCTCGACCGTGCGGACGGCTTCCTCCAACTGGTCGTTGTGGAGCAGCGCCTGGCTGAGCCGGACCACGGCGTCCACCCGCTGGTCGCCGTCGAGCCCGGGCATGCCGAGCGCGTACTGGAGGTGGTCGATGGTGACGGCGGGCGCGGTGAGCAGGGTGGCGCAGCCCAGTTCGTAGAGCACGTGCGCGTGCACGTCGGGGCGCGGCGGTTCCTCGAGGGCGCGTTCCAGGCAGCGGCGGGCCGCGTCGGGCGCGCCGACGGCGAGGTGTTCGCGGGCGGCCTCGCGCAGCTGCTCGACGAGTTCCTCGTCGTCGTCCGGGTGGACCTTCAGCAGGTGCCGGGAGGCCTCGGCGGCGCCGCGTCCCATCTCGGTGACGATCTGCGCGGCGATGCCGTGCATGGCGGTGCGCACGCCCTCGGGGATGGAGTTGTAGACGGCGGAGGCGATCAGCGGGTGGACGAACTCCAGCGCGCCGTCCTCCGCGCCGGGCACCGCCGGCTCGGTCTCGGCCTCGGTGAGGATACGGGCGCTGCAGAGCAGGTCGGCACAGTGCCCGGCGATGTCGGTGTTCATGGAGGCGAGCTGGGCGACGAGGTCGACGGAGCTGCCGGTGCCGAGGATCGCGGCCGCCCACGCGAACCGGGTGGCCTCGATGCCGAGGCCCTTGAGGCGGTCGACGAGTCCGCCGCCGCGCGCGGAGCGGTTCAGGGCCCGCAGTTCGGCGGCCTGCGCCTCGACCGGCTGGACCTCGGTGTCCTGGACCTTGGCGAGGAGTTCGACCGTGTCGTAGGGGTTGCCGCCGGTGACGGCCCACACCTCACGGCAGAACGGCTCGTCGGCGTGCCGGCCGACGGTGGCGCGGGTGAGTCCGGCGGTGGCGGCCGGGGTGAGGGCGCTGAGGTTGTTGACGGGACGGGCCGCCGCGGCCACCGCGTCGAGGAGGCGGGCGCTCTCCCCGCTCACCTCGCGGGGCCTGCGGGCTACCACGACCAGCACGGACAGGTCGTCCAGGCGTTCGGCGAACGCGGCGAGCCAGCGCAGGGTCTCCTGGTCGGCCCAGTGGGCGTCGTCGATGAGCAGGACCAGCGGCCATTCCCGGCGGGCGAGCCGGCGGACGGCCGCGACGAGTCCGTCGCACACGTACTGCGGGTCGACGGTGCCCTCGCCGGGGTCCACTATGCCGAGGGCGGGGCCGGCGATGTCGTACCAGTCGCCGAGGTATTCGCGGGCCTCCTCGGGCAGCAGGGTGATCAGCGCGGGCTGGAGCAGTTGCCGCACCACGTGGAACGGAACGGACTTCAGGGTCTCGCCGCCACGGGCGGCCCAGACGGTGCAGCCACGCCGTTCGGCGAGGCGGCGGGTCTCGTTGAGCAGCGCGGTCTTGCCGAGTCCGGCCTCGCCCCGGAAGACCAGCAGGCTGCCCGCGGACGACTGGTCGGCGCGCAGGGTGTCGAGCGCGTCTGTGACCGTGGCGATCTCCGTGTCCCGCTCCCACAGGGAAGCCGAGGCGGCCGTCGGCGGCCGTCCCTCCGTCATCCCGTTACCTCCCCAGGTCGCCCGAATGACGTACAGACCACGAGCGTAGCCGTCCGGTGGGATAAGTGGAGGCCGGTCCGGCCAGGAGTTGCCCCGCCGGGTGAAACAGTGTGCGGCCCGGCGACGCGCACCCCGTCCGACCAGCCACTGTTCACCCGACGGACCGTCAACAGGGCGTGGAATGAAGCTGGTTTTCGAAGAGAGAGGCGATCGTGCCTCTCGTGGCGCCGCGGGGGCACGCGCGCTGCCGTCGGTACGGGCGGTGGCGGCGGGGTCGGTGGGCAACCTCGTGGAGTGGTACGAGTTCGGTGTCTACGGCTATCTCGCGACGATCCTCGCCGAGCGGTTCTTCACCCCGGCGGGCGGAGGCGCGACCGAGGCGCTGGTACGGACGTACGCCTCCTTCGCACTGGCGTTCTTCTTCCGCCCGCTCGGCGCGGCCCTGTTCGGCCGGCTCGGCGACCGGGTGGGCCGACGCCCCGTGCTGATCGGGGTCATCGCGCTGATGACGGCCACGACGGCACTGATCGGCGTGCTGCCGACCTACGCGACGGCGGGCTCCCTGGCGCCCTGGCTGCTGACGCTCCTGAGGGCCGTTCAGGGTCTTTCGGCGGGTGGCGAGTTCGGTGGCGCGGTGGCCCTGCTGACGGAGTACGCCCCGCCGGGCCGGCGCGGTCTGTACGGGGCGTGGCAGTCGTTCACGGTGGCGCTGGGCCTGCTGGGCGGCGCCGGGGTGGCGGCGACGACGGCCACGGTGCTCACCGCGCAGCAGGTCGCGGCGTGGGGCTGGCGGCTGCCGTTCCTGCTCGCGCTACCGCTGGGGGCGGTGGCGCTGTGGCTGCGGGTGGGGCTGGCGGAGACACCCGAGTTCCGGGAGCGGGAAGGGCGTGGGGAGCGGGAAGGGCGCGGGGGGCCGGAAGGGCAGGGGAATCGGGATCGGGAAGGGCAAGCGGAACGGGAAGGGGACCCGGTGTCGATGCGGACGGCCGGCGCCGTGCTGCTGGGTGCCGGGCGGGTCATGGGCTGGGCGGCGGCCGGGTACACCTTCCTCGTCGTCCTGCCGTCGTATCTGCAGACCTCCCTGCACACGGACGTACGGCACGCACTGCTGGCCACCGTCCCGGCCAACCTCGGTTTCGCGGCGGCGATCCTCCCGGCGGGCCTGCTCAGCGACCGGGTCGGGCGGCGGCCGGTGATGCTGGCGGGGGCGCTGCTGGTGACGGGGCTGGCGGTGCCTCTGTTCAACCTCCTTCAGAACGACGGCACTTCGGCGGCCGTCAGAGGTGCGGCCACCTGCGCGGCGGGGGCGGTGGTGGGCCTTATGGCGGGACCCGGGCCCGCGCTGCTCGCCGAGATGTTCCCGGCCCGAGTGCGCTGGACGGGACTCGGGCTGGCCTACTCCCTGTCGAACGCGGTGTTCTCCGGCTGCGCGGGACTGCTCATCACCGAGGCGGTACGGCGGACCGGGAACGTGGACGTGCCCGCGTACTACGCGGCGGCGGCCTGCGCGCTGAGCGCCGTCGCGCTGATGAAGGACCCTTTCATGAAAGCGAGTTGAGCACGGGTGCTGGTGATCGGACTGATGTCGGGGACGTCGTACGACGCGGTGGACGCGGCGGCCGCGGAGCTGCGCCTGGACGGGGACACGCTGGTGCTGGAGCCGCGGGGCATGGTGAGCACGCCGTACGACGACGGGCTGCGCGAGGCGCTCGGGGCCGCGTTGCCGCCGGCCGCCGTCCCGCTCGCCGAGGTGTGCCGGCTCGACACCCGGATCGGGCAGGCGTTCGCGGCGGCGGCCGTCCGGGCCGACCATGAACTCTGCGACCGGCGGGCAGAGTTGGTGGCCTCGCACGGCCAGACCGTCTATCACTGGGCGGACGGCGGCCGGGTGCACGGCACGCTCCAGCTGGGGCAGCCCGCGTGGATCGCCGAGGCGACCGGGCTGCCGGTGGTCGCCGACTTCCGCCCCCGGGACGTCGCGGCCGGCGGTCAGGGGGCGCCCCTGGTGAGCCTGTTCGACCTGCTGTGGCTGCGCGGCCGGCCGGGCCGGCCGGTGGCGCTGAACATCGGGGGCATCGCCAATCTGACGGCGCCGGACGGGACGGCCTTCGACACCGGGCCGGGCTGCGCGCTGCTCGACGCGGCGGCCCGTGCCTTCAGCAGCGGGCGTCTGGCGTACGACGCCGACGGGGCCCTGGCCGCGCGCGGTGTGCCGTACCGGCCGCTGCTGGACCGGCTGCTGGCGGAGCCGTACTACGCGCGGCCGGCGCCCAAGACGACCGGCAAGGAGCTGTTCCACTCCGGATATCTGCGGGCGGCCGGTGGCGGCGGCGGTTATGGCGGCGTTGACGGTGTCCCAGCCGAGGACGTGCTGGCGACACTCACCCTGCTGACGGCCCGTACGGTCGCCGACGGGGTGCGGTCCGTCGGCGCGACGGAGGTGCTGGCCTCCGGCGGGGGCACCCGCAACCCGGTGCTGATGGACCTGCTGCGGAGCCTGCTTCCCGAGGTCGCCGTCCGTTCCTCCGACGAGGTGGGGCTGCCCGCGGCCGCGAAGGAGGCGTACGCCTTCGCGGTCCTCGGCTTCCTCACCGCGCACGGTCTCGCCGGGACCGACCCGCGCAGCACGGGCGCCCGCCGCCCGAGCGTCCTGGGCTCGCTGACCCCGGGCCGGGGCCCGCTGCGGCTCCCGCCGGTCGCGGAGCAGGGGCCGGCACGGCTGGTGGTGGGAGCGGCACAGATGCAGCCGTGACATGGCAAATCCGAGTGAAACGCACTGGTCCCCATGGCCGGTGACGGATCCTCTCATCACACTTTCACCGACGCCTCATACGGTGGGGGCATGACGCAGGTGACTCCTCCCGGGTGGTACCCCGACCCCGGGCAGACGAACGACGGTCCGCCCACCGAGCGCTGGTGGGACGGCACGGTCTGGACGGACCAGACCCGACCGGCCGGGACGGCCGCCCTGTGGGGTCCCCCGACGCAGGCGGTTCCCCCGGCGTATCCCGCCGCTTCCGCGTACCCGGCCGCTTCGGGGTACGGGGCGTACCCGGGCCATCCGGCGTATCCCGCCCAGCCGCCGGCCGCGCCCCGGCGCGGGCTGCGCATGGGCATAGCCGTCGCGGCGGCGACCGCGGTGCTGGTGAGCATCGGGGTCGGGGTGTACGCCCTCGCCAAGGACGACGGCGGCAGCGGCGACCGCGCCGGTTCG
Organism: Streptomyces sp. NPDC047085; assembly: GCF_040643735.1. Lineage (NCBI taxonomy): Bacteria > Bacillati > Actinomycetota > Actinomycetes > Kitasatosporales > Streptomycetaceae > Streptomyces > Streptomyces sp. NPDC047085. Next base: position 391,204 of record NZ_JBEYUW010000002.1, read on the forward strand.
CAGCAGGGGCAGGGCGGGCCGGGCGGCTCGGACGGTGGGCCAGGCGGCCCGGGAGGATCCGGCGGGTCCGGAGGCTCGGGCGGATCCGGTGGGTCGGGCGGATCCGGTGGGCCGGATGAGTCGCCGTCCCCGGACCGTTCCGGGCCGCCCGTGATCGAGGGCGGCGGGAGCGTGCCGGATCCGTTCAACGGGATCAGCCTGCCCGTACCGGAGGGCTGGACGGGTTCGGTGATCCGACTCGGCGCGCAGGTGACCTCCAAGGCCTCCTACAAGTGCCCCGGCAAGAGCTCCCTGACCTGCACGGCCGGCGGCGCCTACTCGGCGTCCGCGGCCGATCTGGGCACGAAGGGCGACACGGCCGAGGAGGTCGCCAAGGCGGACGTCGCGGCCAACGCCGAGCACTCCTACGGCGGCACCACCTACGGCAGCATCACCTCGCACCAGGTGCTGGCCTCCCGGGCGGTGACGGTGGCCGGCCAGAACGGCTACCTGGTGCGCTGGAAGGCGGTCACCAGCAAGGGCGCCGACGGGTACGTCGAGTCGGTCGCCTTCCCCGCGCCGAACGACGCCCACCGGATCCTCGTGGTGCGCTTCGGTCTGGACGTGGGGCAGAAGACCTCCGTCATCGACGAGATCCTGAAGGGGATCAAGGTCTCGACCGGCGGCGGGAACGGCCAGGACGTCTGAGAGCGTCACGCCGTTCCGACGGCATGACGGCATGACGGCCTGAAGAAATGAAGCGGCCGGGTGGGGCGCCTCTCCGCTCAAGAGGAACCCCACCCGGCCGGTGGGTGCGCGCCGCCCCCGTCCCCACGGTGCGGCGCGAGCAGGTCACCGTTCAGTCATCCCGTGAACGGTGGCCTGGGTCTCCTGTCAGTCCGAGCGCGGGCAGCACCGCGGCCTCCACGAACCGGACGAGATAGCCGGCGTCGGCGTACTGGCCGCTGAGCACGGGCCGCACGCGCAGCACGCCGAACATCATGGCCGGGACGAACTCCAGCGCGGGATGGTCCGCGGGCACCTCGCCCCGCGCCACGCCCCGGTCCAGCATCTCCCGGAGCGCGGCGATCTCCGGGTGGACCAGCGCCTCGCGCAGCGCCTGCGCCAGTTCCTGGTCGGCCGTGACCGCGTGCCCCAGCGCCTGCAGCAGCCGGGTGTCCTTGCCGGACCAGTGGCCCGCGGCCCGCGCGGCCTGGCGCAGGTCGTCCGCGAGGGAGCCGGTGTCGATCCCCGCGAAGCGCACCCGGCCGCTGGCGCGCAGCGCGGCCGCGACGAACTGGGGCTTCGTCTTCCACTGCCGGTAGAGCGTGGACTTGCTGCAGCGGGTGCTGGCGGCGACGCCCTCCATGGTCACCGATTCGTAGCCGCACTCGCGGATCTGCTCCAGCACGGCGTCGAAGAACTCCCGCTCACGCTCGGGCGTGATCTTGGAGCGGCGCGAGGCGGCGACCGTCTCCGGCTCGTCCGCGGCCTGCGACGTCATGCGTGGCATCTCCTCACTCGTTCACGGCCGCCACAGCTTTGCCTCAAGGGCGGCTCTCCACACTTGCTTCCAGTGTGTCGCAGATCAATCGATACGCAAGTGTACCGGTACCCAAGCGTATCGGTACACTGGCGTATCGGTACCACGACGTATCGGTACCACGACGTATCGGTACGCCGACGTGTCGATGCGTTCCACCGTACCGATGAGTCCGCGCCTCGGCCCGGGTCTCAGCACCACCACACGCACCACCGTCATGAAGGGGCCGGGGATGAATGGCCGCACCGAGCCTGATGAAGCGGAGCCGGACGCGATAGCGACCGCGCGCCCACCGCTCCTTCGGGAGTTCCTGCTCGTCGCGGGGCTCTTCCTCGTCTACAAGCTCGGACGGCAACTGGCCGACGGCCATACGGCGGACGCCTTCCACAACGCGCGTCGCGTGTGGGACCTCGAACGGGCCGTGCACCTTCCCCGCGAGACCGGCGTGCAGTCCGCATTGCTGCACGGCGACACCCTCGTACACCTCGCGAACACCTACTACGCGACCGTCCACTTCCCGGCCACCCTGGCCTTTCTGGTCTGGCTGTACGTGCGCCGGCCCGCCCACTACGTGTGGGCCCGCCGGGTCCTGGCAGCGGTGACCGGCGCGGCCCTGGTGCTGCCGTTCACGTTCCCGCTGGCCCCGCCGCGGATGCTGACCGGCACCGGACTGGTGGACACCGCCCGGATGTACGGCCCGTCCGTGTACGGGCCGCCGTCCAGCGACCACCTCTCCAACCAGTTCGCCGCGATGCCCTCGCTGCACTTCGGCTGGGCGCTGATGCTGGCGATCGGCCTGATCGCGGCCACCCGCTCACCCTGGCGGTGGCTCTGGCTGCTGCATCCGCTGATCACCCTGCTGGTCATCGTGGGCACGGCGAACCACTACTGGATCGACGCCATCGTCGCCACGGCCATGCTGGGCGCCACCCTCGCCGTCATCCCCTCGCCGCACCGCACCAGCACCACCGCGGGGCGCGGCACCCGGCGGCTCGCCCCGAAGGAGACCGTCCTGGTGGGAGCGGGCCGATGAGCGCCGCCGCCCTGGTCGCCATCGGCCTGTCCCTGATCTCCGCCGTCGCCTACGCCGCTGCCGCCGTGGCCCAGGAACGCCTCGCCTCCCGCACCACCGGCACGGGTCTGCTCCGACTGCTCGGCACCGGCGCCTGGTGGTCGTCGGTCGGCCTGAACGCGGCCGCCGCGCTGCTGCACGTCATCGCCCTCAAGTACGGCCCCCTCACGCTGGTCCAGCCGCTCGGCGCGCTCACCCTGGTCGCGGCGGTGCCGCTCGGGGCGCGCGCGGCCGGCCGGCGGGTCAGCGCGGTGGAGTGGCGCGGAACGTCCCTGACGCTGCTCGGCCTCGGCGCGCTGCTGGTCACCGCCTCGGGCCCGGCGCCGGACCGGGTGCTGAGCCTGACCGAGGCGCTCGCGGTCGCCGGTACGACCGCTGCCGTGATCGGCATGCTGTCGCGGCCCGGCGCCCGGCCGGGCCTGCGCCACGCGACCGCCTCCGGCTTCGCCTCGGGTGTCGCCTCCGCGCTCACCCAGACCGTGACCGTGGCCGCGACGGACCGTTCGGGGCCGGCGCTGAGCCCTGAGGTGATCGTGGTCGCGGTCCTCGTGGCCGCGTTCGCCACCGGCGGGCTGCTGCTGTCCCAGACCGCCTACCGCGACGGCCTCGGCGCCCCGCTGGCCGTGGTCACCCTGGCCAACCCGGTGGCCGCCGCCGTCATCGGCCTGACCCTGCTCGGCCAGGGCCTGCGGGGTGGCGCGGGCGGCGTCCTGCTGGCGGTGGCCGGGGCGGGCCTCGCCTCCTGGGGTGTCGTCCTGCTCACCCGGGTGACGCCGGCAGCGGAGCCCGAGGCGGACGAGGAGCACCCGGTCGCGGCGGTCCTGGCGCTGGAGCCGGAGACGGCGACCCCCGAACCGGCGCTGGTGCCGAGACAGCCGGAGCGGAGGCGGCCGGAGCCCGAGCGGTCGGAGCCCGAGCGGTCGGAGCCGGGGCATCTCAGCCCCCTCTGAGCCTGTGCGAGCAGTTCGTCATACGACGGCGGCCGGTGCGCGCGGAGTTCGCGTGCACCGGCCGCCGTCGCCGTACTCCCCCGTGGGGAACCCGCTCAGCCCAGGCCCCGGGAGTCCTGCTTGAGCGCGGTGTCCACCGTCAGGGCCGTCGCCACCACGAGGCTCAGCAGCGGCTCGGGCAGCTGGTAGTGGATCTGCAGGACGTAGTTGTCCGCCGTCGTGAACAGCGTCTTGGCGAGGCCTTCCCAGGTCTTGGTGATCCGGGCGACCTCGTTGTCCGCGTGGTCGACGATGGCGAAGTTCCAGGCCCGCCAGTTCTCCGCCTTGATCGCGCCGACCTGCTGGCCGTTCGCGTTCATCGCGAAGTTGATCTTGCCGATCATGTTCTGCTGGACGATCTCACCGACCGGGGAGCCGTCCGGACGCGTCACGATGACCCGGGACTTGAAGATCTTCGCGGGCCGGGTCAGCAGCAGCTGCGGCTGACCGTAGGCGTCGCGGATCTCCAGCTTGTGGGTCATGAACTGGTCCCAGCTCGAGACGAAGCGCAGGACCTTCTTCAGCGCGCTCTGGCCGACCTCGACGACCGAGCCGATCTCGCGGCCGTTCTGATCCATGACCTTGTACTCGTTGGTCACCTCGATCAGCTTGGCCTTCTGGTTCACGACCAGGACCGGCTCGGTGAACAGGGAGCCGCCGCCGGGGCCGCCGGCCGCGACCCCGGCCTGCTGCTGCACCTGGCGCTGCACCTTGGGGTCGGCGGCCTGCTGCTGCGGGAACTGCGGCGCGGCCTGCTGCTGCGCCGCCTGCTGGGGAGCGGCCTGCTGCTGCGGAACCTGCCCGGCGGCCTGCTGCGCCGGGTTCGTGTGCTCCGTCCACTGCGTGCCGTCCCAGTACCGGAGCGTCTGAGCCGCCCCGTGCGGATCGGGGTACCAGCCTGCAGGAGTGTTCGATTGCGTGGTCACCCGGGCACACTACCTTGATGTGACCGGTACCTGACCAGCCCGCACGGGGCGCTGTTCATCGCTCGTTCACCCCGTTCACACGGTGATGATCGCCGGGTCGCTGACGCCGGGGAGCCCGTTCTCCACGTGGCCGGCGAAAGCGCGCAGGAAGGCGGGGTCGGTGTCCGAGGTGACCGTGAGGTCGTACCACCGCTTGCTCGCGGTGAGGGCGACGGTCTGCTTCACGGTGGCGCCGGGCCGGACGGACACGGACACGGGGCTTCCGCCGTAGCCGTTCACGAGCTTCAGCTTCACCGTGCCGGAGCCCTTGTTGGTGAAGGTGAGCTCGACGTTGTCACCGGCGTGCCGGGCGGTCACCTCGGGGCCGGCGACCTTGTTGCGGCCCTTGAAGACGCGCAGGAAGCCGTTCGGACCGTGCACCGCGAGGTCGTAGGAGCCGCCCGAGTAGACGGAGTTCCAGGTGTCGGAGAGGGTCTTGCCGGCCTCGGTGGTGTAGGTCCAGGGGCCGTCGGTGCGGTTGTTCGAGGTGACCAGGAAGACGGCGCCGGCCTGGGCTCCGGAGGCGAAGCTCAGCGTGAACTTGCCGGCCGCGGTGTCCGCCGAGCCGTCCACCGCAGGGGCGTACTTGAGCGGGCGGGTGGGGCGGCTGCCGCGCTCCTGCTGGGGCAGGGACGGGTTGGCGGGCGGGGTGGGGACGTAGTCGGGGTGCCGGTCGTGGTCCGGGGGCTGGTAGCCGGCGGTGGAGGGCAGCGTGACCGGCGCCGTGTCCTTGCGGGAGAAGTCGAAGGCGGAGGTCAGGTCGCCGCACACGGCCCGTCGCCAGGGCGAGATGTTCGGCTCGTGGACGCCGAAGCGGCCCTCGATGAACCGGATGATCGACGTGTGGTCGAGGGTCTCGGAGCAGACGTAACCGCCCTTGCTCCACGGGGAGACGACCAGCATCGGCACGCGCTGGCCGAGCCCGTAGGGGCCGGCGCTGTGGCTCGCGTCGCCCTTGAACAGGTCGAGGGAGGGGTCCACGGTCGACTTGCCCTGGGCACCGGAGGCCGGCGGGTAGGGCGGGATGACGTGGTCGAAGAAGCCGTCGTTCTCGTCGTAGGTGATGAACAGCGCGGTCTTGCCCCACACGTCGGGGTTGGAGGTGAGCGCGTCCAGGACCTGGGCGACGTACCAGGCGCCGTAGTTGGCGGGCCAGTTGGGGTGCTCGGTGAAGGCCTCGGGGGCGACGATCCAGGAGACCTGGGGCAGCTTGCCGGCCTTGACGTCCGCCTTGAGCTGGTCGAAGAAGCCCTCGCCCTTGCGCGCGTCGGTGCCGGTGCGGGCCTTGTCGTAGAGCGGGTCGCCGGGCTTGGCGTTCTGGTACTGCTTGAAGTAGAGCAGCGAGTTGTCGCCGTAGTTGCCGCGGTAGGCGTCGTTGATCCAGCCCCAGGAGCCGTTCGCGTCCAGGCCGTCGCCGACGTCCTGGTAGATCTTCCAGGACACCCCGGCCTGCTCCAGGCGCTCCGGGTACGTCGTCCAGGAGTAGCCCTTCTCGTCGTTGCCGAGGACCGGGCCGCCGCCCTTGCCGTCGTTGCCGGTGAAGCCCGTCCACATGTAGTAGCGGTTGGGGTCGGTGGAGCCTATGAAGGAGCAGTGGTAGGCGTCGCAGATGGTGAAGGCGTCGGCGAGCGCGTAGTGGAAGGGGATGTCGTCGCGGGTCAGGTAGGCCATCGTCGTCGACGACTTGGCGGGCACCCACTTGTCGTACTTGCCGCCGTTGAACGCGGTGTGACCGTCGTTCCAGCCGTGCGGGAGGTCCTGGATGAAGGCCAGGCCCAGGTCGTCCGCGTCCGGGTGGAAGGGGAGGATGTCCTTCGTGCCGTCGGACTGCTTCCAGACGGACCTGCCGTTCTGCGTCACCGGGCGCGGGTCGCCGAAGCCCCGCACGCCGCGCAGCGAGCCGAAGTAGTGGTCGAAGGATCGGTTCTCCTGCATGAGGACGACGATGTGCTCGACGTCCTCGACCGAGCCCGTGCGGTAGTGGGCGGGCAGTGCGGCCGCGCGCTGGATGCTGCTGGACAGCGCGGTGAACGCCGTGGTCGCACCCGCCAGTTGCAGGAATCTACGCCGGTTGACTTCGGACATTCGTGAGATACCCCTCATCCTGACGAGCTGCATGGGCCGAAACGTGCGCGAATCTGCGCGGTGCGAGTGTTCCAAGAGCACCAAACGCCAGGGAAGGGTCGGGCGGCGCCTACGTGAAAGTTGTCTGTACAAGCAAGGCGGCCCTCCGGGCGCGACGCGCCACCGGGTACGGGCGGGGCCCCGTACCCGGGCGCCGGGCGTCGTCGGGGGACGCAGGCGGTCAGGAGGCCGGGGGTGCGGACATCAGGAGGTCAGGAGGTCAGGTACGCCTCCACCTCGCTGAACTGCCCCGCCGGCCAGCCCGTGTTGGCACTGACGCTCAGGCGGAGGTAGCGCACGCTGGTGCCGCCGGGCAGGGAGACGGTGGCCGTGTTGCCGGTGGCCGGATCGAAGCGGTAGCCCTGGGAGCCCAGCACCGTGGAGTAGGCCGAGCCGTCGGTGCTGCCAAGAACCGTGATGGTCTGGGTGCGGGCGCCCCACGCCGAGGACGGCGGCAGCTTCAGCACCAGGCGGCGCACGGCGTAGGAGGAGCCGAGGTCGACCGTCCAGGACTGCGGAAAGGCGTTGTTCGTCGACTCCCAGTAGGAGTTGGCGTCGCCGTCGACGGCCTTGCCGGGCGTGTAGACGTCCTGGGAGCCGGTCGCGCTCGCGGGGCGGCCCTTGGCGAGGTTGCGGTTCGGGTCGGGGTCGGGGTTGCCCTGGCCGGGCTGGGGCCAGGTGGAGCAGTCCGACCAGGTGCTCGCCCAGCCGGAGTTGCCGCCGCCGTCGGTGAGGGTGAAGGCGCCGGAGTTCGCCGGGTAGGGGCAGTTGTAGACGCCGGCGGCACCGACCTGGGTGGCGGTGACGTCGCGGAAGGTGGCGGCGCCCTGGGCCTCGGCCTGGACCACGACCGTCCCGGTGTTCCGCACGGTCGCGCCGGTCACGTTGACGTTCCGGACCGGGTAGCCGCGCCCGCCCCCGGAGACGAACTCGAAGGCGCTGTACGGGCTGTCGGTGATCGTCGTGTTCGTGATGTTCACGGTGGCGTCGATGGCGCTGTCGTAGGAGTCGACGCGCAGCGCGCCCATCGGATGGTTCCAGTTGGGGTTCATCGCGCCGGTGCGCACCAGGGTGTTGCCGTCGACCGTGATCGTGCCGGACAGGGGCGAGAAGGGGTCGAGGAACTTCTGGTTGGAGATCGCGATGCCGCTGCCGAGGGCGTTGGTGTCGGAGATCAGGTTGTTCCGCACGGCGATGTCGGTGCCGCCGTAGATCGCAATGCCGTTGGCGAGGTTGGGCTGCGAGATGGTGTTGTTCTCGAAGCTGCTGTTCGTGTCCGGCGCGTACAGGGACCACATGGCGAGGGAGTCGTCGCCCTGGTTGCGCAGGAAGTTGTTGCGGACCCGGACGCCCCGGGCGGTGCCGTTGAGGTTGAGGCCGTCGGCGGTGGTGTCGAGGATGCGGTTGTTCTCGACGACGAGGTTGTCGTTGTTGCCCATCAGCCAGAACCCGCACTTGAGGTGCTGGATCCACATGCCGGACACCGAACTGTTCGGCCCCAGCGAGCCGTTGACGAAGTTGTCCGGGTTGGAGTCGACGCGCTCGGTGACCTCGCCGATGACGGCGAAGTCCTTGATGTGGACGTTGCCCGAGGAACCGGACTGGTCGATGAACCGGGAGGTGTGCACGACCGAGTACCAGCTGCCCGCGCCCTGCAGGGTCACGTTCTGCACGCCGTTGAAAGAGGACGTGAGCCGGTAGTCGCCCGGCGGGATCCACACCACACCGCCCTGGGCGGCCGCGATGGCGTCCCGGAAGGCCTGGGTGGAGTCGCCGTTGCCGCTCGGGTCGGCGCCCTTGGAGACGACGGACACCGAACCGGCGGGCTGGGAGGCGGCCGCCGCGACCTGCTCGAAGTCGGCGACGTCCACGGTGACCTGGGTGCCGGCCGACTCGAAGGCGACCTTGTCACCGGGCTGGACGTTCTGCCCCAGCAGGAGGCGGGCGTTGTCGAAGAAGTGGTGCGTCTTGGCGCCGGGGATCCAGCCGGTGTCGACGTACGAGTACTTCGAGGTCACCGGGAGCGTCCGGGCGAGCCGGGTGCCGTTGACGTACACGTTCAGCGTGCCGGACTGGCCGTCCGGGACGCTGTAGGCGACGTTCACGGCGTCGGACGCGCGCGGCACGGTGAACTCGACCCGCTGCCCGGAGCTGAGCCGTACGGCCTGGCGTCCGGAGGCCTCCGAGGCGAGCGTGCCCTGCGTGTAGTCGGGGCCGGTCCTGGTGCCGGTGGTGGTGGCCGACTCCGCCTCGACGGAGCTGAACGGGAGGCTGGCGCCGGCGGCCGCGTGGGCCCCGGGGGCCACGGCGACGAGCATGCCGGCGGCGAGGGCGACGACCGCCCCGATGGCCGGCATGCGCCTGAGGTGCCTGGCGGTGCTGCTGTGCATGTGCTGATCCCTTCGTGGTGGGGGTGCGGGGATAGCAGGGGTGACGCGACGGCGGCTCAGGCACGCAGCCAGGCGGCCGTGTCCTTCGGCAGCCGGCCCCGGTCGTCCAACGGACCGCTGGAAAGGAGCAGTTGGGAGTACGAGGGAAGGTCGGCCGGTGCGTCGGCCAGGTTCACCACGCAGGCCGTGCCGTCGGCGCGGGTGAAGGCGAGGACGCCCTCGGGGGCGGGCAGCCAGGTCAGGGGGCCGTCGCCGAACACGGGCCGCAGCCGGATCGCCGCGCGGTACAGGGCGAGCATCGAACCCGGGTCCGCCGCCTGCAGGTCGGCGGCGTAGTCGGCCCAGTCGTCCGGCTGCGGCAGCCAGGGCTGCACGCGCGAGCCGAAACCGGCGTACGGCGCGTCCGCCGCCCAGGGCAGCGGGACCCGGCAGCCGTCCCGGCCGGGGGCGGTGCCGCCCGAACGGAAGTACATCGGGTCCTGGACGCGGTCGGCGGGGATGTCGGCCTCGGGCAGGCCGAGTTCCTCGCCCTGGTACACGTACACCGCGCCGGGCAGGGCCAGCGACAGCAGGGCGGCGGCGCGGGCGCGGCGGGTGCCGAGTGCCAGTTCGGTGGGGGTGCCGAAGGCTTTGGCGGCGAAGTCGAAGCCGGTGTCGGTGCGGCCGTAGCGGGTGACCGTGCGCGTCACGTCGTGGTTGCACAGCACCCAGGTGGCCGGGGCGCCCACCGGGGCGTGCTCGGCGAGGGTGGTGTCGATCGACGTACGCAGCCGTTCGGCGTCCCAGGGGCAGGACAGGAACGAGAAGTTGAAGGCGGTGTGCAGTTCGTCGGGCCGTAGATAGCGGGCGAAGCGCTCGGCGTCGGGCAGCCAGACCTCGCCGACGAACACACCGTCGTAGTCGTCGGCCACCGCCCGCCACGAGCGGTAGATGTCGTGGAGTTCGTCGCGGTCGACGAAGGGGTTCGGGTCGCGGCCCTCGACGAAGTCCGGCAGGCGGGGGTCCTTGGCGAGCAGGGCGGCCGAGTCGATGCGGACGCCCGCGACCCCGCGTTCGAACCAGAAGCGCAGGATGTCCTCGTGCTCCTGGCGGACCGCCGGATGGGCCCAGTTGAGGTCGGGTTGTTCGGGCGTGAACAGGTGCAGGTACCAGTCGCCGTCGGGCAGCCGCGTCCACACGGGCTCGGTGGAGCCGACGAACTGCGACGGCCAGTCGTTGGGCGGACGTTCGCCGTTCTTCCCGCGTCCGGGCCGGAAGTGGAACAGCTCGCGCTCGGGGCTGCCGGGACCCGCCGCGAGCGCGGCCCGGAACCAGGGGTGCTGGTCGGAGACATGGTTGGGCACGATGTCGACAATGGTGCGGATGCCCAGCTCCCGTGCCTCGGAGATGAGTTTCTCCGCCTCGGCGAGGGTCCCGAAGGCCGGGTCGATGACCCGGTAGTCGGCGACGTCGTAGCCGCCGTCCTTCAGCGGGGACAGGTACCAGGGGTTGAACCAGAGGGCCTGCACGCCCAGTTCGGCGAGGTACGGCAGCTTGGCGCGGACGCCCGCGAGGTCACCGGTGCCGTCGCCGTCGCCGTCCGCGAAACTGCGGACGTACACCTGGTAGATGACGGCGGAGCGCCACCAGTCCTGGCTGTTTCGGGCATGGGTGGGCTGTCCCACTGTGCGTGCCTTTCTGTCGAGGGGGCCGGATCAGCCCTTGGTGCTGCCCGCGCTGATCCCGGCGATGATGTGCCGCTGGAAGACGAGGAACAGCGCCACCATCGGGATGCTGGCGATCACCATCGCGGCGATGAGCACGGTGAGCTGGATGTTCTGCGACAGCTGGACCAGGGCCACGCTGATCGGCTGCTTGTCGGTGTCGGAGAAGACCATCAGCGGCCACAGGAAGTCCTGCCAGACGGCGACCAGCGCGAAGATCGACACCACGCCGAGGACCGGCCGGGACATGGGCAGCACGACCGACCACAGGGTGCGCAGCTTGCCGGCGCCGTCGATCTCGGCGGCCTCCAGGACGTCGCGGGGCAGTTGGTCGAAGAACCGCTTGAGCAGGTAGAGGTTGAAGGCGTTGGCGACGGCCGGCAGCCAGATGGCGAGCGGGTCGTTGAGCAGGCTGGTGTGGATCAGCGGCAGGTCGGCGACCGTCAGGTACTTCGGTACGACGAGCGCCTGGGCGGGCACCATCAGGGTGGCGAGGATGCCGCCGAGGATCACCTTGCCGAAGGCCGGCCGCAGCTTGGACAGGGCGTAGGCGGCGGCCGTGCAGAACACCAGCTGGAACGCCCAGGCTCCGGCCGCCTGCACCACCGTGTTCCACAGGTGCTCGGGCAGCTGCATCAGGTCCCAGGCGTCGGTGTAGCCGCTGGTGTGCCAGTGCTTCGGCACGAGTGTCGGCGGGGTGCGGGCCACCTCGTCCGGTGACTTCATCGCGCCGGTGACCATCCAGTAGACGGGGAAGAGGAAGGCGAGCGTGAAGAGCAGGACGACGCCGGTGAACACGGTCCAGTAGGCGGCCCGGCCGCGGGGGCGGGCGAGGGTGGCCGGGGAGATCAGGGTGCGGGTGCTCATGCGTCCCCCTCGGAGCGGGTGAGCCGCAGGTAGACGGCGGAGAAGGCGCCGAGCAGGACGAGCAGCATGACGCTGAGCGCGCAGGCGCCGCCGAAGTCGTTGTAGAGGAAGGCGTATTTGTAGATGAGGTAGAGCACGGTGACGGTGGCGTTCTCGGGGCCGCCGCCGGTGATGACGAACGGTTCGGTGAACACCTGCATGGTGGCGATGATCTGAAGGAGCATCAGCATCAGGATCACGAACCTGGTCTGCGGGACCGTGACGTGCCGGATGCGCTGGAGCAGGTTCGCGCCGTCCAGTTCGGCGGCCTCGTACAGCTCGCCGGGGATGGACTGCAGGGCGGCGAGGTAGATCAGGACGGTGCCGCCCATGTTGGCCCAGGTGGCGACGATCACGAGCGAGACGAGCGCGGTGTCGGTGCCGTTGGACCAGTTCGAGGTGGGCAGGTGCAGGAAGCGGAGCGCCTCGTTGGCGAGGCCGGCTCCGGGGTCGTAGAACCACTTCCACAGCAGGGCGCTGACCACCGGCGGGATCATCACCGGCAGGTAGACGACCACGCGGAAGAACGCCTTGGCGTGCCGCAGTTCGTTGAGGACGAGCGCGAGCACGAAGGGGATCGCGAAGCCGATGAGCAGGGCCAGCAGCGTGAAGGTGAGCGTGTTGCGCCAGGCCGCGCTGAACTCGGGATCGTGCCAGACCCGGCTGAAGTTGGCGGTGCCGACCCATTCGGGGGACGAGCCGGGCGTGTACTTCTGGAAGGCGATGACGACCGCGCGGATCGCCGGGTACCAGGAGAACAGGGCGAAGCAGATCAGTCCGCCGAGGAGGAAGGCGTAGGCGCGGGCCTGGTCGACGAGGCGGCGCCGTCCCCGGCCCCCCACCGGGGACGGCGCCGGGACCGGGTGGACGGCGATCTGGTCGGCGGCGCGCCGCTCGGCCGTCTTCGTCATGGCGGTCAGCTCCGGGCGAGGATGCCGTCGATCTTGCCGGACGCGTCCTTGAGGAGCTGGTCGATGTCCGCGTCCTTCTTGGTGAGGACGGCGGAGACGACACCGTCGAGGACGGAGTAGATCTGCTGGGCGTTCGGCGGCTCGATCTTCATCTGGAGGTGCTGGTTGCCGTCGAGGAAGGCCTGGTAGTTCTCCACCGGCACATTCGCGTTCGCCTTCTTGACCTGCTGGTCCTTGGCGTCGGCGGCGCCGGTGAACAGGCGTGGCTCGGGCAGGCCCACGGGCGCGTCGGTCTTCTTGGCGCGGGCGTAGTCGCCGAGGAAGCCCTTGCCGGGGGTGAGGAACATGTGGTCGAGCCACTTGAGACCGGCGCGGATCTGGGCGGGGGTGGCCTTCTTGTTGAACATGTAGCCGTCGCCGCCGACGAGGGTGCCCTTGCCGCCGGGCATGGGGGCGAGGGCGAGGTCCTTGTAGTCGCCGCCCTTCTCCTTGACGAGGATCGGGATGTTGTCGGGGGCGGAGAGGTACATGCCGAGCTTGCCCGAACCCATCATCTGCTGCACGTCGTTGATGATGAGCAGTTGCTTGCTGCCCATGGAGTCGTCGGTCCACCGCATGTCGTGCAGGTTCTGCAGGACGGCGTGGCCCTCGGGGGTGTCGACGGTGGCCTTCTTGCCGTCGGCGCTGACGACGTCGCCGCCCTGGGAGTAGAGCTCGGCGGTGAAGTGCCAGCCGCCCTGGTTCTGCGCGCTGTAGTCGGCGTATCCGACGGTTCCGTTGCCGAGCGTGGCGATCCTCTTGGCGTCGGCGCGCAGCTCCTCCCAGGTCGCCGGGGGCTTGTCGGGGTCGAGTCCGGCCTTCGCGAAGAGCTTGCGGTTGTAGATCAGCCCCATCGAGTAGCCGGTGCGGGGTATGCCGTAGACCTTGCCGTCCACGGTGTAGATGTCCCGCAGTTGCTGCTGGATGGTGTCGTAGCTCTTCAGGTCCTTGAGGTACGGCGTGAGGTCGGCGGCCTGGCGGATGTCGACGACGTGTCGGGCGTCGGTGAAGTACGTGTAGAAGACGTCCTCCATCTGCCCGCCGGCGAGCTTGGCGTCGAAGGTCTTCGGGTCCTGGCAGGGGAAGGCGTCGTGCGCGACGACGTCGATGTCCGGGTTCTGCCTCTCGAAGGAGGCGACGTCCTCTTCGAAGAACCGCCGGTCGACCTTGGCGCTCTTGGGCGGCTCGCAGTTGACGGTGATGCGGGTCTTCCCGCTCCCCGCGTCGTCGTCGCCCGACCCGCAGGCGGACGCGGCGAGCGCGAGGGAGGAACAGACGCCGATCGCGGCGACGGTACGGCGGAACCCGGTGCTTCTCATCGGTGGACCCCTCAAGGCAGGAGCGGTGGGCGCCGCACACTCAAGCACCGACACCAAGCGTCCGCAAGATGTCGCGCAGAATCTGTAATTATTCGACAGCCGATTGGATCTCCTGGACCCCCTCCGGGACCCTCTCCCGGATCTCAGTCGCGCGGAGCTTGCGCGGTCGATCCGCGGACCACCAGTTCCGGCTCGAACAGCAGCTCCTCGGCGGGTACGGCGGTGCCCCCGATCTGCGCGTTCAGCAGTTCCACGGCCGCGCGGCCCATGGCCTCGATGGGCTGGCGGACGGTGGTGAGCGGGGGCTCGGTGCAGTTCATGAAGGCCGAGTCGTCGTAGCCGACGACGGAGATGCGGCCGGGGACGTCGTGCCCCTTGCGGCGGGCGGCGCGGACGGCGCCGAGGGCGAGCGGGTCGCTGGCGCAGATGATGCCGGTGACACCGCGGTCGATCAGCCGGGCGGCGGCCGCGTGACCGCCCTCGATGGAGAAGATGGCCCGCGCGACGAACTCGTCCGGAAGGTCCCCGGCGATCGCGCGCGCGGCGGCGAGTTTACGGGCGGAGGGCACGTGGTCGCCCGGGCCGAGGACCAGGCCGATCCGCTCGTGACCGAGGGAGGCCAGGTGGCGCCAGGCCTGCTCGACGGCCACGGCGTCGTCGCAGGACACGCCCGGGAAACCGAGGTGTTCGATGGCCGCGTTGACCAGGACGACCGGGATGTTGCGGTCGGCGAGCAGCCGGTAGTGGTCGTGCGGCGCGTCCGCCTGCGCGTACAGGCCGCCGGCGAAGACGACTCCGGAGACCTGCTGTTGCAGCAGCAGTTCGACGTAGTCCGCCTCGGAGACGCCGCCCTTGGTCTGGGTGCACAGCACCGGGGTCAGTCCGAGCTGGGCGAGCGCGCCGCCGATGACCTCGGCGAACGCCGGGAAGATGGGGTTCTGCAGCTCGGGCAGGACGAGGCCGACGAGCCGGGCGCGCTCACCGCGCAGCTGGGTGGGGCGCTCGTAGCCGAGGACGTCGAGGGCGGTGAGGACCGCCTGCCGGGTGGCGTCGGAGACCCCCGGCTTGCCGTTGAGCACCCGGCTGACCGTGGCTTCGCTGACCCCGACCTTCTTCGCCACTTCCGCAAGTCGTCGCGTCATGGACGCAAGAATAGCGCAAGAAACGCAAGCAGCTTGCGTAAGTGCGTGAGAACGCAAGAAGCCCCCCAGGGAGAGACCTGGGGGGCGGGGGCGCGAGGGATGTTTCCGGCCCGGCGCCGTCGGCGACCTGAACGCCGACGGGGCCGGGTCAGTCCTGGGGGGCCGGCACGACCGTCAGATGCGCGGGCTCGCCGCGCGGCCGCCGCGGCCTGCGCGCGGTCGCGGCGGAGCGGCGGGCGGCATCGCGCAGGACCATCGTCAGACGCCGGTGGCCGAGGTCGCGCAGGACCGGAGGGGTCTCGTCGACGATGCGGCACTCCGCCGGACCGCGGCGCGGGTCCGGGTGGAGCAGGAGACGTACGGCGCCGTCGAGCCGGGTCGCCGTCTCACCGACGGCACGCATCCAGTGCGGCAGGCCCTGCCGGTAGGCGGCCTCCATGATCGGATCGTGCGCGATGTCCCGGCGGATGGCCTGGAGTTCGTGGTCGTGACCGTGCTGCTCCACGGCGGTCTTGAGCTGGGCCAGCATCGGCAGGCACCAGCCCGCCTCGTGTTCGCCGAGGATCTCGCCGGCGTCCGGGTGGAACAGGACGAACCGCAGGAAGTTGTCCCCGGGCATGGCCGTGGGGTGGGGGCGGACGCCGCGGAAGAGTGTCTCGAACGCGCTGTTGGCCAGGACCACGTTCCAGCGGTGGTCCACCACGAGGGACGGGAAGGGGACGGCCTCGACGAGCGTGGCGTGGTCCTGGAGGTAAGCCTGGATCTCACAGCTCTCGGGGACGGGCCGCGGTGCCGGCCGCTGCCCTCCTGCCTGATGTGCCATCGGGAGGTCACCCCTCTTGCCTGTGCGGCCCTGACGCGGCCCTGCGATCCTGCGGCCAGGAGCGTTCCGTGTCAACTATCGTGGCATTTCATGCCGGTTGACGGCTGAAATTCGCCACAGTTGTGGCGGGACCTGGATGTGAGTTCGAGGCACCGGCTACTCTCCGGGAAGTTCACGGCGACCACACATGAGAAGCACACGGACGCATCTGAAACCCTCGAGAGACGTAGGAGTTCTGTCGGTGACGGATGGCTACGAGGATCCGGGCGCCACGGCGACCGCCCAGCTGCCGGCCGTCGTCGCCCGCGTCACCGCGCTCGCCGACCGGCTCGGCGTGCCGCACGCCGAGGTCTTCGACGTCGCGCGGCTCTCGGTGGCCTGCGGCGTCCCGGAGGCGGTGGTCAAGGCCCTGCTCGGCGGCAGGCCCGCGGGCGAGCCGGACGTCCAGGCCCGTTTCCTGCAGCGCCTGGACCTGCTGCGCCGCACGCGGCTGAAGCCGGGCGGCCGCAAGTACACCCAGCAGGAGATCGCCGACGGCGCGGGCATGTCCCGGCAGCAGGCCGGCGCCCTCATCAACGGCGACCGGCGCCCCACCATGGAGCACTGCGACGCGCTGCAGCGCTTCTTCCGCGTGCACGCGGGCTTTCTGACGGCGGAGGACCCGGAGGCGCTGGCGGGGGCGCTGCAGCGCACCGAGCAGGAGCTGCTGCAGAAGCTCGCCGACCGGGAGCGGGCGGCGGCGGGCGCCGCGGCGGACCCGCTGGAGCGGCTGCTGCAGGACCACGGGGTGCGCGGGATCGCCTGGCGCGCGGCTCAACTCCCCACCGACCAGCACCGGGACAAGGTCGCGGAGTGGCTGGACATGCTTCTGGAGAGCGTGAAGCGTCCTGAGGTGTGAACGGGCGCGACGGGTGAAGCGGCCGTAGGTGTGCACGGGCACGACGGGTGAAGCGCCTGAGGCGCGGACGGGCGCGCCGTGTGAAGCCGCCTGAGGCGTGCACAGGCGCGCCGTGTGAACCCACCTGAGCCGTGAACCCGCTTCCGCTGAGCGGGCGAACCCGTGACCCGGGACCCCTGGTCGAGCGCAGAGGCGAGGGCGTTGTCAGTGGTGGACGGCAAGCTGGATGCGTGCGCCGTACGACGCGGCGCGCGGCGCCGCAGGGCGCGTGATTCGTGACGCCGAACCGGGGAGAGCCGACCGATGCCCACCGCCGTACTGACCGACCGTGAGCGCACCGCCGTCCAGGCCTATCTGCGGCTGCTGCATACCGTGCGCGCCGCCTTCGACGGACCACCGGACGGCCCCCGGCCCGTCGTCGTACCGCCCGCCGTGCTCGACGAGGCGGAGAGGGCACTGGCACGGGCCGGGCTCGCGGGCAACGAGGAGGACTTCTTCCGACTGGTGCGCGAGTGGTGCCCGCAGGAGTGAGCCGGGCGCGGGGCGGCCGCGCGTCGTCAGGCCGCCGGGACCGTCACCACCGTCAGGACCAGGCCGTCCTCGACCAGCCAGCGCCCCTGGAAGCCGCTGAGGCGGGCGCCGCCCACCACCGGTCCGGGCACGAGCAGCCGGGCCTGGAAGCGGCCGCGCGTGCCGTCGCCCGGTGCGGGGGCGAGGTCGATGTCGGCCTCGGAGAAGTCCAGCCAGGCACGGGTGAGCGGGAACCACGCCTTGTACACGGACTCCTTGGCGCTGAACAGCAGCCGGTCCCAGTGGACGGCGGGCCGGGCGGCGCCCAGGTCGCGGTGCCGGTCCCGCTCCGGAGGCAGCGAGATGGAGTCGAAGACGCCCTCCGGCAGCGCCGCGTGCTCTTCGGCGTCGATCCCGAGGGAGGCGAGGTCGGTGGCGCGGACCAGCGCGGCCGCGCGGTAGCCGTCGCAGTGGGTCATGCTGCCGGCCAGCCCGGCCGGCCAGCTCGGGGCGCCGCGCTCGCCGGTCAGGACGGGCTGCGGGGGCACGCCGAGCTTCTCCATGGCGCGGCGGGCGCAGACGCGTACGGCGGTGAACTCCTGGCGGCGCTTGGCCACCGCGCGTGCCACGAGCGGCTGTTCCTCCGGGTAGAGCGAACCGTTCTCGGTCTCCGGGTCACCGAACGCTTCCACGGCCACGACCGACTCCGGGAGCAGTTCCTCGATCACCGGTCCCGACCTCCATCGGCAGTATGCGGCGCAGTCGTCCCGGCCGTTCCGGGCGCTTCTGCCACTCCCGGGGGTACCCCACGGAGACCTCTTCGAAGCGGACTCCGTCCAGCCAGGTGGTCCGGGGGATGTGCAGATGACCGTAGACCATCGTGGTGACGCGGAACCGGCGGTGCCAGTCGGCGGTGAGCCGGGTGCCGCACCACATGGCGAACTCGGGGTGCCAGAGCACGTCCATCGGGTGCCGGTCCAGCGGGTAGTGGTTGGCGAGGACGGTCGGCAGGTCGGCGGGCAGTTCGGCGAGCCTGCGCTCGGTCGCGGCCACGCGGGCGCGGCACCAGTGCTCGCGGGACGGGTAGGGGTCGGGGTGGAGCAGGTACTCGTCGTTGCAGACGATGCCGGTGCTCTCCGCGTAGGCCAGGCCCTCCTCCTTCGTGGCGCACCCGGCCGGCAGGAAGGAGTAGTCGTACAGCAGGAACAGCGGCGCCACGACGACCGGTCCGCCGGGGCCGCGCCAGACGGGGTAGGGGTCCTCGGGGGTGGTGACGCCGAGTTCGCGGCACAGGGCGACGAGATGCTCGTAGCGGGCGACGCCGCGCAGGGTGACGGGGTCGCGCGGGTGGGTCCACAGGTCGTGGTTGCCGGGTGCCCACAGGACCTTGCGGAAGCGGTCCGCGAGGGTGGCGAGGGTCCAGCGGATGTCGGCGACGGTCTCGGCGATGTCGCCGGCCACGATCAGCCAGTCGTCGTCGGTGTGGGGGCGCATGCGCTCGACGAGGGCGCGGTTCTCGGGGTAGGTGATGTGCAGGTCACTGATGGCCAGCAGCTGCCCGGCCCCGGCCACAGGCTCCACCCCTGCTCCTTTCCCGCACGCCGTCGGCACCACGACAACACATGTCACCCGGCGCGGCAAGGGGAGACCTGGCCGAGGAGGACGGAGGAGCAGCCGAGGAGGAGCCGAGGAGTACGGGTCGTGGCCGGAGAAAAGCCGCCGGACCATGGCCGGAGAGCGGCCGGAGAACGGCGGGAGGGTGGCCGAGGAGCACCTGGACAGGGACGGGGGATTCCGTAACACCAGCGTTGCACGCGGGGGCCTTTGAAAGCCGTATGATCCCCCCAACACCACTGCCCAACTCCTTTCCCTCCGGGCCGGTTCGGTGTCCCTTCCTCTCTCCTGCCCGGGCACGGGCCGCTGAGCCGTGCCCGAAAACCGTGAAAGGCGGCCTGCATGCTCTCTCGCGTACGCGTCTGGCTCAACCGCACGTACGCGGAGAACGTGTTCTTCATGGATCAGCTGCGGAGAAATCCCAGCGATCGCGCGGTCGAGATCCACGCCACGCACGGTGACCCCGA
This sequence comes from Streptomyces sp. NPDC047085, assembly GCF_040643735.1. Taxonomy (NCBI): domain Bacteria; kingdom Bacillati; phylum Actinomycetota; class Actinomycetes; order Kitasatosporales; family Streptomycetaceae; genus Streptomyces; species Streptomyces sp. NPDC047085. Next base: position 410,598 of record NZ_JBEYUW010000002.1, read on the forward strand.
CTCCCCGGTGCTGGCCGCCGCCGACACCGCCGACCTGGAGCCGGAGGGGCTGTCCCCGGCCGCGTACGTCGAGTACGCCCTGGACCAGTGCGCGCGGCGCGGCATCGACGTCTTCGTGCCCCGGCTGCACCAGGCGGCGATCGTGGCGCACCGCGCCGACTTCGAGGCCGTGGGTACGGCGCTGCTGGCGCCGACGCCGCAGGCGGTCGCCGTCTTCGAGGACAAGGCCACCGCGTACGAGGCAGTCCGCTCGGTCGGCGTCCCGGTGCCGCCGTGGTGGCGGGTGCGTACGGCGGACGAACTCCTCGCCGCAGTCGAGGAGTTGGAGGCGGCCGGGCACAAGCCCTGTTTCAAGCCGGCCGCCGGAGCCGGCGGGGTGGGCTTCCGGGTGATCACCCGCGCCCCCTTCTCGCTCGCGCACCTGAACGGCTTCCCGGGGCCGTACGTCCAGCTGGACCTGGTCGTCGAGGCGCTGCGGCGGGCCGAGGAGCCGGTGGACTGGCTGGTGATGCCGCGGCTGGAGCAGCCGGAGGTCTCGGTCGACTGCCTGACCGGCCCCGACAACCGGGTCAGGCTGGCGGTGGGCCGCACCAAGAACGGCCGTCGGCGCGGCTTCACGCTGCACCCGCAGTGGCTGGAGCCGGCCCGGCTGATCGCGGAGGGGTTCGGGCTGCACTACCTGTCCAACATCCAGTTCCGCATGTTCGGCGACCGCCCGGTGCTGCTCGACGTCAACACACGGGCGGCCGGTGGCCTGCACCAGCTGTCGCTCTGCGGGGTGAACGCCCCGTGGGCCGCCGTGCAGTTGGCGCTGGGCGAGGACCCGGGCGTGGTCGAGCCGCCGTTCCTGGGGCAGGACTACACGGTGGTGTCGGGGCCGCGTCCGTTGCGGCCGGTGTCGCTGCCGCAGCAACGGGTCGAGGAGCCGGAGGTGTTGCTCCCGGCAGTGCCGATGCCCGTGCAGGCGGCTTCGACGGCCGAAGCGGCCGAAGCGGCCGAGGTGTTGCCGCTCTAAGCCGTACACGTTTTCAGCTCACCGGTATGGACCAATTCCGCGCAACTCCTTGACAGCGGGATTGGTCCATACCAACTTTGTTGGCGCATCGCTTCCGCACTCCCCTGCACTCCCGAACACCCCCATCCCCACAGGGAGATCGCGTGCGCCACATACTCGGGCGTCCCAGACGCCGGCTCCTCGCTCTGCTCGGCTCCGCCGCTCTCGCGCTCGGCGGGGCCGTCGCGCTGCCGGGCACGGCCCAGGCGGCCAACATCCTCACCAACCCCGGCTTCGAGTCGGGCGGCCTCTCCCCCTGGAGCTGCACCGGCAACCTCGGCTCGGTCGTCTCCTCCCCCGTGCACGGCGGCTCCAAGGCCCTGCAGGGCGCGGTGACGTCGAGCGACAACGCGCAGTGCAGCCAGACCGTCGCCGTCCAGCCGAACACGACGTACACCCTCAGCGGCTGGGTCCGCGGCTCGTACGTCTACCTCGGCGTGAACGGCGGCGCCTCCACGTGGACGACCTCCCCGTCCGCCTACAGCCAGCTCAGCGTCACCTTCACCACGGGCGCCTCGCAGACCAGCGCCCAGATCTACGTCCACGGCTGGTACGCGCAGGGCACCTACTACGCCGACGACATCAGCCTGGACGGCCCGGGCGGTGGCGGAGGCGGCGGGGACACCCAGGCGCCGACCGCGCCCAGCGGGCTCACGTCGACCGGCAAGACATCGTCCAGCGTGTCGCTCAGGTGGAACGCCTCCACGGACAACACGGGCGTGACCGCGTACGACATCTACAGCGGCTCGAACCAGGTGCTGAGCGTCTCCGGTACGTCCGCCACGGTCAGCGGGCTGTCGCCGAGCACGTCGTACACCTTCACGGTGAAGGCGCGGGACGCGGCCGGGAACACCTCCGCGGCCTCGAACTCCGTGAGCGTCACCACGGACGCGGGCTCCGGCGGCGGCACCGGGTTCAAGCAGGCGGCGCCGTACCTGTACGAGGGCTGGGGCGACCCGCCGAACCCGACGACGGTGATGAGCGCGACCGGCGTCAAGTGGTTCACCATGGCGTTCGTGCTCGACTCGGGCGGCTGCACCCCCGCCTGGGACGGCCAGCGGGCCCTGACCGGCGGCGTCGACCAGACCGCCATCAACCAGATCCGCTCGGCCGGCGGTGACATCGTCCCGTCGTTCGGCGGCTGGCAGGGCAGCAAGCTCGGCGCCAACTGCTCCTCCGCCAGCGCGCTGGCCGGAGCGATCCAGAGAGTGATCGACGCCTACTCGCTCAAGGCGATCGACATGGACATCGAGAACACGGACGAGTTCGAGAACGAGGCCGTCCAGGCGAAGATCCTGACCGCGCTGAAGACGGTCAAGGCCAACAACCCCGGCCTGAAGACCATCGTCACCTTCGGCACGTCGACCACCGGCCCGACCTACTACGGCAACCGGCTCATCGAGCAGGCCAAGTCGCTCGGCGCCGACATCGACGTGTTCACCATCATGCCGTTCGACTTCGGCGGCGGATCGGACATGTACGGCAACACCGTGAACGCGGCCGAGGGGCTGAAGGCCAAGCTCAAGTCGACCTTCGGATGGGACGACGCGACCGCCTACGCGCACATCGGCATCTCCGGCATGAACGGCCTGTCCGACCAGCAGGAGAACACGACCCCGGCGATCTGGACCCAGATCCGTGACTGGGCCAACTCCCACCACATCGCCCGGCTCGCCTACTGGGCGGTCAACCGTGACCGGTCCTGCCCCGGCGGCGGCGTGGTGAGCAACTGCTCCGGCATCAGCCAGAGCACCTGGCAGTTCACCTCGATCACGGCCGGGTTCACTGGCTGACGGTGGTCCGGTAAGGAGGGAGGGCCGCTCGGCGGAGCGGCCCTCCCCTTCATGTCTGCGGACGGCTCTACTTCAGGTACGCCAGGCCCGGATGGACGGCCGTGTAGCCCTCGACCAGCCTGCGGGCGACGTCGACCGAGTCGACCAACGGGTGCAGTGCGAAGGCCTTCACGGCCGTCGCGCGGGAGCCGGACTCGGCGGCGGCGAGCACCTCGCGCTCGACCGCCTTCACCGAGCACACCAACCCGGTGGCATGCCCGGGCAGCGGGTCGACGGTGAGGGGGTGCGCGCCGTTGGCGTCGACGAGGCACGGGACCTCGATGACCGCCTCGGCGTCGAGGGCGGCCAGGGTGGAGCGGTTGCGGACGTTGAGGATGAGGGTCGCGCGTTCGTCGCGGGCGATGGCCCGCATCAGGGCGAGGGCGACCTTCTCGTACCCGCCGGACAGGTCGTCGGCCTCGCGCTCACCGGCGCCGGCGGTCTCCCGGTTCTCGGCCATGTACGTCGCCTCGCGTTCGGCGCGGGTGCGGTCCCAGGCGGGCAGCGCGGGCACGCCGGGGTTCGCCGCCTCCTCGTAGAAGCGGGCCTGCTGGTCGCGCAGGAAGGCGCCGCGGGTCTGCTCGGCCTCCTGGTAGGCGCGGACGGTCTCCCGGTTGAAGTAGTAGTAGTGCAGGTACTCGTTGGGGATCGCGCCGAGGGACCGGAGCCAGTCGGCGCCGAAGAGCCGGCCCTCCTCGAAGGAGCCCAGCAGGGCGCGGTCGGCGAGCACGCGCGGGAGTTCGTCGCGTCCGGCGACGTGCAGGCCGCGCACCCAGCCGAGGTGGTTGAGGCCGACGTAGTCGATGAAGGCCTCGCGGGGGTCGGCGCCGAGGACGCGGGCGATACGACGGCCGAGGCCGACCGGTGAGTCGCAGATGCCGATGACCCGGTCGCCGAGGTACCGGGACATGGCCTCGGTGACCAGTCCGGCCGGGTTGGTGAAGTTGATGACCCAGGCGTCCGGGGCGAGCCGTGCCACGCGCCGGGCGATGTCGACGGCGACGGGGACGGTCCGCAGACCGTAGGCGATGCCTCCCGCGCCGACCGTCTCCTGGCCGAGGACGCCCTCGGCGAGGGCCACCCGCTCGTCGTCGGCCCGCCCCTGCAGACCGCCCACCCGGATCGCGGAGAAGACGAAGTCGGCGCCGCGCAGTGCCTCGTCGAGGTCGGTCGTGGCGGTCACGGTGGGCGCGTCCGGGACCCCGGCGGCCTGCTCGGCCAGGACACGGGTCACCGCGCGCAGTCGAGCGTCGTCCAGGTCGTGCAGGACGACCTCCGTGACCCGCCCTTCGGCGCGGTCGGTCAGCAGTGCACCGTGGACGAGCGGCACCCGGAACCCGCCGCCACCCAGAATCGTCAGCCTCACACGCGCACCCTATGGGACGGCGCCCCGCCCCCGGCGGTCACCGAGCACTGCCCGGCCATCGAGTCAACGCCGGCCCTTCAGGGCGGCTTCATCCCGGGGTTCCGGTGCCACGGGATGCTGCGGCACGTGAGCGAGGGCGGAGAGGGAAGACCGGACGGGCCGGGCGAGCCGGTCGGGCTGGACGGGCCGGGCCGGTGCGCGGGCGCCGGGCCGTACGACAGCACGGCGCCGGTCGGCATCCGGAGCCACCGGCACGAAGGGATCGTCCTCGCCAATCGGCAGCGGCGCCGTGGCCTGGGGTGGCTGGCGGCGACCTGGGAGCTGTCGGTGGCCGACGGCCGCGTACTGAGCGCGCCGGCCGAGCTGCCCGCGCTGTGCCCCGGCGAGACGGCGGCCGTACCGCTGCCCTTCGCGCTGCCGCGGGACGGCGGCACGATGTGGCTGACGTTGCGGGTGACGACCGCCGAGGACGAGCCGGGAGCGCCCCGCGGCACGGAGGTGTGCGCGCCTCGGCTACGACTGCACGTCACCGCACACCCCGACGCACCGGTACGACAGCCGGGCCGCGTGGTGCACCTGGACACCACGCACCGAGTCCTGCGCACCACCTCCCCTGTGCCCTCCCCTTCCCCCTCCCCCTCCCACCCGGCGTACGCCGCCGTCTGAGCCCCCACCGCCCCCGCTCCCCGTCCCTCGTCACGTTCTTCAGGGTCCCCGCGATCCCGGAAACGGTGACCCGCCGACCGATACGTGGTTCTATTCCCCTCCCATCCCATCTCCGTCGACGTGGCAGGAGCCTGATGAAACGTCATCTCCTCACCCTCACCGCCCTGTTGGGCGTCCTCGCCCTGGGCGCACCGAGCGCTTCCGCCGCCGACGGCCCCGCGTGGGCGCCGGCCGGGACGTCGTACACCGACACGCTCGGGGGCGGGCAGGGGCTCGCGAGCCGGGCGGGCGGCCCGCTGCTGCACCGCGGCTTGCTGGACATCCCGCTGGACCTGCGGATCAAGGGCTGGAACCACGTCGGCGACCCGGACATCGCGCGCGGCTACGTCTTCGACGCCTACCAGGGCGCCGACACCGCCACGTCCAAGTTGTATGCGGTGACCACGCCGTCCGGCAGGCGCTACGACTACGTCCACCCGCTGGATCCGGGCGAGAAGGTGAACAACTCCTTCGCCACCGTCTCGCCCGACGGCCAGTGGCTGGTGTCGGGCGAGTGGGGCGACCAGAACCGGCTCCAAGTGTTCCCCGCGCCGCTGCTGAACCCGGCCACACCGGCCACCGGCGGCTCGCTGGCGCAGGCCGGGCAGATCTCCCTGGACCGGCCGGTGCGCGACATCCAGGGCTGCGACTTCGTGACCGGCACCCGTCTGGTCTGCGCCTCGGACGACGACTCGGGTCAACTCTTCCCCGAGTCACGGCCGTTGCTCCAGGTCGACCTCCCGCACCAGCTGGACGGGCGGCCGGTCACCGGCTCGGTGAAGAGCCTGTTCGCCCTGCCGCAGACCAGCCTGTGCAAGGGGACCTTCGAGGCGGAGGGCGTGGACTACGACAGCGCCGACGGCACCCTGCGGGCGGAGGTGATCCCGCCGGGCGTGTGCGCGGTGGCGACGGCGGTCTACGCGTACCGGAGGTGACGCGCGGACCGCACGGCGAGCGGTGAACCAGTCCGGATCCGGCCCCGCTGTTCCGTGTGCGGGGCCGGATCCGGTCGGCAGTCGGCAACGGTTGTCAGCAGTTGCCCGCGTCCCGCTTGCCGGCGAAGCGGTCGCCGAGCCAGGAGACGACGTCGCCGATCGCCTGGGCGTCGCCGCTGAGATGGTCGCCCACGTACGGGGTGTAGCGGGTGCTGATCCCGGCGGCGCAGTAGGCGTGTCGGGTGGCGCTCGCGGTGCCGGCGGGGATCACCTCGTCGAGCAGGCCCCGGTACTGGAGCACCGGGAAACCGATCTCGTACCGGGCGCCGGAGCCGGGGGTGCCCACGCCGGTGCCGAGCGTGTTGCCCTCGGCGACGTCGCTCCAGCTGGTGCCGTCCGGTGCCTTGAGCGCGTACATCTTCTCCAGCGTGAGCGCGTCCTTGGTGTACTGCTCGACCCGCGCGCCAGGGAACTTGGCGACGGTGCCGACCGCGCACAGTGACTCGGCGTCCTTGACCGCCTGGCGTCCGCTGTCGTTGAGGAGACTGTCGAACGGCAGCTCCGGGTGGGTGACGGACAGTCCGATGAGCGCGTCGATGAGGAACCCGGCGAAGAACTGCCCGTCGAGATTGTCCGCGACCTGCTTGAGGTCGGCCGGTATGCCGCCGGAGGCGGAGCCGACGACGTCGAGGTCGGGGGCGTAGGAGCGGGCGAGCTGGGCGGCCCACAGGCTGCCGGACCCGCCCTCGGAGTAGCCCCAGATCCCGACCGGGGCCCGCCGGCCCACCCCGCCGCCCGGTACCCGGGACGCGGCGCGGGCCATGTCGAGCGCGGCGTGGCCCGCCTCGACGCCGGAGACGTACGGGTGGACCTGGCCGTCGAGGTACCCGGCGCCGTCGGTGGCGGCCACCGCGTATCCGGCCTTGAGCAGGGCCGCGATGTTCGGGCCCTCGTAGGCGTCCTGGTACTGGCCCGCGAGCTGTTTGGAGAACGCGCACTGCGGGCCGAGGCCCAGGGTGCCGGGCACGAAGGCGACCAGCGGCCGCTCGCCGGGCCCGGTCCACGGGGCGCGCGGCACGACGACCGTACCGGCGACGGTGACCGGCCGCCCGCGCCCGTCGGTCGAGCCGTACTGGACCTTCCACGCGTCCAGAGGTGTGTCGTAGCCGACCAGCGGCAGCGCGTCGAGGTGACGGCAGGCGATGACGGCGCCGGGCGCGGCGGTGGGGCGGTCCGGCGGCCGGTAGATGTCGGCGTCGGCCGCGACACACGGCACCTTGGCGCCGATGCCGGCATCGGTGCCGGCACCCGTGTCGGTGCCGGTTTCCGCGCCTGCGGCGGGCACCGCGAGGAGCCCGCCGAGCAGTGCGGTCGCGACGAGCACGGCGGCTCTGCCGGGTCGGCGGCGTGGGGGGACGTGCTTGCTGGACCTGGATGACATCACGTCAGAACGACCCTTCTGTGGGGTGAAGGCGAAGAGGTGCGTGAAGCCGAGCAGGCCGTGAGGTTACGGATGCGTAAGTAAGCGCTGCTAGTTAAAGAATGACGAACCGGATGGGGTGGAGCTGTGCGCCGGTGACTAGCCTTGCCCGCCGCCTTCACGGGGTGAACTCCCGTGCCACAGTGGGACTTTCTTTGGTTTGACTCTTGACGACCGGGGAGCCGGAGAGCACATTGGCGGCACCCTGAGAGCGCTCTCAGAACACTCGCACGTCTCAACCCGTACCCGAGAGGCACCCCACATGAGCGAAACCTCCGGCACGTCGTATACAGACGGCAGACATCCGCAACCCCACGCGGGCGGCGGACATCCGGTCACACCCCACAGACGCCGGTACTCCGTCCGCCGGGCCCTCGTCGCCGCGTTCGGCACGCTCGCCCTCGCGGCGGCCGCGGCGGCCGTCGGTACCCTCCCCGCCGACGCGTCCGCCCCGACTCCCCCCTCCGGCTGGACCCAGGTCTTCCTCGACGAGTTCAACGGTTCCGCGGGCTCCGGTGTCAACACCGCCAACTGGCAGTACGACACGGGCACTTCGTACCCGGGCGGCGCCGCCAACTGGGGTACCGGCGAGGTCGAGACGATGACCTCCAGCACCAGCAACGTCTCGCTCGACGGCAACGGCAACCTGCTGATCACCCCGCGCCGCGACGCCTCCGGGCACTGGACCTCCGGCCGTATCGAGACCAACCGCACCGACTTCCAGCCGCCGGCGGGCGGCAAGCTGCGTGTGCAGGCGCGGATCCAGATGCCCAATGTCACCGGCGCCGCTGCCAAGGGGTACTGGCCGGCGTTCTGGATGCTGGGCTCGCCGTTCCGCGGCAACTACTGGAACTGGCCGAGCATCGGCGAGCTGGACGTCATGGAGAACGTGCAGGGCCTGAACACGGACTGGGCCACGATGCACTGCGGCACCAACCCGGGCGGCCCCTGCAACGAGACCTCCGGGATCGGCAACTCGACCGCGTGCACCGGCACGACCTGTCAGACGGGCTTCCACACCTACGCGATGGAGTGGGACCGCTCGACCAGCCCCGAGGAGATCCGCTTCTACCTCGACGGCGTCAACTTCCACACCGTGAGGGCGAATCAGGTCGACGCGACGACCTGGGCCAACGCCACCAACCACGGGTACTTCCTCATCCTGAACGTGGCGATGGGCGGCGGCTTCCCGGACGCGTTCGGCGGCGGCCCGGACGCCGGTACCGAGCCGAACCACCCGATGGTCGTCGACTATGTGCAGGTGCTGCAGTCCTCGGGTGGCGGGGGCGGCACCACTCCCCCGCCCTCCGGCAACCGGGACGCCTACAGCGCCATCCAGGCCGAGTCGTACGACAGCCAGTCCGGCGTGGGCACCGAGACGACGTCGGACTCGGGCGGCGGACAGAACATCGGCTGGCTCGCGAACGGCGACTGGGCCCTGTACAAGGGGGTCAACTTCGGCTCGACCCCGGCCACCCAGTTCTACGGCCGCGTGGCGAGCGGGGCCGGGGCCGGGGTGAGCGGACTGGTCGAGGTGCGCCTGGACAGCCGGAGCAACGCCCCGGTCGGCAGCTTCGCGGTGGGTGACACCGGGGGCTGGCAGTCATGGCGCACGATCCCGGCGAACATCGGCTCGGTGACCGGCACGCACGACGTCTATCTGACGTTCACCAGCGGCCAGCCGGCCGACTTCGTGAACGTGAACTGGTTCGACTTCGGCCACTGACCGGCCTGATCGCAAACGACTGGTCGCTGACGACCGGTCGCTGCGGCTAGCGAAGTTCAGCTCGGAACGCCACCGGTGTCTGGCCGGTGTGCAGATGGAAGAACTTGGAGAAGTTGGCCGCGTCGGGGAAGCCCACGGCAGCCCCGACGCGGCCGATCGGCATGTCCGTGTGGGCGAGGAGGCGCTTGGCCTCAAGGATCACCCGCTTGTCGATGAAGCCCTTCGGGGTCTCGCCGGTGGCCGCGCGGACGGCGCGCACGAGGGTGCGGCGGGAGTAACCGAGCGCGTCGGCATAGGCGTTGACGCTGTGGTTGGTGGCGAAGCCCCGCTCGACAGCGTCCCGGAAGAGGGTGAAGGTGGTGTCCGTCGGCTGCCGTGAGGCCTCGGCGGAGCTGGCCGCGAGATGGGCGAGGCGCAACAGGAACGCGGTGAGGCTGTGCCGCAGGACCGCCGTGTGCAGGCTGAGCGGGAGCGTGGCGGTGTCCTCGTACTCGCGGCGCAGATGGGCGAGGGAGGCGCCGAGGGCGGCGAGCTGTGCCGGGTCGGGGTGCAGCAGGGGCGGGAGGTCGTAGCGGTACAGGCCGGTGGCCTCGACGGTGGCGCGGGGCAGGAAGCCGGGCTGCATGGTCAGGACGGTGCCGCGGTACTCGCTGGTGCGGGAGAAGCGGTGGACCTGTCCGGGGCGGATCCAGAGCAGGTCGCCGGCGGCGGCCTCGTACTCGGCGAAGTCGATCATGTGCCGTACGGGGCCCTCGGTGAAGAGCATGACGACGTGGAAGTCGATGCGGTGGACGCGGTGCAGCGGGGCGTCGGCGTGCCAGGCGGCCTCGCCGCCCATGGTGCCGATCTGTATGCCGACACCGCCGACGGCCAGCTCGGCCGGGAAGGGGAAGGTCCTGATCCCCTCACCTTCGCCTTGGTGTGTTCTGTCCGCCATGTCCTGCCCGTGCCGTCCCTGTCGCGCGATCACTGTCCCAGATTCACCACAGGCTGACACACCCTGCCCTTCCGCCGAAAAAGTCAGACTTTTAAGTTTGAACGCGTCCGGTCAGCAATCTCGCATCGAACGAGGACTTCTTGAACATGAGCGCGCAGACAACCGACGGCTTCGAGTGGACCGACCTCGACCGGCGTGCCGTGGACACCGCCCGGCTTCTGGCGGCCGACGCCGTGCAGAAGGTCGGCAACGGCCACCCGGGCACGGCGATGAGCCTGGCCCCTGCCGCGTACACGATCTTTCAGAAGGTGATGAGGCACGACCCGGCGGACCCGGAATGGGCCGGCCGTGACCGCTTCGTCCTCTCCCCCGGCCACACCTCGCTGACCCTCTACACCCAGCTCTTCCTCGCCGGGTACGAGCTGGAGCTGGACGACCTGAAGGCGTTCCGCACGCACGGCTCGAAGACGCCGGGGCACCCGGAGTACGGGCACACCGCCGGCGTCGAGACCACCACCGGCCCGCTCGGCCAGGGTGTGGCCAACGCGGTGGGCATGGCGATGGCGGCCCGCTTCGAGCGCGGCCTGTTCGACCCGGACGCCCCCGAGGGCACCTCCCCCTTCGACCACACCGTCTGGGCGATCGTCTCCGACGGCGACCTGGAGGAGGGCGTCTCCGCCGAGGCCTCCTCCCTGGCCGGCCACCAGAAGCTCGGCAACCTGGTCTTCCTCTACGACGACAACCACATCTCCATCGAGGGCGACACCGCCACCGCCTTCTCCGAGGACGTGCTGAAGCGGTACGAGGCCTACGGCTGGCACACCCAGCGCATCGAGCCCACCGCCGACGGCGACGTCGACGTGCCCGCCCTGTACGCGGCGCTGGAGGAAGCGCGGGCCGAGACCGGGCGGCCCTCCATCATCGCCATGCGCACGATCATCGCCTGGCCCGCCCCGAACGCGCGGAACACCGAGGCCTCCCACGGCTCCGCGCTCGGCGAGGACGAGATCGCCGCGACCAAGCGCCTCCTCGGCTTCAACCCGGAGCAGTCCTTCGAGGTCACCGACGAGGTCCTGAACCACGCCCGCCGCGCCCTGGACCGGGGCGCCGAGGCCCACGCGGCCTGGGACAAGCGGATCGCCGAGTGGCGCACCGCGAACCCCGAGCGGGCCGCGCTGTTCGACCGGATCAGCAAGGGCGAGCTGCCCGAGGGCTGGCAGGACGCCCTGCCGGTGTTCGAGGAGGGCAAGGCGGTCGCCACCCGCGCCGCCTCGGGCAAGGTGCTGCAGGCGCTCGGCCCGGTCCTGCCCGAGCTGTGGGGCGGCTCCGCCGACCTGGCCGGCTCCAACAACACCACCATCGACGCGTCCAGCTCCTTCCTGCCGAAGGGCAACCCGCTGCCCGAGGCCAACCCGTACGGCCGTACCGTCCACTTCGGAATCCGCGAGTTCTCCATGGCCGCGGAGATGAACGGCATCGCCCTGCACGGCAACACCCGGATCTACGGCGGCACCTTCCTGGTGTTCTCCGACTACATGCGCAACGCCGTCCGTATGTCGGCGCTGATGCAGCTGCCGGTGACGTACGTGTGGACGCACGACTCCGTCGGCCTCGGCGAGGACGGCCCCACCCATCAGCCCGTCGAGCACCTGGCCTCGCTGCGCGCGATCCCGGGCCTGAACGTCGTCCGCCCGGCCGACGCCAACGAGACCGCGATCGCCTGGGCCGAGATCCTGAAGAGGCACGCCACCGACCCGGCCCCGCACGGGCTCGCGCTCACCCGCCAGGGCGTGCCGACGTACGCGCCGAACGAGGACGCGGCCAGGGGCGGGTACGTGCTGCGCGAGTCCTCGACCGAGGTCCCGGAGGTGATCATCATCGCGACCGGCTCCGAGGTGCAGTTGGCCGTCGCCGCCCGGGAGCTGCTGGAGGCCGAGGGCGTCGGCACGCGGGTGGTGTCCATGCCATCCGTGGAGTGGTTCGAGCAGCAGCCGCGCGCCTACCGGGAGAGCGTGCTGCCGCCCGCCGTGAAGGCGCGGGTCGCCGTCGAGGCCGGCATCGGTCTGACCTGGTACCGGTTCGTGGGCGACGCGGGACGGATCGTCTCCCTGGAGCACTTCGGCGCCTCCGCCGACGCGAAGACCCTGTTCGCCGAGTACGGCTTCACCCTCGAGAACGTCGCCGCCGCGGCCCGCGAGTCGCTCGCCGCCGCGCGCGCCTGATCCCACGCGACAAACGCGATAGACGCGACGAACGCGACAAAGAAAGACGCGACGAAGAAAGATGAGCACTGTGACCGAAGCAATCGCCACCCCCGGAGCCCTGAAGCGTCTCGCCGACGAGGGCGTCTCGGTCTGGCTGGACGACCTGTCGCGCAAGCGGATCACCTCGGGCAGCCTGGCGGCGCTGGTGGACGGCGGGAGCGTCGTCGGTGTCACCACCAACCCGTCGATCTTCCAGGCCGCCATCGGCTCCGGTGAGGGGTACGAGGAGGAGCTGACCGACCTCGCGGTGCGGGGTGTCACGGTCGACGAGGCGGTGCGGATGATGACGACCGCCGACGTGCGGGCGGCTTCCGACATCCTGCGTCCGGTGTACGACGCCTCGCAGGGCCGTGACGGCCGGGTCTCCATCGAGGTCGACCCCCGGCTCGCCCACCGCACCGAGGCGACGGTCGCCGAGGCCAAGCAGCTGCACTGGCTGGTGGACCGCCCCAACGTGATGATCAAGATCCCGGCGACCAAGGCCGGTCTCCCGGCGATCACCGAGGTCATCGGCCTCGGCATCAGCGTCAACGTGACGCTGATCTTCTCCCTGGAGCGCTACCGCGAGGTCATGGCCGCCTACCTGGCCGGCCTGGAGAAGGCCCGCGAGCGCGGCCTGGACCTGTCGAGGATCCACTCGGTGGCGTCCTTCTTCGTGTCCCGGGTGGACTCCGAGATCGACAAGCGGCTGACCGCCCTCGGCACCGAGGAGGCCCTCGCGCTCAAGGGCCGCGCCGCCCTCGCCAACGCGCGCCTGGCCTACGAGGCGTACGAGGACGTCTTCGCGTCCGACCGCTGGCTGGCCCTCTCCGGTGACAAGGCGAACAAGCAGCGCCCGCTGTGGGCGTCCACCGGCGTGAAGGACCCCGCGTACAAGGACACCCTGTACGTGGACGAGCTGGTCGCCCCCGGCACCGTCAACACCATGCCGGAGGCCACCCTGAACGCCACGGCCGACCACGGCGAGATCACGGGCGACACGGTGACCGGCGGCTACGCGCAGGCCCGAGCCGACCTGGCCGCCGTCGAGCGGCTGGGTATCTCCTACGACGAGGTCGTCCAGCAGCTGGAGGACGAGGGCGTCGCCAAGTTCGAGACGGCCTGGCAGGAGCTGCTGGACGCCGTCACCGAGTCCCTGAGGAGCAAGGGAGTGGACGCGCGATGAGCACCAAGCCCGCCGAACCGACGGCACCCCCCGCCGAGGAGGTGCCCGTCCCGGTCGCCCCGGCGGCCGACTGGGCGAACCCGCTGCGGGACGCCCGCGACCGCCGGCTGCCCCGCATCGCGGGCCCGTCGGGACTGGTCATCTTCGGGGTGACCGGCGACCTGTCCCGCAAGAAGCTGATGCCGGCCGTGTACGACCTGGCCAACCGCGGCCTGCTGCCGCCGGGCTTCTCCCTGGTGGGCTTCGCCCGCCGCGACTGGGAGGACCAGGACTTCGCCCAGGAGGTCCACGACGCGGTGAAGGAGCACGCCCGTACCCCGTTCCGGGAGGAGGTGTGGCACCAGCTGGCCGAAGGGATGCGGTTCATCCCCGGCGACTTCGACGACGACACTGCCTTCAAGCAGCTCAAGAACGCCGTCGACGAGCTGGACGCCTCCCGCGGCACCGGCGGCAACTTCGCCTTCTACCTCTCGGTGCCGCCGAAGTTCTTCCCGAAGGTCGTCCAGCAGCTGAAGAAGCACGGCCTGGCGGACGGCCCGGAGGGCTCCTGGCGGCGCGCGGTCATCGAGAAGCCGTTCGGCCACGACCTGGCCAGCGCCCGCGAGCTGAACGCGATCGTGCACGACGTGTTCGAACCGGACCAGGTGTTCCGGATCGACCACTACCTCGGCAAGGAGACGGTCCAGAACATCCTGGCGCTGCGCTTCGCCAACCAGATGTACGAGCCGATCTGGAACCGGTCGTACGTCGACCACGTGCAGATCACCATGGCCGAGGACATCGGCATCGGCGGCCGCGCCGGCTACTACGACGGCATCGGCGCCGCCCGTGACGTCATCCAGAACCACCTGCTGCAGCTGATGGCGCTCACCGCGATGGAGGAGCCGATCGCGTTCGACGCGGAGGCGCTGCTCACCGAGAAGCTGAAGGTGCTGAAGTCGGTGCGCCTCCCGGAGGACCTCGGCGGGCACACCGTGCGCGGCCAGTACGCGAGCGGCTGGCAGGGCGGCGAGAAGGTCGTCGGGTATCTGGAGGAGGAGGGCATCGACCCGGGGTCGAAGACCGACACCTTCGCCGCGATCAAGCTCGGCATCGACAACCGCCGCTGGGCGGGCGTGCCGTTCTATCTGCGCACCGGCAAGCGGCTGGGCCGCCGGGTCACCGAGATCGCGGTGGTCTTCAAGCGGGCCCCGCACTCCCCGTTCGACTCCACCGCCACCGAGGAACTCGGCCAGAACGCGATCGTCATCCGCGTCCAGCCCGACGAGGGCATGACCGTCCGGTTCGGCTCCAAGGTGCCGGGCACCTCGATGGAGATCCGGGACGTGTCCATGGACTTCGCCTACGGCGAGTCGTTCACCGAGTCGAGCCCGGAGGCGTACGAGCGGCTCATCCTGGACGTGCTGCTCGGCGACGCCAACCTGTTCCCCCGGCACCAGGAAGTGGAAGAGTCCTGGAAGATCCTCGACCCCATCGAGGAGTACTGGGCGGCGCACGGCAGGCCGGCGCAGTACGCGTCGGGCAGCTGGGGCCCCGAGGAAGCGGACGAGATGCTCGCACGAGACGGACGGAGCTGGCGCAGGCCATGAAGATCGACCTGACCGACACCACGGCAAGCAAGATCAACAAGGCGCTGGTGCAGGGCCGCCGCGCCATCGGCACCCCGGCCGTGGGCATGGTCCTGACGATGGTCATCGTCACGGACGAGGAGAACGCCTACGACGCGATCAAGGCCGCCGAGGAGGCCTCGCACGAGCACCCGATGCGGACGCTGGTCGTCATCAAGCGGCACGTGCGCACCCTGCGCGACCGCACCTCCTCCCGGCTGGACGCCGAGGTCCGGGTCGGCTCCGAGGCCGGCACCGGCGAGACGGTCGTCCTGCGCACCTACGGCGAGGTGTCCGAACACGCCGACTCCGTGGTGCTGCCGCTGCTGCTGCCGGACGCCCCGGTCGTGGTGTGGTGGCCGGTGGACGCGCCCGACGCCCCCTCCAAGGACCCGCTCGGCGCGCTCGCCCAGCGGCGGATCACCGACCTGTACGCGTTCGACAAGCCCATGGAGGTCCTGGAGACCCGCGTGCGCAACTACGCGCCCGGCGACACCGACCTCGCCTGGACCCGGCTCACCCTGTGGCGCTCGATGCTCGCCGCCGCCCTGGACCAGGCGCGGGTCAAGGTGACGTCGGCGGCCGTGGAGGCCGAGGCGGCCAACCCCAGCGCCGAACTCCTCGCACGCTGGTTGGAGGCCCGGCTGAACGTGACCGTGGAGCGCGTGGTCACCGCGGGGCCGGTCGTCACGGCCGTACGCCTGGGCACCGCGAACGGCGAGATCGTCATCGACCGCCCCGAGGGCCCGCTGGCCACGCTGACCCTGCCGAGCCAGCCGCCGCGCACCCTGGCGCTGAAGGTGCGCCCCACCTCCGAGCTCATCGCCGAGGAGCTGCGCCGCCTCGACGCCGACGAGATGTACGCCATCGCCCTCAGGGGCGAGGCCCGCAAGGAGACTTCCTGACATGTCCGACGCACCGTCAGACACCCCCCGGCTCACCCGCCGGCCCGAGTGGACGGCCCTCGCCGACCACCGCGCCGAGGGCGCGCCGTCCCTGCGTGAGCTGTTCGCGACGGACCCCGGCCGCGCCGAGCGGTACGTCGTCCGGGCCGGCGACCTGCACATCGACTACAGCAAGCACCTGATCACCGACGAGACCCTGGCCCTGCTCCGGGAACTCGCC
Organism: Streptomyces sp. NPDC047085; assembly: GCF_040643735.1. Taxonomy (NCBI): domain Bacteria; kingdom Bacillati; phylum Actinomycetota; class Actinomycetes; order Kitasatosporales; family Streptomycetaceae; genus Streptomyces; species Streptomyces sp. NPDC047085. Next base: position 426,794 of record NZ_JBEYUW010000002.1, read on the forward strand.
ACCGCCACCGGCGTGTTCACGCTGCGGGACGCCATGTTCCGCGGTGAGGGAATCAACGTCACCGAGCGGCGGGCCGTGCTGCACACCGCGCTGCGCGCCCCGCGGGACGCCGTGATCGAGGTCGACGGCGAGAACGTCGTACCGCAGGTGCACGCCGTCCTCGACAAGATGGCCGGCTTCGCCGACCGGGTCCGCTCGGGCGAGTGGACCGGACACACCGGCCGGCGGATCCGGAACGTCGTCAACATCGGCATCGGCGGCTCCGACCTCGGCCCGGCGATGGCCTACGAGGCCCTGCGCGCCTACACCGCCCGTGACCTGACGTTCCGTTTCGTGTCGAACGTGGACGGCGCCGACCTGCACGAGGCCGTCCGCGACCTGGACCCGGCGGAGACCCTGTTCATCGTCGCGTCCAAGACGTTCACCACGATCGAGACGATCACCAACGCCACCTCGGCCCGCTCCTGGCTGCTGAAGGCCTTCGACGGCGACGAGAAGGCGGTCGCGAAGCACTTCGTGGCGCTGTCCACGAACGCCGAGAAGGTCGGCGAGTTCGGCATCGACCCGGACAACATGTTCGAGTTCTGGGACTGGGTCGGCGGACGGTACTCCTACGACTCCGCGATCGGCCTCTCCCTGATGATCGCCATCGGCCCGGACCGCTTCCGGGAGATGCTGGACGGCTTCCGGATCGTCGACGACCACTTCCGCACCGCCCCCGCCGAGGCCAACGCCCCATTGATCCTCGGCCTGTTGGGGATCTGGTACAACAATTTCTTCGACGCCCAGTCGCACGCGGTGCTGCCGTACAGCCACTACCTGTCGAAGTTCACCGCGTACCTGCAGCAGCTGGACATGGAGTCCAACGGCAAGTCGGTGCAGCGCGACGGCCGTCCGGTGGAGTGGCAGACCGGCCCTGTCGTCTGGGGCACCCCGGGCACCAACGGGCAGCACGCGTACTACCAGTTGATCCACCAGGGCACCAAGCTCGTCCCGGCCGATTTCATCGGCTTCGCCGAGCCGGTCGCCGAGCTGAGCGGGGAACTCAAGGCCCAGCACGACCTGTTGATGGCCAACTTCTTCGCCCAGACCCAGGCGCTCGCCTTCGGCAAGACGGCCGACGAGGTCCGCGCCGAGGGCGTGCCCGAGGAGCAGGTGGCCCACCGCACCTTCCGCGGCAGCCACCCGACCACCACGATCCTCGCCCGCGAGCTGACCCCGTCCGTCCTCGGCCAGCTGATCGCCCTCTACGAGCACAAGGTGTTCGTCCAGGGCGCGGTCTGGAACATCGACTCCTTCGACCAGTGGGGCGTGGAGCTGGGCAAGGTCCTCGCCAAGCGCATCGAGCCCGCACTCACCGAGGGCGCCGACGTGCCCGGTCTCGACCCGTCCACCAAGGCCCTCGTCGCCGCCTACCGCACTCTCAAGAACGCTCAGGAAGTGAACTGACATGCAGCTCGGTCTCATCGGTCTCGGCAAGATGGGCGGGAACATGCGCGAGCGGATCCGCCGCGCCGACCACACCGTCATCGGCTACGACCGCAACCCCGAGGTCTCCGACGTCAAGAGCCTCGCCGAACTGGTCGAGAAGCTCGACGCGCCGCGCACAGTCTGGGTGATGGTCCCGGCCGGCACCGCCACCCAGACGGTCATCGACGAACTCGGCGACCTGCTGGAACCCGGCGACATCGTGGTCGACGGCGGCAACTCCCGCTGGACGGACGACGAGAAGCACGCCGCCGCCCTCGCCATCAAGGGCATCGGCTTCGTCGACGCGGGTGTCTCCGGCGGCGTGTGGGGCCTGGAGAACGGCTACGCGCTCATGGTCGGCGGCGACAAGGAGCACGTGGAGCGGCTGCTCCCGATCTTCGAGGCGCTCAAGCCGGAAGGCCCCTACGGCTACGTCCACGCGGGCCGGGTCGGCGCCGGGCACTTCTCCAAGATGGTCCACAACGGCATCGAGTACGCCATGATGCAGGCCTACGCCGAGGGCTGGGAGCTGCTGGAGAAGGTCCACTCCGTGGAGAACGTCCGCGAGGTGTTCCGCTCCTGGCAGGAGGGCACCGTCATCCGGTCCTGGCTGCTCGACCTCGCGGTCAACGCCCTCGACGAGGACGAGCACCTGGAGAAGCTGCGCGGCTACGCCGAGGACTCGGGCGAGGGCCGCTGGACGGTCGAGGCCGCCATCGACAACGCGGTGCCGCTGCCCGCGATCACCGCCTCCCTGTTCGCGCGGTTCGCCTCGCGCCAGGAGGACTCCCCGCAGATGAAGATGGTCGCCGCGCTGCGCAACCAGTTCGGCGGGCACGCCGTGGAGAAGAAGGACTGAATCCGGTGGGCGACCTCTTGCTGGTCCGCCACGGCGAGACGGAGTGGAGTCTGTCGGGGCAGCACACCAGCTACACCGACCTGCCCCTCACCACGCACGGCGAGGAACAGGCCAAGTCCCTCGCTCCACTCCTCACCGGACGGACCTACGCCCTCGTGCTGACCAGCCCGCTGGACCGCGCGATACGCACCGCCCAACTCGCGGGCCTGACCGGGGCCGTGGCCGACCCCGACCTGCACGAATGGGACTACGGCGGCTACGAGGGCATCACCACCGCCGAGATCCACCGCACCCGCCCCGCGTGGGACCTGTGGACCGACGGCGTGCCGCCCGGCACCGAGGGGCATCCCGGCGAGTCGCCCGAGCAGATCGGGGCGCGCGCCGACCGGGTGCTGGCCCGGGTGGGGAAGGCGCTCGACGCGGACGACGGTGACGTCGTCCTGGTCGCGCACGGCCACTTCCTGCGGGTGCTCACCGCCCGCCGGCTGGGCCTGCCGCCCGCCGAGGGCCGCCTGTTCCAGCTGGCGACCGGCACGGTGAGCCGGCTGTCCACGGAGCACGGGTGGCCGGTCGTCGCGGAGTGGAACGGACGGCCGTAGCCGCGTGTCCGGTTTTGTCCTGCGGCCCGGGTCACCCCGTGTGACCCGGGCCGCAGTCCTCTCTCACCGGGCGGTCCTGCCTCTACAATCACCGCACTTGTCCCGCGACCACGGGCCTCGTCCACCGCCCGAAGGAATCCGCATCCGATGACCAGCGTCGACGAACCGGCACCACCGGAACCGTCCGGCGGGCGGGCGCGGGACGCCGCCCGCACCCAGGCCGAGATCCTCGACGTGGCGACGCAGGAGTTCGCGCGGGCCGGCTACGACGGCGCCCGCGTCGACGAGATCGCGGCCCGCACCCGCACCACGAAGCGGATGATCTACTACTACTTCGGCGGCAAGGAGCAGCTGTTCACGGCCGTGCTGGAGCGGGCGTACGGCGTACTCCGCGAGGCCGAACGGCAGCTGGACGTCACGCATCTGGACCCGGTCGCGGCGATCCGCCGACTGGCCGAGCTGATCTTCGACCACCACGAGCGGCACCCGGACTTCGTCCGTCTGGTCAGCATGGAGAACATCCACGGCGCCCAGCACCTCGCCGCCTCCCGGAAGCTCGGGCGGCTCGGCTCGCCCGCGCTCGACATGATCCGCCGCGTCCTGGCCGCCGGGCAGGAGTCCGGACTGTTCCGGGGCGACGTCGACGCCGTCGACCTGCACGCCGTGATCAGCTCGTTCTGCTTCTTCCGGGTCGCCAACCGGCACACCTTCGGCACCCTGTTCGGCCGCGACCTGGTGCACCCCGCCCAGCGGGAGCACTACCGCACGATGATCGGCGACATGGTGATCGCCTACCTCACCGCAGACGGGGCCCCGGCCCGGTAGTGCTGCGTCAGGTCCTGTCCTCCGGCTCGGCTCGCCCGGCGGCGGCGTCGAGGAGGGGGCCGAGTTCCCGTACGACGGTCGTCAGCGGGCGTACGTCGCGTTCCGCGCGGGCCAGCAGGATCGCGCCCTCCAGGGTGCTGATCATCAAGGTGGCGAGGGACGCGGCGCGGGCGGCGGGCACGCCCATGCCGGCGAGGGCCTCGGCGACCGGGCCGCGCCAGGCGGTGAACGCGGCGGCCACCGCCTCACGGGTGGAGGTGCCCGCCGCCGCGCAGTCGACGGTCGCGGCCGCGACCGGGCAGCCGGCGGCGAAGCCGTCCCGCTCGTACTCGTCCGTCCACTGGGCGGCCATCGCCGCGAACAGGCCGCTCGGCGTCGGCGTGTCCAGCCCGGCCAGGAAGCGGGCGACACGCCCGCCCGCGTACCGGCCGGCCCAGTCCACGGCCTCGTTGACCAGCTGTTCCTTGCCGCCCGGGAAGTAATGCTGGAGCGAGCCGCGCGGCGCCCCGGCATGCGCGGCGACGTCCCGCATGCCGGTCGCGGCGACCCCGTCGCGCCGGATCAGCTGGGCCGCGCTGAAGACCATCCGCTCGCGCGGTCCGTACCGCGACTGCGCCATGAGCGCCCTCCGATCGTCCGCGCCCACTCCATGACCGGCTCTTCCCCGCCCACTCTATGACCGGCGTCATAACGCTCGCTACTATGACAGCGGTCATAGTCGGCCCGAGCGGGCGAAGCGCTGGTCCAGGGGTCGGACGACGACTCGAATGACGACTCGGATGACGATTCGGGCAACCGCTCGGGCGAAGGGAGGCCTCATGCGCGTCGGGTTTCTCGGTCTCGGAGTGATGGGTCAGCCGATGGCGCTGCGTCTGGCGGCGGCCGGCACACCCCTCGTGGTGTGGAACCGGACGCCGGAGCGCGCCGAGCCGCTGCGCGCGGCCGGCGCCGAGGTCGCGGCGGACGCCGACGAGGTGTTCGCGCGGACCGAGGTGGTGCTGCTGATGCTCGCCGACGAGACGGCGGTCGACTCCGTCCTCGGGCGCGGCACCCCCGGCCTCGCCGCGCGGGTCGCCGGGCGGACCGTCGTCCACATGGGCACGACCTCCCCGGAGTACTCCCACGCCCTGGAGACCGACGTCCGCGCGGCGGGCGGCCGTTACGTGGAAGCGCCCGTCTCGGGGTCCCGCGTCCCGGCGGAGCAGGGGCAGCTGGTCGCCATGCTCGCCGGGGAGGCGTCCGCCGTGGACGCCGTACGGCCGCTGCTCGCACCCCTGTGCCGGGATACCTTCACGTGCGGACCGGCGCCGGGCGCGTTGCTGATGAAGCTGTCTGTGAACCTCTTCCTCATCACCCTGGTGACGGGACTGACCGAGGCGTTCCACTTCGCCGAGCGGCAGGGCCTGGACCGGCGGCTGTTCCTGGACGTGCTGGACGCGGGCCCCATGGCCAGCGGGGTGTCGCGGATGAAGGCGCCCAAGCTGCGCGAGCGGGACTTCGCGGTGCAGGCGGCCGCGCTGGACGTGCTGAAGAACAACCGGCTCATCGCCGAGGCGGCCCGCAAGGCGCACCTGGCCTCGCCGCTGCTGGACGTCTGCCACGGCCTGTTCGAGGAGACCGTGGCGCGGGGGCACGGCGGCGATGACATGGTGGCGGTGCTGCGGGCGATCGAGGCGCGGACCGCCGAGGCGCCCTAGATCGCCGCAGGTCACCGCCGTAGGTCAGGCCTTGGGGATGCCGTACGCCCGTTCGACACGGAGCCGCAGGACGAGGCGGCGGTCGCGGACCATGGCGGCGCGGTAGTCGTCCCAGTCCGGGTGCTCGCCCTGGACGTCCCGGTAGAGCCGGATCAGCTCTTCCACGGTCTCGTCGTGCGGGTCCTCGGCGACGGGCGACAACTCGGCCGTACCCTCGGCGACCGTGTACGCCCAGCGGTCGGCGCTGGTGACGTGGTACGAGGCGCGCGGGTCGCGGCGCAGGTTGCGGGTCTTGGCGCGGTCGTCGGTGAGCGACACGCGGATGACCCGCTCGTCCGGATAGTAGGCGTGGTTCACGTTGGACAGCTGTGGGCGGCCGTCCTTCTTCAGGGTGACCAGCACCCCGCCGTCCTCCTCGGAGAGCAGCTTCAGCAGTGCGTCCTGTGCGGCGTCCTCAGTCATAACACGCTCAACTCGGCAGCCATGGCGGGCATTCCCGGACCCCAACAGATAGTAGACACTGTCTACGGCCTACTGGTAGACAGTGTCTATGAACGAGATCGAGCGCGATCCGGGCCTGCGGGCCCGCCTGGTCGACGCGGGTGTGGCCCTGGTGGCCGCCGAGGGCGCCCAGGCGCTGACCCTGCGGGAGATCGCCCGGCGCGCCGGGGTCTCGCACGGGGCGCCGCGCCGCTACTTCCCCACCCATCGGGAGCTGCTGTCCGCCATCGCGCGGCGGGGTTTCGCCGACCTGGCCGACCAGGTCCGGGCGACACTCGCCGACGGCGGCGATCCGCGCACCCAGGTGGCGGCGCTGGCCCGGACCTACCTGACCTTCGCGCTGGACAACCCCGGCATGTACGAGCTGATGTTCCGTCACGACCTGCTGGAGAGCGGCCACTCGGGCCTACGGGAGACGAGCCTCCCCCTCTTCCGGCTGCTCGCGGACCTGGTGGGCCGAGTCCGTCCCGAAGCGGACGCCCGGCGGGTGGCGGGCGCACTGTGGGCGAACCTGCACGGCCTCGCCCAGCTGTGGCGCTGGCGCAGTCTCCAACTCGCCACGGACGACGAGGACTTCGTACCCCTCCTGGAGACGGCCCTGATCGCCCATCTCGGCCCGGAGGAGACCCCGTGAACCGTCGGCTGACACTGGCGAGCAGCGTGGCCGGCGCCGTGCTCGTCGCCCTGGACGGTACGGTCCTCACGGTCGCCCAGCCCTCGGTGCAGCGCGCGCTGCACGCGTCGTTCGCCGAGGTGCAGTGGACCAGTACCGCGTACCTCGTGGCGGTGGCGAGCCTGCTGGTGTTCGCGGGGCGGCTCGGCGACCGGTACGGGCAGCAGCGGATGTTCGCGCTCGGCATGCTCGGCTTCGGCGCGGCGTCGGCGGGCATCGGCCTCGCGCCCGGCATCGGCTGGGTGATCGGACTGCGGGTGGCGCAGGGCGCGTTCGGGGCACTGCTGCAACCGGCCACCCTCGGCATGCTGCGCGCCGCCTTCCCGCCGGACCGGCTGTCGATGCCCCTCGCGGTGCGGACCCGCGCGATCGGGCTGGCGGCGGCCGCGGGACCGCTGGTGGGCGGGGCGCTGGTGAACGGGCTCGGCTGGCGGGCGGTGTTCTTCCTGAGCGTGCTTCCGGCGGCGGGATTCGGGGTCGTGGCGATGGTGGCGCCCGGAGGGGGCGTTGTTCCGCGGGCCGGAGAGGACGTACAGCCCCTCCCCGGAGCGGATCGTCCCCCGGCTTCCCGTACCCCGCTCGATCTGCCCGGAGCCCTGCTGCTCGCGGTGGCCCTCGCCTGTCTCGTGCACACGCTGGTCGCGCTGCCCGCGTCCGGTGCGGTCACCGTGGCCGGGCTCGGTGTTCGCCCTGCTCGCCGGTGCCGCCTTCGTACGGCACGAGCGGCGGACCGCGAGCCCGCTGCTGCCGCCCGAGGTGATCGGCTCACCGGCGGTGGGTGCGGCGCTCGGCATCCTGGTCGCCGCGTCGGCCTCCCTCTTCGGCACGCTGTTCGTCGAGACGTACGTCCTGCAGCGCCGGCTGGGCCTCGATCCGTTCGGCAGTGCCCTGCGCAGCCTGCCGTTGGCGGTGCTGATGGTGCTGTCCGCTCCGCTGTGCCCGGTGCTGCTGCGCCGGGTGGGTGCGCGGTGGACGGCGGGCGGGGCGACGGCGGTGCTGGCGCTCGGTGTGCTCGTGCTGTCCCGGGCCACCGGCACGCTCGCCCTGGGCTGCGGTTTCGCGCTGCTCGGCGCCGGATTCGGCACGGTGATGGTGGCGGCCACCCATGTCGTCGTGCGGCGGGCGGAGGTGGCGGTGGCCGGGGTGGCGGGCGGTCTGCAGCAGACCGCGCTCAATGTCGGCCCGGTCGTGGGCGTGGCCGCGGGCACCGCGCTGATGGGCACGGGGCCCCGCACCGCCCTCCTCGTGCTCGCCTGCGTCGCGGCGCTCGGCGTGCCGGTGGCCCGCGCGCTGCGGGAGCCCGGCGTCGTGTCGATCACACGAACCCCTGATGAGCGGGTCTTGGGCGGTGTTCCTGAGCGACGATGAGGTGGTGAGGTCCGCCCATCGTCCCTGTGTCCGGGTGACGCGAGCCGGATCGGACCGCACGCGTACGACGCGACCGGAGGAGAGCGATGGCACAGCTGCGACAGGAAGTCGACCCGGGTGAGGCCGGGCTGGACCCGAAGGCCCTTGACCGCCTCGACCAGCACTTCGCCCACTACGTCGACGAGGGGCGCCTGCCCGGCTATCTGGTGGCCGTGGCCCGCGGCGGCCGTGTCGCTCACCTCACCACCTACGGACACCGCGACCTCGCGGCCGGGCTGCCGGTCGAGCCGGACACGATCTGGCGGATCTACTCCATGACCAAGCCGGTCACGGCGGTCGCGGTGCTGATGCTGGTGGAGGAGGGCGCGCTGTCCCTCGACGACCCTCTGGACCGCTATCTACCCGCGTTCGCCAACCCGCGTGTGTACGAGAGCGGTTCGGGCGCCGACCTCCGCACCCGACCGGCCGACGGCCCGATCCTGATCCGCCATCTGCTCACCCATACGGCGGGGCTGACCTTCGGCTTCTACTTCAAGCATCCCGTCGACGCCCTGTACCGCGAGGCCGGTCTGGAGTCGTCCGTGCCGCCGGGCGCGGACCTCGCCGAGGCGGTCGAGGTGTACGCACGCCTGCCGCTGCAGTTCGAGCCGGGCACCCAGTGGAACTACTCGATCGCCTCCAACGTGCTGGGCCGCGTGATCGAGGTGGTCTCCGGACAACCACTGGACGAGTTCTTCACCGAGCGCATCCTCCACCCGCTCGACATGACCGACACCGGCTTCCACATCACCCCCGAACAAGCCGGGCGGCTCGCCGAGTTGTACGGCGAGACGGAGGACGGCGGCATCACGCCGATCCCCGGACTGCCGGTGCACGGCCGGCCGCGGTTCCTGTCCGGCAGCGGGGGCCTGGTCACCACGGCCCGGGACTTCCACCGGTTCATGGAGATGCTGCGCCGCGGCGGCGAGCTGGACGGCACCCGCCTGCTGTCCCCCGCCACCGTCGCCCGCATGACCGCCAACCAGCTCCCCGGCGACGCCGTCCTGCGCTCCTTCGGCGCCCCCGTCCACCAGGAGCGCGGCAACGACGGCCTCGGGTTCGGCTTCAACGTCTCCGTCGTCACCGACCCCACCCGCACCCTCGCCCCCTCCAGCCCCGGCACCTACGGCTGGACCGGCGTCGCCACCACCGCCTTCTGGATCGACCCCCACCACGACCTCACCGTCCAGTTCATGACCCAGGTCCGCCCCAAGACACTGAAGCTCTTCCCCGAGCTACGAAGACTCGTCCACGAGACACTGACCGACTGAGGGACTGACGGCGGTGGCCACGAACCCCATCAGGAGCCGTGCGCGACCGCGTCCAGGTGGGGGAGGATGTGGTCCATGCGCTCTCGCTTGGTCCGCAGGTAGGTGATGTTGCTCTCGCAGGGCTCGATCAGCAGCGGTACCTGCTCGGCCACCTGGATGCCGTGCCGGGTGAGCGCCTCCCGCTTGCGGGGGTTGTTGGACATCAGCCGGACGGAACGCACCCCGAGGTCGTGCAGGATCTCGGCCGCCACGCCGTAGTCGCGGGCGTCGACGGGCAGTCCCAGCGCCAGGTTCGCCTCGACCGTGTCCAGGCCCTCCGCCTGCAGCGCCATCGCGCGGAGCTTGGCGAGCAGGCCGATGCCGCGTCCCTCGTGCCCGCGCAAGTAGACGACGATGCCGCTGCCTTCGGCGACCACCGCGCGCAACGCGGAGGCCAGCTGGTCGCCGCACTCGCAGTGCCGGGAGCCGAACGCGTCCCCGGTCAGGCATTCCGAGTGCAGCCGGGTCAGCACGTTCTCGGCGCCGATCTCGCCGTACACCAGGGCGACTTGCTCGTCGCCGCGATCGTGGTCCAGGTAGCCGATCGCCTGGAATTTCCCGTACACGGTGGGCAACGGGGTATTCACGACCCGTTCCGCGCCCGAACGCCGCGAGCCGTTCGGAGACTTCGCGGACTTCACGGACTTCGAGGACTTCTTGCCGAAGACGCCGATGTTGTCTGTCATGATCTGGTTCCTAAGCAGAGACGAAAGGCCGGGAAATGATGAGTGGTTCGGGCGCGCGGACGGTCGTGCACGGGGTGATGCCGGCGGACACCACGGAAGACGTACGGGCGCGGGGGGCGGGCGTTTCACCTCAGGTCGCCGTCCTTCCCGTGGGCAGCTTCGAGCAGCACGGCCCGTACCTTCCGCTGGCGACCGACACGCTCGTCGCCTGTGCCGTGGCGCGGGAGATCGCCGCCGCGTACCCGGTGCACCTCCTGCCTCCGGTGACGGTCGCCTGCTCGCACGAGCACGCGGCCTGGCCGGGTACCGTCAGCATTTCGGCCGTCACCCTCCACGCGGTGGTCCGGGACATCGCGGACTCGCTGCGCCGCTCCGGCGTCGACACGCTCGTCGTCGTCAACGGGCACGGCGGAAACTACGTCCTCGGCAACGTCGTCCAGGAGGCCTCCGCGCGCGGGGAGCGGATGGCGCTGTTCCCGGCCGCCGAGGACTGGGAGACGGCACGGGAGCGGGCGGGGGTGCTCACCTCGCTGCTCACCGACATGCACGCGGGGGAAATCGAGACCTCGATTCTGCTGCACGCTCACCCCGAATTCGTCCGCCCCGGATACGAGTCCGCCGATTTCACCGCGGACGACCGCCGTCATCTGCTCACCACGGGAATGTCCGCCTATACCGAATCGGGTGTCATCGGCCGTCCTTCCCTGGGGTCGGCGGAAAAGGGGAAGGAACTGCTGGCGAGCCTGACGGAGGCGTTCGGAGCATATTTCGAGCTGCTCACCTCGCCCGCCGAGGACCGGGAGAACACTCCGGAGATACGGGGGTAGCCGCGCAGACCGCCGTACCAGCGGGCGACGAGGACGACGGCGCCGGGCAGGCTCGCCACGAAGCTCAGCACGCCGTACACGACGGCGACGGCGACGCCGCTGCTCGCGCCGAGCCCCGCCGCGCCGAACGCCCAGGCGGTGACGCCCTCACGGGGGCCGAAACCGCCCACGTTCAGCGGCAGGCCCATCGCGACCAAGGCGAGCACCGCCAGCGGCAGCAGCACCGGCACGGAGGCCCCGGACCCGGCGACCCGTGCCGCGACGACGAACATCGCGAGGTGGCCGGCCAGCACGACCGCGGAGGACAGCGCGACACCCGGCCCGCTATCCCGGGACAGCAGCCCCCGGCGCGCCTCGCCGAGCGCGGTCCGCAGGGCGCCGCCGCGACGCGAGGACGCCCGGTTCAGGCGGAGGGCGAGTACGACGGCGAGCGCACCCGCCGCCCCGAGAGCCACCAGCGGGGCGAACCCGCGGACGTCGTCCCGCACCGGCGAGGGCAGCCACAGCAGCACCACCGCGCCGAACACGGCCAGCGCCACCTGCCCGGCGACCCGCTCCAGCACGACCGCCTTCACACCCCGCCGCATGTCCCCGGCACTCCGCCCGTGCCGGACCGCGCGGTGCACATCGCCGAGCACTCCGCCCGGCAGAGCCGCGTTCAGGAACAGCGCCCGGTAGTAGTCGGCCACCGCCGGCCCGAGCGGCAGCCGGATCCGCAGACCGCGCGCCACCAACTGCCAACGCCACGCACTGAACACGGTGGTGACCACCCCGATGCCCAGCGCCGCCAGCACGGTCGCACCGTCGATCCGCCGCAGCCCGTCGAGGAGCACACCGGTGCCGAGCCGCCAGAGGAGGAGGGCGAGGATGACGGTGCCGGTGAGGGTGCCGAGGTGGGTGCGGAGCTGGGTACGGAGGGTGCGGGGTGTACCAGAGTTGGAGCGGGCGGCGTGGGGCGTGGTGTCGTCCGGGAGCTCGGGTGTGTCGAGCCCCCGGAGCTCGAGGTCGGTGTCCTGCTCCGTGTTCGTGCGCTCGGGCGCCGCTACGACGGCCGTACGGAGGCTCACGACGCCTCTCCCGTCGCCGCGCCGGATCGGGGCAGTGCGAGCAGGTCGCTGTGGTGGACCACGACCCGCAACTCCCCGGCCTCGCAGGCGGCGAGGCGCTCGCGCAGATACCGCTCGGCGCGCTCTCGCAGCTCGGGCCGTTGTTCGACGGCCGCGCCCACCCAGCCCCGCAGCCACTGGGCGGTGAGCGCGGACTCCGCCGGGCCCAGCCGCCACGGGCTCGGGTTGAGATGCACCGTCGCCCCGCGCGCGGCGAACGCCTCGCAGGCCACGGTGACCGCGTCCGGGCCGAGCAGGCCGTTGCGGCGCTGGTGGGCGTTGAACGCCACGGTGATCTCGGCGTCCAGCGGGTCGGACGGGGTGAGTTCGACGCGCCCGGCGACGGACAGGGTGAGCAGGGCCGGGCAGCCGGCACCGGCGCACGCGGCGGCGAGGGCCTCGATCTCCTCCTCGGTGAGGACGTCGAGCAGGGCCGAGGCCGTCACCAGCGAGGCCCCGGCCAGCGCGTCCGGGGTGAGCCGGGCGACGTCGCCGCGCCGCGTCTCGACCGAGACCCCGCTGCCGTCGGCGGCGGCGCGCGGGGAGGCGACGGCGGCGAAGTGCAGCAGGTAAGGGTCACGGTCGTGCAGGACCCAGTGCTGGGCACCGTCCAGCCGGGGCGCGAGCCAACGGCCCATCGAGCCGGTGCCGCAGCCCAGGTCGTGCACGACCAGCCCACCGGCCCGGTCCGCCGGACCGGCGAGCCGCGTCCGCAAGGACTGCAGCAACTCCTCGGCCCGGGCGGCCGCGTCGGCGCTCTCCCGCAGCCGCAGCCACTCGGGCGCATACCGCGCCGGCTCCTCCTCGGCCCCATGCTCGGCACCGCGCTCGGACCCACCGTCCCGCAGCCGTACGGTGGCCCGCTCACCGAGCCGGACGACGGGTCCGGCACCGGCTATGACGTCAGAGGAGCCGGAGTGCCCGGCGTCCGCCCGAAGCTCCTCATCTGCGCTCACCCCGCCCTCCTGACGTGCGCTCACCTGGGCCTCATCCCGCCCCGCCGGGTCGGTCACACCGGCCCGGCCGGTCAGACCGGCCCGCTCCTGATCGCTGGGTCCGGGCTGTGCCGGAATCCCGGCGGGCGCGCCAGGCAGCCCAGGCGTCGGCAGTGGCTGTGTGCGTGTGTTCCTCATGCCGCCCTCCTCGGTGTCTCCGGGAGCCGGCCGAGGACACCGGCCAGGCTGCGGGCGGTGGTCGCCCAGCCGTCGAGTGCGGCACGGCGGCCGCGCGCGGCGGCCTTCAGCCGACGGCGTACATCGGCCTCGCCGAACCAGCCGCGCAGTTCGGCGGCGAGCGCGGCGGGGTCCTCCGGCGGCACGAGAATGCCGGGCACCCCGCCGTCGGGGGCGCGGCCGACCGCCTCGGGCAGGCCGCCGACGTCGGTCGCGAGGACGGGGATGCCACGGGCGAGGGCCTCGGTGACCGCCATGCCGTAGGTCTCGGCGTAGGAGGTGAGGACCATCAGGTCGGCGGCGGCGTAGCTGGCGTCGAGGTCGGCGCCGGAACGCGGGCCGGTGAGACGCAGGCGGTCGGCGAGGCCGTGCCGCTCGATCAGGGTGCGCAGATGGGCGACGTACCCGGGGTCGTGGCCGAGGCCGCCGACCAGATCGCAGGTCCAGGGCAGGTCCCGTACCGCGGCGAGGGCCTCGACCAGCCGGTGCTGGCCCTTGCGCGGGGTGACGGCGGCGACGCACACCAGGTGGGACACGCCGTCAGTACCGGGCGCGAGCGGGGCGATGTCGGCGCCGGGGGCGGCGAGGTGCACCCGCTCGGGGGCGAGTCCGTGGTGGGAGACGAGGCGGCGGACCGCCCAGTCGCTGGTGGCGATCACCGCGGGCACGGCCCGCAGCACGGCTCGTTCGCGGGTGTCGAGGTCGGCGGCCACGGCCGGGTCGAGGCCGGTCTCGTCGCCGAGCGGCAGGTGCACCAGCACCGCGAGCCGCAGCCGTTCGGCCTCGGGTACGACGACCTCGGGCGCCGCGCACGCGACCAGCCCGTCCAGCAGGACCACGGTGTCGTCGGGCAGTTCGCGCAGCGTGCGGGCGAGCGCCTCGCGATCGGTGGCGTCGGGACGGGGCCAGTCGCCGGGTACGGGGAGCCGGTCGGCCTGCCAGCCGAAGCCGGGCAGGTCCAGACAGACCCTGCGGTCGTAGGCGTTGCCGCCGCTGGGCGCGGCCGGGTCGTCGACGCCGCCCGGCATGACGAAGTGCACGGTGCGCAGGGACATGGGGATGATCCCGCCGTTCTCGGGGGCGGTGCGCTGCGCGGGCACGTGGGCAAGCCATGCCCTGCGCACGGTCAGCTCGCTGGGTGCGCTCAGCTCTTTGCTCAGCTCGGTTCGTTCCGCCAGCTCGGTCAGTTCGCTCAGCTCGGTCACAGGCCACGCTCGTAACTCGCCCACGCGATATGCGACTCGTGCAGCGTGACCGTGATTCCGGCGAGCCCCTTGGCACCCTCCCCCAGCGCGCCCTTGTGAACGCGCTCGGCCAGCCGGTCGGCAATGACCTTGGCCAGGAACTCGGTGGAGGTGTTCACCCCGGCGAACTCGGGGTCCTCGTCGAGGTTGCGGTAGTTCAACTCGGCGGTGACGGCGCCGAGTTCCTTCGTGGCCAGACCGATGTCGACGACGATGTTGTCCTCGTCCAGCTGCTCGCGGCGGAAGGTGGCGTCCACCAGGAACGTGGCGCCGTGCAGGCGCTGCGCGGGCCCGAACACCTCGCCGCGGAAGCTGTGGGCGATCATGATGTGATCGCGGACGGTGATGCTGAACAACGGACGACCCTCCAGGTGCGGCGCGTCTGGTGCCCCCGCGGTTTCCTGACGGGGGTTGACGAGTAGTACGGCTCTTCGCTTCCCCGCGTTCAGCCCCCTCTCACCCTTTTCTCAGGTCAGGCCGTGTCGCCGTACCTGATGCGATGGCACAGGGCCGGGATCTCCCCCGAGGCGAGCCTCGGCATGACCTCGGGGAGCTCCTCGAAGGCGCTCTCCCCGGTGATGAGCGCGTCCAGCGCCGGGTCCGCGAGGAGGTCAAGGGCGAGCGCCATCCGCTCGGCGTAGCCGCGGCCGGGGCGGGCGGCCGGGGAGACGGTGCCGACCTGGCTGCTGCGCACGGTGAGCCGGCGGGAGTGGAACGCCTCACCGAGCGGCAGGGCGACGCGCCGGTCGCCGTACCAGCTCAGCTCGACGACCGTGCCCTCGGGCGCGAGCAGTTCAAGGGCACGGGTGAGCCCCTGTTCGCTCGCGCTGGCGTGGACCACGAGATCGCACTCGCCAAGGGCGTCACCAGGCGCGGCGAACTCGACCCCCAACGCCTCCGCGATCTTCGCCCGCCCCGGATCGGCATCGACCAGCTGCAGCCGTACGCCGGGGAAACGGGCGAGCAGCGCGGCCACCGAGCACCCGACCATGCCGCCGCCGACCACCGCGATGCGGTCGCCGACGAGAGGGCGGGCGTCCCACAGGGCGTTGACGGCGGTCTCGACCGTCCCCGCGAGCACGGCCCGCCCGGCGGGCACCCGCTCGGGCACGACGGTCACGGCGCTCACCGGAACGACGTAACGGCTCTGATGCGGATACAGACAGAAGACCGTACGCCCGATCAGCGCATCCGGCCCCTCCTCCACCACGCCGACGTTCAGATAGCCGTACTTCACCGGCGCCGGGAAGTCGCCCTCCTGGAAGGGCGCCCGCATCACACCGTGTTGGCTCTCCGGAACCCCGCCGCGGAACACGAGCGTCTCCGTCCCCCGACTGACCCCCGAATACAGCGCGCGCACCACCACCTCCCCCTCACCGCACACCGGGAGGGTGACCTCGCGCAGCTCACCGAGGCCGGGTGAGCGGAGCCAGAACGCGCGGGCCGACCGGTTCATCGGCATCCTCCTGAACGATCGGGAACTTGTTCACGTACCGAGAAGTGCACAGGCCGCGCACAGTACGCGGCGTTGATCGACTCTGTCACTCGGCCGGAGGATGTGCGGTGGCCCTGAACAACACGTATGACGCGAGGCTCCAGCAGGAGACCGCTGTCGGAGCGGGCGTGCAGCTCCTGCTCCTGGCCCTGCTCGGCTCGGCCATCGGCATGGGCCCGGCGGGCTGGCTGACCGGGCTGGCCTTCGCGTTCGCCACCTGGGCGGTCCTCTCCCGCGCCCTGCACCGCTCCCACCTCCGCTCCTTCGGCCCCGCGAACCGCGTCACCCTCGGCCGGGCCACCCTGGTCGGCGGCGTGACCGCGCTGGTCGCGGACTCCTTCCAGAGCTCGCCCCCCGTCACCTTGCTGGTCGGCCTGACCGCCGTGGCTTTGCTGCTGGACGGCGTGGACGGCAAGGTGGCCCGCCGCACGGGAACTTGCTCCGCGCTGGGCGCCCGCTTCGACATGGAAGTCGACGCGTTCCTGATCCTGGTGCTCAGCGTCTACGTGGCGATGCAGCTGGGCCCCTGGGTCCTCCTCATCGGCGCCATGCGCTACGCCTTCGTCGCCGCGGCCCGCATAGCCCCCTGGCTGAACGCCCCGCTCCCCCCTTCCTTCGCCCGCAAGACGGTTGCCGCAGTGCAGGGCATCTGCCTGCTGCTGGCGGGCTCCGAGCTGATGCCGCATGCTGCCAACCTGGGCGTCATCCTTCTGTCCCTCGGCTCACTGGTGTGGTCCTTCGGCCGGGACGTGCTGTGGCTGTGGCGTACCTCGCGTACGACGGCGGCGCGGGGAGCGGCAGCGCGAGTGGCAGAACAGGTAGCGGCAGCGGAAGGACCGGCAGCGCCGGCACAGGTTGTGGTGGAGCCGCGGGTGGTGGAGCTGGCGGCGGGGTGAGGGGGCGGAAGGGCTCATATCCCACAACGGCCGGGACGAGCTCTCAGCGCCCTGGTGCCGGCACGGCGGCCAGTGCCTGCTGGACCTCGACCGCGGGGAACGGGGTCCGCTTGCTCCGCGTGAGCAGCCGGTGGTGGAAGTCGTCGAGGACGACCGCGTGCGGCGCGTGCCGGTCAATGATCTCGGCGAGACCGGGCGGAACACTGCCGGGCCGGCGCCCCGCGACCCAAGCCCGCAGAAAGGCCCCGGGTTCCACCCCGCCCCGCACATCGTCGGGAACGTGATGCCGAAGCAGGTGAGTCGGGGCGTAGGACCGGTCGTACACCAGATGGTCGGCGAGGAACTGCCGCTCCGCCGCGGACAGTTCGAAGTCTCGACTGAGCGCGAGCCCGAAGTCCGCGAAGTACACCTGTCGCCCGTCAGTGAGCAGGTTGTTGAAGTGAGCGTCGAAGTGAACCAGCCCGCGGCCGCTCATGAACTCGGTGCCCCGCACCAGTGCATCCTCCACCCACCGGTACGGCGACGAGCCGTCTCCCTGCCCGGGCTGCCGGCTTCCGCCCGCGTCCCGGTTGTCGCGGAGCCACGCGGCGAGCGTGTGAGGCACATGCTCGAGAAACAGAACCAGGCTGTGCGAGGCCTTCCCGATGGCCTCCAATCGTCGCCGCACGGCCGGTGACCCGTCCCAGTGTGCGACAGCCCCCTCCACGCCACCGAGCGCGTCGGCGAAGCCGGCCGGGGCTCTGTCCGGCAGGACCCGCCAGTGATACAGCAATGGGAACCCGGCGAACTCGCTCTTCAGCACCCAGCCGGTGGTCATGAGGTGCACGGCCAGCTCCTGCCAGGCGCCGAAGCCCGCCGAGCCCGCGCCGTACTGGTAGAAGAGGGGAAGCTCGAAGAGGTTGGCGGTCGACCGGACGCGACCCGCGCTCATCTCGAGATCCGTGAGCGGAACGCGTTTGACGAAGACCCGTATCCCCTCGACCTCCATCTCGGCCGTCCGACCGCCGACACCGGAACCGAGCCCCCGCGCGGCGGCCACCGCCTCCCGCAGCCGCCGGTCGCTCAACAGTGCCAGCCGCGCCCCCACGGCGGCGTGGGCGGACACGCGCGCGGCATGCCCCGACTCGGTGGGATCCATCGGCGCCCCTTCGGTCACATGGCTTTGCACGGGCCCATCCTGTCCATGGCCCGGGCGGGCGCAAGCGGTTTTCGACCGGGCCCGGGCAGGGGAAGGGCAGAGCGCGGCCCCGCCCGCCGCAGCCACCAACCGAGCGCGAACACGGCGAGGAAGCCGACGCCGTCGGCCCACAGCGGCGGCATGTCCCCCATCGCCAGCCCAGGCCCCGCGGCAGCGAGCAACACGCACACCGCGGCGAACGCCGCAGCACGCAGTCCTCTCACGCGGGGGATGCGCTCATGGTGAGGGATCCTCTCGCGGAGAAGGGATACGGACAGCGACGACGCCGGTTCACCGGTCCGGTGTGCGGTCGTACCCCGTCTACTCCACCCCGGTCGCGTCAAGCAGACGGATCAGATCCTTGCGGCTGTACCCCAGGAGGGAGGCCCGGTGAGCGGCCATCAGCAGCAGATGTCCCACGATCTGCGCCCCGTAGCCGTCCTTGTCGTTGCTGAGCCACTCCTGAGGCTTCTCGATGCCCATGCTGTTCATTACCAGGCCCTGCTCGCGACGGATCTCCGCCACCGTACCCGTCACCGCGTCCAGAAGGGTTTTCCCTGGGCGCTCGCACGTCAGGGCGAAGCAGCCCCAGTCCTCCGGCTGGCAGCCCTCGGGCGGGTGGGCCCGCAGACCCGCGTACCGCTCGTCCTCGAAGCCAGCCCCTGCGAACTCGTCGTGGACCAAGGAGAACCGGTGATACCCGGGCGGAACGGGAGGCGGAGGGGGCGTGTACTCCCACCCTGCGTCCTCATACAGCCGCCGCTTGACCTCCTCCTCGTCGGCGAGGGTCACGGTGAAGCCCGTGTCCTCGTTCCGACCCGTCATGGTGCCGTCGGGGTTGCGACGGAAGGACAGTCCCATGTGCGTCTCCTTCGATTCACGATGAGCCGGAAGATCCGGTCACCACGTCGAACGAGCCGACCCCACCGCTTGTGCCCCACGCCGAGCGACATCACCTGACAGCGTGACGTTACGCAGATCCGAGGACCCTCCATCGCGGCGTCCTTCACCGCGCCGCCGCAGTTCAGCATCCCGAACGTGCCCGTCGGAGCGGCTGATGTGACGCTTCCCGGGCGTGGTCGTGCAGGTTGCGTGCGGGAGTCTGCGGTCTTGGAAGAGGTGCGGGCCGAGCGCCACGAACTCGCCGTGACAATCAGGAATAGGAAGGGCAGGCGCTGCGTGCCAGCGCCCCTCCTGCGGTACGCGGCCGCCGACGACGACCGACCGGAAGCCGAAGCCGCCCTCGCTCCCGCCGGGCTCGACGCTCCCCGCGAACGCGATGGGCTCGACGTCCAGCCGGACGTGGGCGAACCGCCCCGCCCCGCCGTCCCGTTTGACGTACCGGTAGAGCACGCCGGACACCCCGCGCACCACCGTCTCCCGGAGGGCCACCCGAGGCCGGCCGACGTTGACGTCGATCCCTGTACCTGTCTAGGGAGCGGGCCCGGAGACGGCACGGGAATTTCCGGCGCCCTTTCACTCACACGTACAACCTTTGCAACCGTGCGCGAGTCGATCTCTGAGGCAGCAAGCCACAGGTGGACGGTGCATTACCTCCACCCTCACCCCGCCCGAGGCCACGGCCTCCGGCACTCCGCCCGCTGGAAGAGCACGTTGATCGACAGCACGACCACCCGGCGGGACGGATCCGCCCCCGTCCCGCCCGCTGCCGCCCTCTCGTCCGCGGAGGTACGCGCAGAGCGCCGCCGGCTCATCGAGTCCATCCGCGCCCTCCGCCGTCTCCTCGACAAGCGACGCTCGTTCGAACTCGCCGACCGACGCCGCCTGAACCGCGAGGAGCGGGAACGTGACCGTGCCGCGGCGGCACACGGCAAGGCGTTGCAGCGCATCCACGAACGGCAGGTCCGTCAGGAGACCTCGCTCACCCGACAGCTCGACGGGCTGGACGCAAAGCGCGAGAGCCAGGAGAAGCGGGCTCTCTCGGTGCTGCGCCGCGAGTCCATCGAGCGCGCGCTCGGCAGCACCTATCTCACCGCGAGCCAGGTGAACGGCATCGGCGACGGTCTGATCCGCGACCTCGCGGCCCAGGGCATCAGAACGGCGGCCGACTTCAAGCGCGTCAGCTGGGACAAGGCGCCCAACGGCAAGGGCGGCGAGGTCCTGTACATCCATCGCGCCAAGGGCGGCAAGGTCCACATCACCGGCATCGGCGAGCACCGCGGCCGGCCGCTCATGGCATGGCGCCAGTCGGCGGTGGCCCGCGCCGAGGCCCGGGCCCCGCGCGAGCTGCCGCCGGACCAGCGGCACCGCATCGCCGAGATCATCGAAGCCGAACGGAAACGACTCCGGCAGGAGCTGGCTCAGGCGCCGCGCGCCGCCGAGGCCGCGCGCGCCGAAGCCGTAAAGGTGCACACCGACGCCCTGAACCGGCTGGCCGCCGACCACCGGGAGGCGGCCGACCGTGCCGCCGAACGCCGCACCGAGTTCGACGCAATGGCAGAGCAGCTGCTCGACCTGCAGGCGCAACTGTCCACGCACATGGACCAGTACGGTGACGTGGGCCGCGGAGTCCGCCGTGCCCAGGCCCGGGCACTGCGCCCGCTTCCGGACGTACCGCCCCTGCCCGCCGTCCCGTCGCCCCGCAGCCCTTCCGAGTCCGAACCGCGCACGAGCGGAGCGTCGCGCCCGAAGGTCGACCTCATGAAGGCCACCGACGGCGCCCAGCCACACCCGGCTCTCGGGGTCCGGGCAAGCCTCGGCTGGCTGGTCCCCATTGTCTTCTTCACCATGACGGCGATCTCAGGCGTCGGCGAACAGGACGCGACGGCACCTGTGTGGTTCAGGATCGGCACTCGACTGGTGGCCGTAGCGGTCGTCGCCGACCTGCTGCGGCTGTGGATCCCGCGCAGACGCTGGCGGACAGCCGGTCCCATGCCTCGCGGAACGGGTTTCCTGGTCACCGGCACCCTGCTCGCGCTGGCCGCCTCCGGCATGTTCCCGGACCCTGAGTTGTCCTCCAACGGAGCCCCCTGGGCGGTGTCCGTCGTATCAGCCTTCTTCCTGGTGGGAGGCGCAGTTCTGCGCAGGGACAAGGGCAACGGCGAGGACGGGCCGAACGGCGCCGCTCGCTGACGGCGCGTGTACCGGCGCCGGTTGGACGTCAGCCCCGCATCAGGTCCCACACCGGCACCTGGGCCAGCAGCGGTGGTTCCGTCTCACCCTCGTGGCCGAGGTGGAGTTCGCGACGGGCCCGTGTGGCCAGGACGTAGTACTGCATGCGCAGCGCGGCGGAGGTGGGGTCCTCGGAGGCATCGGTGTGGGTGTCGGGGATGACGACCGTGTCGAAACCGAGTCCCTTGGCGCTCTTGCGGTGGACGATGACGATGCCCGGTCGACCGAGGTCGATGTTGCGGTACTGACCGCCCTTCGCGTCGGATGTGTACAACTGCGCCTTGAGCCGCGGGGCCCGGCGCGACAGGCTTCCGAGCAGCGAGAACTGCGTGTGCTTGGAGTTGGCGATCACTCCGATGGTGTGCTGCGGGTGTTGCTGCGTCAGCAGGATCAGCAGGTCGGCGGCGCCGCGCTCGTGGAAACGGTGCAGGCGGGGCGTCGGGCCCTGCCGGTCGGGCAGTACGGGGGCGTCGGCGCCGGTGCGGAAATGGGCGGCGAAGGATGCGATCTGCTGGGTGGTGCGGTGGTTGCCGTCGATGTCGTGCCGGGTGCACCGGCCCAGGCCCCGGGCGATGTCGACGAGGGTGGAGTTGGTGTCGGTGAGTCGCTGGCACTCGTCGGCGCAGACCGTCGTCCGGGCTCCCAGCATCCGGCACAGCAGGTAGAACTGGGGCGGCAGGTCCTGGCCTTCGTCGACGACCAGGGTCAGCCCCGGGATCGGCCCGATGTCGGCGGCGCGGTCGAAGAGGACCTGCCAGTCATACCAGCCGTCGGCACCGCGCGTAAGACCGCCTCCGTACCACTCCGCGAGCCAGGTGTGCGCGGTTGTGACACGGACCGAGCGGTCGACGGGCCCCAGCGCGTGGGCTGCGGCGGCCAGGGACTGCCGCAGCAGGTTGGAGTAGGTCAGCAGGGTCACCGGGGTTCCGGTGAGCGCGAGCATGACGGCCCGCTGCACGGCCAGGAGGCTCTTGCCGCTTCCCGGTGGGCCGCTCAGCAGGTGATTGCCGTCGAACGGCAGCCCGTCCAGGCACGCGCGCTGTTCCGGGGTGAGGTCGAGATAGGTGAGGGTCATGTCTGCTCCAGTGCGCCGGCCGCGGCGGCGCGCGCGGCGGTGACGATGGACTCCAGGTAGCCGGGTACGTGTTCGCCGCCGACGACGAGTGCCCGGTCCAGCAGGCTGTTGCCGGCCTCGCAGCTGGTTTCCGGCAGCAGGGCGCAGGCGTGGCAGGCGGCCCGGTTGAGGTTGCCGAATCCCTGCCCGGTGTGTTCGGCGCAGAGCGGGTCGGCGGAGCACCAGGCGGCGGCCTCGGTCATCCGCAGCAGCGTCTCGGCCAGTCGCGGTGGCTCGCCCTGGCGGACGAGTCCGCCCAGGGTGCCCTCGGCGTCTCCGGCGGCCGTGTACACGAGGATGCCGTACTGGTTCTGCTCCGGGCGGGCGTAGATCCGTTCACGCAGGCTCGCCGTCGTGTAACCGGACTCGAACGACAGCTGGCGGATGAGGAGGTGGGCGAGGGTGTGCAGGAGCACGAACCTCGGGGCGAGTTCCGGTCCGGTGACACTCTCGAGGCGGTCCTTCTGGAACGAGCGGTCGAGGTCGGCCCGCATACCCTTGACCCGTTTACGGACGTCCGGGTGGTCCTCCCACCCCTTCAGTGCACCGTGGTCGAGGGTCAGGAAGATGCCCTCGCCGAAGACCTCGACGGCAGGGAGCCACCTCAGCCGCCGCGAGGTGTCGGCCGGAACGACGGTGGCGTCGGGGGAGACTCGGGTGAAGCCGGACAGGGCGCGGACCTCACGCAGCCGGTCCGCGAGGACGACGCGGCCGAAGCGGCTCGCGAGGCCGGACCAGGGTTCGGCGGTCTCCCCCGCCAGTCCGAGTGTCGTCTCACGCAGGGCGAAGTCACGGGTCGCGGGCGGGACGGGTGCCATGAAGGCCGCCCACTCCTCCCGGCTCATGTCGGGCCGTGCGGGTCCTGCGGATGCGGTGGCCGGGGCGGTGGGACCGGCGCCACCCGTTTCCTCGACCAGGAGGGCGTCCAGCAGGGCGTCATCGGCTCCTGTGTCCTCCTGGATCATCTGCCGGAAGAGGACGGCGCGCGGGGACTCGGCGTCCCGGCACAGCGACACCCACAGGTGGTGCTCCCGCACCTGGTCGGCGACGGCGTCGCCGGTGTGCGCGGGGACGTCGGTCTCGGGGATGTCGAGCGCCGAGTGCACGACGGGGTAGTACAGGTTGCCCGCGGTGCGCTGCACGATCTGCACGGGCTTCGAGCATTGCACGGCTTCACTCGCGCGCTGCCACGGGTTGCGTCCGGAGCAGCGCAGGCCGTGGGTGCCGAGCACATCGAGCAGGTCTCGAACGGCTCCACAGCTCTTCGCGGTGCAGGCGATGGAGAGCGCTTCGAGCCCGGATGCCCGTTCGGAGACCAGGAACTTCAGCTTCTCCCGCTCCCCGCACTGCCGCCGCTCGCCCCCGTCCCGCCGCGAGTGCGCCCAGAACCACCAGTCGACGTCGCTGAGGTGCCCGGCCTGGCAGATCTGCACGAACCGCATCGGCGCCAGCGTCCGCGCCAGGGAGCAGGAGGGGCAGCGCGGCGCCTGCCCGTGCTTCTCGTCGGCGATCCGCCACCGCTTCATCCTTCGGCACGCTCCGCAGAACAGCCAGGACGGGAAGCGGATGTACGGCGCTCCCGGGGCTTCGGCGACGTCGAAGCGGTCGTTGGCGGTGGCTGGCGCGGCGTAGAAGCCGGAGACGCCGAGGCGGTCGGCGAGCCGGGCCGACTCGATCGGCTGCCGGCCTCGGGTCGGCCAGTCGCCGATCCCGGTGGCGACGAACGACTCGCCCTGGATGTCGAAGACGGCCCCGACTCCGAAGGGCACCACGGTCTGCGACTGGCGTACCCGGAGTGTGCGGCTCACAGGTCGGCTCCCTTCACTGTCACCTGGCATTCACGGTCGACGTTGCGCATCGAGTTGGGGGTCTCCCACAGGCCGTAGATCTGCTCGAAGCTCTTGATGAGGTTGGACTGGCCCTTGCCCTGGCTGCGGTAGTACAGCTCGCGGCCGTCCTTGCGGGCCTGGCGCGCGAGGTCCTCCCAGTCGGCGAGCAGCCCGGTGAGTTCCTTGTGGACCACCTCACGGACGCCGGGTTCCGCGGTTTCCGCGCGGTCGGCCAGTTCCCCGATCAGTGCCTCCACCTCCGGCATCCGGTCGAGGACGTCTCCGGCCTGGTTCTCGGCCGCGAGTCCGAGGCGGTGTCGTACGAGGACGACGAGCACCGCGTGCAGGGCGCGGCGGCGGGAGGGCACGGACCAGGGGGTGACGCTGGTCGGCTCGACGTGCCGGTAGAGCGCCCGGTGGTAGACGTCGAAGGTCTCGTAGTGCGAACGGTCCCGGGGGCGGGTGGCGTTGAAGAAGGTCACCACGAGGCCGGGTACGGAGTGGCGGCCCACTCGGCTGGTGGCCTGGATGTACTCCGCGGTCGTCTTGGGCTGGCCCTGCATCAGCATCAGTGCGAGTCGCTTCACGTCGACGCCCACGGACAGCATGTTGGTGCAGGGCAGGAAGGACACCGACTTGGCGTCGTCCCAGCTCTTCTCCAGCCGGTCCAGCAGCACGGGCTGTTCCGAGCGGGGCAGGTTGCTGGTGAGTTCCTCGACCTGCTGGTCCGGCAGCGGGCGTACGCCGTTGCCGGAGTCCAGTCCGGCGAGCTGGGCGGGGATGTCGTCGGCGGCGGCGGTGACGGTGCGGCCGAGTTCGCGCAGGCTGTGGTGGTAGGCGACGAGCGTCCAGTAGGCGTCACGGTGTTCTTCGGGCAATTCATACGCGCCCTGGAGCAGGGCGGCGGCGGTGGCGACGGAGGCGCGGCCGGCGGTGTGTCCCTGGGCCATGACACCGACGTAGCGCCGGCCCGGCCGGGTGGTGTCGGGTTCCGCGAAGTAGGAGTGGCGGGCGTCGAGTCCGGCGGGCGGGAACAGCTGGACGTCTCCCCCGTACAGGGCGCGGACCTGTTCACCGGAGCGGCGGATGGTGGCGGTGGACGCCACGACCTTCGGCCCGGTGCCGTCCGGGGCGGTGCACAGGCCGAGGACGGCGGCCTCGTAGAGGCCGACGGTGGTGCCGAGCGGGCCGGTCAGCAGGTGCAGCTCGTCCTGGATGATGAGGGATGGCGGCCGGTGCCCGGTGCCGGCTCCGAAGAGCCGTCCCGCGCGGGACTCCCAGGCCAGCCTGGCGAACTTGTCGACCGTTCCGAGGACGAACGTCGGCGGCCGGTCGTACAGGTGCTCGTCCACGACGGCGACGGGCAGTTCGTCGTGGAAGAGGCACTCGTTCCTCGGGCAGAAGAAGGCGAAGGAGTCGGCGGCGGCGCGCACGCCGTAGTCGTCGATGTCGGGTGACTTGTGAGCGGGCAGGATGCGCGTGCCGCACCATGGGCAGCGGTCCAGGATGAATACGTCGTCCGGGGTGGCGGCCGCCCGCGCGGTCTCGAAGTCGCGTCGCGCCTTCTCGTAGGTGTTCGCGGTGGTGGTCTCACCGACCCACAGGCCGATGGAGAACGGCTCGTCGCCGTAGGTGGCCGGGTCGGCGCGACGCATGGACTCAAGGGCGCACACGGTCGTGGCGGCGCGCTGGAACTGCTGGGTGGTCAGCAGACTGAGTGTGTAGCGGCTGAGCACGGCCGTGCCCCCGCCGTCGGGCCCGCCTCGGCGCAGCACCATGACGAACGCGGCCAGCAGCAGGTAGGCCTCGGTCTTTCCACCACCGGTCGGGAACCAGATCAGGTCGGTGACGGCGCGGTCCGGGTGCCGGGGATCGGCGGCTCCTTCGACGGCGAGCAGGAAGAACGCCAGCTGGAAGGGACGCCAGGCGGCGTCCGGATGCGGCTGCGGGTCCGGGGGCACGCCGTTGTCGTGGCGGGGACGCCGGGTGCCGGCGAGATCGGCGGCGGAGTGGCGCATCTGCAGCGCCATGGCGTGGTTGGCGGCCCGGAACGCGTGCAGCAGCTCGGGGCGTGCGGGGTCGCAGAGTGTGCGCACGCCGGACTCGATGCGGGCAACGGCGGTGCCGATCCGTCCGAGGACGCGCTCGGCTGCCGCGCGGCCCCACTCGGGTACCTCCGTGTTCAGCTGTCCGACGTACCAGGCGCGGTACGCCGACGCGAACTCGGCTAGGCCCTCGCGGAGTTGTTCGACGGAGACGGAGGGGTCGGCGAGGTGGGCGAGTTTGAGTACCGGGGTATCGGTGAGTCCGGCAGCTCGTACGCCCGTGACCTCCGCCTCGGGCATGACGGCCGCCCGGAGCCCGGTCACCGCCTGCCCGTCGTCGTCCCGCAGTTCTTCGACGGCGCACCCGTGCCCGACGGCGTGGGTGCGCACGTGCCGGTACTGGAGGCGCAGTTCCTGCTCCTCCGCATCCCGGCTGGCGAGACGCACACTCGGGTACTGGAGCACCTGTCCGTCGACAGGCCGGGCCCTCAGCTCCACCTGGAATAGCATGCGGTCCCAGTGGGCGTTCTTGCCGAGGGCGGAATCGTACTGGGCGGCGTTGACGAGGGCGACGGTGACGAGCTTGCCACTGCCGAAGGCGCGCCGGGTGATACGGAGTTCGGCTCGCGCGTCCAGCACGGAGACCGCATCCCGGCCGGGACCTAGGAGGTGTGTCTCGGCGGGTATCGCGACCCTCTGCCATGTCCGTCCGCGCCGACCGCTGTGCGACTGGGTCAGATAGCGGGCGGCTGAGCACTCGACCTCGAGGGTCTCGGTGTCGGTGTAGAAGCTGAACCCGAGGGACGACGGCAGCCAGGAGTTCGACTCGGGCACGGGGTCGCCCGCCGGTGCGGTGTCCTCGGCGCCGCGCTCCGTACCCGCGCCCTCGAACTCCTCCTTGGCGAGGTCCAACTGCCCCTGCAGATCGGCTTCCTGCGGGTAGAGGGTGCCCATGAGGTACTGCCGGTCGGGTGGCGCGTCGAGCGTCTCGTCGTCGCCGTTGACCGGACCGACGAGTTGTCGCCGCAGGTAGGAGACGAGTTCCTGTCTGGGATCCATGGCATTCCTGGTGATCGTGAAGGGAAGAGGGGACGAACGGGCGGCCGTCGGGCTCAGGAGGACCGGCGCCAGCGGTCGCGCAGGAGCCCGCGGCTTCGTTCCGCTTCCTGCGTCGCGGCCAGCCGTGCCTGCGCCTCGTTGAGCTGTGTCTGCAGGTCGGTGATCCGGAGCCAGGCGCTGTGCTCGCTCTGCGCGATGCGCTGTGCCGCCTGCTGCTCGGCCTCCTCCGCGTGACGGCGGGCCGCTTCGACGAACCGGTCGCGCTGCTCGAGGGCCGCCTCGGCGTCCCGCAGCCGGGCTTCCAGCTCGGCGATAGGCAGTCGGGCACCCTGGCGGTACTCCTCCCGCGCCGACGCGGCAGCCCGTTCCTGTTCGGCGACGGCCGCCTCGGCCTTCCGTACTCGGGTCTCCAGCTCGGCGACCCGCGCGCCGGCGGCGCGTTCACGCTCGTCGGCAGCCTTCTTGGCCTCGCTCAGCCGCGACTCGAGATCCGCGATGCGTGTCTCGGCACCTTCGCGGTACTGGCGAAGACGCAATTCCAGGACGGCGGTCCGGTCCCGCTGCTCCTGCACCGGCCGGGCGGTCGCCTCGGCCTTCTGGGCTCTGTGCAGCACCGACTGGTACGCCGCGTGGTGCTGCGCCTTCAGCTGCGCGACGCGTTCCTCGGCCTCGGCACGGATGCGCCGCTCGCGCCGGAGCAGCAGGGCGTCCATGCGCGCGAACAGCACCTCTTCCCAGGCGTCGAGTTCACGTTCGACCTCCGTCCGGACGGCCGCGACCCGCTCGTCGGCGGCACTCCGCTCCTCGTCCCGCCGCCGCTCGTGTTCCCGCGTCACCGAGGCGAGGTGGCCCTCGCACGCGTCGTGGTCCCCCGTGGACGGCAGCTCAGCGGCGGCCGGCGGCCAGGGGTTCGGGCCGGGATCCACGGAAGCCGACGCCGGGCTCTCGTCCCCTGGCTCTGCCTCGTCAGCCGGGACCGCAGTCGTGGCGACGTCGCTGTCGTCCCCTGCCTCCGTGTTCCGGACCCGCTCGGTCAGTGCCGCCACGAACTCCCGGAGTGCGTCGCTTATGGCGAGGCGCGCCCCTGAGTGAACCAGGGGGTTGGCGGCCAGGTACCCGCGAGGAGTTGCCCCCGCCAGCCTGTCCGCGAGCGACTCGAAGAAGTGCTCGGGACGGAGTCCCAGCTTCCTGACCGCGGTGAAGACCTCCACGAGTGTCTCGAGGGCTTGGACGACAGGACGGTCAAGAGTGCCCCGGTGCCGTGCCGCGCGTACCACTGCGTCGGCGGCCGGCGTGCCGAGGAGCACGGACAGTTGCAGGTGCCCGAGCGCCAGCAGTGCGTATTCGGCACGCCAGGCCACTCCCCCACCCAGCGGCGGCTCCGTCAGCGCCAACGCCTTGCCCCAGTCGGCGGTGGCCTGCGGCGACTCGGTGTCCGCATCCCTCGCGCCGGCGGACGGGGAGGGCACCGGTGTGTCCGCGACCGGCTCCGGCTGTGCTTGCGCACCTGGCGGAACCACCGCAGAGGCTTCCTCCTCCACCTCTTGCGTGTCCGGATGCCGAGTCTCGGCGGGTGCGACGGCGAGGAACTCCCGCAGCGCGTCCCGTACGGCCAGTCGCGACTCGCGGTTCGTCAGCGGCCGGCGCACGAGGTAGTCGCGGGGCGTGGCACCGACGAGCGCTTCCGTGGGTCGGTCGAAGAAGTCACCCGGCTGCTGTCCGGCCGTGACGAGGGCGTCGAAGACGCGCCGCAGCACTTCGAGGGCTGTCAGCACCGGCCGTGACAGGCGTCGGCCGTTACGGGCGTCCCGCGCCACGACATCAGCCGGCTGTCCCAGGAGGTCGGTGAGGTCGTCGTTGCCCAGCGCCGCCCGGGCGTAGTCGACGAGCCACCGGTCCTGGTCGACGGGTGCCTCTGCCAGGCGACGGGCGCGCTCCCAGTCGGCGGCAAGGGCTTCCCGCTGCGCCTCGGCGTCGCCGGCCGCTTCGGTTCGTGCCTGCTCCTGCACGCTCGTCGCCCCGGTGCCCTGCGGTTCCGCCGTCGCGTCGGCTTCCGCGGGGGAGTCGGTCAGCGCGTTGTCCGCGCCCGCTTGTGCCGGCTCCGTTCCGACGACGGGTGTGCTGGCGGTCTCGTCCGCCTGCCTCTGGCGTACCAGGACCAGGTGTTCCGCCGTCGCCTTGCGAAGGGCGAGCCGGACCCGGGCGGTGCGGGCGGCGTGCGTGGCCCGAGCGATACGAGCAGCCTTCCGGGCCTGGGCGGCTCGTTCCGCCTCGCGCTCGGCCCTTTCACACGCGGCGTCCAGATTGACGAGGCCCGCCTCGCGCAACCGGAGTAGCAGCACCGGCTTGGTCTTGCCCTCGATCTGCCGGATGCGCTCCCTGGTCACACCGAACTCGCGTCCCAGGTCGTCCAGCGTCGACGGCTCGTCACCGTCGAGGCCGAGACGGCGCACGAGGATGCGCGCCTCCCGTTCGGTGAAGGTGTCCACCACGGCCAGCACATCGTCCACGTACAGGGCACCGACCACCTGCTTCTCCAGCGACGGCGTGGTGTGGGTCTCCGCCACGAAGTCCGCCAGGGTCGCCCCGTCGCCCATGACACGGTCCAGAGAGTCGGTCCGACGGCTCAGCCGCCGCGCCTCTTCCACCTTCTTCAGGCTCAGGTCGCACAACACCGCCACGTCGGCCGCGGTCGCCGGCCTCCCCTGCGCGGCAAGAGTCCGCTCGGCGTGCGCCACCTTCCGGATCTGCTCCTTCATGTGAACCGGGATCCGGATGAGAGCGCCCTCGTCGTCCACGCCACGGCCGAGCGACTGCCGGACCCACCAGGTCGCATACGTCGAGAACTTGTAGCCCTTGGACGGGTCGAACTTCCGCGATGCCTTCATCAGCCCCAGGCAGCCATGCTGGAACAGGTCGTCGTAGTCCAAGCCCTGCTCCAGGTACGGACGTATCAGGGAGTGCACAAGACGAAGGTTGTGGACCACCAGGCAGTCCCGGGCCCGGATCCTGAGGTCGCTCCGGGGCAGCGTTTTCAGCTCATCCTCGCTCGGCTCCGCCCCGATCCGCTCGGCTCCCCCTCGTATCAGCACAGCGAGCCCAACCTCGGCCTCTGCACTCAGCAGACGATTTTCAGGGCGTCTCTCGAACCGGTCGGCACGCAGGACTGCCAGGGCCGCCTTCACAGCGTCGGCGACCGCTCCGGTCACCATCGAGTCCGGCACTTCTTCCTCGTCCGCACCTGCGGTTGCCGCAACGCCGCCGGCTGTGACGGCTGCACCCCGTGTCACCACCGTCGACGACGACCCTGGCCCGGTCGACCGCTCGTCACCCTCGTTCCCAGGGACGTTCCTGTCGTCCCGCACCTTGGCCCACGCCCGAAGAGCGGTCTCCTCCTGCCGGTCAAGACCGGCCAGTCGGACCACGCCGTCCATCAGCCGCGTCGTCACATACCCGTCGTCATCGGCATAGCGCAGGAGCAACGCACGCACCGGCGCGAGACGGGCGAACACATTTTCTCCACCCTTCCATGCAACCTTTTCCACATCCGGACGGTCGATGTCTGCATGCACCACCGACCTCTCGACGGGCACTCCCAGCCTGGCGAGTTCCTCACGCAGCCGCTCCCGCTCGGCATCACCCAGTCCAAGCTGATGCGCTTGCGCAGCGAACGCCTCATCCGGCACTACGCCGTCCACGGCGGCACGCCGAAGTCGAGCCAACAGCTCGGTCAGCGCCGCCCTTGTGACGGCTACCCCTTGCGCACCGACGGGTTGATGCCCCATGTCGCCCACCCCCAGACCAACTACACGCAAGAGCGTAGGTCTGACGCGTTAACAGTGTCAACAGATCTGAAAGCTATACACGTTGACCCCTCTCGTGTACGGTGACCGCAACAGCACGCTCCGCTATGGAACTTGAGCACAGCGGTGGCATATACAGGGGGCAAGTCCCTTTGTGGGACGGTGAGTAGAGGGCAGAGGAGCGACCGTGGGCCACGAGCTCATCGATGCCAGATTCCGTATCGGGCAGGTCATCGGCAAGGGCAACATGGGGGAGGTTCACCGGGCCGAGGACCTCCAGGCCCCGGAGGGCAGTGTCGACCGCGTTGTCGCCGTGAAGACGATCCTGCGCAGTCGTACGGGCGCTCTGATCGACACCGGCGCAGACAACAAGGCGGTGGACCGCTTCGCCCGCGAGGTCCGCATCATGCGCCGCCTCGACCACCCGAACCTGACACGGCTCATCGCCGGCGGCGTCACCGAAGACAGTGGACTGCCGTATCTGGCCATGGAGTTCCTCGACGGCGAGACGCTCCGCGACCTCGTCGAGGAGGAACGCCAGCTGCCCATCTCCTGGGTGGCTGCCATCGGCGCCCAGATCGCCGACGGCCTCGCCACCGCACACGCCGCCGGCGTGGTCCACCGCGACCTGAAGCCGTCGAACGTCATGCTGACGCGGGGCGGGACCATCAAGGTCCTCGACTTCGGCATGGGGTGCATCGTCGACGACCCGGACGAGGCACGGCTCACCAGCACGGGTGTCAGCGTCGGCACCGCCCGCTACATGGCTCCCGAACAGTTCAAGGCCAGGCAGATCACCCAGGCCGCCGACCTGTACGCGCTGGGCTGCGTGCTGTACGAGATGCTCGTCGCCGTACCGCCCTTCACGAGCGAGTCGCCCTACGAACTCGCTCACAAGCACCTCGAGACCGAACCGACGCCCCTCGCCGTCATCCGCAGCGAGATACCCGCCGAGCTGATCCGCCTCGTCGGCCGACTCCTGGCGAAGGATCCGGCGGACCGCCCCGCGGAGGCGGCAGAAGTACGCGACGCGCTGCTCCCGCTGGCCGTGCAGGGTCCGAACGCACCTCAGCTCCCCCACTGGAGCGCCCTCGACCCGACGCTGCCCCTGCCCACCTCCGGCAGCCGCACCGCCGCCCCCTCGTCCGCACCCGCCCCGCGGCCGACCCCAGTGACCGCCTCCGGCACGGCCATGGACGTCTTCGGCGTGCACCGTGCGCTCATCAAGGACTACCGCTCCTTCACCGAGGGCGGCACCGTGATCCGCGACGACCGGGTCGCCGCGTTCGTGGAGAAGGACCTCGACGACAAGTCGCAGTGGCCCGATCCCTGGCTGTCACTCAACCCGTTCTTCCACAGCGGCGGCACGGTCGTGGAACTCGTCGGGCAGAACGTCCTGCACCCCGAGTGCGCCCGCATCTTCCAAGCCGGGAAGACGGAGGGTGGCACGGTCCCGGACGGACGGCCGCTCACCCTGCACCAGCACCAGCGCGAGGCCATCGAGGCCGCCGACCGACGTGCCTCGTACGTGCTCACCACCGGCACCGGTTCGGGCAAGTCGCTTTCCTACATCGTGCCGATCGTCAATCGGGTACTGCACGAGCGGGATACGGAAGGCCCCAAGGCCCAGAAGCGGGTGCGCGCCATCATCGTCTATCCGATGAACGCGCTCGCCAACAGCCAGCTCAAGGAACTGGAGAAGTACCTCCGCGACGGCTACGGCTCGGGCCGAGAACCGGTCACCTTCGCCCGCTACACGGGTCAGGAGGACGACGAGAAGCGCAAAGAAATTCGCGACAACCCGCCGGACATCCTCCTCACCAACTACGTGATGCTGGAGCTGATGCTGACCCGGCCCGCCGACCGGGCCAGCCTCATCAAGATGGCGAAGGGCCTGGAGTTCCTGGTCTTCGACGAACTCCACACCTACCGCGGCCGGCAGGGCGCCGACGTGGCTCTACTGATCCGCCGGGTCCGCGAGGCCTGCCAGGCTCCGCACGTGCAGTGCATCGGTACCTCGGCCACCATGTCGACCGAGGGCACCGTGGAGGACCAGAAGCGGGTCGTCGCGGGTGTGGCGAGCACGTTGTTCGGTACGACGGTCAGCCCGGAACACGTCATCGGCGAGACGCTGGTCCGCGCGACCGGCGAGGCGCCGGAGGCCGTCCCCGCCGAGCGTCTGACGTCGCCTGCGGCCCCCCGCGCGTACGACGATCTGGTGCGCGACCCCCTCGCTCGCTGGATCGAAACGCGCTTCGGACTTGCCACGGACGAAGCGACCGGCCGACTGGTGCGTCGGCAGCCCACGAAGATCGAGGTCGCGGCGCGTGAACTGGCCGAGCGGTCGGGGGTCGCCAAGGACGACTGCGTGAGGGCCATCGAAGCGACCCTCGAGGCCGGCTCGCAGGCCAGGCACCCGGTCACCGACCGTCCTCTGTTCGCCTTCCGGCTGCACCAGTTCCTCTCCAAGGGCGACACCGTGTACGTCACTCTGGAGGACAAACTCTCCCGTCACCTCACCCGCTCCTACCAGCTGGAACAGCCCGGCAGCGGGGGCAAGTTGCTCATGCCGCTGGCCTTCTGCCGGGAGTGCGGCCAGGAGTACATGACGGTCTGGCGCAACGAGAAGGACGGCGAAGTCCGTTACGAGGCACGCCGGGACACCTCGGCCACGGGCGGACGTCAGGGCGATGGCTACCTCTACGTCGATCACGAGCGGGCCTGGCCGTCCAGCGTCCAGTACGCCGTGGACGACCGTCGGCTGCCGGAGTCCTGGCTGGAGCTGGACGACAAGGGCCAGGAGGTCGTCAAGAAGGCGTACCGCGACCGGGTGCCGCGCGCCGTCACGGTGGACCCACTCGGCTACGAGGGCCGTGGCGAACTTCAGGCCGCCTTCGTGCCCTCGCCGTTCCTGTTCTGCCTCCACTGCGGAGTGGCGTACGAGCAGACGCGTGGCCGGGACTTCGCGAAGCTGGCAACGCTGGACCAGGAGGGCCGGTCGTCGGCGACGTCGCTGATCTCGGCGTCGGTCGTGCGGTCACTGAAGTCGGTGCCCGAGGAGGCACTGGACAAGGACGCGCGCAAGCTCCTGACGTTCGTGGACAACCGTCAGGACGCCTCCCTCCAGGCCGGCCACTTCAACGACTTCGTGCAGATCACGCAGCTGCGCGGTGCGCTGTACCGGGCCGCGCTGGACGCGGGCGAGGACGGTGTCCACCACGAGGAGTTGGCCTCGGCGGTGACGAACGCGCTCGCGATCGAGCCCGCCGACTACACGGGCGACAGCGACCAGCCGCCGTCCCTCGCCAAGGCGGCGGCCAAGACGCTGCGGGACGTGATCGCCTTCCGGCTCTATCTCGATCTGGAGCGTGGCTGGCGCATCACGATGCCGAACCTGGAGCAGACCGGTCTGCTGGAGATCGACTACGAGGACCTGGACTGGGTCGCGGGCAAGCAGGACCGCTGGGCGCACACCCACGCGGCGCTGCGGGACGCCGATCCCGCGCTGCGTGCGGAGATCATGAAGGCGCTGCTGAACGAGATGCGCCGCTCGCTCGCCATCGACGTGGCCTACTTCCGTGACGACTTCGACTCGTTGCAGCGGGCGAGCGAGGAACGGCTGGTGGACCCGTGGGTACTGGCGGCCTCCGACCGGCCGCGCGTCGGCACCGCCTATCCGCACCCGTCGCGTCCCGGTATGGACCGCTCGGCGTTGTTCCTTTCCGCACGCGGCAAGTTCGGCAAGTACCTCAAGCGCGCGGACAGCTCGTTCAAGAAGCTCTCCCCTGACGATCTGCAGCTCGTCATCGAGGAGCTGCTGAAGGTCCTGGCCAAGGCGGACCTGGTGAAGGAGGTGGCCGAGGCCCCGAGGCCGTCGGGCCGCTACCGCAGGCCCAGCGCACCTGCCGCGACCGGCTACCGGGTGGCCGCCCAGTCGCTGATCTGGCGGGCGGGCAAGGGCGAGACGGGCACACACGACCCGCTGACGCGCACCTACCAGAGCGGCGACGGTCCGCGGGTGAACACGTTCTTCCGCGATCTGTACAAGGAGGCGGCGAGCGCGCTGTCGGGCCTGTTCGCGCGCGAGCACACCGCCCAGGTCGCTCCGGAGGAGCGTGAGAAGCGCGAAGAGGCCTTCCGCAAAGCGGAGTTGAAGCTGCTCTACTGCTCCCCGACGATGGAGCTGGGCGTCGACATCTCCTCCCTCAACGCCGTGATGATGCGCAACGTGCCGCCCACCCCCGCGAACTACGCCCAGCGCTCCGGCCGCGCGGGCCGCAGCGGGCAGCCCGCACTGGTGACGACGTACTGCGCGACGGGCAACAGCCACGATCAGTACTACTTCCGCCGTTCCGAGCGGATGGTGGCGGGCGCGGTCGCACCGCCACGCCTGGATCTCGCCAACGAGGACCTCGTCCTCTCCCACCTGCAGGGCATATGGATCGCCGAGGCCGGCCTGAAGCTGGGACGCGCCATACCCGAGGTCCTCGACGTGTCGCACCCGGACACCGGCGACCGCCCCAACCCGGCCCTTGAGCTTCAGCCCGACATCCTCGCGGCCTCCCTCGACGAGAGCGCTCAGCGGCGCACCGTCGATGCCGCGCAGCGCGTACTGGGGCCACTGCTGCCCGACTTCGTCGACACCACCTGGTGGCACGACGACTGGATCCAGGACCGGGTGCGGACGGTACCGGAGCGGTTCGACCGAGCTTTCGACCGGTGGCGGCAGCTGTTCCGCGCCGCCCTCGACGACCAGTACATACAGAACAAGCGGCGCCTCGACTACAGCCTGACCGAGAGCGACCGCAACCGTGCGAATGCCCGCCGCCGCGAAGCGGAAACGCAGCTGAACCTGCTGATGAACGAGAGTGCCGACAGCAAGTCGGTCCTCTCCGACTTCAACCCGTACCGCTACCTGGCCTCCGAGGGCTTCCTGCCGGGTTACAGCTTCCCGCGCCTGCCGCTGGCGGCCTACATCCCGACCATCGGCCGTCGCCGGGGCGACGGCGACTACCTCCAGCGGCCCCGCTTCCTCGCAATCCGCGAGTTCGGTCCCGGTGCGCTCATCTACCACGAGGGCGCTCGCTACCAGGTGACGCGCATCCAGCTGCCGCCGGACTCCTCCGGTGACCTGGCCACCAGCGAGGCCCGCCGTTGCGCGCACTGCGGCTACCACCATGACCCGGCCGAACGCCAGGACCGCTGCCAGATGTGCGATGAGCCGCTGGGGGCGGCGACCCACGGCCTGCTGCAACTGCACACGGTGTACACCACGCGCCGCGAGCGGATCTCCTCCGACGAGGAGGAGCGCCGCCGGGCGGGTTACCGCCTGGAGACGTCGTACCGCTTCCACGACCACGGTGCTCGCAAGGGTCGCCTCAACGCGTCGGTCGCCGACGCTTCGGGCGCGCCGCTAGCCGACCTGGCGTACGGCGACTCGGCGACGGTCCGCATCACCAACATCGGTCGGGTGCGGGCCAAAAAGGACGAGCCGGCGGGCTACTGGCTCGACCTCGCCGACGGCCGCTGGATGAACGACAAGGACGCCGCCGAGGCCTCCGGCGACTCCAGCGAGCTGCCGGTGGTCGACGAGGACGGCAAGGAGCGTCGCCGCAAGAAGCGGGTCATCCCGTACGTGGAGGACCGCCGCAACATCCTCGTCGTCACGCTGGACGAGGCCCTGCCCGAGCCCGAAGCGCTGTCCCTCATGTACGCGCTGGAGCGGGGCATCGAGGCCGCGTTCGAGCTGGAGGACGCCGAGCTGTCCAGCGAACTGCTGCCGCCGGACGGCGGACCGTGGGGCCGGTTCCTGTTCATGGAGGCCGCGGAGGGCGGCGCGGGCGTGCTGCGCCGCCTCCAGGCCGAGCCGGACGCCCTGGCCAAGGCCGCCCGGTACGCCCTGTCGATCTGCCACTTCGACGCGGACGGCACCGACCTTGGCGGCCCGCACCCGAACCGCCCGTGCGCCCTGGGCTGCTACGAGTGCCTGCTGACGTACGGCAACCAGCTCGACCACGCGCTGATCAACCGCCATGCCGCACAGCACTTGCTGGTACGGCTGGCCACGGCGACGGCGGAGCGCGAGTCGCGCGGTGAGTCCCGGTCGGAGCAATACCGGCGGCTGCTCGACCAGGTCCCGGCGGCGCCGACGACGGTCGAGGCGACGGCCGCCACCGAACTGGCCGCGCGCGGTGACTTCCTGGGCTGGGCGAAGGCACGGGGACTGAACCTGCCGGACGAGGCGGGACCCTTCCTCACCGAGGCGAACGCGATGCCCGACTTCGTGTACCGGCTCCCGGGCGGAAACGTGGCCGTCTTCGTGGACACGTCCGACAAGGAGCAGGACACCTTCCGGGACGAGGACGCCGAGGACCGCCTCTTCAATGCCAGTTGGGACGTGGTCCGCTTCCCGCGCGGCGACGACTGGGACGCCATCGCCGCCGCCAACGCCCGCTACTTCGGCACGCCGTCCGCCAACTGACGACCGGCTTCTCCTGAGGACTCGAAAACACACATGGCACTCACGTACTCCGCAGGTTCCCTGGTGAAGGCCCGCGGCCGCGAATGGGTGGTGCTCCCCGAGAGCAAGCCCGACCTGCTCGTCCTGCGCCCGCTGGGTGGCTCGGACGACGATGTCGCCGCCGTCTTCCCGGCGTTCGAGAAAGTCGAGGAGGCCCGGTTCGCCGCGCCGGAGCCGAGCGATCTCGGCGACCAGCGGGCGGCAGGGCTGCTGCGCACGGCCCTGCGCGTCGGCTTCCGCTCGGGCGCCGGTCCGTTCCGCTCACTGGCCGGCATCGCGGTGGAGCCGCGCGCGTACCAGCTCGTCCCGCTCCTGATGGCGCTGCGTCAGAAGACGGTCCGCATGCTGATCTCCGACGACGTCGGCATCGGCAAGACCGTCGAGGCGGGCCTGATCGCGAGCGAACTCCTCGCGCAGGGCGAGGCGTCGGGCCTGGCCGTGCTGTGCTCCCCCGCGCTGGCGGAACAGTGGCAGCAGGAGCTGCGCAGCAAGTTCGGCATCGACGCGGAGCTGGTGCTGTCGTCGACGGTGACGCGCCTGGAGCGAGGCCTGGACCTCGGCCAGTCCCTCTTCGACCGCTACCCGAACGTCATCGTCTCCACGGACTTCATCAAGTCCACCCGCCACCGCGACGACTTCGTACGGCACTGTCCCGACCTGGTGATCGTCGACGAGGCACACACCTGCGTGGCGGCCGACGACACCAAGACCGGCACACAGAACCAGCTGCGCTACGAGCTGCTGCGACGGGTCGCCGAGGACGCGGAACGGCACCTGCTGCTGGTGACGGCGACGCCGCACAGCGGCAAGGAGTCCGCGTTCCGGAACCTGCTGGGCCTCGTCAAGCCCGACTTGGCGCACGTGAACCTGGAGTCGGACGCGGGCCGAAAGCTGCTGGCCCAGCACTTCGTGGCCCGCAAGCGCGCGGACGTACGCCAGTACCTCACCAAGGAGGACGGCCTGGCCGACGACTCCCTCGCCGAGCGCACCGCGTTCCCCTCGGACCGCTACTTCAAGGACGAGACGTACAAGCTGTCCCCCGAGTACCGGGCCCTGCTGGACGACGCGATCGCCTACGCGAGCGAGCGGGTGGAGGAGGCGGACGGACGGGGCCGGAGGGAGGCCCGAATAGCCTGGTGGTCGGCGATCGCGCTGCTGCGCTCGCTGGTGTCCTCGCCGCGTGCGGCGGCGCAGACGCTGCGGACGCGGTCGGCAGCGGCCATCGCGTCCTCGGCGGAGGAAGCCGACAAGCTGGGGGCTCCGCTCAACAGCGACGCCGCCGACAGCGACTCCATGGAGGGCATGGACGTAGCGCCGGGCGCGGAGACCGAGGAGAGCGACCCGCGCTCGCGGTTGGCCGAACTGGCGGACCGGGCAGCTGAGTTGGAGGGCCCCACCCAGGACCTCAAGCTCAAGGCCCTGATCAAGCACCTCAAGTCGCTCCTGGCCGACGGCTACAACCCGATCGTCTTCTGCCGCTACATCCCCACGGCCAAGTACCTGGCGGAGCAGCTGTCGAACGACCCGGAGACGAAGAAGCGCGGCCCGCTCGGCGCGAAGACGGTCGTCAAGGCGGTCACGGGCGAGCTGTCACCGCAGCAGCGCATCGACAACATCGAGGCGCTGGCGACGGAGGCCGGCGAGGACGCCGCCGCGCGCCGGGTGCTGATCGCCACCGACTGCCTGTCGGAGGGCGTGAACCTGCAGCACTACTTCGACGCGGTGGTCCACTACGACCTCGCGTGGAACCCCACCCGCCACGACCAGCGCGAGGGCCGCGTCGACCGCTACGGCCAGCGCCGCGACGAGGTCCGCGTCATCACCCTCTACGGCGAGGACAACGGCATCGACGGCAAGGTCCTCGAAGTCCTCATCAAGAAGCACCGCCAGATCAAGAAGGACCTGGGCATCTCGGTGTCGGTCCCGGACGAGCTGTCCACGGGCGTGACGGACGCGATCGTGGAATGGCTGCTGATGCGTGGCCGCGAGAACGAGGACGCCTTGTTCAGCGCGGACGCGTTCAAGGTGAGCACGGCCAAGCTGGACAGCGACTGGAATTCGGCGGCGGAGCGGGAAAAGGCGTCGCGATCGCGGTTCGCGCAGCGATCGATCCACCCGGAGGAAGTGGCGCGAGAGGTAGCCGCGATCCGGGAGGCGCTGGGCGGTACCGGCGAGGTGGAGACCTTCGCACGGGAGTCGCTGGGCGCGCTGGGCGCGGTTCTGCGAGACGTGGGCGCCGTCGACTTCACGGCGCAGGTGGGTGGGACACCGGCGGGTCTGCGGGACGCCCTGGCCACGGTTGTGGGCGGGGAGGTGATCGAGCAGGACCGCCCGATTCCGTTCCGGAGCGATCCGGCGGTGCCCAGGGGTGAGGCTGCCCTGGTACGGACGGACCCGGTGGTGGGCGCGCTGGCGTCGCACGTCCTGAACGCGGCGCTGGACGCCCAGGCGGACGGCGCCCGTCCGGCTCGCCGCTGCGGTGTGGTGACGACGGATGCGGTGTCGACGCGTACGACGCTGCTGCTGGTCCGTTACCGCTTCCATTTGACCCTGCCGTCGCGGAGCGGTGAGAAGCAGTTGGTCGCGGAGGACGCGCGGTTGCTGGCCTTCGAGGGTTCCCCGAAGAACGCGGTGTGGTTGTCGCAGGAGCGCGCGGGGGCGCTGCTGGACGTGACGGCGTCCGCGAACACGGACCCGCACTTCGGCGAGCGCATGATGCAGCGGGTCCTCGACCAACTCCCCGATGTGTACGGCCACCTGGAGTCGTACGGCGAGGAACTGGCCGCCGAGCTGGACTCCTCGCACCGCCGAGTGCGCCAGGCCTCCGGCGAGATCGTCCGCGGCCTGTCGGTGACGGCCCAGAAGCCGGCCGACGTCCTGGGCGCGTACCTCTACCTGCCCGCGAACCCCTCTGCTTCCTCCCCCGCCCCTGCTGCTGTCTCTGGAGCGTCCGCCTGATGTCCGCCACGACTCGCAACCAGGTGTTCACCGCCGTCCACACAGTCGGAGGTCTGCTGCCGGCCGACATGCTGCTGCGCATCTCCGAGGGCAAGGACGTCCCGGGCTCGAAGCCCGCCGACTACGGCCTGCCGTCGTCCCGTTCGGTCCGCGACGAGGCCGAGCGCAGCTGGGAGTACCTGAAGCCGCTCTGGCGCGAGCTGCGCAAGCACCTGCCTGAGGACGGGGAGACGGGCCTGGCCGCGACCGACCCGACGGGCCGCGCGGTCGCCGACTGGCTGTCGCCGCTGTGGCGGGAGCTGGGCTTCGGCCGCCTGACACCGATCGGTGGAGAGGGGGTCACGGCCGACTCGGACACGGAGAAGCGGTTCTCGGTCTCCCACCGCTGGCAGCACGCATTGATCCACCAGGTGCCGTGGAACGCCAACCTGGACAAGCGTCCCGGTGGCGCGGGTACGGTGCCGCCGCAGTCGATGCTCCAGGAGTGCCTGAACCGGACCGAGGCCCACCTGTGGGGCGTCCTGACGAACGGCCGTCAGATACGTCTGCTGCGCGACTCCAGCGCGCTGGCGACGGCGTCGTACGTCGAGTTCGACCTTGAGGCGATCTTCGACGGCGAGCTGTTCAGCGAGTTCGTGCTGCTGTACCGGCTGCTGCACGTGTCGCGGTTCGAGGTCGCGGAGGACGCGGCGCCGGCTACGTGCTGGCTGGAGAAGTGGCGCACGGAGGCGATCGCGCAGGGAACGCGTGCGCTGGACCAGCTCAGGAAGGGCGTGCAGCGGGCAATCACAACACTCGGCACGGGTTTCCTGAAGCACCCGGACAACCGGGAGCTGCGGGAGACCCTGGAGGTCAAGACCTTCCACTACGCGCTGCTGCGCCTGGTCTACCGGCTCCTGTTCCTGTTCGTGGCCGAGGACCGCGAGGTTCTGCTGTCCCCGTCGGCGGGTGAGACGGCGAAGGAGCGGTACGCGGCGTACTTCTCCTCGGCCCGCCTCCGCCGACACGCGCAGCGGCGTCAGGGTACGGCCCACGGCGACCTGTACCAGGCGCTGCGCTTCGTGTTGGGTGGTCTCGGGAACGACGACGGCCTCCCGGAACTGGGTCTGCCGGGCCTCGGCGGCATCTTCGACGACACGGAGGCGGACAAGCTCCTGCACGGCCTGTCCCTGTCGAACGAGCCTCTGCTGGAGGCGGTGCGGGCGCTGTCGATCGTCCGGGACACGACCAGCAAGCGCAATCGGGTGGTGGACTACCGCCACCTGGACGCGGAGGAGCTGGGCTCGATCTACGAGTCGCTGCTGGAGCTGGTCCCGAAGCACAACGCGACCGAGCGCACCTTTGAACTGGTCGAGCTGGCGGGCAACGCTCGTAAGACCACGGGCTCGTACTACACCCCGTCCTCGCTGATCGAGTGTTTGCTGGACTCGGCGCTGGACCCGGTAATCGACGACGCGGTGAAGAGGGGCGAGATCCAGGCGACGCGCGCAGGCCAGCCGGACCCGGGCCCGGCCATCGTCGAGGAACTGCTGAACCTGACGGTCTGCGACCCGGCCTGCGGATCCGGTCACTTCCTGGTGGCTGCGGCACGGCGAATCGCCAAGCGGGTGGCCGCTGTGCGGGAGCAGAACCCGGAGCCGACGATCGACGCGGTGCGGCACGCGCTGCACGAGGTGGTCGCGCGCTGCATCTACGGCGTGGACCTCAACCCGATGGCCGTCGAACTGGCCAAGGTGTCGCTGTGGCTGGAGGCCCTGGAACCGGGCAAGCCCCTGGGCTTCCTGGACGCCCACATCAAGCACGGCAACGCGCTCATCGGGGCTACGCCGGCACTGCTGGCCAAGGGCATCCCTGACGACGCGTTCAAGCCGATCGAGGGCGACGACAAGAAGATCGCTTCCGCCATCAAGAAGCGGAACGCGGCGGAACGCGGCGGCCAGTTGAGCTTCCACACGGAGGAGCGCATCTGGGTGTCGAACGCGGCGTTCGCGGCGAGCTTGCGGGACATCACCGCGGCGTCGGCTGACACCTTGCGCGACGTCCGGCTCCAGTCCAGCCGGTTCCGTGACCTGGAGCAGTCGGCGGACTACCTGCGCTCACTGCACATCGCCGACGCCTGGTGCGCGGCATTCGTGTGGCCCAAGGTTCAGGTCGCGCCTACTCCCGTCACCGAGGGTATCTTCCGCGACATCCAGAGCCCTGGTGCGGGCATCCCCGCCACCACCAACGAGGAGATCATTCGTCTCGCTCAGCAGTACAGGTTCTTCCACTGGCATCTGGAGTTCCCCGAGGTCTTCCACGTCCCCGCAGCCACGGACGCCGATGTGGACACGTCCCTCGGCTGGGCTGGGGGCTTCTCCTGCCTGCTGGGCAACCCGCCGTGGGAGCGCATCAAGCTCCAGGAACAGGAGTTCTTCGCTCAGCGCGACGCGGCCATCGCCAACGCTCCCAATGCTGCCGCCCGCAAGAAGCTCATCGCGACCCTGCCGACAACCAACCCCGAACTCTTCGCCGAGTTCGGCGAGGCCAAGCGCCGCGCCGAGGGCGAGAGCCAGTTCCTGCGCTCCTCACTGCGCTACCCGCTCACCGGCCGGGGCGACATCAACACCTACGCCGTCTTCGCCGAGACCGACCGCAACCTCACCGGCCCCGGCGGCCGTACGGGCGTGATCGTACCCACGGGCATCGCCACCGACGCCACCACCCAGTTCTTCTTCAAGGACCTCGTCCAACACGGCTCCCTAGCCTCGCTGTACGACTTCGAGAACGCAGCGCCGCTCTTCCCCGGCGTGCACCGCTCATTCAAGTTCAGCCTGCTCACCCTCGCCGGCCGCGCGGTTCGCGAACCTGCCGCCAGCTTCGCCTTCTTCCTCCACGACACCACCGAACTCGACGGCCCCGGCAAGCGCTTCACCCTCACCCCCGAGGAGATCACTCTCCTCAACCCCAACACCGGAACATGCCCCGTCTTCCGCACCCGCCGTGACGCGGAGATCACCCTCGGCATCTACCGCCGGGTCCCGGTGCTCATCAAGGAGG
This sequence comes from Streptomyces sp. NPDC047085, assembly GCF_040643735.1. Classification (NCBI taxonomy): domain Bacteria; kingdom Bacillati; phylum Actinomycetota; class Actinomycetes; order Kitasatosporales; family Streptomycetaceae; genus Streptomyces; species Streptomyces sp. NPDC047085. Next base: position 470,237 of record NZ_JBEYUW010000002.1, read on the forward strand.
GCGACCCCAACGGCAACCCCTGGGGCCTGTCGTTCATGACCATGTTCCACATGTCGAACGACTCCCACCTCTTCCACACCCACGAGGAGCTGGAGGCCGAGGGCTGGCAGTTGGATGGCAACGTCTTCACCCGCGGCACCGCCCGCATGCTCCCGCTCTACGAAGCGAAGATGCTCCACCACTACGACCACCGCTGGGCAACCTACGAGCCAGAGGGCTCCACCCGCGACCTCACCCTCCCCAAGAAGCAGGACCGCACGAGGTCCGTACTCCCCCGCTACTGGGTCGCCGAGCGCGAGGTCGAGGCCCAGCTCACCCGAAAGTCCTGGGGCCACGACTGGCTAATGGGCTTCCGCAACGTCTGCCGCAGTACGGACGAGCGCACGGTAATCCTGGCGTCAATTCCGCGATCAGCTGTTGGGCACAGTACGCCACTTCTGCTGGCTGGCGACGCGCACTTTCTCCAGTCCGCTCTAACTTCGTTTGCTTGCGACTACTCCCTCCGGCAGAAGCTCGGCGGGGTGAACCTGACCTTTAACTATTTCGAGCAGATTCCCGTCCCGACTCGCGCCGGGCTGTTGCCCCAATCGTCATTCATCACTCCGCGTGTCCTTGAACTCGCCTACACAGCAGACGACATGGCCCCCTTCGCTCGCGACCTCGGCGACACCGGCGTACCCTTCCGCTGGGACGAGGACCGCCGGACGATCATCCGCGCCGAGCTGGACGCGCTGTTCTTCCACCTCTACGGCATCCCCCGCGACGATGTGGACTACATCCTCGACACCTTCCCCATCGTCAAGCGCAAGGACGAGGCCAAGTACGGGACCTACCGCACCAAGGAACTGATCCTGGCCGAGTACGACCGCATGGCCGCAGCCGGCGTCAATCTGGAGAACCCGTTGGTGGACGGCGAGAACTACACCTCCACCCTCACCCCGCCCCCGGGCCACGGCCCTCGGCACCCTGCCTGACCGCCCGGCGGTCGCCGCGCGCACGCCGACCACCCTCAACTGCGAGAAGCCACTTCAGGAGCGGGCAATGGACAACGAGATTCAGCTGATCAGTGACGGTGATGGGCTGGCGGTCATCGGGAATGCGACGGATGTCGAACGCTTCCTCCTCTCGGAGGGACTGCCGTCGAAGGACCTCGGCGTGCAACGCCTCAAGTTCGTCGTCGGTACCGGGGCCGCAGCCGCTCAGGCAGGTTCGGAGATTGCCGCCAGCTCCGGTCGCTGGGTGAAGCTGACCAAGGAGTCTGCGCAGCGTGTCAAGAAGTTCGGGCTGACGGAAACCAAAACGCCAGGCATCAGCCACGCAATGGCGGGGAAACGCGGCTCAATCAAGTCATGGCTCCAGATCGAGAAGGGGGCCGGCTCGTTCCTGACCAACCCGGCGCTTCTGTCTGGTGCCGCGGGGATCATGGCCCAGCTCACGATGCAGCAGGCCATGGACGAGATCACCGACTACCTCGCCACGATCGACGAGAAGGTCGACGACGTGCTGCGCGCCCAGAAGGACGCTGTGGTGGCCCGCATGATCGGAGTGGACCTCATCATCGAGGAGGCCATGACCATCCGACAGCAGGTGGGCCGGGTCTCCGAGGTCACCTGGTCGAAGGTGCAGGCCGCGCCGGCGACGATCGCAGACACCCAGGCGTACGCGCTGCGTCAGCTCGACGCACTCGCGGAGAAGATGGAGCGCAAGACCACGATCGGTGACCTCGCCGCGACGGCCAAGGAAGCCGAGTCCACGGTTCGGGAGTGGCTTGCTGTGCTGGCTCGCTGCTTCCAACTGCAGGACGCGATCGCCGTGCTCGAACTCGACCGAGTGCTGGACACGTCCCCGCATGAACTGGACCAGCATCGCATCGGGCTTCGGGCTGCCCGACAGAACCGCCTGGATCTCATCGCGCGGAGCACCGAGCGTCTGGTGGCCCGGATGGATGTGGCTGCCGGCACGGCCAACGCGAAAGTGCTGCTGAACCCGTTCAAGTCCCCGGCCCTGGTCCAGTCGAGCAACCATGTCGCAACCAGCGTCCATGGCTTCCACGGGCGGCTCGGGATCGAGTCCGGTCGCCTGTCATCGGAGGCGAGACGATGGGTGGACGCGGCCACGGAGGCGAGGGACAAGGCGCTCGAGACAGGAGCAAAAAGCGTCGACGCCGCCATAAGCTTCGGCAACGAGACCCTCGACCGGGCCAGCTCAGTAACGGGCAAACTCTCCAGCGAGATCGCCGACCGAGCGCGCCGTCTGCTCGGGGACGAGGAGGAACGCGACGCGGACCGCTGAGAGAGCGCCGACCGTCAGCCACGTGTGCAGCCCGACTACACCCTCACTCCGAAGAGCCGGTTTACGCGTCACGGTGGCATGCGTCTGCCGGCCTGCCATCGTGACGCGCCGCCTTCAGGCCTCCGCCACAAAGTCCAGGAAGCGCGACCAGCCGTCCCGGCCCACAGCAAAGGCCGGACGGGTCACGTCCTTGGAGTCCCGTACACGGACGGCCTGTTCGGTGACGGCGACCTCGACGCAGTTGTCACCCTGGGTGCCGCTGTAACTGGACTTGAACCAGGCCAGTTCCGTCGTGCTCATAGCTCTCCTTGCAGTCGCTCCAGCAGACCCCGTGACTCCGTGGGGTTCAGGGCCTGCGACCGCAGTGTGTCATAGCGCTGGCAGAGGAGGCTCACCTCTTTCACGTCGGAGATGAGGCGGCCGTTCTGCTGGCCTTCGGAGTACGCGAACCGCTGGCCCTTCGGCGTTTCCAGGAGCCATACCGGCCCATCCAGGCACCCATGAAACTCGGTGTCCACCGGCATGATTTGGAGCGTCACGTTCCGCAAGGCGCTCAGCTTCAGCACGTGGGCGAGCAAGCCCCGCATGACCTCGGTCCCGCCGAGCCGACGCCGGAGCACATGCTCCTCCATGATGAAGGTGAATGGGACGTGGGCCCGCTCGTACAACACCTTCTGACGCTCCAGCCGTGCGGCGACCTGCGCCTCCATCTGGTCGTCCGACAACAGGGGGATGCTGTTGTCGAACACCGCCCGCGCATACCCCTCCGACTGCAACATCCCCGGCACCAACCGGCACTCATACGTACACAGACTCACCGCGACCTTCTCCAACTTCGCCCACCGCCGGAACCAGGCTGCCAGCCCCGCCTCCCCTCGCGTCAGAAATTTCGCCGCCTTCCTCAGCGCCCCGGTGTTCCCCAGCACCTCCTCCGCCCGCTCCACGAAGGACTCGTCCGGCATTCGCCTCCCCAACTCCACTGACTCCACCGTGTGTTTGGAGAACTGGACCAGCTCGGCGAACTCCGCCCTGCTGAGCCCCGCATGCTCGCGCAGGGCCTGGACGACCGCCCCGAACGTCCGCAGACTGTCCGACGGGTCCGGTTCCCGTACGCACTCCCCTTCCGCCACCGGGTCGACGTTGTCGGTCGTCATTCGAGGCCCACCTCCAGGTGCACACGTGCCAAACCCGCCATCGCAACCCCAGCGTGGCCAAGTGGAATTCGTACTGTCCACCGAACGTGTCCGTACGCTGACTCACCGTACGGAGGTCTGGCTGTGTCAGCCCGTGCCCTCCACATATGGACGGGCCAAGCGGCGCAGCGGGGACGTCCTGTCCCACACGTGCCAGCGCGCGCCACACACGGGGTCGGTCTCATAGGTCACCTCCGCAGGGAAGCCGTCGGCCCTGACCCGCTGGGGAGGCGGACCGGCGAGCATCCTGCCGCAGTGGGGACAATGGTCCGGGGTGCGCATGGGGTACATGCCCATCGGTCGTTCTCCTACCTACTTCAGCGCTCGTCGAAGCGGTGGCCCGACGGACCGTCCGAGCGGTCGCGCCCGGCGTCGCCACGTGGGCGAAGCGATGAAAGCCGGCCGCTCGCGGACGCGGCCCATCCGCTCGCAGCCACGGCCGCACTGTCGCATGCCAGAACGCGCCAGGCGTCTGGAGTCCAGGCGAAGATCGCGTCCTGGCCGAAGCGGCGCCCCAGTTCAAGCGCCGCGGCATCGCTGAGGCCTACGACGGCGACGCTCTCCTCTCGGTGGGTGCCGGACACGTCGCCTCCTTCGGCGACCCACCAGGTGAGCGCACGGTTGCGGATCTCGTCGAGCAACTGGCCCTGGGCGCGGGCGTTGTCGTCGGCGGAAGCGGTACGCCCACGGGGATTCCAGGCCGTGATCACGTGGACGGTGCCCACGCCGGCTGATTCCGGAAAGGGGCCTTCAGCTGTGCCCCAGGGACGCGGTTCGACTCGTACCGTCCGGCCCTGGTACTGAATGTGGGCGATCGCTGTCCGGTAAAGATCCCAATTACGAGGCGTACTGGTTGCGTCGGTGGCGTGCACAAGGGCCTCCTGTGAAACGAAGGACCCCCTTACACGTCGTGCAGGGAGATCGGTACTCGTCCCCACGGGTTCATGGGGCGTTGTCCTGGCCGGAAGGGCACTCTCGCGGTGGGCGAGATGGCCGGCCGGCGGCTGTCCCGGCCGTGCGCGACGGCTGGGTGGGCCGAGCCGCAAGATGTCATGACTCCGCTTCCGGAGTAAAGGGTTGTGAGAGACGTTGCGGGAGATCGACACGGGTGTTAGCTTCCCGGTCGGTCGTGTGTTCCAGCGCCAAGTCCCGGCTTGCTGGACGGCATCCCGCCCGAGGCGAGGTGCCCCGGGTGACGGCCAAGCCACGCGAGATGCGTGGGAAGCAGCAGATCACCGGGGTGCGGCGCGCTACCGGGGTCCTTCGACTCCGGGAGGCTACTGACATGCACGTTCCCTCCGAGACATCTCCTGGCCGCGAAGGCCTTCCGCTCATCGACGCCGCTGCCGCGCGGGCGCTGTTCCGCACGGCCGAGTCGAGCGGCCTCGGCCGGCTGGGGACCGACGAGCGCTTCGACGAATGGCTCGACAGCTCCTGCGATATCGCCTTCTACCGCAACGGGGACCATCCAACGCAGGCACGGGCCGTCGACATCCGCGACGAGGTGCCTGAATGGCTGAGCAACAGCCGTATCGGAAAAGCACGGCTGGAAGCCGTCTACCTCAATCCGGGCCGGCCCGAACCTTCTCCGAGTCAGGAAACTGCCCCCGATTCCACAGGGCTTGAGGATGCCGCAGACGCCACCCAGGCCGACGAGACGGACACCGACGCGTGTTGCTGCATGCCCGGTCTCTGCTGGTGCTGCGAGGCGGACAAAGAGCGCTACGCCAAGGTGGACAACCCTGAGGAGGCGGAGGGCGGTGGCGGCAATTGCCTCTTGGAACTCGTGGATGCCTTCCCCGGAGGGATGGCACAGGACCCGTCCTACGACCTGCGCGGCGAGCACCCACCGGACTTCGACAGGCGCTCGCTCCTGGGACTCGCCCTTCTCACCGAAGTTGCCCAGAGGAAGCTCGACACGGAGAGATGGGACACGGCCGGGCCGTGGCGTCTCTGGTGGTCCTCGTGCGTCTGTGATGTCACAGCTTCCCTGAACGAAACCCGGGATGCGGATCCCTCCGGCGATGACGCGGATGGGGACTCGGGCGAGGTCAGCTACTACGTGTCGGTCGAGTACGGCGGTGACACGCACACCGTCCAAGTTGTCGGGACACGTTGGGGAGATCAGCATGTGATGTACCGCGGACCCTTGTCGGAGCCCAGCGGCATGTTCGAGGACACCGGAACCCTGGAAGGGCTGCGGAGCGTACTGGAGCGGGCGACCGAGCAGGTACGGGAGATCGGTTATGAGGTCGATGGCGAGTGGAACGTCAACTGGTCCCGCTGCTACGTCCTTCTGGACCTGGAGCATTACTGACAGCCCCTTGACGTTGCCGCACCGGGTTCAGTGACGGCTGACCGTCGTACCGTCCAGGGGATGCGCCCGTACCCTCACGCAGCGTACGGGCCTCTCCCCTGGCGTGTGCCCCCGCGTGACCCTCACGGTGGCTCTCATGAACGCGACCACTCCCCACGCATCCACCGCCGTCAGGACTTTCGCGCAGCAACTGTCCTCGACCCGTCGCGGCGCAAGGCTCGCCCGGTTGCTCACCGCTGCGGAGTTGCGGGCCTGGCAGGTTTCACCCTCCGTGGTCGAGCGGGCGGAGCAGATCGTGGCGGAGCTGGCGGCCAACGCGGCGCTGCACGGTCGGGTTCAGGGCCGCGACTTCCGCTTGGCGCTCCACCTCGACCCTACGCCCGGACTCCTGCGGATTGCGGTCACCGATGCTCGGGGTGACCGCATCCCGTCAGCCGCCATGGACTTCGAGACCGGGCTCGACAGCGAGACAGGCCGTGGCCTGCTCATCGTTACCGCCCTGGCCGACCGCTGGGCCTCGGAAGCGTACCCGCCGGGTGGCAAGACCATCTGGGCGGAAATCGACACCTCCACCGCTCACGAGCCGCAGCAGTTGGACGGAGCCGACTGACGCCGGTGAGGGGCCTGTCGCACGCACGTGGCGTGTGCGGCGTATGGGACACCTGCGGCCGGACTGTGCCGGGCCCGGACCCATCCCGGGTTCCGGCCCCGGCTCTGAGCTGCCCCACCGTGCGAAGGATGTGTGGACTGCGTGAGAGAACGGCGAGCCCTACGTAAACCTCGCGGAATTCTAGGTGCCGTTTCGCCACAGCAGTGATGCAAAGCGCAGGGCCGTGGAGTCGCCATATCGGCCCGAGGATACGGCCGTTGACGGCGGCCGGAGGCGTTGGAACACCTTGTCTCACGTCGACATCAGTGAGGAACTGCTCCACATCACCTGCTCTATGATCGTTGAACATTTGACTTCATCGCGCCTGCAACCAGTCTCCGGTTGGTCCGGCCGCACGTGGACGTGGACACGTCCGTGAGGCTCGCGGTCGTGATGCGGGGAAAGAAAGGTGAAGAGCATGGCCTTCGGACTGCTCCGGCGTCGGCGTTCCCGCACTGCCGCGCTGGGCCTCTCAGTACCCCTGCCGGCCGGCGCGGGCGCATACGGCTGCGAGGTCGTCGACCCCATGGGGCAGCCCCTGGGGGGTGCCGAGGTCACGGTGACCGCGTTGGACAGCCACCGCGTCGTCGCCCGCGGCAGCACCGATCCGTACGGCCTGTTCATGGCCATGCTGCCGCCGGGCTCCTACAGCGTGATGGCCGCGACGGAGGGGCTCACACCCGCCCGCGAGAGCGTCGACATAGCCGCCGGAGTCGTCGTCTCCCCGATGCGCATCGCGCTGCCGCCCGCCCGTCAGCTGGAACTCCCGCCGCCCGGCACCTGGCTGTTCGACCCGCCGCACACCGCGATCCGGTTCATCGCCAAGCACGTGGGCATGGCCCACGTCCACGGCCGCTTCACCCGTTTCAACGGCGGCATCCGTATCGCGCCAGACATGGCCGACTCCCAGGTGTCGGTGCGCATCGACGCGTCCAGCATCACCACGGGCAACAAGACCCGCGACAACCACCTGCGTTCTGCGGACTTCCTCGACGTCGAGCGTTATCCGTACATCGACTTCACCAGCACCCGGTTCGTCTACCGGGGCGGCTCCAAGTGGACGCTTCACGGCACGCTCACCATGCATGGCACCAGCCGCTCCGTGGGCCTGGACACGACATACCTCGGCACGGTGAACGGCGGCTACGAGCAGGAACTGCGCTGCGCGGCGCTGGCGAAGGCGGAGCTGCACCGGGAGGACTTCACCCTCAACTGGCGTTCCATGCTGGCCCGTGGCATCGCGGTCGTCGGACCGACCGTGCAGCTGGAGCTGGACGCCCAGGCGATGTACCGCACCCCGGAGACCCCCACGCCCCCGGAGTAGGCGACAGGCCGGCCCTCCACGTTCCACCGACCTGGGGAGGCCGGTCTCCGGTGCTTCGGGCTAGCCCGACACGGATTCCTTCCAGCGGTAGCCCTCGGCCGCCTCGTCGTAGGGGCGCAGCAGCGGTTCCAACTCCGCACGCACCAGGTCGGCATCAGCCGCGGGCAGCGTCAGCGACGCACGCCGCATGCGGACGCTCCACGTGGCCGGGTCGGGGAACACCGACAGGCGCGGTACCAGGTCGCGCAGGACCAGCCCCTCGCGGAAGCGGGCCAGGCCGGACACCTCCAGGCGGCAGCCCTCCGGGAAGGTCCGCTCGCCGAAGACGACCGGCTCGTCCAGGGCCCGCACCGGACTGGCGATCGTGGCCCGGCCGACGATCCGTCCGAGGTCCCGCGTCGGGTTCCGGAAGCAGCCCCGTGTGGTGTAGAGGAAGATCTCATCGCCTTCCTCCAGCGCCCGGGCCGCCTTCGCCCGTCCTGCGGGGAACGCCATCCGCTGCTCGGTCACCACCCAGCTCAGGGCGGCCCTGTCTCCGATGATCAGCAGGTGCGACGACGGCATGCCGATCACGATAGCTGGCGGGGTGTCGGGCACTCGACGAGCGAAGGCTCACGAGCCGTGGGACGCGTCTCCTCCCCCGTCCTGGTCGTCCTACAACCCCGCCCTCGGCCGGCAGCAGCACGGGCAGCGCCTCGGGCTTCACCTTCTGCACCGACCTCACCTGTCCGAGGCCCAGTTCCTCCCGGCTGACCGGGCTGTTGTACAACGTGTTCGTGGCCTCCGGCAGAGCCGCCCCGCACAGGAAATGACCAAGACCCAGCGGCGGGCTCGCGCTCATCGGCATCATGGCGGCATGACAGGTGGGGCGGATGTGCGCGTGGCGACGGACCAGTTCAATCAGGCGGCCGTCGCTGAGATGGAGTCGGCAGCCAAGGACGAGCGCGAGCGAGTGCTGTCCCAGTTCCCGTTGGAGGGCTGGAGGACGCTGCCGCTTGAGCGCTATGCGCTCGGGCAGCCTGCGCCCGTCGGATCGGAACCGACGTACTGCCGGATGCTGGAATTCCTCACTCCGAACCTCGGCAGCATCAAAGGCGGCAGCGCCGCGAAGCACATCATGTACCGCCACAACTCCGGCGAGTGGCGCTTGGCGGCTCCTTTGCGTGGCATGGAACCGCAGGACGCCTGGAGGGACCTGCGCGAGCAATTCACGCAGGCGTTCGATGCTGTCGCTGCGGGGGACTTCGAGGCTCTGGATGACCTCGTAGCGCTGCGCTTTGGGCCGGCGTTGGTGACAAAGTCACTGGCGACCTACTTCCCCGAGCACTTTCTCCCCATCTATGCGGGAGAACACCTGCGCCGATTCATCACCCGGTTGGGCGGCTCGGCCCCGGGTGACGCACCAGCCTGGCGCAGCAATCGGCGCCTGCTCGAACTCGTACGGTCTCGTGGGGAGTTCGAGGGCTGGACGGGCCAGGAGGTCATGCACTTCCTGTACGAGCAGTTCGACCCGCGTCCCCACCACCGCACCATTTGGAAGATCGCACCGGGCGAACGGGGCAGGCTGTGGGACGAGTGCCGGGAGGGCGGGTTCGTCTGCGTCGGTTGGGATGAACTCGGGGACCTCGCCCTCTACCAGAGTGACACGGATCTGAAGCAGGCTCTGGACGCACGCTGGCCTGGCAGCAGCGGCGGCAGTCTGACCACCGCACGCAGGCTCCTCGCCTTCCGGGACCTCGAGACCGGCGACCGGATCGTGGCCAACCGCGGGATCGACGAGGTGCTAGCCACCGGCACCGTCGCCGGGAGCTACCAATTCCTCCCGGACCGGCCCGAGTACCAGCACGTGGTGCCGGTGACCTGGGATCTTTCCCACGCGCAGAAGCTGTCCAAGCCCCAGCGCGGCTGGCGGTCCACCTTCGCCAAGGTCGACCCGACCACATTCGCCAGGTTCACCGCGCAGCGGTCCAGCACCGCCCCGGGGGACGGTCCCACGTCGGCAAGCACGCCCGTCGCACTGCCCGAGGACGTGCAGGCCGTCCTGGACGCCCTCGATCGCAAGGGCCAGGTGATCCTGCACGGGCCGCCCGGCACCGGCAAGACGCGGCTCGCCCTCGGCGTCGCCCTCGCCCTGGCCGGCCGCGCGGACGTACTCGACGGTTCGGAACCGGAGCGACGTAGTGAGGCGCAGGTCGAAGTGCTCAGCGGTGACCGGGTACGGCTGGTCACCTTCCATCCCTCGTACGGGTACGAGGACTTCGTCGAGGGCTTCAAGCCCGACATCGACACCAAGGGTTCCGGGCTCACCCTCGACCTCGCGGACGGCCTGTTCCACACACTGTGCAGCCGAGCCGCCAACCATCCTGACCAGACCTTCCTCCTGGTCATCGACGAGATCAACCGCGGTGATCTGCCTCGGATCTTCGGCGAGTTGATCACGCTCCTCGAACTCGACAAACGCAACCTGCCCGTCGATCTGCCGGTCAGCAAGCGCAGCTTCTCCGTGCCGGCGAACGTCCGGATCATCGGCACGATGAACACGGCGGACCGGAGCATCAGCCACCTGGACGCCGCGGTGCGCCGCCGCTTCGCCTTCCTGCCCGTGGGTCCCGACCCGGACGCCGTGTCGGGAACGGTCGGCCCGCTCGACCTGGCGGCCTTCTTCGAGTCCCTCAACAGCCGTATCGCCCGCCATCTGGACCCCGATCACCAGATCGGGCACGCCTACCTGATGCGCGACGGGGAGCCGCTCGCCACCGAGGAGGATCTGGCCGCCGCCTTCCATCACGAGGTGGTCCCGCTCCTGGAGGACTACTGTCTCGGCCGGGCCGACCTGCTGCACCGCATTCTCGGCGGCCTGGTCGACGAGGACACCGGGCGGTCCGTAGTCATGTCCCCGCAGGATCTCGCCGACGCACTGGCCACCGAATTCACCAGTGACGCAGCGGGCCCTGATGCCTGACCACCGCCCCGAGGTCCGGCTCGGCGAGTACGAGTCCACCGAGTTGGGCACCGACCAGCTCACCGCCGGGGACGTCACCCGGCTGCACGCCCTCCAGGCACGCGGCTGTCTCAGTCTGACCGCGGGTCGCACAGGATGGCGTCTCAAGGCCGAGGCCACCGTCGGTGTACTGGTCCTGGACCGCGTCCGGCTGGTCGTCGAGCCGAAGTTCGCCATCCGGGGCGAGCAGCTGATGACCTGGCTCGCCTACGCGCTGCACACCCCGGTTCCGGCGACGGCCAGGCGCTGGTCCACCGGCCCCGACGGTTACGCCGACCTCGTGGCCGCCGCGCTGTTGGAGGAGTGCGAGATGCTCCTCCGGGCAGGGCTGCGCCGGGACTACGTCCGCCGTCAGAGCCTTGAACCGGTACTGCGAGGGCGCCTGGACTTCGCCGCGCAGGCCACCCGCCGCTTCGGGCAATTGGATCAGCTGCATGTCCGCACCTTCGACAGAGAGTCGGACATCTGGGACAACCGCGTCCTGGGCGTCGCGCTGCGAGCCGCGCTGAGCCAGACGACCGACTCCCGCCTGGCCCGTGCCCTGCACGGCATCGCCGACGCGTTTCCGCATTCCGGTACGCCGGCCGCCGCGTTGCGTGCACTCCAGCGCACCCAGTACACGCGCCTCAACGCCCGATATCGTCCCGCTCACACCTGGGCCCGCCTGCTGTTGGTGGGCGGAGGCGTGACCGACCTGCTGACCGACCACGGCACCACGGCGGGCGGCCTCCTGCTGGCCATGCCCATGCTCTGGGAAGCCGTCGTCCGACGGCTCGCCGCCGAGGCCGCCACCCCGCGCGGCGGACGCCCCGTCCCCGGTCACGGAGCGTCCGGCATCACCGTCCGCGGTGACTTGGGCAAGACCTCGACATTCCGCCCCGACCTCCTGCTCAGCTTCCCCCGCCCTGACACGGACGCCCCCGTCCTGCTGCCCGTCGACGCCAAGTACAAGCGCTACGACCGCCACGGTGTCAGCGCCGGTGACATCCACCAGCTCCTGACCTACAGCGCCGGCTACACACCCGCCGACGCCCCGAGCGCGGTCATCGTCCATCCCCAGCCCGGCGGGCACGCCCGACGCACGCTGCGGATCGGGACCTCGCAGCGCAGCCTCGGCGTCGTCCACGTCCTCGGGATCGACACCCATGCCCGGCCGGAGCAAGCAAGCGCGTGGATGCGGACGGCGCTGCCGTCGCCGCCGTAGTCAGCTCGACCAGGACACGTACCGGAGCGGCGCCCGCTCACAACGGCGGCTTGCTTCCCAGTACCCAGTCGAAGCCGAACCCGTACGCCCGGTCGACGAGTTCCTGGTGCGACAGCCACGGCTTCCCGGTGAACCAGCGGACCTCGCGCCGGAGGTCGAGCGTGTCCCGCCCGGGGGTCAGCAGGGCGATGGCACATGCAGTGGCCCCGGTGGGCGAGTCGTTTACCCGGCTTCACGAGCCTCACCCTGGACAAGCTGTGAGCTGGCCGGTGAGCCACGAGGGGTTCGGCATCGGAAACAACCATCTGGGTGCGCATGGCCGACCCACCGATGCAGAGGATCTCGACGCACACTTCGCAGGCCTGCCCAGCGAGGTCACGCGGCAGGAGACGATCAGCCCGGTGCCTGGCCCCCCTCCGGCACAGCCGGCGCCTCCGGCACCGGAGCCTGCCGCTCCGTCTGCAGAGCGGGAGACCGAGTCCCTGCGGGAGTACCGGCGCACGTGGGGCATCGTCCCCCCAGTTATCCGCCCCACCCTTTGCGGTGCCCGTCCGTCCGGAACGGCGACAGCTTCGCGGCTTTCTCACCTGCCGTCCTGCTGGACGGGGGCCAAGCGGGACGGTTGACGGTGCGCGCCGCCTCTGTACGCGGCGATTCACACAACTGGGAGGGCACCTGCCGCCAGGACGCCATGACGGTGACACGCATCGGTCCACCGGAGGCGGAGATGCTCCTGCTGGCCGTGGCCGATGGAGTGGGCTCGGCACTGAAGTCGCATGTGGGGCATCCGCTCGCACCAGGTTCAGCGTGATGCGCTGCGAATCCGGTCAGACGTCTGTCTGTGGTAGCCCCTACAGTTTCAGCAGCTACTTCTGCTGGGGGGAGCCATCACTATGGCCGAGGAACATGTGCGGTACCCGGAGTTCTGGTTGCGGCTACCGAAGAGCGGGCAGGTGGCCCGAGGACGCCTTCTGACGGAAAAGGGCACGAAGGGGAGGCAGAAGTTCGTCGTGGCGGCCGGGTCTCCCGTACGTTCCAAGGTGGTTCCGTCATTCGCCGTGCGAAAGCCCGCCTCGTTTCGCGTGCGACAGGAGCTGATCGCGGCCGGATCGATCCGGGAGTCCGATAGTCGTCAGGGATCGCTGGAGACGACCCTGGACATCGAGTTCACTTCGCCGTCGGCAGCCGCGGAAGTCCTGATGGGATGCAGCGTCAACGGGTGGGGGGTATGGAAGTCCGCCGACGGTGAATCACTGGCTGCGCACCTCAATCAGACTGTGACCGGACCGAATCGACCCTGGCTGGTCCGCGGCTCGAACGTAACCGGCCTCGACCTGGTTCAGCGCCTCTGGCTCCCGGAGGGCCGCGTCACTCTCGCCGCCGCCCGGCTACGCCAGGGCGTGGAGCAGGGCGTCAACAAGGAAACGCTTCGCGCTTTCGTGGAGGAGGACTACGAGTCCACAGCCACCTACAGTCAGAGGCAGCAGTTGGTGGAGGAGTTGCACGTCTTCCTCTCCCGCATGAAGCCAGGCGACACCGTGTGCACCATCTCCGGCGGGCAACTCTACGTCGGCGAGATCACCGGGGACGCGGAGCAGGTGGACTCCGAGGACCGACGGTCCAATCTGCAGCGGCCGGTGGAGTGGCAACAGAACGGATACCCGTACGACGACCTGCCGGAGGAGCTCCAGCAGAAGCTCTCAATCCAGCACGACGTGGTCGACCTCACTCCCGTCCAAGCCCACGTTGAAGGACTTGGCCTCACCGACCAGGAACTGCTCGAGGAAGCCGAGGCGATAGAGCGGGACCCGAGCGTCGAGATCCCGGCACTCACCGCCCGCCGTGAACTGAAGCTGCCCGAGCCGACGGACGCGCTGGCCGCCGAGCTCCTCGTGCACGACGCCGACTGGTTGCGCGAAGTCCGTGATCTGATGTGGGACGAACGGCAGTTGGTGCTGTACGGGCCGCCCGGCACCGGCAAGACCTATCTCGCGCTGAAGCTCGCGGAGTTCCTTGGCGGAGGGCCCGAGCAGGTCAAGCTCGTGCAGTTCCACCCCTCCTACGCCTACGAGGACTTCTTCGAGGGCTTCCGGCCGCAGGAAGATCCGCAGACCAGGGAGGTGGCCTTCCGGCTCACCGCCGGCCCGCTCCGCGAACTCGCCGACCTGGCCTCCCGCGAGGGAAACCGGCACATTCCACACTTCCTGATCATCGACGAGATCAACCGCGCCAACCTGGCCAAGGTCTTCGGCGAGCTGTACTTCCTGCTGGAGTACCGCAACAAGTCGGTCCGGCTGACCTACTCCGGCGACGACTTCGCGCTGCCGCCGAACCTGTTCGTGATCGGCACCATGAATACCGCAGACCGGTCCATCGCCCTTGTGGACGCGGCCATGCGCCGCCGTTTCGCGTTCATCGAACTCTCGCCGCGCACAGAGCCGACCAGCGGGCTGCTGCGGCGCTGGCTGGAGAAGGAGGGCAAGGACGCCGAGCCCGCCGATCTGCTCGACGCGCTCAACTCCCGCATCGACGACCCTGACTTCCGCATCGGGCCTTCGTATCTGATGAAGAAGGGCGTGTACCGGGAGGGTGGCCTGGAGCGGACCTGGCGGACGAAGATCCTGCCACTGCTGGAGGAGCACCACTACGGGGAGGGTGTGGACATCGAGAAGCGGTATGGGCTGGCTTCGCTGCGGGAGTCCCTGGCGTGACGGCCGTCGTGGAAGGGGTGGCACCGTCCGTCGAGCTGGTCGAGCACGCGCCGGCGATCAGCCTTGCCCTGTCGGGCGGCGTCGGCCGGGCACTCGCAGCCGGAGACATCGTGGACGCGGCACCCGATCCGTACACGCCGGGCCGCTGGTCGCTACGAGCCGGCAGCAAGGTCGGCGCGGTGGCCGTCGCCGTGCCGGGCGGCGGCGCGCCGTTCACCGTGCGCGTTACACCCAAGGTGCCCATCGCTCGCCTCTTTTTCCTGCTCGGCTACAGCCTCAACCCCAAAGGCGGCTGGCGGGACGGGGAAGTCGAGGTGGCCGAGCACCGGGACCTGCTGCCTTCGGTGGCCCACGCAGTGGAACGGCAGATCGACCGGGCGCTGCGACAGGGGCTGTTGCAGGGATACCGGGCAACGGAGGAGACCGCTCTCGTCGTGCGCGGCCGTATCCGTGAGGCTGAGCAGATCCGACGGCGATTCGGGGTCGTGCTACCGGTCGAGGTGGCGTACGACGAGTTCACCGCCGACATCGCTGAGAACCGAATCCTGCGGACGGCCGTCGAACGTCTGCTGCGCTTGCCGGGAGTGCCACGAGATGTGCGTCGCAGGCTGATGCACCAGCGGGCCCGGCTCGCGGACGTGACGGCGATCGTTCGCGGACAGACAGTCCCCCACTGGCGGCCCACGCGTCTCAACGCCCGTTACCACCACGCCCTCCACCTCGCCCGAGCCGTCCTCGACGGCACCTCGGTCGAGCACGCGCCCGGTGGTCTCCGCATCGACGGGTTCCTGGTCGACATGAACAAGCTGTTCGAGGACTTCGTGACAGTCGCCCTGCGCGAGGCCGTCCGCGATTCGGGCCACACCGCACGGCTCCAGGACCCGCACCACCTCGACGACGACGCCGCGATCCGTATGAAGCCGGACCTCGTGCTGTACGGCCCGGGCGGCGCTCCGTGCGCGGTGGTCGACGCGAAGTACAAGGCCGAGAAACGAGGCGGTTACCCGGACGCCGACCTGTATCAGATGCTCGCCTACTGCACCGCCCTCGGGCTGCCAGAAGGCCACCTCGTGTACGCCAAGGGCAACGCCTCACACGCGGCTCACCGGGTTCGGCACGCAGGCATCGTCATCCATCAGCACGCCCTCGACCTCAACCAGGACCCGACGGGACTCCTCGCCGACGTCGCGGAGGTCGCCCAGCGTCTGACGGGCAGCTGACGCGACGGATCCCGGCGGACACAGCGCGCGTATGATCAACTGCACAGTGTCCGTCCGGGGTGGGGAGTGCACGTCGTGCCGCAGCTCGCGTTCGCCAACAGCTTCTGGGAGAGCTACGACGTCCTGGAGAAGCCCGTGAAAGCGGGTGTGCGCAAGGCGATGCACAAGTTCCAGCAGCTGACCGTGCCCGAGCTCCAGGCGGACAAGGGGTTGCACCTGGAGTCCGTCGAGAACGCCCGCGACCCGCGCATGCGGACCATACGAATCAACGACTTCTGGCGGGGCGTCGTCCTCGCCCCGGACGACGGCAGCGATGTCTTCCTGCTCGTCAACGTCGTCCCGCACGACGACGCGTACACCTGGGCGGCCAAGCGCCTGTACACGACGAACTCCGCGACGCTCGGTCTGGAAGTCCGCAACGTGGTGGCGATCGAGCAACTGACCCCGGCGCTGGAGAAGGCGGCGGCCCAAGCCGAGGCGCTGCTTTTCGCCAAGTTCTCGGACACCGTGCTGCGCGAACTGGGTATCGACGACCAGGTACTCAGGGCGGTGCGAACCATCCTCGACAGACCGCAGTTGGACGCTTTCCAGACCTTGCTGCCGGAGGACCAGTACGAGGTCCTGTATTTCCTGGCGGACGGGTTCAGTCCCGAGGACGTCTATAGGGACGTGGTCGCGGTACGCCGGCCGTTCGACGCCGGCCCGGATCCGGACGCGAGCCTCGCCGTCGCCATCGCCAACACTACGAGCCGCATCACGCTGGTCACCGGCCCGGACGAGCTCGCCGAGATCCTGGAGAAGCCCTTCGCGGCCTGGCGGGTGTTCCTCCACCCCTCTCAGCGCCGGGTCGCCTACCGGGTGTCGTACGGCGGACCGGTCCAGGTCACGGGAGGTCCCGGTACCGGCAAGACGGTCGCGGCCCTCCACCGGGTCAAGCACCTGCTCTCGCGCTCCCCGCACACCCGTGTCCTGCTCACCACGTTCACCAACGCCTTGGCCGCCTCGCTGCGCGAGAACCTCTCCCTGCTGCTGGACGGAGACCAGGCCCTGCTCGACCGCGTCGACGTCACCACGGTCAACGCCTACGCCCATGGCATCGTGACCCGCCTCGACGGCAAGGCGCTCTCCCCCATCGGCGACCGTGACGAGCGGCAGCTCTGGCAGCGGGTCGTCAAGAAGCTCGGGTTGCCGTGGACGGAGCAGTTCCTGGCGCAGGAGTACCGGCACGTGATCCTCGCCCAGGACCTGAAGACACTCGACGACTACCGGAGCGCATTGCGGCGCGGCCGTGGCAGCTCGCTGTCGACAGCGCGGCGGGAGCAGTTGTGGCCCGCGGTCGAGATGTTCGAGCAGATGCTCCGCGAGCAGAAGGCCACCACCCACCTCAAGCTGTGTGCGCGAGCCGCCGATCTGCTGTCCTCCTCCGACCCGACGCACGACCACGTGGTGGTGGACGAGGCGCAGGATCTTCACCCCGCTCAGTGGCGCGTCCTGCGCGGCGCGGTGGCGCCTGGCAGTGACGACCTGTTCATCACCGGCGATCCGCACCAGCGCATCTACGACGCGAGGGTCTCGCTTAAGTCTCTGGGGATCTCGGTGACCGGGCGGACCCACCGGCTGCGCATCAACTACCGCAGCACCGAGGAGATCCTCGCCTGGTCAGCGCTCATCCTCAGCCCGGTGACCATTGATGACCTGGGGGGCGAGGGCAACGACAGCCTGGCCGGCTACCGGTCACTGCTGCACGGCCGCAGGCCGCTCGCGGAAGGGCACGGCTCGGAGCACGCGGAGGTGGCGGCACTCGTCGAGCGGGTGGAAGGCTGGATCGCCCAGGGCATCCGGCCGTCCGAGATCGGCGTCTGCGCCCGGTTCAACGTGCTGCTCGACAAGGTTTACGACAAGCTGAACGCGGCCGGGGTTCCCGTGGTCCGGGTCAAGGACAACCCGGGTCCGGACGTGGACGGGGTGCGCCTCGCCACGATGCACGCCATGAAGGGGCTGGAGTTCCGCTGCGTTGCCGTCGTAGGGGTGACGGAGACCGCGGTGCCCTTCGCACGGGAGGTCACACCTGTCTCCGTGGACACAGTCCAGCACGAGTCGGATCTGCTGCGGGAGAGGTGCCTGCTGTTCGTGGCGTGCACACGGGCCCGGGAAGTGCTGGCCGTGTCGTGGAGCGGAGCAGGGAGTCCGTTCGTGCCACAGGCGAAGTGAAGCGCGGGCCGGTTTGCGTCAGTCGCGGGGCGCGAGGGCTCCGTTGCCGAGCCCGTCCCGTGCCAGCGCGGCGGCCTCGCGGCTCAGCTCGGCCACCCTTCGCGACCGCTCCTCGAACTCCTGGAGCGCTCTGAACGCGGCCCCGTACCGGCGCTGTTCAGCGAGGTCCATCTGAGGGATGCGCGCACCCTTGCCGTCGAGCCGGAAGGTACCGCTGGCGCTAGTGGAGCGGCGAGTGTTGGCCGCACTACGCAGAAAGCCCCGGAGGAAGTCCGTGTCGAGCTGGTCGCTGACCGAGACCGGCTCCGGGTCGCCGTATGCGACCAGTCCGGCGCGGGCCAACTCGGCGACGCTGACGGAGGGGCCGTCCAGGACGCTGGAGCCGTCGCCGGCGGCCAGTGTGGGGAGCAACTCGTCCAGCAGTCGGAGCTGTTCGGTCAGTTCTCGACGCAAGGCTTGGTACTCGGCCTCGAAATCCCGGTGGGTTTCCACGACATGGCGTCCTGGCGTGAGGTCCACGATGTCGTCGAGCAGGTCGATCAGAGAAACGTCGGCCATCTGATCGGGTCTTGGCTTCGGGGAGTCGTCCGGGTGGTTCGCGGTCAAGTCGACCATGCGCACCTTGGTGACAGCGTCACCAAGTGCCTCAGGGCGGCGCAGGTGCCAGAGGTGCACGGAGAGCGCGTGCGAAGCCGCTGTTCCCGGCGGCAGGGCGGTGACCTGAGTGAGGACGCCGCGACGGACGAGTTCTGCGCGGATGCGACGGCCGGCCTTGCGGTAGGCGACCGAGGCAGGCATGACCATGATGACGCGCCCGCCGGGTGCGGTGTGCGCGTAAGCGTGTTGCAGCCATGCCAGTTCACCTTCGGCACGTGAGGGCGTACCGAGCTCCCAGCGGGAATCGAGGAGCAGTTCCTCGCGCCCCCAGTCGGCGTCGCTCACGGGCGGATCGCACACGACCAGGTCGGCCTTGAGGTCCGCCCACCGGTCGTCCCGCAGGGAGTCGCCTGTACTTATGTGAACGTCGGTGCGTCCTGCCAGGTCGGCGCGCAGCTGAGAGAAGCGGGCGCTGCGGACGTCGGACTCCTGCCCGCACCGCCGCGGCCCTCGTTCTGGTCCTACGGCGAGCAGAAGGGTGCCTATGCCACACGCCGGGTCAAAGAGGGTCGCATCGATGGACACTTCGCCAGCGAAGTGTTGTATCGCGCGGACGATCCGGGGCGAGGTGACCTGGTCCGACCCGGCTCTGCGCACGGAGTCCGTGAACCGCTCAGCGAGAGCGTCCACCACCTCGCCGGCGGAGCTGCTGTCGACCAGACCGCGGGCCAGGCGCTGAGCGTCCTCGGGGGGCGTCGGTGCGTCGCTCCGATCCCCGGCGAGAAACGACGCCAGGTCGGCGAGTCCGCCGACCATGTCGTCCCCGTAGGCGCCGCGCAGAGCCTGCCAGAGCAGCACCTCTTGCGAGACGTCCTGCCCCTTGCGCTGTCTGTCGAGCCAGGCCTGCACCTCGGCCAGATCGAACAGCGGACTGTTGGCACCGCCGCCCGCGGGCGTCGGGAAGTCGTCGTACCTCCGCCGCCAGTTGGAGACCGCTGCTCGGGTGACCCCCGCGAGTCGCGCGATCTCCGAGCCGGTGACGAGCGGCCCGTCAAGTGGCGGCGCAGCATGGTCCGTCATGCGGCCACCGTACACAGGACCACTTACACCTGCAACGTATATACGCGTTGACGATGTTAACGAACCGACGTGAATGTAGGTCAATGATGCCTGACGCCTCCCGGTGGACACAGGTCCCCTCGCCCATGTCCACCGGTCACCCGGGCCCCGGCTCAGGCGGCCCGGATTCCTTGGCCTCGGTGGATGCGGATGATGTCCGCGTACCGGTGGCCGCTGCCCTTGATGGTGCGCACTTGGGTGCGGTAGTCGACGTGGACGAGGCCGAAGCGCTTGTCGTAGCCGTAGGCCCACTCGAAGTTGTCGAGGAGGGACCAGGCGAAGTAGCCGGCCAGGGGGGCGCCCTGGCGGGCGGCGGAGGCGCAGGCGGCGAGGTGGTGTTCGAGGTAGGCCTGGCGTTCGGGGTCGTCCACCGTGCCGTCGGGGCGGACGATGTCCGGGTACGCGGAGCCGTTCTCGGTGACGTAGATCTTGCGGGCGCCGTAGTCGTCGGTGAGGCGGAGGAGGAGGGTCTCGATGCCGTTCGCGTCGATCTCCCAGTCCATGCCGGTGCGCGGGACGCCCTCGCGGCGGATGGAGCGGACGTAGGGCGCGGGGCCGGAGGGGTCGTCGATGACGTAGGCCGGGAAGTAGTAGTTCAGGCCCAGCCAGTCCAGGGGGGTGGCGATCGTGTCCAGGTCGCCGGGTTGTTCGGGGAGTTCGACGCCGTAGGTCTCGACCATGTCGGCGGGGAAGCCGCGGCCGTGGACCGGGTCGAGCCACCAGCGGTTGACGTGGCCGTCGTGGCGGCGGGCGGCCGCGTGGTCCTCGGGGCGGTCGGTGGCCGGGTGCACGGTGGAGAGGTTGTTGACGATGCCGATCCGGGCGTCGGGGGCTGCCGCGCGGACGGCCTGGGTGGTGAGGCCGTGGCCGAGGAGGAGGTGGTAGGAGGCGCGGACGGCGGACGGGAGGTCGGTCAGGCCCGGGGCCATCGTGCCTTCCAGGTGGCCGATCCAGGCGGAGCAGGAGGGCTCGTTGAGAGTCGCCCAGAGTTTGACCCTGTCGCCCAGGCGGGTGGCTACGGCCGAGGCGTACTCGGCGAGGGCGTACGCGGTGTCCCGTTCCGGCCAGCCGCCGCGGTCCTGGAGCGCCTGGGGGAGGTCCCAGTGGTAGAGGGTGACGGCGGGGGTGATGCCGGCTTCCAGGAGGGCGTCCACCAGCTGGTCGTAGAAGGCGAGGCCCTTGGGGTTGACCGGGCCGGTGCCGTCGGGGACGACGCGGGGCCAGGCCACCGACAGCCGGTAGGCGTTGGTGCCGAGTCGCCGCATCAGGGCGATGTCCTCGCGCCAGCGGTGGTAGTGGTCGCAGGCGACGTCGCCGTTGTCGTCGTTCGCGATCTTCCCGGGAGTGTGGGAGAAGTTGTCCCAGATCGAGGGTGAACGGCCGTCCTCGGTGACGGCGCCTTCGATCTGGTACGCCGCTGTGGCCGTGCCCCACAGGAAGTCGTGCGGGAGTGCGGCGAGGTCGATGCGTTCGGACACGGAAGTCCCTTCGGGATCAGGGGTGTTGGTCACTTCGGTCACTTGACGGCGCCTGCCGTCAGACCGGCGACGAGATAGCGCTGCAGGAGGAGGAAGCCCGCGACCACGGGCACGCTGACGACCAGCGAGGCGGCCATGATCTGGTTCCAGTAGACGTCGTTGAGGGTGGAGTAGCCCTGGAGGCCGACGGCGAGGGTGCGGGTGGTGTCGTTGGTCATGACCGAGGCGAAGAGGACCTCGCCCCAGGCCGTCATGAAGGCATAGACGGCCACCGCGACGATGCCGGGGATCGCGGCCGGCACGACGATCCTGAGGAGTGCGCCGAGCGGGCCGCAGCCGTCCACCAGTGCCGCCTCGTCCAGGTCGCGCGGCACGGAGTCGAAGTAGCCGATCAGCATCCAGATCGAGAAGGGGAGGGAGAAGGTGAGATACGTGAGGATCAGGCCGCCGCGGGAGCCGAACAGGGCGATGCCGGTGGCGTTGCCGATGTTGACGTAGAGGAGGAAGAGGGGGAGGAGGAAGAGGATGCCCGGGAACATCTGGGTCGAGAGGACGGTGACCGTGAAGACGCGCTTGCCGCGGAAGTCGTAGCGGCTGACGGCGTAGGCGGCGAAGACCGCGATCACCACCGAGCAGATCGTCGCCGAGCCCGCCACGATCAGCGAGTTCATGAAGTACTTCGCCAGCGGGACGGTCGACCAGATGTCGATGTACGGGCGGATCGTCAGGCCGCTGGGCAGCCAGCGGAACCTTCCCGTGACGTCGGCCAGCGGCTTCAGCGAGCTGGAGATCATGACGTAGACGGGGAGGAGGACGAACACCGTGAGCAGGGTGAGGAAGATCCGCCGGGACCAGACGAAGGAGCGCGGCGGGGCCATCGGGGAGGCCGGGGGGCTAGACATCGGCGGACCTCCGTCCGCGGGAGGTGAGCAGGAGGTAGACGCCCGTCACGACCAGCAGGAAGAGCAGGAGCAGGACGGACATGGCGGAGCCGGTGCCGAAGTTCCAGGTGACGAAGGACGCTTGGTAGATGTGCACCGAGATGAGGTCGGCGGCTTCCGGGGCGGCCTTGCCGAACAGGACGTACGGCGTGTTGAAGTCGTTGAACGTCCAGAGGAAGAGGACCAGGACCAGGACCTGGTTGACCGGGCGCAGTGAGGGCAGGGTGATGCGGCGGATCTGCTGCCACATGCCGGCACCGTCGAGGGCGGCGGCCTCGTACAGTTCGCGCGGGATGTTCTGCAGGCCGGCCATCACGATGAGGAAGGCGAACGGCCAGCCCTTCCACACCGACACGGTCAGCAGGGCGTAGAAGCTGTTGTCGCCGATGAGCCAGAAGGAGGGCTTGTCGGTGAGATGCAGCTGGTCGTGCAGGACGTGGTTCACCAGGCCGTTGTCGTGCTGGAACATGAACACCCAGGTGATGACGGCCGTGTAGACGGGCAGCGCGTACGGCACCAGGAACAGGGCGCGCAGCAGGCCCCGGCCGCGGAAGGTGTCCTGCATGTAGATCGCGGCGGCCGTGCCGATCAGCCAGCACAGGGCGACCGACAGCAGGGTGAAGCCGACGGTGACGAGGAACGAGTGGAGCAGGGCCTCGCCGACGGGTGCGTCGAAGTCCACCGACACCTTGTAGTTGCCGAGGCCGGACCAGGGGGCGGTGCTCCAGTCGCGGATGTAGAACTGGGTCAGTTCCTTGAAGCTCATCACGATGCCGATGACCATCGGCACCAGATGGACCAGGAGTTCGAGGAGCAGGGCCGGCAGAAGCAGCAGATAGGGGAGCCCGATGCGGCGGATCCGCCCGGTGCGGCGGCGGGGTTCGCGCGCCGCCGCACCGGGGGACGTCTTGCGCACCGGCTCCTGAAGAGCGGTGGTGGTGGTCATCGTGCTCACGCCGCCGGCATCTGCTGCTGGGCCTTCTCCAGCTTGGCCTTGACGGAGTCGGTGGTCAGCGTGCGTCCGGCGGCCGCGTCGGCGAACAGTTCCTTGACCGCCGTACCGACCGCCGTCTCGAACTGCGACTCGGAGGCCACCTGCGGCAGCGCGGCGGCGCTGGTGGCGAGGGTGCTCTTCAGGATGGCGGTGGACGGGGTGTTGAACGCCGCGTCCTCCTGGGCGGCCTTCACCGGCGGGATGGAGGTGTAGGCCTTGTTGAGGATCTTCTGCTCGGCGTCGCTGGTCATGAACTTCACGAACTTCGTGGCGCCGTCGAGGTTGTGGCTGTTCTTGAAGACGGCGATGTTGATGCCGGCGACCATCGAGTTGACCTGGGTGCCGGTGCCCGGGGTGCCGGACTGCACGGGGACGGGGGCGATGCCGTACGCGTCCTCGCTCATGCCCTGCGACTTGAGGTTGGCGGCGGCGGACTGCCAGAGCAGCATGGCCTGCTTGCCCTTGGCGAAGTCGCTGACGGACTGGTTCTGCGCGTACTCGGCGTCGCCGGTCGGGATGACCTTGTCCTTGGACATCAGCTCGACGTACTGCTTGACGGCCTCGACCACCTTGGGGTTGGTGAAGTCGGGCTTGCCGTCGGCGGTGAAGAAGTCGGCGCCGTGCTGCTTGGCGAAGACGAAGACGTGGTGGATGTTCTCCGAGAGGTTCGCGCCCTCGGCGCCGAGCACAGACTTGCCCTTCGCCTGGATCTTCTTGCCGTCGGCGATCAGCTCGGCCCAGGTCGCCGGGGGCTTGCTGATGCCGGCGTCGGCGAAGATCTGCTTGTTGTAGTAGAGCGCGTACGCCATCGAGTACAGCGGCACGGCGGCCGGGTCCTTGCCCGCGGCGCCGGTGGAGCCGAGCGCGGAGTCGACGAAGCGGTCCTTGCCGCCGATCTTGTCGAAGTTCTTGGCGTCCCACGGCACCAGCGCGCCGGTCGCCTGCAGGGAGGCGCTCCAGGTGTTGCCTATGTTCAGCACGTCCGGGCCCTGTCCGGAGGTGGTCGCGGTGAGGATCCGGTTGAGCAGGTCGGACCAGGGGACGACCTCCAGCTTCACCTTGATGCCCGTCTGCTTCTCGAACTTGTCCAGTTCGGGCTGCAGGACCTGCTTGTCGACGGCGATGCTGGCGCCCTGGTTGGAGGCCCAGTAGGTGAGTGTCTTCGGCGAGGCGTCGGATCCGCCGCCGCTGGACGAACCCCCTCCGCAGGCCGTGGCCGCGAGGGCGAGAGACATGGTGACGGCCCCTATGGCCGCGGCTCGGATGCTGCGCATGGCTCTTGGTGTCCCTTTCCGGGAGAACGAGAACCTTCAGGGCCACGCACGGACGCCGATACCGCGTTCGACTCCCGAAAGCCCCTCATGGCTTAATTTACGACGTGAGTTAAACCTCCGGAGAATCGATCGTCAAGGGGAAGTGCAGGGATATACAAGAACGTGGCCGGGTGAGGGACTTGAGCCGACGGTGGGCAGGGGGTACGACGGTCAGGATCATGGTCCTGACCGTCGTCCCCCCGTCGGTCGGCGGGCCCCGCCGTGCTCAGCGGGCCGGCGCCGTCACCGGTGCCGGCGCGTAGCCGGCGGGCCGGGTGGTGAAGGTGCCCCGGCCCTGGGTGCGGCTGCGCAGACGGGTCGCGTAGCCGAACAGTTCGGCCAGCGGCACGGTGGCGGTCAGCACCGCCGCGCCGCCACGGCTCTCGGAGCCGGTGACCCGGCCGCGCCGGGCCGCGAGGTCGCCGAGCACCCCGCCGACCGCGGCCTCGGGCACGGTGACCGTGACCTCGGCGACCGGCTCCAGCAGGGCCATCACCGAGGCGCGCAGGGCCTCACGGAGTCCGAGCCGCCCGGCGGTGCGGAACGCCGTGTCCGAGGAGTCCTTCACATGGGTGGAGCCGTCGGTCAGCGTGACCCGCAGCCCGGTCACCGGATGCCCGCCGAGCGGCCCCTCGGTCAGGGCGTCCCGGCAGCCGGCCTCCACCGCGCGCACGTACTCCTGCGGCACCCGCCCGCCGACGACGGTCGACCGGAACTCGAAGCCGACAGCACCGACGCCCGCCCCGACTTCGGTCCCTGCTTCGGCCGCGAGCGGTTCGACGTCCAGGACGACATGGGCGAACTGCCCCGCCCCGCCGTCCTGTTTGACGTGCCGGTACGTCAGCCCGCTCACCCCGCGCAGCACGGTCTCCCGGTGCGCGACCCTCGGCCGGCCCACCGTGACCTCCGGACCGCCGTCACGGCGGATCTTCTCCACCGCGACCTCCAGGTGCAGTTCCCCCATCCCGGACAGCACGGTCTGCCCGGTCTCGGGGTCCGTGCGCACCACGAGCGAGGGGTCCTCCTCGGCCAGCCGCGCCAGGGCGATGGCCAGCTTTCCGGTGTCGGTGGACCGCCGCGCCTCGACGGCCACGGACACCACGGGCTCGGCGACCACGGGTGGTTCGAGGAGCAGCGGGGCGCCGGGGTCGCACAGTGTCGAACCGGCGCGCGCCGACTTCAGCCCCACGAGCGCGACGATGTCTCCGGCGACCGCCCGGTCCAGCTGGGCGTGCCGGTCTGCCATGACCCGCAGGATGCGTGCGACGCGCTCGGTGCGCCCGCCGGCGCCCGTGTCGGCCACGGTGTCTCCCTTCTCGATCGTGCCCGAGTAGACGCGCACGTAGGTCAGGCGCCCGGTGCCGCTCGCGTTCACCTTGAACGCGAGCGCCGCGAACGGCGCTTCGGGGTCGGCCGACCGCCGCTGTTCGGCGCCCTCGTGGACGCCGCGTACGGCGGGGACGTCCAGTGGCGACGGCAGGTAGGCCACCACCGCGTCCAGCAGCGGCTCGATGCCGCGGTTGCGGTACGCGGAGCCGCACAGGACGACGACTCCGGCGCCGGTGCGGGTGAGGTCCCGCAGGGCGTCGGCGAGGGTGGCCGCGGACAGGGTCTCCCGGTCGCAGAACTCCTCCAGCGCGGCCGGATGCAGCTCCGCCACGGCCTCCTCGAGGACACGTCGCCGACGCAGCGCCTCCTCGCGCAGGCCCTCCGGCACCGGGCCCTCCTCCGGTGCCTCGGGTACGTCCGCGCCGCCGCCCCACACGAGCGCCCGCATGCGCACCAGATCCACGACACCGGTGAAGCGCTCCTCGGCGCCGATCGGCAACTGGACGACGAGCGGCGCCGGATGCAGCCGTTCGCGGATGGACGCGACCGCGGCGTCGAGGTCGGCACCCGCGCGGTCCATCTTGTTGACGAAGGCGATCCGCGGCACCTCGTGCCGGTCCGCCTGCCGCCACACCGACTCGCTCTGCGGCTCGACGCCCGCGACCGCGTCGAACACGGCGACCGCGCCGTCGAGCACGCGCAGCGAACGCTCCACCTCGTCGGCGAAGTCGACGTGTCCCGGCGTGTCGATCAGGTTGATCCGGTGCCCGTCCCAGGCGCAGCTGACGGCCGCGGCGAAGATGGTGATGCCCCGGTCGCGCTCCTGCGGGTCGAAGTCGGTGACGGTGGTGCCGTCGTGCACCTCACCACGCTTGTGGGTGGTGCCGGTGGCGTACAGGATCCGCTCGGTGACGGTGGACTTGCCGGCGTCGACGTGGGCGAGGATGCCGAGGTTGCGGATGACGGAGAGGGGGTTGGCGGAGAGGGGGTTGATGTTCGTGCGCACGGCCCGTGGCCTTTCTGAGGCTCAGGAGAGAGCAGGAAAAGGGCAGCGCGATTCCCCGGACGAGAGCGGACACACGGGTCCGACCGAACCTGCCCAGATGCAGGGCGGGTTGACGCATGAGGTCGATGAGGTCAGAGGCTCGTCGCGGGCATCCGGTGCCGGCCGCGCAGCGGGCACCGGACGGACGAGGACACCAGGATCACCTCGGACCGCGACGGGGGAACGACGACGGCGGTACGGTCACGCACGGCCGGGCTCCCCTCAGTGGTCACGAAACACGCCGCCTCGAGGTCGTTCGGGCGACGTGCGCTACGGGAGTGAGTCTAGGAAACGGACCCGGTCGGCGAACATCGATTTTCTCCTCCGCACGGCCTCCCGGGGCCAGGGCCTGCTAGAGCCGTGCGAGTTCGTTGTCGAGCCAACGGCTGTCGCGCCGGTGGATGTCGGCCAGTCGGTGCCAGGCGGGGGCGTCGAAGAGCGCGGCGCGGGCGTCGTCCAGGGTGTGGTGGCGCGGACCGAGGAGTTCCCGGGTGATGACGATGGATGCGAGGGCGGGGAGGCCGTCCGCGTGCATCTTCTTGTGCACGGTGCGCATGCTCTTGCGGTGCAGCAAGTCCCGGTACCCGTGGATCCGCGGCTGCAGCCACCGTACGTGGCGGTCGTACTCGCCCTCGTCCTCCGTTCCGTCTTCCGTGTCCGGCGCTGCCGTCCGGAAGGTCGGTGCGAGGGCGGCGGACAGGCGGTCGACGAAGTCCGCCTCCGTGCCACCGATGTCCGGGTACTCGGCGACGAAGTGCTCCCACTCGACGGCCGTCCGGAGCGCGGCGATCTCTCCGGGCCCCACGGGGCGGCATCCGTCGGACGGTTCGGCCTGAAGGAAGACGTCCCGGAGCACGTCGTAGCGCAGCGAGGTGTGCTCGGCCAGCAGGACGGCGTCGTAGAGGTCCTTGCCCTGGGGGTGGCCGTCGCACATCAGCCACATGATCTTCCAGGCCAGGGAGAGTTCGGCCGTGGCCGCGTTGAGGAGGACCTCGGAGTCGCTCGTGGTGGAGGGCAGCAGGGCCGGTTCGGGGGCGGTGGGCAGGGACTCGTTGAAGACGAAGTCGAGCTGTACGGTCCCTCCGGGCAGGTCGTCGCAGGTCCACGGCAGGACCAGGCGCCGTCCGGGTACACGGTCGTACGTCCAGATGTCGTCGCTGACCGCGCCGGCGGCGTCGATCCGTACGCCGCTGCCGAAGCGGTGGGCGGTCGCCTCGGCGGCCGCGGCGATGGCGTCGAGCATGGCCGACGTCCGCGCCTCCTCGATCCGCCACGAGGCGGGCGTGACGATGAAGTCCAGGTCCCCGGGTTCGCGTGCCGCGTCCCCGAACCACGCCCGGAGCAGCACACTGCCGCGCAGCACGAGCGAGTCCGCCCAGGACGAATCGGCGACGGCTTCGAGGACCACGTCGATCGCGGTACGGCGGGCCTCACGCCATCTCTGTTCGACGTCCGGGTCGGCGAAGCGCGGATCGGCGGCCCGGTAGGCGTTGCTGTACTGCTTGAGCGCCGGGTCGAAGACGGAGCGTTGTACGGCGCGTTCGTCGGAGACCGGTCGTAGGGTCGAGGGCAGGTCGAGCCGGGACCGGGTGCCGTCGTCGAGCGGAACCTGCGGCACGGTGTCGCCGTGCCATGCGAACTCCTCCCAGGCGCCAGTCATTGCGTACCCCTCTCTGGCCCGTGGCCGTCTCCGTCTGATTCCGTCGCGGACGATCGCCGGGCGATCATCGTTCGCAGGGCCCGGGCGAGTCGGCGGAGCCAATCCTCCGCCGTCCCCCGGACCCTGGGGTAATCCTCCAACGCGGCCCAGTCCACGTCCCACCGGAGCACCGCGTCCGGGTCGAGAGCGTCCGCCGGCTCGCGCGCCGCCCGTCGGAAGACGGACCGCAGCAGGCGCGGCGGAAGGCATGCGCCCTCCGTCTCGGCCACGTCCGCGGTGACGGCCTCGGCGAGGAGTACCGCGTCGTACAGGTCCTTGCCGCGGGCCCGGCCGCCGTCCTGGCTGTCGGTGTGCAGCCACAGCAGCTTCCACGCCAGGGAGAGGTCACGGCTCGCGGTCCGTACGGCCGTGGGCCTTCCGCCGTCGCCTCGCGGTATCAGTGTCCACACCGGCGATTCGGGGAGTTGCTCGTCCCGGGCGAAGTCCAGCTGCACCAGCCCGCCTTCGTCGGATGGCGTGCCCTCCGCGTGCCACGGGATGAGCAGGCGTACGCCCGGGGTGTCGTAGCCTGCGTACGCCCAAGTGCCGTCCACGCGCGCCGCCTTCGCGTCCAGGAAGACTCCCGGGGCGGCCTGCGGCGACCGCGCCACGCGCTCAAGCAGGTCCAGGTACGGGGGGCTCGGATCAGAGACATCCTGTTCGCTCAGCCAGTGCAGGCCTTCGGGTGGCAGGACAGGCCGTTGCCCGGCGGTGTCGAACTCCTCGTACGTCCACATCTCGTACCGTGCCGCGCCGTCGGCGGCCTCGGGCCACTGCTGCACCTCCTCGACGTGGTCGACGTACGGGAACGGGTCCAGCGTGTCGACTCCTACGGCGCCCTCCAGGACCACCCAGTCGAGGTCGGCCGGTTCGCGGGCCGCGTCTCCGACCCAGGCCGGCATGACCATGCTTCCACGGAGGACCAGGCTGCCGCTCCAGGGGGCGTCCGCGATGAGACGCAGTACGTGATCCAGGGCCGCGCGCCGGGCCGGACCGTGGTCGTGGGCGCCCGCCGAGAGCGGGCCGTGCGGCGAGAGCGGACGGCGCGGCGCGGGCGGGTGCGAAGCCGTCATGCGAGCCCCGGTACCGGCCCCGGTATGAGCGACGCTGTGCGATTCGGTATGTGCCGCCCTATGTGCTTCGGTTCGCCTGCGATCCAGCCGGCGTCCACCGCGGGGTTGTCGTCGTGCACCACGAACTCCCGCTCCACCTCCACGACGGCGTGCCCGGCCTCCTTCAAGGCATCGAGCAGCAGGTCCAGGCGACGGCCCGCCTCAGGTCGTCCCACGCCCCGGCAGCGCTGGGTGACGAACCGCTCGTGCAGTCCCCCGGCCGCCGCCCGGCGGGCGTTGCGGGAGAGGTGCGCGGAGTGGGACTCAGCCAGCGTGCGCACCGCCGCGAGCTGTGACTCGTGCAGGAGCAGCTTGATGTGATGCTCGAAGTAGTAGTGGTCGGGGAGGGCCGTGGCCTCGGCATCCGTGCGCGGGACTCCGGCGTTCCACGGAGCGGCCTCGATCTTCACCCGGGTCACGCGGAAGCCGTCGTCACGCAGCCCTGCCGCCCATCGCCCGGCCGCCGTCATCTGCTCGGCCAGGGTGCCCTGCCCCCGGCCGGTGAGCATCGGCTGGTCCGGCGTCCTGCCCCGGTCGAGGAGGATCCGGGTGTACTTGAGGCCATGGCGTTCCGCCCACAGACGCGCGGGCGCGTCCTCCCCGCCCCTGCCGTCGTGCGGCTGGACCGTCAGGTGGATCTCGAACTCCCCCGCGAACTCCGCCATGGAGTCGCCCATGAAGTCGCCCATGGAGTCACCCACGGAGCCGCATTCACCGTCGCCTCGCTCTCTGATCATGCTGCCGACCGTACCGCCCGCCACTGACATCAACGGCCGTCCGCGGGCGGGCCCCGGGCCCCTTCACGCCACGCGCCCGCCGACGCCAAGTCAGTGAACGGCCGTCTCATCGCGCGCCATGCCGCGCCCCGTACACCGGCTGCGGCCGCTCCGCCTCGGCGAGCAGCTTCAGCGCCGCCTCGCCCGCCTCCGCCGGCGTCCAGCGGGCGCCCTTGTCGGCGGTCGGGCCCGGCCGCCAGCCCTCCATGACGGTGATCCGGCCGCCCTCGGCCTCGAAGACCCGCCCCGTCACCCCGGCACTGGCGGCGGACCCCAGCCAGACGACGAGCGGGGAGACGTTCTCCGGGGCCATGGCGTCGAAGCCGCCGTGCTCGGGAGCCGCCATGGTGTCGGCGAAGGTCTGCTCGGTCATCCGCGTGCGGGCGGCCGGGGCGATGGCGTTCACCTGGACGCCGTAGCGGATCGTCTCGGCGGCGGCCACGAGGGTCAGGCCGACGATCCCGGCCTTGGCCGCCGCGTAGTTGCCCTGGCCGACGCTGCCCAGCAGCCCGGCGCCGGAGCTGGTGTTGATGACGCGGGCCTGGGGCATGTGGCCGGCCTTCGCCTCGGCGCGCCAGTGTGCGCAGGCGTGCTTGAGCGGCAGGAAGTGGCCCTTGAGGTGGACGCGCATGACGGCGTCCCAGTCGTCCTCGTCGAGGTTGACGAGCATGCGGTCGCGCAGGAACCCGGCGTTGTTGACGAGGGTGTCGAGGCGGCCGAAGGTCTCCAGGGCGGTGGCGACGAGCGAGGCGGCGCCGTCGGAGGTGGCGATGTCCCCGCCGTGGGCCACCGCCTCGCCGCCGAGCGCGCGGATCTCGTCCACGACCTGCTGGGCCGGTCCGGCGGCCCCGCCCGTGCCGTCGAGGCCGACGCCGAGGTCGTTGACGACGACCCTCGCGCCCTCGGCGGCGAGGGCGAGGGCGTGCGCGCGGCCGAGCCCGCGGCCCGCGCCGGTGACGACGGCGACGCGTCCGGTGCACAGTCCGGTCATGGAGAGGGTGTCCTTTCTGACAGTTCGGTGAGGGAGATGAGCGAGTCGCGGTCTCGGCGGGAACGGCCCCGCACCTCACCGGAGTTGGTCACTTGTTGACGGTGGCGGCGTCGAGGAAGGCCGGGCGCTCGCCTCCACCGTGGACGTGCAGGCTGGCGCCGCTGATGTACGCGGCACGGCCGGAGGCGAGGAAGACGCACGCGTCGCCGACGTCGGCGGGCTCGGCGAGCCGGCCGAGCGGCACGGTGCGGCCGACGGCGGCGATGCCGTCCTCGTCGCCGTAGTGCAGCTCGGACAGTTCGGTGCGGACCATGCCGAGGACGACCGTGTTGACCCGTATCGTGGGCGCCCATTCGACGGCCATGGAGCGGGCGAGGTTGTCGAGGCCGGCCTTGGCGGCGCCGTACGCGGCGGTTCCGGGTGAGGGGCGGGTCCCGCTGACGCTGCCGATCATCACGATCGACCCGCCGCCGCCTTGGTGGCGCATCACCTCGTACGCGGCGAGCGAGGCGGTCAGGGGGGCGAGCAGGTTCAACTCGACGACACGGGCGTGCCGTTCGGCTCCTTCCGCTCCGCCCTCGCCGAGCAGCCGGAAGGGGGTGCCTCCGGCGTTGTTGACCAGGGTGTCCAGCCGGCCGTACTCGCTGCGCACCTGCGTGAAGAGGCCATTGACGCATTCCGCGTCGCGCAGATCGACGGGGAGGAAGCGGGCCGTGCGCCCGGCCGCCTCCACGGGCTGGTCCGGAGGCCGTCGCGCGCAGGCCACGACCTCCGCGCCCGCGGCGAGCAGGGCCCGGGTGATCCCCGCGCCGACGCCCCGCGTGCCACCGGTGACGACGGCCACGGAACCCGACAGATCGATGATCGCTGCCAATGGGCACCTCCCGCAGTGAGCGGACCGCTGCTACCTTGCGACCTAACAAACGTTTGGTGGAAAGGTAGCTGATCTGCCCATGGGTGTCTCCACCTCCGCCCCGGAACAGGGCGTCGCCGTCGTCACCGTGGACTTCCCCCCGGTCAACGCCCTTCCCGTACAGGGCTGGTACGACCTGGCCGCCGCCGTGCGCGCCGCCGGGGCCGACCCGAAGGTGCGCTGCGTCGTGCTCACCGCCGCAGGCCGGGGTTTCAACGCGGGCGTCGACATCAAGGAGATGCAGCGCACGGCCGGGCACAACGCCCTCATCGGCGCCAACCGCGGCTGCTTCGAGGCGTTCGCGGCGGTGTACGACTGCGAGGTACCGGTGGTCGCCGCCGTGCACGGCTTCTGCCTGGGCGGCGGCATCGGCCTGGTGGGGAACGCCGACGCGATCGTGGCAAGCGAGGACGCGACCTTCGGCCTGCCCGAACTGGACCGGGGCGCACTCGGCGCCGCCACCCATCTGGCCCGGCTGGTCCCCCAGCACCTGATGCGGGCCCTGTACTACACCTCGCGCACCGTCACCGCCGAGGAGCTGCACCGGCACGGCTCGGTGTGGCGGGTCGTTCCCCGCGAGCAACTCACCGAGGCAGCCATGGAGTTGGCGCGGGAGATCGCCACCAAGGACGGCTCCCTCATCCGCCTCGCCAAGGCCGCGATCAACGGCATCGACCCGGTGGACGTCCGCCGCAGCTACCGCTTCGAACAGGGCTTCACCTTCGAGGCGAACCTCAGCGGCATCGCCGACAAGCACCGCGACGCGTTCGTATCGGCCAGGGAGGACCGGCGTTGAGGAAATCGACCAAGGAGGACCGGCGTTGAGGAACAAGACGATGACCCCCGAGGACGTCGTCGGCCGCCTGCGCAGCGGCATGACGATCGGCATCGGCGGCTGGGGTTCGCGGCGCAAGCCGATGGCGCTGGTGCGCGCGCTGCTGCGCTCGGACGTCACCGACCTGACCGTCGTCTCCTACGGCGGCCCCGACGTCGGGCTGCTGGCCGCCGCCGGGAAGATCCGCAAGCTCGTCGCGGCCTTCGCGACCCTCGACTCCATCCCCCTGGAGCCCCACTTCGCCGCGGCCCGGCAGCAGGGTGCGCTGGAGCTGGTGGAGCTGGACGAGGCGATGTTCATGTGGGGCCTGACGGCGGCCGCGCACCGGCTGCCGTTCATGCCCATCCGGGCGGGCCTCGCCTCGGACGTGATGCGGGTCAATCCCCAGCTGCGGACGGTGAGATCGCCGTACGAGGACGGCGAGGAGCTGGTCGCCGCACCCGCCCTGCGCCTGGACGCGGCCCTCGTCCACCTCAACCGGGCGGACCGGCACGGCAATGCGCAATACCTCGGCCCCGACCCCTACTTCGACGACCTGTTCTGCGAGGCCGCCGATGCCGCTTACGTCTCCTGCGAGCGGATCGTGGACAGCGCGGACCTGCTCAAGGACGCCGGACCGCAGACCCTGCTCATCAAGCGCGCGTTCGTCAACGGCGTCGTCGAGTCCCCGAACGGCGCGCACTTCACCTCCTGCGCCCCGGACTACGACCGCGACGAGGCGTTCCAGCGTGCCTACGCCCTGGCCGCCAAGGACCCCGAGACCTGGCGGGCGTTCACCGAGCGGTTCCTGTCCGGCGACGAGGACGCGTACCAGGCCGCCGTCGCGGCGTTCCACGAGGAGGAAGCAGCAGCATGAGCAGTCGTACGACGACGGCGACGCGGGCCGAGTACTGCGTCGTCGCCTGCGCCGAGGCCTGGCGGGGCGCGGGCGAGGTGCTGGCCAGCCCGATGGGCACCGTCCCGATGATCGCGGCCCGGCTGGCGAAGCTCACCTTCTCCCCCGAGCTGCTGCTGACCGACGGCGAGGCGCTGCTCATCGGCGATGTACCGGCGATCGGCGCGCGGGCCGAGGTGGTGGAGGGCTGGCTGCCCTACCGCCAGCACCTGGCCCTGGTCGCCACCGGACGGCGGCACGTGATGATGGGCGCCGCCCAACTCGACCGGTACGGCAACCAGAACATCTCCTGCATCGGCGACTGGGCCCGACCGGCGCGGCAGTTGCTCGGCGTGCGCGGCGCCCCCGTCAACACCCTCAATAACCCCACGAGTTACTGGGTTCCCAAGCACTCCCCGCGCGTGTTCGTCGAGCGGGTCGACATGGTCAGCGGAGTCGGTTACGACCGTGCCGCCGCGGCCGGCCACTCCGCGACCCGCTACCACCGCATCCCGGAGGTCATCAGCGACCTCGGCATCTTCGACTTCGACACCTCGGACCGCACGATGCGGCTGCGCTCGCTGCATCCGGGAGTCACCGTCGAGCAGGTCGCCCGGGCCACCGGCTTCACGCTGACGATCCCCGACGAGGTGCCGTACACCCGCGACCCCACCGACGAGGAGCTGCGGCTGATCCGCGAGGCCGTCGACCCGAAGGGGCTGCGAGACCGCGAGGTGCCGGCATGAGCTTCACCCTCGACACCCCGCTGACCAAGCTCGTCGGCGTCCGGCACCCCGTCGTGCAGACCGGCATGGGGTGGGTGGCCGGGCCCCGGCTGGTCTCGGCCGTCGCCGAGGCCGGCGCGCTGGGCATCCTCGCCTCGGCCACCATGACCGTCGAGCACCTCCGCTCCGCCGTCCGTGAGGTCAAGTCCCGTACGGACGCGCCGTTCGGTGTCAATCTGCGGGCGGACGCCGGGGACGCGGCCGAGCGGGTGCGGATCATCATCGAGGAGGGGGTGAAGGTCGCCTCGTTCGCGCTCGCGCCCTCCCGGGAGCTGATCGCCCGGCTCAAGGACGCCCGGGTGGTCGTCATCCCGTCCGTCGGCGCCAGGCGGCACGCCGAGAAGGTCGCCGCGTGGGGCGCCGACGCCGTGGTGGTGCAGGGTGGCGAGGGCGGCGGCCACACCGGAAACGTCGCCACCACCGTCCTGCTCCCCCAGGTCGTGGACGCCGTGGACATCCCGGTGATCGCGGCCGGCGGCTTCCACGACGGACGCGGCCTGGTCGCCGCGCTGGCCTACGGCGCCGCCGGGATCGCCATGGGCACCCGCTTCCTGCTCACCTCGGACAGCACCGTCCCCGATGCGGTCAAGGCCAAGTACCTGGCCGCGACCGTCAAGGACGTCACCGTCACCACCAAGGTGGACGGCCTGCCGCACCGGGTGCTGCGCACGGAATTGGTCGACGCGCTGGAGCGCTCGGGCCGGGCCGCCGCGCTGCTGCGGGCGATCCGCCACGCCGCGGCCTTCCGGCGTGAGAGCGGCATGAGCTGGCCGCGGATGGTCCGCGACGGCCTGGCGATGAAGCACGGCAAGGAACTGACGTGGAGTCAGATCCTGCTGGCCGCCAACACTCCCATGCTGCTCAAGGCGTCGATGGTCGACGGCCGCACCGACCTCGGTGTGATGGCCTCGGGCCAGGTCGCCGGCCTGATCGACGATCTGCCGTCCTGCGCCGAACTCGTCGACCGGATCATGACCGAGGCACAGGCCACGCTCCGCGCCCTGCCCTCCGCGAGCCGCTGAAAAAGGATCACTTCGGGCGGCCTCATGCGCGACCTCCTCAGAACAGCCCACGTCTCACAACCGGTCCGCGTCTCAGAGCCGCTCGATGATGGTGACGTTGGCCTGGCCGCCGCCCTCGCACATCGTCTGCAGGCCGTAGCGGCCACCGGTGCGCTCCAGCTCGTGCAGCAGGGTGGTCATGAGCTTGGTGCCGGTGGCGCCCAGGGGGTGGCCGAGGGCGATGGCGCCGCCGTTGACGTTGACCTTCTCCGGGTCGGCGCCGGTCTCCTTCAGCCACGCCAGCACGACGGAGGCGAACGCCTCGTTGATCTCGACCAGGTCGATGTCGTCGAGCGTCATCCCGGCCTTCTTCAGCGCGTACGCCGTGGCGGGGATGGGCGCGGACAGCATCCGGATCGGGTCCTCGCCGCGCACCGAGAGGTGGTGGACGCGGGCGCGGGGGGTCAGACCGTGTTCCCGTACGGCTCGTTCGCTCGCGATCAGCAGCGCCGAGGCGCCGTCGGAGACCTGGGAGGAGACGGCGGCGGTCAGCCGGCCGCCCTCGACCAGCGGCTTGAGGCCCGCCATCTTCTCCAGGCCGGTGTCCCGGCGCGGGCCCTCGTCGGTCGTCACGTCCCCGTACGGGGTGATCTCGCGCTCGAAGCGGCCCTCGTCGATGGCCCGGACCGCCCGCTGGTGGGAGCGCAGCGCGAACTCCTCCATGTCCCGGCGGGAGATGCCCCACTTCTCCGCGATGAGTTCGGCGCCGTGGAACTGGTTGACCGGCTGGTCGCCGTAGCGGGTCCGCCAGCCCTGGGAGCCGGCGTAGGGGCCCTCGGTCAGGCCGAGCGGCTCGGCGGCCTGCCGGCTGGCGAAGGCGATGGGGATCTGCGACATGTTCTGCACGCCGCCCGCCACCACCAGATCCTGGGTGCCGGACAGGACGCCCTGGGCGGCGAAGTGCAGGGCCTGCTGCGAGGAGCCGCACTGCCGGTCCACCGTGACGCCCGGCACCTCCTCGGGCAGCCCGGCCGCCAGCCAGCAGGTACGGGCTATGTCGCCGGCCTGCGGGCCGACGGTGTCCAGGCAGCCGAAGACGACGTCCTCGACGGCGGCCGGATCGATGCCCGAGCGCGTCACCAGCGCATTGAGCACGTGTGCGCCGAGGTCGGCGGGATGGACCGCGCTGAGTCCTCCGCCGCGCCGCCCGACGGGCGTGCGGACCGCTTCGACGATGTATGCCTCGGCCATGGCCACTCCTCTTGGGACTCGTTCCGTGTCTACGACGTCAGGTCAGGTGCACCCCGTCTCAAGGGTGCTGGCTGCTGACCGACACGATCTCCCCCGTCATGTACGAGGAGTAGCCGGACGCCAGGAAGACGATGACGTTGGCCACCTCCCACGGCTCGGCACAGCGGCCGAAGGCCTCGCGGGAGGTCAGGTCCTCCAGCAGTTCCGGGGTGGTGACCTTCGCCAGGTGCGGGTGCATGGCGAGGCTGGGCGACACGGCGTTGACCCGTACCCCGTACTCGGCGGCCTCGACGGCGGCGCAGCGGGTGAGCGCCATGACGCCGGCCTTGGCGGCGGCGTAGTGCGCCTGACCCTTCTGCGCGCGCCAGCCGATCACGGAGGCGTTGTTGACGACGACGCCCCCGCCGCCCGCCGCCTTCATCCGGCGCAGCGCGGCGCGGGTGCAGCGGAAGGTGCCGTTCAGGGTGACGTCGAGGACCTTGTCCCACTGTTCGTCGGTCATGTCGACGAGGTCGGCGGTGCCGCCGAGTCCGGCGTTGTTGACGACGATGTCCAGGCGGCCGTGCCGTTCCTCGGCGAGGTCGAACAGCGCGGCGACCTGGGTCTCGTCGGTGACGTCACAGGTCAGCGCCGCAACACGGTCCGCGCCGAAGGCCGCGGCCAGTTCCGCTTCGGACTCCTTGAGCCTGCGGGCGTGGGCGTCGGAGAGGACGACACGCGCGCCCTCCTCCAGCAACCGCCGTGCGGTGGCGCCCCCGATACCGGCGCCGGCGGCGGCGGTGATGACGGCAGTGCGGTCTCGGAGGAGACCGTGGCCGGGGACGTACGGGGGTGGGGTAGGCGCGGGCGAGGTCATGGGCGGGCCTCCTTGGGCAGGCAGCTCATCGGCGGCTGTGGAGGGCTCTCGACGGCTGACAGCCCGTTAGATTAACCTACCAAACACTTGTTAGGGAAGGAGGGCAGATGTCCGCTGCCCGCACCACACCCACGGAGCCCGTCCACACCGAACGTCACAGCTGCTGGGACCACGTCGAACCGCGCGCCGAACTCGCCGATCGTGCACTGTGGTTGGCCATCCGGGCGGAGGCCGGGGCCTGATGGATCTCACCTTCACCGCCGCCGAGGACGCCTTCCGGGCCGAGGCCCGCGCCTGGCTCGCCGCCCGTGTGCCCGAGCGCCCGCTGCCCTCGCTGGAGACGGCGGAGGGCTTCGCGGCCCACCGGGAGTGGGAGCGCACGTTGTCCGCCGACCGCTGGTCGGTGGTCTCCTGGCCCGAGGAGTACGGCGGCCGGGGCGCCTCGATCCTCCAGTGGCTGATCTTCGAGGAGGAGTACTACGCGGCGGGCGCGCCCGGCCGGGTCAGCCAGAACGGCATCAACCTCCTGGCCCTGACCCTGTTCGAGCACGGGACGGCCGAGCAGCGCGCCCGCATCCTGCCGTCCATGGCGAGCGGCGAGGTGATCTGGGCCCAGGCCTGGTCCGAGCCGGAAGCCGGTTCCGACCTCGCCTCGCTGCGCTCCACGGCCCGGCGCACCGACGGCGGCTGGCTGCTCAGCGGTCAGAAGACCTGGTCGTCGCGGGCCGCGTTCGCCGACCGCGCCTTCGGCCTGTTCCGCAGCGATCCTGGCGCGGACAAGCCCCACAGGGGCCTGACCTACCTGATGTTCCCGCTGGACGCCGACGGGGTGACGGTACGGCCCATCGGGCGGCTCGACGGCAAGCCGGCCTTCGCCGAGCTGTTCCTCGACGACGTCTTCGTGCCCGACGAGGACGTGATCGGCGAGGTGGGCCAGGGCTGGCGGGTGGCGATGAGCACGGCGGGCAACGAGCGCGGGCTCACCCTGCGCAGCCCGGGTCGTTTCACCGCGGCCGCCGACCGGCTGACCCGGCTGTGGCGCGAGCGGGCCGACCCGTCCGACACCGCGCTGCGCAACCGGGTCGCCGACGCGGTGATCGGCGCCCGCGCCTACCAGTTGTTCACCTTCGCGGGCGCCTCGCGGCTGGCGGCCGGGGGGTCGATCGGCGCGGAGTCGAGCCTCAACAAGGTCTTCTGGTCCGAGCTGGACATCGCTCTGCACGAAACCGCCCTCGACCTGCTCGGCCCGTACGGCGAACTCTCCGACGAAGCCGGGGAAGCGCCCGCGCACGGCGGCTGGGCCGAGGGCTACACCTTCTCCCTCGCGGGCCCCATCTACGCCGGCACCAACGAGATCCAGCGCGACATCATCGCCGAGCGGCTGCTCGGCCTGCCGAAGGGACGCCGGTGATGCGGTTCCTCCTCGACGACGAGCAGCGGGAGTTCGCCCGCTCGCTGGACGGCATGCTGGCGGCGGCAGGCACCCCCGCGGCCGTCCGGGCCTGGGCGGGCGGGGACCACGGCCCCGGACGCGCCCTGTGGGCCCGGCTGGCGGAGGCGGGGGTCTTCGGCCTCGCGGTCTCCGATGAGCACGGCGGTTTGGGTGTGCTGCCCATCGAACTGGCCGTCTCCTTCGTCGAGTTGGGCCGCCACGCGGTGCCGGGCCCCTTGGTGGAGACGGTGGCCGCCGCCGCCCTCCTGGACCGCCTGGACCTCCTGAACCGCCAGGTCCGCGTGAACCGCCTGGACCTCCAGGTCCCCCAGGGCAACGAAACCGCGGCCGCCGCCTGGCTGCCCGGCATCGCCGACGGCAAGACCATCGCCTCCCTGTGCCTGCTCTCCACCGAGAGCCCCTACGCCCTGGACGCAGACGCCGCCGACGCGGTGTTCGTCGTCGAGCGCGACACCGTACGCCTCACGCAGGACCACGGCGACCCCCAGCCCTCCCTCGACCCGGCCCGCCGCCTGGCCCGCCCACGTGGCGGAACCGTCCTGGCGCGGGGGCCCGAGGTGCTCGCCGCGGCCGCGCACGCCGCCGATGTCGCCGCACTGGCCACCGCCGCCCAGGCCCTCGGGCTGGGCCGCGCCCTGCTGGACCGGACCGTCGCCCATGCCCGGCAGCGCACCCAGTTCGGGGTGGCCATCGGCTCCTTCCAGGCGGTGAAGCATCGCCTCGCCGACACACTCCTCGCCCTGGAGTTCGCCCAGCCCCTGGTCCACGCCGCGGCCCTGGCCCTCGCCTCGCACGACCCGGACGCGGGTCGGGACATCGCCGCGGCGAAGGTCTCCTCCTGCGAGGCCGCCTACGCCGCCGCCCGCACCGCCCTCCAGATCCACGGCGCCCTCGGCTACACCGAGGAGCTGGACCTGTCCCTGTGGATCCGCAAGGCCCGCGCGCTGCGCTCCTCCTGGGGCACACCGTCGGCCTGCCGCGCCCGCGTCCTCGCCCCCTGATCCCACTCGCCATGGATCGACCTCGCGGACGGGCGGCGGGAATGCCGGAGAACCCATGGCCAGGGCCATGGGTTCTCCGGTCTCCGGGGGTCGGGTCGGGGCGGGTCAGCCGAGCTTGGCGGACATGTCGTACCGCTTGTAGATCTCCGCGGCGTTGTCCTTGGTGATCGCGGTGGTCTCCAGGGTCTGCTTCTTGCTGACGGTCTTTCCGTGCGCGATGGCCTCGGCGGTGTCCGCCGCCTCCTGGGCGCCGGTCGGGTAGATGAAGGTGGTGTACATCTGGCCGAGCTGCACGGCGCGGATGCCCCCGGTCGGGATGGCGAGGCCGTCGATGCCGATGAACTTGATGCCGTCGGCCTTGCGGGCGCCGCGGGCGGCGAGGACGGCGCCGAGGGCCATGTCGTCGTTCTCGCCGTAGACGAGGTCGATCTTCTTGTTCTGGGCGAGCCAACGCTGCGTGATCGCGGTGGCGTTGGCCTTCAGCCACTTCGCCTCCTGGTGGTACACGACGTTGATGCCGTGTCCGGCGATGGCGTCTCTGAAGCCCTTGTCGCGGTCGATCTGCGGCTGGTCGGACAGGGTCCCCTGCAGCTCGGCCACGTTGCCGCCGTGCGGCAGGGCCTTCACCGCCGCCTCACCGGCCATCTTGCCGATCTTGTAGTTGTCGCCGCCGATGAAGGACGTGTAGCAGTCGGTGTTCACCGTGCGGTCCAGGACGATGACCGGGATGTGCGCGTTGCACGCCTGCTGCACCGCCGCGGTCAGCGGGGCCGGCTCGTTGGGCGAGAGGATCAGGACGTCGACCTTCTGCTGGATGAAGTTCTGCACCTGGCTCACCTGGGTGGCGCTGTCCTGGTGCGCGTCCGTGATGGGCAGCAGCTTGAGGTCCGGGTACTTCTTGACGAAGTACTGGAGCTGCTCGTTGAGCTGGGCGCGGTACGGCTCGGCGTTGTTGGACTGGGAGTAGCCGACCACGAACGTCTTCTTGCCGCCGCTGCCCGAGCCGGCGGCGTCGGTCTTCGGCGCGTGGGCGGCGCAGGAGGTGAGGGCGGCGACGGTGGCGACCGCGCCGGCGACGGCCACAGCGGTGCGGCTCAGGGACACAGCGGACACAGGGGACTCCTTGCGTGGGTGAGGGTGAGGGTGAGCGTGAGCGGTGGTGCGGGGGGGGTGAAGGGGGCCGGGAGCGCCGGGGAGTGTGGGGGGCCGGGGATGCCGGGGGCGCGGGGAAGGTCAGGCGCGGGTGCGCAGACGGCGCAGCGGCTCGATGAGGGGCTGGAGGAAGCCCGGGCGCTGCAGCACGACGGCGGCGACGACGATGAGGCCCTTGATGATCATCTGCATGTTGTCGCTGATCGCGTTGAGCCCGAGGATGTTGTCGAGCAGGGTGAGGATCAGGGCGCCGATGGCGGTGCCGGTGATGGTGCCCTTGCCGCCGGCCAGACTGGTGCCGCCGATGACGGCCGCGGCAATGGCGTCCAGCTCGTAGGAGGTGCCGGCCATCGGGTCGGCCGAGGCGCTGTAGGCGGCGTCGATCGGACCGGCGAAGCCGGCCAGCAGGCCGCACAGCGTGAAGACGGCGATGATCACCAGGTTGACGTTGACCCCGGAGAGCCGGGCGGCGGTGGGGTTGCCGCCCACGGCG
This sequence comes from Streptomyces sp. NPDC047085, assembly GCF_040643735.1. Lineage (NCBI taxonomy): Bacteria > Bacillati > Actinomycetota > Actinomycetes > Kitasatosporales > Streptomycetaceae > Streptomyces > Streptomyces sp. NPDC047085. The sequence continues at coordinate 512,367 of NZ_JBEYUW010000002.1, forward strand.
TACACATGCCGGCCGAACCGGGTCCTGGAGAGCAGCAGTTGGACCAGGACGCAGACCGCGACGAACGCGAACACGGGGTAGCCGATGCCCGCGATCAGGGTGTGCCCGGGGGTGCCCAGCGCGGCGAACGCCTCGGCCTTGGGGGTGAGGTGGCCGTGCGGGTCCACCAACTGCACACCGACGGCCACGTTGTCGCTCATCTGCCGGTCGATGCCGCGCACCACCGAGAGCATGGCCAGGGTCATCACGAAGGACTGGATGCGCAGCCAGGTGGTGCCGATCCCGTTGAGGAGGCCGAAGAACGCACCCACCAGCGCGCACAGCGGGACGATCGCCCAGGGCGACAGGCCCTGGTGGACCAGCAGCATCGCCGCGGTCATGGAACCGATGCCCAGCACCGAACCCACGGACAGGTCGATCCCCGCGGTGAGGATGACCAGGGTGACGCCGACCGCGAGGATGCCGCGCGAGGCGAACGCGGTGACGGCGTTGGTGAGGTTGTCCTGGTTCCAGAAGATCTGGCCCTTGGTGACGATGCCGACGGCGACCACCAGCAGCAGGCCGATGTAGCTCTGCAGCGAGCCGAGTGCCGGCAGGGCCCGGGACAGGCGCTCGCGCAGCGTCTGGAGCTGCTCACCGGTCCCGGTGGCCGTGTCGGCCGGTGGGAGTGTCTTGCTCATTTCTCTGCCTCGTTCCCGTCCGCCGGTGGTCCGGCCACAACGTTCTGCCGTGCCATCGCCGCGGTGAGGATGGCTTCCTGGGTCGCGGCCGGCCCGTGGGCCGGGTCGCGATGGAACTCGCCGGTCAGCCGCCCCTCGCAGAGGACGATGATCCGGTCGCACATGCCGATCAGCTCCGGAAGCTCGGAGGAGACGGCGATGATCGCGGTGCCCTGCTTGGCGAGGGCGTCCATCAGGGCGTGGATCTCCGCCTTGGCCCCGACGTCGATCCCCCGCGTCGGCTCGTCGAGCAACAGCACCGAGGGCTCGGTGAGCAGGCACTTGGCCAGCACCACCTTCTGCTGGTTGCCGCCGGAGAGGGTGCCGACCACCGCGTCCAGGCTGTGCGTCTTGGTGCGCAGCTCGGCGACCTTGCCGGCCGCGGCCGCCTTCTCGCGGCGGGCGTCCACCGTGCGCCACGGCCTGAGGTAGCGGTCGAGGGCGGCGAGGGTGGTGTTGAACCGTACGGTGTTGCCGATCACCAGGCTCTGCGCCTTGCGGTCCTCGGCGACCAGGGCGATGCCCCGGCGGATCGCCGTACGAGGGGTGTGCGGGGTGTACGGGCGGTCGTTCAGCGTGATCTCGCCGCGCACGCGGTCGCCGGCGCCGAAGAGGGCCTCCAGCACCTCGCTGCGCCCGGCGCCCATCAGCCCGGCCACGCCGAGGATCTCCCCGGCCCGCACCTCGAGGTCCACCGAGTGCAGGGGCGTACGGGTGCCGGCGGGCGCGGGAGTGGTCGTAAGACCCTTCACGCGCAGTCGTACCGGGCCGTCGGACCGCTGCTCCGGCGCCCGGGGGAACAGCTCCCCGAGCGGCCGTCCGACCATCAGCCGCACCAGTTCGGCGCGGTCGGTGCCGGCGATCGGGCGGTGGCCCGCGAAGGTGCCGTCGCGCAGCACGGTCGCCGAGTCGGCGATCTCCTCCAGTTCCTCCAGCCGGTGGGAGATGTAGATCAGCCCGACGCCCCGGGCCGCCAGCCGGCGGATCACGGCGAACAGCCGCTCCACCTCGGCCTCGGCGAGCGCGGACGTCGGCTCGTCCAGGACCAGGATCCGCAGGGTGCCGTTCAGTGCCTTGGCCACCTCGACGAGCTGCTGTTCGGCGATGCGGCAGTCGCGGACCAGCCGCCCGGGGGGCAGGGAGAGGCCGAGGTCGGCCAGCAGCTCCGCGGTGCGGGCGTGCATCGCCGCGCGGTCCAGGGTGCCGCGTGCGGTGCGCAGTTCGCGGCCGAGGAAGACGTTGTCCGACACGGACAGCTCGGGCACCAGGTTGAGCTCCTGGTGGATCATCGCGATGCCGTGCTGCTGGGCGTGCTTCGGTGAGTGGATCCGCACCGGCTCACCGTCGATCTCGATGGTGCCCTCGTAGTCGGCGTGGACTCCGGCGAGGATGTTCATCAGCGTCGACTTGCCGGCGCCGTTCTCGCCGAGCAGGGCCACCACCTCGCCGGGGTGGACGGTCAGTTCGACGTCGCTGAGCGCCCGGACGCCCGGGAACTCCTTGCTGATGCCCCGCATTCGCAGCAGGGCGGGCGGCGCGCCGCTCATGCCGCGCCGTCCGCGTTCATCCGCGCCATCGCGGACCTCCATGGTGCACAGGTGCCGTAGTAGGAATAGGAACAGGATCAGGAAATCGATTTCATGAGATCGCGCACCAAACCCCTCCAGCAAAGGAAAGTGGTTCAGGAATGGCCGCCTTACAGCGGTGGATGGCCCAGCGGGCTCTTGAAATCCTTTTCAGAGGGAACGTAGGGTTTGATCTCCGAGGGTGTCAAGAGTCCGGTACAGGTCGGGCGAGAGGTCGGAGGACCGATGACGACGATCAACGACGTGGCCCAGGCCGCCGGGGTCTCCCCCGCCACGGTCTCCCGCGTCCTGAACGGGGGCCGTGTCACGGCCGAGCGCGCCGAGCGGGTCCGGCGCGCGGCGGCCGAGCTGGGCTTCGCCCCAAACCGGGTCGCCCGTTCGCTGCGGATGCGGCGCAGCAGCCTCGTCGGACTGATCATCCCGGACATCGAGAACCCGTTCTTCACGGCGCTGGCCCGCGGCGTCGAGGACGCCGCCCAGCGGACCAGCTTCTCGGTGGTGCTGTGCAACACGGACGGGAACGTCGACAAGGAACGGCGCTATCTGGACATCGCGGTCGCCGAGCGGATGGCGGGCGTCATCGTGGCCGCCGCGTCCCAGAGCCGCACCGACGTGTCGCCCCTGCAGAGCCGCGGCATACCGGTGGTCGCGGTGGACCGCCGCCCCGGCGGGGCCGGAGTGGACGCCGTACTGGTGGACAACGAGGAAGGCGGCGCGGCCGCCACCACCCACCTGCTGGCCCGCGGCTACCGGCGGATCGCCTGCATCACCGGCCCGCAGGGCGCCTCCACCGCCGAGGAACGGCTCGCCGGCTACCGCAGGGCGCTACGGAGATTCCTGGACGCCGACGGGGGCGCTGCGGCCACTCACGCCACTCCATCTGCTCCCACCACTTCAGCCCATGACGTGGACCTGCTGCACGACTACACCCGGCACGCCGACTTCAAGGTCGAGGGCGGGTACACGGCCATGACCGATCTGCTCGCGCTGCCGCAGCGGCCGGACGCGGTTTTCGCGGCCAACAACCTGATGGCCGTGGGGGCGCTGCAGGCGGTGCGCGAGGCGGGGCTGGAACCACCGGAGATCGGCGTCCTGTCGTTCGGCGAGGTGCCCTGGGCGCCACTGGTGCATCCCGGCCTGACCACGGTCCAGGTGCCCTCGTACGACCTGGGGCGGACCGCGGCCGGACTGCTGCTGGACCGGATCTCCGGAAAGGAGCAGCCGCTGCGCACCGTGGTGCTGCGCAGCTCCCTCCAGATCAGGCAGACCACCGCGGGACCGGCGTGAGCCGAGGCGCCGCCGGGCGCTCTCGCGGCGCGTGGAATTCGACACAATTTGCCCGCTTCAGGTCACATGGATGCATAAATGGTTCTTTGAAGTCGGCTGCTCCTCGGTAACCGGCTCCAGGGATTCAACGACCAGTGGCATGGGAGAAGCGTTTGATCACGGTACGTAAGCGACGCACGGGGCTGATGGCTACGGCCGGCGTACTCGGCGGCGTACTCGCGCTCACGGCCCTCGGCGGTACCAGCAGCGCTGCCACCGGCGGCAACGACACCGGGAGCCAGCAGAAAACGCAGGCGCAGGGAGATCAGGCCGCCGCCCAGGACGCTTCCGACGCCCGAATAAAGATCACTCCCGGGTACGGTGCCTACAGCGTCGGGATCAACGACCCCGTCAAGGTCACTGTCAGCGACGGCAAGCTCACCAAGGTGGTGATGACCGCCGTCGCGACCGGTACCGAGGTTCGGGGCGCCCTGGCCGCGGACGGCACGTCCTGGAAGGTGGACGGACCGCTGAAGCGGGCCACCAAGTATCAGATCGCCGCGGAGGCCGAGGACGCCAAGGGCCGCTCCGTCACCGGGAACGCCACGATCACCACGGTCTCCCCGGCCAACAACTTCATCGGGCACGTCTCCCCCGAGGCCGGCTCGACCGTCGGCGTGGGCATGCCGGTCAGCGTCAACTTCGACAAGGCGATCAGCGACAAGGCCGCCGTGGAGTCGGCGATCCAGGTCAGCTCCACCAGCGGCCAGCGGGTCGTCGGTCACTGGTTCAACGACAACCGCCTGGACTTCCGCCCCCAGAACTACTGGCAGCCCGGCTCCACCGTCACCGTCAAGCTCACTTCCTACGGCGTCCAGAAGACGGTCACGTTCAAGATCGGCCGGAGCCAGATCAGCACCGTCGACGCCAAGACGAAGCAGATGACCGTCGTACGGAACGGCAAGACGATCAGGACCATCCCGATCTCGTCCGGCAGCCCCGAGCACCCCACGTACAACGGCCAGATGGTCATCTCCGAGAAGTACCGGCAGGTCCACATGAACGCGGCGACCGTCGGCCTCACGGAGAAGGACGGCAAGCCCTCGTACGACATCAAGGCCGTACCGCACGCCATGCGGCTGACCGACTCGGGCACGTTCATCCACGGCAACTACTGGGGTGCCGACTCGGTCTTCGGCAAGGTCAACACCAGCCACGGCTGCGTGGGTCTGAAGGACGTCAAGGGTGGCGGCGACGGCAAGCAGCCCGCCGCGTGGTTCTTCGACCACTCGTTGACCGGTGACGTCGTGATCGTCAAGAACTCCGCGGACAAGACCACGCTGGCCCCGGGCAACGGCCTCAGCGACTGGAACATGCCGTGGAGCGAGTGGGTCGCGGGGAGCGCGACCGGCTGACGCCACGCCGCTCGGCCCACATCTGAACCTGATTCCCTCCCGCCAGGCGGCGGCCGACACCATGCCGGCCGCCGCCTGCGGCGTCAGGACACTCGAACAGTCCGCGGCTACGGGTTACTTCTGCGGGAGCGTGGCGGGGCCCGGGAGTCGTATCCAGCTCCCGGGCCCCTGGGGATGCCACCCAATTGCGCACGCCGGCGGCGTTTAAGAGGACGGATCAGTCATCATGCCGTCGTGTTCTTCCTTTGAACTACCGCACCGCGTGAGAGGTGCAGGCGAGATTCGAACTCGCATCCGACGGCGTTCGTCCGGCCTCGTTCGATCCGGCGATCGGCGGCGATGCTGAGACTGGAGCGAGAGTCTGAGATTGACCGCGGCTGCCTCTGCCATGTTGGGCTACCCCGGCTCGTGGGTGGTGCTGTGCCGGGGGAAGGACTCGAACCTTCACTGTCACCGCGTGCTTCAGGCTGAACTTCAGTGTCAGCTTGCGCTCATCACGCGAACCAGGCCTCAATCCGGCCCGCGTCTGTTGCGCACCCCCGCGCTCGCACGCGGGGGCGATCGTGGATGCTACCCGTGGCCGGTGTCAGCCGAGCAGGTAGCCGAACACCGCGTCGCCGATGCGCTGGTCGGTGACCTCGGCGCCGTTGGCCTCCTCGCGGGCGAACTTCACCGCCTGCTGGAGCTTCTCGACCCGCTCCACCAGCTCGTTCACCCGCCGCGCCGGAAGGGCTCCGGAGAATTTCACGGTCGTCCAGTACCCGATGGGCACGTCCTCGTAGTACACCTCCACCTGCGCCGGGTGCTTGTCGGTCGCCTCCGCCTTGACGTGGTTGCGCGGGACCTTCTTCGTACGGATCGTGCGGACCGGGTCCGTCTTCCACCAGTCCGTCGACGGGTCGTGGGACCAGGACTCGGCAGCGTCGAGGGTGGGCAGTTTCCTGACGAACGTGTGCAGGTCGGTGAGCTGCTTCTCCAGGAACAGGAGGTAGCTGACCGGAACGTCGGCGACGATCGTGCGGCCGTCGACCGTGACGTCCGCGCGGGCCGCGCAGTTCGCCCAGTCCTTGGTGGCGGTCACGTCGAAGAGCCGGGTGAGCGACGCGGACATCTCCCGCAGCACGTCCTCGGCCTGCACCTGTACCCGCGTGGACTCGGGCGGCAGCTGCTCGCCCTCCTCGTCCTTCGGCTGGTACGTGCGCGAGATGCCAGCCAGCAGCGCCGGCTTCTGCACCTTGTGGTGCGCGGCGGTGATGTCCTGGAGCGACTTGCTCTTGACACCCTTCTCGACAGCGATGATCTGGTTCAGTTTCGCCACTTCGGGTCCCCCTTCGAACAGGCAGGAACGTACCTCAGCGACTCGAACGCCCGCACTCCCTTTATCGCCCCGCCTCGCCTCAGGCTGCACCCTCCAGGTGAAGACTTGTCCCGGACAGACTGTGTCGGTCACCGGCCTGGGTGTCGGTGCGGCCGCGCGGCGCATGTGCGCAGGGGGGCCGATGGCGGCGGGGTCGTCCGGCACGTCCCAGTCGGCGACCCGGTCCGGGTCCAGCAGCCGACTGCGGGCCACCAGGAGGGCGATGTCGTCGCGCGGGCGGTCGGGCAGCAGGGCCTCCAGCGCCGCCGCGGTGCGGGCCGCGGCCGAGGAGATCTTCGCCCGGCTCGGCCATCTCGGCCGACCCTGAGCAGTTGTTGCGCACTGCGCACTTCAATGCGCCATAGAAGACATACCCCTTGACCACCCCTCGCCCCCGACGCGACGATGTTGCGTATCACTCTCATCGTTGCGTATGACGCATTCACGGAGGATGCCATGTCTCCTCGCCCGCAGCCCGGCCGCGAGTTCGTCCTCACCCTCTCGTGCCCCGACCAGGCCGGCCTCGTCCACGCCGTGACCAGCTTCCTCATGAGCCACTCCGGCAACATCCTGGAGAGCCAGCAGTTCGACGACCGTCTCCAGGACCGCTTCTTCATGCGGGTGCACTTCGACGTCTCGCACCCGGCCACGTCCCTGGAGCAGTTGCGCTCCGGATTCGGCCCGGTCGCCGAGGCGTACCGGATCACCTGGCAGCTGCACGACGCCTCGACCCCGACCCGCACCCTGATCATGGTGTCGAAGTTCGGCCACTGCCTGAACGACCTGCTCTTCCGCCAGTCCACGGGCGCGCTTAACATCGAGATCCCGGCGATCGTCTCCAACCACCGCGATTTCGAGCCCCTGGCCCGCAACTACGGCATCCCCTTCCACCACATCCCGGTGACCAGGGACACCAAGGCCGAGGCGGAGGCCCGGCTGCTGGAACTCGTCGACGAGCTCGGCATCGACCTCGTGGTGCTCGCCCGTTACATGCAGATCCTCTCCGACGACCTGTGCAAGAAGCTCGACGGCCGGGCCATCAACATCCACCACTCCTTCCTGCCGAGCTTCAAGGGCGCCAAGCCCTACGACCAAGCGCACGAACGCGGCGTCAAGCTCGTCGGGGCCACGGCGCACTACGTCACCCCCGACCTCGACGAAGGCCCGATCATCGAGCAGGACGTCGTCCGCGTGAACCACTCGCACGCCCCGGACGAGCTGGTCACCATGGGCCGCGACGTCGAGGCCCGGGTCCTCGCGCGTGCCGTGGAATGGCACAGCGAGAGCCGCGTGCTCGTGAACGGCAACTGCACGGTCGTGTTCCGCTGACATCCGCGTGCGCAGACGGCCTCCCGACCCGGGGGGCCGTCGTATAACCTCCCTCTGCAACCCCCTCGGCAACTACGGGTCATCCGGGCCGCCCATGCGTATAGTTGCATCATGAGCAACTACCGCGCAGATGGCGAAACAACGGCTCCCGCCGTGAGCGGCGTGCAGTCCGTCGACCGTGCCGTCAGCGTGCTGGAGATCCTCGCGCAGCGCGGGGAAGCGGGTGTCAGCGAGGTCGCCGCCGAGATCGACGTCCACAAGTCGACCGCGTTCCGTCTGCTCGGGGCGCTGGAGGCGCGGGGTCTGGTCGAGCAGGCGGCCGATCGCGGCAAGTACCGGCTCGGTTTCGGGATCGTGCGCCTGGCCGGCGCGGTCACGGGCCGTCTCGACATCACCCAGCAGGGCCGGGAGGTGTGCGAGCGGCTCAGTGAGGAGATCGGCGAGACCGTCAACATCGCCGTCCTTCAGGAGCACTACGCCGTCAACCTCTACCAGGTGCGCGGCCCGGGCGCCGTCGGCACCCACAACTGGGTCGGGCAGCTCACCCCGGTGCACGCCACGTCCAGCGGCAAGATCCTGCTCGCCCACCTGCCGGCCAAGCAGCGCGACGAAGTGCTCGCGGCCTCCGGACTGCAGAAGCTCACGCCGCACACCCTGACGGCCAGGAAGAGGCTGGAGAAAGACCTCACCGAGGCGCGCGAGCGCGGGTACGCGGTGACGCTGGAGGAACTGGAGATCGGACTGCACGCCATGGCGGCCCCGGTCCGCTCCCACCACGGCGAGGTCATCGCCGCCATCAGCGCCTCCGGTCCCGCGTACCGCTTCACCGAGGAGCGCATGCACGAGCTCGCGCCCCTGCTGGTCAAGGGCGCGGAGGAGATCAGCCACCGGATGGGCTACATCGGCTGAGCCTCCTCGGGCGAGGGGACACGGCGGCGCTCCAGGCCGTCCGCCCACGCACCTCGGAATGCCGTGGGAACCGCTGTCAGGCGCCCAGGCGCTGCAGGGGCACCGGCGCCGCGGCCGCCGTTTCGGCGCCCCAGCGCGCGGCCACCCGGACCGCGTCGAGCGTCGAGGCCACGTCGTGCACCCGTAGGACATTCGACCTCGCACCCCTCCAGCCGGCCCTCGGCATCGTCGCGCACGGCTGCGGGCCTTTCTTGTACTCGTTCTGCGGGGAGGCGGCCTGCCGGGCCGGTGGACATGGAACGGCGGTGCCGGGCCGACTGTCCTCGTCGGTCCGGCACCGCCGGGTCATTTCTGCCGCTCTGCCGGGCCGCTCACCGGTACTCGACGGCCGCGTCCAGCAGCCAGTCGGTCAGGTAGCCGGCGAAGGAGGAACGCACCAGGACCCAGAAACCGGCCCTCGCCTCCTCGCGGGCAACCAGGACGACCTGGGTGCGGGCCAGCGTCGTCTGGGCGCTGCGGCCGGGGCCGAAGGCGCGCGGGTGCAGGTCCAGCGCGCACCCGTGGGCCAGCAGGTCCCGGGCGCGCGGTCCGGCGACCAGAAGGGTGGTGCGCTGGGCGGAGACGTCGGTGACGGAGACCGGTTCGTCTCCCGCCGCCGAGCGGATCCGGCTCTCCAGGTCCCGCTGGGTACCGGGCCGGCCCACCACCAGCCATTCGTCGGGGCCGAGCCACACCACGGTCACGTCCCCCGCGTGCACGACGGTGTCGGGTTCCAGGGGCAGCTGGAGTCCCAGGGCGAGGCCGACGGCGTCCGCCGCCGGGCCCTTGGCGTCGAGCCGGACGTCGATCTGCGCCAGGAAGGGCAGTTCGGCCAGGCGGATCGCGCCCCGGGAGGAGCGCGTCGCGGCGGCCAGTCGGTGGGCGGCATGCGCCAAGGGGCTGCGCTGCCGTGCGGTCAGGGCGGTGTCAGCCATCGCGGCGGGCTCCCTCGGGGTCGTAGAGGACGGGGCTTGCGACGGTCACCGGGACCAGCCGGTCGCCGACGGGTGCGTAGAGGCGTTCGCCGATGCGGTCCCGGCCGCCCTTGACCAGGGCGAGCGCGAAGGTCCGGCCGAGCGCCGCGCTGCGGTAGCTGGAGGTGACGTGACCGAGCATCGGCACGGGCGGGGCCGGCAGTTCGCCGTCGGCGACCAGGTGGGTGCCCTCGGGCAGGAAGAAGGCCGGGTCCTCGGGGAGCAGGCCGACCAGGTGCTTGCGGTCGGGGCGGACGGTGTCGGCGCGGGCGTAGGAGCGCTTGCCGATGAAGTCCGGCTTCTTCTTCGACACCACCCAGCTCATGCCGAGGTCCTGCGGGGTGACCGTGCCGTCGGTGTCCTGGCCGACGATCGGGTAGCCCTTCTCGGCGCGCAGGACGTGCATGGTCTCGGTGCCGTACGGGGTGATGCCGTACGGCGCGCCGGCCTCGTACAGCGCCTCCCACAGGGTGACGGCGTCCCACGGCGACACGTTGATCTCGTAGGCGAGTTCGCCGGAGAAGCTGATCCGGCACACGCGCGCGTCGATGCCGGCGACGGTCGTCTCCCGCCACGCCATGAACGGGAAGTCGTCGTTGCCGACGGCCAGTTCGGGCGCGAGCGAGCCGAGGACCGCGCGGGACTTCGGGCCGACCAGGGCCACGGTGGCCCACTGCTCGGTCACGGAGGTGCAGTGGACCCGGAGCTCGGGCCACTCGGTCTGCAGCCACTCCTCCATCCAGTCCAGGACCGCCGCCGCATTGCCGGTCGTGGTGGTGACCAGGAAGCGGTCCCGGGCGAGCCGGATGACCGTGCCGTCGTCGAAGACCATCCCGTCCGGGCGGCACATCACGCCGTAGCGGATCATGCCGACCTTCAGGGTGCTCATCATGTTGGTGTAGAGCAGGTCGAGGAAGGCTCCGGCGTCCGGGCCCTGCACGTCGATCTTGCCGAGCGTGGAGGCGTCCATGAAGGCCACGCCCTCGCGGGCGGCGCGGCACTCGCGCAGTACGGCGGTCTCCATGTCCTCGCCGCCTCGCGGGTAGTACCAGGGCCGCTTCCACTGGCCGACGTTCTCGAAGAGCGCGCCGCGCTCGACGTGCCAGTCGTGCAGGGCGGTGGTGCGGACCGGATCGCTCAGCGCACCGCGGTCGCGGCCGGCGAGAGCGGCGAAGGAGACGGGGGTGTACGGCGGCCGGAACGTGGGCAGGCCGAGCGCCGAGATGTCCACGCCGAGGAGTTCGGCGACGACCCCGCTCGCCAGGACCCCGGCCGTCCTGCCCTGGTCGCCTCCGGTACCGGCGGTGGTGTAGCGCTTGGTGTGCTCCACCGAGCGCAGGCCCGCCCCGGTCGCCCGCGCCAGGTCGTCGACCGTGACGTCGCGCTGAAGGTCGACGAAGCGGGGGGCACCGATGGAGGTGGGGATGGTGAACACGTGCGCGGGCGGGGTGTACGGCTGGGCCGCCACGGCCGGCAGGGCGGGCACCTCGGCGGTGTAGCCCTCCGCCTCGACCGCGCGGGCGCCGGCCTGCGCACCCTGGGCGAGGACCGTCGCGAGGTCGAAGGCCCCGTTCGCGCTGCCCGCGACCTCCACCGCCTGACGGCAGGTGTCCGGGACGAAGGCGCCGAGCACCTCGTCGTGGCGGAGCTTGCCGCCCGCCTGGCTGTACAGGTGCGCGACCGGGTTCCAGCCGCCGGAGACCAGGAGCAGGTCGACGGCGAACTCCCGCTGTCCGGCGGACTCCCCGAACGGCGCGACCGTCACGGCGGTGAGCCGGTCCGCGCCCTCGGTGCCGGTCACCGCGTGCCCGGCGAGCACCTCGATCCCGGCGGACCGGGCACGCTCCGCCCACGGTCCCGGCTCGGGCCGGGTGTCGACGATGGCGGCGATGTCCACGCCCGCGGCCGCCAGGTCGAGTGCGGCGACGTAGGCGCTGTCGTTGGTGGTGAACACGACCGCGTGCCGGCCGGGCAGCACGGCGTACCGGTGCAGGTACGTCCGGGCGGACGCCGCCAGCATCACGCCGGGGCGGTCGTTATCCCCGAACGCCAGCGAACGCTCGTGGGCGCCGGTCGCGAGGACCACGCGCCGGGCGCGGATCCGCCAGACGCGCTCGCGGGAGACGTCGGTTGGGGCGTCGGCGCCGAGGTGGTTGGTGCGGCGCTCGACGGCGAGGAGGTGGTTGTCGTCGTAGTACCCGAAGACGGTGGTGCGGGCGAGGACGCGCACCTCGGGGGCGGCTTCGAGCCGTGCGCGCGTCGCCTCGGCCCAGTCGAGGTGCTCGCCGGTGCCGAGCAGGCTGCCGCCGGGTTCCGGCTGGTCGTCGGCGAGGATGACGCGGGCGCCGCTGCGCGCTGCCGCCGCTGCGGCGGCGAGGCCGGCCGGCCCCGCGCCGACGACCAGCAGGTCGCAGTGGGTGTGGACGGCGTCGTAGCGGGCGGGGTCGGGTTCGGTGGCGAGGCGGCCCTGGCCCGGGAGGCTGCTCGCGACCAGGCCGTCGTAGAGTTCGACGGTCGTGGCGGGGAGCATGGGCTCGGGGAAGGGAGCCTCGATCTGGATGACGGCGTTGGGTTCTTCGACGCCGGCGGAGAAGATGCCCCGGGGGCGGCCCAGCTTGATGCTGGTGGCGGCCTGGATGACGCCGTTGGCGAGGAGGGCGGAGGCGAGGGTGTCGCCGCGGTAGCCCTGGTATGCGATGCCGTCGAAGGTGAAGGTGAGGGGGGTGTCGCGGGCGATGCGGCCGCCGGTGGGGGTGCGGAAGGGATGGTCGCCCCCGCCGCCCCTACCCGTCCCGTCCTCCAGGGGCGCTGCCCCTTCGACCCCGCCAAGGGGCTCTGCCCCCTGGACCCCCGTCGGCCCTGAAGGGGCCTCGTCCTCAAGCTCCCCCAGAGGGGGTACCCCCAGACGGGTTGGTACAGCCAAGACCGGCTGAGGAGTCACCGGCCGCGGCTCCACCGTCTCCGGGCGCGACTCCCCCACCTTGTAAACGGCGAGGATCTCGTTCGTCGCCGTGTTCCGCACCGCGTTGAACCACTTGCGGCAGCCCGCCGCATGGCTCCACCGCTCCGCGAACGGTCCCTTGGGGTTGTCGCGGAAGAAGAGGTAGCGCGCCCACTCCTCGTCGGTGAGGGCTGCGGGGTCCTCGGGGTAGGGCACATGGGCCTGGCCACCGTAGTGGAACTCGGCCTCGTCACGGGGCCCGCACCACGGGCACGAAATGAGCAGCATGGTTCGGCTCCCTAGTGGGCCACCGCGGCCGCGCCGTGCTCGTCGACGAGCGCGCCGGTGGTGAAACGGTCGAGCGAGAAGGGGGCGTTCAGGGCGTGGGGGGTGTCGTGGGCGATGGTGTGGGCGTAGACCCAGCCGACGCCCGGGGTGGCCTTGAAACCGCCCGTTCCCCAGCCGCAGTTGAGGTAGAGGTTGTCGACCGGGCTGAGGCCGACGATGGGCGAGGCGTCGGGGCTGACGTCGACGATGCCGCCCCAGGTGCGCAGCACATGGGCCCGCGCGAACACCGGGAAGAGCTCCAGGGCGGCCGCCATCTGCTCCTCGATGATGTGGAACGCGCCGCGCTGGGTGTAGGAGTTGTAGGCGTCGATGCCCGCGCCCATCACGAGCTCGCCCTTGTGTGCCTGGCTGACGTACACGTGGACGGCGTTGGACATGACGACCGTCGGGTGCACGGGCTCCAGGAGCTCGGAGACGAGCGCCTGCAACGGGTGGCTCTGGACAGGCAGTTCGATGCCGGCCATGGCGGCGAGGACCGAGGTGTGGCCCGCCGAGCACAGGGCCACCTTGCCGGCCGCGATCGGCCCCAGGGTGGTCTGGACGCCGACCACGCGGTCGCCGACCACGTCGAGACCCGTGACCTCGCAGTTCTGGATGATGTCGATGCCGGCGGCGTCCGCGGAGCGGGCGAAGCCCCAGGCCACGTAGTCGTGCTTGGCGATGCCGGCGCGCGGCTGGTAGGTGCCGCCGAGCACCGGATAGCGCACGTCGGGTGAGGTGTTGACGATCGGGCAGACCTCTTTGACCCCGTCCGCGTCGAGCCATTCGGCGTCGACGCCGTTGAGCCGGTTGGCCTCGACCCTGCGCACGCTGTCGCGGACGTCCTGGAGGCTGTGGGCGAGGTTCAGCACGCCGCGCTGGGAGAAGAGGATCGGGTAGTCCAGTTCCTCCTCCAGTCCCTCCCACAGCTTGAGCGCGTGCTCGTAGATGCCGGCGCTCTCGTCCCAGAGGTAGTTGGAGCGGATGATCGTGGTGTTGCGGGCCATGTTGCCGCCCGCGAGCCAGCCCTTCTCCAGGACCGCGACGTTGGTGATGCCGTGGTTCTTCGCCAGGTAGTGGGCGGTTGCCAGGCCGTGTCCGCCGCCGCCCACGATGATCACGTCGTACGACGGCTTGGGCTCGGGGTTGCGCCAGAGCAGGTCCGGGTGGTCGGGCAGGTCGGCGCCGGGGGTGCGGGGGCTCATCGGGCGTCTCCTGAAGGGCCGGAAAGGTGCGGGTAGAGCGGGTGCTCGGCGGCCAGCGCCTCGGTGCGGGCGCGCAGGGCTGCCACGTCCGGCTCGGGCTGGAGGGCCAGCGCGATCACGTCGGCGACCTCGGTGAAGTCCTGCTCGGTGAAGCCCCGGGTGGCGAGGGCCGGGGTGCCGATGCGCAGGCCGGAGGTGACCATCGGCGGGCGCGGGTCGAAGGGGACGGCGTTGCGGTTGACGGTGATGCCGATCTCGTGCAGGAGGTCTTCGGCCTGCTTGCCGTCGAGTTCGGAGTCCCGCAGGTCGACCAGGACGAGGTGGACGTCCGTGCCGCCGGTCAGCACCTTCACTCCGGCCGCGGCCGCGTCGGGCCGGGTGAGGCGCTCGGCGAGGATGCGGGCGCCGGCCAGGGTGCGGGCCTGGCGTTCGGTGAACTCGGGCGACGCCGCGACCTTGAAGGAGACGGCTTTCGCGGCGATGACGTGCTCCAGCGGGCCGCCCTGCATGCCGGGGAACACCGCCGAGTTGATCTTCTTGGCGAGGTCGGCGTCGTTGGTGAGGATGACGCCGCCGCGGGGACCGCCGAGCGTCTTGTGCGTGGTGGTGGTGATCACGTGGGCGTGCGGGACGGGGCTCGGGTGCAGTCCGGCGGCGACCAGGCCGGCGAAGTGCGCCATGTCCACCATGAGGAGGGCTCCGACCTCGTCGGCGATCCGGCGGAAGGCCGCGAAGTCCAGTTGCCTGGGGTACGCCGACCAGCCCGCGATGATCATCTTGGGCCGGTGTTCCTTGGCGAGTCGCTCCACCTCGTCCATGTCGACGAGGTTGTCACTCTCGGAGACGTGGTACGGCACGACGTTGAGCATCTTGCCGCTGTAGTTGATGCGCATGCCGTGGGTCAGGTGACCGCCGTGCGCGAGGTCGAGGCCGAGGACGGTGTCGCCGGGCTTGAGCAGGGCGAAGAACACGGCGGTGTTCGCCTGCGCGCCCGAGTGCGGCTGGACGTTGGCGAAGCCCGCCCCGAAGACGGACTTGACACGCTCGATGGCCAGGCGCTCGGTGACGTCGACGTGCTCGCAGCCGCCGTAGTAGCGGCGGCCGGGGTAGCCCTCGGCGTACTTGTTCGTCGCGACCGAGCCCTGCGCCTCCATCACGGCGGTGGGGGCGAAGTTCTCGGAGGCGATCATCTCCAGGGTCGACTGCTGCCGGTGCAGCTCGGCACGGAGGGCCGCGTGGACCTCGGGGTCCAGCTCCGCGAGGCGGGTGTTCAGGGCGTTCATACGGCGTTCGCGTTCCTCTCGGCGGCCTCGACGACGTTGGCGAGCAACATCGCCCTGGTCATGGGTCCCACTCCTCCGGGCATCGGCGCGACCCATCCGGCGACCTCGGCGACCTCCGGGTGGACGTCGCCGACGAGCCCGTCCTCGGTGCGGGTGATGCCGACGTCCAGGACAGCCGCGCCGGGGCGCAGCATGTCCTTGGTGATCAGTCCGGGCGAGCCGGCCGCGGCGACGACGATGTCCGCCTCGCGCACGTGCCAGGCCAGGCCCTTGGTTCCGGTGTGGCACAGGGTGACGGTGGCGTTCTCCGACCTGCGGGTCAGCAGGAGTCCGATGGGCCGTCCGACGGTGATGCCCCGGCCGATCACGCAGACCCGGGCTCCGGCGAGCGGGACGTCGTGGCGGCGCAGCAGTTCGACGATGCCGCGCGGGGTGCAGGGCAGCGGGGCGTCCACGCCGAGGACGAGCCGGCCGAGGTTGACCGGGTGCAGTCCGTCGGCGTCCTTGGCCGGGTCCATGCGCGCGAGGACGGCGTTCGCGTCCAGGTGGCGCGGGAGCGGGAGTTGGACGATGTAGCCGGTGCAGGCCGGGTCGGCGTTGAGTTCGTCGACGACGTCCTCGACCTGCTGTTGGGTGGCGTCGGCGGGTAGTTCGCGGCGCAAGGAGGCAATGCCGACCTGGGCGCAGTCGCGGTGCTTCCCGGCGACGTAGGCGTGGCTGCCCGGGTCGTCGCCGACCAGGACGGTGCCGAGGCCCGGCGGGCGGCCGGTCGTGGCCGTCACCTTGGCCACGCGCTCGGCCAGTTCACGACGGATGGCGGCGGCGGTCGCCTTGCCGTCCAGCAGTTGAGCGGTCACCGGCGGTGCTCCTTCTGCACGGTCAGCCACGAAGGCGGGACATGGTCGGGTCGAACAGGGGCTCCTCGGCGACGACGGCCTCGACGTGCTGGTCGAAGTAGCCGATGTGCACAGTGGTGCCAGGGGTGGCCAGTTCCGCCGGGAGCCAGGCGTAGGCGATGCCCTTGCCGATCGTGTAGCCGTACGCGGCGCTGGTGACGTAGCCGACGGCGCGGTCGCCGTCGTACACCGGCTCCTTGCCCATCACGACGGCCTGCGGGTCGTCGATGGTGAGGCAGGTGAGCCTGCGCCGCACGTCGGCCTTGCGCCGCTCCAGCGCCGCCTTGCCGATGAAGTCGTCCTTGTCGGCCTTGACGGCGAAGCCGACGCCGGCCTCGTACGGGTCGTGCTCGTAGGTCATGTCGGTGCCGAAGGAGCGGTAACCCTTCTCCAGGCGGAGGCTGTTGAAGGCGCCGCGGCCGGCGATGATGCCGCCCAGCGGCTCGGCCGCCTGCCAGAGGGTGTCCCACAGCTTCAGGCCCTGGTCGGCGGTGGTGTAGAGCTCCCAGCCGAGTTCGCCGACGTACGACAGTCGCATCGCGATGACCGGCACCGAGCCGATGTAGGCGCGCTTGGCGCGGAAGTACTTGAGCCCCTCGTTGGAGAAGTCCTCGTCGGTCAGCGGCTGCAGGACCTCGCGGGCGAGCGGGCCCCACAGGCCGATGCAGCAGGTGCCCGGAGTGATGTCGCGGACCTGCACCGTGCCGTCGGCGGGCAGGTGGCGGGTGAACCAGTCGAGGTCGAGGTTGCCGTTGGCACCGACCTGGAACAGGTCGCGGGCCAGGCGGGCGACGGTGATGTCGCTGCGGATGCCGCCGTCGTGGTCGAGGAGCAGGGTGTACGTCACCGAGCCGACCGACTTGTCGATCTTGCCGGTGCACAGCCGCTCCAGGAAGGCGGCGGCACCGGGGCCGCTGACCTCCAGACGCTTGAGGGCCGTCATGTCGTACATCGCGACCGTCTCGCGGGTGACCTGGGCCTCGGCGCCGACGATCGGGGACCAGTACCGCGCGGCCCAGTCGTTCGGGGTGGTGATGGAACGGCCGTCCACCAGCGCCGCGTTGGCCTCGTACCACTGGGGCCGCTCCCAGCCGTTCGCCTCCAGGAAGAACGCGCCGTGCTCCTGCTGGCGGGCGTGGAAGGGGCTGGTGCGGATCGGGCGGGGGGCACCGGCCGGCTGGAGGGGGTGGAGGATGTCGTAGACCTCGACGAAGTTCTGGCAGTCGCGGGCCAGGACGTACTCCGGGGAGAGCTGGTGCGGCTCGAAGCGGTTGACGTCGCACTCGTGCAGGTCGAAGGAGGAGCAGTAGCCGTCGACCAGCCATTCGGCGACGGCCCGGCCGACGCCCGCGGAGTGGGTGACCCACACGGCCTCGGCGACCCAGAAGCCCTTGACGTCAGGGGACTCGCCGAGCAGCGGGTAGCCGTCGGTGGTGAAGGAGAACAGGCCGTTGATGCCCTCCTCGACCTTCGCCTCCTTGGTCGCCGGGAGCAGGGACCGGGTCTCGGTCCAGGCGTCCTCGAAGTCCTCCTCGGTGAACTTCAGGACCGAGGGCATCTGTTCGGCCTCGTCCACGGAGAGGATGTCGTCGGCGGAGGCCGGCATCGGGCGGTGGCCGTAGTAGCCGATGCCCAGGCCGTCGAAGCGGTCGCGGTAGTAGAGGTCGGCGTCCTGGTGGCGCAGGATCGGGCGGACCGCCTCCTCGGTCTGGCCGGCGAGGGCGGGGACCGGGCCGGTCCAGGCGAGCTGGTGGGCGAGCGGGGTGAGCGGGAGGTTCATCCCGACCATGCGGGCGATCTTCGGGCCCCAGATGCCGGCACAGCACACGACGATGTCGGCGGGGATCTCGCCCTGGTCGGTCACCACGCCGGTGACGCGGCCCTCGCTCTGCTTCACGTCGAGGACTTCGTGGCGGGCGAGGAAGCGCACGCCGCGCTCGGTGGCCCGGCGGATCTGTGCCTCGACGGCGAGGACCGCCTTGGCGAGGCCGTCGGTGGGGATCAGGAGGCCGCCGAGGATCTTGTCGCGGTCGACCAGCGGGTGCCGCTCCACGCACTCGTCGGGGGTCAGCAGGTGCGCCTCGATGCCCCAGGCGGTGATCCAGCCGTGGCGGCGCCGGAGTTCGGCGAGGCGCTCGGGGCTGGTCGCCACTTCGAGGCCGCCGACCTGGAGGAAGCAGGGCTTGCCGTCCACCTCGAGGGAACAGAACTTCTCGACGGTGTAGCGCGCCAGCTCCGTCATGGTCTTCGACGCGTTCGTCTGGAAGACCAGGCCCGGCGCGTGCGAGCTGGAGCCCCCGGTGGCCGGGAGGGGGCCCTGGTCGACCACGGTCACCTCGGTCCAGCCGCGTGCGGAGATCTCGTCCGCCAGGGCCGCTCCCACGACGCCCGCTCCGATGATGACCACTCGGGGTCCCGCCATCGTCCAACCTCCGAACTCGAAACCGGGAGTTGCTTTGTGCGCAACGAGATTCAGGTTGCGCAACTCAATGTGCCTGTCCCGGAAGGGGGTGTCAAGGGGTCCGTGACGTCGGAGAACGCCCCGAAACACGCCCCTGGACACGGCAATGCCCGGCGGGCGGCGCGCACCTGCACGCACCGCCCGCCGGGCATGTCCGACCCGTCCTCCCGACTCGGCCTACTTGAGCCAGGCGTCCACCTTGTCCTTGTTGGCGTCGACCCACTTCTTCGCGGCCGCCTCGTCGGACATCTTGTCCTGGGCGATGTACTTGGCGACCTCGTTCTGGTCGTCGTTCGTCCAGTTGAAGTTCTTCACCAGGTTGTAGGCGGGGCTGCCGGACTTGGCGAACTTCGCGCTGACGATCTTGTTCAGGTCGTACACGGGATAGTCGCAGGCGATCTTCTCGGCGACGGCGTCACAGCCCGTCGTGTACTTCGGCAGCGAGACCTTCTTCAGCGGGACCTCGGACAGGAACCACTGCGGCTCGTAGAAGTAGCCGATCACCCACTTCTTGTTCTTCTCGGCGTCTCGGAAGGACTGGATGAGCGCGGTCTCACTGCCCGCGTACACCACCTTGAAGTTCAGCTTCAGGTTCTTCACCAGCGCCGCGTCGTTGGTGACGTACGACGGGTCGCCGTCCAGGAGCTGGCCCTTGCCGCCCGACTCGGAGGTCTTGAAGTTGGACGCGTACTTGTCGAGGTTCTTCGAGTCGAGGATGTCGGGGTGTGCCTTGGCCAGCCACGGCGGCACGTACCAGCCGATGACGCCCTTGTTGCCGGTCTGGCCGGCGTCGACGGCGGTCTTCTGCTGGGTGATGTACTTCTTCACCAGGTCGTCGTGGCCCCAGTTCTCCAGGATGGCGTCGACCTCGCCGGTGCCGAAGCCCTGCCAGGCGATCTCCTCCTTGAGGTTCTTCTTGGTGACCTTGCAGCCGAGGTTGTGCTCGGCCACGTACGCGACGACCGCCGCGTCCGCCTCGTAGCCCACCCACGGGTTGACCGCGAGGTTGAACGTGCCGCACTTGCCAGAGCTGCCCGCGTTGTCCGAACCCGAGGAGGTGTCGCCGACCTTCGCGCCTCCGCACGCGGTGAGCGTGAGGCCGAGGACGGCCAGGCCGGCCGCGCCGGCTCGCCAGTGTCTTGCCATGGTGTCCTGCTCCTTTAAGCGCTCGCGCGTCGCGCCGCTGCCTGAGTGATCCGGTCGAACATGACTCCGAGCAGTACGATGGCGAGTCCCGCCGCCAGCCCCTTGCCGTACAGCTCTCCCTGCGAGAATCCGGCCACGACGTCGTAGCCGAGGGCCCCTGCTCCTACCAGGCCGCCCACAACAACCATCGACAGCACGTAGATCAGGCCCTGGTTGGTCGCGAGCGTCAGGGCACCGCGTGACATCGGCAGTTGAACCTTGGTGATGATCTGCCAGGTGTTGCACCCGGCGGAGGTGGCCGCCTCCACGGTGGTCTCGGGCACCGCCCGGATACCGTCCGCGATGATCTTCATGGCGACCGGCGCGCCGTAGACGACGGCGGCGACGATGGCCGTGAAGCGGGTGGCGCCGAACAGCGCGAGGAACGGCACGAGGTAGACGAACGGCGGCATGACCTGGGCCGCGTCCAGGCTGGGCCTGATCAGCCGGTCCACGAGCGCGCTGCGCCCCATCCACACACCGAAGACGATGCCGAGGATCATCACCAGCACCGTCGCGACGAGAGTCGAGGCCAGCGTCGTCATGGCGTCCGACCACACGCCGGTGGCGACCAGCAGGCCCACGCACACGGCGGTGGTGATCCCGGCCTTCCAGCCGCCGAGCACCACTGCCAGTGCGACCAGCACCGCGCCGACGAGCCACCACGGGGAGTCGGTGAGCAGCGTCTGGAACGGGTTGAGCAGGCCGTTGGTGAGGGCGTCGCGGAAGGCGTTGGTCAGGCCCGACAGGTTGTCCTGCGCCCAGTTGGTCGCGGTGTCCGCCGCGCTCGCGATGTGGCTGCCGACGGTGCCGTCACCGGGGAAGTCGGCCGCCCACACGTAGGTGTGCGACAGGTGGACGAGAACCGCCGTGACCGCGGCGCCGGCGCCCAGCAGCGGACGCCGCCACTTCACGAAGCGGTTCTTGGAACGCCGCGCGTTCTCCTCGCGCGCGCTGGCCGCGGTCGTGACCCGGTCCAGGACGATCGCCATGACGACGATGGCGAGGCCCGCGTTGAAGGCCGTGCCGACGTCGAGCGACTGCAGTGCCTGGAGGACGTTCACACCGAGACCCGGAGCGTTGATCAGGGCCGCGATGGTCACCATGGCCAGGGCGGCCATGATGGTCTGGTTGACGCCCATCACCACGGTCCGCTTGGACATCGGCAGCAGGACCTTCAGCAGCGACTGACGGCGCGTGGCACCCAGTGAGTCGGCCGCCTCGACCGTCGTCTTCGACACGTTGCGGATGGCGTGCGCCGTGATGCGGATCGTCGGCGGGGCCGCGTAGATCACGGTGGCGATGGTGGCGGACGCGCCGCCGATGAGGAAGAAGAGGGTCAGCGGCGCCAGGTAGACGAAGGTCGGCATCGTCTGCATGAAGTCCAGGAAGGGCGTCATGAGCCGGTTGAACCGGTCCGAAAGACCGGCCCACACCCCGAGCGGGATCGCGAACAGCAGGGCCACGAACACCGCGCACAGGATGAGCGCCAGGGTGTCCATGCTCTCCTGCCACAGCCCCTGCAACCCGAAGAAGGTGAAGCCCGCGACGGCCAGCAGGGCGACCTTCCAGTTGCCCAGGGCCCAGGAGACGTAGCCGGCCAGGCCGACGACGCCGAGCCAGCCGATCTCCGGGACCGGGCGGGCCTCGGACGGCTGGGAGATCAGATGCTGGACGAAGGTCACCAGGTTGTCGATGACCAGCCGGATCTCGTTGAAGAAGTACAGGAAGAGCGGGTTCGAGTTGCGGTTGGCGCCGATGGAGTCGTTGAAGTCGTTGATCCACCGGTGCAGGTCGGTCAGATCGGCCACCGCCAGGGACAGGGTCTGCTTGCCGCGCAGTACGGCGAACAGCGCCAGCCAGACGACGAGGATCGCGCCGATCACCACGGGCCGGCTGACCTTGCGCGCGCCCCGGGCGGGCGCGGCCGGTTCCGCGACCTTTGTTTTCTCGGGCTTCTCCATGGCGACGGTCATCACGCGCCGCCTTCCCGCCCGGCGACCACGGAGAGGATCTCCTCGTCGCCGACGATGCCGAGCAGCTTGCCGTCCTCGACGACCTTGACCGGCTTGTCGGCCGCCAGTACCGCCCGGGTGGCCTCCTTGACCACGACGTCCGGGCCGAGCTCGGGGCCGTCCAGCTCGTCGCCGTCCTCGGGGGCACGCATGATCCACCGCAGGGTGAGCACGTCGCCGCGCGGCACGTCCTTGACGAACTCGCGGACGTAGTCGTCGGCGGGGGCGCCCACCAGCTCGTCGCCGGTGCCGCACTGGACCATCTTGCCGTCGCGCATGATCAGGATGCGGTCGCCCAGCTTGAGCGCCTCGGACAGGTCGTGGGTGATGAACACCATGGTCTTGCCGACCTCGTGGTGCAGCCGGATGATCTCGTTCTGCATGTCGCGGCGGATCAGCGGGTCGAGCGCGGAGAACGGCTCGTCGAAGAAGAGCACGTCCGGGTCGCCGGCCAGAGCCCGGGCGAGGCCGACGCGCTGCTGCATACCGCCGGAGAGCTGATCGGGGTAGGAGTTCTCGTAGCCGGCGAGGCCCACCAGTTCGACGACCTCCAGGGCCCGCCTGGTGCGTTCGGCCTTGCTCATGCCGCGGATCTCCAGACCGAAGGCCACGTTGTCGACCACACGGCGGTGGGGCAGCAGCCCGAAGTGCTGGAAGACCATGGAGAACTTGCGGCGGCGCAGCTCGCGCAGGTGCCTGTCGTCCGCCTCGCGGATGTCCTGGCCCTCGAAGACGACCTCACCGGCGGTGGGTTCGATCAGCCGGGTCAGACATCGCACCAGCGTGGACTTGCCGGAGCCGGACAGACCCATGACGACGAACACCTCGCCCGGCGCCACCTCGAAGTTCACGTCGCGTACGGCGGCGGTGCATCCGGTGCGTTGCATGAGCTCGCGGCGGGACAGACCGCACAGCTCTTCTGAGCCCGGCACCCGGTCGGCCTTCGGCCCGAACACCTTCCACAGATTGCGCACGGATATGACCGGAGTGGCGTCCGAGTCCTGGGGTGTGCCGCGCCGCTGCGGCACCTCGGTCTGTGTTGGGGTCACGATCGACCTCTCTTCGGCGTTCAGCCGCGGAACCAGTGCTGCGGCCGGGGGTGGATGTTCTGCCAGATGTGTTTGGGCTCTCGGTACTCGTTCAGGCCGGTCGGCCCCAGCTCCCGGCCCACGCCCGAGCGCCCGAAGCCACCCCATTCCGCTTGCGGCACATAGGGGTGGTAGTCGTTGATCCACACCGTGCCGTGGCGCAGCCTCCGGGCGACCCGCTGGGCCTTCCCGGCGTCCTGGGTCCACACGGCTCCGGCGAGTCCGTACTCGGTGTCGTTGGCGATGCGTACGGCGTCGTCCTCGTCGGTGAAGCGCTCGACGGTCAGGACGGGGCCGAAGGACTCCTCGTGCACCACGCGCATGTCCTGCCGGCACTCGTCGAGGACGGTCGGCGGGTAGTAGTGGCCGTTCGCGAGAGCCGGGTCGGCCGGCCGCTGTCCGCCGCAGCGCAGTACGGCGCCCTCGGCGAGGCCGGCCGCGACGTACGCCTCGACCTTGTCCCGGTGCTGGGCGGAGATCAGCGCACCGGTCTCGGCCTCGGGGTCGAAGGGTCCGCCGAGGCGGATCCGCCGGGCGCGGCGGACGACCTCGTCGACGAGGCGGTCGTGCAGGGAGTCCTCGACGATCAGGCGGGCGCCGGCCGAGCAGACCTGCCCGGAGTGCAGGAAGACGGCGGTGAGGGCGAAGTCCACGGCCGTCTCGAAGTCGGCGTCGGCGAAGATCACGTTGGGGTTCTTGCCGCCGAGTTCCAGCGCCACCTTCTTGACGGTGGCGGCGGCGGTGGCCATGATCCGCTTGCCGGTCTCCAGGCCTCCGGTGAAGGAGACCATGTCGACGGCCGGGTGCTCGGCGAGCGGCGCGCCCGCCTCGGCTCCGGCGCCCAGGACGAGGTTGGCGGCACCGGCCGGCAGCCCCGCCTCCTCGAGCGCCTTCATCAGCAGGATCGAGGTGGAGGGTGTGAGTTCGCTGGGCTTGAGGACGACCGTGTTGCCCGCGAGCAGGGCAGGGGCGATCTTCCAACTGGCCTGCAACAGCGGGTAGTTCCAGGGGGTGATCAGTCCGCAGACGCCGACGGGCTCGTAGGTGACCCGGCTGACGGCGTCGTCGCGGCCGGTGTCGACCACCCGGCCGGCGTCGGTGCCGGCGATGCCGCCGTAGTAGCGGAAGCAGGAGGCGACGTCGGCGATGTCGTACTCGCTCTCGACCAGGCGCTTGCCGGTGTCGAGGGACTCGGCGCGGGCGAACTGCTTGGCATCGCGCTCCAGGATGTCGGCCGTGCGCAACAGCAGGGCGCCGCGCTCGCGTTCGGGGGTGTGCGGCCAGGGGCCTTCGTCGAACGCGTGGCGGGCCGCGGTGATCGCCGCCTCGGTGTCGGGGCGGGTTCCCTCCGAGACCGTCGCGACGAGCGTGCCGTCCGCCGGGCAGCGGATCTCCCGTTGGCCGCCCGCCACCGGGGCGCGCCATTCACCGTCGACATAGAGATCTGCCATGCGCCGACCCTTCATTCGGAATCCGTTGCGCATTGTGCATTGCTTTGCTTGTGGTGGAACACCTTGTCCGAACGGACGGACAACCGTCAAGGGGGTCTGCGGATCCCGTTTCTACCGCCGGGTCCGTTGCCGCCCCCACCCTTGACCGCGAGGGGCGCGAGCACCCATCTTGTTGCGCATCGCTCACCGTGTTGTGCCATACGCATCGATGGAGGCCCGCATGTCCCCTCTGCCGCAGCCCGGCCGCGAGTACGTCCTCACGCTGTCGTGTCCGGA
This sequence comes from Streptomyces sp. NPDC047085, assembly GCF_040643735.1. Taxonomy (NCBI): domain Bacteria; kingdom Bacillati; phylum Actinomycetota; class Actinomycetes; order Kitasatosporales; family Streptomycetaceae; genus Streptomyces; species Streptomyces sp. NPDC047085. The sequence goes on from NZ_JBEYUW010000002.1 coordinate 537,089, forward strand.
CACCGCCGGACTGGTCCACGCCGTGAGCGGATTCCTCGTGCGCAACTCCGGCAACATCCTCGAGAGCCAGCAGTTCGACGACCGCCTGCAGGGCCGCTTCTTCATGCGGGTCCACTTCGACGTCTCCGATCCGGACATCGGTCTGGAACATCTGCGTCACCGGTTCGGCCCCGTCGCCGAGGCACACGGCATCACATGGACGCTCCGGGACGCCTCCACCCCGACCCGGACGCTCCTCATGGTGTCCAAGTTCGGCCACTGCCTGAACGACCTGCTCTTCCGCCGGCGCACCGGCGCGCTGAACATCGAGATCCCGGCCATCGTCTCCAACCACCGGAACTTCGAGACGCTGGCCGAGACCTACGGCATCCCCTTCCACCACATCCCGGTGACGAGTCAGACCAAGCCGCAGGCCGAGGCGCGTCTGCTGGAGCTGGTGCGGGAGCTGGACGTCGACCTCGTGGTCCTGGCCCGCTACATGCAGATCCTCTCCGACGACCTGTGCAAGGAGCTGGAGGGCCGCGCCATCAACATCCACCACTCCTTCCTGCCGAGCTTCAAGGGAGCGAGGCCCTACGACCAGGCGCACGGACGCGGGGTGAAGCTGGTCGGCGCGACGGCGCACTACGTGACGCCGGACCTGGACGAGGGGCAGATCATCGAGCAGGACGTGGTCCGGGTGGACCACTCCCTCGACCCCGACGACCTCGTCACGGTCGGCCGCGACGTGGAGGCGCGGGTGCTGGCCAACGCGGTGAAGTGGCACACCGAGAGCCGCGTCATGGTGAACGGCAACCGCACGGTGGTGTTCCGCTGAGGGGCACATGGTGAGCGGGCGGGGCCGGAGTCGCTGCACTCCGGCCCCGCCCGGCGTTCGTATACGACGGGACGCGTTCAGGCGAGCCGGTCGAGCAGCGCCCGGCGCCACCGTTCCGTCTCCGCTATCTGGTTGAAGGTGAACAGGTGCAGGCCGGCCACCCCGGCCGACGGCGCGGTGAACGCCTGCGCACCGCGGTCCAGCAGCCGCTCGGGCACGTATCCCCCGGGGGTCGCGAACCGCAGGAACCACGAGGCGTGCTTGGTGAGGAAGCGCGTCGACTCCCCCACCCCGATCTTCGTCGCCATGGCCAGCAGCTTCGCCCGCTGCACGGGCCCGGCGACGCCCACGTACACGGGCAGCGTGACGTCACGGCGCCGTATCCGGGCGATCCAGTCGCCGAGCACCCGCGGATCGAAGCACATGTTGCTGACGATGTACGTGGCGTGCGCCCGTTTGTCCCACATCGACTGGATGGTGATGTCGTCGTGGATGAGCGGATGGCTCTCCGGATAGCCGGTGATCCCCGTCTGCGGGAAGGGCCTGCCCAGCTCGTCGAGCGTGCGCAGCACCGGCAGCGCACCGTCGTACGGCCCGGCCGGCGGGTCGGCGTCTCCCGCCGGCACGAAGACGTCGTCGACGCCCGCGGCGCGCAGCCGCTCGGCGACGTCCTTCAGGTGCGCGTCGTCCCGCAACAGCCGTGCGGGCACGTGCGGGACGACGCGGAACCCGTGCGCCGTGAGCCGCTCGGTCAGGGCGAGCGTCGGCTCCAGGCCCTTGACCGGCGACGCCGTGACCGTGACCACGACGTCGCGCGGGACATGGGCGAGCACCTTCTCCTCGGTCGCCCTGGCCGGCAGCACCTCGTAGCGGACGCGGGCGAGCAGCGCCCGCAGGGCCTCGGCGGACATCTTCTACCCGGCTTGCTGCTGGGCGTCGCGGTGCCGGTAGTACGCGGCCTTGGAGGGCTCCAGCGGTTCCTTGCCGAGGATGAGGTCGGCCGCCTTCTCGGCGATCATCATCACCGGCGCGTAGATGTTGCCGTTGGTGACGTAGGGCATGACCGAGGCATCGACGACGCGTACCCCCTCCAGCCCGTGCACCTTCAGGCTCAGCGGGTCGACGACGGACATCTCGTCGGTGCCCATCTTGCAGGTGCACGAGGGGTGCAGGGCGGTCTCGCCCTCCTTGGCGACCCAGGCGAGGATCTCCTCGTCCGTCTCGACGGACGGCCCGGGCGAGACCTCGCCGCCGTTGTAGGGGGCGAGCGCGGGCTGGTTGAGAAGCCTGCGCGCGACACGGATCGCCTCGACCCACTCCCGGCGGTCCTGCTCGGTGGAGAGGTAGTTGAAGCGCAGCGCGGGCTTCTGCCGCGGGTCCCTGCTCTTGATCTTCACCGAGCCGATGGCATCGGAGTACATGGGCCCCACGTGCACCTGGTAGCCGTGGCCGCCGGCCGGCGAGGAGCCGTCGTAGCGGACCGCGACGGGCAGGAAGTGGAACATCAGGTTGGGGTAGTCCACGTCCTCGTTGCTGCGGGCGAAGCCGCCCGCCTCGAAGTGGTTGGTGGCCGCCGGGCCCTTCCGGAAGAGCCACTGCAGCCCGATGAAGGGGGCGCGCCACTTCGCCATGTACGGCTGCATGGAGACGGGCTGCTTGCAGGCGTACTGGACGTAGACCTCCAGGTGGTCCTGAAGGTTCTCGCCGACGCCCGGCAGGTCGTGGACGGCTTCGATGCCGAGGGCGGCCAGCTCGGCGGCATTGCCGACGCCGGAGAGCTGGAGCAGCTGCGGGGAGTTGATCGCGCCGCCGCACAGGATGACCTCGCCGGCCCGGACCTGCTGCGGCGCGCCGCGCCCGCGCCGGTACTCGACGCCGACGGCCCGCTTGCCCTCGAAGAGGACGCGGGTGACAAGGGCCCGCGTCGTCACCGTGAGGTTCGACCGCTTCATGGCGGGCTTGAGGTACGCCTTCGAGGCCGACAGCCGGCGCCCGCGGTGGACGTTGCGGTCGAACTTGGCGAAGCCCTCCTGCCGGTAGCCGTTGACGTCGTCCGTGGGGGCGTAGCCCGCCTCCTCGGTGGCCTTGAGGAAGGCGCCGAACAACGGGTTGGTCGCCGGGCCGCGCTCCAGGACGAGGGGGCCGTCGTGGCCGCGGAACTCGTCGTCCGGGTCGGCCGCCAGACAGTTCTCCATCCGGCGGAAGTACGGCAGACAGTGGGCGTAGTCCCAGGTCTCCATGCCCGGGTCGGCGGCCCAGCGCTCGTAGTCCATGGGGTTACCGCGCTGGAAGATCATGCCGTTGATGCTGCTGGAGCCGCCCAGCACCTTGCCGCGGGCGTGGTAGATGCGCCGGCCGCCCATGTGAGGCTCGGGCTCGGACTCGTACTTCCAGTCGTAGAAGCGGCTGCCGATCGGATAGGTCAGCGCCGCGGGCATGTGGATGAACACGTCCCAGGGGTAGTCGGACCGGCCCGCCTCCAGGACGAGCACCCGGTTGCCGGGGTCGGCCGAGAGCCGGTTCGCCAGTGCGCTGCCGGCTGATCCACCGCCGACGATGACGAAGTCGTACTGCAGAGGAGCCATGGTGCCTCGTCTCACTCGGTCGCGCCGTCGATATGCGGGGGATGCTAGTACGAGTATCGCGATGCGCACTAGGTTGCGGACGACGCAACCTGCGAGGTTTTGGTTTCGGTCACATTTCTTGCAAGCGCGTTGTTTACCTTGCGTATAGTTTCGCTATGAGCAACTACAGTCCGGATAACGAAACAACCGGCCCGTCCTCCGGCGGGGTGCAGTCCGTCGACCGTGCCATCAGCGTTCTCGAGATCCTGGCCCAGCGCGGCGAAGCGGGCGTGAGCGAGGTGGCCGGAGAGCTCGATGTGCACAAGTCGACCGCGTTCCGGCTGCTCGGCGCCCTGGAGGCGCGCGGCCTGGTGGAGCAGTCGGGCGAGCGCGGCAAGTACCGGCTCGGCTTCGGCATCGTCCGCCTCGCCGGCGCCGTCACGGGACGTATCGACATCACCCAGCAGGGCCGTCCGGTGTGCGAGCGCCTGGCGCAGGAGATCGGCGAGACGGTCAACATCGCCGTGAGGCAGGAGCACTACGCGATCAACCTCTACCAGGTGCGCGGTACGGCCGCCGTCACCGCTCACAACTGGGTCGGCCAGCTCACCCCGCTGCACGCCACGTCCAGCGGCAAGATCATGCTGGCCCACCTGCCGGCCAAGGAGCGCGGCGCGCTGCTCACGCAGTCCGGCCTGAAGAAGGTGACCCCGCACACGATGTCCTCCAAGGCGAAGCTGGAGAAGCAATTCGCCGAGGCCCTGGAGCGCGGGTACGCCTGGACGCTGGAGGAGCTGGAGATCGGACTGCATGCGATGGCCGCCCCGATCCGTGACCGGGAGGGCCAGGTCGTCGCGTCGATCAGCGCCTCCGGGCCCTCGTACCGGTTCACCGAGGAGCGTATGCACGAGCTGGCCCCGGTGCTGGTCGAGGGCGCGGACGAGATCAGCCACCGCATGGGGTACCTGGGCTGAGGACCCTAGCGCCTGTCCTGGCACGACCGCCGCACGCGATGGCCGGGCCGACCGCCCGGAGCACGACCGCCGCACGGCCCGCGTACGCCCCCCGCGCGGGCCCCGGGCACTCCTGACCGCGTCACTCCGGCTGACGCGTCCCGAGCCGCTCATGCACCCAGTCGTGGAAGGCGCCGATGTGGTGCTCGCTGGGCACCAGCACGCCGCCCTTGGCGTACATGCGTGAGCTCATGCCGGGCTGGGTGCGCTCGCAGGCGTCGAAGTCCTGACGGTTGACCCGGTGGAACAGCTCCACGGACCGGCTGACGTCCTTGCCGCTCTCCACCACGCCGGGCAGGTAGAGCCAGTCGCACTCGACGACCGTACGGTCGACGGCCACCGGGTACATCCGGTGGAAGATCACATGGTCCGGCACCAGGTTGATGAACACCTGCGGCTTGACGGTGATCGCGTAGTAGCGGCGGTCCTGGTCCTCCGCGACGCCGGGGATGCGGTCCAGGCCCTCGCTGCCGTCGACGGTGAAGCCCTTGACCTCCTCACCGAACTCCGCGCCGTGGCCGACGTAGTACTGCGCCGCGTAGCCGTCGGCGAACTCCGGGAGCACCTCGGTCAGTTCGGGGTGAATGGTCGCGCAGTGGTAGCACTCCATGAAGTTCTCGATGATGAGCTTCCAGTTCGCCTTGACGTCGTAGACGATCCGCTTGCCCACGGCCAGGTTGTCGATGTCGTAGCGCTCGATCGACGCCACGTCGCCGAGGCGCTCGACGACCGCGCCGATCACGTCCTCCTCGAAGGAGGGCGGGTTCTCCGCCAGGCACACCCAGACATAGCCGAGCCATTCGCGCACGGCCACGCTCACCAGGCCGTACTCGGTGCGGCCGACGTCGGGCATCTTGGTGAGGTTGGGCGCCGCGACGAGCTTGCCGTCGAGGTCGTAGGTCCAGGCGTGGTACGGGCATTGGAAGGCGCGCTTGACCTCGCCGTTGTCCTCGGTGCAGAGCTTGGCTCCGCGGTGCCGGCAGACGTTGAAGTACGCACGGATGCCGTTGTCACGCGCGCGGGTGACGAGGATGCTCTCGCGGCCCACGTCGACGGTGCGGAAGGCACCAGGCTTGGCCAGCTCGGAGGAACGCGCGACGCAGAACCACATCGCCTCGAAGATGCGCTCCTGTTCCAGGGCGAAGAGTTCCGGGTCCGTGTAGGAGGAGCCCGGGAGGGTGGCGATCAGGCTGTCCGGCAGGCTGCTGGAGGTCACGTGCACTCCTCGGGGGAACGTCGTGGGTCGATGGGTCACGCGCCGGGAAGAGCGGCTTCGAACGGCGTTGTGCATGAAGCAACACTGTGTTCTATGTGCAACGCAGCTTGGGTGGCCGCGTGGGCGGTGTCAAGATGCGGCGGCGAGCTGCTTGCGCCAGCGTGTGAACAGCCGCGGCTGGTTCATCCCGAGGGCGGCGACGGGCCTGCCGGCCCGGCGGTAGACGGCGAGGAAGCTGCGCTCGTCGATGGAGCCCTCCTCGACCGTGACACTGTCGGCGCCGGCGGCATGCCCGGTGAACTGGATCTTCACGCCGTACTGGTCGGACCAGAAGTACGGCGGCCGGGGCACGCCCGGCTCGTTCGCGCCGTGGGCGAGCAGCGTGGCCACGGCGGCGGCGGGCCGCTCCAGCGCGCCGGTCCAGTGCTCGATGCGGCGATGGCCGCCGGTGTGCGGGTCGTACCAGTTGGCGCAGTCGCCGACGGCGACGACCCCGGCCAGGCTGGTACGGCCGTCCGCGCCGCACTTCACGCCGTTGTCGAGCGCGACGCCGGATCCCTGAAGCCACTCGACGCAGGGGCGGGCCCCCACGCCGACGACGACCGTGTCCGCGGAGATACTGCGGCCGTCCTCCAGCAGGACGGCGTCGACGCGGCGCTCGCCGCTCAGCCCCTTGACCCCGACCCCGCACAGCAGGCGTACGCCGTGGTCGGCATGGAGGGCGGAGACGACGGCGCCCATGTCCGGGCCGAGCGGTCCGGACAGCGGGGTCGGCGCGGCCTCGATCACGGTGACGTCGAGGCCGAGGGCGTACGCCGTGGAGGCGACCTCGGCACCGATGAAGCCGCCGCCGATCACCACCAGCCGTCCGCCCAGGGCCAGTTCGTCGCGCAGGGCGCGGGCGTCGTCCAGGGTGCGCAGCACGTGGACTCCGGCGAGCCCGTCCGTGCCGGGCAGGGTGCGGGCGGCCGCGCCCGTCGCGATGACGACGCCGTCGGCGCGGATCTCCCGGCCGTCGGCGAGCCGTATCGCCCGCTCGGTGCGGTCGAGACCGGTGGCGCGGGTGCCGAGCACCCACTGCGCGTGGAGCTCCTCACCGTCCCGCTCGAGCGCCAGGTCCGCCTCGCCGAGGGTGCCGGACAGGAACTCCTTGGACAACGGCGGCCTGTCGTACGGGCGGTGGGGTTCGTCGCCGATGACGACCAGCCGGCCGTCGTACCCCCGTTGCCGCAGGGAGCGCGCGGCCGACAGACCGGCCAGTGAGGCGCCCACCACGGCGACCGTCCTCACGCGGGGCCTCCGGCCAGGCGGGCGGCGACGCACGGCGGCAGGTTGGGCGCCTCGGTCGACAGCCGGACGTAAACCGTCCCGTCCTCGACCACGACCTCGTGGGTGCGCACCGGCCGCTTGGCCGGCGGGGCGTCCACGGCTCCGGTCCTCAGATCGAACTTGGAGGCGTGCAAGGGGCATTCGACCTCGCAGCCCTCCAGCCAGCCGTCGGCGAGCGAGGCGTCCTGGTGGGTGCAGGTGTCGTCGATGGCGAAGAGTTCGCCGTCGTCGGTGTGGAACACCGACACCGGCGGGTCGATGTCGAGCCGGTGGGCCTCACCTCGCGGCAGATCCGCGAGACGGCACGCGGGAATCATCATGACACCTCGGTGCGTATAGCGAAACGGATTGCGATTGACGCAACGCAAGTCTGCGGGCCGTTCTGAAGCGTTGTCAAGGCACCCGCAGGCCTGGTTGCGCGGGGCGCGACGACGGTTTCCGGGCACGCCGGAGCGACCGTGAAAAGCGCAGGTGAAAGGGGGATCCGGCGCCTTTTCGGCAGGTGGGACGGGCGCCTTTCCCACAGGCGCGCCGCACGGTGCAGTGACGGCCCTGCCGCCGGCGTGGGGGCAGGGCCGTCGATGTGCCGGGCGACTTACTCAGAAGCCGCGGTCGATCCACTCCTCAAGGTGCGGCGCCTCGGCGCCGATGACGGTGCTCTCCCCGTGCCCGGTGTGCACGACGGTGCCCTCCGGCAGACCGAGGAGGCGGCCTTGGATCGAGGCGATGATGGTGGGGAAGTCGCTGTACGACCTCCCCGTCGCCCCCGGCCCGCCGGCGAACAGCGTGTCGCCGCTGAACAGCGCGGACAGGTGCGGGGCGTACAGACAGACGGCCCCGGGGGCATGGCCCGGGGTGTGGAGCACGGTCAGCTCGATGCCCGCCACCTCGATGCGCTGCCCGTCGGTCAGTTCACCGTCGGGCAGCCGGTCGGGATGGGTCTGCTTCCACAGCGGCAGATCGTCGGCGTGCAGCAGGATCGGGGCACCGGTCCGGGCGGCGAGGTCGGGCGCGGCGTCGATGTGATCGTCGTGCGCGTGGGTGCACACGATCGCGCGCAGGGTGCGCCCGCCGACGGCCCGGACGATCGCGTCGGCGTCATGGGCGGCGTCGATGACGACCGCCTCGTCGTCGTCCCCCACGATCCACACGTTGTTGTCGACGTCCCAGGTGCCGCCGTCCAGCGAGAACGTGCCCGACGTGACCAGGTGGTCGATGCGGGCGCCGGCCATCAGAAGACCACCACCGAACGCAGCACGTCGCCGTGGTGCATGCGCTCGAAGGCCTTCTCGACCTCGTCGAGGGCGATGGTCTCGGTGACGAAGGCGTCCAGATCGAGGCGGCCCTGAAGATAGAGGTCGATGAGCATCGGGAAGTCGCGGGAGGGCAGGCAGTCCCCGTACCAGGACGACTTCAGCGCCCCGCCGCGGCCGAAGACGTCCAGCAGCGGCAGTTCGAGCTTCATCTCCGGGGTCGGTACGCCGACCAGCACCACGGTCCCGGCGAGATCGCGGGCGTAGAAGGCCTGCCGGTACGTCTCCGGACGGCCCACCGCGTCGATGACGACATCGGCGCCGAATCCCCCGGTCAGCGCGCGCACCGCCTCGACGGCGTCGGTCTGCTTGGAGTTGACCGTGTCGGTCGCGCCCAGCCGCTCGGCGGTGGCCAGCTTGCGGTCGTCGATGTCCACGGCGATGACCTTCGCCGCGCCCGCCAGCTTCGCCCCGGCGATCGCCGCGCCGCCCACACCACCGCATCCGATGACGGCGACGGTGTCCCCGCGGCCGACGTTCCCGGTGTTGATGGCCGCACCGAGACCGGCCATCACGCCACAGCCGAGCAGGCCGGCGGCGGCGGACGAGGCGGCCCGGTCCACCTTGGTGCACTGACCGGCCGCCACCAGCGTCTTCTCGGCGAAGGCGCCGATCCCCAGGGCCGGAGAGAGTTCGGTGCCGTCGGCCAGGGTCATCTTCTGCTTCGCGTTGTGCGTGTTGAAGCAGTACCAGGGCCGCCCCCGCAGACAGGCCCTGCACTGGCCGCACACGGCACGCCAGTTGAGGATCACGAAGTCACCGGGCGCCACGTCGGTGACCCCGTCACCGACCGCCTCGACCACCCCCGCCGCCTCGTGTCCCAGCAGGTACGGGAAGTCGTCGCTGATGCCGCCCTCGCGATAGTGCAGATCGGTGTGGCAGACACCGCAGGCCTCGATCTTGACCACCGCCTCGCCCGGGCCGGGGTCGGGCACAATGATCGTTTCCACACTGACCGGGGCACCCTTGCTCCGCGCGACGACAGCACGGACCTGCTGAGACATGGCCACTCCTCTGCTGACAGAAGACGAGGTGTTGCCTATTACGGCACTCACATCGTATTTCGCAACACAGCATCGCGGAGGCCGGGGCGGCGGTCAAGAAGCGGTTCGTTCTCGTCCTGGTGAGCACCCACGACACACAGGGCGGCGGTGACGCCGTCGCCCCCGACGCGTGGACTTTGACACCCGACTTCAAGATCAAGCCCAACCTGGCGACGTCGTGCGCGAACCCCGACCCGACGACCTGGGTCTACAAGCTCCGCAGCGACGCCACCCTCTGGGACGGCTCGCCGATGACGGCCGACGACGTCGTGGAGCATGTGGCACAACATGACGGACAAGTCGAGCTTCTACGGCTACCTGTACGCGAACGTCGCCTCGATCACGAAGCCGGGCGCCGGCGAAGTGACGGTCAGGCTCAAGAAGCCCGACTACCTCTTCAACGACGAGTTGGCGAGCTTCGCCGGTGTCGTCGTCGAGAAGAAGTTCTACGAGCGACACGGCAAGAAGGTCGGTACGCCGGGCGTCGGCGTCATGTGCACCGGCCCCTACAAGTTCGGCACGTGGACGCAGGGTCAGTCGATCAAGGTGAGCCGCTACGACGGCTACTGGAACAAGTCGCTGCCTCTGAAGGTGAAGAACATCGACTTCACGTTCCTGACCGACGACTCCGCGATCACCTCCGGCCTGCTCTCGGGCCAGATCGACGGAACGTACGGTCCGCCGATGGCCGGGCTGTCACAGCTGAAGACGTCGTCGGCGGGCAAGCTCTACTCGGGTGCCGCGCCCCTGGCTGTCACGCTCGTGGTCGCGAACCAGAAGGGCGATGGGCAACGCCGACGTGCGCAAGGCGCTCCAGATGGCCATCGACTGGAAGGGCATCGGCAGCCATGGTACGGCGGTGAGGGGACCCCTGCTTCGCTGCAGACCGTGTCGGCCGTGTACGGCTTTGCGAAGGACAACCTGACCTCGTACGCCGACTCGACCCGGCGACGCGTGGCAACACCGACCTGCTGTACACGCAGTTCTGGCCCAACATCCCGAACCCGCTCGACTGGCTGGGCCTCACCGCGGTGACCGGCGGCACCTTCAACCAGTCCGGCTACAGCGGCATCGACGGGCTCTACGCCAAGGCGATCAGCGCGAAGGACGACAGCGCCCGCGCCAAGCTGGTCGTGCAGATGGAACGGAAGCTGCACGACGAGATGAAGCCGATGTTCTCCGGCATCCAGCTGACGTACGACGTGTGGCTCGGAAGCAGGATCACCGGGGCGCCGGCGGCATTCGACTACGTCTACTACCCATGGGCGGCTTACCTCAGCGGGACCGGCAAGTAGTACGCACACCGGCGAGGGTGTCCGAGGGGTGAGTGGCCAGGGAGGCCGCGCCCTTACTCCCCGAGCACCAGCCGCTCCAGCGCTGCCCGGGCCCGCGCGTCAGACTGTGCACGGGCCGCGATCGCGACCGCGAGCTCCCGTACCCACTCGTCGAGCGCCACCGGGCGCCGCGAGAGCACCACGCCGCGGACCTCCTTGCACACCTCGCCCTGGGGACGCCCGCCCACCAGGTCGAGCACGAGACGCTGCTCGCCGAGGAAGACCTCGACCCGCTCGACGCGGCCCTCGCGCCCCGCGAGCCGGTCGGCCATGCCCCGTCTGCGCTCGACGGCGACGGAACCCGGCGGCAGCGCCTCCGAAAGGGTCCCGGTGAGCACCTGGGCGTAGACCTCCAGGTCGGCGGCGTCCCTGCGCAGCGCGGCCGTCAGCAGGTCGAGGGAGTCCGATGCCCCGTCGGGCTCGAACGGGACGGGGTCGTGTGGCGAGGTCATCGCGGGGCCTCTCGTGGTGTGCCGTTGGTGCGAGTCTGCTGGGCCGGGTGCTCAGCCGTCGAGGCCGAGCACCATCGTCGGACGCTCGATGACGTGGTCCTCGCGCAGCGGCCGTACGGCCGTGCCGATCGCGAAGAACTCGGTGGTGTGACCGCCCCAGCGGTGGTTGTGCGCGTTGAGCTGTACGCCGACGATGCCCTCCGCTCGCAGCTCCTCCGCCTCGTGCTGCATCCGCGCCATCGCCAGCTCCCGCGCGTCGTACAGCGCCTGCGTGAACTGCTCGATCTCCACGTTCTTGCCGATGTTGGAGAACATCTGCCCCATCTTCTGGTGCGCGATGTGGTAGACGCAGGTGCCCATCACCATGCCCAGTGGGGCGTAGCCGGCGCGGATGAGCGTCCAGAAGTCCTGACCGTTGAGATCCGAGGTGAACGGCTGGCCCTTGAGGTTGCGCCAGCTGCCGCCGTTGCCGCCAGGGGCCGGGTGATCGGCCTTGACGGCGGTACCGATCGCGATGAACTCCGCGATGTCGTTGCCGAATTCACGGGCCTCGACGCTCAGCCGCACCCCGACGATGCCGTCCGCGCCCAGCTGGGCCGCCTCCGCCTCCATGCGGGTCATCGCCAGCTCACGGGCGTGGTACATCGCCTGGCTGAGCGTCGTCAGCTCCTGGTTCTTGCCCCAGCGGCCCAGCTGGATGCCCACGTGGTAGATCGAGCTGCCCAGGACGAGGCCGATGGGCCTGAATCCCGCCTCGCGCACCAGCAGGAACTCGTTGACCGACAGGTCGCTGGTGAAGATCGAACCCGGCCTGCCCGGCTGCAGCTCGGCCAGCCGCCGCATCGCGTCGGCCGGCACGCCCTGGGCGGACATGCCGTCAGGGGTGCCATCGGCGGGGTTGAAGACGCTCATGAACGGGTTCCCCTCATCGCGTATCGGTGGCGGTGCGGCGCATGGTCCGGCGACGTCGTTCCGGGTCGAGCCGCATCACGGTGAGTGTGCGGGGCGGCTCCTCGCGTGCCGTGAAGCGGGCGACGGTGGTACCCAGCAGCGTCGCCTCGGCCACATGGTCCTCCTGGTCGTTGTTGCTCCTGCGCATGCACGGCTCGCCCCAGATGCGCAGGCGGCCCGAGGAGAGGATCACGCCGTCGCCGCCCCGCCGCCCCGTCTGCGCCCACAGGTGCGCACGGGCGTCGGAGCGCACCGCCTGAACGAGCTCGCTCCAGCCGCTGACCTCGGTGTTGCTCCACGAGCGCGACTGTGCGCGGGTGCGGTAGTCGTCGTGGCGTACGCCGATGGACATTCCGTACAGCAGCTCCACCGGGACCCATCCCGCGGTCACCAGCTTCGCGAACCCCTGGCCGTCGAGGTGGCAGGTGACCGGCTGCGGCGCCCGCACCGTCCCGGCCGCGCGCACCGCGGTCCCGATCACCTTGAACTCCAGGCAGTTGGGCTGCGCCACGAAGGGCGCCACGGTCAACTGTGCCGCGACGACGCCGTCGCCGCCGAGAGCCGAGCACTCGGCGGTCATCCGGTCGAGGGCCGAGCGACGCGCCCGGTCGAGCACCTCGACGAGCCCGGCGGACGGGGCTCCGCGTCCGGAGAGGGCTATGGGCGCCGGGGCGCTGCTGAAGGCGTACCGCATGCCGCCATAAAGACAGTCGTGATAGCCCCAGTACCGGCCGCTGCGGCCCACGTGGTAGACGGCCGAGCCCATGACCTGGCCCACCGGTTCGAACCCCACGGCGCGCAGTGCGGCGAACTCACCGGTGGACAGCGCCGAGGACCACGTCCCGCTGCCCCGCACCTCCGCAATGCGCGCGGCTGCCGCCGGGGGCAGCCCCGCCCCCGTCCAGTCCCCGCTCATCGACACCAACTCCCCGCCTCATGCCCTGCCCAAGGCACAGCGGCTCGAGTCCATGCCCGGCCGCCGGACCGACCCAGGTGAGGTCGACACCGAAGAGCCGGGTGAATCGGCGGTGGCGACCCGCTCACCAACGCCCCGCCCCGGCACGGCCGGTGGCGGGCATGCGGCTGTCCGGGCGGCGAGACGCCTGCCTCACGTACCGTGCGTGATCAGTCGCGGTGAGTGTGGAACAAGCGTCGAGGGCAGGACGGGCGGCACTCTGGAGGAGGAGGTGTGACGGCGGGAGAGGAGGCGTGATGCGAACCAGCGACGAGATCTATCACCGCGTCCGCTGGGACCCACGGTTCGACCCGGCCCGGTTCATGCTGGGGATCAGCCAGCGCGGGGATGCCTGCAAACGCGTCCCGCTCCCTTACTTCACGCCCGGGGGCGACATCCCGTGGCACCGGGTGGTGTTCATCGAAGCGGACGGCGAGGTGGTCTGGGACCGGGCCACGGGTGTGGACCGCATCGACGCGTCGGGCGCCGGCCGGGTGCGGGACCCGGAAGCGGACCTGGGCTTCGGCAGGGGAGAACCCGTCGGCCTCCTCGGCGTGTCCCCGACGGCCCGCACGGCGCTGGCCTGGATCCCGCCCGCGGAGCTGTGGCCGCCGATCCAGGACATCCGCCAGGATTACGATCCGCAGATCCACCGCTGGCCGCCGCACGTCAACGTCCTCTTCGGCTTCGTGCCGGAGTCCGACTTCGAGCGGGCCGCCCCACTGCTCGCCGCGGCGACGGCCGATACGCCGGTCTTCACTGCCCGGCTGGACGGGGTACGCACCTTCCGGCACAGGGCGTACTCCACCATGTGGCTCGACCCGACGGCGGCCGGCAAGGCGCCGTGGGAAGACCTGCACCGCGTACTGCGGCAGCGGTTCCCGCATGGCCTTGGGGCCGCCGAGAACTTCACCCCGCATCTGCCCCTGGGCCGGACCCGGGATCCACGGCGAGTCACCGCCGACTGCGCCACCCGGCTCGACGCCATGACGGCGACAGTCTGGGAACTCGTCCTGCTCTCGCGCAGAAGCCACGGGCCGATGCGGCCACGGGCCACGGTCGCCCTGCGCACGGGCGAGGTCCGCTGGCTGCCCCCACCCGACCTCGAAGCGCCTGGCCCGGAGGGCACGGCATGGCTCTCCGAGATCACCGACAGGTGAGGCTACGGCCAGATGCCCTCGACCAACTCCTGGCAGCAGAACCGGCCCATCGGAAGGACGCTAATGTCCGGGCATGGACGACAGCAACGCACCCCAGACGGCATCTGACGATCCAGTAGAGGCCAAGTGGCAGCTGGTGCTGGAGATGGACGAGAACCTCATAGACAAGCCCCTCGTCGAGGCGGCGTACGCCGCCCCTGCTCCGAAGACTGTTCCCGCTGGTCAGCCACGGATCGCTGCAATTCAGCCGATGCACCCGCTTTCCCTGGTCCGGCGACCTACCCTCGGTCTTCCCCCTCGCCGGTGAGCGGTTTCGCGTGCTGCGGCTGCATGAACCACGAGGCTCGGGACGGGAAGAGGTCGGCGAAGCCGATACCGCCGAGGAAGCCGTCGAATTGGTTGTCTCACACCTTCCCACAGGTTGCGGCCCCGCCGTGGACGGCACACCCGACGTCCTCGATCCGCTTCGCTGACACCACTTCGGACTTGGCGAATCCGATTCCACGGAAACGGCGGACAGTCGTGCGGGAGCTCTGCAGTGTGACGTGATGAGACGTGCGTCACGCCTGGCCGCGTCATGTCACATTCGGCCCCCTTCCAGGGTCTCAGTGGTGAGACCCCCAGGGAGGCACAGGCATGCCTGAAAGGACCGACACCGCAACCCAGGTGTTCGTCGACCACCACGAGCTGCCCTTCGCGATCGTCTACAACATGCTCGGCAGCGTCACCGACACGCGGACCGGCCGGACGGGGCGCGCCCGCTCCGACGGGATCGGCGACCCGCGCGCCCGTCTCGTACGCATCGCCGTGAACCGCTCCCTCGCGCGCCGCACCGACATCAGCCGCCGCCGCGAGACCTCTGTGGACCCGTGGCTCCCCGAGCCCCTGGTCGATGAGGCGGCTCCTGACGACTCGGCCGAGGAGGAGCGGGCATGACGGCGACGGGGCAACGGCCCGAGAAGGCTTCCTCCGGAGAGCGCGTCGCCGACTGGTTCGACGGCCGGCTCGGCATCCACACTCTGGGCCGGCAGTACCTCCGCAAGGTCTTCCCCGACCACTGGTCGTTCCTGCTCGGCGAGGTGTGTCTGTACAGCTTCGTCGTGCTGATCCTGACCGGGATCTACCTCACGCTCTTCTTCCACCCGTCGATGACCGAGGTGACGTACCACGGCAGTTACGTCCCGCTGAACGGCATCCGCATGTCCGACGCGTACGCCTCGACGCTGCACATCAGCTTCGACATACGCGGCGGTCTGCTGATCCGGCAGATCCACCACTGGGCCGCGCTGATCTTCGTCGCGGCGATGCTGACGCACATGATGCGGCACTTCTTCACGGGCTCGTTCCGCAAACCGCGTGAGCTGAACTGGCTGTTCGGCTGGCTGCTCCTCGTCCTCGGCATGTTCGAAGGGCTGTTCGGCTACTCGCTGCCCGACGACCTGCTGTCAGGCACCGGGCTGCGGTTCGTCAACGGCGCGCTGCTGTCGATGCCGCTCGTGGGCACCTATCTGTCGATGTTCTTGTTCGGCGGGGAGTTCCCGGGCCATGACATCGTGTCCCGCTTCTACTCCCTCCATGTGCTGCTGATCCCGGGGATCATGGCGGCGCTCGTCGTCACCCATGTCCTCCTGGTCGTCTACCACAAGCACACGCAGTTCGCGGGTCCGGGGAAGACGGAACGGAACGTCGTGGGCTCTCCGTTCTTCCCGGTGTACGTGGCGAAGGCGGGAGGTTTCTTCTTCCTCGTCTTCGGGGTGATCGCGTTCATCGCGGCGGTGGCATCGATCAATCCGGTCTGGGCGTACGGGCCCTACCGCGCCGACCAGGTGTCGACGGGCGCCCAGCCGGACTGGTACCTGGGCTTCGCGGAGGGGCTGGTCCGCATCATGCCGGGCTGGGAGGTCGACCTGTGGGGCCACACCCTGGTCCTCGGCGTGCTGATCCCGGTGGTCGTCTTCCCGCTCCTCCTGGTCCTCATCGGCGTCTACCCGTTCGTGGAGGCGTGGGTCACCAAGGACCGTCGCGAGCACCATCTGCTGGACCGCCCGCGCAACCGGCCGGTCCGCACGGCGCTCGGCACCGCATGGCTGAGCGTCTATCTGATCCTGCTCGCGGGCGGCGGCAACGACATCGTGGCCACGCGTCTCCATCTGTCGATCAACGCGGTGACGTGGACCATCAGGATCGGCGTGTTCCTGGTGCCGTCGGCCGTCTTCGTCGTGACACGGCGCGTCTGTCTCGGTCTCCAGCTGAGGGACCGAGAGCTGGTGGAGCACGGCCGCGAGACGGGAATCGTCAAGCGGCTGCCGCACGGCGAGTATGTCGAGGTGCGGCAGCCGCTGTCCCCGGCCCAGCGGTACACGCTCACCGCCCACCAGCGGGAGCTGCCGTCAGCCGGACGCGACCTCCATCGGTGACGGCAGGGGCCCCTGGCCGACGGGTACGCCGGCCAGGGGCCCCTTCAGGAGGTCGGCCTACGTCAGCCGTCGTTCTCCGACGACGGGATGTAGGCGCCCGGCACCCCGTTGGGCGTGTAGATCTTGGTGTCGCCCGGGTACGGCTTGGCCCAGTCGTGGGCGAGACCACCCACGAAGGCGGGCGAGGCCTCTTCCTGGTCGCCCAGCTCGCCGACCGCTGGGGTACGCGCTATACCCGGAACGGCAAGGTCATCTGGTCCGAACAGCCACTCCCGGATGAGTACCGCGGCGTGATGCCTGTGTAATCGCCTGCTGTCGCGACGGTCCGTGCGGCGCGCCAAGCGTTTCCCGGCTCACGCGGCCTTGGTGGAAGGCACCAGGCGGTCGATGTCCTGTTCCGAAGCCGGTCGAACTCGTGGCGAAGGCAGGGCGACGCTCCATCGGCAACGCCGTCGTCCGACTTGGACAGGTGGCGGTCCAGCGCCGCCAGGTCGCCGCCCCGAAACCTCGCTGGGCAGACCGCGCCCTGCTCGCCGCCCTCGCCCGACTGCTGCACCGGCCACTGCGCGCCCACCGGACGGTCTCCCTCCGCGGGTCTTGTCGAGTGCCCCATCGGTGTAGGGGCGGGTTGCTGAAGCCGGACGTCAGTCGCGGGGGCGGAGGCTGGCTTCTTCGAGGTCGAGTTCGTGCTGGATCCGGCGCCGGGTGGCGTTGCTGATCTTGTTCGCTTCGTAGAGGCGCTGGAGCTCGGCCGCCTCGATGGTGATGAGTGTCCGGCGTATCTCGCGGTAGGCGTCGGCAGGGCGGGCGTCCGGGTCGCTGTAGTGGGCGTCTTCGACCTGGTGGATGCGCGCTTCCAGATGATGACGGGCCTGTTTCAGGGCGGCCTCGGCGGCGGCGCCCAGATCGGCGAGCTGATCCGGATCGCCCAGCTGTTTGAGCTCGTCGAGAGCGGCGTGGGCGATGTGCCGGCGGGTCCGGGCCTCCTCGCGTGCGGTGTGCTCCGGTTCCAGAGCGATGCCGGAGCGGCGGACGACGGGGGCCAGGGTGAAGCCCTGGACGACGAGAGTGAGCGCGACGGTACCGGTGGTGAGCGTGAGAATGAGCGCCCGGTGCGGCAGTGGCGCCCCTGTGTGGGTGGTCAGGGGGATGGAGAGCGCGGCTGCCAGCGGCATGACGCCTCGGGTGCCCGCCCAGGACAGGACGGCCGGAACGCGCCAGGAGAGGCGGTTGTCGCCCTCCCTGTGCCGGTGGTGGATCAGGGCGGACAGCGGGAAGATCCACAGCAGGCGGATCGCCAGCAGAGTGAAGGCGATCGCCGGCACCCACAGCGGCCAGCCGTGCTCGTCGCGCGCGAGATGACGGACGGCCCAAGGGAGCTCGAGGCCGATCAGGGCGAAGACGACACTCTCCAGCAGGAAGGCCACGGTGTCGTAGACGGCGTGGACCTGGAGGCGGACGGGGGCGTCGCCGAGCTTGTGGCCGGTGCTGCCGAGGACGACCCCGGCCACGATGACGGCGGTCACGCCGGAGGTGTGCGACTGCTCCGCGATGACGTAGGAGGCGTAGGGAGTGACCAACGCGATGACGGTCTCCAGCATGGGGTCGTCGGTCCGTCTGCGGATCAGCGTCTCCACTGCGGCGACCGCCGCCCCGATGAGGGCTCCTCCGCCGGCGAGGATCAGGAACTGCAGGGCGGTTCCGGGCACGCTGATGGCGCTGCCGGACACCGCGGTGGCCACGGCGACCTTGTACAGGACCAGCGAGGTGGCATCGTTGAACAGGCTTTCCGCCTGCACCATGGCCTGCACGCGCGGTGGGAGAGACAGGCGCCGGCCGAGCGCGGTCACGGCCACGGGGTCGGTGCTGGCCAGGACAGAGCCGAGGATCAACGCGGCCGCGGCCGTGAGCGGGGTGATCGCATGGGCCACGGACCCGACGGCGACGGCCGAGGCGAGGACCAGGCCGAAGACCAGGCCGGTCACGGGCCGCCACACGGTGCGCAGGTCGCGGACGGAAATCTCCCCGGCCGAGGCGTAGAGCAGCGGTGGCAGCACCAGCACGTTGATCACGTGAGGCGGCAAGCGCACCTCGGGAACCCAGGGCATCAGCCCCACGACCAGACCCGCGACCACAAGGAGCGAGGGTGCGGGCAGGCTCCAGCGCCGGGCACCGGTCGCCACGGCTGTGGCCAGGACCACCAACAGCAGGACGACGATCAGACCGGTCATGGAGCGTCCCCGGTGGGTTACGGCTTGTCACCCGCCTTTGACCAGGTGCTTTACCAACGTAACCGACCTCGGGCGGTGATGCAGCCGACAGGGAGCAGCGACCGCCCAGCGCCCCGGCAGGTCTGCACCCCACGGCACGCACAGCCCGGCGACGCCCGCGGCCCGGATGCTGCGGACAGAGCCGGTGAGGGTTCCGGCCTCGCTCGACGAAGCATGTGCGAGGGCCAGGCTTGAGCCACTCATCCCCGTGAGGTCGGCTCCAGGAGTCCGCTGAGGCCTTATCTGAGCACGGAAGGGTCACCAGCAGCCCCAGCAGGCGATCCGGTGCAGGATCAGCGCGGCGCCGAAGAGTTGGACGCCGCGGGCGGTGTGCGGGTGGACGCCGGTCAACTCGGTGACACGAGCCAGGCGGTTATCCACCGCGTTGGGGGTGCATGTCACGTGCCTGAGCCGTACGGCGCCGGTCGAAGTCACAGTCGGTGCACGCCGGGCTTGGCGCCTGGAGGGCTTCACCGAACGCGCCCGCGCCGGCATCGACTCCCTCAGCTTCGAGCAGCACCAAGCCCTCCTCCGCCTGGTCGTGGAGGAAGTCGAGGTAACCGGCTGGCACGTCACCATTCGCCTACGGATCCCCCGCGACGACCCACCGCCCGCACCCACACGACCTGGTCTCCGCCCCCTCACCCCCGCACCGTCCAGCCAAGTCAGTCTGCGTTCCGTTGGTGGTCACTCAGGGTGATTCATTTCGGCTCACCGAGGCCACCAGCGGTCAGGGGGTGATCGCGCTGACCCACCCACCAACAGCGGGGAGATATCTGGCCGCCGTTGGGAAGTACTGAGTGGCCGTTGACACGCCATGCGACAGCCGCCCGTGCGCTTCGCCTGCACATCGCTCGGGCTTGGCGTCTGAGCTCTGCACGAGGGCGATTAGGGTGGGAAAAGCGCCACCATGGCATCGTGACGACGGCGCCTGTTCTTGTACCGCTGCGCCTCGCCCGCCGGTCCCCTCTCTGTGCCGGCCTGCCCGGCGCCCAGCGCGGAGGCCCCGGCCGACGCGCAACAGGACCTCGGGCCGCCCGATCCCCCGCCGCGCCGACCGCCCGCCCCAGCCCGCCCCACCCTTTCTCTTTCTGCTTCGGGGTCGGCTGCGAGAGCCGCATAGGGGGATGTCGGGCTCCCGACCATGCCCAAACAGGCGTGGTGAGCTGCGGATATGCCGTCAGGCGCCCGGAAGGTGGGGAGAGTTGTCGGCAGGGATGCTGGCGGGGCTTTCGGCGGGGTTTCCGGGGTGGTCGGGGGCGGGGTTATCGCATCGTGACGCTGGTTGGGCCACCACGGTCGGGAGTGTGGTCGGGGCCGGCTGTTGGTCTGTCCGTACGCGCGGCGCCGGGCAGCGGTTCCGCACCGTACGGGAGGACCTGGCGGTGGCGATGGTGAAGGTGGACGCGGGCGGCCGGGACCGGCTGGCACTGGCGGTGCTGGCCCAGTATCGGATGGCGACGACGGAGCAGATGCATCGGGTGATCGCGCCTGGGGTGCGGATCGAGCAGACGCGACGAAGGTTGGCCAAGCTGCGCAGCGAGGGCCTGATCGATCGCGTTACCCTGCCGCAGGCCGGCCGGATGCGGGCGTGGTTTGCCTCCCAGTACGGCGTGCAGATCGCCTCCGAGTGGCCGGAGCTGCGGGAGTGGCCGCCGCCGAAGCTGATCGCCGACCATACCGCCGCGCGGCTTCGGGCAGGGCACGCGCTGGCGGTAGCGGAGACCGGGCTTGCTTTCCTGCAGGACGCCCGGCGCCGTGGGGACGTGTGCCGGCCGCTGGACTGGATCCCCGAGGTCTACCACCCCCTCGGTGGCGGCGAAGCCGTCATCCCCGACGCCCTCCTGTACTACCGCAGCTGCGGTGACGGCGGGTCGATGCTGCGGGCCTTTGTGGAAGTCGACCGGGCCACCATGGGCCCGGAACGCCTGGCCGCCAAACTCGGCGCCTACGCTCGCCTGCACGCCTACGTGCCCACACCCATCGGACGACCACGGCCGAACTTCGGGCAACAGCCCCTGGAGGAGGACTGGAGGCGCCGCTACGCCCTGTTCCCGCGGCTGCTGTTCGTCCTGGACGGCACTGGCCCAACCGGCATCGCCACGCGCATCCAAGCCCTGCGCGCAGCCACCAGCGCACTGGCGCTGTCCAGCTTCCTGCGCGACGTCCCTGTCCTGGCAGCGCCTCTGACCGACCTGCTCCGCAACGGCCCCTCCGCGCCCGTATGGCATCCCATCCACGTCCCGGACCAGGACCACAAGGTCGGCTGGATGCAGTCCCGCCACGCTTAGCCCCTCCGCCCGCGCCTGCGTAATTCTCCCGACCATGGGCCCGACCACAGCAGGTCACGGCGCTGCACGGCACATTGCGCACGCGATGGCTGTGCAACCGCTCAGGCCGCCTTCATCACACCGCCGACATGGCCCGGACATCATGCCCGCCCACGGCCTGTGCGGACCCGGCCATGGAGCGGGCCAGCCCGACCATGGACCCGACCACAGCAGGTCACAGCGGTGCACACACCGTCCGCCCGATAGCTGCACAATGGCAGCTCGATCACGCAACGACGGATGTCGTCCAGGCCCGGGTGCGCAGGCTGCGCACCGTGAAGTCGCCTGGCGGCGAGGCTGCGCAATGGTCCCGGATACGAATGCGCAGCCGATTGCGCAGATCTGTTTCAGCAGGGCCAATAGTCGTCTGAGCGTTGGAGCAGGAAGCCGCGCTCTGCCCCGGGCGGGACCACCCGCGGACCGTCAACCTGCGCGAAGACGTCGAGTGCCCGGGCGCCGGCCTTCCGGCGCGACCGGCAACCGCGCGGCTGTCGGCCCCGACCAGGGCGTCATCCTCTCCGGAACCTCGTCCGGCGGCACCGGCCGATGGGGCGTGCACGCCTTCACCACCGCCGTCACCTACGGCTCAACTCCACCCATCTGTGCCGCCATCGAAGAGGGCCTGATCTTCACCGGCGCGAGCGGGGGCACCTTCGCCCTCCAGGCCGCGCAGACCACCGCCAACGCCACATTCAGCAAGGTCGCGCAGGGCTCGTACATGCGCGTCAAACTCCTCTCCTGATCGGAGCCCCGCCATGGCACTCATGCCCCAGGCGACCTACATCGGCCCCACCCCGCATCAGCGCGTCGACGGCTTGTTCGAGGTCCGCGGCCTCGTCCTGCACATCCAGCAAGGCACCGAAGCCGGGAGTGAGGCCTGGTTCAAGAACCCAGCCTCGCAGGCCGCCAGCCACTTCATGAACCCGAAGACTGGCGGCCTCCGGCAGCTGGTCGACACCAAGGACCGCGCCTGGGCCGAGGCCGCCGGGAATGCCCACTGGGTCTCGATCGAGAACGAGGGCTATGACCGCGCTGGGCTTCGCCGTGGCACTCCCTCTCATCGTGCAGGCCTCCGCCATCCCGGCCACCCTGCCCTGGGTCGCCGTAGGCCTCGCCGTCGCAGGCGGCTTCGCCCCGGTGATGGCGCTCCCCGCCGTCCAGGCCCTGCTCCCCGCGTGGCTGCGCACCGACGGCACCGCGGACCGCCAGTGACACCGCCGGAATCCACAACAGTCGCTCTCGAACTCGCCGAGCTGCGGCGCACGATGGAGGTGGGCTTCACGGAGCAACGCGGCCAGCTCGCTCTCCTGGTGCAGCGCGGCGACCAGACCGACAAGACGCTCGACGACCACGAGAAGCGGCTCGACGCGCTGGAGCGAAACCGCTGGCCGCTGCCCACCCTCGGTGTCCTCGCAGGCCTGGCAGGCGCCGCCACGGGCGCCATCTCCCTATTCGCACGCTGAACCCCAACGCCCCCAGCCACGGTCATCACGGCCGTGGCTGGGGGCGTTTCGTCGTGCCATGCTGGGGCGGTTTCCGACTTGGGAGGATGCGATGGCCGACAGGCAGCTGACGCACAAGCAGGCGCTCGCCGCGGCGATTCAGGCTCTGGGGGGCACATGGGACACGCAGCGCGCCGTATTGGCGCTGCGCGTCGCTGGACACGAGCCGAACGACCAGGAGGCCGCAGAGAAGGCAGCCCGCACCAATCTCCGCGCCCTGGCCGAGGACGGTGTCATCGTGAGACCGAACCCGGACCAGGCCGTGTACCGGCTGGCTTGACCGCTTCGCGTGACACGCTCCCTGCGAATCCAACGTGACCGTGCAGGGGGCGTTTTGTCATGCCGGAGGTCGAAGCGTGCCGTTCTGATATGGGATGCAGAAGACCACGTCCGCTGCCATCACCACCTGTGCGGCGTCGCCGCCTTCAAGGCCGAAGTCCTCGGAGACTTGGTGGGCTAGCAAGGCGGTATCAGTCGTGCCTTCCTTCTCTTGGCCACACACATCGCGCGCCGCGAACAGGGCATCCAACGGCTATCGCTGCGATCAACAGCGACGTTCTGAGACGCATGAGCGGTCCTTCACTGGCGCCGCTGAGCGGCTGTGAAGGGACTGCGGTTGTGCACCGTTGGTCGCAGTAGGTTCGCTGCCCCGCTCCCCTTTGGGAGGCAAGGCCGCTCCGTCCAGTCCGGTGTCAGCGCAGCGAGTCCAGCGCCTTCACGATGAGCGCCCGGGCGTCGGCGCCGTACACAGCCAGCTCCGCGAGCCGCGCGAACGCCCGACGTCGTCGGCGAAGAACGCATCGCTGGGTGCACGCCTGCCTGTCTTCCTCTGCCGCGGTGCGGACGGACGCGACGGCCACGCCCGCGCGTTGTCAGCCTGCTTTCTCACCTTGCAGTAATTACCTTCATCCGGGTCTCCGACGTGCCTCCAGAGCACAGGCCTTCCGCCCGCCCCTGCGGGGCGTCGTCCCCGCCGCCCTCGCCGGGGTCAACCGCCCCAGCACCCGGGTCCGCCACCTCAACGCCCCGCTACGGCTATGCCACCCACCGGACAGGAGCAGCAGTTCCAGCACCGGGTCAAGAGCGAGAGCTGTCCTCCACCTTCTCGAAGAAGAACTCGTGTTTGAGGAAGGAGACGTCGTACTCGTGACCGGACTGAGGCGGCAGCAGTTGGGAGGCCTGGAACAGGCGCCACCCGTCGTGCAGCGCGGCAAGCCCAGTGGGATAGGGCGGCTCGTCGCTGTCGCCGGTCGTCGGACGGGTCCGGCCGGTCCCGTCGTATCGGGACCAGCCCACGACGTCGGAGTCCAGCGCCGACGTCGCGAGATAGAGGACGAGAACCTGCTGCCTCATGCGGGACTCCTCAAGGTCGGCCGATTGCTCACGCGCGTGGCCCAGTACTCGACATCGAACGAGTCGTCACCGGTCAGGGCCCGCCACAGCATGACCCGGTTGTAGATCTCCAGTCGGCCCGTGGCCCACTCGTACCAGGGGAAGTACGTATTGAGTTCCGCGGCCACCGCAGGGTCGTGCAGGTCGGAGACGTCCCACAGACGCACCTGCGGCACGGTCGGGTTGAGGCGGATTTTGTACATGTAGCGACGATCCACGGTGTCGTTGCGGCGGCCACTGTGCCAGATGCCGTGGTGCACGAGAACGACCGTGCCCGCCGGGCAGGTCAGACGGGTCTGCCCCCTGAGGTTCTGGACGCGGCCGACGTCCGTCTCGTTGATCCTGCGCAGATGGCTTCCGGGCACACTGAGGGTGCCGCCCATCTCGGCGGTCACCTCGTGCGGGTAGTACATGAGCTGGATGTCGAACGCATCCGGCCGCACATCGATGATCGCGTCTCCGTGGAGCGGCTGCGCCTGTCCCTCGTGTGGCTCGCGCACATGAACCGCATGGTGGTCGACGGTCGGCTCGGGGCCGACGAGGCTCTCGACGGCGCCTGCGACGACCGGCAGGGTGAGCAGCTCGTGGACGAAGGTGTCTTGCGCGAACGCCCCGCCCAGCGGAGTGCCGTAGGACACTTCCGGCAGGCCCTCGGTCAAGGCCGCGATGGCCCGTTCATTGATCTCCTGCGGCACCGCCCCGTCCAGGCGCAGAAATCCCTGCGCGACGAAGCGCGCCACCTGAACCGACGTCAGGAGTTGCTTGCTGGTTGACATGCACCGAACGTACGTGCCCTGTCCGGATCGGTCGTGGGTTGAAATCGTCCAGTGCTGGTAATTTTCCATCCTCGTGAAACACGCAACACTGCGGCTCGACGAGGCGCCCACCGTGGTCGATGCCGGCATCGGGGTGCACGGCGTCGCCACCGCCCACGACGTCTTCCGGCTGCCCGACCTGTGGCAGCTGCACCTCTACAACTACGAGGGTGCTCTGTCCCTCGGGCAGTCGGTCCACCCCATACGCCCCGGCCACGTCAGCCTGGTACCGCCGAACACGGAGGTGCACTTTCACTACCGGGGCAGGTCGGAGCATTTCTACGTCCATCTGCGGCTGCACGACGGCGGAACCGCGCGGGTGGTGCCGGTGATGCAGGACGCCGCGGCCGAGAGCACACGCCTGGCCGATCTGCTCCGACACGCCGTGACGGCCATGCCGACTTCTCCCCCGCGGGCCTCGGCCGAGGTCTGGACCGCTCTGTGGCGCATCGCCGAGTTGCCGAGGGGTGATGGAGCCGGGCGCCGCCACCCCTTCGTGGCAGCCGCCCAGGCCTACGTCGAGGAACACCTGGCCGACCCGTTGTCCGTACCGGACGTCGCTCGCGCCGTCGGAATCTCCCACACACACCTGACGCGCGTGTTCCGTGCCGAAACCGGCCTCACAGTCGTTTCGTACATCCGGCATCGCCGCCTGCAGCGCGCCCGCCACCTCCTGTTGTCCTCCACCCTGTCCATCACAGCCATCGCCGCGGCCGTCGGCATCGCCGATCTCCAGGCCTTCAACAAGGCCTGCCGCCGTGAACTCGGCGCGAGCCCGCGTGACGTGCGTGCGGCTGCCCCTGCGGGGCTGGACGGCCCAGGACCGTAAGGGTGCCGGCAGACACCTTCGCGGCCCGCTGGACCTCTCCCCCCGGGCCGCCGATCTGATCCTGCTCCGGGCTTCCTCGTCATCGCCTGCCTACCCGCCATCATGCACACCTCCGAAGCCTGGATCGTCGTCGCCGTGCTTGGCTACGGCGTCGGCCAGGTCACTGGAACAGCCCTCGTGCCCCGGCTCATCCGCCGGCAAAGCGAGGAACCCCAGCCGACGCGCGGCTGGGGTTCGTCAAGGCGCCGACCGCGCGGATCTTCGCGTGAGCACGGTTTGCTGCCCGCTGGCCTGCCGAGAGCTTGTCCCAGCGGCCGCGGCAGGGAACGCGGACGGCTGGGCCGGCAACCGCCCCGGCGTGTAGGTGGGTTGGAAAAGACTTGGGGCAAGTCAGCCGAGCTGGGCTGCGACGTCTGCCCCTTCCCGTACGAAGACCGGGATGCGTTCCAGTGGGGCTTCGGCGTCGAGCAACGTTCCGCCCTCCAGCACGCGTCCGGTGGCCGGGTCGAGCCAGCGGGCGCCGGACGGCAGGTACACCCGGCGGGCCCGGGCACCCGTCTCGTACACGGGTGCCACCAGCACGTCGGGGCCGAGCAGGAACTGGTCGTTCACGTCCCAGGCGTGCTCGTCCTTGGGGAAGTCGAAGAAGAGCGGGCGCATCGGCGGGGCCCCGGTGCGGTGGGCGTCCTCGGAGAGCGTCCTCAGGTACGGGCGCAGGCGCTCACGCAGCCCCAGGTGGTCGCGGAGGATGCTGTACGCCTCCTCCCCGTACGACCAGACCTCGTTCGGCCCACCGGTCATGTCCGCCGAGAAGGTGGGGTGATTGGGGTTGCGGTCCCCGTGCAGCCGCATGACGGGGCAGAAGGTACCGTACTGGAACCACCGGATCAGCAGCTCGCGGTACGCCGGGTCGTCCGGGTCGCCGCCGAAGAAGCCGCCGATGTCGGTGTTCCACCAGGGGATGCCGCTCATGGCGACGTTCAGGCCGGCCCTGATCTGGCGCCCGAGGGAGTCGAAGGTGGTGGGGATGTCGCCGGACCACAGCAAGGCCCCGTGAGCCTGGCTGCCCGCCCAGGCGGAGCGGACCAGCGACAGCGGCCGGTCCTCGCCCGCCGCGCGCAGGCCGTCGGCCACTGCGCGGGCGTGCAGCACGGGGTAGAGGTTCGCGACCTCGGCGGCCGGCCCGGCCGCGTAGACGGCGCGGTCGGCGAGGTCCCGGGGCAGGTCGGGCTCGCAGGCGTCCAGCCAGAAGCACGCCACGCCCAGCGAACGGTAGTTGTCGTTCAGCCGCTGCCACAGTGCGGCGCGTGCTCCGGGGTGGGTGGCGTCGTAGTACGCCATCGGGCTGATCAGCGCATCTCCGCTGTACCGGGACGGCCACGGGAAGGTGAGCAGGCCGCCGTGCGCGTCCCGTACGAGGTGGCCGGCCGAGCGCAGTTCGTCGTGCGAGTCGCTGCCGGGCTCGACGGTGGGCCACACCGAGACGGCGAGTTTCACCCCGAGGTCCGTCAGCTCCTTGACCATGGCGGCGGGGTCGGGCCACTCGCTCTCCTCGAAACGCCAGTCGCCCATCCTCGGCCAGTGGAAGAAGTCGCAGACGATGACGGACAGCGGCAGTCCACGCTCCTTGTACTGCCGTGCCACCGCCAGGAGTTCGTCCCGGGTGCGGTAGCGCAGCTTCGACTGCCAGAAACCGGACGCCCACTCGGGCAGGAGGGGCGGGCGTCCGGTGGCCCGGGTGTAGGAGTCCAGGATCTCGGCCGGGGTGTCGCCGGCGGTGATCCAGTAGTCGATGCGCCCGCCGGCGTCGGCGGTCCACCGGGTGGTGTCGGCGCCCAGTTCGACCCGGCCGGTGGCGGGGTTGTTCCACAGCACTCCGTAGCCGCGCGAGGAGTGCAGGAAGGGGACGGCCGCCACGGTGTTGCTCTGGACGAGGTCGATCACGCAACCCTTCTGGTCCAGGCGCCCGTTGGGGTTCTGCCCCAGGCCGTGCAGCCGTTCACCGTCGTACGCCTCGAAGTGCTGTTCCGTCCGGCCGCCCGCCGCGTGGACGCGAGGGCCGCCGGGTGGCCCGTACGGGCCCTTGTCGGCGAGGAGTTCGCGGCCCGAGACGGCGTGGCTGAACCTCAGCCGGCCGTCCGCCGAGGCCTCGACCACAAGGCGGCCGTTGACCAGGCGGGCGCAGCCGTCGTCCGATACGGACAGTGCGGCGTGCGGGGCGGGCGAGGGGCTCTCCAGCGCACCGGGGGCTGCGGGGTCGACGGTCCCGGACGAGGCTCGCACCCGAACGGCGTCCGGTCCCCAGGGCTCGATGCGGAGAATCTCTGCGGCGGTGTGCCGTTCCAGACCGCCGGCGCGGACGATGTAGGGCAAGGTGATTCCCCTGTTCTTCTCGAGTTGCGGGTGAGTACAGCCGGTCGCCGATCACCGGCGTCGTTATGTGCTTTCCGCAGCAGGAGCAACGGCCTGGATCCAATACGGTCTATCCCAGCGCCCGGAGTCGGGCGATGGAGTCGGCGAGCATCCGGCGGCAGAACGCAAGGTGGTCCTCCCCGTAGCCGCGCGGGGCGCACTCCACGACCAGCAGCAGGCCCAGGTAGAGCTGGTAGAGCGCCACGCGGTGCCGGAGGGCGGGGCCGAAGTCCAGGCTGCCGCCTGCTGTGGTGTAACCGGCGGCGAGGTCGCTGTCCGGGCCGGTGCCACCGCCGAAGGCGAGGGAGACCAGCTCGGCTGCCGGGTCGCCCCAGAAGGCCCGCTCGTGGTCGATGAGTCCGGTGATCCCGGCCTGCCCTGCGTCACCCGGTCGGATGAAGATGTTGCCCGGCCAGAGGTCGAAGTGGACCAACCGGGGCTCCGTGACCTCGTCCAGGGCGTACCCGCCTTCGGACACCAGCGTGCGGATGTCCGAAGGCAGTACGGCCAGGGGAGAGCGCCAGTGGTCGGCGTCGTCGAGCAGGGCCTCGATCATGGCGCTGAAGGCCGTACACCAGTCGGCGGCGGACAGGCCGGACTCAGCGGCCGGGTAGCCGAAGCGGCCGTCGGCCGGGGCCAGGGTGTGCAGTCGGGCGGTGATCGCGCCCAGTTCCCGGCGGAGCAGGGGCCCCGCGTCGGCGGAGAGCTGCTCGCCCGCCTTGTCCCACGGAGTTCCCTCCAGGAGCGACAGGACGATGAACTCCTCTTCCGCGTGGAGCAGTTCGGGCACCGGAACTGTGCCTCCCGGCAGGGCTGCGAGCCGCCGGTAGACCATCGTCTCCGTCCCGAGGATGCCCCGCTCGTACCGCAGTACCGGTGCGTCGGCCGGTGGCGCAAGTTTGACGACGGCCGGCCTGCCGTCATCCAGCAGCACGCGGTAGGCGCTGTTGAACCAGCCGTCGGTCAGCTCGTGCTCCAGACGGCACCCGATGCCGACGGAGGTGCGCAGCAGGGCGTCGAGCGCGGCGGGCGTGAGGTGACGTTTGGTGCGGCTCTGCACGGGTACCTCCGGGTGCCAGGTTGGAGGGGCAAGTCCCCGCACGCCCTTGCGGGGGCGTGCGGGGCCTCGCGTCCGGGGGCCGGCCTCAGTTCGGGTAGGGCAGCTCGGCCTCCGCGGTGCCGGGCGGGCAGACGTGCAGGACGCCGTCCGGGCCGCCGATGCGCAGCTGCCAGGGGTGCGGGCTGTCGGTGGTCACCCGCAGCAGGCCACCCTCGCGGCGCAGGTGGAAGACGGCGGTCCGGCCGGGGCCGTCGCTGCGCGGGATCACCACGGTGCGCTCGGCGCCGTCGGCGAAGGCGTGGACCCGCAGTTCCACGCCCTCGGCCCAGGCGGAGACCGGGTGTTGGTCGTCGGCGGCGAGGGGAATGACGGAGTCGGGGCGGGCGAGCAGCGGCAGGGTGTGGAAGCCGTGCTGTTCGCGCACCCAGCGCGGACCGGTGATTTGTTTTCCCGTCAGGAAGTTGGTCCACGTCCCCTCGGGCACGTAGTACTCGACCGTGCCGTCGTCGGTGAAGACGGGGGCGACGAGCAGGTCGTCGCCGAGGAGGTACTGCCGGTCGAGCGTGGCGGCGGCGGGGTCCTCGGGGAACTCCAGCACCATAGCGCGCATCATCGGGACGCCGGTGCTGTGCGCCTGCTGGGCGGCGCGCTGCAGGTAGGGGGCGAGGCGGTGCTTGAGGAGGGTGAACTCGCGGGTGACCTCGACGGCCTCCTCTCCGTAGTCCCACGGCACGCGGTAGGACTTGCTGCCGTGCAGGCGGCTGTGCGAGGAGAGCAGGCCGAATTGCGTCCAGCGCTTGAAGACGGTGGAGGTGGGGGTACCCTCGAAGCCGCCGATGTCGTGGCTCCAGAAGCCGAACCCGGACAGACCGAGGGAGAGCCCGCCGCGCAGTGACTCGGCCATGGCGTTGAAGTGCGATTCGCAGTCGCCGCCCCAGTGCACCGGGTACTGCTGGCCGCCGGCGGTGGCGGAGCGGGCGAAGAGCAGCGCCTCGCCCTCGCCGCGCTCGGCGCGCAGCAGCTCGAAGACGGCCCGGTTGTACAGGTGGGTGTAGTAGTTGTGCATCAACTCCGGGTCGGAGCCGTCGTGCCAGACGACGTCGGTGGGGATGCGCTCGCCGAAGTCGGTCTTGAAGCAGTCCACGCCCTGCGCGAGGAGTGTGCGCAGCTTGCCGGTGTACCAGGCGCGGGCGGCCGGGTTGGTGAAGTCCACCAGTGCCATGCCGGGCTGCCACAGGTCCCACTGCCAGACGGTGCCGTCCGGTCGGCGCACCAGGTAACCCTCGCGCATGCCCTCCTCGAACAGCGCGGACTTCTGCGCGATGTAGGGGTTGATCCAGGCGGAGATCCGCAGGCCCTGCTCCTTGAGCCGGGCCAGCATGCCCGCCGGGTCGGGGAAGGTGTCGGAGTCCCAGTCGAAGTCGCACCACTGGTACTCGCGCATCCAGAAGCAGTCGAGGTGGAAGACGCTCAGCGGGATGCCGCGCTCGGCCACGCCGTCGACGAAGCGGTTGACGGTGGCCTCGTCGTAGTCGGTGGTGAAGGAGGTGGTCAGCCACAGGCCCAGCGCCCAGGCCGGGGGCAGTGCGGGGCGGCCGGTGAGCGCGGTGTAGCGGGCCAGGATCTGCTTCGGGGTCGGGCCGTGGACGATGAAGTACTCCAGCGACTGGTCCTCGGCACTGAACTGCACCTGCCCGACCGACTCCGAGCCGACCTCGTAGCTGACCTTGCCCGGGTGGTTGACGAAGACGCCGTAGCCCCGGTTCGTCAGGTGGAACGGGACGTTCTTGTATGCCTGTTCGCTGCTGGTGCCGCCGTCCGCCTGCCAGATGTCCACCGTCTGCCCGTTCCTGACGAACGGGGTGAACCGCTCCCCCAGCCCGTACACCAACTCGCCTACTCCCAGGGAGAGCTGGCCGAGCATGTGGTGACGGCCGTCGGCGTCGGTGACGAAGCCGGTGCCGCGCTCACCCACGGAGGTCAGCACCCGGCCCCCGGCGGTGAACTCCAGCCGCCACCGCTGGGAGGTGTCGACCCGCAGCGTCAGTTCTCCGGAGCTGAGCTGCACCACCTCGCCCTCGCGGTGCACCTTTCCGGCCCCCGGCTCCGCACCGAGCAGCGCGAACTCCGGCCCTCGGCGCACCGATCCGGCGTGGTGCGTGGTGCGCACCCCGATCACGCCCTCGGCCGGCGACCAGCACTCGACCGTCAGCAGCGGGCTGTTGAGCGTGTCACCTCGGCCGCGCACGTGCTTGACGGGCGCGTAGAGGGTCATCCGGTCCTCGCCGGTGCGGACGTCGGCGACCTCAGTGGCGTAGCGCGCGGTGACGCCCGGGCGCATCAGCCAGTAGCCGTCGGTGAACTTCATCGGGCAGGTTCCTCCGTCCGCGCGCGGTGCGCGGTGATCAGGCCCCGGTACCAGTCGTAACTGTCCTTGGGGATTCGGGTCAGGGTGTCGTAGTCGACGCGGACCAGGCCGAAGCGTTGCTCGTAGCCGCGGGCCCACTCGAAGTTGTCCAGCAGGGACCAGACGTAGTAGCCGCGCACGTCGACGCCGGCCGCGATGGCGTCGGCGACGGCGGTGAGGTGACCGGCCAGGTAGTCGATCCGTTCCTCGTCGTGCACCTGGCCGTCGGGGGCGACGGTGTCGTCCTCGGCGGAGCCGTTCTCGGTTATCCAGACCGGCGGGAGCTGCGGGTAGCGGGCGTGGAGTCCGCAGAGCAGTTCGGTGAGCGCGGACGGGACGACGGGCCAGCCCATGGTGGTGAGCCGGGTGCCGTACGGGTTCTGCTCGGCGACGCCGATGTCCATGGCGGTGCGCAGTTCGGGGTCGTCCTCGCGGTGGGGGGCGGCCTCGACGGTGATCGGCCGGTAGAAGTTGATGCCGACGAAGTCCATTGGTGCGCCGATCAGTTGCCGATCCCCCGGCCGACGCCAGGCGCCGTCGGCCAGTCCCTCCCAGGTCTCGGCCTCGTGCTCGGGGTAGCGCCCGGCGAACAGCGGCTCCGTCCAGACCTCGTTGTGCAGCACTTCGGCCCGGCGCAGGGCGGCGAGGTCCTCGGGGTGGTCGGAGGCGGCGTGCAGCCGGTCGAGGTTGAGCGTGATGCCCACCTCACGGGCGCCGGCGGCGCGCAGCTCCCGCACGGCCAGGCCATGGGCGACCAGCAGGTGGTGGGCGGCCGCCAGGGCCCCGCGGCCCTCCCGGGCGCCGGGCGCGTGCCGGCCCTCGGCGTAGCCGACGAAAGCGGAGCAGAACGGCTCGTTGAGCGTGATCCAGCGCTCCACCCGGTCGCCGTAGCGCTCGGCGGCAAGGGCCGCGAACTCCGTGAAAGCCCCGGTGGTCTCCCGGACGCGCCAGCCGCCGCGGTCTTCCAGGGCCTGGGGCAGGTCCCAGTGGTAGAGGGTGGCGGCGGGCGCGATCCCGGCGGCAAGCAGTTCGTCGATCAGCCGGTCGTAGAAGTCCAGGCCCTTCCGATTGACCGCACCGGTGCCCTGGGGCAGCAGGCGGGGCCAGGAGATCGAGAAGCGGTAGCCGTCGACGCCGAGTTCGCGGAGCAGGGCGAGGTCCTCGGGGTAGCGGTGGTAGTGGTCGCAGGCGGTGTCGCCGGTGGCGCCGCCGAGGGTACGGCCCGGGGTGTGGCTGTAGGTGTCCCAGATGGACGGGCCGCGGCCGTCCTCGTCGTGGGCGCCCTCGATCTGGTACGCGGCGGTGGCGGCGCCGAACCGGAAGCCGGGTGGCAGTTCTGGGAAGGCCAACCTACTCATGCGGCGCACCTCACTGTTCTCTCGGTGATCGGGAACGGCGGTCACAGCTCCGGTGCCAGCCCGCGGTCACGCAGCCAGGACAGCTGGACGGGCGGGTTGGAGCCGCAGCCGCCGGCGTGGTCGGCGAAGGGCCAGACCGTCATGGTGCGGTCCTCGCCCGCGTAGTGGTTGAAGGCCGCGTAGACCGTCCGGGGCGGGCAGATCGGGTCCATCAGGCCGACGCTGAACAGGGCAGGTGCGGTGGCCCGCTGGGCGAAGTGGACGCCGTCGAAGTAGTCGAGGGTGGCGAAGGTCGGCTGCAAGCGGTGCCGACTGTGCCAGCGCAGATACTTGACGAGCTCCTGGTACGGCCCGTCCAGGGATGTCTGCGCGCCCTGGAGGTAGTGGCACAGGAACGGGACGTCCGGCATCACCGCGGCCACCCGGTCCCCGGTGAGCCCGGCGACGGCAAGGGCCAGGCCGCCGCCCTGGCTGCCGCCGGCCACCACGATCCGGTTGGCGTCGAGACCGGGCAGCTCTGCGACGGCGTCCACGGCGCGCACACAGTCGGTCATCAGCCGCCGGTAGTAGTAGTTCTCCGGGGAGTCGATGCCGCGGGTCATGAAGCCCTCGACCCACTGGGTGCCGTCGCCCATGGTCTGGTCCGGGGTGTCGTGGCCCTGTCCCCGGCTGTCCACGACGAGCTGGGCGTAGCCGACGGCAGACCAGAACAGGTGTTCGGTTGGTAGCCCGCGGCCGCCGCAGTAGCCCATGTACGTGACGACGACCGGCAGCGGGCCCTCCACGCCGCGCGGGCGCAGCAGCCAGGCGGCCACCGGCTCGCCGTTCCAGCCGGGGAACCGTACGTCATCGACCTCGACGGTGCGCAGTCCGTACTGCGCAGTGACGAGTTCGGCCTTGACCACCCCACCGTGCGAGCGGGCCTCGGCGAGGGTGCGCCGCCAGAACTCGTCGAAATCCTGCGGAATGGTCGACTCGGGCTGATAGCCGGCGAGTTCGTCGAGTCCGAAGTCGGTGAGCGGCATGGGGGATTCCTCCGGATGTTGCGAGGACGAGGTGAGGTGGTGGGGCGTCAGCAGCGACATGGGTGCCGCCTCCGGGCGGCGGGGTACGGGGTCGGAACGGATGCGGCAGCGGGCGGGTCTTCCGGCGCGCAGGCCGGGCAGGGGTGGGAGGGCGGTCCGCCCCCTCATAGGCGGACCACCGGTCTGGGGGGGTGGGAGGCCTCAGCCGGCCCCACCGAAGCGGAAGGCGGTCAGCCGGAAGTCGCCGTGCAGGGTCAGGCTCAGGTCGTGCACGCCGTGGAGCGGGGCGGCGAGCTCGGCGGTGGTGCTGGTCCAGGCGTAGCGGTCGCCGGTCACGGGCACCTCGATCGCGGCCAGCACCCGGCCGCCGCAGCGGATGTCGAGCCGCGCCCCGCCCGTGTCGGCGCCCTCGCGGGCGGTCTCGACCTCGATCGCGCGGGCGCCGGAGAGGTCGACCTCGCGGAAGAGGAGTCTCGCGGGCTGTGCGGGATCGGTGGGCGTGACGGCGTCGCCGTCGGAGCGGGTGGCATCGACGATGGTGGCGTCCTCGTAGTCGTCGAACTCGACGGCCAGGATCCGGTGTTCGAAGCCCGGCCGGGGTGCGGCGGGCGTCCCGGTCACGGTGAGCGGCGCGATGAGCACGGGGTGGTCGGCGCTGCGGGCGACGATCACCTCGTAGCGGCCGGGGTCGACGGCGAAGTCCCCGGTGGCGACGGACCAGTGGGCGAGCTGCTCGGTCGACAGCCGGAAGGTCAGCTCGCGGCTCTCCCCCGGCTCCAGCCGGACCTTGCGGAAGTCGGCCAGGCGCAGCCGGGGTGCTTCGTAACGGGCCTCCAGGGCGCGGACGTAGACCTGGACCACCTCGCTGCCGGGCCGCGCTCCGCCGTTCTCCAGGGTCACGGTGGCCTCGACCGAGCCGTCCTGGCCGATCGACGGGTGCGACAGGCGCAGGTCGCGGTGGGCGAAGTCGGTGTAGGACAGCCCGTGGCCGAAGGGGTAGAGGGGTACGGAGCGGTGGTACTGGTAGGTCCAACCGGCCTTGATGATGTCGTAGTCGAGCGGTGCGGGCAGCGGGTCGTCGCCCCGGTACCAGGTCTGCGGCAGGCGGCCGGCGGGCTCGGCCTCGCCGAGCAGCACGGCGGCCAGCGCGTTGCCGGTCTCCTGCCCGCCGTGGGAGGTCCACACCACGGCGGGCAGGTGTTCGTCGGCCCAGTCGAGGGCGTAGGGGTAGCTGCTCATCACGACCAGGGCGGTGTCCGGGCGGACGGCCGCGACGGCGCGCAGCAGTTCCTCCTGCCCCTCAGGCAGGTCGATGTCCGCGCGGTCCTCGGTCTCGCGGCCGTTGATCATCGGGTGGTTGCCGAGGACGACCACGGCGACATCCGCCGTTTCGGCGGCCGCCCGCGCCTCGGCGATGCCGTCGCGCACCAACTCGCGCTGCCAGTGTTCGGCCTCCTCCGCGGTCTCGGCGGTGAGGGTGACCCGGCCGCCGGTCGGGTCCACGGCGGCGTAGCGTCCGGTGAACACGGAGCGCAGCAGCACGGTGTCGGGGCCGGCCGGTTCGAGCCGGAAGGTCTCCTTGACGAACCAGCTCTTGATGGTGTCCTGATCGACGGCCAGGGCGTCGTCGTCCTGAAGGCTCAGGTAGCGGCCGGTGTCGGCGGCGCGCAGCGTGACGGCGCCACCCCAGTCGGTCAGGTCGAAGGCGGTTTTGCCGAGCAGTTCGCCCGTGCTGCGCGAGCGCAGGGCGATCCGGTCGGAGCCCTCCACCGGGACGATCTCGCCGCCGTGGGCGGCGAGAGCCGCGGCGAGGCCGCTGGCGACAGTCACCCGGTACGGCATGGTGCCGCTGTACCAGTCCTCGAAGAGGGTGTCGGCAAGCGGGCCGATGACGGCGATCCGCGGTGTGCGGGCCGGATCCAGCGGCAGCAGACCGTCGTTCTTGAGCAGCACCGTCGACTCGGTCGCGGCCCTGCGGGCCAGGGCGCGGTGCTCGGGGCTGTCGATCACCTCGGGGCCGGTGTCCGCATACGGGTCCAGTTCGGGGTCGAACTCGCCCAGGCGGAAGCGTAGTTCAAGCTGGCGGCGAACGGCGCGATCCACGTCGGCGTCGTTGATCAGCCCGCGCTCGAGCGCCTCGCGCAGCCGGCC
Source organism: Streptomyces sp. NPDC047085 (assembly GCF_040643735.1). NCBI lineage: Bacteria > Bacillati > Actinomycetota > Actinomycetes > Kitasatosporales > Streptomycetaceae > Streptomyces > Streptomyces sp. NPDC047085. The sequence goes on from NZ_JBEYUW010000002.1 coordinate 573,204, forward strand.
GACCGGGGTCCCGCTGTCCTCACCGTGGTCGGTGAAGCTGTCGATGCCGGCCTTGAGCGCGGCCGCGTGGGACTCGGCGTGGTCGTCGAAGTAGTGCTCCGGGTCGACCAGGTTGGAGGGGGCCTCGGCGTCGCTGACCACGAACAGCTCGTGGCCGGTCGGCTCGGCCCAGCGGCGCAGTTCCGCCTCGATGAGCGGACTGACGTGGCAGGGACGGCCGTTGACCAGGTTGTAGGCGGCCATCGCACCGGTCGCGGCGCCGGAGGCGACGACGGGCCGGAAGGCGGCCAGGTCGTACTCCTGGAGCACGCGCGGGCGCAGCCCGGAGGAGGTGGTGCAGCGGTCGTCCTCGTTGTTGTAGGCGAGGAAGTGCTTGAGCACCGGGGCAGAGCGCAGGTAAGTCGGGTGATCGCCGGAGAGCCCGTTGCAGAACGCCTCGCCGACCCGCGCGGTGTGCACCGGATCCTCGGAGTAGCCCTCCTCGTTGCGCCCCCAGCGCGGGTCGCGCAGCAGGTTGAGCACGGGGGCCCAGGCCTGCAGCGAGTTGGCTCCGTGCTCCGGGCTGCTGACCGCCGGCGGGCGGTGGTAGTGGAAGGCCCGCAGCTCGGTCGAGACCGCCTCGGCGACCTCGCGCACCAGGTCCTCGTCCCAGCTGGCGCCGAGTCCGACGGCCTGTGGGAAGACCGTCGCCTCACCCAGCCAGGACACCCCGTGCAGGGCCTCGCTGCCGGTGCGGAACGCGGCGACGCCGAGGCGCGGGACGGCAGGCGCGTACTGGTGCAGCATCGCGATCCGCTCGTCGAGCGTCAGCCGTTCGAGCAGGTCGTCGACGCGCTTGCGCAGTGGCAGCGCGGGATTGCGGAAGTCGGGCAGGCCGGCTGCGGACATGGGCACGGAACTCACGTGGAACACCCCTCGGGCGGACTGGGCTCGATGGTCCTGATCGAAGCGCTTCGACGCTGGCACGCTCCGATGTGAGTGTCAACTCCCCAAGTCACATGGATTTTGTATTTGTTCAGCCTCTTGCCGAACCGAGTAACGCGTCGTTAGTGTCCCCGAAATATTCAAGCGCTTCGACGCTTCGACCGCGCTTCGACGGAGAGGGGCCACGCCACCATGAGATCCGGCTTGAACCGCAGGAGCTTCCTGAGTACCGCCGCCACGGTCGCGGGAGCCGCCGCGATGGCGCCCCTGCTGTCCGCCTGCGGCGGCAGCACGCAACACAAGACCGGTGCGAACACCGCGCAGGGCCTCAAGGCGGCCCTGCCCGCCTACGTGCCCAGCACCGTCATCAAGCCGGACATCCCCTCCGTCGCAGGCGGCGCCGGCACGGCGACGGACCCCGGCTTCCTCTCCTACCCGGCCTCCCCGGTCGCCAGCGTCTCCGGTATTCCGGGCAAGGGCGGCAGCTACTCGGCCGTGACGCCGCTGTGGGGCACCGTCCCGCCGGCCGGCAACTCCTTCTACCAGGCCATGCACAAGGCCCTGGGTGTCAACCTCACGATCAAGCCGGCCGACGGCACCCACTACGACACCATCGTTCCGACGATGACCGCCGCCAAGAAGCTGCCGGACTGGATCAACCTGCCGTCCTGGTGGAACAACAACTTCAACACCGGCGAGCTGGTCGGCACCCAGCTCGCGGACCTGACCCCTTACCTGTCAGGCGACAAGGTCAAGAAGTACCCCAACCTGGCCGCCATCCCCTCCGTCGCCTGGCAGATGGGGGTCTGGGGCGACAAGCTCTACGGGATCCCCTGCTTCTCCACCAGCTTCTGCATCCCCGGCGCCATCTTCTACCGGCGGGACGTCCTCGATGCCCGGGGCATCACGGCCGACCAGGTGAAGTCCGCCGACGACCTGATGAACCTCGGCAAGGAGCTGACCGACACCAAGAGGGGCGTGTGGGCCTTCGACGACGTGTGGACCTACCTCTTCACGGCCTGGGGCGCTCCCCAGAATTGGAAGGTCGACAACGGCAAGCTGGTCCACAAGTATGAGACCCAGGAGTTCCTGGAGGCCCTCGACTGGCACCACCGCCTGGCCACCTCCGGCTACATACACCCGGACGCCCTCGCCGGTGACGTCGCCAACGGAGCTACCCGCTTCTACAGCGGAAAGGTACTCATCGGGGGTGGCGGAGGAGGCGCCTGGAATCTGGCCGACCACCAGTCCGGCGTCGCCGCGGACCCGAACTACCGGCGCGGCGCCTTCCACGCCATCACCGGCGACGGCAAGGGCGCGCCCGTGATCTGGATGGGCACCGCCGCCAGCATGATCAGCTACCTCAACGCCGATCTGAAGCCCGCTCAGATCGAGGAACTGCTCTCCGTCGCGAACTACCTCGCCGCTCCCTACGGCACGGCCGAGTACACCCTGGCCAACTTCGGTGTCGAGGGCGTGCACCACAAGCGCGTCAACGGCGTGCCGACCTTCACGGACGAGGGCAAGAAGGATGTCCAGGCGACGACCTACCCGTTCCTGGCCGCTCCCGCCTCCGTGATCAGCAATCCGGGGGGCGACATAGTCACCAAGGACTACGCGGCCTGGCAGGCCGCCAACGTCAAGTACCTCGCCAAGCCGGCCTTCTGGGGCATGAACTTCACCATGCCGCAGGCGATCGCCTCGGCCGCAGCCGCACAGGCCGTCGAGGACACCATCAAGGACTGCTACCACGGCAAGAAGAAGGTCTCCGACGTGCAGGACGCCATCGCCGGCTGGCGGTCCGGCCCCGGGGAGCGGCTCAAGCAGTGGATGACCGACAAAGTCCTCAACAAGTACGGCACCGGCCAGTGAGCACCGCAGCACCGCAACGCCCGGCCGGCCCCGCGCGGCTCAACTGGCGGATCAGGCTGAGGCGCGACAAGTCGCTCCTGCTGATGACGGTGCCCGCGGTCGTCCTGCTCCTGGTGTTCAACTACGTCCCGCTGTTCGGCATCCTCACTGCCTTCCAGGAGTACGACCCGCTGGTCGGGGTCTGGCACAGCGACTGGGTCGGCTTCGACCAGTTCCGGCAGCTGTTCGGCGACCCGACGTTCTGGGCCTCGATGAAGAACACGCTGTATCTGAGCTTCGTCCAGCTGGTCCTCTTCTTCCCGGTCCCGATCGCCCTGGCCCTGCTGCTCAACTCCGTGGTGAGCGAGCGGATCCGCAACATCTTCCAGTCCGTCGTCTACCTGCCGCACTTCTTCTCGTGGGTGCTCGCGATCACGATCTTCCAGCAGATGCTGGGCGGCGCCGGCGTGCTCAACCAGTTCCTGCGCCAGCACGACATCGGGACCTGGGACATCATGACCAACCCGCACACCTTCGCGCTGCTGGTCACCTCCCAGGTGATCTGGAAGGAGGCGGGCTGGGGGATCATCGTCTTCCTCGCGGCGCTGAGCGCGATCAACAGCGAGCTGTACGAGGCCGCGGCAGCGGACGGCGCGGGCCGGTTCCGGCGGATGTGGCACATCACGCTGCCGGGCCTGCGCGGCGTGATCGTGCTGATGCTGGTCCTGCGCCTGGGCAACGCACTGTCGGTGGGCTTCGAGCAGTTCCTGATCCAGCGTGACGCCGTCGGCCACGAGGCCGCGGACGTCCTGGACACCTTCTCCTTCTACTACGGCATCGCCACCGGCGGCTACAGCTACGGCGCGGCGGCCGGGCTCTTCAAGAGCGTGGTCTCCCTCCTGCTCATCTGGGGCGCCAACCGGCTGGCGCACGCCTTCGGCGAGGACGGGCTGTATCGCAGATGACCAACGCACTCACCATCGGTTCGCGGCGCGAGCAGCGCCGCACGGCAGCAGCAGCCGCCCGCCGCCGGGCCCGCTCCGCCCGCCCGCCCTGGGAGGAGCCGCCCACCGCCGTCGGCCAGACCGCCAAGGGGCTCACGCTCGGCGCAATGCTCGCCGTCATTCTGGTCCCGCTCTGGATCATTGTGGTGACCAGCTTCTCCACCCCCGGCGCCGTCAACCGGGCCGGCGGCCTGGTGATCTGGCCGGACGGCCTGACCACCGAGACGTACCGCCAGATGCTCAGCGACCCGACGGTCGTCACCGCACTGATGGTGAGCCTGGGCATCACCGTGGTCGGCACCGCGATCTCCATGGCCGTCTCCATCCTGTGCGCCTACGGCCTCTCTCGGCCGCGCTCCCTCGGGCACCGCTTCGTCCTGCTGCTGCTGATCACCACGATGTTCGTCAGCGGCGGCCTGATCCCGAGCTTCCTGGTCGTCACCGGACTCGGCGGGTACGACGAGTGGTGGGCGCTGATCCTGCCCAGCGCCGTCTCCGTCTTCAACATCCTGGTGCTGCGCGCCTTCTACCAGGAGACCTCCTCCGAACTGATCGACGCGGCCCGCATGGACGGCGCAGGGGACTGGCGGATCCTGTGGTCCGTCGTCCTGCCCACCTCACGCGCCGTCACCGCCGTCACCGCGCTGTTCTACGCCGTGGGCTACTGGAACGCGTTCTTCAACGTGATGCTCTATATGCCGACGGACAGTCAGAAATGGCCGCTGCAATACGTGTTGCTCACCTACGTCAACCGGGGCAACGGACTGCCGGGCTCCGTCAACTCCGGCTTCGGCACGACCCACGCGCAGACCGCGCCGCTGTCGCTGCAGATGGCGGTCGTGGTCCTCACCCTGGTGCCACTGCTGATCGTGTACCCGTTCGTGCAGAAGCACCTGCGCACCGGCGTCCTCACCGGCGCGATCAAGGGCTGAGCCCGGGGCTCCCGCAGACCGGGAGCGGTCCCGCGCGCCCCTCCCCAGCCGCGTGAGAGGGACCGCTCCCCAGAACCGACAGAAGGAAACAGAACGATGGTGACACTCGCCGATGTGGCCAGGCACGCCGGCGTCTCGTCCAGCACGGTCAGCTACGCACTGAGCGGCAAGCGCCCGATCTCCGACGAGACCAGGAACCGCATCGAGCAGGCCGTCACGGACCTCGGCTACCACCCCAACGCGGGTGCCCGGGCTCTCGCGGGCAAGCGCTCCCACGTCATCGCCCTGGTGGTGCCGCTCCACCCCGAAGTGCACGTACCCACCATGATGGAGATCGCCATTGCCGTCACCGTGGCCGCCCGCGAACACGGCTACGACGTCCTGCTGCTCACCAACGACGAAGGGCCCGAGGGCATCCGCCGGGTCGCCGCCACCGGACTCGCCGACGGGGTCATCCTGATGGACGTCCGGCTGGACGACGACCGGATCCCGGTCCTGCAGGCCGAGGAGATCCCGGCCGCCCTCATCGGCCTGCCCGACGACCCCGCCGGACTCTCCTGCGTCGACCACGACTTCGCCACTGCGGGCGCCCTGTGCGCCGACCACCTGGCCGACCTCGGCCACCGCGACGTCGCCTTCATCGGCTACAGCAGCGGCGTCTACCGCCGCCACGCCGGCTACGCCGAGCGAACCCTGAACGGATTCCGCCAACGTGCCGAGCGGCGCGGTCTGCGCGTCCTCCACCGGCCGTGCGAGGGCACGTACGAGAGCACCGCGGGCACCCTGGCCCGCATCTTCGCGGACCGCCCGGACACCACGGGGCTCGTCGTGCAGAACGAGGCCGCGATCGGCCCGCTGCTCAGCCTGCTGCGCGTCGGCGGACGGACCGTGCCGGAGGACGCCTCCGTGCTCGCCATCTGCCCCGACCCGCTGGCGGAGCAGCACTCCCCCCGGCTCACCTCGGTGACCAGTCCCAAGAAGGACCTCGGGCAGGTCGCCGTCGACCAGGTCATGGCGAGGATCGCCGCGACCGTCGCGGGTGACCAGCCGGAGGATCAACTCCTTTTGATGCCACCGGAGCTGGTGGTCCGCGAAAGCACCGCCCCAGCGCCGCACCGCAGGTGACACCACGACCAGAAGGACGGTTCCCGATGGACATCCGCCGGCTCACCGACCGCCTCGGCGGGCTCGCCTTCGGCGGGGACTACAACCCCGAGCAGTGGGACGCGGAGGTGTGGAAGGAGGACGACACGCTGATGCGCCGGGCCCGGGTCAACCTCGCCACCGTCGGCGTGTTCTCCTGGGCCCTGATGGAGCCCGAGGAGGGGCGGTACGGCTTCGCCTGGCTCGACGCCCACCTCGACCGCCTCCACGCGGCCGGCGTCGCCGTCGACCTGGCCACCCCCACCGCCTCCCCGCCGCCCTGGTTCACCCTCGCCCACCCGGACGCCCTGCCGGTCCGCCCCGACGGCGCCCGCCTGACCCACGGCAGCCGGGACACCTACTGCCTCACCGCCCCCGCCTACCGCCGGGCCGCCCGACGCATCGCCGCCGCCCTCGCCGAACGCTACGGCGACCACCCGGCGCTCGCCCTGTGGCACGTCCACAACGAGTACGTGACCCTCTGCCTGTGCGACCACACCGCCGCCGCCTTCCGGGTCTGGCTGCGCGCCCGCCACGGCTCCCTCGACGCCCTCAACGAGGCCTGGGGCACCGCCTTCTGGAGCCAGAACTACACCTCGTGGGAGCAGATCCTCCCGCCCCGAGCCAGCCAGTGGCACCACAACCCCGGCCAGACGCTGGACTTCAGCCGCTTCTGGTCCGACGAGACCCTCGCCGCCTACCGCGAGCAGCGCGACGCGATCCGCGCCCACAGCGACCGCCCCGTCACCACCAACCTCATGCTGCCCGGCTACCAGAACCTGGACCTGTGGGCCTTCGCCCGCGAGGTCGACGTGGTCTCCGTCAACCACTACCCCACCGCACCCGGCGTCGACGCCGCAGCCCAGGCCGCCTTCGACGCCGACCGGGCCCGCTCTGTCGCCGGCGGCGCCCCCTGGCTGCTGATGGAACAGGGCACCAACACCGTCTACGCCGGCGGCCGCGTCCTCGCCAAGGAGCCGGGGGACATCCTGCGCCACTCCCTCGCCCACATCGCCCGCGGCTCGGAGGGCGCGCTGTTCTTCCAGTGGCGCCAGTCCCGGGCCGGCGCCGAGCAGTGGCACTCGGCGATGGTCCCGCACGCCGGGCCGGACAGCCGCACCTTCCGCGAGGTCACGGCGGCCGGAGAGGCCGTCGCCCGGCTCGGCGAACTCGCCGGCTCCACCGTCCGGGCCGAGGTCGCCGTCCTGCACGACTCGGACGCCTGGTGGGCCATGCGCGTCGACGGGCTCCCGTCTTCCGAGCTCGACTACCTCGCCGCGCTGCGCCGCGCCCACCGGGCGCTCTGGGACACCGGCCGGACGGTCGACTTCGCCCACCCCGAGCACGACCTGAGCCGCTACCGGCTGGTCCTCGCCCCCGCCCTGTTCCTGCTCACCGACGCGGGCGCCGAGAACCTGCGCCGCTACGTCGCCGCCGGCGGCACTTTGCTCGTCCAGCACTTCAGCGGCGTGGTCGACGAGCGCCTGCACTCCCGGCTCGGCGGCTACCCGGCCGCCCCGCTGCGCGAGGCGCTCGGCATCCGGGTCGAGGAGTACCGCCCGCTGCGCCAGGACGAGCAGATCACGCTCTCCGACGGCTCGACGGCCACCTCCTGGAGCGAATCCCTACGCACCGAGGGCGCCGAGGCGCTCGCCGCCTACACCCACGGCATGCTCGCCGGCAGCCCGGCACTCACCCGCCACGACTTCGGCTCCGGCCACGGCTGGTACCTCTCCACCCACCTCGACGAATCCGGCTACGCCGCCCTGGTCGGCCGACTGCTCACGGAGGCCAGGGTCGCCCCGGAGCTTCCGGGCCTGCCGACGGGCGTCGAAGCCGTCACCCGGCACGCCCCGGACGGCCGCGGCTGGCACCTGCTGCTCAACCACCGCGCCGAGGCCGTACCGCTGCCCCGGCCCGGCCATGACCTGCTCACGGACGGGCCGCTGAGCGAGCTGGCGCCCGGCGGCTGCGCGGTCCTGCGCGCGCACTGACCTCCCGCCGCGTCTCCCCATCGAGGAAGGCATCATGACCGACCCGCACGAGACGATCCGCTGGGGCCACGACGCCCTGGAGCTGGAGATCTCCCTGGGCGAGCCGGGCCCGCCCCGCCTGGTCCGCCTCGGCGCACCCGGCGAGAAGACCAGCACTCCGCGCCCCGGCGCACCGCTGCCGCTGGTGGAGGTGACGACCGCAGGCCTCGGCCGCCACTGGTCGGGCCGGCACCTCGTCAACTCCGTCCTCGGTGCGCGGCTGCGCCACCGCTCCCACCGCGCGAGCCGGGACGGCGACTGGCACGTGCTCACCGTCGAACTCCACGAGCCGGAGACCGGTCTGACCGCCGAGGCGGTCTACCGGTCGATGGACGGCCTGCCGGTGCTGCGCAGCGAAGTCCTGCTGCGCAACGAAGGGGCGCAGACGCTGCACCTGGAGTCGGTCGGCTCGCTCGTGGCGGGCTGCCTCACCAGGGGCGATCCAGCGGCCTTGGACAACGCCGAGCTGCTGTGGGCGGAGAACGAGTGGTTCGCCGAATGCCGCTGGCAGCGCCTGCCGCTGCGGGTGTCCTCGCCCGAACGCAACGGCCGCTTCCACACCACCGCCGGCCGCAGCACCCGCGTCGTGGCCGGGCAGGGCGTGTGGTCCAGCTGCGGCCGGCTGCCGATGGGTGGTCTGACCGACCGCGAGTCCGGCCGTACCTGGCTGTGGCAGATCGAGCACAACGGCGGCGGCTGGCGCTGGGAGTGCGGCGTGCGTGACGACACTGCGTACGCGGCACTGTACGGCCCTGACGACGCCGACCACGGCTGGCGCCACCCGCTGGAGCCCGGCGCCGAGTTCCGCACCGTGCCGGTGGCTCTGGCGTTCTGCGCGGATGGCGGGCCCGACGGCGCCTTCGGCGCCCTCACGCGCTACCGCCGCGCCACTCGCCGGCCGCACCCCGACCACCGCCGCCTGCCGGTCATCTTCAACGATTACATGAACTGCCTGATGGGCGACCCGACCACGGCCAAGCTGCTGCCGCTGGTCGACGCCGCCGCCGAGGCCGGCGCGGAGTACTTCGTCATCGACGCCGGCTGGTACGACGACGGCGACAACTGGTGGCCATCTGTCGGGGCTTGGGAGCCGTCGACCTCGCGCTTCCCCGGGCCGAAGGGGATCCACGAAGTCCTGGACCGCATCCGGGAGCGGGGCATGGTCCCCGGCCTGTGGCTGGAGCCGGAGGCGGTCGGGGTGAACAGCCCGGTCGCCAGGTCCCTGCCGGAGGAGGCGTTCTTCCGCCGCGACGGTCGGCGCGTGGAGGAGGGCGGCGGCCGGTACCACCTGGACCTACGTCACCCGGCCGCCCGGGCCCACCTGGACGGTGTGGTGGACCGCCTGGTCGGGGAGTGGGGCGTCGGCTACCTCAAGCTCGACCACAACACCGACCCGGGCTCCGGCACCAGCAGCCACCCGGGAGAGGCCCCTGCGGCCGGCCTGCTCGGCCACAACCGGGCCCACCTCGACTGGCTGGAGGCCATCCTGGACCGATTCCCGGACCTGGTGATCGAGAACTGCGCCTCCGGCGGCATGCGGATGGACCACGCCCTGCTCTCCCGGCTCCAGTTGCAGTCCACCAGCGACCAGCAGGACCTGCTGCGCTACCCACCCATCGCGGCGGCGGCCCCCACCGCCGTCACGCCCGAGCAGGGCGCCGTCTGGGCGTACCCGCTGCCCGAGGACTCCCCCGACGAAGTCGCCGTCACCATGGCCAACGCGCTCCTCGGCCGCATCCACCTCTCCGGCCGACTCATCGAACTCTCCCCGAATGCAAGGGACTTGGTTCACGAGGCGGTGGCCGTCCACAAGTCGATCCGCGCCGACCTGCCGCAGGCACTGCCCGCCTGGCCGCTCGGGCTTCCGGGCTGGGAGGACCCGTGGATCGCCCTGGCACTGCATACCCCGGCCACCACCTATGTCAGCGCCTGGCGGCGCTCCGGCGAGCAGGTCGTCAGGGATCTCGACCTGCCCCACCTGGTCGGCTCCGATGTCCACGTCGAGGTGCTCTACCCGTCGTCCAGCCGGGCCGCCACGGTCTGGCACCCGGACACTGCCAAACTCGCCCTGACGCTGCCGACGGCCCCGTCCGCCGTCCTGCTGCGCCTCACCAGGAGTCCCGCCAAAGGAAGTTGATCGTGGCCTGCGTGACCGCGCGCTGCCCCACCGCACCGGCCCGCATCGGTACGGAACACGCCTGGCGTCCGGGCCCGACCCCGAGCAGCCACACCGGGACCCACCGTCCAGAACGCGGGAGTTCGATCCCCCACCCGAACACCACGCACCCACTCCCTGGAGAGACGCAATGAGATCACCCGCCCAACTCCGCCCGTCAACACCCCCTTCCCCGCCTACTACGGCATCCAGATGATCAGCAAGCTGGGGGCGCCCGGCGACACCCTGGTCAAGGCCGCCAGCTCGTCCTCGCTGCTCTCCGCAGGGCGGGAGCGTCCAGTGGGGCTTCAGGGCCACCTGGTCCGGGAGCGACGCCAACCCCTTCACCTTCTGGTTCAACGGCGCCTCCTGCGCGATCGGCTGAACCCGATGTGAGCCGGTGGTGCCCCGGAATTCCCCAGGGCCGGGTCGCCACACCCGAACGCGAACCCGAAAGGAACCGACCCACGTGTCAGGCCAGCATCAGACAGACGGCACCGTCCCCAACCCGGTGATTCCCGGCTTCCACCCCGACCCCAGCGTCTGCCGCGTGGACGAGGACTACTACCTCGTCTGCTCCAGCTTCGAGTACTTCCCCGGCATCCCGGTCTTCCACAGCCGCGACCTGGTGAACTGGACGGAGATCGGCAATGCCCTGGACCGGCCGAGCCAGCTGCGCCTCCCGCGCGACATGCCCTCCTCCGGAGGGATCTACGCACCGACGCTGCGCCACCACGACGGCCGCTTCTGGCTGATCGTCACCAACGTCGGCGACGGCGGGAACATGCTCTTCACCGCCACCGACCCGGCCGGTCCGTGGTCCGACCCTGTCCGGCTGCCCGGAGTCCCCGGCATCGACCCGGACCTGGCCTGGGACGAGGACGGCGCCTGCTGGTGCACCGTCGCCGGGGTCTCCCAGGTCCGCATCGATCCGACCACCGGCGAGACTCTCGGCGAGCCGTACCGGATCTGGTCCGGCACCCCCGGCGCCCTGGCCCCCGAGGCCCCGCACCTCTACCGTATCGGCGGGTACTGGTACCTGATGATCGCCGAGGGCGGCACCGAGCGCGGCCACGGCGTGTCCATCGCCCGCGGCCTCACGCCCTCCGGCCCGTTCGAGCCGTGCCCGGCCAACCCGGTCCTGACCCACCGCAGCACCGCCCGCCCGATCCAGAACACCGGGCACGCCGATCTCGTCCAGGCGCCCGACGGCTCCTGGTGGATGGTGCTGCTCGGCGTACGGCCGCGCGGCGGCACCCCCGGCTGGCACGTGCTCGGCCGGGAGACCTTCCTCGCCCCGGTCGAGTGGGTGGACGGCTGGCCGGTCGTCGGCGAGGTCACCCCCGAACTGCCCACCCCGGCCTGGCCGCTGCACCCCGCGCCCGCCGTACCGACCCGGGACGACTTCGACCAGGCCGAGCTGCATCCCCGGTGGATCTCGCTGCGCGAGCGTCCGGAGCACCTGTGCACCACGAAGGAACGATCCGGCTGGCTGACCCTGCACGCTGCGGGTGCCTCCTTGGACGAGAACGACGCGGTCTTCGTCGGCCGGCGCCAGCAGCACCTCGCCTGCCGGGCCCGCACCCTGGTCGACGCCACCGACGGCCGCGGCGGCCTCGCCGTCCGCCTGGACGAGGAGCACCACTACGAGATCGAGGCGGCCGACGGCGAGGTGAGGGTGCTCGCCCGGATCGGCTCGCTGCGCACCGAGGTCGCCGCTCGTCCCGTGGCGGCCGGAGCGGTGGTCCTCGGTGTCGAGATCGCTCCGCTGCCCCCGAGCGGCGCGCGGACCGGACCCGACACCCTCTCCTTCGGCATCGAGGAGCCGGACGGCACCTTCACCGCACTCGCCGCGCTCGACGGCCGCTACCTGTCCACCGAGGTGGCCGGCGGCTTCACCGGCCGGGTCATCGGCATGTACGCCGCTACCGGAACCGTCCACTTCGACCGGTTCGATTACGAGCCGCTCCCGCTCCCCTGACCATCCGTCAGGGCTCCCCCACCCCTGTTCCACACGAAAGGGACACCGTGAACGACGCACAGCAGACCGCCCGCCCGCGCAACCGTCGGCTCCACCGCACGGCCGCCCTCGTGGTGGCGCTCGCCACCGCCGGAAGCCTCGCCTGCGGCACCGCCGTCGCCGCACCGGCCGACCGGGCCCGGACCCGGGACAGGGCGGTCACGGTCCCGCAGGACCCGATGGCCGCGGTCGCCGCGATGCAGCCCAGCTGGAACCTCGGCAACACCTTCGACGCCATCCCCGACGAGACCTCCTGGGGCAACCCGCTCACCACCAAGGCGACCTTCGACGGCCTCAAGGCGCAGGGCTTCCGCAGCGTCCGCATCCCCGTCACCTGGTACCCCCACCAGTCCGCCACCGCGCCCTACACCATCGACCCGGTGTGGATGAAGCGGGTCAAGCAGGTGGTCGACTGGGCCCTGCAGGACGGCCTCTACGTCGAGATCAACGTGCACCACGACTCCTGGCAGTGGATCGCGAACATGTCCACCGACCACGACAACGTGCTCGCCCGGTTCAACTCGACCTGGCAGCAGATCGCCACCGCCTTCCGGGACGAGCCGCGGGCGCTGCTCATGGAGAGCATCAACGAGCCGCAGTTCAACAACGCGACCGACGCCCAGAAGACCCAGTACCTGCGGGAGCTCAACACCTCGTTCCACACCATCATCCGCAACTCCGGCGGGCAGAACAAGGACCGCCTGCTCGTCCTGCCCTCGGAGGAGACCAACAACGCCCAGCACTGGCTCGACGACCTGTCGACCACGATGAACTCCCTGCACGACCGCAACCTGGTCGCCACCGTGCACTACTACAGCTGGTATCCGTTCAGCGTGAACATCGCCAACGGCCCGACGTACGACGCCACGGCCCAGGCCGACCTGCAAGACGGCTTCGCCCGGGTGCACAACACCTTCGTCGCCAAGGGCATCCCCGTCTACCTCGGCGAGTACGGCCTGCTCACCTCGCCCTACTCCGGCGTGGTCGAGCGCGGCGAGATGCTCAAGTACTTCGAGCATGTCAACTACGAGGCGCGGGGCAACGGCATGACCTCCGCCGTCTGGGACGCCGCCAACGACTTCCTGAACCGCTCCACCATGCAGTGGATGGTCCCCGAGATGAAGGCGCTGATCCAGACCTCCTGGCGGACCCGCTCGGGCACCGCCTCCACCGACAACGTCTTCGTTCCGAAGTCCGGCTCCATCGCGGCGCAGACCATCACGCTGAACCCCAACGGACAGTCGTTCACCGGGGTGTGGCAGGGTGACACCCCGCTGACCCCGTACCGCGACTACACCGTCAACGGCAACCAGCTCACCCTGACCGCCGAGGCCCTCACCCGGCTGGCCGGCAACCGGGCTGCCGGGATCAACGCCACCCTCGAGGTCCGGTACTCCGACGGCGTGCCGTGGAAGCTCTTCGTGCGCTCCTACGACAAGCCGGCCATGGCCGACGCCACCGGAACCGCCGACGGGCTCACCATCCCGACCCAGTTCAACGGTGACCTGATGGCCAACGTGGAGTCCACCTACGCCGACGGCACCGCCGCCGGCCCGGCCTCCTGGACCACGTTCCAGTCGTTCGCCAACTACGGCCCCGACTACAGCGCCAACACCACCACCGTCAAGGCCGATTTCCTCAAGTCGCTCAAGGACGACGCTCCGGTGACGCTCACCTTCCACTTCTGGTCCGGCGCCACCGTGACCTACCACGTGACCAAGTCCGGCACCACGGTGACCGGCACCGCCTCCTGACCGCATTCCTCCCGCGCCCCGGCTGCCGCCCCCGGCAGCCGGGGCGCGGATCCTCCCTCACTGTTGACCTGCTTCCTCGCCGACGTGAGTGGCCCGGTCAAGGACATCTGCGTCCAGTTGGGCAAGGGCACCGCACCTGGGCAGGTGAAGCCATCGACGTCTACCGAAGGGGAGGAGCCTGTCCGGAGCGCAGGTGTTCTCTGAGCCACTGTTCGGTGTTGTTCACGTGCAGCAGTGCTGCGGCCTGACTGAGGGAGGCGTCGCGGGTGCACAGGGCATGGAAGATCGCCTCATGCTCGGCGAGGGTGCGGCCCGCGGCCTGGGTGTCGACCAGGCCGCGCCAGATGCGGGCGCGCAGAGTGCGGCCGGAGATGCCCTCCAGGAGGGTGAGCAGGGTCTCGTTGCCCGTGGCCGTGCTGACGGCGCGGTGGAAGGCGGCGTCGTGGATGTTGAGCTGCTCGACGTCGTCGCGGGCCTCGCGCATGGCGTCCAGGTGCCGCTTGACCTCGGCAAGCTGCTCGTCGGAGATCCGGGTGGCGGCCAGGGCGGTGGCGGCCGGTTCGAGGAGACGCCGCACCTCCATGAGGTCCTGCAGCGCGGCGGAGTCGCCCTGCAGCAGTTCCACCGCTCCGCCGAGCCCTTCCAGGAGAAGGCTCGGCTGCAGGCTGGTCACGTACGTGCCGTCACCCCGCCGGACCTCCAGAACCCGCGCGACGGCCAGCGCCTTGACCGCCTCACGGGCCAGGTTGCGGGACAGACCCAGCTGGGCTGCCAGGTCCGGTTCCGGCGGCAGCTTGGAGCCCGGAGGCAGCGCACCCGTGCGGATCAGCTCGCGGATCTGCGCTATGGCCTTGTCCGTCAGAGACACTGCGAACTCCTTCCGGGATCGTTCGCCGTGGGCACGTCCGACCTGATCAGTCCTAGGACACGGAGATCATCCCAGAGATCTTCAGGGATCCGCTGATCGTGGAGTTCCACGTTCCGTGCAACCTGCTCGGCGTTCCGCATACCGAGGGTGATGTTGATGATACTGGGATGGGTGCGCGGGAAGGCGATCGCGGCGGCGGGCAGGGTCGTGCCGTGCGCCGCGCAGACGTCGGCGATCGCCCGAGCGCGGGCCACCAGGGCAGGCGGGGCGTCCTGGTAGTCGTACTTCATGCCCTCGGCAGGGCGGTCGCTGGAGAGCAGCCCCGAGTTGAAGACGCCCACCGCCACGACGCTCTTGCCGAGTGCCTGCGCGGCGGGCAGGACGTCGTCCAGAGCCGACTGGTCGAGGAGTGTGTAGCGCCCGGCCAGCATGACCAGGTCGGCTGCGGTCTCGCGCAGAAAGCGGGCCGGCATGGCCGACTGGTTCATGCCGGCGCCGATCGCGCCGATCACCCCCTGGTCGCGGAGGTCCGCGAGGGCCGGCATGGCCTCCTCGGCGGCTTGTCTCCAGTGGTCGTCGGGGTCGTGCAGGTAGACGACGTCCAGGCGGTCCAGGCCGGTGCGTTCCAAGGTCGCCTCGATGGAGCGGAGCACTCCGTCACGGCTGAAGTCCCACTGCCTGCGCAGGTCGTCCGGCACCACGAAGCCCTCGGTGTCGATGCCGCGCGGCTGCTCGTTGGGGACGAGCAGGCGGCCGACCTTGGAGGAGACGGCGTACGTATCGCGTGGACGGTCCCGCAGGGCGGCTCCCAGGCGGCGCTCGGAGAGACCGAGCCCGTAGTGCGGTGCCGTGTCGAAGTACCGGATGCCGGCCTCCCAGGCCGCCTCGATCGCGGCCTGCGCGTCGTGAGGAGGGGTGACGCGGTAGAGATTGCCGATCACGGAGGCCCCGAAGCCGAGTTCCGTGAGCTCGACGGGGGTGTTCGTGATCTTCCGGTGTCCCATGGTCCGGTGTGTCACCTGTGCTCCTCTGCTGGTGCGGTTCGGTACGGCGGCCGAGGGCCGGTCATCGTCTGACGGCGGCCGAGCCACCTGCCATGAGCGCCTCGACCTCGGTGAGTGAGGACATGGAGACGTCGCCGGGCGTGGTCATGGCCAGTGCGCCGTGGACGGTGCCGTAGGCCAGAGCGCGTTGCAGGCCGACGGCATCGAGGTTCGCCGCGGGCCTGGCGCGAGCCGCCGGGCCGCCCTCCTCGATGTCGCCCGTCAGCAGTCCGTAGATCAGTCCGGCCGCGAACGCGTCGCCGGAGCCGATGCGGTCCAGGACGTGCAGGCCGGGCATGTCGGGACCACGCACGCAGCCGGTCCGGGCCGACCAGGCGGCCGAGGACCAGTCGTTCACCCCGGCCGAGGGCACCGTGCGCACGGTCGTCGCCAGCACCTCAGCCTGGGGCAGGCGTCCCGCGACCTCTGCGAGTGCGTCCTGCACCTCGTCCCTCTCGACCCGCAGCGCCCCTGGGTACGGTCCGGCCAGGCCCAGGGCACCCACGACGACGTCGGCGTGCCGGGCCAGCCGCAGGTCGACCTCGCGGGCGGCGTCGGCGCCGCCCCGGCCGGCCCACAGACTCGGGCGGTAGTTGGGGTCGTAGGAGACCGTCACGCCGTGCCGCCGCGCGGCCGCCATGGCCTCGTCCGCGACGTCCACAGTGGTGTCCGACAGACCGGCGAAGATGCCGCCGGTGTGGAACCAGCGGGGTCCCGAGGAGAAGACCGCGTCCCAGTCGACATCCCCTTTGCGTAGCTGCGAGACGGCTGTGCCCGCGCGGTCGCTGACGCCCATTGCGCCCCGGATGCCGAAGCCCCGCTCCACGAAGTTCAGCCCGTTGCGGGCGGTGCGGCCGATACCGTCGTCGGACACCCAGCGGATCAGGGAGGTCTCGACTCCGCCCTGGAGGATCAGGTCCTCGGCAAGCCTCCCCACCGCGTTGTCGACCAGGGCGGTCACGATGGCCGTGCGCAGGCCGAAGCAGCGGCGCAGTCCCCGCACGACGTTGTACTCGCCGCCGCCTTCCCAGACCTGAAAGGTGCGGGCGGTGCGGATCCTGCCCTCGCCCGGGTCGAAGCGGAGCATCACCTCGCCGAGGGCCACCACGTCGGTCACGTCGCGCTCCTGTGTACGGCCTCGGCGGTCAGCCGGCGGATCTCCTCGTACTCGCCCCGTTCCAGATGGGCGGCGGTGGCCATCCAGCTGCCGCCGACGGCGAGGACCGCCGGGTCGGCGAGGTAGGCGGTCATGCGGTAGGCGTCGATGCCGCCCGTCGGCACGAACCGGGCCTGCGGGAAGGGCGCCGCCAGGGCTCGCAGCATCGGAATGCCACCGAGCGGCTCGGCGGGGAAGAGCTTGACGCTGTCGAGGCCGGCCCGCAACGCGCGCATCAGCTCGGTGGCGGAGGCGATGCCGGGCACCACGGGTACCCCCAGCTCGCCGCACCTGGCGACGACTGCCTCGTCGAAGCCCGGAGAGACGACGAAACGGGCCCCGGCCGCCACGGCCAGGTCCACCTGCTCGGGCGTGAGGACCGTACCGGCGCCGACCGTCAGCCCGCCGTGGGCGGCCATCGTCCTGAGTACCCGCTCGGCGTCGGGGGTGCGGAAGGTGACCTCGGCGCACCGGGCGCCGCCCGCCGCGAGCGCGTCGGCCAGCGGGCCGGCGGTCGCGGCGGAGGGCACGGTCAGCACCGGCATGACGCGGGCGCCGGCCAGTACGGAGGCCAGGTCGGTGTCACTCATCGGCCGAGCCATCCGCCGTCGACGGGCAGGACGGTGCCGTGCACGTAGGCGGCGGCGTCCGAGGCGAGGAACACCGTGGCGCCCGCCAGGTCGTCGGCGCTGCCCCAACGCGCGGCCGGGATGCGGTCCAGGATGGCCTTGCTGCGGACGGGGTCGTCCTGCAGAGCCCGGGTGTTGTCGGTGGCGATGTAGCCGGGCGCGATGGCGTTGACGTTGACGCCGTGCGGGGCCCACTCGTTGGCCAGGGCCTTGGTCAGACCGGCGACGCCGTGCTTGGCGGCGGTGTAGCCGGGGACGGTGATGCCGCCCTGGAAGCTGAGCAGCGACGCCGTGAAGATGATCTTCCCGTGGCCGCGCGCCACCATCGCCGCGCCGACCGCCCGGGTCAGGGCGAACTGGGCGTTGAGGTTGACCTGCAGGACCAGCTCCCAGTCCGCGTCGGTGTGTTCGGCGGCCGGGGCGCGGCGGATCGTACCCGCGTTGTTGACCAGGACGTCCACCGGCCGCTCGCGCCCGGCGAGGTCCGCGCCCAGGGCCCGTACGGCGGCGGGGTCGGCGAAGTCGGTGCGGATCGCCTCGAAGGTGCGGCCCGCGGCGAGAACGTCCTTCTCCACGTCGCTGCCGGACTCCTCCAGCGAGGCGCTGACGCCGATGACGTCCGCGCCGGCCCCGGCGAGGGCGCGGGCCATGGCCCGGCCGATGCCGCGCCGGGCACCGGTGACGACCGCGAGCTTCCCGCTGAGGTCGAAGGCGTTCACTGGATGGCTCCCTGGGCGTCGTCGGTGCAGTCCACGAGGATCTTCATCACGTCACCGCCGCCCTCCAGGGCCTCGAATGCGGCGGGCGCCTCGGTGAGCGGCACCACCTTGCTGATCAGCCGCTCAGCCGGGATCGTGCCGTCGGCGACCAGGGCAACCGCCTTCTCGAAGTCGGAGCGGTCGTACAACCGGGCGCCGACGAGGGTGAGTTCACGCCAGAAGAAGCGGTGGAGGTTCACCTCGCGGGGCCGGGGGTGGATGGCGACCAGGCACAACCGGCCGCGCACGCCGAGAACCTCGACGGCGGTGTCCACTCCGCCTTGCGCACCGGAGACTTCGAAGGCGACGTCCGCACCGGCGTCACCGGTCCACTGCCGGACCAGCTCGGGCATGTCGTCGGCGCCCGGATCCCAGGTGACCAGCCCCAATTCCTCGGCGAGCCGCCGCCGGTGAGGGCTCAGCTCGACCACCCGGACGTCGGCTCCGGCTGCCCGGGCGACCAGGGCGATGAGGACGCCGACGGGGCCGCCGCCGACCACGACGGCCTTCTCGCCGTCGCGGACCTGGGCCCGGCCGACGTCGTGCACCGCGACCGCGGTGGGCTCCACGAGGGCGGCGTGGTCCAGGGGGAGGGAGCCGGGCAGCCGGATGAGTGTCGAAGCGGGCACGGTCCAGCGCTGCTGCATCGCGCCGGGGGAGTCGATGCCGATGAAGTCGAGGTGCTGGCAGATGTGTTGGTGTCCGGCGCGGCATGCGGGGCAGGTGTCGTCCCAGCGCAGCGGCATCACGGTGACCGCGTCCCCGGGCGACCAGCCCTCCACTCCTGCACCGACCCGTACGATCCGGCCGGACATCTCGTGCCCGAGGACGGCGGGCACGGCGACCCGGGCGTCCATGTCGCCGTGGAAGATGTGCAGGTCGGTGCCGCAGATACCGACGTAGGCGGGGGCGATCTCGACCTGGCCGGGGCCGGGGGGCGGGCTCTCGGCGGGCGCGGTGTCCAGGGTGCGGGCGGCGAGGTAGCGGACTGCGAGTGTCATCGTGTTCTCAGGGTCCCTTCAGCGCGGACGCCGATGGTCAGCAGCAGGTTGGCGTAGGTCCGGGTGTCGGCGGTGACGATGGCGAGGGCCAGGTCGGGTGAGCGGGCGGCGTCGTAGAACTCGAAGCGGCCGAGCGTCTCGACGGGGACGGGCGCCAGCATCGAGCGGTACTCGGCGATGGCCGGCGGCTCCGGCTCGCCCTCGGGCGGCACCATCACGTGCGCCGACTCGACGGGCAGAGCCCGCAGCAGGACGTCGAGCACGGTGGTGACATCCAGCAGCCCCGGCGCCAGGTTCAGATGGACGGTCCTGGCGCGCTCGCCGGTGGCGGTGCTCGCAGGGTAGTGGCCGTCGGCGAGCAGCACGCGGGCGCCGTGGCCGGCTCCGGCGAGGGATTCGAGGATGCCGGGATGCAGCAGTTCGGTCAGGAGCACCGGGATGTTCCCTCCTTCGGATCGGTGCGCTGGAGTCTGTAGAAGTCGGTCGCGGTCCTGGCGAGGACCGCATCGGTCTCGCTGTGGGAGCAGCCGGCCAGGAGTTCCTCGACGGTGGCGGCCCACCGGTTCCAGCCGCCGGCGAGGACGCAGACCGGCCAGTCCGAGCCGAACATCAGCCGGTCCGGGCCGAAGGCCGCCAGCAGGACCTCCCACACCGGCCGGATGTCGTCGACGGTCCACTTCTCGTGGTCGGCCTCGGTGACCAGGCCCGACACCTTGCACCGCACCTGGGGATGTGCGGCCAGCCGCCGCACGCCCCGCTCCCAGTCGTCCAGGTCCTGCCGGGCGATGGGTGGTTTTCCGGCGTGGTCGAGGACCAGGGGAAGGTCAGGGAGGCGTTCCGCCAGGCGGATGGCCTGGGGGAACTGGTGGCTGCGTATGAGCAGGTCGTACCCGAGGCCCCGTTCGCCCACCGCCCGCAGTCCCCGCTCCACCGAAGACTGTTGCAGCCAGGCGGCGTCGGACTCCCCCTGGACGAGGTGACGTATGGCTCGCAGGTAGGTGCCGCCGGGTCCGGCGCGCAGTGCGTCGAGTACGTCGCCGATCGCCGGGGACGTGAGATCCGCCCAGCCGACGACCGCGCCGATGAGCGGGTCACTCTCGGCGAGGGCGAGGAACTCGCGCGTCTCGTCGACCGACGTCACGCACTGGACGAGCACCGTGCACTCCAGCCGCCGACCTGCCACGGTCGCGGTCGCGGCCGTGCGCAGGTCGGCGGTGCCGAAGCTGCGGCGGATGGGCTCGTGACCGGGCTCGTCCAGCCAGGGCTGGGGGCGGTGGCCGAGATTCCAGACGTGGTGGTGGCAATCCACGAGTTCGGGGGTGTCAGACACGGGCGGACCAGACCGGGCCGTCGGGGTACGCGTAGTCCTTGAGGGAGTCCGGGTGCATCTGGGCGCTCAGGCCGGGCAGAGCCGGCGCGAGGTAGTGACCGTCCACGATGCGCACCGGGTCGACGAAGTGCTCGTGCAGGTGGTCGACGTACTCGATGACTCGGTCCTCGACGGTGCCGGAGACGGCGACGTAGTCGAACATCGACAGGTGCTGGACCATCTCGCACAGGCCGACACCGCCGGCGTGCGGGCAGACCGGCACGCCGAACTTGGCGGCGAGCAGGAGGATCGCGATGTTCTCGTTGACGCCGCCGACCCGCGCGGAGTCGATCTGCACGATGTCCACCGCGCCGGCCTGCAGAAGCTGCTTGAAGACGACCCGGTTGGCGATGTGCTCGCCGGTGGCGACCTTGATGGGCGCGACGGCCTTACGGACGGCCGCGTGGCCGAGGATGTCGTCGGGGGAGGTGGGCTCCTCGATCCAGTACGGGTCGTAGGGGGAAAGGGCGCGCATCCAGTTGATCGCAGGGGCGACATCCCATCTCTGGTTGGCGTCGACGGCGATGCGGATGTCCGGGCCGACCGCCTCGCGGGCGACGCGCATGCGCCGTACGTCGTCCTCCAGGGACGCGCCGACCTTCAGTTTGATCTGGGTGAAGCCGTCGGTGACGGCCTCGCGGGCCAGGCGGGCCAGCTTCTCGTCGGAGTAGCCGAGCCAGCCGGGCGTGGTGGTGTAGGCCGGGTAGCCACGCTCCAGCAGACGCGCGATCCTCTGCTCGCGGCCCGGTTCGGCACGGCGCAGGATGTCCAGCGCCTCCTCGGGCGTGAGCGCGTCGCTGAGCCACCGGAAGTCGACCTGCGCGACCAGCTCCTCGGGCGACATCTCGGCCAGGAAGCGCCAGACGGGCCGGCCGGCGCGCTTGGCGGCGAGGTCCCAGGCTGCGTTGACGACGGCTCCGGTGGCCATGTGGATGGCGCCCTTCTCGGGACCCAGCCAGCGCAGTTGGGGATCGTGCACGAGCGAGCGGGAGAAGGCCCCGAGGTCGCCGCAGACTTCTTCCACCGAAAGGCCCACCACGTGCGGGGCGAGGGCCGCGATGGCGGCGGCCTGTACGTCGTTGCCGCGTCCGGTGGTGAAGGCGAGCGCGTGGCCTTCCAGTCCGTCGCCGGCATCGGTGCGCAGGACCACGTACGCGGCGGAGTAGTCGGGCTCGGGGTTCATGGCGTCCGAGCCGTCGAGGTGTTCGGAGGTAGGGAACCGCACGTCCAGGACGTCCAGGGCGGTGATGCGGGCGGATGAGGGCACGGTGGCGGACATGGCGGCAACTCCTGTGAGGGGCAAGGGGATTCGGTCCCCTTGCGACGAGACGTGAACGCGGCGGAGGTCGGGCGGCCGGTGGGGCCGCCCGGGTCACTCCTGGACCTTGCCGCCGGTGATGCGGGAGATGGCGAGGGCGACCAGGATGATCAGGCCGTTGAGAGCGCCGATCCACTGGGCGGGGACGCCCGCCAGCGTGAGCACGTTCTGGATCATGAAGAGCAGCAGGATGCCGCAGAACGCGCCGAACATGGTGCCCTTGCCGCCGTTCAGACTGATCCCGCCGATGACGGCGGCGGCGAAGACGGTGAAGATGTAGCCGTTGCCCTGTGCGGAGGCGACCGAGGCCAGGCGTCCGGAGAGCATCAGGCCGGCGAGGGCGGCGAGCACGCTGCCGGTGACGATGACGATGCACAGCACCCGGTCGGTACGGATGCCGGCCGCCTTCGCCGCGTCGACGTTGCCGCCGATGGCGTACAGGGAGCGGCCGAAGCTGGTCCAGCCGAGCACCACGATCGCGATCGCGAACAGGGCCAGGCAGATCCAGATGGAGGCGGGCATCCCGAACCATTCGGCGGTGCCGGTGTAGAGCATCGACGGGGGCAGCTGGAAGAAGGTCTGGCCGCCGGAGATGCCGGTGAGGATGCCGCGCAGGACGATGAGCATGCCGAGGGTGACGATGAAGCCGTTGAGGCCGAAGCGGATGATCAGGAGGGCGTTGATCACTCCGACGAGTGCGCCCACGGCGAGGGTGACGGGGATGGCCCAGGCGCCGGGGAGCAGGCCGAGTCCGTGTCCGGCGCCGGCCGGGACGACCAGCCAGGCCGCGACTCCGGGCGCGAGGCCCATAGTGGACTCCAGGGACAGGTCCATCTTCTTGACGATCAGGATCATCGTCTGGGCGAGGACCAGCAGGGCCATCTCGGACATGGTCTGCAGGACGTTGATGAGATTGTCGGCCTGCAAGAACACCGGGTTGACGATCTGGCCGACGATCGCGATGACGACGATCGCGGGGACGAGGGCGAGGTCGCGCAGGCGGGCCAGGGGTATCCGGCCGCCGAGCAGCGCGGTGCGCCTGGGCTTGGGTTCCATGGCCTTGGCGGCTGCGTCCGCGAGGACGGTTTCAGGCATTGAGGTCCACTCCTTCCATCGCGGCCACGAGTTCGTGGTCGTGCCAGCCGCGGGCGATCTCTGAGGTCACCCGGCCCTGGAACATCACCAGGACCCGGTCGCACATGCGCAGGTCGTCGAGTTCGTCGGAGGCGATGAGCACTCCGGTGCCGGTTTCCGCGGTCTCCTCGACCTTGCCGAGGAGGAACTCCTTGGAGCGCACGTCCACGCCCGCGGTCGGGTTGATCAGGACCAGCAGCCGGGGGTCGTCGGCCAGGGCGCGGGCCATGACGACCTTCTGCTGGTTGCCGCCCGAGAGCGCGGAGACGGGCAGCTCGGGTCCCGGGGTCTTGATCGCCAGCTTCTCGATCATGTTGTCGGCGAGCCGGTCCCGTCGGGCACGGCTGAGAAAGCCGTTCTTGCCGAGCCGGTGAGCAACGGACAGCGTGGCGTTGTCCGCGATCGACATGTCGGGCACGAATCCCTGATGGTGCCGGTCCTGCGGGACGAACCCGGCGCCGGCGGCGAGCGCGGCGGGCACGCTGCCCGGCCGGGGCCGCCGCCCGGCGATCTCCACCTCGCCCGCCTGGGCCGCTCGGAGCCCTACGACGGTCTCGGCGACCTCGGTACGACCGCTGCCGGCGGCACCCGCGAGTCCGACGATCTCCCCGGCGCCCACCTGGAAGGTGACATCACCGTAAGCACCGTCGCTGCCCAGCGCCTGCACGGACAGCGCGGGCGTGGCGGTGCGGTCGAGGGTGCTCGACCGCACCTGCAACCGGTCGACCGCCGCCTCGCCGGTCATCGCGGCGACCAGCTCGGTGCGGGGGAGCTCCGCGACCGGCGCGGTCACGATGTGCCGGGCGTCGCGGAACACCGTCACCATGTCGCAGATCTCGTAGACCTCCTGGAGATGGTGGCTGATGAACAGAAAGGTCACGCCCTGGCGCTGCAGGTGCCGGATCCGGTCGAAGAGCCGGTTGATGGCCGCCCCGTCGAGCTGGGCGGTCGGCTCGTCGAGGATGATGAACCGGGCGCCGAAGGACAGCGCCCGGGCGATCTCCACGAACTGCCGCTGCTCCACGCTCAGATCGCCGGCCGAGGTCTGCGGGTCGACGTCCACGGACCACGTCGACAGAAGCTCCTGCGCCCGGCGGCGCACACCCTGCCAGCTGATGAGCCGGCCGCGGCCGTGGTCGTGCCGGTTCAGGAAGAGGTTCTCGGCGACGGTCAGGGTGGGGATGATCGTCGACTTCTGGTAGACGCACGCCACGCGCTCTCGCCAGGCGTCACGGTCCGCGAGTCGTGGTGAGGGACTGCCGCCGAAGGTGACCGTTCCCTCGTCGGGGGCCTGGAGTCCGGTGAGGACGGACACGAGGGTGGACTTGCCGGCGCCGTTGCGGCCGACGAGCGCGTGGGTCTCGCCGGGCCTGATGGTGATCCGGGCGCCGTCGAGGGCGACCGTCGGACCGAATCGTTTGACTATGCCCGTCGCCTCGACGACGGGCGGACCCGCCTGGGACCGTCCGTCGTCCACCGGGGCGGGCGCGGGGCTGACTGCTCGCTCCCCGTCGCTCATCACAACCGCCTTGTATTCGTTAGCCGTTGGGTTCCTGGCAGGGCACATCAGCCGAGGTTGTTGCCCCACAGGGAGGTGTCGTTGCTCTTGACGCTGGACACGCCGCCATAGGTGCCGCCGTCGGCCGTGACCAGGGGAGCGGAGAGCTGGTCCTCGAGCAGACCGTCACGGACCTGGATGATGGTGCTGTTGTGGTCGGTCTTGCCGGGCTTGAACGTCTTGCCGTCGATCGCCGCCTTCACGTAGTACAGGGCGTACTTGGCGTAGAGGTCGGCCGGCTGGGAGATCGTGGCGTCGATCTGCCCGGCGGCTATGTCCTTCAGCTCCTCGGGGATACCGTCGTTGGACACGATGAAGACGTGCTTCTTGTCCTTCGGGTCGACCAACAGGCCCTTCTGCTTGAGCACCTGGAGCGTGCCGGACAGTGCGAAGCTGGACTCCATGTAGACGCCCTTGATGTCCGGGTTGGCGGTCAGGTCGGTCTGGAGCTTCTGCGCGGCGACCGCGCCGTCCCAGTTGGTGGCCTCGCCGAACACCTTGATGCCGGGGTAGTTCTTCTTCATGCAGTCGTTGAACGCCTCGGTGCGATCGCGGCCGTTGATGGAGTCCAGCCCGCCCTCCAGCATCACGACCTTGCCCTTGCCGTTCAGCTTGGTGCCCAGGAACTGGCAGGCCTTCTCGCCGTAGGCGCGGTTGTCGGCCCGCACCACCATGAACACCTTGCCGGTGTCGGGGCGAGTGTCCACCGTGACGACCGGGATCTTCTTCGCCTCCAGCTGCCCCAGCGTCGGTGCGATGGCGGCGGTGTCCTGCGGAGCCATCGCTATGCCCTTGACACCCTGGCTGATGAACGTCTGCACGTTGGCGGTGAGCTTGGCGACGTCGTTCTGCGAGTTGGTGGTCTTGAGGGACAGGCCGAGCTTCTTGGCGAACTCGGGCGTGTACTTGATGTACGAGTTCCAGAAGTCGGTGTCGGAACGCGGGTAGTCGACACCGACCTGCGGCGCGTCGCTCGACGTGGACGCGGTGCCCGAACCGCTGCTGCACGCGCTGAGCAGCGCCAGGGCGGACAGGGCTGAGGCGGTGGAGCAGAGAGCAGTTCTGAGTCTCATGGATACTTCCTCGCGCTGGTCCCGGAGCGGGAGATGGTTTCCAGGGCGACAGCTGTGTGCCGCCACATCGAAGAGATGGGATGTATGTATAGGCGGCGACCGAGGTGCTGTCCAGGTGTCGGGAGAAAATGCTGGAAACGGGGTGGGTGTGGATCTCGCGGTGATGACGCGGGGCTGAATCAATCCCATCAATGATGCGCACTCGTGATGCGCTGACGGCTTGTCAGTGGACTTCCGTTGTGTTGGCGCGTCCTTCGAGTGGCCCGCAAACATTCCATGTCTGGCGCCTAACAATAGGGCGATAGCGCCCATATGCGACAAAGGTGCGAGTCAAGGGAGTGCTTTCATCCCTGCACGCCCGTTGACACCGGTGCGTCACATGGTCGAACTTCGTGCGTAACCTCCGGCGCCCCAGAACCGTGGGCGTCGTGTGTCCCCCTCGTCCCCGACTTCCCGGATGTCCTTATGCCGAGTTCTCTCAACAGACGCCAGTTCCTGTCGGCCGCCACCTGTGTAGCGGCGGCAGCCATCGCCGACGGCGGCCTCGGGGCCGGCGTCGCACAGGCGGCACCGAGCACCTACACGCCCGACTGGACCTCGGTCGACCAGCACCCGCCGGCCCCGGAGTGGTTCCAGGACGCGAAGTTCGGGATCTACTTCCACTGGGGCGTCTTCAGCGTTCCCGCCTACGACAACGAGTGGTACCCGCGCAACATGTACATAGCCGGCAGCGCGGCCAACCAGCACCACGTCGCGACCTACGGCGACCCGTCCGTGTGGCCGTACCACAACTTCATCAACGGGGCGAAGGACCTGGCCGGGAACACCGTGCAGTTCGCACCGAAGCTGAAGTCGGCGGGCGGCAACTTCGACCCCGACGAGTGGGCGCAGCTGTTCGTCGACGCGGGAGCGAGGTTCGCCGGACCGGTCGCCGAACACCACGACGGCTTCTCCATGTGGAACAGCCAGGTCAACGAGTGGAACTCGGTCGCCAAGGGCCCGAAGCTCAACCTGCTGCAGCTGTTCACCACGGCGATCCGGGCCAAGGGGCTCAAGCTGCTGGTCGCCATGCACCACGCGTACCACTACAACGGCTTTTACGACCACGTCCCCGCGCAGTCGGACCCGAGCCTGCAGAAGCTGTACGGGCAGCTGAGCAGGACGCAGGAGAACCAGCTCTGGTACGACAAGCTCAAGGAGGTCATCGACCTCGCCCAGCCGGACATCCTCTGGCAGGACTTCAAACTGGACGCGGTCGACGCGACGCAGCGCCTGAACTTCCTGTCCTACTACTACAACCAGGCCAACGCCTGGGGCCGCGAGGTCGTCGCCACCTACAAGGACGGGTTCGACAACAAGGGCGAAATCTTCGACTACGAGCGCGGCGGCCCGGCCGACCTGACCACGCCGTACTGGCTCACCGACGACAGCATCTCCAACTCCAGCTGGTGCTACACGCAGGGCATCGGCTACTACAGCATCAAGCAGATGCTGCACGCGTTCATCGACCGGGTCAGCAAGAACGGCAACATGCTGCTGAACATTGCGCCGATGGCCGACGGCACCATCCCCCAGGCACAGAAGGACATCCTGCTCGGCATCGGCGACCACCTGAAGCGCTTCGGCGAGTCGATCTACTCGACCCGCGCCTGGACGGTGTACGGCGAAGGCCCGACGAAGATGGGCGGCGGCGCCTTCACCAATCCGACGGCCGGCACCGCGCAGGACATACGCTTCACCCAGAACAAGGCCAACAACGTCCTGTACGCCACCGTCCTGGGCTGGCCGGGCAGCTCACTGACGATCAAGACCCTCAGCTCGGACCGGATCAACCTCTCCTCGCTGACCTCGGTGAAGCTGCTCGGCTCCACCGCCGGCACCTACATCGACCTGCCCACACCGGTCCAGAACTCCTCCGGCCTCACGGTCACCCTGCCCGCCTCCGCACCGTACAGTGCCAACGCCTACGTCCTGAAGCTCTCTTTCTCCGGCACCATCCCGGGCATGCTGCCGCTCGCCGGCGCCGTCGCCTTCGCGGACGTCAACTACACCGGCAGCTCAGCCACGTTCACCCTCGGCGACTACACCGCGGCCGACCTGACCGCGGCCGGACTGGGCGCGCGCACCATCTCCTCCCTCCGTCCGAACCCCGGTTACCAGGTGATCGGTTACTCCGGAGACAACTTCACCGGCACCTCATGGACCTTCACCGCCGACAACCCCGACCTCAGGGTCACCGGCAACAACGACCAGATCACCTCGCTGAAGGTCCAGTTCAACCCGTCGACGTACTTCCGGCTCACCAATGTCACCGACGGCCTCGCCCTGGACAGCGGCGGTAGCGTCGCCTCCGGGTCCAACCTCAAGCAGTGGACCTGGGACAGCAGCCCCAACCTCCAGTGGCAGGCGGTCGAGGTGGGCGGCGGCTTCTACAAGCTGGTCAACCGCACCAACGGCATGGTCGCCGACGGCTGGGGCGCCACCGGCGACGGTTCAGCGGCCAGGCAGGCGCCATGGAACGGCGGCCCTAACCAGCAGTGGAAGATCACCCCCCGGGGCGGCAACACCTACTCGATCGCCAACCGCACCACCGGCCTGGTTCTCGACGGCGGCGGCAACGTCGCATCGGGCTCGATCACCAAGCAGTGGACCTACGGAAGCAGCACCAACCTGCTGTGGACCTTCACGGCGCTGTGACCCTCGCACCCGCATGACAAGCGGCTGCGGCGGGCGCGCTCCAGGGACCGATCACTGAGAGTCTTTGAGAGATTGCACAGCGCATCCAGACTGCCGCCGTCGAGAAGAAAGGTCCGCTCTACGAGGCCCTGGGCAGCACGATCAGCTACGAACACGCAACGAGGACCGCGACCGTAAGGTCGAGGCCCTCGCTTGGGTATCGCTGCAGCAAGTGTCCGAGGGGGGACTTGAACCCCCACGCCCGATAAAGGGCACTAGCACCTCAAGCTAGCGCGTCTGCCATTCCGCCACCCGGACAAGGTGTCTGCCGCCTTGCCGGGGCTGTTCCCCGCGGCGACATGGACAACAATACCAAGGTTTCGGAGTGCGTTTCACCTGCGTATCCGCCCTGCGGGCGACGGCCCGGACACGCTGTGTGTCCGGGGCCGCAACCCTTGCCACGGCATGCGATCACCTGCGTACGTCACGTGAGGAAGGGGGGACACGTCACTCGCGGCGCAGCGTCTCCAGGACCAGCCGGGCCGTCTCCGTGGGCGTTCGCCCGACCCGTACCCCCGCCGCTTCCAGCGCCTCCTGCTTGGCTTGGGCCGTGCCGCTGGAGCCCGAGACGATGGCGCCCGCGTGCCCCATGGTGCGGCCCTCGGGTGCGGTGAACCCGGCGATGTAGCCGACGACGGGCTTGGTGACGTGGTCGCGGATGTGGGCGGCCGCGCGTTCCTCCGCGTCGCCGCCGATCTCCCCGATGAGGACGATCAGGTCGGTGTCGGGGTCGTCCTCGAAGGCGGACAGGCAGTCGATGTGGCTGGTGCCGACGACGGGGTCGCCGCCGATGCCCACGCACGTGGAGAAGCCGGTGTCGCGCAGCTCGTACATGAGCTGGTAGGTGAGCGTGCCGGACTTGGAGACCAGGCCGATGCGGCCGGGTTTGGTGATGTCGGCGGGGATGATGCCGGCGTTGGACTGACCCGGGCTGATCAGGCCGGGACAGTTGGGGCCGATGATCCGCGTGCCCTGCCGCTGTGCGTACGCGGTGAAGGTCACGGTGTCGTGGACCGGGACGCCCTCGGTGATGACGACGGCGAGGGGGATGCGGGCGTCGGCGGCCTCGGTGACGGCCGCCGCGGTGAAGGCGGGCGGGACGAAGACGACCGTGACATCGGCTCCGGTGGCCCGCATGCCGTCGGCGACCGATCCGAAGACGGGGATCGCGCGGTCGTCGAAGTCGACCGTCTGCCCGGCCTTGCGCGGGTTGACGCCGCCGACGACGTTCGTGCCGGCCGCGAGCATGCGCCGGGTGTGCTTCATGCCCTCGCCGCCGGTCATGCCCTGGACGAGGACCTTGCTCTCCTTGGTGAGATAGATGGCCATGCGTGTCCTCCTCAGGCGGTGCGGGCGAGTTCGGCGGCCCGGCGGGCGGCGCCGCCCATGGTGGCGACCTGTTCGACCAGCGGGTGCGCGCGCTCGTCGAGGATCGCGCGGCCGCGTGCGGCGTTGTTGCCGTCGAGGCGGACGACCAGCGGCCTGGTCAGCCGTACGGTGTCCAGGGCCCGGACGATGCCGTCGGCGACCGCGTCGCAGGCGGTGATCCCGCCGAAGACATTGACGAAGACGGACTTCACGGCCGGGTCGGACAGGATCACCGAGAGTCCGTCGGCCATGATCCGGGCGGAGGCTCCGCCGCCGATGTCCAGGAAGTCCGCGGGCCGGGCGCCGCAGCCGGCGACCGCGTCGAGGGTCGACATGACCAGGCCCGCGCCGTTGCCGATGACACCGACCTCGCCGTCGAGCCTGACGTAGTGGAGGCCCCGGGCGGCGGCCATCGCCTCCAGCGGATCGCGGTGCTCGTCCGGCTCCGCGCCCCAGCGGGCCTGCCGGAAGCGGGCGTTGTCGTCCAGGGTGACCTTGCCGTCCAGCGCGACGATGCGGCCCTGGGTGGTGCGCACCAGCGGGTTGACCTCGACCAGCAGGGCGTCCTCGCGGACCAGTACCTGCCACAGGCGTACCAGGACGTCGACCGTCTGCGGCGGCAGCCCGGCCGCGTCGGCGATCTCGGCCGCCTTGGCGGAGGTGACGCCCTGGGCCGGGTCGATCGGCACCCGCGCCACGGCCTCGGGCCGCGTGGCGGCGACCTCCTCGATCTCCATGCCGCCCTCGGCGGAGGCGATGGCGAGGAAGCGGCCGGCCGCGCGGTCGAGGACGTAGGAGACGTAGAACTCGCTCTCGATGTCCACGGGCTCGGCCAGCATGACCGTGCCGACCGTGTGCCCCTTGATGTCCATGCCCAGGATCCGGCGGGCCGTCAGCTCGGCGGCAGCCGGGTCGGCGGCGAGCCGCACACCGCCCGCCTTGCCCCGGCCACCGGTCTTCACCTGGGCCTTCACCACGACCCGGCCGCCCAGTCGGCGGGCGATCTCGCGCGCCTGCTCGGGCGAGTCGGTGACCTCGGCCCGCGGCACCACGATGCCGTGTTCCTCGAGGAGGTCCCTTGCCTGGTACTCGTACAGGTCCATCTCGGCTCCTGTCTGAAAAGTGCCGCACGCCCCCTGGACACCACCCACCGGATGCGGGATAACAAGCTTCATACAGTATTCGTCGACTGTATGCAATGTACGGTCGACCGCATGCGATCAGCCCATACAAGTGAGGTGGCCTCCCATGACCGGCACGTCCACCAAGGCACTCGACGGCATCCGCGTCCTGGACATGACGCACGTCCAGTCCGGGCCCTCAGCCACCCAGTTGCTGGCCTGGCTGGGCGCGGACGTCGTCAAGCTGGAGGCGCCGACCGGTGACATCACGCGCACCCAGCTGCGCGACATCCCGGACGTCGACTCCCTCTACTTCACGATGCTCAACTGCAACAAGCGCAGCATCACGCTGAACACCAAGACCGAGCGCGGCAAGGAGATCCTCACCGAGCTGATCCGCCGCTCGGACGTCATGGTCGAGAACTTCGGCCCGGGCGCGGTCGACCGCATGGGCTTCACCTGGGACCGCATCCGGGAGATCAATCCCCGGATCGTCTATGCCTCCATCAAGGGGTTCGGGGAGGGCCCGTACACCGACTTCAAGGCGTACGAGGTGGTCGCACAGGCCATGGGCGGGTCGATGGCGACGACCGGGTTCGAGGACGGGCCGCCGCTGGCGACCGGTGCCCAGATAGGCGACTCGGGGACGGGTGTGCACGCCGTGGCCGGCATCCTCGCCGCCCTGCTCCAGCGGGAGCGGACCGGACGCGGCCAGCGGGTCAACGTGGCCATGCAGCACGCGGTGCTCAACCTGTGCCGGGTGAAGCTGCGCGATCAGCAGCGCCTGGCGCACGGGCCGCTCGCCGAATACCCCAACGACGACTTCGGCTCGGAAGTCCCCCGCTCCGGCAACGCCTCCGGCGGCGGCCAGCCCGGCTGGGCGGTCAGGTGCGCGCCGGGCGGACCGAACGACTACGTGTACGTCATCGTCCAGCCCGTCGGCTGGAAGCCGCTCAGCGAACTGATCGGCCGGCCCGAACTCGCCGACGACCCCGAGTGGGCCACCCCGGGGGCCCGGCTGCCGAAGCTGACCAAGATGTTCCAGCTGATCGAGGAGTGGACGTCCACGCTGCCCAAGTGGGAGGTGCTGGAGCGGCTGAACGCGCACAACATCCCGTGCGGGCCGATCCTGTCCACCAAGGAGATCATCGAGGACGCCTCACTGGCCGCCAACGAGATGGTCGTCAGCGTCCCGCACCCCGAGCGCGGCGAGTTCATCACCGTCGGCAGCCCGCTCAAGCTCTCCGACTCCCCCGTCGACGTGACCGCCTCCCCGCTGCTCGGTGAGCACAACGAAGAGGTCTACGTCGGTGAACTCGGCCTCGGGGAAGAAGAGTTGCTCCTCCTCAAGTCGAACGGGGTGATCTGACGTGATGGCCGAGGACCGGCTGCTGCGGGTGCGGTCCCTGCTGGACTCCGTGCGCGCCGAGGGCCGCACCGCGCTGACCGCGCCCGAGGGCAAGGTGATCGCCGACGCGTACGGGATCGCCGTACCGGGCGAGGAGTTGGCGACGGACGTGGACGAGGCGGTGGCGGCCGTCGCGCGGTTCGGCGGGCCCGTGGTCATGAAGATCGTCTCGCCGGACATCCTGCACAAGACCGACGCCGGCGGGGTGGTCGTCGGGGTGGCGGGCGCGGCGGACGTACGGGCCGCGTTCCACAGGATCGTCGAGAACGCGCGCGCCTACGACTCCGCGGCCCGGATCGAGGGCGTCCAGGTCCAGGAGCTGCTGCCCCAGGGGCAGGAGGTCATCGTCGGCGCGGTCACCGACCCCACGTTCGGGAAGGTCGTGGCGTTCGGGCTCGGCGGTGTGCTGGTCGAGGTGCTGAAGGACGTGACGTTCCGCCTGGCACCGGTGTCGGCCGACGAGGCGCTGTCGATGCTGGACTCCATCCGGTCGGCGGAGATCCTGCGCGGGGTGCGCGGGCGGGCGGGCGTGGACCGGTGGGCGGTCGCGGAGCAGATCCGGCGGGTGTCCCAACTGGTCGGTGACTTCCCGGAGATCGCCGAGGTGGACCTCAATCCGGTGATCGCGACGCCGGAGGGCGCGGTCGCCGCCGACATCCGGGTGATCCTCGCCGAGAGCCGGCCGGCACCGAGGAGGACGTACACACGCGACGAGATCCTCGCGTCCATGCGCCGGCTGATGCGGCCCTCCTCCGTCGCCGTCATCGGCGCCTCCAACGAGCAGGGCAAGATCGGCAATTCGGTGATGCGCAACCTCCTCGACGGCGGATTCTCCGGGGAGATCCACCCGGTGAACCCCCGGGCCGATGACATTCTGGGCCGCAAGGCGTACAAGAGTGTCACGGACGTTCCCGGTGAGGTGGATGTGGCCGTGTTCGCCATTCCCGCCCCGTTCGTGGCCGCGGCGCTGGAGGAGGTGGGACGCAAGAAGATCCCCAACGCGGTCCTCATCCCCTCCGGTTTCGCGGAGACCGGCGAGCACGAACTCCAGGCGGAGATCGTGCGGATCGCCGAGCGGCACGGCGTCCGCCTCCTCGGCCCCAACATCTACGGCTACTACTCCACCTGGCACGACCTGTGCGCCACGTTCTGCACGCCGTACGACGTCAAGGGAGGGGTGGCGCTGACCTCGCAGTCCGGTGGCATCGGCATGGCCATCCTCGGCTTCGCCCGGACCACGAAGACGGGTGTGTCGGCGATCGTCGGCCTCGGCAACAAGGCGGACCTGGACGAGGACGACCTGCTGACCTGGTTCGGCGAGGACCCGCACACCGAGTGCATCGCCATGCACCTCGAAGACCTCAAGGACGGGCGGGCGTTCGTGGCGGCGGCCCGCGCGACCGTGCCGAAGAAGCCGGTCGTGGTACTGAAGGCGGGCCGTACGGCGGCGGGGGCGAAGGCGGCCGGTTCGCACACCGGCGCCCTCGCGGGCGACGACGCGGTGTACGACGACATCCTGCGGCAGGCGGGCGTGATCCGGGCGCCCGGCCTGAACGACATGCTGGAGTACGCCCGCGCCCTGCCCGTCCTGCCCACCCCGAAGGGCGACAACGTCGTGATCATCACCGGGGCGGGCGGCAGCGGCGTGCTGCTGTCCGACGCGGTGACCGACAACGGGCTGTCCCTGATGGAGATCCCGCCCGATCTGGACGAGGCGTTCCGCCGGTTCATCCCGCCGTTCGGGGCGGCCGGCAACCCCGTGGACATCACCGGGGGCGAGCCACCGTCGACGTACGAGGCGACGATCCGCCTCGGCCTGGAGGACCCCCGGATCCACGCGCTCGTCCTCGGCTACTGGCACACCATCGTCACCCCGCCGATGGTCTTCGCCGAGCTGACCGCGCGCGTGGTCGCCGAGTTCCGCGAACGGGGCGTCGAGAAGCCGGTCGTGGCGTCCCTCGCCGGGGACGTCGAGGTCGAGGAGGCCTGCCAGTACCTGTACGAGCGGGGGGTCGTGGCCTACCCGTACACCACCGAACGGCCGGTGGCCGTGCTCGGCGCGAAGTACAGGTGGGCGCGGGCGGCGGGGTTGTTGGGGGGCGGTTCATGACGTGAGTGAGTCGGGGGCCGGCCGGCGGGTGCGCGTCGGCCGGTCCCGTGACCCGTGCGCGCACGAAAGGCGATGGACAGGGGGCGCTGGCCAGAACTTTCGACGCAAGGGGTGCTGAGCACAGATGACAACCACCGAATTCTCGTCGTCCGTCCCGTACAGAGAGGTGACGGACCGCAACGGCCGCGTGTACCGGATCGGCGAGTCCGATGTCGACGTCATGGGCCGCACACGCAAGTGGATGGTCATCCTGCCCTGGGTGGGCATGATGGGCATCAGCTCCGCCGAGTACGCGTTCACGTCGGCGGAGGACACGCTCCACGAGGCGCATCTGTGGAGCAGCGGGCACATCTTCTGGCTGATGGGCGTCTGGGTGTTCTTCCAGGCGGCCGTGGCCTTCCCGGCCGGTCAGCTGCGGGAGAACGGCAAGCTGTCCGCGCGCACGGCCATGCTGATCGGCGCGGTCGGCACCATGCTGGGCTATCTGTCACTGGCCTACGCGCCGCACGTGCTGGTCGCCTACCTCGGCTTCGGCGTGTGCAGCGGCATCGGTGCCGGTCTCGTCTACGCGACCTGCGTGAACATGGTCGGCAAGTGGTATCCGGAGCGGAAGGGCGGCAAGACCGGCTTCGTCAATGGCGGTTTCGCCTACGGGTCCGTGCCGTTCGTGTTCCTGTTCACCTCGTACATGGACCTGGGCAACTACCAGTCGGTGCTGGCGACGGTCGGTGTCGGGCTGTGCGTGATGGTCGCCGCCGCGGGCTGGTTCTTCAAGGACCCGCCGAAGAACTGGTGGCCCGCGCAGGTCGATCCGCTGAAGGCGACCGACGACCCGCGCATCCGCCGGGCCCTGGAGAAGAACCCGCCGGCGATCAAGCAGTACACGCCACGGGAGGCCGCTCGTACCCCGGTCCTGTGGATGATGTGGTTCTGTCTGCTGTGCACGGCCGGCATCAACATCTTCGGCATCGCCTTCCAGGTGCCGTTCGGCAAGGACATGGGCTTCGCGGGCGGGATCGTGGCCACGGCGATGTCCCTGAAGGCCATCGTCAACGGCACCGGACGCGGTGTCATCGGCTGGATATCCGACCGCTACGGGCGTCGCAACACCCTGATCATCGTGTGTCTCGTGCTCGGCAGCGCGCAGTTCGGCGTGCTGGTCTCCGGCCAGATGGGCAGCATGCCGTTCTTCCTGTTCTGCTCCATGGTCTCCGGCTTCGGCGGCGGCGCGATCTTCCCGCTGTTCGCGGCCATGACGGCGGACTACTTCGGTGAGAACAACAACGCAAGCAACTACGGCATGGTCTACAGCTCCAAGCTGATCTCGGGCCTCGTCGGCTCCGGTCTGGGCTCGGTCGTCGTCGGCGCGTGGGACTACCACGGCGCCTTCGTGCTGGCCGGCTCCATCGGCCTCGCCTCCGCGGCGCTGGCCCTCTTCCTCAAGGCACCGGGCAGGCCGGACGCCCGGAGCATCGTCCCCAACCCGCAGCCGCTCGGCGAGGAGATGGCCTGACCTGACACAGGGTGTTCCCCCTCTACGATCGGCTCAGCGATCAACGGAGGGGGAACACCGCATGCACAGCACGCCCGTCGACCCGGCGGCCGAGGATCCGGGGCGCCGGGTCACCACCCTGGAACTCTTCTTCGACCTGGTCTTCGTCTTCACGCTCACCCAGCTCACCGTGCTGCTGGCGCACGACCTGTCGTTCGCCACCGCCGGCCGGGTGGCGCTGATCCTCGTCGTGCTGTTCTGGATGTACGGCGCCTACGCCTATCTCACCAACCAGGTGCCGCCCGACCGTCCGGCGCGCCGGCTGCTGCTGATGCTCGGCATGGGCGCGTTCCTGGTGTGCGCGCTGGCGATCCCGCGCGTCTTCGACGACACCGGCGTGGTGTTCGGGCTCGGTTTCCTCGTGGTCGTCGTCGTGCACACCGCGCTGTACACCCGCAGCCACGGCTGGGACTCGATCTGGTACGGCGTCTCGAACGCGCTGGCCGCCCTGTCGGTGACGGCCGCGGGCCTCGTCGACGGCCTGCCGGCGGACGGACTGTGGCTGCTGGCGATCGCGCTGCAGTTCGTGACGCCCTACGTCGCCGAGCACGGCCCCGGACGCCGCTGGGGGTCCGCCCGCACCAGCCGAGCCGAGCGTGAAGGAGGCCGTACGCCCGAGACGATGCGGGTGCAGCTGGGCAGCCTGGACCCGGCGCACTTCGTGGAGCGGCACGGACTGCTGCTGATCATCGCGTTCGGTGAGTCGGTGATCTCGATCGGCGTCGGGATAGGCGATCTGCCGCTGACGCCGGGCCTGTTCGGGGGCGCGTTCCTGGCGCTGGCGCTGGCGGCCGCGCTGTGGTGGACGTACTTCGTGCGCGACGAGGAGCGCGCCGAGGCGGCGTTCCGCGCGACCCCGGCGGCGGACCGCTGGCGTCTGGCGATGAACGCGTACTACTACGCCTTCCTGCCGATGCTGCTCGGCATCGCCTTTCTCGCGGCGGGTGTGAAGAAGGCCCTCGGCCACCTCGGGTCGCCCGCGCACGGGGGCCCGGCGCTGGCGCTGGCGGGCGGAGTCGCCCTGTTCCTGGCGGGCGACGCCGCCTTCCGCGCGGCGATGCGGCTGCGGCCCCTGCGCTTTCGCGCGGGGGCCGCGCCGGTGGTCCTGGCGACCGCGCTCGTCGGCACCCGGTTCTCGGCGGCGGGCGAACTCCTCGCTCTGGTCGCGGTGTTGGTGGCGATGCTGGGCGCGGAGGCCCGCTGGGGCGTCCGTACCGCCCGGGCAGGCGAGCCGGCCCCCGCGTGATCGGGCCGCGCTGTGCCGCCGCCCGACTCCCCGCGTTAGGTCAGGAGTTGCCCTGCAAGTGGTAGGACTGCCGGGTGTGCTCGGTATGTTCGCGCATGAGCCGGGTGGCGCGCTGCTCGTCGCGGTCGTCGATGGCGTGGATCAGCTGCTCGTGCTCGTCCCAGGAGGTGTCGCCGCGCAGCCGGGCCACCGGCGCGTAGTACCAGCGGACCCGGCGGTCGACCTGGGCGGCGAGTTCGGCGAGGACCGCGTTGCCCGCCAGTTCCATGATCTTGGCGTGGAAGGCGGCGTTGAGCGCGACGGCCCGGGGGACGTCGCGCGCGGCCACGGCCGGTCTGCCCTGCGCCACGATGTCGCGGAGGGCGTCGACGCCCGCCTTGTCGGCGTTCAGGGCGGCGAGCCGGGCCGCCTCCGCCTCCAGGAGCGAGCGGACCGACAGCAGTTGGTCGGCCTCCTGCTGGGTGGGCTCGTGGACGAACGCGCCCTGCGCGGGCCGCAGGTCCACCCAGCCCTCGGTGTTCAGCCGCTGCAGCGCCTCGCGCACCGGCTGCCGGGAGACGCCGAGCTGTCCGGCGAGTTCGCTCTCCACGAGGTGCCGGCCCGGCTCCAGGGCGCGGGTGGTGATCAGCTCGAGCAGCGCCTCGTAGACACGCTCGCGCAACGGGCCGGGGCGCTCCAGCCTCGGCACGGCACCCTGCGGCAGTCCGGTCGGCAACATCGCGGTCCCCCTCCTGGACGTGGCACCAACTATCGATTGTCTTTCGTCTACAGTCTACGGCGCACAGGGTCCAGAAGAAGCGGAAGTCGGGCGCGTCACATCCCGCCGCGCGCCCGCACCGGGCGCCTCACGGGCACCGCACGACCTGACCGGCGTACGACAGGTTGCCGCCGAAGCCGAAGAGCAGGACCGGGTCGCCGCTGCGCACCTCACCCCGCTCGATCAGCTTGGACAGGGCGAGCGGGATGCTGGCGGCGGAGGTGTTGCCGGACTCGGTGACATCGCGCGCGACCACGGCGTTGACGGCGCCGAGCTTCTCCGCGAGGGGCTCGATGATGCGCAGGTTGGCCTGGTGCGTGACGACCGCGGCGAGGTCGACGGGGTCGACGCCGGCGCACTCGCAGGCGCGGCGGGCGATGGGCGGCAGCTGGGTGGTGGCCCAGCGGTAGACGCTCTGCCCCTCCTGCGCGAACCGCGGCGGCGTGCCCTCGATCCGCACGGCGTGGCCCATCTCGGGCACCGACCCCCACAGCACCGGACCGATCCCGGGCTCCTGGCCCGGCGCGCACGCCTCGACCACCGCGGCGCCCGCCCCGTCGCCGACCAGGACGCAGGTGGTGCGGTCGCTCCAGTCGGTGACCTCGGACATCTTGTCGGCGCCGATGACCAGCGCCCGGGTGGCGGCGCCCGCCCGGACCGTGTGGTCGGCGGTGGCCAGGGCGTGCGTGAACCCGGCGCACACCACGTTCACGTCCATCGCGGCGGGCCCCGGGATGCCGAGCCGGGCCGCGACCCGGGCGGCGGTGTTCGGCGAGCGGTCGATCGCCGTGGAGGTGGCGACCAGGACCAGGTCGATGTCGCCGGGGGTGAGGCCGGCCGCGGCGAGGGCCTTGGCGGCGGCGTGCGCGGCCAGCTCGTCGACGGGTTCCTCGGGTCCGGCGATGTGCCGGGTACGGATGCCCACCCGGCTGCGGATCCACTCGTCGCTGGTGTCGACCATGCCGGCCAGGTCCTCGTTGGTGAGCACCTTGGCCGGCTGGTAGTGACCGATGGCGGCGATGCGCGAGCCGTTCATGTCGGGATCCCCCTTGTTGCCGTGGGTAGCGGGATTCTCCAGTCTGATCAGTAACCGGCGGATACGGCGGCAGGTGAAGCCACAGGAATCGGGCACCTCTGTTGTCGGCTTCTTGCAGACCTTCGGACGCCCGAGCAATGCGCCGAGGACCGCCGGGGCAAGGGGCGCAGGTGGCTCAGCGGGGCGCGAGGCGGATCTGGGAGGCGGTCACGACCGTGCCCAGCCTCGGGAAGTCCAGCCGGACGGACGCGTCGTGTTCGGCGGCGGTGAGCCCGGCCATGGCGTCCTCCACGAAGACGAGGTCGTAGCCGAGGTCGGCGGCGGCGCGGGCGGTGGACTCGACGCCGAGGTTGGTGGCGATGCCGCCGAACACGAGCGTGGTGATGCCGTGTTCGCGCAGCCGCTCGTCCAGATCCGTGCCCTGGAAGCCGCCGATGGTCCGCTTGACGATCTCGACGTCGCCGTCGCGGACGAGTCCGGCCACCAGCCCGCTGCCGGGCGGCTGCTCGGCGACCGAGGGGCGTTCGACCCGGATCAGTACGACGAGCGCGCCGGCGGAGCGGAAGGCGGACGCCAACTCCTCGGCGACGGCGAGCACTTCGGTGCCTTTGCGGGGTTCCAGGGGCAGCGCGACGATGCGGTCCATGAGGTCGACCAGGACGAGGGCGGTGCGCTGCGGATCAAGGACGGGAGCTGCGGTCATGACGGAACGTTAGCCGCCGTCAGCCGTCCGTGCCGGAAATCCGGATCAACAGGCCCGTGAACTGATCGCGTTCGGCCGCTGTCAGCGGGGCGAGCAGCTCGTCGTTGGCCTCGCGGGCGGCCTTCTCGCAGCGGGCGAGCATGCGGGCGCCCGCGTCGGTGAGGGAGACGGCGTTCTTGCGCCGGTCCTTGGGGTCGGGGGCGCGGACGACGAGGCCGTCGGCCTGGAGGTTGTTGAGCACGCCGACGACGTCCTTGGGGTCGAGGCCCACGCCCCGGCCCAGGTCGGCCTGGGCGACGGGGGCGAGGTCGCGTACGGCGGAGAGCACCACGTGGTGCCACATCTTCATGCCCTCGGCCGCGAGCGCGTCGGCGACCAGGGCGCGGCCGCGCGCGGCGGCCCGGCCGAGGAGCCAGCTGGGCAGGGCGCGGATGGCGGGGAGAGGTGCTTCGGCCATGGCGGCAGCCTACCGAAGAATCGTTGGACTTCCCCATGAATCTCCCCTACCGTTGGGGCTCCCAACGAATTCATGGGTGCTCCCAACGATCCGTCGGTGCGTACCGCGTGTCCGGCGTCTGGAGGTTGCGATGCGTCGCGTCCGGTACGAGTCCACCGGCGGCCCCCTGTTCCTGGAGGAGGCCCCCGTCCCCGAGCCCGGCCCCGGTGAGCTGCTGGTGCGCTGCGCGGCCGTCGGTGTCACTTTGCCGGTGGTCCGCAAGGTCACCGAGGCCCCCGAACCCATCGCCCTGGGCGGCGAGCTCGCCGGTGAAGTGGTGGCCGTCGGTGCGGGCGTGACCCGCTTCCGCGCCGGCGACCGGGTCACCGGGCTGTGCTTCGGCCACGGGTACGCCGACTTCGCCGTGCTGCACGAGGCCATGGCCTCCCCCGTGCCCGACGATGCCGGCGCCGTGGACGCCGTCGCCCTGGTGCGCAGCGGCCTGGTCGCGTACGGCGCGCTGGCGGCGGCACGCCCCGCGCCGGGCGAGTCGGTGCTGGTCACGGCGGCGGCAAGCGGGGTCGGACACCTGGCGGTGCAACTGGCACGGGCGCGGGGCGCGGGGCGGGTCGTGGGGGCCGTCTCCGATCCGGCCAAGGCGGAGTTCGTGCGCTCGCTGGGCGCCGACGACTGTGTCCACTACGCCGACGACAGCTGGGGAGAGCCGGTCGACTGTGTCCTGGACGCGGTCGGCGGCGACCTGCTCACCCCCGCCCTCGCCGCGCTCGCCCCGCACGGCCGGCTGGTCGCCTACAGCTCCGGCGGCGGCACGATCCGGGCCTACGACCTGCTGGTCGGCGCCAAGTCGGTGATCGGCTTCCAGATGGCCCTGATCGCCCGGGGCCGGCCGGACCTGTACGAGCAGTGGCGGCGGGACCTGTGGCGGATGTTCGCCGACGGCGACCTGAAGCCCGCCGTGCACGGCGAGTTCGCGCTGGAGGACGCGGCCGAGGCGCACGAGGTGATCGAGTCCCGGGCCAACCTCGGCAAGGTCGTCCTGCGCCCCTGATGTCCGGCTCCCGACCCGAAGAACCCGCGGTCAGCGCAGGACACGGTGCTGTGGCTCGCCTTGGACCACGTGGGCGGCTGACGGTCTCGGGGTCGTCCGCGGGTCGTGGGCCCGGCGCTTGGCGATGACCGCGCACACCATCAGCTGCATCTGGTGGAAGAGCATCAGCGGCAGCACGGCCAGGGAGGCGTGGCCGCCGAACAGCACGCTCGCCATGGGCAGCCCGGAGGCGAGGGACTTCTTCGACCCGGCGAACTGGATGGCGATCCGGTCCTCCCGGCCGAAGCCCAGCGCCCTGGAGCCGTACCAGGTCAGGGCGAGCATCACGGCCAGCAGCACGGCCTCGACACCGAGCAGCCCGGCCAGCCGCACGGGGCTGACCTGGTGCCAGATGCCCTGGGTCATGCCCTCGCTGAACGCGGTGTAGACGACCAGCAGGATCGAGCCACGGTCCACCAGGCCGAGCACCTTCTTGTGCCGGGCGACGAAGCCGCCGATCCACCGGCGCAGCACCTGCCCGGCGAGGAACGGCACCAGCAGCTGGAGCACGATCTTCACCAGGGAGTCGGCGGAGAACCCGCCGCCGCTGTTGCCGAGCAGCGCGGCCGCCAGCAGCGGGGTGACGACGATGCCGACCAGGGAGGAGAAGGAGCCCGCACAGATCGCGGCGGGCACGTTCCCCCGGGCGATCGAGGTGAACGCGATGGACGACTGGATGGTGGACGGCACCAGCGTCAGGAACAGCAGCCCCTGATACAGCGGGTGGGTCAGCAGAACCGGCACCAGGCCGCGCGCGACCAGCCCCAGCACCGGAAACACGACGAAGGTGCAGGCCAGCACGGTGGCGTGCAGCCGCCAGTGGCGCAGCCCGGCCAGCGCCTCATGGGTGGAGAGCCGGGCGCCGTAGAGGAAGAAGAGGAAGGCGATCGCGGCCGTGGACGCGCCGGAGGCCACGTCGGCGCCGGTGCCCCGGGCCGGCAGGAGCGCCGCGAGGCCCACCGTGGCCAGCAGCAGCACGATGTAGGGATCGATCGGCATCCAACTCGGCCAGCGCAGGCGTTTCACGGTGCTCCGATTGCTGTTCGTACTGCTTGTACCTGTTCGTCACGGTGCTGCATGGGCCCGGAAGACCCCTCTCCATCGTCCTCTTCCTCCCGCCGATCGGGAATCCCACATACCACTCTGACTGTCATCACGTTCCCCGATGACCGCGCTACGCTGCCGTCATGTACGACCCCACCCACCTGCGCACGTTCCTCGCGGTGGCCCAGACGCTCAGCTTCACGCAGGCCGCCGGGCGCCTCGGGCTGCGTCAGTCGACGGTCAGCCAGCATGTGCGCCGGCTGGAGGACGCCACGGGCCGTCAGCTGTTCTCACGGGACACGCACTCGGTGGAGCTGACCGAGGACGGCGAGGCCATGCTGGGCTTCGCCCGCCGGCTGCTGGAGGTGCACGAGCAGGCGACGGCCTTCTTCACCGGCACCCGGGTGCGCGGCCGGCTGCGCTTCGGCGCCTCGGAGGACTTCGTGCTGACCCG
Source organism: Streptomyces sp. NPDC047085 (assembly GCF_040643735.1). Lineage (NCBI taxonomy): Bacteria > Bacillati > Actinomycetota > Actinomycetes > Kitasatosporales > Streptomycetaceae > Streptomyces > Streptomyces sp. NPDC047085. Next base: position 616,006 of record NZ_JBEYUW010000002.1, read on the forward strand.
GCTGCCGGAGATCCTGGAGGGCTTCCGTTACGACCATCCCGAGGTCGACCTGGAGCTGACCGTCGAGCTGTCCGGCACCCTGCACGAGCAGCTGGCCGCCGGGAAGCTCGACCTGGTGCTGGCCAAGCGGCGTCCCGAGGATCCGCGCGGCGCGCTGGTGTGGCGCGATGACCTGGTGTGGATCGGCGCCGAGCGGCTGCGCCTGGACCCGGACCGGCCCGTTCCGCTGATCGTGTATCCGCCGCCCGGCATCACTCGGGCCCGGGCGCTGGAGGCGCTGGAGGCCGAGGGGCGCCACTGGCGGATCGTGTGCACGAGCGGCAGCCTCAACGGTCTCATCGCCGCCGCCCGTGCGGGGCTCGGCGTGATGGCCCACTCCCGGCGGCTGATCCCGCCGGGCCTGCTCCGGGTGCCCGAGCGCGCGGGCCTGCCGGAGCTGGGCAAGGTCGACTTCGTCCTCGTCCACGGGCGCCGGCGGGCGGCCGCGGAGGACGCCGCGAACGCGCTGGCGGCGGCGGTCCTGGCGGGCGGCGAGCGGCTCCGACGCCGCGGCGACTGAGCGGCGCGGGGCACGCGAGCGGCACGGAGTCGGCCGTCAGCGTCCCGCGCGGTACGTCAGCTGTTTGACCCGGCGCAGGAACGGGCTCGTCTCCACGTGCTGCACGCCCTCCAGCCGGCCGAGCGGCCCGCTCAGGTAGGCGTACAGGTGCGCGGTGTCGCGGACGACGACGGTGGCGACGATGTGGGAGGGGCCGGCGGTGGCGGAGGCGAAGGCTATCTCGTCGTGTCCGGCGAGGGCCTCGCCGACTGAGTGCAGGGCGGCGGGGGCGGTGGTGATCCACAGCAGGGCCGCGCGGGGGTGCCCGAGGGTCTCGGAGTCGTACTCGACGTCGATGAACACCGCTCCGGAGCCGAGGAGGGCGGCGAGGCGGCGTTTGACGGCGGACTCGGAGCGGCCGGTGGCGCGCTGCAGTTCGGGGTGGGTGGCCCGGCCGTCGCGTTGCAGGACGGCGAGGAGCGGCTCGTCCTCGGGTTCGATGCGGGCCGGTCCCGCGGGCCGGTCGGGCGGGAGGGGCTGGGGGCGCAGGGCGGCGATCTGGTCGGCGTCGAGCGCCCGGAACTTGCGGGTCCAGCCGGTGGGGCCGCCGTAGAAGCGGTGCAGGAGCTGCTGGGCGCGGATCTCCACCACGCTAGGGGTGCGCGGCAGTTTGCCGAGGAGGAGGTCGTCGTGGTCGCCGGGGCTGCGCGGCCGGGTCATGCAGGCGATCTCGGTGCCGCCGGCGGCGAGGCCGATCCAAGAGGTGTCGGGGCGTTTGGCGAGCGCCTCGGCGATGACGGTGGCGCTGTCGGGGGTGCAGCGCAGGCGGAGCATCCACTGGTCCTGGCCGAGGACCACGGCGTCGCGCTGGGCGACGACCCGCAGGCCGCCCTCGGCGCACAGGCGGCGGTAGCGGCGCGCGACGGTCTGGTCGGAGACGCCGAGCACCTGCCCGATCCGGCTGAAGGAGGCCCGGCCGTCGATCTCCAGGGCGGACAGCACCTGGAGGTCGAGGTGGTCGAAGGTGTCGGATTCCAGCGTCAGCATGCTCTCCCCCGTCGGATTCCGTCGGTGCGTCGACCGGAACCGGGATGTTCGGCCGTGTCGCACGCATCGTACGGAGCGATTCGCAGTCGTCGTACAGGGAGTGGGAGATGCGCAGGTGGGGGACGCTCACGGCCGTGTGCCTGGGCACGTTCATGTTGCTGCTGGACGTGACGATCGTGGTGGTCGCGCTGCCGGACATGGCCGGCGCGCTGCACGCGTCGCTGGGTGATCTGCAGTGGGTGGTGGACGGGTACGCGCTCGCGCTCGCCGCGCTGCTGCTGGGGGCGGGCGCGGCCGCGGACATTCTGGGGCGGCGCCGGGTGCATGTGGCCGGGGTGGTGCTGTTCGCGGTGGCGTCGCTGCTGTGCGGGCTGACGTCCGGGCCGGAGCTGCTGGTGGCCGCGCGGGCGTTGCAGGGTGTGGGCGCGGCGGCGATGTTCGCGACGACGCTGCCGTTGCTGGGTTCGGTGTACCAGGGGCAGCAGCGGTCGGTGGCGCTCGGCGTGTGGGGCGCGGTGAGCGGCGGGGCCGCGGCGGTCGGCCCGATACTCGGCGGTCTGCTGGCCGAGGGGCCCGGCTGGCGGTGGATCTTCTTCGTGAATCTGCCGGTGAGCGTGGTGGAGGTGTGGCTGACGCTGCGTGTGGTGCCGGAGTCGCGGGGGCCGCGGGGCATGCGCGTGGACTGGGCGGGTACGGCCGCCTTCGCCGCCTTCGCGGGCGGGGTGACGTACGCGGTGGTGCGGGCCGGGGAGGACGGCTGGACCGCGCCCGCGACGCTCACCTCGTTCGGGTGCGCGGCGCTGGCGCTGCTGGTGTTCGTGCTGGTGGAGCGGCGGGCGGCGCATCCGCTGCTCGATCTCGCGCTGCTGCGCAGGCGCACGTTCGTGGGCGTGATGGCGGGGGCGTTCGCCTTCAACGGGGTGGCGTTCGGGGTGACGCCGTACGTGTCGATCTGGATGCAGACGCTGCTGGGCATGAGCCCGGTGCGCGGCGGGCTCACGCTGCTGCCGCTGACGGTCGCGGCGATGATCGTCGCCGTCCTGGTGGGGAAGCTGCTGCACGGCGCGCCGACCCGGCTGACCATCGGCGGCGGGCTGCTGCTGATCGGCGCGGGGAACCTCTGCCAGGCCGTGCTGGACACGGGGTCCGGCTGGGCGGCCCTCGTGCCGGGGTTCGTGCTGGTGGGCGTGGGCACCGGGTTCGTGTCGCCCACCGTGGGCGGGGCGGCGCTGGCGGCGGTGCCGCCGGAGCGGTCCGGGATGGCGGGCGGCGCGGTGAACACGGTCCGGCAGCTGGGGTACGCGCTCGGGGTCGCCGTCTTCGGGACCGTTCTGACGTCCCGGATGGACGGGTCGCTGCCGCACGGGGCCGCGCACGCGCTGGCCGGCGGCGGGGCCGGGGCGCTGCACGGCGCCTTCCCGGACCACGTGCTGCGGGAGGCGTTCGCCTCGGGTCTCGACGGCGCGCTGGTGGTGTCGGGGCTCACGGGGATCGCCGCCGGGTGCCTGGTGCTGCTGCTGGTGCGCACGCCTCGGCCCGCGGCCGGGCAGGCGGCCGGGCCGGCGGCGGGGCCGGTCGCGGAGAAGGCGGTGGCGCCGCGCGGGTGACCAGCGGTGACACAGGGCATGACAGGGCGGTCCCGGCGCTTGGCGGGGCCGCCCTCGCCTGCGCGGACCGCCGCCGGACCACCCGTGTGCCCGCCGTGTGCCCGCCATGCGCCCTGCACGGACAGAGCCGGGGGCCGTAACCGGGTCGTACAGATTCGGTGGAGATTACGGTTCCGAAACTTACTGACCCGTCAGTATTGTGTCCGTCCCTTCCCCATGTGCGGGCATTTTCCGGCACCGGGGCGGGCAGAAGGCGAGATTTGGTCGGTTTCCGTACCCCTCCCGCCCGGCAGGCGGGTGGGGTAGCTTTCACGGCGCTGTGCGGAGCATCGCGGGCGTGACCGAAAAGCGAGGAACGGGGAGCGAGGTTTGCGCGAGTTCACCAACCCTCCGATGACGTCGGCGCCGCCGGTGGGCGGCCTGGCCGATGTCGTCTTCGACCATGCCCGGACCGATCCCCTGCACGTCGCCCTGGGCCGCAAGGACGAGGCCGGTCAATGGCGGGACGTGACGTCCGCGGAGTTCCGCGACGAGGTCCTCGCCCTCGCCAAGGGTCTGCTCGCCCGCGGCATCCGCTTCGGCGACCGGGTCGCCATCATGTCCCGCACCCGCTACGAGTGGACCCTCTTCGACTTCGCGCTGTGGACGATCGGCGTCCAGGTGGTGCCGGTCTATCCGACGTCCTCGGCCGAGCAGTGCTTCTGGATGCTGTACGACGCCGAGTGCACGGCGGCGATCGTGGAGCACGAGGACCACGCGATGACCATCGCCACCGTCATCGACCGCCTGCCGCAGCTGCGGGAGCTGTGGCAGCTGGACTCGGGCTGTGTGCAGGAGCTGTACGACGCCGGCGCGCACCTGGACGACGAGGTGGTCCACCGGCACCGGCAGGCCGTCACCCCCGACTCGATCGCCACGATCATCTACACCTCGGGCACCACCGGCCGCCCCAAGGGCTGCGTGCTCACGCACGGGAACTTCATGTTCGAGGCGGACAACGTCATCGAGCGCTGGGAGCCGGTGTTCCACTCGAAGAAGGGCGACGAGGCCTCCACCCTGCTGTTCCTGCCGCTGGCGCATGTCTTCGGGCGGATGGTGGAGGTCGCCGCGATCCGCGGCCGGGTGCGCTTCGGGCACCAGCCGCAGCTGCACGCGGCCGCCCTGCTGCCGGACCTGGCCGCGTTCCGGCCGACGTTCATCCTGGCCGTGCCGTACATCTTCGAGAAGGTGTTCAACGCGGCCCGGCGCAAGGCGGAGAAGGAGGGGAAGGCGGGGCCGTTCGAGAAGGCGGTCGAGATCGCGGTGAAGTACGCCGAGGCCGTCGAGGCGAAGGCGTGGGGCATCGGGCCGGGGCCGTCGGCGGGTCTGCGGATGCAGCACCAGCTGTTCGACAAGCTCGTGTACGGGAAGGTCCGTGCGGCGATGGGCGGCCGCATCCGGAACGCGATGTCCGGCGGTTCGGCGATGGACCGCCGGCTCGGGCTGTTCTTCGCGGGCGCGGGCGTGCAGATCTACGAGGGCTACGGCCTGACCGAGTCGACGGCCGCCGCGACCGCCAACCCGCCCGAGCGCACCCGCTACGGCACCGTCGGCCAGGCCATCCCGGGGGTGACCGTGCACATCGCGGACGACGGGGAGATCTGGCTGCACGGGGAGAACGTCTTCCAGGGCTATCTCAACAACCAGAAGGCCACCGACGCGACCCTGCACGACGGCTGGCTCGCCACCGGCGACCTCGGCTCCCTCGACGAGGACGGTTATCTGACGATCACCGGTCGCAAGAAGGAGATCCTGGTGACCTCCGGCGGCAAGAGCGTCTCCCCCGGTGTGCTGGAGGAGCGGGTCCGCGACCATCCGCTGGTCAACCAGTGCATCGTCGTCGGCAACGACCGCCCCTACATCGCTGCCCTGGTCACCCTCGACCAGGAGGCCGTGGAGCACTGGCTGCAGATGCGCGGCAAACCGAAGCTGAGCGCGGCGGACCTGGTGCGCGACCCGGACCTGGAGACGGAGGTGCGGCGGGCGGTGGTCGCCGCCAACACCCTCGTCTCCCAGGCCGAGTCCATCCGCACCTTCCGCATCCTGGCGCAGCCCTTCACCGAGGAACACGGCCTGCTGACGCCGTCGTTGAAGCTGAAGCGGAAGGCGATCGAGAAGGCGTACGAGCGCGAGGTCGAGGCCCTCTACCGGGCCTGACGGCCGATCAGCCGACGTGCCCGGCCGATCCGGTCTCCGAAGACCGGATCACCGGTCGGTCGGCTTGCCCAGGTAGGTGCCCAGCTGCTCGGACCGGACCGCGCGTCTGGAATGCGTGACGGGCCGTGATCGTTGACGATTGGGAGTACCACCTGTCGACAACCGAAGGATCAAGAGGCTCGTGAGCACCAAGGTCCCCCCGATCATCCTCAACAACGGCGTCGAGATGCCCCAGCTGGGCTTCGGTGTCTGGCAGGTGCCGGACGACGAGGCCGAGCGGGCCGTGGTCACGGCGCTCGAGGCCGGGTACCGCAGCATCGACACCGCGGCGATCTACGGCAACGAAGTGGGCACCGGCAAGGCCATCGCCACCTCCGGCGTGCCCCGTGAGGACATCTTCGTCACCACCAAGCTCTGGAACAGCGACCAGGGATACGACTCCACGCTGCGCGCCTTCGACGCGTCGCTGGAGAAGCTGGGGCTCGACTATCTGGACCTGTACCTGATCCACTGGCCGCTGCCGTCCCGGGGCAAGTACACCGATTCCTACAAGGCGTTCGAGAAGCTGTACTCCGAGGGCCGCGTCAAGGCGATCGGCGTGTCCAACTTCCTTCCCGAGCACCTGCGGCGGCTGATCGAGGAGACCTCGGTCATCCCGGCGGTCAACCAGATCGAGCTGCACCCGCACCTGCAGCAGCACGCCGCCCGCGAGTTCCACGCCGAACAGGGCATCCGCACGGAGGCCTGGTCGCCGCTCGGCTCGGGCAGGGGCCTGCTGGAGGTGCCCGCGATCATCGCCATCGGGCAGAAGCACAACCGCACTCCGGCGCAGGTCGTGCTGCGCTGGCACATCCAGCTCGGCAACATCGTGATCCCGAAGTCCGTGACGCCCTCGCGGATCAAGGAGAACATCGAGGTGTTCGACTTCAGCCTGGACGCCGAGGACCTCGGGGCGCTCGGCGCGCTGAACGAGGACCGGCGCCTCGGCCCGGACCCGGCCACGTTCGACGTGGGCTGACGCCCGCGCCCGTACGGCACAGGGCCGTGTGGCCCGTACGGCACAGGGCCCTGTGCCGTACGTCGGTCGCGTCACGCGTCCGCGTGGACGACCTCGAACTCCTCCAGACCGACCACGTTCACATGGGCCTTGGCCGCGCCCTCGTGCCGGGCGGCCGCCTGGCCGCCCCGCGCCGCCGCCATGGACTCCCGGTCGACGAACAGGATGCCGGCCTGACCCACACCGCGCTCCCGGTCGATGAGCAGGCCCGCCCTGGCCAGACCCGGCAGGGTCTCCAGCCGCGGGACCACGGTCGACCGGAAGGTCTCGGCGATCAGGTCGGCGTCACCCGGCTCGAACTCGACTCGGGTGACGCGCAGTCCGCCGCCGATCCTGGGCGGCTGGACCACGTGGTGGACCACCGCCTCGAAGTTCTGCACCGTCAGCGTGCCCGCGAACGGCTCCAGCAGGTCCCCGCGGTGCTCACGCATCACCTGGTCGCTGTTGCGCCGTGCCTCCACCGAGTCCCACCAGCTCATCCCGAGCAGCTTGCCGAGCTCCCGGTCCACGAAGACGCCGGCTCCCCGGTATCCGGGACGCTCCTCGAGCAGTTCCCGGCCTCCCGTGTTGAGCGCTCTGATGGCGATGTCGATCTTCGCGGGGTCACCGGTCGCATAGATGGTGCGTACGAACATCACGTTTCGCCTCCCACCTCCACATGACCAGTCTTGTCCCGGGGAGAGAACCCCGCAAAACAGAACCGGAGTCACGGCTCACCCGGAGGGACGCTCCTGACTTGCCCTCCAGGTCTTGACGAGGGCATGTGGAAAGCGCCACCTTGTACGGCACCCGGTAAGGAAACTTTCCTAACAGAAGGGTCCCCCACAGTGCGCCTTCGTTCACTGACCCTCGCCGCGGCCTCCGGGGCCGCTCTGCTCGCCGCCGGAGTACTCCCCGCGAGCGCCTCCGGCAACTCCCCGGGCAACGCCCCGACTTCGGCCCAGGAGGGCACGGTCAGCGCCGCCGACCTGCTCGCCAAGGTCACATCCTGTTCGCAGATCTCCCACGGCAAGTACAAGACCGACGACGAGACTTCGGCCACCGTCCCCGTCTGCGGCAAGAACGGCGCGGTCTTCTGGAAGGCCGACATGGACATCGACTGCGACGGCCAGCGCACCACCAACTGCAACGAGAACCGCGACCCCTGGTTCCAGGCCGACACCGCCTTCCACCAGTCCGACGGCAAGCCCCTGCGGGCCGAGTCCCTGCCGTACGTCGTGGTGCCCAGCTCCAGCAGCATCTGGAACTACTCCGGAGCCGGCATCAAGGGCGGCGGTGTCGTCGCCGTCATCTACAACAACAAGGTCGAGTACGCCGTCGTCGGCGACACCGGCCCCACGAAGATCATCGGCGAGGCCTCGTACGCCACCGCCAAGGCCCTCGGCATAGACCCCGACCCGGCCACGGGCGGGACCGACTCCGGCGTGACGTACATCCTGTTCAAGAACTCCAAGGTCTCCCCCATCGAGAGCCACAGCGCGGCCGTCTCCCTCGGGGACCAGCTGGCCAAGCAGTTCCTCGCCAACAACTGACGCCGTCCGTCCGTCAGTTGGGCTGACCCAGCGGACGTACGACCATGGTGTTGACGTCGACCCCGGCCGGCTGCCGGATCGCCCAGACCACCGAGTCGGCGATCTGGTCCGCGGTCAGGAGGTGCCCCGGGGGCAGGCTGCCGTAGCTGTCCCAGAACGGGGTCTCCACCCGGCCGGGGGCGACCAGCGTCACGCCGATGCCGAACTCCGTGACCTGGCGCCGGGTGTTCTCGGCGAGGCCGGTGACCGCCCACTTGGTGGCGCCGTAGATGTTGCCCGGAGTGTTCACGAACCCGGCGACGCTGCCGATCAGCACGATCCGGCCGCCGGTCTCCTTCAGCGCGTCGACGGAGGCGCGGATGAGGAGGGCGGGGCCGAGGACGTTGGTGAGCACCATCTCGGTCCAGCCGGCCGGGTCGCCCTCGGCGACGGTGTCGTGCGTGCCGAAGCCGGCGTTGGCGACGACCGTGTCGAGTCGGCCGTACGCCTTGAGCGTTCGGTCGACGGCGTCCTGTACGTCGTCGAAGCTCGACGCGCTGCCGACGACCGTCTGCAGCTCGGCGGGATTGCCCAGACCGTCCGCGAACTCCCGCAGGCGCTGCTCCCCGCGCCCCGTGACGGTGACCCGGTGTCCCGCGGCCAGCAACTGCCGTGCGACGGCGGCGCCGATGCCGCTGCCGCCACCGGTGATGAGCGCGACCGGAGCATCGTTCATGGTGTCCCCCTGTGTGTCGGTGACCCCCGTGTGTCGGTGATCGAAGCGAGTCCATCACTTCGAGAGGACTCCAAGTCAAGGTCGGCCGCAGGTGCGGAGGTAGGGCACCGAGGGCAGGTAGCGGTGCCACTCCACCTCGGTCAGTCCCCTCCCGGCCCGCGCGCACACCGTCGCCGCGGCCCGGGCCGGCGCCAACGGGCTCGTACGGTCCGCCAGATGAGCGGTCGCCACGTGCAGGTCCTCGACGTCACCGGGCGGGAAGCCGAAGGCCAGGACCGGCCCGTCCCCGACCGGCAGCCGCGCCGCCGGCAGGCGCGGTGAAGCCGTCTCCCACACCTCGACGGACCCGTCCGGCGCTCCGGCCGTGACCAGCGAGCCGTCGGCCGGGAAGGCCAGGGCCGTCCGCTGCGTCGTGGAGCCGGCCGTCCGCAGCACGGCGGTCCGGCGCCAGCTCCGCGCGTCCCACAGGGTGACCCGGCCCCGGAAGTCGGCGACCGCGGCGTACCTTCCGTCGGCACTGAAGGCGCCCGCGACCAGAAGGTCCTCCCCCGTCACGCCCCCGACGCCCGTGCGGCGCCTGCCCGTTGCGGCATCGACGAGCGTGCCGTCGGCGGTCAGGGCGAGACGGCCGGACGGATCGACGGCCAGGCGTTCCCCGGTCGGCGGCGGACCCGGCCGCACGGGCCGGCCGTGCCGGTCGAAGGCGGCCCGGGTCACCGCCTTCTCCCGCCACCCACCGCCCACGAGTCCGTGCAGCGCGACGGTGCCCACGACCGGGGTGCGCGACTGCTCCTCGTACCGCAGCACGCCGTCGGCGAGGTCCAGGCGCAGCCCCGTGAGGGACGGGGTGGCGAGGGGGACGGTGAGCAGGGGTTGGCGCGGACCGTCGTCGGCGGGGGCCGGCAGGTCCGTGCGCCACAGGGCGAGGGAGGAGTGCGCGGTCCAGGTCAGCGCGTAGTCACCGACGAACTCCACGGCCGTGCCGCCCGGCAGGGGCAGCCGGGGGCGTTCCCGGCCGGTGTGGAAGTCCCAGGTCACGACCGCGTCGGAGGCCACGGTCGCCACGGCCCGGCCGTCGGAGGTGAAGGTCAGCTCGTCGCCCCGGCACAGCGACCGCTCGGTCGCCGCGGGGACCGGGACGGTCACCGGGCGCCGTTCGGCGACGTCGAGGACGCGCAGCCGCCTGTTATGGCCGGTGCACCAGGCGAGGTGGCGCTCGTCGGGGCTGAGCACGGGCAGCGGGCCGTCAGGGTCGGCCCGGTCGTAGCGGAGCAGGACGCGCTGTCTGCCGATGTCCCACAGTTCCAGCGTCGCGTGCTCGCCTGCCGTCTGGCGTCGTAACAGGTAGGTGCGGCCGCTCGGCCCGAACGTGCCGTCGGTGTCGGTCCAGGAGCCGGTGCCGAGGCGGTGAGTGCTGCCGTCCGTCAGGTCGGCGATGACCATGTCCCGGTGGTTCGGGCCGCGGTAGGCGATCAGCCGGCCGTCGTCGCTGACCGCGCTCACGCCCGCGGACAGCCCGTCATGTCGTACGGCACGGACACGGCGGTGAGTGCGCACGTCCCACTGCACGGCCCGGTCGTGCGCCACCGTCGTCAGGACGCGGCCGTCGGAGCTGAGCCAGGAGGGCGCGTTGAGCGAGCGGCCGCCCTCCTCGGGGACGGTGAACACGTCCTGTTCGCTCTGTGCCGCGGCGGCGCGCAGGGCCTGCCGGGTCTCGGGCAGGTCGGCGGTGCGCCAGGCGGCGAGGGCGAGACGCATGGCGGTGCGGGGTTCGGTGCCGCGCAGGGCGGCGGCGTAGGCGGCGACCCGGCGGGCCTCGGCCTCGTCGCGCTGCCGGGCGCTGACCCCGCTCTGCCGCCAGGCGACCGCGCCGGTGACCAGGGCCGCGCTGAGCAGCACCGCGAGCGCGACGACGAGCCCGCGCAGCCGGCGCGCGGCCCGTGCGGCACCGCGTCGGCCGCGTTCGTACGACTCGACGCTCGCCGTGAGGAACTCGCGTTCGAACCGGTTCAGGTCCCGTGCGGCGGGCCGCTCGTGGAACAGCTCTCGGGCCTCGGCGAGCCGCACGCCTCGGTACAGCGCGCCCGGGTCCCGCTGCAGCCCCTCCCAGGCCCGGGCGGCTTCGGTGAGGCGGCGGTGGGTGCGCAGGCGTTCGCGGTCGGTGTCGATCCAGCCGCGCAGCCGGGGCCAGGCGTGCAGGAGGGCCTCGTGGGCGAGGTCGACCGTGCCGCCGTCGACGGTCAACAGGCGGGCGCGGACGAGGCGTTCGAGGACGCGCGTGGTGGTGTCGTCCGTGTCGAGTTCGGTGCGGTCGGCCGGACGGCGGGTGTCCTCGGTGCCGTCGCCGGGGCTGACCAGGCGCAGCAACAGCGCGCGGAGAGCGGTGGTTTCGGCCTCGGTGCAGCGGGCGTGGACGTCCTCGGCGGTGTGGGCGACCGCTCCCCGGACTCCGCCGATGGCTTCGTACGCGGCGAGGGTGAGCGTCTTGGCGGTACGGCGGCGCCAGACCTCGCGCAGGGCGTGGGCCATCAGCGGCAGTCCGCCCGGCTCACCGGCGACGTCCGCCACGATCCGGGCGCTCAGGGCGCGTTCGACGACGAGCCGGTGCGCGGCGGCGGGCCGTACGACCGCCTCGCGCAGTTGCCGCTCGGTCATCGGTCCGAGCAGGAGCGTGGAGTCGCGGAGCGCGTGAGCCAGTTCGGCGTGGTCCGCGCAGCGGCCGTAGAAGTCGGCGCGGACGGCCAGGACGACGCGCAGCCGGGACGCGGGGTCGAGTGCGGCGAGCAACCGGCCGAGGAACAGTGCGCGTTCGTCCGGGTCCGCGCACAGCGCGAAGACCTCCTCGAACTGGTCGACGACGAGGACGGTGTCGCCGGGACCGTCGTGCGGGGTGAACAGGGCCTCGTGGGTGCGGGCCGGGTGGGGACCGGGGGTGAGGACGCGGATCGCGGCGGGCCGCACGGCTGGGTCGGTGCTGCCGCTGAGTTCGGGGATCAGTCCGGCGCGCAGCAGGGACGACTTGCCGCTGCCGGAGGCGCCGACGACGGCGCAGACGCGGGTGCGACGGGTCAGGGCGGCGAGTTCGGCGATCAGGTCGTCGCGGCCGTGGAAGTGCTCCCGGTCCGCGGTGTCGAACCGGGCGAGCCCCGGATAGGGGCCCTCGGCCTCGTCGTCGGGGGCGGGGGTGGCGGCGGCCTCGGCGGCGGCCGCGTGCCAGCGGCGTTCCCATTCCTCGGTGTCGCCGCCGCAGGCGGTGACGTAGGCGCGGAGCACGGGCAGCGTGGGCAGCCGCTCGCCGGCGGCCGCGGCGGACAGGGTGGGGCCGGAGTAGCCGGCCCGTGCCGCCATGGCGCGATAGGTCGGGGTGCCCGCCTCGTCGCGCAGTTTGCGCAGGGCGTACGCGAACCGCTGCACCGCCCCCGCCCCCGGATCCAGCGGTTTCTCCCGGCGCCCCATGCAACGTCTCCCCCGTCGACTGTGAACGGCTTCCACGCTACGGCCTGACAACGCCCGTGCGGCGATTGATCGGTGGGCCGGGCGGGGGCTGCCTATCAACGGTCCGGCGCCTGGACTCGGGGGTGTACCCCGGCGCGCCCTCCTCGCGGGGCCGCGCCCTCCCGACCCGCACCGGAGTCCGTCATCGCCACCGTCCAGATTCCCGGCACACCGCGCCCGCCCGCCCCGCCGGCCGTCCCGCGCCGGGCCCGTCCGCTCCCCGTGCTCGCCGTGCTCGTCCCCGTCCTGCTCTCACTCGCCCTGGGTCTGTGGCGGGTCCGGCGTGCCGGCAGCCTGTGGCGGGACGAGGCGGTGACGTACGACATGGCGCGCCGCTCGCTGCCGGACCTGGGCCGGACCCTGGAGCACGCCGACGCGGTGCACGGCCTGTACTACCTGCTGATGCACGGCCTCTTCCGGCTCGTCCGCGTCTTCGGCACCGCCGATCCGCTGCTGGTGCTGCGGCTGCCGTCGGTGCTGGCGACCGCGGCGGCGGCCGGGCTGCTCGCCCTGCTCGGGCTGCGGCTCGCGGGACCGCGGGCGGGGCTGCTCGCGGGGGTGGTGTTCGGGCTGCTGCCGCCGGTGCAGCGGTACGCGCAGGAGGGCAGGTCGTATGCGGTGGTCTGCGTGCTGGTGATCTGGGCGTCGTATCTGCTGGTCCGCGCGGCGGACGTGCGGACCGTGCGGGCCTGGGCCGGCTACGCGGCCGTCCTGTGGACGGCCTGTCTGCTGCACGAGTTCGCCGTGCTGGTGCTCCCCGCGCATGCGTTGGCCGTGCCCCGGGCGGCCCGGCGCGGGTGGGCACGGGCCGCGGGTGCGGTGACGGCCGGCGTCGTGCCGTTGGCCGTGTGCAGCGCGCGCCAGTCGGAGCAGGTCGCCTGGATCGGCGGCCTCGGCGCCGGATCGCTGCTCGGCTTCGCCGGGGTCGCCCTGCTCGCAGCGGCCTGCGCCGCGCTGCTGTCGGGACGGCGCATACCCGGGCTCGGAAAGGGCGTGGGCATGCCCGAGCCCGGTAAGGCCGTGGGCACACCGGGGCCCGGGAAGGGCGTGGGCGCACCCGGGCCCGGTAAGGCCGTGGGCACACCCGGGCCCGGAAGGGGCGCCGGCACACCCGGTCGGTACGGCGGCGCATCCGGCCGGGGCGAGGCCACCCCCGTCCTGGGCGGGAGTCTGGTCGCTCTCGCCCTCCCCTTGTGCGTGCTGCCGGGGCTGCTGCTGATGCTGGTGTCCCTGGTCAAGCCGCTCTACGTCGACCGGTACGTGCTGTACGGCCAGGCCGGGACGGCGCTGCTGGTCGGCGCGGCACTGGACCGGCTGCTGCGGGGCGGCGGCGCGCTCCGGGCGGGAGCCGTGCTCACCGCCGGGGCGGCGCTGGCCGCGCTGGTGCCCGTCACCCTGTACCTGCGCACCCCGGCCAGCCGTCTCGACGACGTGAGCGCCGTGGCCACCGCCGTCCGGGCGTCCGGCGGCCGCGCCGACGGGGTGCTGTACCTGCCGGGCCGGCGTCGTGTGTGGTCGCTGGTCGACCCGCGGGCGGTGTCCGGTCTGCGCGACCTCGCCCTGGAGCGCACCCCCGACGACTCCGGCACGCTGTACGGCACGGAGGCACCGCCGTCGGTCGTCCGCGCCCGGATGCTCGCCGCCCGGCGGGTCGTTGTCCTGCGGGACCCCGCCGGGCAGCCCCTCGACGCGAACCTCCGGGAGGCGGTGAAGGAGCGGGTGCTCGCCGCGCACTTCGAGGAGTGCCGGACGCGGACGGTGCGAGGCGCGCGGGTGAGCGTGTACGCGCGGCCGGGCCGGTGCTGAGCATCCGCACGCGCACCCGCCGCCCCGGATACGTCAGGCCGGGCGGACCGCCGTGTGCACGGTGTAGGCGCCCAGGACGAACACGTCCGGTCGCCGGTGCACGCTCGCCGGGTCGGCGGGGTCGAGGAGGCGGTCCAGGGTGGCCCGGTCCTCGGCGTCCAGGTCGTCGGCGAGGCCTTCGCGGAGGCGGGTGAGGGAGGCGGCGACGTAGGCGCGGGCGCGGTCGGACGCCGGGGCGGGGAGGTCGAGGAGGAAGCTGCGGGTGCGGGTGTGCTTCAGGCCGGCGGAGGTCAGCAGCGCCGGCCAGTCCTCGGTCACGGCGACGGAGCCGGGCAGGTCGGCCCGCATCCTGGCGAACCACTCCTCCTGCACCACGTCCAGCCTGGCCTGCAGGCCGGGCCGTCCGATGCCGATGTCGCGGGGCAGGAAGCGGGAGGGCAGGCCGCCTTCGAGAAGGGCGAGGGTGCCGCCGGGGGCCAGCCGGTCGGCGAACGCGGCGAGCCCGGCCCGCTGGTCGCCGAGGTGGTGCAGGCTGCGGCTGGCCCACAGCAGATCGGCCGGATAGTCCAACTCGGTCAGGACATCCGGCAGTTCACCGGCGAGGGTGTCGAAGCGGTCGGCCACGTCCAGGCGGGCGGCGCGGGCGCGGGCCCGCTCCAGCAGCGGTGCGGCGCTGTCGACGGCCACGACCCGGGCCCCGGGGAAGGCCTCGGCGAACAGGCACGCGACGACTCCGGGCCCGCTGCCCGCGTCCACGATCAGCCCCGGCTCGGTCACCTCGCGGGCCAGCCAGGCCATGGCCCGCTCGTAGACGGGGGTGAACAGCTCCGCCTGGGTCTCCAGCAGGGGGCCCATCTCGGACCAGTCGAGGTCCGTGCCGTGCGCGTGCCCGTGTCCGTGACCGTGCCGCTGCCGGTGGTGGTCGTGGTCCTCGTGCGCCATGGTGTTCAGCCTCTCGTCGGTGTGCCGTCAGCGTGCGACGGCGCACCGGCCGCGGGCCAGCCATGTTGCCGGTACGGCAAACGGGAGCGGCAAAAAACCAGGTGCTGCCGAGCCCGCCGGTGATCGACGATGGTCCGATGGACGACGGACTGGTGGAACGGTTCCTGACCGACGGCTTCGTGAAGATCGAGGGCGCGTTCCCGCCCCGCGTGGCCGAGGACTGCGCACGTCGGCTGTGGCAGGAGACGGGATACGACCCCGACGACCCCGGTACCTGGAAGGATCCGGTGGTGCGGATCAACGGGCTGGCGCAGGGGCCGTTCGCCGCGGCGGCCAACTCCCCCGCCCTGCATGAGGCGTTCGACGCGCTCGTCGGCGAGGGCCGGTGGGAGCCCCGCTACTCGCTGGGCACCTTTCCGCTGCGCTTCCCGCACCCCGAGGAGCCGGGCGACACCGGCTGGCACATCGAAGGCAGCTACCTGCCCGAGGGCGCCGCGCACTACCACACCAACCTGCGCTCCCGGGACCGTGCCCTGCTGATGCTGTTCCTGTTCAGCGAGGTCACCGAGGCCGACGCCCCGACCCGGATCCGGGTCGGCTCGCATCTGGACGTGCCCCGGATCATCGCGCCGTACGGCGAGGCGGGCGCGTCGTTCCTGGAGCTGGGCCCCCTGGTGGACGCCGCCTCCGGACACCGGCCGCTCGCCCACGCCACGGGCCGTCCCGGCGACGTCTACCTCTGCCATCCGTTCCTGGTGCACGCGGCCCAGCCGCACCACGGCACGCATCCCCGTTTCATGGCGCAGCCCCCGCTGCACCCGGCGGTGCCGTACGAGCTGGAGCGCCCGGACGGGGCGTACTCGCCGGTGGAGCGCGCGATCCGCCGGGGCCTGGCCCTCGGCGAGGGCTGACCCCGGCGGACGCTCACCGCGCCGGTGTCCTGCGACAGCGGCGTGCGGGTTTCCCGTTCTCCCGTGGGGAGATGTACACCTCCCCCGCGTTCACCACGACCACCAGCCTGGACTTCGCCGAGACCAACCCGAACACCGTGGTCCGCGTCGGCGATCTCGACTCCGGCCCACACATCGCGTTCTCGACGGACAACGGCGCCAACTGGTTCGCGGGAACGGACTTTTCGGGAGGCGGCGAGCGGCGCCTCGTACCAGACCCTCTACACCAGCGCGAAGATCGGCGGCGTACGCGGCATCTTCCGCTCCACGGACAAGGGAGCGACCTGGATGCGCATCAACGACGACGCCCACCAGTAGGGCTGGACGGGCGCCGCCATCACGGGTGACCCGCGGATCTACGGCCGGGTGTACGTCTCGACCAACGGCCGGGGCGTCATCCACGGCGACACCAGCCGGCGATGGTGTTCACGGACGGGTCAGCCTCTCAGTCGTCACAGCCTTTCGCCACGCCGCCGTATCTCTCGGCCAGTTCCGTCACCGTCCGGGCGATCTTCTCGCGCAGCTCGGCCGGTTCCAGCACCTCGATGTCCGTACCCAGGCGCAGGAACTCCCCGTGGGCGTGCTCGACGGACTCGACCGGGACCCTGGCGACGGTCCAGCCGTCGTGGTCCGTACGCCCGTCGAACGCCCTCGGCAGCTTCACCCCCGGTGCCAGCCGGACCAGCGCCTCGGCGCGGTACAGCCGGTCGTGGAAGTCCCGCTGGTACGCCGTCCAGTAGGCGGCCAGGTCGAAGTCGAGGGGGCGGACGAACTCCTCGTCGGAGGTGGTGAGCCGGAGGATCTGGTCGACGCGGAAGGTGCGCGGGCCCGGGCCCGCGACGACGTACCAGCGGCCCCCCTTGAGCACCAGTCCGTACGGCTCCAGGCGCCGTTCCACATCGGTGGGTTCGGCCCACCGGCGGTACAGGACGTGCAGCACCCGGCTGTGCCAGACCGCGGCCGCCACCGCCGTCAGATGCGGCACCTCGTCGGTGTCCGCGTACCAGCCGGGGGCATCGAGGTGGAAACGGCCGCTGATCCGGTCGGCATGGGCGCGCAGTTCCTCGGGCAGGGCGGCGCGGACCTTGAGCCGGGCGGCGGCGAGGACCGGACCGAGACCCAGCTCGGCGGCGGGGCCGGGGGCACCGGCGAGGAAGAGGGCCTCGGCCTCGTCGGCGGTGAGACCGGTCAGTCGGGTCCGGTAGCCGTCGAGGAGGCGGTAGCCGCCCGCGTGACCCGCGTCGCCGTACAGCGGGACGCCCGCCGCGCCGAGCGCCTCCACGTCCCGGTAGACCGTGCGGACCGAGACCTCCAGCTCCTCGGCGAGCTGGGCCGCGGTCATTCGGCCCCGGGTCTGGAGCAGGAGCAGGATCGAGACGAGTCGGCTGGACTTCACTGACACAGGATGTCAGTGAAGCGGGCCTAGCGTCGCGTTCATGGTCTTCCGAGAGAAATTGCTGACCGTGCCGCCGCCGATCGAGGTGGCCGGGCGGCACGTCAAGCGCTACCACGTCACCGCCGACCCGGCGGGCATCGCGCCCGACGTGGCGAAGGCGGCGTACGCGATCCTGCCCGAGTTGCTGCCGGAGCCGGACGGGACGCCGCCGGCGACGTTCGTCGTGCTGCACCGCGGCGGCGACGACGGCGCTTATCTCAACGCGTACAGCTGGGTGTGGGACAACGTGCTGCACTTCCGGGGCGCCGCGGCCGGCCAGCCGGTGCTGGGCTGTCCGGACCGCGATCCCACGCACTTCGTCAGGCCGGACCTGCCGTGGATCGGCTGTGTCTGGGAACTGCCGCCGATCCTGCACGAACGGGACGCCTGGGTACGGCACCTGCTCGCCGCCGAAGTCCCCGACCTGGACGCCTACCTGACCGACAGCCTGCCCGAGGGATCGACAGGAGACCGCTCATGAGCAGCCCGCACGACTTCGACTTCCTCCACGGCTCGTGGCGGGTCCTCAACCGTCGCCGCACCAATTTCCTCGACCCGGGCAGCGACTGGGAGGAGTTCCCCGCCACGAGCCACTGCCGGCCACTGTTCGACGGCGCCGCGAACATCGACGAGATCGACATGCCCCACCTCGGCGCCAAGGGCCTCACGCTGCGGCTCTTCGACCGGGAGACCGAGCAGTGGTCGCTGAACTGGTCCGCCAGCCGCACCGGCAAGCTCTTCCCGCCCGTGACCGGCCGCTTCGCGGGAGCCCGCGGCGAGTTGCGCGGCGAGTTCCACGGCGACGACAGACACGACGGCAAGGACGTGCGGGTGCGGTTCGTCTGGTCGGGGGCCTCCCCGACCGGTGCCCACTGGGAGCAGGCGTTCTCGGTGGACGGCGGTGAGACCTGGGTGACCAACTGGACGATGGACTTCAGCCGGACGCCGGCTTCCTGAAGGCGCGGACGCGGAAGACGGGGTCCGGGCGCGGGCGGTCCTGGTCCGGGAGGCGGGCCAGGAGCGCGGCGAACTCCTCGGTGCGCGGATCGCCGGGCGGCAGCACGGTGAACCAGCCGCGCCGCAGATCGGCGATGGTGGAGCGGGGGCTGCGGCCCTGGCCGAGGCCGGGAAAGGCGGCCTGCCCGGCGGGCCGCAGCCCGTGCTCGGCCGCGTGGTCCGTGAGGACTTCGGCGGCGTCGCGGGCGGGGCGGCGCGGGCGGGAGGCGAGGACGGCGTCGATGTCGCTGCCCACATCGTGCGCCGCGGCCTTGTCGACGGTGGTGACGTAGACCCCGCCGGGCCGCAGCACGCGGGCGCACTCGGCGACGACGGCGCGGACGTCGGCGGGGTCGGACAGCAGGTGCAGCAGCCAGATGCTGGTGACCGCGTCGAACGTGGCCTCGGCGAAGGGCAGCCGACGGCTGTCGGCGCGCAGGATCGCGCCGGGCAGTCGGGCGGCGGCCATGCGGGTCATGGCGGGGGCGAGGTCCGCGCCCGTGACCCGCAGACCGGGGCGGGAGGCGGCCAGGCACCGGGTGACGATGCCGGTGCCGCAGGCGATGTCGAGGAGACGGCCCGGCCGGTCGGGGACCAGGCCGAGGACGGCTTGTGCGGCGGCTTCGGCGCGCGGCTCGCCGCCGCGGGACGCGTCGTAGGCGTCGGCTTCCTTGTCGTAGTCGAGCACACGCCTCAGTGTGCCGCGTGACCTGGGGCGATGTCCTCCACCCTGCGGGCGAGTTCGAAGTCCTTCCCGGTGACGGCGCCGCCCGCGCTGTGGGTGTTCACGCTGAGCCGGACGGTGTTGTAGCCGAGGGTGAGGTCGGAGTGGTGGTCCAGCTCGTCCTGGACGGCCGCGATGTGCAGGACCAGCGTGGCCGCGGCGAAGTGCGAGCCGAGCCGGTAGGTGCGGGTGAGCCGGTCCCCCTCCAGCGCCCAGCCGGGAAGCTCTGCCAGCCGGTCCTCGATCTCCTTCTGCGACAGCGGTTCGACGGCCATGGCTGGTCTCCCTTCGGGGCGGGCGGGTACCCGTTCAGCCTGCCACGTTCAGTCCCGCGCGCACTCCGCCGCGAGGTCGTCCGCCAGTGCGGCGATGCGGGCCCGGCCCTCCACCCGCTCCACCCAGGTGTGGGGAAGGCCGACGTCGCCGTGCCGGGCGCCGAGCAGGTTGCCGCAGATCGAACCGGTGGAGTCGCTGTCACCCGAGTGGTTGACGGACAGCAGCAGGGCGTCCTCGACGCGAGGCTCGGCGAGGGCGCAGTAGACGCCGATCGCGAGGGCCTCCTCGGCGACCCAGCCCGCGCCGAGGGACTCGGCCTGCTCCGCGGTCGGCGCTCCCTGCGCTGCCAGGTCGAGGGCCTCGCGCAGGGCGGCGGAGGTCTCCTCGTGCCCGGGGTGGCGCTCCAGGAGCCGCAGGGTGCGCAGCACCGAACCCTCCAGGGAATCGCCGCTGACGAGATGCGCCACGATCGCGGCGAGGGCGCCCGCCGCGTAGTAGCCGGTGGGGTGGCCGTGGGTGATCTGGGCGCCGCGTGCCGCCATCGCGAAGGCCCCCTCAGGGGTGTTGACCAGGCCGAACGGGGCCGAGCGCATCACCGCGCCGCAGCCCTTGGAGTCCGGGTTGACCTGCCCCGGCCTGCCGTCGAGCGGGAGCTGGGGGTCGGGGGCGTACATCTGGGCGACCCCGGACAGGCAGGCGTTGCCCGGGGCTCGACGGGAGTACAGCCAGGCCTCGGCGAGCAGACCGGCGGCGGGCTGCGGTTCGGCCGCCTCGGGGCCCGGCTTCGACTGGGTCTGCAGCCACCGCTCGTACGCCTGGCGCAGCAGCAGGGCCCAGCCGCCGCCGATCCCCTTCTGCCGCTCCCGGGCATGGGCCTGGACGAGGGCCTCGACGGTGAACAGGGTCATCTGCGTGTCGTCGCTGATCCGGCCGGTCACGCCGTGTGCGCCGGGCACGAGACCGGTCACCCCTCGCTCGCCGTGCTGGGAGCGGATCCGGTCGAGGGAGGCGAACTCGACGGGGAAGCCGAGGGCGTCGCCGACGGCCCCGCCGAGCAGGCAGCCGCGGACCCTGGCCCGGTACACCGCCGCCGCCTCCCAGGACGACTTCCACGGCTGGTTCATGGGTGTGCTCCTCAACTCCGGTGCCTGGTCGCGGCCGTGACTCCGGTGCCTGGTTCCGGTCGTCACTCCGGTGCACTGCGGTGCCCGGTTTCGGTCGTCACTCAGGTGCCCGGTTTCGGTCGTTCGGCGGACGGGTCGACTACGGTCGTCCGTATGACCATTGTCGCGACCGGCCCCTCCGCATCCGCCACCGCCCCCGCAGCCAGGAACGACAAGGCCGACAAGGGCATCGGCCCGCTGCTGCGCTCCTGGCGGGAGCGGCGCCGGATCTCCCAGCTGGAGCTGGCGCTGCGCGCCGACTCCTCGGCCCGGCACATCAGTTTCATCGAGACCGGCCGGTCCCGGCCCAGCGAGGAGATGGTGCTGCGGCTGGCCGAGCATCTGGACGTGCCGGTGCGCGAGCGCAACGCCCTGCTGCTCGCGGCCGGTTACGCCCCGCACTACCCGGAGACCCCGCTGGACGATCCGGCGCTGGACGCGCTGCGCGACGGCATGGAGCGCCTCATCCAGGGCTACGAGCCCTACCCCGCGCTGGTGGTCGACGCCTCCTACACCGTCGTCGCCGCGAACCGGGGCATCACGATGCTGCTGGAGGGCGTTCCGGACAAGCTGATGACTCCGGCGCCGAACGCGATGCGGCTCACCCTGCACCCGGAGGGTCTCGCGCCGCGCATCCGCAATCTGCGCGAGTGGCGCGGGCATCTGCTGGCGCAGATGGAGCGGGAGATCGCCCTGCACCGCTCGGACCAACTGCGCGCCCTGTACGAGGAGGTGTCCGCGTATCCGGTTCCCGAGGACGCGCCGGGCGACGAACCGGCCGAACCGGTGCCGTACTTCGCGCTGCCGCTGCGCATCGAACACGACGGCCGGATCCTGTCGTTCGTGTCGTCCATCTCCACCTTCAACACGCCGATGGACGTGACGGTCGCCGAACTCGCCATCGAGACGTTCCTGCCGGCGGACCCGGCGACCACCAAGTACCTGCACACGCTGGCCGGTTGAGGCCGGGGACGCCGAACGTCCCTCCTCGACCACGTGTGCGACACGGCCGTCGCATGGCAGACTGCCCGGGTACGACGGCGCGTAGGGGAGGGCGTGGCGTGAGTGAGCGGCGGGCCGCGCCCACCGTGGGCCAGGTGGTGCTCGGCAAACGGTTGCAGGAGCTGCGGGAGGCGGCCGGCCTCAGCCGTGAGGAGGCCGCCAAGGTCCTCCGGGTGGCGTCGGCGACCGTACGGCGGATGGAGATGGCCGACGTCGCGCTGAAGATCCCCTACGTGCAGGTGCTGCTGTCCGCCTACGGGGTGGGCGAGGACGACGCCGGGGCGTTCGTGCGGCTGGCCGAGGAGGCGAACCAGCCGGGCTGGTGGCAGCGGTTCCACGACGTGCTGCCGGACTGGTTCAGCCTGTACGTGAGCCTGGAGGGAGCCGCCCGGATCATCCGCTCCTACGAGCCGCACTTCGTGCCCGGTCTGCTGCAGACGGAGGCGTACGCGCGGGCGGTGCTGGAGGCCGGGACCATAGGGCAGACCGGCCGGGAGTCGGTCGAGCGGCATGTGTCGCTGCGCATGGAGCGGCAGCGGCTGCTGGAGGGCAGCGATCCGCCGCACCTGTGGGTGATCATGGACGAGACGGTGCTGCGGCGGCCGGTGAGCACGCGCGGCGAGGTGATGCGCGAGCAGTTGGACCGGCTGCTGGAGTACGCCGAGCGGGACCGGATCACCCTCCAGCTCGCCGAGTTCGCGGCCGGCCCGCACCCGGGGACGTACGCGCCGTTCACGCTGTTCCGGTTCGGCGAGCCGGAGTTGCCGGACATGGTGTTCACCGAGTATCTGACCGGCGCCCTCTATCTGGACTCCCGCCAGGAGGTGGCCGCGCACCTGGAGGTGCTGGACCACATGACGGCCCGGGCGGCGTCTGCACGCCGCACCCAGAAGATCCTGCGGGAGTACCGCGAGAATCTGTGACCCCCGGCCCCTGACCCTGACGTCCCCGCGCCCCTTCTGTTCCGCGCCACCGTCCACAACCCCTTGTGACACCTGAGGAGCACACAGCGCATGACCGGTTCCGAGACCGCGCCCACGACCGTCGACACCAGCAGGCCGCACCCTGCGCGCGTGTACGACTGGTGGCTGGGCGGCAAGGACAACTACCCGGTGGACGAGGAGCTGGCCCGCCGGATCCTCGCGGTCGACGGCACGGCCGTGCGCGGTGCCAAGGCCAACCGGCGGTTCATGCACCGGGCGGTGCGCACGCTCGCCGAGCAGGGCGTGCGCCAGTTCCTGGACATCGGCACCGGCATCCCGACCGAGCCGAACCTGCACCAGGTCGCGCAGGGCGTGGCGTCCGGTGCGCGGGTGGTGTACGCGGACAACGACCCGATCGTGCTGCGGCACGCCCAGGCGCTGCTGACCGGCACCGCCGAGGGCAGCACCGACTACGTGCACGCCGACGTCCGCGACCCGGACACGATCCTGCGGCTCGCCGCCGAGTCCCTCGACCTCGAACAGCCGGTCGCGCTCTCGCTGGTGGCCCTCACGCACTACCTGGACGACGACGCCTACGACCTGCTCGCCGGGTACGTCGACGCGCTCGCCCCCGGCAGCTTCCTGGTGCTCTCCCAGGTCAGCCCGGAGCTGGACCCGCCGGCGATCGAGCGCGTCTCCGACTTCTTCCGCACGAGCGGCACCCCGTTCTTCCCGCGCACGGCTGCGGAGTTCGGGCGGTTCTTCGCCGGTCTGGATCTGCTCGAGCCGGGAGTGTGCCCGGTCCTGGACTGGCGTCCCGAGGCGGAGGACGAGGCCGCCGCGAAGGAGGGCGCGGTGCCGGTGATCGCGGGCGTGGCACGCAAGCGGTGAGCAGTGCGTGCACGAACAGCGTTGAGCAGTGCGTGTAAGAACGAACGGCGATGCCGCGCCCCTTGCGGGGCGCGGCATCCGGGGACGTACGTGCGGGCGTCAGGCCAGTTCGGCCGTCAGCGTGATGGTCGTGCCGGTCAGGGCCTGGCTGACCGGGCAGTTCTTCTTGGCGTCCTCGGCCGCCGACCGGAAGCCGTCCTCGTCCAGGCCCGGGACCGTGCCGCGGACGGTGAGGTGGATGCCGGTGATGCCCTCGCCCGGCTGGAAGGTGACGTCGGCCTTGGTCTCCAGGCGGGTGGGCGGGGTGCCGGCGCCGGCCAGGCCGTGCGAGAGGGCCATGGAGAAGCAGCTGGAGTGGGCGGCGGCGATCAGCTCCTCGGGGCTGGTCTTGCCGTTCGCCTTCTCGGCGCGCGACGGCCACGACACCGGCTGGTCGCCGATGCCGGAGGAGTCGAAACTGACGACGCCGCTGCCCTCGAGCAGGTTGCCTTCCCAGACGGTGTGTGCGGTGCGCGTGGTGGCCACGATGGTTCCTTTCGCGTGTGATGCCGTATCCGGGTCCTGTGGTCCCCATCCGATCACATCCGGGCCCCCCGCACCCTGCGGACCGGCCCACGGAGGGTGAACAACCGGCGCTCGGCCCTCAGGCGGCGCGCTCCTCCTCGGCCTCAGCAGACTCCTCGGGCTCCTCGGTGAGCGGCACCTGGGGGCCGTTCGTCTCGCGCAGCCAGCGGTGCAGGACGTCGTGCACGTGCTCGGCGCCGGACAGCTCCGCCCCGTCCCCGGCCGGTTCGGACAGGGTGAGCGGGGAGAGCAGGAACGGGCGGGACTGGGCGCCGCCGAGACCGCCGTGGGAGCCGATCTGCTCCTCGAAGGCGAGGACTTCGCCGTCGGCGGGGTCGTGGACGGAGTTGACCATGATGTCGGCGGTGTGCGGGAAGGAGTGGGTACGGCGGACGGCGTCGGCGGCGCCGGGGCCGAAACGGGCCAGCGGTCCCGGTCTCTCGTCCAGCTCGGCCAGCGGGATCTCGGTGCCGTACGGGCCGAGCAGCACACCGTCGTGCTCCTCGCTGCGCACCAGCAGGAAGCCGATGCCGGGGTGGTTGGCGAGGGTGGTGAGCAGGGCGGGGTGGCGGGCGTCGATCTCCTCCTTGCTCATCCGGTGGTGGACGTCCGGGAAGGAGACCAGGCCGAGGTTGCCGGAGGCGAGCACGACGGGTTCCGAGCGGGGCACGGGCCGGTGCTGTCCGTCCTTCTCCTCGACCGGTCGGCGCAGCGCGGCGCGGACGGCGGCGCGGGCCTCGGCCCCGCTGTGTGTGCGTTCGGCCCGGCGCGGCACCGGCAGCCCGCAGCCGGCGCGGACCAGGTCGGCGAGGGTGAGGCCGTAGCGGGCGCGGAAGGTCTCCCCGGGGCTCTGGCCGTGGTCGGACAGGATCACCAGGTGGTAGGGGCGCGGGGCGTGCTCGGCGGCCTTCTCGATGAGGGCGAGGGAGCGGTCGAGGCGCTGCAGGACCTTCTCGGCGTCCCCGCTGTGCGGCCCGGAGTGGTGGGCGACCTCGTCGTAGCCGACCAGGTCGGCGTAGATGGCGGTGCGGCCGGCGAGCAGGTCGCCCATCACCGCGGCGACGACGACGTCCCGTTCGACGACGGTGGCGAAGGCGCGCACGAAGGGGTAGAGGCCGCCGCGGCTCACCCGGGGGCGCTGCTTCCGGATCCGGGCGCGGGTGGACTGGCCGATCTCGCGGGCGACCTCGGCGACGAAGGACAGGGCGGTGCGGACCGCGTTGGCCGGGTCGGAGAAGTAGGCGAAGTAACCGGCGCGGGACCGGTAGTCCCGGCCGCGGCGGCGGGTCGCGATGGAGAGCACGAGGGCCTGTTCCCCGGCGCCGCCGCTGAACAGGTTGCCCCGGCTGGCGCCGTCGACGGTGAGCAGTCCCCCGTCGCCGGTGTGCGCGATGGCGCGGCGCTGGAGTTCGGCGGCGCTGGTGGGGCGGTTGCACACCATCACCTCGCCCCGGTCCTTCTCGTACCAGCGGAAGGCCGGCACGTCGAAGGTGCTGCCGTGCAGGATGCCGAGCTGGCTGGCGCCGGTCTGGCTGGACCAGTCGGTGCGCCAGGGGGTCAGCCGGTGGGTGGGCCGTGCCCCGTCGCCCGTCGCCAGCAGGCGGGCGACGGTCGGCATGAGGCCCTTGCGGACGGCGGCGTCGAGGACGTCGTGGCCGACGCCGTCCAGCTGGACGCAGACCATGCCGGGGGTGTCCGGGCAGGGCGGGGTGGATCTGCGGCGGCGGTCGGCGAGCCGCAGCAGGCGCCGGCGGTAGGCGTCGTCGTCGCGCACGGCGAGGGCGGCGCCGGTGGCCGAGGCGACGGCGGACATCACGGCGGCGACGATGACGGCGGTCTCCGGGGCCACCTCGCCCCGGCCGGAGGGATTGACGCGCAGGGCGACCAGCAGCAGCGAGCCGTTGAGGAAGAAGACCAGCAGGCCGAGCACGAGGGCGGGTACGAGCAGCAGCAGCCGGACCAGGAGCGGCCAGACCACGGCCGACAGGACGCCGAAGGCCCCGGCGCCGCACGCGGCGGTGACGCCTATGCGGGTGGCGCTGTCACCGTCGGCGGACTGGAGCTGGAAGTCGGGCAGGAGGCCCGCCAGGACGAGCATGGTGACCGTGGAGACCGCCCACACCGTGACGCTCCGCCCGATCTGACTGGCAATCCGCCGCCAACGCACGCCCCGTACACCTCACGTCCCGGCCCGCTCGACGACAGGGCCTTGCTCCACCTTGTCATACCGGTCGCGCCAACTCCGGGGCCGTCGAGCGGCGGCGGGCGCCCGGGCGGGGTCAGCGGCCGTCGTACCCGGCCGTCGGCATCGACAGCCTGCGGTGGACACAGGCCTTCATCTGCGCGTCGTACGACGGCTCGGTGTGCCCCACCGTCTCCACGCGCACCCCGCGCCGCGCGCACTCGGCGGTGAACTCCTCCACCGAGGACAGGGCGCGCTCGAGCACCCGCCGGCTGGGGGCAACGAACACGTCCACGCCGGGCCGCACTCCGTCCCACAGGGCGCCATGGTCGAAACGAACGCCGCCGACGAGGAGTTCCCGGGCGACGACGTACCCGCGTTCCTCGGCCCAGCGCGCGCACATGGCGTGCTGGCTGCGGGAGTCGACCAGGAAGGGGTCGGCGTCGAGCTCCTCCAGCGGGGTCAGGCTGGCGATGGCGGTGACCCGCACCGGCGCGCGCCCGCCGGAGGCACCCCGCAGCTGTCCCATGGCGTCCCCCTCACCTCCGGGTTTCGCCGCCGACCCTACTCCTGCCCGTAGGCTTCGGGGAGTCGCGCGGAGGAGGCGAAAAGGGTGCCGGTGGAGATCACCTGGTGGGGTCACGCCACCTGCACGATCGTGGACTCGAACATACGTGTGCTCACCGATCCTCTGTTCGCCCGCAGGCTGGCGCATCTGCGGCGCCGCCGGGGCGCCGTGCCGCCCGCCGCGGCCCACCGCGCCGACGTGGCGCTCGTCTCCCATCTGCACGCCGACCATCTCCACCTCCCCTCGCTGGCCTCCCTCGCCCCGGGCACGCGCCTGCTCGTGCCCCGGGGCGCGCCCCGGGCGGTGCCCGGACTGCGCCGGCTGCGGCAGCTGCGGGTCACGGAGGTGGTCCCCGGGGACGAGGTGGCGATCGGGGACGTACGGGTCCGGGTGGTGTCCGCGCTGCACGACGGGCGGCGGCTGCCGGTCGGACCGCACCGCTCCCCCGCGCTCGGGTACGTCGTCGAGGGCGAGGCACGGACCTACTTCGCCGGGGACACCGGCCTGTTCGACTCCATGGCCGAGGAGGTCGGGCCGGTGGAGGTGGCGCTGCTGCCGGTGGGCGGCTGGGGGCCGTATCTCGGGGAGGGGCATCTGGACGCGGGGCGGGCGGCACGGGCGCTGGCCCGGCTGGCGCCGCACAGCGCGGTGCCGGTGCACTACGGGACGTACTGGCCGATCGGACTGGACGCGGTCCGCCCGCACGAGTTCCACGCGCCGGGGGACGAGTTCGTGCGCCTGGCGGCCGAGCTGGCGCCGCTGGTGGCGGTGCACAAGCTCGGGCACGGGGAGAGCGTGCGGCTGGAGGTCGCGCGATGAGATGGCTGCCGGCCGTCGTCACGCTCGCCGCCGCGTCGCCGCGGAGTGTGCCGCCGGAGTCCACTCAGCAGGCGATCGGGTACCCGTCGCTGTTCCTGCTGGTGTTGATCGGGGCGCTGGTGCCGGTGGTCCCGACGGGGGCGCTGGTGAGTTCGGCGGCGGTGGTGGCGTTCCATCAGACGGCGCCGTTCTCGCTGGCGCTGGTGTTCGTGACGGCTTCGCTGGCGGCCTTTCTCGGTGATGCGACGC
Source organism: Streptomyces sp. NPDC047085 (assembly GCF_040643735.1). Classification (NCBI taxonomy): domain Bacteria; kingdom Bacillati; phylum Actinomycetota; class Actinomycetes; order Kitasatosporales; family Streptomycetaceae; genus Streptomyces; species Streptomyces sp. NPDC047085. The sequence continues at coordinate 643,683 of NZ_JBEYUW010000002.1, forward strand.
TGTACTGGCTGGGGCGGCGCGGGATGCGGTCGAGGAACGGGTCGCGCTGGCTGGAGGCGATCCGTTCGCGGGCCCCGCAGGAGCGGCTCGCGCAGGCGCAGTCGAGGCTGGCCGAGCACGGGGTGGTGGTGCTGGTGCTGTCCCGGCTGGTGCCGGCGGGGCGGATTCCGGTGATGCTGGCCTGTCTGGTGGCGGACTGGCCCCTGCGGCGGTTCAGCCGGGGGAATCTGCCGGCCTGTCTGGCATGGGCGGTGACGTATCAGGTGATCGGGATTCTGGGTGGGTCGCTGTTCGAGGAGCCGTGGGAGGGCGTGGTGGCGGCGGTCGGGCTGACGGTGCTGATCAGCGTGCTTCCGAGTGTGGTGCGGCGGGCTTCGCGGTAGCGCCGCCGCGTTCGGCCGGTCAGTCCAGCACCTGCGAGGCCCCGATCGGGAGATCCCACAGGTCCTCCCGGTCCAGCCCGGCCTTCTCCCACGCCGCCCGCACGCGTGTCAGCGGTTCCAGGACCGGTTCCGCCGACAGGACGAACGTGCCCCAGTGCATCGGGGCCATTCTGCGCGCGCCCACGTCCAGCGTGGCCTGGACCGCCTCCTCCGGGTCACAGTGGACGTCGCTGAGCCACCAGCGGGGATCGTAGGCGCCGATGGGCATGAGGGCCAGGTCGATGCCGGGGTAGCGGCGGCCGATGCGGGTGAACCAGTGGCCGTAGCCGGTGTCGCCGGCGAAGTAGAGGCGCTGTCCGTCGGGTGCGGTGAGGACCCAACCGCCCCAGAGGCTGTGGCAGGTGTCGGTGAGGGTGCGCTTGGACCAGTGGTGGGCGGGCACGAAGTCGAAGCGGACGCCGGACAGTTCGGCGCCCTCCCACCAGTCCAGCTCGGTGACGCGGGTGAAGCGGCGGCGCCGGAACCAGCGGGCGAGACCGGCGGGCGCGAACACCGGCGTGTCACGCGGGAGTCGGCGCAGGGTGGGGGCGTCCAGGTGGTCGAAGTGGTTGTGGCTGATGACGACCGCGTCCACCGGCGGCAGGCTGCCCCAGGCGACCCCGACCGGGGTGATACGGGCGGGCGTGCCGAGGATGCGCCGGGACCACACGGGGTCGGTGAGCACGGTCAGGCCGCCGATCCGGACGACCCAACTGGCGTGCCCCGCCCAGGTGACGGCGAGGGTACGGGCGCCCACGCGGGGCAGCGGGCCGGGTTCGTAGGGCAGTCGGGGGATGTCGGCGAGGCCGTCGGGGCCGGGGCGTACGGCGCCCTCGCGGGCGAAGCGGGCGAGGGCCTTGAGGCCGGGCAGGGGCGCGGTGAGCCGGTCGTGGAACGTCCGCGGCCACACCCGGAGTTCGTCCAGGGGGCGGGGCTCGGCCAGCGGGGGGAAGGGCGGCGCGAGCGGGGCCGGCGCCGCGATGGACGGAGTCGTGGTGGTCGGGGTCGCAGTGGACGGTGCCGGGGTGGTCGGGGTCGTGGTGGTCGAGGTCGTGGTGGACGTCGTGGCGGTGGACTCGGGCTCATGCGTCTGCTGCGTCATCGAGGAGGCTCCCATCGCTGAGCGTCGTCGCGGAGATCGTCGAAGACCGACTTCAAGGAGATCAACGCACGGTGCACATGTGGCAGTTCCAACGGTGAGGGCGACGTGAGGCATTCCGTCCGTTCCTCGTCGCTGCCGCCCAGCAGGGGCCCCGTCGCGAGCCGCACGCGCAGTGCCCCGAGGTCGTCGCCGAAGCGGTGACCGCCGGGCGCGGGCATGCCGAGCCGGGCGGTGAGGAGGTCCTCCAGTTCCTGTGCGTCGCCTACGCCCTGCTCCGCGAGCGCTTCGCGCAGCGGGCCGAGGTCGGCGTACAGGTGGCGGCCGGCCTGCGGCGGCCGCGCGACGGCGCCGGCCGCCACGACCACGGAGTGCGCGGCGGCGGCCACGCGCGCGTGCAGGCGTACGGCGGCCTCGCGCCGCTCGGTGACCGGCTCGGGTTCGTCGAGCGCGTACCCGGCCGCGGCGGCGACCGGCGCGGCGACGCGGGCGTCGAGCGCGGTGAGAACGTCGAGCACGCGCGCGTGGAGCCGCTCCCCCGCCTCGCCGGCGGGGAACCGGGCCACGGCCGCGGGCCAGCCGGCCGGCAGCGACGCCCCGGCGAGGTCGGTGACGACCGTGACCCGGTCGGGCAGCATCTCGGCGGGGCTGAGCAGCACGGTCTCGTGCGGGTCGTGCACCGTGTCGCGCCAGGTCTCGTCGCTGACCAGGTACAGGCCCTCGGCGGCCGCGGCCTCGACGGTCTCGTGCAGCAGTTCGGGCGGGGCGACGGTGGCGGTCGGGTCGTCCGCGACGGACAGCACCAGCAGCCGGGGGTCGCCGCCCTCGGCACGGACTCTGCGCACGGTCTCCAGCAGCGCGTACGGGTCGGGTACGCCGCCGCCCTCGGCCGGGGTGGGCACGTGGAAGACCGGCCGACCCAGCAGCCGGGCGTAGGGGGCCCACCAGGCGGCGCAGGGGCGGGGTACCAGGATGTCGCCGCCGTCACCGGCGATGGCGGCGGTCAGGGCGAGCAGCATGGCGGGGGCGCCGGGCCCGGCCGCCACCCGGTCGGGGACGCAGGACAGTCCGCGCCGCGTCCAGTACCCGCAGGCCGCCTCCAGCAGGGCGGGGGCGCCGCCGACCGGCTGGGCCTCGGCGCGGTGTGCGGCGGCGGCGAGGTGCGCGGCGAGTTCGGGGAGCACGGGCAGCCCGTCCGAGGGCAGGGGCGGCCCGTAGCGGACGGGGCCGTGGTCCTCGGGGTCCGTCCGCCGCATGTCCGCCTCCGCGCAGTCCGTGTGCCGCATGGTGTTCCGTCCGGGCCGTGCTCGTGTCGTCGGCTGCTCCTGTTCCGGCCGCCGGTGTGGTGCGGGCCGTGTGGCTGGTGAGCGTGGTGCGTACGGCGCGTGCAGTGCGTGCGGTGCGTGGGCTGAGTACGGCGGCTGCGGGTGGTGCCCTCGGGATGGTGTGTACCCGGTCGGCGGCGCTCCAAGGCCCACGGCCCTGACCGGCGCCGTCTCCGCCGGTCAGGGCGCCGCCGGGCGCCGCGCGTCAGCCCCGGGCGAAGCGCCTGCGGCCGGACAGCCGGTAGACGGCGCCTGCGCACGCGGCGACGATCAGCACACCGCCGATGACCAGGGCGGGAACCGAATCGCTGAACGTTCCCCCCGCTCCGGCCTCGACACCGCCCTGCACGGTCGCCGGATCATCGCTCTCCCACCCTTGCCCCTGCCCCTGGCCTTGTCCCTGGCTTTGCCCCTGCCCCTGGTCCTGTCCGTCCCCCCGCTCCCCCTGTCCCCCGGTGCAGTGCTGTCCCTGGGCGCACGATCCGCCGTCGTCCGCGCCGTCGCCCTCGGTCTCGCCCTCGGTCTCGGTCCCGCCGGGGACGCTGTCCGGGGTCCACGCCTTGCTGCCCTGCTCGTCCGGGGGCTCGAGCGTGCCCTCCTTGTCCGGGGCCTGGAGCGTGCCCTCCTTGTCCGGGCCGGCGGGGCAGTCGCCGGCGCCGCTGCGCGCGGGGGCGGGCCCGGAGGCGCCTTCGGTGCCGGGCTTCCGGCTCAGGCGCACGGGGAGGTCCTCGAAGGCCTGTGGGATGGCCTCGTGGGCCTCCGGTGCCAGTCCGGTGGGGGTGTCGCAGGCGGCGGACGCGGAGGCCGGGCCGCCGGGCTGGACGATGCCGGGGCTCGCGTCGGCGGAGGGATCAGCGCCGATGGCGGGGTCCGCGAACGAGGCGGGCCCCGCTATGACGAGCGCGGACCCGGCCAGGACGGCGACGGACAGGGCACGGGCGGTGCTGCGCATGGGACGGGCTCCTCGGCAGGACGGGGTCACGGCTCTCGTGTCCTCGCTGCCATCACAGCCCCCGGGGCGCGGCACCGCGCGCGGCCGGACCCCATTCGCGGGACGCGAACGGCCTAACGGGTGACTCCCCCACCCCGCCCCACCGGCCCCCGTACCGGAACACCGCGGAGCCGGTCCGCGTCGGTCGCGGGCCGGCCCTTTCGTCTGCGAGGGGGCGGAGGCCGCCTCAGGTGCCGGACGGCCCCGGAGTCGCCGATTCGCCGCAGCAGCGCTCGCGGGCGCCCTCGCGGGTGCGGCCGGCGCTGACCAGGCGGCGCGGGTTGCGGCGCAGGTATTCGCCCTCGAGCTGGGCCATGCGCTCGTTGTGGGTGCGCAGAGCGTCGTTCGAGCCGTACAGGAGGGTGTCGTGGCGTGTGCGGTGGATCGTCTCCAGCTCCTTCATGAGCTGCTGGTCGTCCAGTCGGCTGGGGTCGACTCCGGTCATCGTGGTACCCCGCTCGTCGTATGCGTCCATGCGGTCCGGGTACCCGCCCGGCGTGCACTTCCCCCGAGCGGTTCCGGAGGGGAGCCTTGGAGCTCGCGTTCCTGCAATCACCTCCACTGTACGAACAACAGCGTCAGCGGGCGCGCTCCACGCGGCGCTCGTCCCAGACGGGCTCCGGGGTCTCGCGGAGGCGGCCGTCCGAGCCGAAGACCAGGAAGCGGTCGAAGGAGCGGGCGAACCAGCGGTCGTGGGTGACCGCGAGGACGGTGCCCTCGAAGGCTTCCAGGCCTTCCTGGAGTGCCTCGGCGGATTCCAGGTCGAGGTTGTCGGTGGGCTCGTCCAGGAGCAGGGCGGTGGCACCGGCCAGTTCCAGGAGCAGGATCTGGAAGCGTGCCTGCTGGCCGCCGGAGAGCCGATCGAAGGCCTGTTCGGCCTGGCCGGTGAGTTCGTAGCGGCGCAGCCGGGACATGGCCGCGCCACGGTCCTGGGAGTGCTCCTTCCAGAGGATGTCGAGCAGGTTGCGGCCGATCAGCTCGGGGTGCGCGTGGGTCTGTGCGAAGTGGCCGGGCACGACCCGGGCGCCGAGCTTGAACTGCCCCGTGTGCGCGACGTCCTCGCCGGCGAGCAGACGCAGGAAGTGGGACTTGCCCGAGCCGTTGGAGCCGAGGACGGCGACCCGTTCGCCGTAGAAGACCTCCAGGTCGAAGGGTTTCATCAGGCCGGTGAGTTCGAGCCCGGCGCAGGTGACGGCCCGTACGCCGGTGCGCCCGCCCTTCAGCCGCATGGTGATGTCCTGCTCGCGCGGCGGCTCGGGCGGCGGTCCGGCCTCCTCGAACTTGCGCAGGCGGGTCTGCGCGGCCGCGTAGCGGGAGGCCATCTCGTGGCTGACGGCGGCGGCCTGCCGGAGGTTCAGGACGAGCTTCTTCAGCTGGGCGTGCTTCTCGTCCCAGCGGCGGCGCAGTTCCTCGAAGCGGGCGAAGCGCTCGCGGCGGGCTTCGTGGAAGGTGGCGAAGCCGCCGCCGTGCACCCAGGCGTCGGCGCCGGCCGGGCCGGGTTCGACGGAGACGATCTTCTGGGCGGCGCGGGCGAGGAGTTCACGGTCGTGGGAGACGAACAGGACCGTCTTCCGGGTCTCCTTGAGCTGTTCCTCCAGCCATCGCTTGCCGGGTACGTCGAGGTAGTTGTCCGGCTCGTCGAGCAGCAGCACCTCGTCGGTCCCGCGCAGCAGCGCCTCCAGGACGAGGCGCTTCTGTTCGCCGCCGGAGAGGGTGCGCACCTGGCGCCACTGGGCGCGTTCGTACGGCATGCCGAGCGCGGCGGTGGTGCACATGTCCCACAGGGTCTCGGCCTCGTAACCGCGCACCTCGGCCCAGTCGGCGAGGGCCTGGGCGTACTGCAGCTGGGCGGCCTCGTCGTCGACGGTCATGATCGCGTGCTCGGCCCGGTCGACGGCCGCGGCCGCCTCGCGGATACGGGGCGGTGCGACGGAGACGAGGAGGTCGCGTACGGTCGTCTCGTCCCGTACGGAGCCCACGAACTGGCGCATGACGCCGAGGCCGCCGCCGACCGTGACGGTGCCGCCGTGCGGCTTCAGCTCGCCGGAGACGATGCGCAGCAGGGTCGTCTTGCCCGCGCCGTTCGGTCCGACCAGGGCGACGACGGCGCCTTCGCCGACCCGGAACGACACATCGCCGAGCAACGTCCTCCCGTCGGGGAGGTGGTACTCGAGATGCGCGGCTTCCAGGTGTCCCATGAGGAGGCATTCTGTGGGGCGCGCCCGAGCCGGGGCAAACAGATATCCGGCCCGGCCCGCGAGCGGCACCTGCTCACCCGGCCCGGTCCACGGGGGTCACCGGCCCGGTCGCCGGACGTCACCGGGCCGAGTCCACGCACGTCACCCGGCCGTGTCCACGGGTTCTCCCGTCGGGCCGCTCTCGCCCGCCGGTACGACGGTGGCGCCGGCCCAGGACAGGACCTGGAAGCCGGTGGCCGGGGTGCCGTCCAGGACGACGACGCCCGTGTTCGCCAGCGGGTGGGCGGCGGCGTAGGCGACATCGACGTTGCGGGCGCGGGCGGCGGTCCACATGCGGATGGCGGCGCCGTGGCTGATCATCGCGACGGTGTCGGCGCCGCTCCCGGCGGCCTCGTCGATCACGGCGTCGTACCGGGCGAGGGCCGCCGCGCCGTCCTCTCCGCCGGGGATGCGCAGCCCGGTGTCCCCGGCGGCCCAGGCGAACACGGTGCGCATGTAGCGCTCGCCCTCCGGGGAGTCGCCCGGCTGCATCTCCAGGTCGCCGGCGGACAGTTCGCGGATGCCGTCGCGGACGAGGACGTCGAGGCCGCGCACGGCGGCCAGCGGGGCGGCGGTGAGCCGGGCGCGCAGGAGGGGTGAGGCGTAGAGGGCCTGGATGTCCTCGTGGGCGAGGGCCCGGGGCAGGGCGGCGGCCTGCCGCTCACCGAGAGGGGTCAGGCCCGGTCCGGGGACGCTGGTGTCGAGCAGCTGGTCGATGTTGGACGGGGTCTGGCCGTGGCGGACGAGGAGCAGGCGCATGCTCAAGGGTAACCGCCCACAGCTGACGGCACGGAGTGACCTGCCCTCATTACTGACACTCCGTCAGTCCATATACCAAAACACAGGTCTCATAATTCGACACACCGGAGTAGCGTTCGACGCATCGCGGAACGGGGCCGGGACGGGCCTTGTTCCGCTCCGTCGACGAGGGCGAAGGGGCAAGTGTCATGCCGGACGCGCAGCAGCACACGCAGCCGAAAGCGCGGGAGACCGCCGTCTACACGCACGGGCACCACGAGTCGGTGCTGCGTTCGCACACCTGGCGGACCGCCGCCAACTCCGCCGCCTATCTGCTCGGTTCGCTGAAGCCGCACATGAAGATCCTGGACATCGGCTGCGGTCCGGGCACGATCACGGCCGACCTGGCGGAACTGGTGCCCGACGGCCATGTCACCGGCGTCGACCGCGCGCCGGGCGTCCTGGAGCAGGCCCGGGCCACCGCCGCCGGACGCGGACTGACGAACGTGGACTTCGCGGTCGCGGACGTCCACGCCCTGGACTTCCCGGACGACACCTTCTGCGTGGTCCACGCCCACCAGGTGCTCCAGCACGTCGGCGACCCGGTGCGGGCGCTGCGCGAGATGCGCCGGGTGACGAAGCCGGGCGGGTTCATCGCGGTCCGTGACGCGGACTACGCGGCGATGACCTGGTACCCGGCCGTACCGGGCCTGGACGACTGGCTGGACCTGTACGAGCGGGTCGCGCGGGCCAACGGCGGCGAACCGGACGCCGGACGCCGGCTGAAGGCGTGGGCGCTGGCCGCCGGTCTGACGGACATCACGGCCACCTCCGGCACGTGGACCTACGCGACCGCCGAGGAGCGGGCGTGGTGGAGCGGGCTGTGGGCGGACCGCACCCTCGCCTCGGCCTATGCCGAGCGGGCCACGGAGGGCGGTCACGCCACCCCTGAGCAACTGCGGGCGGTGTCGGAGGCCTGGCGGGACTGGGGCCGGCGCGAGGACGCCTGGTTCGCGGTCCTGCATGGGGAGATCCTGTGCCGTAAGGAGGTCTGACCCGGGGTCGGGCCCTCCACTCGGGCTGCCACGCGGGCCAGCCCGTCACGGCTCCTCCCCCGTGAACGAGTACGGCGCCCACGGCCCGCTGAGTTCCACCCGCATCCCGGGCTCCTCGCTCTTCGTGCGCTCGACCACCTCCACGAACTGCTCGCAGTGCGTCCGGGGCACCAGATAGGCCGCGTCGAGCACCGTGCGTCCCGGCGCCCCGGGGGGCGGGGTGTGTCGCGGGGTGTGCAGCCGGCAGTCCTCGGCGTGCCGGCAGAGCCGCTCGTGCAGCGTCCGCGCGCACTCCTCGCCCCGCCGCACCGCCCCGGCGGACTCGCTGTCCGCGTACAGCCGCACGCCCCACTCCGCCCGGTCCCGCAGCCGGTGCAGCGTGCGGCGGAACTCGTCCTCCCGGGACTCGATCATGACGCGGACCGCGCTGTCGTCCCGGAAGACGGTGCCGAGCGGGAGCGGCAGCGGCGTGGTGACGGTGGTGAGCGCGTCGATGACGCCCTCGTGGGCGCGGGCGGTCGCGGCCCGCCAGTCCGGGTCCTCCAGGCGGATGTGCAGCGTCTCCTCGCCGAAGTCGGCCTCCGGGACCCTGCTGACGACCGCGACCAGCCCGTGGTGGTTCAGCAGCGCCGGCGGGACGCCCGCGACGCCCGTGATCTGGGCCTGCAGGGGCGCGTCGAGGGGGCGGCAGACGGCGTAGACGTACCGCAGTCCGGTCATGGCGCCTCCTTCGGCGTACGGCCCGCGATCCGGGGCCTTGGGATCCGGGGCCCAGGATCCGGGCCCAGGCCCGGGGCCCGGGCGTCCTCAGGATCGGTGCTCACCGGGATCGGTGCTCGCCGAGGCGGCGATCACCGGGCCGGCGATCACCGCACGATCGCCTCCTCGACCAGCAGTTTCGCGGTGGCCTCGATGTTCACGGCGTCGATGCCGGCGGCGTGCAGCTGCTCGTCGGGATCGGCGGAGCCCGGCATCGTGCGCACCGCGAGGCGGACCAGGCGGGGCACGGGCCGGCCGTCGCCGAAGGCCTCCGCGACGGCGTCGCCGAGGCCGCCCTGCTCGTGGTGGTCCTCGACGGTCACCAGACAGCCGGTCTCCTCGGCGGCACGGCGCAGCGTCTCGGCGTCGACGGGCTTGACGGAGTACAGGTCGACGACGCGGATCGGGATGTCCTCCTGGGCGAGCCGGTCGGCGGCGACCAGCGCCTCGTGCACGGTGACCCCGGCCGCGACCACGGTGAGCCGGTCCTCCTCGCTCGACCGCAGCACCTTGCTGCCGCCGGGCGCGAACTCCTCGTCGGGGCCGTAGATCACCGGGCCGGCGCCGCGGGAGGTGCGCAGGTAGCGGATGCCGTCCAGGTCGGCCATCGCGGCGACGAGCCTGGCGGTCTGGTTGGCGTCGCACGGGTAGAGCACGGTGGAGCCGTGCACGGCCCGGAACATGGCCAGGTCCTCCAGGCCCATCTGCGAGGGGCCGTCCTGCCCGATCGCGACGCCCGCGTGCGAGCCGACCAGGTTGATGCCGGAGCCGCTGATGGAGGCCATGCGCACGAAGTCGAAGGCGCGGGTGAAGAAGGCCGCGAACGTGGCGGCGTACGGCAGCCAGCCGCGCACCGCCATGCCGACGGCCGCGGCGACGAGCTGCTGTTCGGCGATGTAGAACTCGAAGAACCGGTCGGGGTGTTCCTTGGCGAACAGCTCGCTGCGGGTGGAGTCGCCGACCTCGCCGTCGAGGGCGACGACGTCGCCGCGGGCGCTGCCGAGCGCCGCGAGGGCCTTGCCGAAGGCGTCCCGGGTGGCGACCGGGTCGCCGCCCTTGGGGTAGCGCGGGAGCTGGAGGACCTCGGTGGTGAGCGAGCGCAGGACCGCGGCGGCGGGCGGCTCGCTGACGGTGACGCGCAGGTCGCGCCGGCCGCCGAGTTCGGCGACGGCCTCCTCGGGGTGGGGCAGGGGCTTGCCGTGCAGGCCCTCGCGGTCCTCGGCGGAGGCGACACCCCTGCCCTTGAGGGTGCGGGCCAGGATCACGGTGGGCCGTCCGGTGGTCGACCGTGCCTCGGCGTACGCCCGGTCGATCGCCTCGACGTCGTGGCCGTCGGTCTCGACGGCGTGCCAGCCGAAGGCCCGGAAGCGACGGGCGTAGGCATCCAGGTCATGGCCGTGCCGGGTGGGGCCGCGCTGGCCGAGCCGGTTGACGTCCACGATCGCGGTGAGGTTGTCGAGGTGCTCGTACGACGCGGTCTCGGCGGCCTCCCACACCGAGCCCTCCGCCAGCTCGCTGTCCCCGCACAGCACCCACACGCGGTAGCCGGAGCGGTCCAGCCGCTTCCCGGCGAGGGCGATGCCGACGCCGACGGGCAGGCCCTGGCCGAGCGAGCCGGTGGCCGTCTCCACCCAGGGCAGCCGGCGCGGGGTGGGATGCCCCTCGAGCCGGCTGCCGAGCTTGCGGAAGGTCAGCAGTTCGCCGTCGTCGATCGCGCCGGCCGCCTTGTACGCGGAGTACAGCAGGGGCGAGGCGTGGCCCTTGGAGAGGACGAAGCGGTCGTTGGCGGGGTGGTCGGGGCGTTCGAAGTCGTAGCGCAGATGGTGGGCGAGGAGTACGGCCATCAGGTCGGCTGCGGACATCGAGGAGGTCGGGTGCCCGGAGCCGGCCGCGGCGGCGGCCCGCACGCTGTCCACCCGCAACTGCTGTCCCAGTTCGGCGAGTTCGTCGGTGTTCATAGGTCTCCTAGTGCGGTGGGCCTCCGGCGGGGGGCTCGTCCGGGGTCTTCCGCGTAACCGGGGCCCGGGCACCCAAACGCCGCGCAGGTCACCGGGACGCCGGCCGGACGCTGCGCGGGCCGTTTCACGGCGGTCGTCATCGTCACGGGCGTCGCGGACCGTCACGACCGGTCACGCGTGGTCGCGGCCGGCCGGTACGGTGCCGCGGCGCCCGCGCGGTCTCAGGCCCGGTGATGCGGGCCGCCCGGGTCGAGGTCCGGCCGGCCGGGGGGCGTCGTGGGCATGGGCGGGTAGGGCGTGGGGAGGGCACCGGTGGGGCCGGGGGTGGTGCCGTGCGGGTGCTTCGGGTGTGCGGCGCCGCGCAGCACCTGGGCGAGGACGCCCAGGATCGCGGCGGTGATCAGGGCGGCCGCCCAGGCGGGCAGGGCGATCGCCAGGGCCAGGCCCACGGCGAGCGCGACCGCGGCGCCCGCGTACAGGGCGAGGGTGCCGGAGGCGGCGTAGAGCATGGCCGTGCGGCGCTGCTTGCGGCTCTGCTCGCGCAGCTCGTCGCGCACCGTCTCACGTGCCACCTGAGCCAGCTCGTCGACGAGGTCCTTGTCCAGATGTTCCAGATGATCCAAGCGCTCCATGACCTGCGGGTACCCGTCGGCCATGACGTGTAACGGCACAGGTCAGAGCGAGGTCCGGGCCGTGCGGCCCCGTGCGGGGGCGTGATCCGCGCGGGGCCGGGAGGCGGGTGCGGGGGCGGTGGCCTGTGCCGGACCGGGCGGCCCAACTAGGCTCGTCCGTATGGAGATTCTGGGCGCCTCGCTGCGCATCTGCGTCGACGACCTCGATACCGCGATCCCGTTCTACGAGCGTCTGGCGGGCGGCAGAGCGCTCCGGTTCGAGCGGGGTGGCGTGCAGGTCGCCGCGGTCGGCTCCTTCCTTCTGATGAGCGGGCCCGAGTCCGAGCTGGAGGTGCTGCGCCGGGTGACGGCGACGATCGCGGTGAAGGACGTCGACGAGGCCCACCGGCTGCTGACCGAGCTGGGCGCCCGGATCGTCGCGGGCCCGGTGCCGACGCCCGCGGGCCGGAATCTGCTCGCGGTCCACCCGGACGGCTCGGTCTTCGAGTACGTCGACCAAGCCGACTGATCCACGAAACGCCTGGTCAGGCCATGTCCGGGCGCATCCGGAAGTCGTGGTGGGCGGGCAGGGGCTCGTCGGTGAGGCGGGCCCAGAGCCGACCGATCGCGTCCGCGCCCTCCCGCAGGTCGGCCACCTCGAACCCGTCGTCGAAGACGGCCCGGGCGTCCGCCGGGCGTCCCTCGGCGAGCAGCAGTTCCGCCTCCAGCAGCCGGAACCGGCCGCGCTGCCGCACGGCGGGCAGCAGCCGCTCCCAGACGGCGCGGGCGTCGGCCGCCCGCCGCACCCGGAGCAGCGCCTCCAGGGTCTCGCGGCCGAGCCCGGCCAGGGCGGCGGTCCAGGCCTCGCCGTCGTCGCGCCGCTCGCGGCACAGGTCGTCGAAGGCGTCGGCATACCGCTCGGCGGCGCGCTGGTGGTGGCCGGTCTCCTGGTCGGCGACGGCCAGGCAGCGCAGCAGCGGCCACTGGGAGGGGGCGAGCGGGAGGCCGCGTTCCCAGCTGCGGACCGCCTGGGCCCGGTCTCCGGCGTGCCACTGGGCGATGCCGAGGTGGTACTCGGTGTGCGGGGTGGTGGGCGCGGTCTCCAGCATGTCCCGCCAGTGCGGGGCGACGAGCGTCTCGCCGGGCGGGCGGACCCGGCGCGGTTCCGGCAGCGTGCCGGTGCGCAGCAGCTCCCGCCAGGGTGCCTGCGCCTCGCCGAGCGTGGACTCGGGGAAGGGGGTGCCGGGCAGCTTCCAGTCGGCCCGCAGCACTTCGAGCGCGCCCCAGCCGGTGCCTGTGGCCAGGACCTCGCCGGGTTCGGTGTCGGCGCACGGCTTCCAGGCCGCGTACGCCTCCTCGACGCGGGCGCGGGGCAGCACCGCCTCGAGCCGCTCCTCCGCTTCCCGGACGACGTCTGCCCAGGCACCGTCGGCGGGTGCGTCGAGCGGGCCGTACGCCTCCAGCCAGGAGATCTCGCTCTCCGCGTCCATGCGCACGTGTTCCAGCTGGGTGCGGGCGAGGCCGGCCTGGATCTCACAGTAGCCCTCGGTGCCGGGTTCGGTGAGCCACTGCTGCCAGCGGCGGCCGCCGGGTCCGCCGCCCCACACGAACAGCTTGCGGCCGCGCAGCACGTCGGTGGAGGTCTGCACCAGCCCGTGACCGTCGGCGGCCTGCGCGGCGATCCAGCGGCGCCGGCCGTCCGGCACCTCGTAGAAGTAGTCGGCGGCGTACGTGCTGTTGAGCGGGTAGGTGCGGTCGATGCCGTCGTACGACGGGACGGGCACCCGGCGCAGGCGGCGCTCGTAGCCGAAGTGCCAGGCCTCATCCGCGGGCGCGAGGACCCTGCGGTCCTCGGGGACGGCGATGTTGGACCACCAGTACGTGGCCGCGGGCCGCTCGTGCGGGTTGCGGATACGGACGCCGACGAGGAGGAAGTCGGAGCCGTCCGGGAGCCACAGGTCGACCTGGAACGGCAGGTCGCGCAGCCGCTCCCACTCCCACAGGCGCAGCATCTCGCCGCCGTCGGGGGCGGGGACGCGGGCGGCGTGCACGGGTGAGCAGGACAGGGTGGTGTGGCCGGTGGCGCCGATGTTCCATTCGATGCCGCCGGAGTACCAGGCGCCGTTGAGGGCGAAGTTGGCGGGCTGGAACACGGGGTTGCGGTAGGGGAGTTCGCGTCCGGTCGGCAGGTGGACGAGGGAGGCTACGCGGCCGCCGAGGGCGGGCAGGACGGTGGCGCGCAGCCGGTCGTTCTCGATCACCAGCGCGTCGAGGGTGCCGGGTTCGCGCTGCCGGCCGTATCCGTCGCGGATCCGTACCGGGAGCAGGCTGGTCAGCGGCGCGAGGCCGAGCTGCCGGGCCATGTCCCGGGGCATCTCCTCCCGTTCCCGGTCGTCGATGCGGTGGACCTCGTCGAGGGGGAGCAGCGGGGGCAGGGGGTTGTCGGGGCCCAACTGCGCGGCGGGCAGGGTCAGTACCTCACGTCGGATCCTCGTCACGATGACCATGGAACCTCCCGCGCGGCGAGAGGGCCAGAGTCGGGACGGGTCAGGATTGCGCAAAGGGCCCGTCGGCGGCCCGCATCTCGGCGGTGAGCGCCCAGCGTTCGTGGTCGCGCCACCCGCCGTCGATGTAGATCATGGCGGGTGAGAAGCCCTCCAGGCGGAAGCCGGCACCGCGCGCGAGGGCGATGGACGCGGTGTTGCCGGGCTGCACGTTGATCTCCAGCCGGTGCAGGCCGAGCGGCCCGAACGCGTACCCGATCACCAGGTCCAGCCCCTCGCGCATCAGCCCCCGCCCGGCCGCGTGCGCGAAGGCGCCGTAGCCGAGGGCACCGCACTGGAAGCCGCCCCGCACGATGTTGTTGATGTTGATGAACCCGGCGATGTCCCCGGAGTCCTTCTCGCACACCAGGAACCCGGCCCGGGCCGGGTCCTCGATCAGCCGGCCCGCGTAGCCGGCGTACGCCTCCTCGGTGTCGGGCGGGAACAGCCACGGCCGGTGCAGGTCCTTGCTCTCCCTGACCCGTGCGGTGAACTCGGGGCCGTCCTCCAGCGTGAAGGAGCGGATGCCCACGCGTGGGCCTTCGGCGAGGTAGTGGGGCGTGGTGTGCGGCATCGGCCCAGCGTACGCGCCGGCCGGGTCCCGGTCCCATCGGCCCCGGCGCTTCGCGGTCCCACCGGCCCCGGCGCTTCGGGGGCCCGCCGGCCGGGCCGGGGCGGCGCCGGCACCCCACGGGGGCTACGACCCCTCACTGACCCCGGCGCTTCATCGCGTACGCCCCGCACAGGGCTCCGATGAGACCGGTGGCGAGCAGGGCCGTCCACAGGGGCAGGGTGACGTCGGAGCCCAGCAGCCGGATGCGGACGGTGCCGGTGTTCTGGAAGACGAAGACCAGGGTGAGCAGCGCGAGGGCCAGCACGGTCGTCCGGGTGAGCGTCGTGAGCTGGCCCTTGCCGCCTGTGGCGGCGCCGCTGTCCGGGGTCTTCGTGCTCATGCGACCAGGGTGGGACCGGGGGCCCCGCCCCGCACACCGGGTGCCGCCCTCCGGGTGACCACGGGGATACCGGCCGGTAGGCGCCGGCCCGGGGACCGCTGGTGATCCTCAGCGCAGGGCCGGCTCGTCCAGCGTCAACGTGCCCGCGTCCGCGTCGAGTTCGGCGGCCACACCGAAGGGGATGGTCAACGCGCCCGCGCAGTGCCCGAACCCGAACTCCTCGACGACGGGCACCCCGAGCGGGCCGAGCCGGTCGGCGAGCAGGGGCCGCACCCGGTCGTAGGGGTCGCACTCCTCCCAGGAGCCGAGCAGTATCCCGCGCACCCCGTCGAACCAGCCGGAGCGCAGGAGTTGGGTGAGGTACCGGTCCAGCCGGTACGTCTCCTCGCCGACGTCCTCCAGGCACAGCAGCCCGCCCAGCGCCGAGGGGCGGGCGCCCGGGGTGCCGCGTTCGGCGGCGAGCAGGGACAGGCAGCCGCCGAGGGTGATCCCGCGGGCCCGGCCCGGGACGAGGGCCCTGCCGGCGCCGGAGGCGATGGTGCGCACGGTCTCCGGCGCGAAGAGGGTCGCCTTCAGATGGTCCCGGGCGCGCTCGTTCTTGACGAAGTCGATGCCGGCGGCCATCGGCCCGTGCAGAGTGGCGAGGCCGAGGCGGGTGGCGAAGGCCTCGTGCAGGACGGTGAGGTCGCTGAAGCCGACGAACACCTTGGGGCCGGCCGCGCGCATCGCCTCCCAGTCGAGCAGGTCCGTCATCCGCTGCGCGCCGTAGCCGCCACGGGCGCACAGCACCGCGTCCACCGCCGGATCGCACCAGGCGTTCTGGAAGTCGGCGGCCCGGTCGGCGTCCGTGCCCGCGAGATAGCCGAACTCGCCGTGCCGGTCCAGCACATGAGGGGCGACCACGGGGTCCAGGTCCCAGCCGCGCAGCACGTCGAGGCCGGCCTGGAGCCGTTCCTCGGGCACCGGCCCGCTGGGGGCGACCACGGCCACGCGTGCTCCGGGGGCCAGCCGGGCGGGCCGTACCAGCTCTCTCATGTGCGCAGCTCCAGCGTCGGGGCATCGGGCGTGTCAAGCCCGAACACCTGGGCGTACAGGGACAGTTCGGCCTCCAGAGCGCGCACCATGGTGTCGGCGCGCCGGAAGCCGTGCCCCTCCCCCGCGAAGGTGAGGTAGGCGTGCGGGACGCCCCGGCCCTGGACCCGGTCGAGGAAGCGTTCGCACTGGGCGGGCGGGCAGATGACGTCGTCCAGGCCCTGCAGCAGCAGGAACGGCGCGGTGAGCCGGTCGGCGTGCGCGGCGGGCGAGCGCTCGGCGTACCGGGCGGGCACCTCGGCGAGCGGGCCGACCAGCGACTCCAGGTAGCGGGACTCGAAGTCGTGGGTCTCCCCCGTCGCCCAGGCGGTGAGGTCGAGGACGGGGTAGATGATGGTGCCGCAGGCGTAGACGTCGGTGGTGGTCAGGGAGACGGCGGTGGTCCAGCCGCCCGCGCTGCCGCCGCGGATCGCCAGCCGGTCGCGGTCCGCGGTGCCCTCCTCGGCGAGGGCGAGGGCCACGGCCGCGCAGTCCTCGACGTCGACCACGCCCCACTGCTCGCGCAGCCGCTCCCGGTAGGCGCGGCCGTATCCGGTGGAGCCGCCGTAGTCGACCTCGGCGACGCCGATGCCACGGGAGGTGAAGTAGGCGATGGCGAGGTCCAGCACGAGCGGCGCCCGGCCGGTGGGGCCGCCGTGCGCCCAGATCACGTAGGGCGGCAGCTCGCCGTCGGGGGCGGCGCGGCCGGGGTGGTGCGGCGGGTAGACATGGGCGTGCACCTCGCGGCCGGCGGGGCCGGTGAAGGTGCGGATCTGGGGTTCCGGGTAGTAGGCGGGGTCGACGGGGTCCCGGTGGCGGGCGCCGATCGCGCGGGCGCGTCCGCTGCGGGTGTCCAGTTCGACCACCTCGTAGGCGGTGCGCGGGCTGGCGCCGACCGCGACGACACGGGTGCCGTGGGTGGCGAGGGTGCCCGCGAACTCGGTCCACGGTCCGGCGGCGTCGACGACCTCACCGGATTCGGGATCGAGTACGCCGAGGAGGGTCGACCCGCGCCCGTGGACGACCGCGATCAGCCCGTTGTCCAGCGGCGCGAACCACCGTGTGCCGAGCTTCCACAGCGGCCCGGCGAACTCCTCCTCGCGGGGACACAGCGGGGTGCCGTCGCGGTACAGGTTCCACCAGCCGCCGCGGTCGCTCGCGTACAGGAGCGCGCCGTCCGGGGTCCAGTCCGCCTGCGCGACGGACTCCTCGGGACCGCCGGCGACCGTGCGGACCGCGTGCAGGGTGCCGTCGTCGCCGACCTCGCCGACGAGCAGCTCCGTCCCCTCCCAGGGCATCCGCGGATGGTCCCAGGCGAGCCAGGCGGCCCGGCGGCCGTCGGGCGAGAGCCGGGCGCCGGTGACGAACCGGCGCCGGTCGTCGGTGAGTTCGCGTACGGCGGCCCGGTCGTCGGCGGCCGAGCCGTCCAGCGGTACGGCGGCCAGGACGCGCCGCACGTCACCGGGGCCGTCCCCGGTGAACTCCTCCAGCACGCACCACACCTCACCGCGGGCGAGGTCCACCCGCGGCTCGGCCCAGCGCAGTCCGCCGCCCACCGCGGAGAGCGGGGTCAGCGGGACGGGTTCGCCGCCAGGCTCGTACCGGTACAGCCGCTGGTCGGCGAAGTGCGTGAACACCAGCAGCGGCGCGCCGCCTTGGACCACCCCGTGCCAGGGCAGGCCGCCGTACTCGATGACCCGGCTGCGCACGTTCCACGGCGCGGGCAGCACCGACTCCTCCCGGCCGTCCGCCGTGCGCCGCACCAGCGCGCGGCGGCCGCCCTCGGCGGGCCGGGGCTCGGTCCACCAGACCTCGTCCCCGACGAACCCCACCCACTCGGGCTGCCCGTCGTGCGCGGCGGCCAGCGTCGCGTCGATGGGCGACGGCCAGGAACCGTACGCCGACTTCAGCACTTCGTCCCCCCTCGTCTCGAGCACCTGCTCCCCCTCGCCTAGGCCGTCCGCAGGAAACGGTCGAGGACCCGGACGCCGAAGTGCAGCGCCTCGACGGGCACGCGCTCGTCGACGCCGTGGAACAGCGACTGGTAGTCGTAGCCCTCGGGCAGCTTGAGCGGCGCGAAGCCGTAGCCCGTGATGCCGAGCCGCGAGAACTGCTTGGCGTCGGTGCCGCCGGACATGCAGTACGGCACCACGTGCCCCTCGGGCGCGAACTCCTGAACGGCCGCACGCATCCTGGCGAAGGTCGGCCCGTCCACGGGGGCCTGCAGGGCGACCTCCCGGTGGTGGAACTCCCAGTCGACGTCCGGCCCGGTGAGCCGGTCCAGGGTGGCGGTGAACTCCTCCTCGCCGCCCGGCAGATAGCGCCCGTCCACGAAGGCGACGGCCTCCCCGGGGATCACGTTGACCTTGTAACCGGCGTCCAGCATGGTCGGGTTGGCGCTGTTGCGGACGGTCGCCTCGACCAGCTCGGCGGCCGGGCCGAGCTTCTCCAGCAGGCTGTCGACGTCCCCGAAGTCCGGCTCGAATCCGTAGAGGGCGGCGAGTTCGGTGAGGGCGGCCCGCACGGTCGGGGTGAGCCGCAGCGGCCACTCGTGGTCGCCGATGCGGGTGACGGCGGCGGCGAGCCGGGTCACCGCGTTCTCCCGGTTCACCTTGGAGCCGTGTCCGGCCCGGCCGCGCGCGGTGAGCCTGAGCCAGCCGGTGCCGCGCTCGCCTGCCGCGATCGGGTAGATGTGGCGCCCGGCGCCGTCGTGGAAGGTGAACGCGCCGGACTCGCTGATGCCCTCCGTGCAGCCCTCGAACAGCTCGGGATGCCGGTCCGCGAGGAACCCGGAGCCGTCCTCGGCGCTGGCCTCCTCGTCGGCGGTGAACGCGATCACGAGGTCGCGCCGGGGCCGTACCCCCTGCCGGGCCCAGGCGCGGACGACCGCCAGGATCATCGCGTCCATGTTCTTCATGTCGACGGCCCCGCGCCCCCACACCACGCCGTCGCGGACCTCCCCGGAGAACGGGTGCACGCTCCAGTCGGCGGCCTCGGCGGGCACCACGTCGAGGTGGCCGTGGACCAGCAGGGCGTCGGCGGACGGGTCGGTGCCCTCGATCCGGGCGACCACGTTGGTCCGTCCCGGCGTGCGCTCCAGCAGCACCGGCTCCAGGCCCGCGCCGGCCAGCCGCTCGGCCGCGTACTCGGCCGCGGGCCGCTCCCGGCAGTCGCCGCCACCCCGGTTGGTGGTGTCGATCCGGATCAGGCCGGAGGTGAACTCGACGACCTCGTCCAGGGCCTGCTGGTCAGCCATACTGCTCCTCCACGGCGGCCGAGGCGATCGTGGTGACCGCCTTGAACGTACGGATCCCCTCGTACATGGTGGCGGTGGTGTACGCAACCTTCCGCTCCCCGACGCGTGTCACGCCCGGGACGACGGTGGCGGCCATCGCCAGATGCTCGGCGTCGAACTCCACCGCGACGGTGAACGGCCCTGCCGTCACGGGCTGGTGACGGACCGCCAGCCGGGCACCCTCCTTGGCCGCGGCGCGGATGTCGGCGGCGGTCCGGGCCGGGGTGCGGCACACCGCCGCATAGCGCGACACATGGTCCTTGACCGCGACCTTCGGCGCCTCGGGCGCGTAGCCGAGCGCGTCCTCGCAGGCCACGTCGTCGCCGGTGACCAGCACGACCGGGACGCCGTACTCGGCGACGACGTGCGCGTTGAGCAGGCCCTCGCTCGCGCGGACGTCGTTCAGCCACACCCCGGTGATCTGGTTGGCGAGGTAGGTGTGGGCGAGGACGCCCTCCATGCCGGCGCCGGCGTGGTAGCCGATGAAGGCGATGCCGTCCACGTCGCCGTTCTGGACGCCCTCCACCATGGACAGCGCCTTGTGCCGCCCGGTGAGCATCTCGACCCGCTCGTCGAGATGCTCCAGCAGCAGATTGCGCATGCTCCAGTGGGCCTCGTTCACCAGGACCTGGTCGGCGCCGCCGTCGAAGAAGCCCAGGGCGGCGGCGTTCACGTCCGAGGTGAACATCGACCGGCACCGCTCCCACTGCGGCGTCCCCGGCAGCACGTCGGCCGGCCAGGTGACGCCGGTGGCGCCTTCCATGTCCGCACTGATGAGGATCTTCATGCTGCGCACGTTACGCGCCCGGCGGGCGGCAGGCTACGACACGGCGCCCGCGGACCTCAGTCCTTGCCGCCTCCGTGTCCCGCGGCGGCCTGTCTGACCCAGATCTCGAAGTGGCCGCCGCCCGTGGACGTCCGGTAGGGCAGCGAGCTGGTGAGCCGGTAGAGGCCGCTGGTGCGCATCTCCTCGCGTACGGCCTCCTCGGGGGCCGGCAGCCCGCCGGAGTAGTTCAGCACCACGCCGTCGAAGTAGCCCTCGCGGACGGCGGCGCGGTAGCCGGGGATGCCGGACAGATGGCGGCCGTCGCGGGTCTTGTAGTCGATGAAGAAGAAGGACACCCAGTCCTGGTAGTTGGAGCGGCGCTCGCGGCTGAGGTAGTAGACCGGGCCCTCCTTCGGATCGCCCAGCCAGTGCTGTCCCGGCCGCACCGTGTAGGACAGCTGCGGGATCAGATAGCGGGTGTCGGGCCAGCTGCCGAAGTAGGCGGCGGACTGGCTCAGGCCGAGGGTGAGCGCGACGACCCCGATGGCGATGGCCCACTGCGGGAACTTGAAGTGGGCGCCCATCAGCCGGGTCACCCCGACACCCGCCATGGGCGCGGCGAAGAACAGCCCGAAGCCGATGTGCTTCTGCAGGGACGTCTCGGTCTGCAGATGGATCTGGTACGCGGGCGCGAGCAGCGCGGTGCCGGTGAGCAGCACGCCCAGGCAGGTGCGCCAGCGGCGGCCCGGGACGGCCCGCCGCCAGCCGGGTATCTCGGCCAGCCGCGCGGTGCGGGCGTAGGTGACCGAGCCGACCAGGGAGACGGCGATCAGCAGCCCCGCCCAGCGGCCGGTGTCCTGCACGATCTGCCAGGCGGGCGTGTCCCCGTGGGCGCGTGCGGTGGTGGTGCTCTGGATCGCGGTCAGGTAGCCGCTGGCCGCGAGGCCGCCGAGGAGCGCCCCGATGGTGGCCGCGCTGAGGGCCGCGCCGCGCAGCAGGGCGCGGCGGGTGTGGTGGTGCCGGTAGGCGGCCAGCACGTACAGCAGCACCAGGGTGGGCAGGAACAGCGCCGAGGCGTACTTCACGGCGACCGCGAGCGCGGCCACCAGCCCGACGGGCGCGGCCAGCAGCCAGTGCCGCGGGGCGATCACCACCACGAGCCAGGCGGTCAGGGCCAGCAGGCAGACGGCCATGGCGTCGTAGGTGGCGAAGTGGCCGAGGAACAGCGTCGGCATGGAGACGGCGAACAGCGCACTGGCGCACAGTCCGGCGCGCTCGTTGAACAGGCGCCGGGTGAGCCCGTACAGGCAGGCGGTGGCCGTCAGCATGAAGAGCAGGCTGAGCGCGCGCACCCCGGCGAGGCCGAGGACGGAGTCGACGGCGGCCGCCAGCACGGGGTAGAGGACGGGGGCGCCGGAGAAGTACGTGTCGAAGCCGCCGTAGTCGGGTGCCCCGTAGAAGAGGTGGCCGATCTCCACGTGGCCTGCGTAGACGTACAGCGCCTCGTCCTCGAACGCGGAGTTCGTGAGCCGCAGCGACAGCGCGGCCTGGACGAGCAGGATGACGACGAGCAGCGCGAGGCCGACCATGCGGCGCCGGCGCCCGGTGTCGGCGGCCCAGCCCATGGGGGCGGGCGGCGGCAGCGTCCAGCCGGGCAGCGGCTGCTCGACGAAGGAGAAGCCGGGGTCCGCCTCCACGGGCGGGGGCGGCAGGAACCGCAGCTGCATGGTCTCTTCGTGCACGGGGAGCGGGGGCAGCGCGGACAGCTGCATGGTCTCTTCGTGCACCGGGTGCGGGGACGGAGCGGACGCCTCGCCGTAGCCGTGGCCGGAGCCGTGGCTGTCGCCGCGGTCGCGGTCGCGTTTGCCTCCGAACCAGTCGTGGCTGCCCTGGCCGTCATGGCCGTCATGGCCGTCGTCGCCGGTGCGAGCCTTGGTCGGGGGCTCGGTGTAGGTCATGGTTCTGTCTCGTCTACTTCAGAGCGGTGAAGTCGAGGTCATAGCGGTGGTCCCGGGCCGCGGCACGGAACGCGGCGAGCGTGGCGGGGCTGCTGTCGACCCGCCAGTCGGTCTCCTTGTTCAGGTTGAACCAGATGAAGCCCACGATGTCGCGGCGGCCGGCGACGGTCTTCAGCAGCTCGGTGATCTGCGCGCTCTTGCGGGGGTTGGGCTGGGATCCGGTCTCGGCCAGCAGGAAGGGACGCTGGGTGAACGTCCTGATCTGCCGGAAGGTCGGCCCGAAGAGGCTCTGGAAGTCCTGGGCGCCGGTGCGCGCGTAGTAGCCGACGACGCCGATCCAGTCGACGTAGCCGTCGCCGGGGTAGTACGGCTTGAGGGCGACCTGGGGCACGGGGTTGATGACGTTCGGGCTCCAGACCCAGATGACGGTGGAGACGCCCTCGTCCTGGAAGACGTCGTGCACGTGCCGCCAGGCCTTCACGAACTGCGCGGCGGTCGCGTCCTTGGTGCCCCAGGGGTACCAGGCGCCGTTCATCTCGTGGGCGAAGCTGATGGCCACGGGCACGTTGATGGCGCGCAGTGTCCGTGCGGTGTCGACGATGTACGGGTCCTCGCTGCCGGAGGCGATCTGCGCGAGGGTGGCCTTGTGGGGCTCCCAGGCGATGTACGGCAGCTGGCCGTTCTCCCACACCGCCCGGGTCTGGTCGGCCTGCGGCGCGTCGCCCCAGCCGAGGTAGTACTCCAGCATGGTCGGGGTGCGCCCGACCTGGGAGGCGTAGCTCTGGACGGGACCCAGGTCCTTGGGGACGCCGTCGAACGTGGCGCCGAAGTACTTCTTCTCGGGGTGCAGCAGCGGCGTGACGTTGTACGGCTGGGTGGGCGCGTACAGCTTGCCGCCGCCGGGCAGGGTGGCGGCCGGCTGGGCGGCGTCGCCGCCGGCACCGACGGGCTTCTCGCCGGTGCTGACGCAGCCCGACAGACAGACGATCGCGGTCAGCAGGGCCGCCAGCGTCCGGGCGAGGGCGGTGGCCTTCACGCGGTCACCTCCTTGGGCTGGATCAGTACCCGGCCGACGGCCACCGCGTAGAACAGGCCCAGGGCCAGCATCAGCGCGAAGTTCTCCGGGTGGGCGCCGTTCATGCGCCACACGGCGAGGACCGGCCAGAGCACGGCGGTGGGGGCGCTCCAGATCCACATGCCGCCCCAGAAGCGCCGGGTCTTGTTCTTCTTCGCGCCGCTGGACCCGGTGGGCTGCCAGCCCATCGGGCGGCGGCGTACGACGTCCCAGATGGCGAAGACGTGCGCCCAGCCGTACATGATGCGGGTCGCCCAGGCCTCCAGCCGGTAGGGGTTGCGGTGCCACAGGGGGTAGACCACGGTCAGGTAGAGCACGCTGGGCAGGACCATCCAGTAGTTGGTGGCCTGGAGCTGGTCCGGGTAGTGGATCAGCAGGGTCAGCGCGATCAGCGGGGTGGTGAAGGTGAGCAGGGCCGTCTCGATGTAGTAGATGAAGCCGGACATGTAGCAGAGCCGGCTGGCGAAGCGCATCTTCACCTGCCAGAAGTCCCGCAGGCTGCCGAGCATGCTCATCGAGGCCATGCACCAGCGGTACTGCTGGTTGTAGTAGGCGCCCACGGTGTCCGGGCAGATGCCGGTGGACAGGGCGAGCGGGACGTAGCGCAGGTCCCAGCCGCGGGCCCGCAGGTCGAAGCCGGTGTGCATGTCCTCGGAGTGCTCGATGAGGCTGGTGCCGCCGATCTCGTCCAGGGCGGCGCGCCGGTAGACCGCGCAGGAGCCGACGCAGATGGAGCCGTCGCTGCGCTGCCGGGAGACCTGCACCGAGCGGTAGAACAGCTCCTGGACGGCGCCGGCGCCGCGCTCGATCCAGTTCTGCTGGTCCAGCACGCGGAAGAACTGCGGGGACTGGACGATGGCGCAGCGCGGGTCGTCGTCCAGATACGGCATCAGTTCGTGCAGCAGGTCGGAGCGCGGGACGAAGTCGGCGTCCAGGATGAGGATCGCCTCGCCGTTCGAGTTCTCGAAGCCGTGGCGGAGGTTGCCGGCCTTCTTCATCCAGCCCCGGTTGGGCCGCACCAGGTGCCGGAAGCCGAAGTCGGCCGCCATGGCGGCCGCTTCCGCGCTGTCCCCGTCGTCCAGCACCAGGATCTCGACGTGGCCCGGGTAGGTGTCGGCCAGGGTCCGCACATGGCGCCAGGTGTTGTGCAGCACCTCGAGCGGCTCGCCGCACACCGGCAGGAAGACGTCGACGCTCGGGTAGTGCTCCGGCTGCCACCGGCGCACCAGACGGCGGTGCCCCTTGAGGTCGAAGCTGGGGGCGAACGCCTCCAGGCGCATCGATATGAGGAAGCCGACGACGGCCAGCAGCAGGGTGGGCGCGAACACCCAGATCCACGCGCTGTGCCGGGCGGTGTCGGCCTGGCTGAGCATCACACAGACGAAGCCGATGAGAGAACTGGACGTCAGCACCCAGGTGTGGCGCTTGACGTAGCTGTACTTCTCCCGCTCGTCTGGCGGCGTCGGCAGCAGCCCCTCCGGGGCTTGCGGGCGCCCGGAGCGCGGAGCACGCCGCCGCCCTCGGCTGCGTACTTCGGCCGTACGGACGGTCACGGCTGAGGGCCCCCCTCTACACCTGCGGGTGCACCTTCGGGTGCATGTGCGAGGGGAATGCTATAGGACGGATCTTCACTCAAGGGACACGGCTTCGTTACGGCACCCCGTGCGCCGGCACCGCCCGGTGCCCGTTCCGATTCCGCGCGCGGCCGAGCGCGCGGGACGGGGGCCACGACGCCTGCCCGTCCCGTGCGGTGGCGGGGTCACGAGGTCGCGTCCGCGTTCATTTTCCCGGCCAGCACGAACCAGCGCGCGGGCAGGTCGATGCGGGTGCCGTCGGCGAGGTATTCCGTCTGCGGCAGGGTCGTCTCGCCGGTGGCGAGGACGTCCAGCCCGGCGGCGGCCAGCAGCCGCGGGATCTCCTCGTCGTCGGCGTCGGCGGGCTTGAGACCGTGCTGGAAGACCCGGCGCAGCTTGGGGCCCGGGCCCTCCGGTCCGGAGGCGGCCCGCTTGAGCACGTCCCGGGAGCCGGAGGTGAGTTCGACGACGAACGCGCGGCCCTCGGCGCCGATGAGCTCGGCGACGGCGGCGGCGACCGCGGCACGGGCCTCCGGTTCGCTCTGGTGGATGACGGCGCGCATGTAGACGTTGCTGTCGCCGAGCCGGGTGTGCAGGGCCCGTACGGCGTCGGTGTCGGTGAGGTCGAGCTGCTGGAACTCGACGCCGGCCTCGCCGGCGGCGTGGCGGGCGTGCTCGATGGCGGCGTGCGAGAGGTCGACGCCGATGGCGCGGGCGAACCGGGTGGCGAGATAGCGGGTCTGGGTGCCGTTGCCGCAGCCGAGGTCGACGATGGTCCGTGTCGTGTCGGCGTGGGGCAGGAGCAGCGCGCTGTGCGGCTCGGCGGTCAGGGAGGGATCGGAGTCCCAGATGGCCTCGCCCGTCTCGTCGGAGGTCTCACGCCAGTAACTCTCCCACGCGTTGCGGTAGTTGTCCGAGACGTTCATCACGATCTCCCCACGGTCGGTTCCGTGATCGGGATATCGCGGTCGTCGTGCCTTCGGCAAGGGGCCGGTGGGCACCTTCACCGGATGTATGGACCCCGGCCACCCCGGGGGGCGCGCACGCAGGCCGAGCGCCCCCGTGGGTTGACGGTCAGCGGCCCGGGGTGAGGGCCTGTTCGAACCAGACGGTCTTGCGGTGTCCGCTGGCGGTGGCGCCCCACTCCCGGGCCAGCCGGCTGACCACACGCAGGCCGCGGCCGGAGTCGTCGGTCGGGCCGACGGCGAGCATGGCGGGCAGGGCGGGTTCGTCGTCGGTGACCTCGCACAGCAGCGCGTCGGTGCGGACCAGCCGGAGTCCGACGCGACCGCCTCCGCCGTACCGGACGGCGTTGGTGACGACCTCGCTGACCAGCAGCACCGCCGTCTCGACCGCGTGCGGCAGGCCCCACCGCTCCAGCTGCTCGCGGACCAGCCGGCGGGCCCGGGGCACGTCGCGCGGGTCGGCGTCGAGCTGCCACTCGGCGACGTGGTCGTCCGGGATGCCGTTGAGCCGGGCCATCAGGAGGGCGACGTCGTCCTTCCGGCCGCCGCGGGTGTTGAGGGCGCGGATGATGGTGTCGCAGGCGTCGTCCATGGAGGCGGCGGGGTGCGCGGCGGACTCGCAGAGCGCGGCGAGGCCCTCGCCGATGTCGGAACCGCGCACCTCGACCAGGCCGTCGGTGCACAGGACCAGCCGGTCGCCGGGCCGGACGCGGACAACGGTGGCCTCGAAGGGGACGCCGCCGACGCCTATGGGGGCGCCGGTGGGCAGGTCGAGCAGTTCGCTGCTGCCGTCCTCGGCGCGGACCAGGACGGGCGGGATGTGTCCGGCGTTGGCGAGCTGCAGCTCGCCGCGGATCGGGTCGTAGACCGCGTACAGGCAGGTGGCGAGGTAGTTCTCGCCGAGCCGCCGGGCCAGGTCGTCGAGATTGCGCAGCAGTTGGGCCGGCGGGGTCTCCATGGTGGCCATGGTCTGCACGGCGGTGCGCAACTGGCCCATCATGGCGGCCGAGTTGAGACCGTGGCCCATGACGTCGCCGACGACGAGCGCGGTGCGGGAGCCGGGCAGTTTGATGGTGTCGAACCAGTCGCCGCCGATCCGCCCGAGCCGGGTGCCGGGCAGATAGCGGGTCGCCACGTCACAGCCGGCCATCCGCGGGGAGACCTGCGGCAGCATGCTGTCCTGGAGGGTGTCGGCGACGTTCTCCTGGTACGTGTACATGCGCGCGTTGTCGAGCACGAGGCCCGCGCGGGCGGCGAGTTCGGCGCCGGTGGTACGGTCCATGTCGTCGAACGCCGGGCGGTCGGGGCGGCGCATCAGCACCATGAAGCCGAGGACGACATTGCGCGCCTTGAGCGGCACGATCAGCAGGGAGCGGCCGCCGATGAGAGGCCTGAGGTCGCGCTTCTCGAACTCGCCGGAGATGCGGTTGGACAGCTCCTCGGTGACCCTCGGGATGAGGACCGGTTCGCCCGTGACCATGCATTTGTAGAACGGGGTGTGCTCGGGGAACGCGAAGGCCTCGCCGACCGGCACGGTGTCGTCCCAGCGGCCCGGTTCGTCGTTGTGCTCGACCCAGACGCGGTACATCACCGTGCTGGCGTCGGGCGGCCCGTCCGGGAAGCCCTCACCGGCGAGGACGGCGGCCCGCAGGTGGGTGCCGGCGAAGTCGGCGAAGCGGGGCACGGCGGCGCTGGTGACCTCCCGGATGGTCTCGCCGAGGTCGAGGGAGGTGCCGATGCCGGAGCTGACCTCGTTGAGGAACTCCAGCCGCTCGCGCACGGCGGCGTACTCCAGGTCCTGTTCGGCGCCCGCCGGGATGACGGGGGCCGTGCGCTGCTGGGGTACGACGGCCGTCTCGGCGCGGCTGCGTCCGGCGCGGCGGGGCACGCCCCAGTACGGGGTGACGGGCACCCGGTCGAACTGGCTGAACTCCAGGACGGGGTAGCCGAGTTCGAGGACCTGGGAGACGATGCGGCCGCTCGTCCCCGGCCCCATGTTGGGCAGGATCTCGGGCAGCCGCCGCTCCAGTTCGTCGGAGGCGGGCAGTTCGGTGTGGCGGGCGAAGCCGGGCGAGATACGTTCGGCGGTCTCGTCGTCGTAGCCGCGTTCGTCGCGCAGCCGGGTGGCGTCGGCGGCGAGCACCAGCAGCCGGAACGGTTCCGGGCCGACCAGCGGGTACGCCCACCAGAGCACGTCGACCCGCTCGCCGTCTGCCGCCTCGGGGCCGGACGCCTCGGAGCCGGACGCCTCGGCACCCGGTGCCTCGCGGCCGGACGGTCCGTCCCCGTGGGGCGGGTTCCGGTGCGGGTAGAGGCGGGCGCGGCCCGCGGTCGGGTAGGCGGTGCGGCCGCCGAGGGAGGCCTCCAGGTCGGGGCCGAGTCCCTCGTACGGCTCGTACGCCTCATAGGGGTCGTAGGCGTCGGGCGGGGCGTCGCCGTGGAGATCGTCGGGGAGCGCGCCGGAGACCGGCAGCAGGTCGGCGGCGGGGCGCCCGACGGCGTCCTCGCGGCTCGCGCCGAACAGGCGGCGGGCGCCGCTGCTCCAGTGGGAGACCAGCCCGTCGCGGTCGACGACCACCACGGCCAGCGGGATCCGGCCCGCCGCGGGGTCACCGGCGCCGCGGCCGGGAGGTGTGTCCCGCTCGCTGCCACGGTCCATGGCCCAGGCCCTCTCTCCCCACGGCTGTTCGCAAACGATCTGTGCCGCCCACCACTACGGTACGGCGGCGGCCGGTCGCGATGTGTGGCAATCCTGGAATTGGTTTCACCTGATCGCACCGGCGCGCGGACCCGCGCCGTACGGGCGCCCCTCCTCAGTCCTCGTGCCCGAGCTGCAGGTCCCGTTCCGTGCGGCCGCCGCCCGCGACCTGCAGCACTGTGGCGACCGGCGGGTAACCTGCGGCGATCACGGTGTACTCGCCGGAGGACAGATCCACGAACCGGAACGTTCCGTCGGCTCCGGTGGTGAGAGTGTCGACGACGTTCCCGGCGGCGTCCAGAAGGGTGACGCGCGCGTCCTCCACCGGCCGTCCGCCGCCGGCCCGCACGGTGCCCTTCAGGACGGCGCCGCCCGCGAGTTCGACGTCCTGCCGGGTCTCCCTCGCGGCCTGCACGGTGACCGGGAGCGCGGCGGGCCGGAAGGCGGGCGCGCTGGCGGCGAGGGTGTACTCGCCCGCGACCAGTTCCGTGATGACGTAGCCGCCCTCGCGGCCGCTGCGGGTGGTGGCGACGACCTCGCCGTGCACGTTGGTGAGGGTGACCGTGGCCTCACGGACGGGGCTGCCGTCGGCCGTGAGCACACTGCCGGCGAGGCGTCCGGCGCCGCCGAGGACGACGTCGAGTTCGACGGGCCGCTCCCCGACGGTGACCGAGACGGCCTGCGGCTGGTGGCCGCCCGCGGCGGCGATCAGCACGTACGACCCCGAGCCCGGGGTGGCGAGCGCGTACCGTCCGTCCTCGCCGCTCGCGCCCCGGCCGATCTGCTGCCCGGCGACGTCGATGAGGGTGAGGGCGGCGCGGGGCACCACGGTCCCGTCGGGGTGCTGCACCGTGCCGCACACCGGGATTCCGGCGGCGTAGGGCGAACGGGCCCCCGGGATCGGGGCGTTCACCGGTGCGGTCTCCGGGTCGGTGGCGGGGGCGTTGTGGGACACCAGGGGTTTCTCCTTGAGGAAGAAGGCGATGAGCAGGCCGACGACGAGCACCGGGACGAGGTAGAGGAAGATCCGGGGCATCGCGTCGGCGTAGGCGCGGATGTAGGCGTCGCGCAGGGCCGGCGGCAGCGCGTGGACGAGCTGCGGGGTGAGCGACTCGGGGTCGGGCAGACCGGCGCCCGCGCGCGGGGGCAGCTCCCTGCGCAGGGAGTCGGTGAGCCGGTCGGCGAAGAGGGTGCCGAAGATCGCGGCGCCGACGCTGCCGCCGATCTGCCGGAAGTAGTTGTTGGCGCTGGTGGCGGTGCCGAGGTCGGCGGGGCGCACGGAGTTCTGCACGGCGAGCACCAGGACGGGCATGACCAGGCCGATGCCGGCGCCGAGGACCGCCATCCAGATGCTGTAGTGCAACCGGGGCGTGTCGGTCTCCAGCCGGGAGAGCAGCCACATGCCGAGGGCGGAGACGGCGCCGCCGAGGAGCGGGAAGATCTTGTAGCGGCCGGTGTGGCTGATGAGCTGTCCGCCGATGATCGAGGCGCCGACGATGCCGGCCATCATGGGCAGCATCAGCAGTCCGGACTCGGTGGCGCTGGCCCCGTCGACCATCTGCAGGAAGGTGGGCAGATAGCTGGCCGCGCCGAACAGGGCGACGCCGATCACCAGGCCCACCAGGCCGGTGACGTTGAAGACGGAGTCCCGGAACAGCCTGAGCGGGATGAGGGGTTCGGCGGCGAAGCGTTCGGCGACGAGGAACAGGACGACGGCGGCGAGCGCGCCCGCGCCGAGCCCGAGGATCTGCCGGGAGCCCCAGGCGTACTCGGTGCCGCCCCAACTGGTCAGCAGGACCAGGCAGGTGGAGGCCGCGGCGAGCAGCAGGGCGCCGAGGACGTCGAGCCGGGCGCGGACCCGCGGCCTGGGCAGCTTGAGGACCACGGTGACGACGGCGAGGGTGACCAGGCCGAAGGGCACGTTGATGTAGAAGCACCAGCGCCAGGAGAGGTGGTCGGTGAAATAGCCGCCGAGCAGGGGCCCGGCGACGGAGGCCAGGCCGAACGCGGCGCCGATCAGGCCCATGTAGCGGCCGCGCTCCCGGGGCGGCACGATGTCGGCGATGATCGCCTGCACGCCGATCATGAGCCCGCCCGCGCCGACGCCCTGCACGGCACGGAAGGCGATCAGCTGGTCCATGCTCTGGGCCCGTCCGGCGAGGGCCGAGCCGACGACGAAGGCCAGGATCGCGAACTGGAAGACGCCCTTGCGGCCGAAGAGGTCACCGACCTTGCCGTACAGGGGCAGGCCGATGGTGGAGGTGAGCAGGTAGGCGGTGATCGCCCAGGACATCTTGTCCAGGCCGTGCAGCTCGCCGACGATCTTCGGGAGCGCGGTGGCGACGATCATCTGGTCCAGCGCGGCGAGGAGCAGCGCCAGCATGAGGCCGACGAAGACCAACCGCACGCGGCTCCGGCCGAGTTCGGCGGGGCCGGCCGGTGGGGGTGGTGCGGGTGCCTCGACCGTCGCCGTGACCGGGTCGTGCCGCACCAGAGTCGTCCCGCCCACGTACCGCTCCCCTCGTCGCGCCTGTCGCATTTCCCGCGTAAGGCGACAACTGCGAACAAGTACGGCGAGTTACGGCAAGGCCCGCGGTTCGGGCGGGGATCCACTCGAACCGGTGAGGGGGTGCAACGCGCCCTCACCGGTTGGTGTTTGGGTTGCTTCCCGACTCGGCGCCCGGGTTACTTCTCGACCTCGGCGGCGAGCCTCGCGAGGATCGCGTCGTAGATCCGGCCGAGACCCTTGGGCGCGAAGGTCCGCTCGAAGAAGCCACCGATGCCGCCGGCGCCCTTCCAGGTGGTGGTGACGACGACCCGGGAGCTGCCCTCGCCGGCCGGGGTGACGCGCCAGGTGGTGACCATGGAGGAGTTGCGGTCCTTCTCGACCAGCTCGCCGTCGGTGGGCTCGCTGACCTCCAGCAGGCAGTCGCGGACGCGCTTGCTGGTGGCCTGGAGCTTCCAGTGGACGAGGGTGCCCTCGCCGTCACCGCCCTCGCGCACCTCGTACTCGCTGAACTGCTCGGGCAGCAGCTTCTGCCGCGTGCCGCTGTAGTCGGCGAGCGTGTCGAACACCGTGTCCGCGTCCGCCTTGACGACCCGCTCCGTCGTGGCTTCGACCTGCGCCATCGCGTTCCTCCAGGACCTGTTCTCTCGGGGCTGGGACAAGCCAACCACCCCGGCGCCCGGCCACCCAAATCGGGGGGCGCGATCGCAGGTCGCACGATCATGGGAACAGATGTTCTATTGTGTGCGGCGAGCTACCGAGGAGGCGTC
The DNA here is from genome assembly GCF_040643735.1 of Streptomyces sp. NPDC047085. Taxonomy (NCBI): domain Bacteria; kingdom Bacillati; phylum Actinomycetota; class Actinomycetes; order Kitasatosporales; family Streptomycetaceae; genus Streptomyces; species Streptomyces sp. NPDC047085. Next base: position 675,052 of record NZ_JBEYUW010000002.1, read on the forward strand.
ATGCGCTGGGAGAACCTCACCGTGGAGTCCGAGGGGTCCGAGGGCTCCGGCGGCCACGGCCGGGCCGCCGATGCCGCGCTGTTCGGCGCGGACGCCGTCGTCAGCCGCACCTTCGACACGCCCGAGTTCCGCGGCATCACCTTCCACGAGGTGCGGGCCCGCTCGATCCTGAACCGGGTCCCGGGCGCCTCGCGCATGCCGTTCGAATGGACGGTGAATCCGTATCGCGGCTGTTCGCACGCGTGTGTGTACTACTTCGCCAGGAAGACGCACAGCTACCTCGACCTGGACACCGGCATCGGCTTCGACACCCAGATCGTGGTCAAGGTGAACGCGCCCGAGGTGCTGCGCCGCCAGCTGGCCTCGCGCCGCTGGCAGGGCGACCACGTGGCGATGGGCACCAACGTCGACTGCTACCAGCGCGCCGAGGGCCGGTACCGGCTGATGCCGGGCATCATCTCCGCCCTCACCGAGCACGCGAACCCGTTCTCGATCCTGACCAAGGGCACCCTGATCCTGCGCGACCTGGACCTGCTGGCCCGGGCGGCCGAGGTGACGGACGTCGGCATCTCGGTCTCCGTGGGCTTCACCGACGCCGAGCTGTGGCGCACGGTGGAGCCGGGCACGCCCGCGCCCGAGCGCCGCCTGGACGTCGTCCGCGCCCTCGGCGAGCGCGGCATCGGCTGCGGGGTGCTGATGGCGCCGGTCATCCCCTTCCTCAGTGACGACCCCGCCCAACTGCGGGCCACCGTGCGGGCGATCGCTGCGGCCGGGGCCACCTCGGTCACCCCGCTGGTGCTGCACCTGCGGCCGGGCGCCCGGGAGTGGTTCATGGCCTGGCTCGGGCGCCACCACCCGCACCTGGTGCGCCGCTACGAGCGGCTGTACGCGGAGGGTGCCTACGCACCGACCTGGTATCAGCGCCGGATCACCCGTCAGGTGCACGAGCTGGCCCAGGAGTACGGCATCGGGCCCACGCGCGCGGGCCTGCCCCGGCGCATCCGCCCCGCACAGGCGCCGGAGGGTCCGGAGGTGTCCGAGCCGACCCAACTCACTCTCATCTGAGAGCGTTCGAGGGCATCCGGCGACCCAATCGGGTCAACTCTGGCTGGAACACGTTCTGAAAAGCCCCAGCTCCGGGACGATGCGGCGAGAACCGTGATCCTCGCGGTTCGCGTCACCCTCCGTCCCGGGAGGACCCATGAGAACACGCGCAGCCGTGCTGTGCGCAACCGCCGCCGTCCTGGCCGGCTCGGTCACCGCCCTGCCCGGCGCCACGCCCGCCCAGGCCGCCCCCGCCCCGGCTCCGGCCGTGGCGAAGCTCGCCTGGAAGAAGTGCGGCACAAGCGACTATCCGACACTCCAGTGCGCGTCCCTGAAGGTGCCCCTGGATCACGCGCACCCGTCCGGACGGCAGATCAGTCTCGCCCTGTCCCGCGTCCGGCACACCGCGAAGACCTCCCAGGGCCCGCTGCTGGTCAACCCCGGCGGTCCCGGTGGCAGCGGTCTGTCGCTCGCCGGGTTCGTCGCGTCCGCGCTGCCCAAGAAGGTGGCGGCCCAGTACGACGTCATCGGCTTCGACCCGCGCGGCGTGGGCAAGAGCGCGCCCGCCCTCGACTGCTCCCCCGGCTACTTCGGGCGGGTGCGCCCGGACACCGTGCCGGTCACCCCGGCGACGGAACAGGCGAGCCTCGAGCGCGTCCGGTCCTTCGCCGCCGCCTGCGCCCGCGCCCACACGGACGTCCTGCCGTACATCGACACCGTCGACGCGGTCCAGGACATGGACGCCATCCGGAAGGCCCTCGGCGCCCAGAAGATCAACTACTTCGGTTACTCCTACGGCACCTACCTCGGCGCCGTCTACGCCAAGCTCCACCCCGACCGGGTGCGCCGCCTGGTGCTGGACTCGATCGTGGACCCGAGGGGCGTCTGGTACAACGACAACCTCGGCCAGGACTACACCTTCAACGACCGCCACCGCGCGCTGATGGCCTGGATCGCCAAGTACGACTCCACGTACAAGCTCGGCAAGGATCCCGAGAAGATCGAGGCCCAGTGGTACGCGATGCGGGCGGCCCTGGCGAAGGAGCCGGCGGACGGCAGGATCGGCGCCTCCGAACTGGAGGACACCTTCATCCCCGGCGGCTACTACAACGGCTACTGGCCCTACCTCGCCGAGGCTTTCTCCGCCTACGTCCACGACAAGGACACCGAGCCGCTGGTGACGGCGTACGACACCTTCGCCGCCGTCGACCCCGCCGGCGACAACGGCTACAGCGTCTACACGGCGGTGCAGTGCCAGGACGCCGGCTGGCCGCGCGACTGGGAGCGCTGGAAGCGGGACGCCTGGGCGGTGTACGAGAAGGCCCCGTTCATGGTCTGGAACAACGCCTGGTACAACGCGCCGTGCGCGTTCTGGACGGGCACGACCCGCAAGGCGACGAACATCGCCAACGGCAAGCTGCCGCCGACGCTGCTGTTCCAGGCGACGGACGACGCGGCGACCCCGTACTCCGGCGGGGTGACGGCCCACCGGCTGCTGGCCCGCTCCAGCCTGGTGGTCGAGCAGGGCGGCGGCAACCACGGCGTCACGCTGAGCGGCAACGCCTGCCTGGACAAGCACCTCGCCGCCTATCTCACCGACGGCACGGTGCCGCGCGGCACGGGCGAGGCGGACGCGGTCTGCCAGAAGTCCCCGGATCCCAAGCCCCTGAAGGCGAAGGTGGCCTCGGCGACGTCGCGCGGCTCGACCCTGCACGGCCTGCTGGGCTTCCGCCGGTAGGCCGATCCTTCCCGGCCGCGCAGGCCATCCTCCAGGCCCGTCGGGGGCGTTGTCAGTCCCGTGGTCCACCATGGACCCCATGACTGAACCGACCCGGATCCCCGCCCCCGACGGCGTCGCCCCCGCGGCCCAGTACGCCCATGTGGTCACGGCGTCCGGCCGTCTGGTCGCCGTCTCCGGCCAGCTCGCCCTGGACGAGGACGGCAAGCCGGTCGGCGAGGGCGACGCGGCGGCCCAGGCCCGGCAGGTGTTCGAGAATCTGAGGCGCTGTCTGGCCGCCGCCGGGGCCGGGTTCCACGACGTCGTCAAACTGACCTACTTCGTCACGGACATGGCGCACATGCCGGCGATCCGCGCGGCGCGTGCCGCGCACATACCCGACGATCGCCTCCCGGCGGCCTCCGCCGTGCAGGTGGCCGCTCTGGTGGCGCCGGAGTTCCTGATGGAGATCGAGGCGCTCGCGGTGGTGGGCGAGTAGGGGTGGACGAGCAGGGGCGGGCGAGTAGGGGTAAGCGAGCAAAGGTAGGCAAATAGGGGGGCAAGTCAGGCGCGAATAATCACGGGCGCCGGCGGGAGCGGCTGTCTAGGGTGCCGCCATGGACGACCCGCTCCCGCGCATCCGCCCGATGACCCTCGCCGACTGCGACCGCGTCTCGGAGATCCGCGTCCGCGGCTGGCAGCACGCCTACCGGGGACTCATGCCGCAGCCGTACCTCGACGCGCTGAGCGTGGCCGAGGACGCCGAGAAGCGGCGGTCATGGTTCGCCCAGGGGAACGGCGCCGTGGTGAACCTGGTCGCGGAGCGGGACGGCGAGATCGTCGGCTGGGCGGCGCACGGGCCCTACCGGGACGGTGAAGTGCGCACCGAGGACGCCGAGTTGTACGCCCTGTACGTCGACCCCGCCCATCTCGGCAGCGGGGTCGGGCGGGCACTGCTGGCCGAGACGGTGGAGCAGCGCTCCCGGCACCCGCGCATGTTCCTGTGGGTCCTGAAGGAGAACACCCGCGCCCGCCGCTTCTACGAGCGGGCCGGCTTCCGCGCGGACGGCGCCGAGGAGCCCTTCGACGTGGACGGTGTCGCCGTGCCCGAGGTGCGCTACGCCCGGACGCTGTCGGCCTGAGCAGGCGTCACCGCTGGCTCTGCTGCGGGATCCGGGCCAGCGCGTGCACCGCCGCCTCGGCCAGCGCCGGGTGGGCCAGTGCCTCGCTCAGGACCCGGCGGGCGCGCGGGTCGCCGAGGCTGCCCAGGCCCTCCACGCAGGCCAGGGCCACCTTGCGGTAGGGGTCGTGCGGGCGCAGCCGGCGCTCCAGGGTGGTGATCAGCGCGGGCACGGACTCGGGGGCGGCCAGGGCGACGAGCAGCCGTACCGGGTGCAGGGCGTAGGCGACGCGGAGTTCGTTGGTGGCGAGGGCCGCCGCCGCGCGGGCGGTGCGCGGGTCGCCGAGGCGGGCGAGGGCGTGGGCGGCGGAGGCGCAGCGGGGCGGGTCGCGGTGGTTGAGGAGCAGCACGAGGGACTCGAAGGCGCGCCGGTCGCCGGCGCAGCCGAGCCGGAACGCGGCCAGTTCCCTTGCCCACAGCGGCTGTCCGGGCGCGGTGAGCACCTCCGCCAGTTCGTCGTGGTCCTCGGTGGCGAGCAGGCGGTCGTACGCCGCCGTGCCGCGCGATTCCTGCCGTAAGCGCTCCGTGAGCGATCGCAACTCCTCGTCCACGGGCACCAGCGTAGGGGGGTGGCACCGGCCGAGGGAGGTACATCACAAAGTCGAGTTTCCGTCCCAGGCCTGGCGCGCTCGTTACTCACGGGTTAAGCTCATACGAGCGAGTTACCCACTCGCAGGTTCGCTGACGACGGTTTGGTGACGCAGCCGTCGTGAGCACTGGTCGGTTCGGTACATCGGTACCGCTTGTACGACCCGGCTCCGGGACAGGGCCGGTCGGATTCAGCCGCTCCCGGGCGTGTGCACGCCCGCGGCGACGGCACCGGGCGTGTGCGCTCGCAGCCCGACAACACCCGCATCCTTTCCGCCCCGGCGTGCGCCTCCTGGCGCACCCGGCGCGTTCCTCGTCGTCACCCCTCATTCCTGGAGTCCCGCGATGGCCACTCCCCTGTCCGACACTTCCCTGTCCCCGCTCAAGACGATCGCCGTCGTCGGCCTCGGCACCATGGGCACCGGCATCACCGAGGTCCTGGCGAAGGCCGGCCGCGAGGTGATCGGCATCGACATCAGCGAGGCCCAGGCCGCGACGGCGGTCGCCGCCCTGGAGGCCGCCACCGCCCGCGCCGTGGAGCGCGGCCGGCTGACCGAGCAGGAGCGCGCGGACGCGCTGGCCCGGGTCCGCACCTCCACCGACCTCGCCGCGGCGGCCGACGCCGACCTCGTCATCGAGGTGGCCCCGGAGTCGTACGAGATCAAGCAGCAGATCTTCCGGGAGCTGGACGGCATCGTCCGCCCGGAGACGATCCTCGCGACCGGCACCAACGCCCTGTCCGTGACCCGGCTCGCCGCCGACTCGGCCCGCCCCGAGCGCGTGCTCGGCCTGCACTTCTTCAACCCCGCGCCGGCGATGAAGCTGGTCGAGATCGTCTCCTCGGTGCTGACCGCGCCGGGGCCCGTCGCCGCGGTCACGGACCTCGCGATCGAGCTCGGCAAGGAGCCGGTCGCGGTCGGCGACCGCCCCGGGTTCGTCGCGGACGGGCTGCTGTTCGGCTACCTCAACCAGGCCGCCGCGATGTACGAGGCCCACTACGCCTCCCGCGAGGACATCGACGCGGCGATGCGGCTCGGCTGCGGCCTGCCGATGGGCCCGCTGGCCCTGCTGGACCTGATCGGCATCGACACGGCCCGTACGGTCCTGGAGGCCATGTACGCCGCGTCCCGCGACCGGCTGCACGCCCCCGCCCCGATCCTGAAGCAGCTCAGCGAGGCGGGCCTGACCGGCCGCAAGTCCGGGCGCGGTTTCTACACCTACGAGGCGCCGGGCAGCGCCACGGTCGTCGCCGACGCCCTGACCCCGGCCGCCGCGGGCACCGGGACGCCCGGCCGCGAGGTGCGCTCCGTCGGCGTCGCCGGCTCCGGCACCATGGCGTCCGGCATCGCCGAGGTGTTCGCGAAGGCCGGGTACGAGGTCGTGCTGGCCGCCCGCAGCGAGGAGAAGGCGCAGGCCGCCAAGGCCCGTATCGGCAAGTCGCTTTCGCGCTCTGTCGACAAGGGGCGGCTGACCGCCGAGGCCGCCGCCCAGACCCTGGACCGGATCACCCCGGCCGGCTCCTACGAGGCCTTCGCGGACGTCGACCTGGCCGTCGAGGCGGTCGCCGAGGACCTGGAGGTCAAGCGGCAGCTGTTCGCGGCGCTGGACAAGGTCTGCAAGCCGGGCGCCGTCCTGGCCACCACGACCTCCTCGCTGCCCGTCGTCGCCTGCGCCCGCGCCACCTCGCGCCCGCAGGACGTGATCGGCATGCACTTCTTCAACCCGGCGCCGGCGATGAAGCTGGTCGAGGTCGTGCGGACGGTGCTGACCGCCGACGACGTGCACGCCACGGTCCGCGAGGTCTGCGTCAAGGTGAAGAAGCACGCGGTCGACTGCGGCGACCGGGCGGGCTTCATCGTGAACGCACTGCTGTTCCCGTACCTCAACAACGCGATCAAGATGGTGCAGGAGCACTACGCGTCCCTGGACGACATCGACGCGGCGATGAAGCTGGGCGGCGGCTACCCGATGGGCCCCTTCGAGCTGCTGGACGTGGTCGGTCTGGACGTCTCGCTGGCCATCGAGAAGGTGCTGCACCGCGAGTTCCGCGACCCGGGCCTGGCCCCGGCCCCGCTGCTGGAGCACCTGGTGGCCGCGGGCTGCCTCGGCCGCAAGACCGGCCGCGGCTTCCGCGAGTATGCCCGCCGCTGACGGCGGCGGCGACTGGTCCCACACGGAGACGGACTGGGGCGGGCTCCTCGACCCGGGCGGCTTCCCGCCGCCCGGCAGGGCCGGCCCTCCCCCGCCCCTCGCGGGCGGGGGAGACCCCGTGGCTGCGCGCCACACCGCGCACATGCAGTACGTTCGGGTCATGTCCCAGCCCGCCAAGTCCTCCCGTACACCAGCTACGCCCGACGCGCCGGAAAGTGCCGCAGGCAGTCGCGCAGCCGCCCAGCGGCTCAAGATGCGCCGAGAACTGGCGGCCGCCGCGATGGAACTCTTCGCGACGAAGGGGTACGAGGCGACGACCGTCGACGAGATCGCGGCCGCGGCGGGGGTCGCCCGCCGCACCTTCTTCCGCCACTTCCGTTCGAAGGAAGAGGCGATCTTCCCGGACCACGACGACACCCTGATCCGCGCGGAAGCGGTCCTCAACGCCGCGCCGGCGCACGAGCATCCGCTCGACACCGTGTGCCGCGGCATCAAGGAAGTCATGAAGATGTACGCGGCCCGGCCGGAGATCTCGGTCGCCCGCTACAAGCTGACGCGCGAGGTGCCCACGCTGCGCGAGGCCGAGATCGCCTCGGTGGCCCGCTACGAGCGTCTGTTCACCCGTTATCTGCTCGGCCACTTCGACGAGCACGCGCACGCCGACGACGCCAACGACGACCCGCTGCTCGCCGAGGTCGCCGCCTCCGCGGTTGTCACCGCCCACAACCACGTCCTGCGGCGCTGGCTGCGGGCCGGCGGCCAGGGCGACGTGGAGGCCCAGCTCGACCACGCCTTCGCGATCGTCCGCAAGACCTTCGGCACCGGGATCGGCGCCGGGCGCGGCACGGGGCCCCGGGCGGCCGGCGGCCCCGCCCCCGCGACGGTCTCCCCGCACGGCGAGGTGCTGGTGACGGTCGCGCGCACCGATGCCCCGCTGGACGAGGTCATGCGGACCATCGAGGAGGCCCTGAAGGACCGCTGAGCGCCCTCTCGGGCGGATCTCCCGCTGTGACAACGGCCACCCCACGGGGTGGCCGTTTTGGCATGTCAGAGGCCGTTTTCCAGCAGATTTCAGAGCCCGTTCGATCGATCATCGCTCATTTGTTACGTAAAGATTTCATCTGAGGCCAACTCCTGGCACTCAGTGCCTTGCGACCTGACACGCGGTGTCATACGTTGAAGGGGTCCGGGCGGCCGGCGAGCAGAGACCGTTCGCTCGCCGGCTGTCCCCGCAAGCTCATGGCCTGCGCGCCCGGACGCCTGCGTCACAGGCAACCTCCCGCGCCACAAAGCGCTGCCGAAGCACCACCCCGCCGAACCGACGGCACCTCTCACCAAAACCCTCAGCAGCACTCCCAGCACCGACGAACCCTCAGCACCCCTCCCTCAGGGTGCTCACCGCCGGAGGCAATACCGTGACCGTGAAGGACATCCTGGACGCGATCCAGTCGCCGGAATCGACGCCGGCCGACTTCGCCGCCCTGCCGCTCCCCGACTCGTACCGCGCGATGACCGTGCACAAGGACGAGACGGAGATGTTCGCGGGGCTCACCACCCGCGACAAGGACCCGCGCAAGTCGCTCCACCTGGACGAGGTCCCGGTGCCCGAGCTGGGCCCGGGCGAGGCCCTGGTGGCCGTCATGGCCTCCTCGGTCAACTACAACTCGGTGTGGACCTCGATCTTCGAGCCGCTGTCCACCTTCGGGTTCCTGGAGCGCTACGGCCGGCTCAGCGAGCTGACCAAGCGCCACGACCTGCCGTACCACATCATCGGCTCCGACCTCGCGGGCGTCGTCCTGCGCACCGGCCCGGGCGTCAACGCCTGGAAGCCCGGTGACGAGGTCGTCGCGCACTGTCTGTCCGTCGAGCTGGAGTCCTCCGACGGCCACAACGACACGATGCTCGACCCCGAGCAGCGCATCTGGGGCTTCGAGACGAACTTCGGCGGCCTCGCCGAGATCGCGCTCGTCAAGTCCAACCAGCTGATGCCGAAGCCCCAGCACCTCAGCTGGGAGGAGGCCGCGGCCCCGGGCCTGGTCAACTCCACCGCCTACCGCCAGCTGGTCTCCCGCAACGGCGCCGGCATGAAGCAGGGCGACAACGTCCTGATCTGGGGCGCGAGCGGCGGCCTCGGCTCGTACGCCACCCAGTTCGCGCTGGCCGGCGGCGCCAACCCGATCTGTGTCGTCTCCAGCGAGCAGAAGGCGGACATCTGCCGCTCGATGGGCGCCGAGGCGATCATCGACCGCAACGCCGAGGGCTACAAGTTCTGGAAGGACGAGCACACCCAGGACCCGAAGGAGTGGAAGCGCTTCGGCAAGCGCATCCGCGAGCTCACCGGCGGCGAGGACGTGGACATCGTCTTCGAGCACCCGGGCCGCGAGACCTTCGGCGCCTCGGTCTACGTCACCCGCAAGGGCGGCACCATCGTCACCTGCGCCTCGACCTCGGGCTACAACCACGAGTACGACAACCGCTACCTGTGGATGTCCCTGAAGCGGATCGTCGGCTCCCACTTCGCCAACTACCGCGAGGCCTGGGAGGCCAACCGGCTCGTCGCGAAGGGCAAGATCCACCCGACCCTGTCGAAGGTCTACTCCCTGGAGGAGACCGGCCAGGCCGCCTACGACGTGCACCGCAACCTCCACCAGGGCAAGGTCGGCGTGCTCTGCCTCGCCCCCGAGGAGGGCCTGGGCGTGCGCGACGAGGAGATGCGCGCCAAGCACATCGACGCCATCAACCGCTTCCGCAACATCTGAGACACCCGAGGTCATAGATGACTGAGCGTCAGAACGCCGAAGTCAGGCGGGAGAAGGACCGGCCGTGGCTCATGCGCACGTACGCCGGCCACTCCACGGCCGAGGCGTCCAACGAGCTGTACCGGCGCAACCTCGCCAAGGGCCAGACCGGCCTGTCGGTGGCGTTCGACCTGCCGACGCAGACCGGCTACGACCCCGACCACATCCTCGCCCGCGGCGAGGTCGGCCGGGTCGGCGTGCCCGTCTCGCACCTCGGTGACATGCGCCGGCTGTTCCAGGACATCCCCCTGGAGCAGATGAACACCTCGATGACGATCAACGCCACCGCCATGTGGCTGCTGGCGCTCTACCAGGTCGTCGCGGAGGAGCAGGGCGCGGACATCACCAAGCTCCAGGGCACGACCCAGAACGACATCGTCAAGGAGTACCTGTCCCGGGGGACGCACGTCTTCCCGCCGGGGCCCTCGCTCCGCCTGACGACGGACATGATCGCGTACACGGTCTCCCACATGCCGAAGTGGAACCCGATCAACATCTGCAGCTACCACCTGCAGGAGGCCGGGGCCACGCCGGTGCAGGAGATCGCGTACGCGATGTCCACCGCGATCGCCGTCCTCGACGCCGTGCGCGACAGCGGCCAGGTGCCGCAGGAGCGCATGGGTGACGTGGTGGCCCGCATCTCCTTCTTCGTGAACGCGGGCGTCCGGTTCATCGAGGAGATGTGCAAGATGCGGGCGTTCGGCCGCATCTGGGACAAGGTCACGCGGGAGCGGTACGGCATCGAGGACCCGAAGCAGCGCCGGTTCCGCTACGGCGTCCAGGTCAACTCGCTGGGGCTGACCGAGGCGCAGCCGGAGAACAACGTCCAGCGGATCGTGCTGGAGATGCTGGCCGTGACGCTGTCGAAGGACGCACGCGCGCGTGCCGTGCAGCTCCCGGCCTGGAACGAGGCGCTGGGCCTGCCCCGCCCCTGGGACCAGCAGTGGTCGCTGCGCATCCAGCAGGTGCTCGCGCACGAGAGCGACCTGCTGGAGTACGAGGACATCTTCGAGGGATCGCACGTCATCGAGAAGAAGGTGTCGGCGCTCGTCGAGGAGTCCCTCGCGGAGATGGACCGGATCCAGGAGATGGGCGGCGCGATGGCCGCCGTCGAGTCCGGGTACCTGAAGGCGCAGCTGGTCTCCTCGCACGCCGAGCGCAGGGCTCGTATCGAGTCCGGCCAGGAGAAGATCGTCGGCGTCAACATCTTCGAGACGACCGAGCCGAACCCGCTCACGGCCGACCTGGACACCGCGATCCAGACGGTCGACCCGGCGGTCGAGGCCCGGGTCATCGCCGCGCTGGGGAACTGGCGGGACACCCGCTACCAGCCGCCCTTCAACCACCCGCGCCCCTGCAAGGCGCTGGAGCGGCTGAAGGAGGCCGCCAAGGGCACCGGCAACCTCATGGAGGCAACGCTGGAGTGCGCCCGCGCGGGTGTCACCACCGGCGAGTGGGCCGGCGCCCTGCGCGAGGTGTTCGGCGAGTACCGGGCGCCCACCGGCGTCTCCTCCGCGCCCGTGGCGGTCGCCGTCGAGGCGGGCTCCGCCCTCGCGGAGGTCCGCGCCAAGGTGGACGCCACCGCCCGCGACCTGGGCGCCGGCAAGCTGCGCTTCCTGGTCGGCAAGCCCGGCCTGGACGGGCACTCCAACGGCGCCGAGCAGATCGCCGTACGCGCCCGTGACGCCGGTTTCGAGGTGGTCTACCAGGGCATCCGGCTCACCCCCGAGCAGATCGTGGACGCCGCCCTGGCGGAGGACGTGCACGCCGTGGGCCTGTCGATCCTGTCCGGCTCGCACGCCCAGCTCGTTCCGGACGTGCTCGAACGCCTCCGTGTGGCCGGTGCCACAGATATACCGGTGATCGCCGGTGGCATCATCCCGAATGGTGACGCCGAGCAGCTCAGGGCCGCCGGAGTGGCCGCCGTCTTCACCCCGAAGGACTTCGACATCACCGGAATCATCGGCCGCATCGTCGACGAGATCCGGAAAGCGAACAAGCTCGACCCCCTGGAGGTCCCCGCATGACCGTCAACCGTCTCCGCCCGCGGCGCTCCTGCCTGGCCGTGCCGGGCTCGAACCCCCGCTTCCTGGAGAAGGCGCAGGGCCTCCCGGCCGACCAGGTCTTCCTGGACCTGGAGGACGCGTGCGCGCCGCTCGCCAAGCCCGAGGCGCGGCACACCATCGTCAAGTTCCTGAACGAGGGTGACTGGACGGGCAAGACGCGGGTCGTGCGCGTCAACGACTGGACGACCGAGTGGACGTACCGGGACGTCGTCACGGTCGTCGAGGGCGCCGGCCAGAACCTCGACTGCATCATGCTGCCGAAGGTGCAGAACGCCGAGCAGATCGTCGCCCTGGACCTCCTGCTGACGCAGATCGAGAAGACCATGGGCTTCGAGGTCGGCAAGATCGGCATCGAGGCGCAGATCGAGAACGCGCAGGGCCTGAACAACGTCAACGCGATCGCGCAGGCCTCCCCGCGCGTCGAGACGATCATCTTCGGCCCGGCCGACTTCATGGCCTCCATCAACATGAAGTCCCTCGTGGTGGGCGAGCAGCCGCCCGGCTACCCGGCGGACGCCTACCACTACATCCTGATGAAGATCCTGATGGCCGCCCGCGCCAACAACCTCCAGGCGATCGACGGCCCCTACCTGCAGATCCGCAACATCGACGGCTACCGCGAGGTCGCCCAGCGCGCCGCGGCCCTCGGTTTCGACGGCAAGTGGGTGCTGCACCCGGGCCAGGTCGAGGCGTCCAACGAGATCTTCTCGCCCTCGCAGGAGGACTACGACCACGCCGAGCTGATCCTGGACGCGTACGACTACTACACGTCCGAGGCGGGCGGCAAGAAGGGCTCCGCGATGCTCGGCGACGAGATGATCGACGAGGCCAGCCGCAAGATGGCCCTGGTCATCTCCGGCAAGGGCCGCGCCGCCGGCATGACCCGTACGTCGAAGTTCGAGATCCCGGAGGCCTGAGCGCGATGCAGTTCGGACGCACGTACGAGGAGTTCGAGGTCGGGGCGACGTACAAGCACTGGCCGGGGAAGACGGTCACGGAGTACGACGACCACCTGTTCTGTCTCCTCACCATGAACCACCACCCGCTCCACATGGACGTCAACTACGCCGAGAAGACGACCGACTTCGGCAAGAACGTCGTGGTGGGCAACTACATCTACTCCCTGCTGCTCGGCATGTCCGTCCCGGACATCTCCGGCAAGGCGATCGCCAACCTGGAGATCGAGTCGCTCAAGCACGTGGCGCCGACCTTCCACGGCGACACGATCTACGGCCAGACGACCGTGCTCGACAAGTGGCCGTCCAAGTCGAAGAACGACCGGGGCATCGTCTACGTCGAGACCAAGGGCTACAAGCAGGACGGCACCCTGGTGTGCGTCTTCCGCCGCAAGGTCATGGTGCCCACCGAGACCTACATCAAGGAGCGCGGCGGCGAGCAGCCCGGCCGCCCGGAGCTGAAGCAGCAGGAGAAGTAACGATGGCCCGTCTCGCCCAGACCGCCGGTCTGACCGACGTCCAGCAGGAGATCCTCTCCACCGTCCGGGACTTTGTCGACAAAGAGATCATCCCGGTCGCGACCGAGCTGGAGCACCGCGACGAGTACCCGCAGCAGATCGTGGACGGCCTGAAGGAACTCGGGCTGTTCGGTCTGATGATCCCCGAGGAGTACGGGGGTCTGGGCGAGTCGCTCCTCACCTACGCGCTGTGCGTGGAGGAGATCGCCCGGGGCTGGATGTCGGTGTCCGGCATCATCAACACGCACTTCATCGTCGCGTACATGCTCAAGCAGCACGGCACGCAGGAGCAGAAGGACCACTTCCTGCCGAGGATGGCGGCCGGCGACGTCCGGGGCGCCTTCTCGATGTCGGAGCCGGGCCTGGGCTCCGATGTGTCGGCGATCACGTCGAAGGCGGTCAAGGACGGCGACGAGTACGTCCTGAACGGCCAGAAGATGTGGCTGACGAACGGCGGTACGTCGTCTCTGGTGGCCGTTCTGGTCCGAAGTGACGAAGGACACCCCGAGGGCACCGCGCCCCACAAGTCCATGACGACCTTCCTGGTGGAGAAGGAGCCCGGCTTCGGCGAGGTCCGCCCGGGTCTGACGATCCCCGGCAAGATCGAGAAGATGGGCTACAAGGGCGTCGACACCACCGAGCTGATCATGGACGGCCTGCGGATTCCGGCCGACCGGGTGCTCGGCGGCGTCACCGGCCGAGGTTTTTACCAAATGATGGACGGCGTCGAGGTCGGCCGCGTCAATGTGGCGGCGCGTGGCTGTGGCGTCGCTCAGCGTGCGTTCGAACTGGGCGTCCAGTACGCCCAGCAGCGGCACACCTTCGGCAAGCCGATCGCCCAGCACCAGGCGATCCAGTTCAAACTGGCAGAAATGGCCACCAAGGTCGAGGCCGCGCATGCCATGATGGTCAACGCGGCACGCAAGAAGGACTCCGGGGAACGAAACGACCTCGAGGCAGGGATGGCGAAGTACCTCGCCTCCGAGTACTGCAAGGAGGTCGTGGAGGACGCCTTCCGGATCCACGGCGGCTACGGCTTCTCCAAGGAGTACGAGATCGAGCGCCTCTACCGGGAGGCCCCGATGTTGCTCATCGGTGAAGGCACCGCCGAGATCCAGAAAATGATCATCGGGCGCAGGTTGCTCGAAGAGTATCGGTTCCAGGGCTGATTGTCTGGATACGGGGTGTTTTCTTCGAGAAGAAGATCACACCCCGTTGACAGTCTTCAGCCGTCGACTCGGCTTCCTGGCTTGCCCAGTTGTAGCCCCCGACCGGTACGATCCCCGGAAAGCCGCCGTCCCCCGTCAGTGCGCGGCATCATCCGCTACGAAGGTCATCCATGCCCCACAGCCAAACCTCTGCACCTCGCGACAGCCGAGCCGGCGTACGCCTCGCGCGCGGAGCATCGCCGTGGCTTCTCCCGACCGTCGCCACCGCAGCCCTCAGCCTGGCCCGCGCCCGCCGCTCCGGCGTGGCCAAGGCCGTCGCCGTGCCCGCCACCGCGCTCGCGGCGGGCATGCTGTGGTTCTTCCGCGACCCCGAGCGTGAGATCACCCGTGGCCGGGTCATCTCGCCCGCCGACGGTGTGGTGCAGAGCATCATGCCGTGGAAGGACGGCCGCACCCGCGTCGCGATCTTCATGAGCCCGCTGAACGTCCACGTCAACCGCGCGCCCCTCGCGGGCACGGTGACGTCGGTCGAGCACATCCCCGGCGGCTTCGTTCCCGCTTTCAACAAGGAGAGCGAGAACAACGAGCGCGTAGTCTGGCATTTCGACACCGAACTCGGCGACATCGAGATGATCCAGATCGCCGGTGCGGTGGCCCGCCGCATCGTGCCCTACATCCCGGAGGGCACGAAGGTCGAGCAGGGCGACCGGATCGGCTTGATTCGCTTCGGCTCGCGCGTCGACCTCTACCTGCCCGAGGGCGTGGAGGTCGCGGTCGAGGTCGGTCAGAAGACCGTGGCTGGGGTGACTCGCATTGACCGTGATTGATCCGGAGACTCAGGCGGGCTGGGTGCCCGAGGCCGACGAGGTCGACGAAGAGGAGGAGATGCCGCTCTCTCTCCGCCTCTCGATAGCGGACACCCTCACGCTGGGCAACGCCACGTGCGGCTTCATGGCGGTGTACTTCACCACCACCGGGATCCTGATCCCGCACCTCACCGACAGCCAGGAGTCCGGCATGGCGCGCAACAGCGCGGCCACGGCGGTCATCCTGATGCTGTGCGCGGCCGTGTTCGACCTGTTCGACGGCCTGGTGGCGCGTAAGCTGCGCTCCTCCCCCATGGGCGCCGAGCTGGACAACCTCTCGGACCTGATCAGCTTCGGCCTGGCACCGGCGTACTTCGTGCTGGTCTACGGCATGGTCGCGGACGACGCCTACCAGAAGGTGGCGGCGGTCGGGGCCATCGTGGTCCTCCTGGCCGTCGTCCTACGCCTGGCCCGCTTCTCCTGCGTGACCATGAAGGACGGCATGTTCCAGGGCATGCCCTCGCCGTTCGGCGCGCTGACGGTCGTCTCGATCGTGCTCCTGGAGCTGCCGTTCTTCGCGACGCTCCTGGCGATCCTCGGCACGGCCTGGCTGATGGTGAGCCGGGTCGAGTACCCGAAGCCGCGGGGCCGCCTCGCGGTCGCGATGCTGTCCTGGATCGTCCTGTCCATGGGCCTCCTGGCCGCCTGGGCCTTCGACGCCCCGAGCGGTCAGCTGCTCCTCCAGACGGGCTGCGCCCTGCAGCTGGTCATGGGCGCGGTGATCCCGCTGTTCGCCACGGCCCGCCGGGTGAACAACTTCCGCGACAACCGCCGCGAGGCCCGGGCGGCCCAGCTGCCGTAACGCTCCGCTGCGAGGGCCCCGGACCTGCTTTGGTCCGGGGCCCTTCGCTGTATACGCACCCGGGGCGTGCGCGGCCCTCCTGGGGCGGAGCCCCCAGAGGCATCAGCCCAGGTAGTCCTCAGCGATGCGAACGGCGACCCGCTCCAGGATCGGCCCCGCATCCGCGATGCACGTGGCGACGTCCGGCTCGACCGACGTAAGGGCGTACGCACGCGAGATCCCCGCCCGCCGCAGCGCCTCCTCCGGCAGAGCGAGCCGCCCGCACACCGCGACGACCTCCTTGCCGGCAGCACGCGCGGCCGCGGCCACGCCGGCGGGCGCCTTGCCGTGCAGGGTCTGCTCGTCCAGCGAGCCCTCGCCCGTGATCACCAGATCGGCCCGGTCCAGCGCCGGAGCGAAGCCGAGCACGTCCAGCATGACCTCGATGCCGGGCCGGAAGCGGGCGCCCAGGAGGAGCGCGCCGTAGCCGATGCCGCCGGCCGCTCCGGCGCCCGGTGCCGCCGCGTGCTCGGCGGCACGCGGCCCCACGGCCGCCTCCAGGACCTTCGCGAAGTGGGCCAGCGCCGCGTCCAGGGTCGCCACGTCGTCCGGGGAGGCGCCCTTCTGCGGGCCGTACACCGCGGGCGCGCCCTTCGGCCCGGTCAGCGGGTTGTCGACGTCGCTGGCGAGCACCAGCTCGACGGAGGCCAGGCGCGGATCGAGGCCGGACAGGTCGGCGCGGGCGAGGTCGGCCAGGCCGCCGCCGCCCGGGGACACCGGCTCGCCGTCCGCGTCCAGGAACCGCGCGCCGAGCGCCGACAGCATCCCGGCGCCGCCGTCGGTCGTGGCACTGCCGCCCACGCCGAACACGATGGTCCGCGCGCCCGCGTCCAGCGCGGCCCGCAGCAGCTCTCCGGAGCCGTACGTGGAGGCCGTCAGCGGCGCGAGCACACCGGCGGGCAGCCGCTGCAGCCCGCTCGCCTCGGCCATCTCCACGACCGCGGTGTCGCCGCGCAGCGCGAACGCGGCGGTCACCTCCTGCCCGAGCGGCCCGGCGACCCGGACCTCCTGGCGTTCGAAACCGGCCGCGACCGCCGCGTCCACGGTCCCGTCGCCGCCGTCGGCCACGGGCAGCGCCTCGACCTCGGCCGACGGCACGACGCGGCGCAGCCCGGCCGTCACCCGCTCGGCGACCTGCACGGCCGTCAGCGAGCCCTTGAACTTGTCCGCGGCGATGAGCACCCGACGGGTCTCGTTGCCTGCAGCGTCCGCCACCTTGCATTCCCCTTGCTCTCCGGGCCCCCGCGCACGTGCACGTCAGGGCCAGTCGCGCCGCTGCGACCTTAACCGGAGGACAGCCCCGCCGTCATGCTCCGACCGAAGGCTGGAAGGCCCGGCAAAGCCCTCGAAGGCCCCTGGGAGTGCGCTCGCGAAAACGGGTAGACCCCAGCCATGAGCCACCTCGGCACCCTCGACACCCTCGACACCGGCCCGGACCCCGTCGGCCTCGCCGACCGCGTCCACGGCGGCTGGCTCGGCCGCATCGCGGGCAACATGCTCGGCAAGCCGGTCGAGCAGGGCGAGGTGTGGACGCGCGAGCGCATCGACCGCTATCTGCGCCGGGCCGCCGCGCTGCCGCTCACCGACTACCTGCCCGAGCCCGCTGACGCGGCCGACGGCGCCGTGCTGCGCCCGGAGTGGCGCCAGTGCGTGCGCGGCCGTATCCACGGCAGCTGCCGCGACGACGACGTCGACTACGCGATCCTCGGGCTGCATCTGCTGGAGACCCACGGCTTCGGCTTCAGCACCGAGCAGGTCGGCGACCTGTGGCTGCTCAGGCTGCCGTACCTGCAGACCTTCACCGCGGAACGGGCGGCGTACCGCAATCTCGCGAACGGTCTGAAGCCGCCGCTGACGGCGACGTACGACAACCCGTACCAGGAGTGGATCGGCGCGCTGATCCGCGCCGACGTCTACGGCTGGACCTGCCCGGGCGACCCGCGCCGGGCCGCCTCGCTGGCCCGCCGGGACGCGGTGCTCTCGCACACCGGCAACGGCGTCTACGGCGCGATGTGGGCGGCCGCGCTGATCGCGGCCGCCTTCACCGCGCCGAGCGTGCGGGACGCGCTGGAGACCGCGCTCACCGAGATCCCGGCGAGCAGCAGGCTGGCCCGCGCCGTGCGCCGCGTGGTGTCCCTGCACGAGACCCGGCTGCCCTGGGAGGAGACGCTGGCCACGGTGTCCGCGGAGACCGCGGGGCTCGGCTGGATCCACACCGTGCCGAACGCGGCTGTCCTCACCGCGGGCCTGCTGTACGGCGACGGCGACTTCACCCGGACCATCGCCCTGACCGTCCGCGGCGGCCTGGACACCGACTCCAACGGGGCCACGGCCGGCTCGGTGGCCGGAGTGCTCACCGGCGCGGCGGCCATCCCTGACCAGTGGAAGGACCCGTTGGAGGACACGGTCCGGAGCGCGGTGTTCGGGTTCGACGGCGTACGGATCAGTGCGCTGGCCGAGCGCACCCTGCGCCTGGCGACGACCGGGCCGTAGCCGTCCGGCGCCTGGTTACCCTTCCTGGGTGACCACGACTGACGACTTCGCCGCGTACATCGCGAGCCTCCCCCGTGTCCTCGCCGGCGCGGCCGCCCTGTTCCGGGACGCCGAGGGGCGAGTGCTGCTCGTGGAGCCCAACTACCGTGAGGGCTGGGCGCTTCCCGGCGGCACGATCGAGTCGGACGACGGCGAGACGCCCCGCCAGGGAGCACGCCGCGAGACGCTCGAGGAGATCGGCCTGGACCGGGACCTCGGCCGGCTGCTGGCCGTGGACTGGGTGCACGGCAGGGGCCGGCCGCCGCTGGTGGCGTACCTGTACGACGGCGGTGTCCTCACCGACGCCGAGTTCAAGGCCATCCGCCTGCAGGAGGAGGAGCTGCTGTCCTGGCGCCTGGTCCCCCGCGAGGAACTCGCCGCCCATCTGCCCGGCGCCCTGGGCCGCCGCGTCCTGGCCGCACTCGACGTCCTGGCACAGGGCTCGGGAACGGCGGAGCTCGAGAACGGCCACCGGGTGATCTGACGACGACCCCACGACCCCACGACCCCATGACCCCACGGCCACCGGTCGCGGGGTCATGCGGTCGGCAGGGACTGCTCCGTCCAGACGGTCTTGCCGGCGTGGGTGTAACGGGTGCCCCAGCGCTCCGTGAGCTGCGCGACCAGGAAGAGCCCGCGTCCGCCCTCGTCCGTGCTGCGGGCCCGCCTGAGGTGAGGGGAGGTGTGGCTGGTGTCGGACACCTCGCAGATCAGGCACTGCGTACGGATCAGGCGCAGCGTGACGGGGCCCTGCGCGTACCGGTAGGCGTTGGTGACGAGCTCGCTGGCGACCAGCTCGGTGGTGAAGGCCAGCTCCTCCAGCCCCCATTCGGTCAGTTTCGCCGTGGCCAGCTCCCTCGCACGGGCAGCGGCGGTCGCTTCCAGGGGCAGCTGCCACGAGGCGACGTTCTCCGGCGGCAGCACCCGGGTACGGGCGATGAGCAGCGCGATGTCGTCGGCGGGAACGTGGCCGACGGGCAGCAGTGCGTCGATCGCGGCGTGGCAGGTGTGGTCCAGCGGATCGGTGGAGCGGGCGAGACACGCGCTCAGGTTGTCCAGGGCGGCGTCGATGTCGCCGCTGCGCGCCTCCAGGAGGCCGTTGGTGTAGAGCGCGAGCAGGCTGCCCTCGGGGAGGTCGAGGTCGTACGTTTCGAACGGCAGTCCGCCCAGCCCGAGCGGTGGCCCCGCGGGCGGGTCGAGCACGGTCACCTCGCCGTCCGGGGTGGCCACCAGGGGTGCCGGGTGGCCGGCGCGGGCCAGGGAGCAGTGCCGGGAGACCGGGTCGTAGACCGCGTAGAGACAGGTGGCGCCGAGCACCTGCTCGACCGCCGAGCCGTTGCCGTCGGCGTTCGCCTCCAGCTCGGTGGCCAGCAGACTGACGAGATCGTCCAGCCGGGCCATCACCTCGTCGGGTTCGAGGTCGAGGCTGGCCAGGGTGCGCACGGCGGCCCGCAGGCGGCCCATCGAGGCCGCGGCGTGGATCCCGTGGCCGACGACGTCCCCCACGACGAGGGCGACCCGGGCTCCCGACAACGGGATCACGTCGAACCAGTCACCGCCGATACCCGGTTCGCCGCTCGCCGGGAGGTACCGGCAGGCCACCTCGACGGCCGGCAGGTCGGTCGCCGCGCTCGGCAGCAGGCTGCGCTGGAGCGTGAGCGCGGCGCTCTGCTGCTGGGTGAAGCGGCGCGCGTTGTCGATGCAGACGGCCGCACGCGAGGAGATCTCCTGGGCCACCGCGGCGTCGTCGTCCTCGAAGGGCTCGGAATGGCGCGATCGCCACAGGCTCACCACGCCCAGTACGCGGCCGCGCGCCACGAGGGGCACCGCGATCAGCGAATGAACGCCGAGCCCCGCGGCGACCTCGATCCGTCGCCGGTCCATGGCGTACCACTCGGGGCGCAGAGACAGCTGCCGATCGAGAATCGTGCGCCGTTCGGCCAGGCACCGCGCCTGTGCGGACTCCGGGAGGAGCGGGACCACCTCGCCCTCGTGGAACGGTATCCGGCGCTCCGGGGGCGCGAGGGCCACGCGGAGCAGCGGACCTGATACACCGGAGGGCGGTTCGTCACCCAGCGTCACCGGTTTCAGGAGGTCCACGGAGCAGTGGTCGGCCAGGCCGTCGACGGCCACCTCGGCCAGTTCCCGGGCCGTCCGCATCACGTCCAGTGAGTTTCCGACCCGGGTGCTCGCCTCGTTCAGCAGGGCGAGCCTGCGCTGGGCCCGGTAACGGTCGGTCACGTCCTCGATCGTCTCGGCCACGCCGAGAACCCGGCCCGAGGGGTCCTCCATCCGGAACGCGGAGACGGACACGATGCGCTCCCGGCCGGGATCGTGGCGTGCCCGGGCGGACTGCTCGGTGAAGACCAACGGCTCGCCGGTCTCCAGGACGTGCCGTACCCGCTCATCGGCGGGACCCGCGTCCTCGTCGACCATGAATTCCCGGGGGTGACGGCCCACCGGCGCCTCGGCCGGGACGCCGCTCGCCTTTTCGACCGCGCGGTTGACCCGGAGCACTCTCCTGTCCGGGCCGTAGGTGACCAGACCGATCGGGGACCGGCGGTAGAGGCCGTCCAGCAGCGCACGGTCCCGCTGCCAGGCGATGACCTCCTCGGCAGGGGCGCCGACCAGGATCCACTCCCGGCCGTCCCCGCCCCGGGTGACCGCACGGGCGCGGACACCCAGCTCCACACGCCGTCCGTCGCGGTGCCGTACGGGCAGGACGCCGAACCAGCCCCCCGTCCTCACGGCATCCACGACGACGGACCGCGCGGCAGGCCGATCACGGGCGTCGAGCAGAACGTCCCGCCACGCCCGCCCGATCGCCTCCTTGGCCGTATAGCCCAGCAGCTCCTCTGCGCGTGCACTCCAGCCGACCACCGTGCCGTGATCGTCGAACACGGCCGAGGCGGCGTGTCCGAGAGCGAACGGATCCTCCGGACTCTCACTGAAAAGCATCGACGGCGTCCCCATCAGCCACCACCTTGCATCCGTGACTTCGATGGTCCTCCCCCGGGTGTCCGTCCGCGACTCCCCGTTCCCCCGGCCCGGCGGGTCCCCACCCCGACGGCGCCCCGAATATCCGTTCGCCCCACAGGGGCAGGCGTCCTACGCTCGGCCCATGACCAAGCCCCTCGTCGCGATCCTCAGCGGCGCCGGTATCTCCACCGACTCCGGCATCCCCGACTACCGCGGTCCGAACGGGCTGTGGCGGCGGGACCCCGAGGCCGAGAAGCTCGTGACGTACGAGTACTACATGGGCGATCCCGAGATCCGGCGCAGGTCATGGCAGATGCGGCGCAAGAACCGCACGCTGAAGGCCGAGCCGAACGCCGCGCACCTCGCCATCGCCGAGCTCGAGAAGTCCGGGATCCCCGTACGGGTGATCACCCAGAACGTGGACGGCCTCCACCAGCTCGCCGGCATGCCCGACCGCAAGGTGCTCGAGCTGCACGGCACCGCACGCAGCGTGGTGTGCACCAAGTGCCACGCCCGCGGGCCGATGGAGGACGCGCTCGCCCGGGTCGAGGCCGGCGAGGAGGATCCGCCCTGTCTGGAGTGCGGCGGGATCCTGAAATCGGCGACCGTGATGTTCGGCCAGCGGCTCGACCCCGTCGTCCTCGGCGAGGCCCTCGCCATCACCAAGGCCTGCACCCTCTTCATCGCCGTCGGCTCCAGCCTCCAGGTCCAGCCCGCCGCGGGCCTCGCCGGCGTCGCCGCCGACAACGGCGCCCGCCTGATCATCGTCAACGCCGAACCGACGCCGTACGACGACCGCGCCGACGAGGTCGTTCGGGAACCGATCGGCACGGCGCTGCCCGAGCTACTTCGTCGACTGGACGGCGATAGATGACCCGCCCTTCCGACCCGCACAGCGACCGCGGCGGCCTCCGCCTGGTCCTCGCCGTACCACTGATCCTGCTCACCCTCATCGCCGCGTACTTCTGCCGGACCGCCCTGACCATCCGCCCGTCAGGCTCCTGGGACGACGACGCCTACGCCGGCATCGTCCTGTCCTGTGTCCTCACCATCGGGGCTGCCGGTGCGACGACGGGCTTGTGGCTGCTGCCGTCGGTGCGGCGGGTCATGGGGTGGGCGTGGGTGGTGCCTGCCGTGGTGCTCGGGGTTGTGGCGGGCGTGCGATGGGGCTTGGGCGGCTAGGGACCACTACCGCGTGCTGCTGCGCAGGGTCAGCGCCGAGAGCACCCGCTAGCCTCGGTCAGCGGCGGTAGCAGTACGAATCAGAGGAGGCGTCGCCGCCTTGGAGGCGGGTCTGGTGCACGCTCAGGCCGAGGAAGTCCAGGCCGTGCGGGAAGAAGTGGCTGTCGACGGAGAGCCCGCCGTGTGAGGTGTCGGCGTCGAGTTTGACCATCCACGGGTCGATGCCCGCGGGATAGAACTGTGCGTCCCAGGCGGCGTACAGGGAATTCGTCAGGTACACGCGCCGTCCGTCGCGGCTGAGCTCGACCATCTGGGCTCCGCCCGTCAGCGGAGTGTCCGGCTCGGCGGGGTGCGGCCGGCTGCCGACGATGCCGCCGAGACGCACGGACGCGGTCTGCCGGGGATGGAACGGGTCGCTCACGTCGTACTGGAGCAGGTCGCCGGTTCCCCAGGCGGATACGTACAGCCACTGGTCGTCCACCGACAGGTCGATGTCGGTGATCAACGGGGGCACGGCGCCGAACGGCTGCAGAGCCGGGGGCAGGTCCTCCGTTCGCGCGGGCTCGGCCTCGACGGTGATCACCTTGCGGACGACGAAGTCCTCGCCCTCCCGGTTCCACAACCACACCGACGCCGACAGGTTCTCCACGTCGACCACGGTGTTGGTGAATCCCCACGTGGCCTCGGGGTCGTGCGCGGGGCGCAGTTCCAGCACCATCTGGTTCTCGTCTCCGAGATCGACGCGCTGCAGATGCCGGCCGGAGTCCAGCTCCCAGAAGTGCAGTGAGTGGCCGTACCGGCGATCCAGAAGCAGTTCGGGGACGAGGCCGTCCTCGATCATCGAGGGGGTCCCCCACTCGCTGGTCACAGCGATGTTCTGGCGCAGATGCCACCAGAGGTCGTAGGCGAGCCGCTGCGGTCCGCGGTCACTCTCCCAGGCGCGGAGCACGTCGAAGCTCTCGTGGTCCAGCAGCGCGACGCCACCGGGCCCGTCCGCTCCGTCCGCGCCGCCCAGGCAGGAGAGGAACATTCCGTCGGGACCACAGTGGAGTGTGTGCGGACGCGAGTATCCGGCCTTGGCGGCCAGCTCCTCGGGCTCGATCACCTTGACCAGGCGCGGGTGGGCGGGATCGGGGCCGGTGTCGAAGACGTGCAGCCGGGAGGAGCGCAGTCCTGGGACGATGAGGTAGCGCCGCGCGGCGTGATGATGACCGGCATGCGCCAGCGCGCTCGAGCAGGCGTTCCAGCCGAAGTGGTGCAGTTCGTTGCCCGGGTCGGGCAGCTCGGCCTGGGAGGTCACACGGCCGTATTCGGGGGATTCGGGGTCGGTGCCGACGGTGAACAACGCGTCCGCGCGCTGTGCGGTCGGGTCGAAACCGACGACATAGGCGAGCTTCTCCGGGGGCGCGGCGACGGCGTCCGCAGGGGTGCGGTACAAGGTGGGGTCACCGTGCTCGCCGCTGTCGTGAGCGTGATCGGTCGTCGTCATGGCTGTTCCTTCTCCCGAACGGAAGTCCGGAACCAGGGGACTCCCGACAGGCAGCCGGCCTCACCCGTTCGAGATCGATGTGCAGATGCCGGACATTTGAGCCCTGGAGTCAGCGTTTCACAGCCCCGAAGCACTGCCAACGCGGCAGCGTGAAGGCGCGGGGCCGCCTCAGTGTGCGGCGCGTCTCCGGCAGGTCTCCGGCACGCCCGGGAGCGGCGGCGCGGGACGGCGTAGGACGCTAGAACAGGGCCGTTCCCCGTTCGAAGTCCAGCAGGCGGCGCTTGCGGTCCAGGCCGCCGCCGTAGCCGGTGAGGTCGCCGCTCGCGCCGATGACGCGGTGGCAGGGGACGATGATGCCGATCGGGTTCTTGCCGTTGGCGAGGCCGACCGCGCGGGAGGCCTTGGGGTTGCCGAGGGCGTCGGCGAGTTCGCCGTAGGAGCGGGTCTCGCCGTACGGGATGCGGGTCAGCTGCTCCCAGACGCTGCGCTGGAACGGGGTTCCGTCCAGGCGCAGTTCGAGGGTGAACTCCTTCAACTCGCCCGCGAAGTAGGCCGACAACTGTTCTTCGGCCTCGGCGAAGGGGGTGTCGTCGAGCCCGCCGAAGGTCTCCTCGGCCGGCCGGTGGCGCTGGTCGGTCATGTAGAGGCCGCACAGGACGCCGTCGTCGGCGACGAGGGTGAGCGGGCCGTAGGGGCTGTCGATGACGGTGTGCTGCTTCATCACGAAGATCCTCTCGAACGTCCTCTCGAACGTCCTTACACGGGCAGGAAGTTGATCGGGTGGCTGTCGGTCGCCCACAGGTACTGGACCGCGTAGGCCCGCCAGGGGCGCCAGGCCTCGGCGCGGGCGGTGAGCGCGGCCGGGGTGGCGGGCAGGCCCAACTCCCCTGCGGCGCGCCGGATTCCGAGGTCGGTGGCGAGGAAGGCGTCGGGGTCGCCGAGGGCGCGCATGGCGATGACGTCGACCGTCCAGGGGCCGAAGCCGGGCAGGTCGAGGAGGCGCGCGCGGGCTTCCGCCCAGTCGGACTCCACGCCCAGGTGGAGGGTGCCGTCGGCGAGTTGGCGGACGAGGGTGGTGAAGGTGGTGCGCCGGGTGCGGGGCATGGCGAGGGTCTCGGGGTCCACGGCGGCCAGTGCCTCGGGGGACGGGAACAGGTGGGTGAGGCCGCCCTCGGAGTCGTCCAGGGGCTTGCCGTGGGCCGTGACCAGGCGGGCCGCGTGGGTGCGGGCGGCGGCCGTGGAGACCTGCTGCCCGAGTACCGCCCGTACGGCGAACTCGGCTTCGTCGACCGTGCGCGGCACCCGGCGGCCCGGGGCCTTGTCGACCAGGGGCGCGAGGAACGGGTCCGTGCGCAAGTGGTCGTCGACCGCGACGGGGTCGGCGTCCAGGTCGAGCATGCGCCTGCAGCGGCTGATGGCCACGGTCAGGTCGCGCAGGTCACTCAGGGTGAGGCGGCAGGCGATGTGGTCGGGTTTCGGGGTGAGGGCGACGATTCCGTGTCCGTACGGCAGGCGCAGCGTGCGCCGGTACGCGCCGTCCCGCCACTCCTCGACGCCGGGTACGGCCGTGGCGGCCAGGTGGCCGAAGAGGTTGTCGGGGTTCAGCGGGGCGCGGAACGGCAGTCGCAGCGCGAGGGTTCCGGAGGTGCTGCCCCCGGTACTCGCCCTGTTCTTCGGCACCCTGGAGCGCAGCTCGCTCGGGGACAGGGCGAAGACCTCGCGGACCGTGTCGTTAAAGGTGCGGATGGAGGAGAAGCCGGCCGCGAAGGCGATCTCCGCCATGGGCAGCGGGGTCGTCTCGACGAGGAGGCGGGCGGTCTCGGCGCGCTGGGCGCGGGCGAGCGCGAGGGGGCCGGCGCCCAGCTCGGCGAGCAGTTGCCGCTCCACCTGCCGGGTGCTGTAGCCGAGCCGGGAGGCGAGTCCGGGTACGCCCTCGCGGTCCACGACGCCGTCGGCGATCAGCCGCATGGCCCGGGCCACCAGGTCGGCGCGCTGGTTCCACTCCGGGGAGCCGGGGCTGGTGTCCGGGCGGCAGCGCTTGCAGGCCCGGAAACCGGCCTGCTGGCAGGCGGCGGCGCTCGGGTAGAACGTCATGTTCTCGGGCTTGGGCGGTACGACCGGGCAGCTGGGCCGGCAGTAGATGCGGGTGGTCAGGACGGCCGTGAAGAACCACCCGTCGAACCGTGCGTCCTTGGACTGCACGGCGCGTACGCAGTGCTCCCGGTCGAGGTGCATCCCTGTCTGCATGCGTCCAGGATCGGCCACCGCGGGGGCCGTTCGCTGGCGAGAATCCGACACGTACCTGGGGGTGGCCAGGGCCCCGGTGAAGGCCGCCCCTCAGGGGCAGGCGTAGCTGAAGGTCGCCTTCGCCTCCCTCGGGGACCGCTGGTGCGCGATCAGCAGCCGGGCGGTGCCCCGGAAGCGGCCGGGACCGCGGACGGTCCAGCGCAGGTGCACCGTGAGCCGGCGCTCACCTCGGTGGGCGGTGCGGACCAGCTCGCCCGAGGTCTGGCCGTCCCCGCGCAGCCACTGGTAGGTGACCGGGCCGCCGTGGCCGTCGGTGGTGACGACACCGACCATGTCGGCGGTCTGACCGCAGTGCAACGTCCCCGCGGGGGCCTGGACCTGGACGGCGACGACCGCGGGCGCGGAGCCGGGGCGCAGCAGCAGCCAGAGCAGGATCGCGGCTGTCGCCACGACAGCCGTGGTGATGATCCAGCCCCGGCGTCTGCGGCGCGGGCGCTGCTGTGCGGGTACCGCGGCTTCCGTGCGCCACTGGGCACACAGGGCGTCCTGCTCGTCGACGGGAACCCCGGGCCCGAAGCGGAGCAGGATCTCGCCGGAGTCTTCACCGGCCGGTGCCGTGGGTGAGGTGACACGGTTGCGCTTGCCGAGGACGGTGGCCTGGGCGTCCGGCGCGGCACGCTGGGCGCGGCCGGGCGTGGTGAGCTGATCGGCGGCGGCTGAGGAGTGCGCGGCGGCCCGCTGGTCCGGGGCCGCCGTGCCGGGGGCGGGGGCGGCGGCAGGGCGTTCGGTGGGGTGTTCGGTGGGGGCCGCTGTGGTCGGTGCCGGGCGGCGGTCCTCGGGTGGGGCGGGGCGCTCGGGGGCGGCTTCGGCGCGGTCTGCCGGTGCCGTCGGCCCTTGGTCGGACTGCCCTTGGGTGAATTCCGGGGTCGACGCCGCCACCGCCGCCCGCAGTGCCGTACGGCGCAGGAAGTCCGCCGGGAGTGCCGCGCGCCCGGCCACCAGCGCGGCCCGGGCCGCCGCCAGCCCCTCGGACTCGGCGGTGGCGGAGCAGTGGGCGAAGAGGTCCGCCGCGGGGGTTCCGGCCTGCGCCCAGGCGGTGCCGAGGGTGCGGGCCAGGGCGGCCCAGGCGGCGATGTCGGCTGCCTGGCGGTCGGCCCGCGGCGCGTCGCCCAGCACCGAGCCCAGCCCCGCCTCGGTCAGCAGGGCGACGCCGTCCGGGGCGAGGACCACGGTGTCCGGGTCGAGCGAGCCGTGGGTCAGGCCCGCCGTGTGCAGGGCCAGCAGGGTCTGTGCGGTCTCGTTGAGGACGCTCGCCACGCTGCCCGCGTCCGGTCGGGGGCCGTCGGCGGACAGGACGTCGGCGAGCACGGGGGCCGGCGGTCGGGCCGTGAGCAGCCAGACCTCGCCGGCTTCGGCCACGAGGTCGACCGTGCCGAGCAGCCCGGGCAGCCGGAGTTTCGCCGTGGCGAGCACCACGGCCGCCAGGCGCTCGCGCGTGCCCTCGGGCCCGAGCAGGGCCGGGTCGATGCGCAGCGCGCCGAGCACGGGCTCGCCGGGAGGGTCCGGGAGCAGGGCGTGCCAGGTGCCGAAGCGTGTGTCCCGTGACCAGCCGGACAGGGGCCGGCCGGCCACTGTGGTGGCTGTGGTCATGTCGATCCGTTCTCGTCGGACGATGTTCAGGCCGGTGTTCAGGCCGGTGTTCAGCACGGCGGGGCGTCCAGGGAGGCCGTCTGGGGGCCGTCGGCGGCCGCCGGATCGCTGCTGAGCGTGACGTCCCAGGTCCCCCGGCAGGGGTGGTTGGAGAAGTCCGCCTCGAAGGTCAGGTCGTAGCGGGTGCTCCCGGACAGGGGCTGGGACTGGGAGCCGTACGGGTCGGCGGGTGTGTCGACGTAGTAGTTCGCGGTGACGGTCAGCGGACCGGTGCCGGTCGTCTCGACGGTCACCGCCGCGACGAGCGTGCCCGGCTTCTGCCCGCGCTGCCACGAGCCGATGGTGATGGTGATCGTGCCGGGGCCAGCCGCGCTGGGGGACGCGCCGGTCGGGGTGCCGGACGGTGCCGTCGTCTCCGTGGACGGTGTGGGCGAGGACGGCGGGCTGTCCGAGGGAGTGGCCGAGGGTGTGGTGTCGGTCGTGGGCGGGAGGCTGCTCGGCGAGGTGGACGGGGAGGGCGAAGCACCGGGTGTCGTGGGCGAGTCGACCGGTGTCGGGGTCGAACTCGCCACCGTCGTCGCCGTCTCGTGCGGGCGGCCCGTCGCGTACGTCGCCCCGCCCGTGACGACCACCAGCGCGGCCACCGCGCCGGTCGCCGCCTTCCATCCGCCGCGCTTCAGCCGGCCCAGCAGGGTCAGCGCGCTGGCCGAGCCTTCGAGCGTCGCGGTCGTGGTGAACGGGAACAACAGGGCGAGCAGAGAGGCGAGTTCGGCCAGCCGACGCCGGCCGCGCTCCTCCCAGCCCGCGCCGTAGCCCTCCGTGGCGGACCGTTCCAGGTCGGCGAGGAACGCCTCGACGCCGGGCCGGTCCGCCGGGTCCTTCGCCAGGCCCGCGCGCAGCAGCCCGCGCACCGGCGCGGGTACGTCGTCCAGCGGGGCGGGTGCGCGCAGGTGCTGCAGGCGCAGCGCGGTCAGGTCGTCGCCGGGGAACGGACGCCGTCCGGTCAGGCACTCGAAGAACACCACGGACGCCGCGTACACGTCGGCGGCCGGGCCGGCAGCCTCCCCGTTCCACTGCTCGGGCGCCATGTAGGCGGGGGTGCCGGCGGCCTCGGTCTCCCGGCCGCTGCGTACCGCGATGCCGAAGTCGGCCAGCGCGCTGGTGCCGTCGGCGCGGACCAGGACGTTCTCCGGCTTGTAGTCGCGGTGCACGACCCCGGCCGCATGGGCCGCGCCCAGCCCGAGCAGGGAGCCCTTGAGCAGGACGAGCGCGGCCTCGGGGCCGGTCGCCCCGTGCCGGCGCAGCAGGTGGCGCAGGCTGACGCCGTCCACCGCCTCCATCACGATCGCGGCTCCGGCGCGTGCCTCGACGTACTCGTACAGCCGTACCACGCACGGGTGCCGCAGCTCGCCGAGCAGCCGGGCCTCGGCCCGGAAGCGGGCGAGGAACTCCCGGTCCGCGCGCAGGCGTTCACTCAGGTACTTGACCGCGACGGGCACGCCGGTCGCGGTGTGCCGGGCGAGGACGACCCGGCCTCCGGCCCCCTCGCCGAGCGTGCGGACGGCTTCGAAGCCGGGTACGGCCCAGCCGTCGTCGGTGTGCGTGTCCTCGGTCATGCCGTCCCCTCCACGGGCGCGGTGAGCCCGCCGCCCGGTGCCATGTCCTGCGCGTCCCGCCGGCGCCGTACCCGGCGCAGCAGCCAGCGCACGGGCGCGGACCACACCGGGAACGCCACCAGGGCGACCACGGCCGCCTCGATCACCGTCGTCCACGGCTCGGCCAGCCGGCCTTCGAGCAGATCGCCGATCCGGGAGCGCCAGGCCAGCAGGGCGAGGGCGAGGAAGCCGTAGGTGCCCACGACGACCGCGAGGCCGTAGGCGGCCATGCCCGCCTGGCGCGGCCCCGGCCGGTTGCCCGCGCGCAGGTCGCGCCACAGGCCCGTACGGAAGTAGGCACTGGCCTCCTCGCGCAGCCGGGGCACGCGCAGGGCGTCGGTCAGCGCCTGGTAACCGTCCAGCGGCATCAGCGGGTTGAAGTTGTAGAGGGTGTTCAGGTAGAGGCCGAAGGCGAGGTGGTAGAGGACGGCCGAGGCGGGTCCGGCGGGCAGCAGGGCCGCGCCGCCGGCGCACCAGCCGGCCAGCGCCGCCGTGGACAGCGGCCCCGACAGGGCCACCACGACCCGTGACCAGCGGGTGCCGAACCACATGTCGCTGGTGTCCACGAACGCGAACGGCATGCCCATCATCAGCAGGAACCCGCCGCGCCGGACCTTGCGGCCGTACGACTTCACGGCCAGCGCGTGCGTCAGCTCGTGGACGAGCAGGGCCGTCACGTATCCGGCGACGAGCAGGACCGGGCCCCACACGCCCGCACCGCCGAAGTCCAGCAGGTGCTGCCGGTGCTGGGCGGCGAAGAACGCGACGAGGCCACCGGCCACCGACAGCCAGGCCAGCAGCACCCCGGCCCGGGTGAACAGCCGCCAGCCGAAAGCCTGGTAGAGCCGGGTCACCAGCCGGTCGAGGCCGGGGACGGACACCTCCAGCTTGAGCAGCGCCCGGTACACGGCACGCGCCGCCCGGCGCCAGCCTTTCGGCCGTTCCTCCTCCGGCCTGCCGGGCAGACCGCGCAGCAGGCCGGCGTCCGCGAACGCGGCCAGCGCGGACTCGATGCGGGGCAGGGCGAGTTCGCCGTAGCGCTCGGCGTAGGCGAACAGCAGGTCCCGTACGGTGTTCTCGCCGTCGACCGCGTGCCACAGGAAGACCTGGCGCTCGTCCAGTTCCAGATAGCGGCCGGTGCGGGTGCTGCTGAGCACCCAGCGGGGTGCGCCGCGTTCGGTGGGAATCTGCTTGAGGGCCCAGCCCGAACGGCGGCGGGGGCGTGCGGTGAGCGGACCGCCCGCCTCCGGGGCCTCCTCTTCCTGTGCGGCGGTGGGCAGTTGGGTCAGCTGGGTGCCGACGACCATCGTGCGGGAGCCGATCCGGGCGTCGCGGGGCTGCTCGAACACCAGGCGTACGTCGCCCACGGACAGCTCGGTGCCGTCGGCCAGCTGGGCGGCTCCGCCGTGCAGGTCGACGCCGGCGACCGCGGTGCCGTTGAAGGAGTCCAGGTCCTCGATCCGGAAGCCCTCGGCGGTGCGGACGACACGGGCGTGGCGGCGAGAGACGCTGCCGTCGGACAGGATCACGTCGTTGTCCTCGCCCCGGCCCAGCGTGGTGACGGGGCCGGTCAGCGGGACGAGCAGCGTGGGGTCGTCGAGGCCGCGCAGTTGGGGCGCGGTGTACGACGTCGGCGCGGCACCCCGGCGCGGGGTGCCGCAGTGCAGGCAGTACGGGAAGTCGCGCCGCAGGTGGACGCGGCAGACATGGCAGAGCATGCGGTGGCTCAGCCCGCCCCGGAACCGCTGGCGAACGTTCCGCCGTCGAAGCCTGCGTCGCCTTCCGCGGCGGGGCCGGAGTCCGGAAGGTGCGTGGCGGCGTTTCCGAGGCCGGAGGCGGTCAAGCCACCCTGGACGATGATGTGATCACCGCTGTCACCCTCGCCCGAGGCGGGCAGGCCGCCCTGGACGATGATGTGATCACTGCTGCCACCCTCACCCGAGGCGGGCAGGCCGCCCTGGACGATGATGCGGTTGCCACCGCCGGGCTCACCGAAACCGCCGGGACGCCGACCGACGTTCTCCTGGCTGCCTCCGCCGTTTCCGTCGCCCCCACCATCACCGCCGCCATGGCCACCGCCACCGCTGGGACGGTTGGTGTTCTCCGGGTCACCGCCGCCTTCGCCGCCGCCACCGCCCTCACCACCGTGGCCACCGCCGCCGCTGGGACGGTTGGTGTTCTCCGGATCGCCGCCGCCCTCACCGCCGCCACCGCCACCCTCACCACCACCATGGCCACCACCGCCGCTGGGACGGTTGGTGTTCTCCGGGTCACCGCCGCCTTCGCCGCCACCGCCACCCTCACCACCACCATGGCCACCGCCACCGCTGGGACGATTGGTGTTCTCCGGGTCACCGCCGCCTTCGCCGCCGCCGCCACCCTCACCGCCGCCATGGCCACCACCGCCACTCGGACGATTGGTGTTCTCCGGGTCACCGCCGCCCTCACCACCACCGCCGCCAGCGCCGCCTCCGCTGTCACCGCCGCCGTCGCCGCCGTCGCGGTCGTAGATGCCTCCGTGGCCGAAGTGGCCGGCGTCGCCGCCTTCCCCGCCTACGCCGCCGAAGCCACCGTCCCCACCGGCACCGCCGAAGCCGCCGTGCCCTCCGAGGTCGCCGAACCCACCACCGGAACCGGCACCGCCGTCACCGAAGCCGCCGCCGAAGCCGCCTTCACCGAAGCCACCGTCGCCGAAGCCGCCCGTGCCCAGGCCGCCCTCACCGAAGCCGCCCTCACCGAACCCACCGGCGCCCAGGCCGCCGTCACCGAACCCACCATCGGCACCGCCGAACCCACCGTCGGCACCGCCAATCCCGCCGAACCCGCCGTCGGCACCGCCGCCGAACCCGCCGAAGTCCCCTTCGGTACCCCCGCCGAACCCGCCGAGGTCCGCGCCCGCGCCCTCGTTGCCCGCGCCCTCGTGGCCGTACTCGCCGAACCCGCCGAAGTCACCGAAGTCACCGAACTCGCCCGGTCCGCCCGGCGCTTCGGCCGGAGAACGGTCCAGCAGCGGGCCGCCGAGCAGACTGTGGGAGTCGGCCGACGCGGTGTCGAGGCCGCCGACGCCCTCGTGGCCCTCGGCAGGAGCGGCCAGGTCCGAGGGGTGGTCGGCGGCGACGTGATCCGCGGGAGCGGCGTGGTCGGCCGTGACGTCGTGGTGCGCCAGCGCATGCGCCGCGCTGCCGAAGAACAGGGAGGACTTGGACAGGCGGGGGTCGAGTGCGGCCGGTCCCCCGTCGGTGCCGGACTCGACACGGAGGGAGCGGAGTTCGGTGACCTGCGCGGGGGTCAGGCCCAGTCTTCGTGCCACCTCGTCGGTGTCGCCGTCGAGTTCGGCCCGGAAGTCCGGGTCGACGGCCAGCCGGGTCAGGGCAGCGCGATAGGCGTCGTCGGTCATGGTTCGGTCTCCGTCGGTCTGCGGGCAATTGATGCCGATCGCGGCGGAGTCGAGGATCCCCCTGGTCGGCGGCACCTGCCATTTCCGGCCATCCCCGCCGATACCTGCAGGAGACGTTATAGAGCCCTGGCATGAGCAGCGCAAGAGCAGCGAGCAGGGCGGTTGGCGGTCCCGGGGCCCCGGCCGGGATCGCGGGCCCGCCGATCAGATACGGCCACCGACCCACCGGCACGCCGTCGAAATATCGGACAGCGGGGGACGGCCCGTCAGCCTTCTCGCTCTCCCCGCCGGAAGCGGGCGGCCCACTCCGCGGTCGTCCGCAGCCCGCCGAAGGTGTAGAAGTGCACCTTCACGACGCCGTGCCGCGCCGGGTCGTAGCGGTCGGCGAGCGCGTGCAGGAAGCGGTCCGGGCCGGTCGTACCCATGAGGTTCGTCAGCGAGAAGCCGTACTTGCGGGCGACGGACGCGCTGGTGGCGACGCCGAAGCGGGCGGCGTAACCGAGCAGCCGGCGCACACCGGCCGGGCCGGGCACGCCTATGCGGACGGGCAGGTGCACCCCGCGGGCGCGGGCGGCCTCCAGCCAGGCGAGGACCGGGTCGACGTCGAAGCCGAACTGGGTGATCACGTCGCCCGCGAGATCCTCGGCGCCGAGGGCCGCGGTCTTGTCGGTGAGCGCCGACCACAGCGTGCGGTCGGTGATGGCGGGGTGCCCCTCCGGGTAGCCGCTGACGCCGATGTGCCGGACGCCGTGGCGCTGGAGCAGCCCGGTACGGATGACGGAGAGCGCGTCCGCGTAGGGGCCCTCGGGGCGGGCGGGGTCGCCGCCGACCACGAACACGTTCTCGGCGGTGCCGTCGGCAGCGAGCCCGGCCAGGAACTCCTCCAGGTGGTCCCGCGAGGGCAGCCGGCGGGCGGAGATGTGCGGCACGGGGACGAAACCGAGCCGCTTGACCGCGCGGGCGGCGGCCAGCCGCATGCCGAGGTCCTCGCCCGCGAGGAAGGTGACGTTGATCCGCGTGCCCCGGGGGATGCTGTCGCGCGCCTCCTCCAGTTTCGGCACGTCCTTGCCGGTCATCTCCAGGGAGAAGTCGTCCAGCAGGGAGGTGCCGACCGCCGGCGGGGCGGTGAGGGCGGCGTTCATCGGACTCCAGGGTGCGGCTGCGGTCGTGCTCCGGCCGATGATGCCATGCGCGTGCCGCTCCCCCGTCGGCCAGGGGTTCACGCCCCGGCCGGGTGCC
The DNA here is from genome assembly GCF_040643735.1 of Streptomyces sp. NPDC047085. Classification (NCBI taxonomy): domain Bacteria; kingdom Bacillati; phylum Actinomycetota; class Actinomycetes; order Kitasatosporales; family Streptomycetaceae; genus Streptomyces; species Streptomyces sp. NPDC047085. Next base: position 709,316 of record NZ_JBEYUW010000002.1, read on the forward strand.
TGTCGAGTTCCGCCGCGATCGCCTGCCGCAGCTCGTCGTGGCGCGGGCCCAGGGCGTGCCGTTCGTCGCTCCAGCTGTCCCGCGGATACAGCCAGACCGGCAGGGCGACCAGCTCGGCCGGCTCCCACTCGTAGCGGGGCCAGACGTGGGCGTGCAGGAACGGGTCCGTGTTGCCGAGGATCTCCAGGTTGACCCGGCGGAACGCGGGGTCGAGGCGGCGGCAGGCCCGTTCCACGGCTTCGCCGAGCCGGTCCATGTCGGACAGGAACGCCAGCCGCTTGGCCCTGGGCAGGTCGGACAGCCGCTGCACGCCCGGTTCGTCCGCGAGGAGCACCGAGTAGCCGGGCAGGAACTGCACGTCGCCGATCACGGCGAATCCCGCCCCGAGCCGGCGCAGCACGGTCGGGTTCTCGCCGCGCAGGGCGGCTCCGATCCGGTCCGCACGCCAGTCGCCGCTCATGTGTCCCCCTTCACCGCTCACGGGCCGGTCTCCCGTGAAGATCGCCAAGCCTACTTCCCACCCCCGCACAACCCATCTTGTGCGCCGATGGTCCACTGGGCATGCCTTCTTCCCAGATACTCAACGGACGTGGAGTGTCCGCCGAGCTCGAGGCCGACCGGATCCGCATCCTGCGGGGCCGGGAGCGTACGGAAATCCCCCTGGCGGCCATACAGGAAGCGCGTGTCGGCGGCGAGCGGGTCGTGGAAGTCGTCCTGACCGACGGCGTGACCCACCGCGTCGAGGGCGGCAACCCGACGGCCACCGCCGCCTTCGTCGCCGCTGTCAACGACGGTCTGCCCGACGAAAGGGAGGCGGACGGCAGCACGCTGGTCCGTACCGAGGCCACGCCGGCCGATCCGGCGCTCCGGTGGATCGGTCTCCTCCTCGCCGCCGTCGCGCTCGGATACATCGGCTTCGTGATCTGGGCCGGCGCGGCTCACGGCGTCGGTGGCGTGGTCCTCGCGCTGATCGCGGGGGTGTGCGCGCTGATCGGCCTGCTCAACCTCATCACCGCCGCGATCGCGACGTTCGACCGGGTGGTGCTGGCCCGTCGCGGCATCACCGTCCGAGCCGTACGGAACGCCGGTACGAACGTGACGCGAGAGGGTGCGCTGTACACCTACACGGGGGCCGACGGCTCCGCGTACTCCCGCCGGTTCAAGCGGAAGACGGCGGGTATCCACGTCGTCTACGACCCGGAGGACCTCTTCCGGGTTCGTGAGACGTTCGCGCTCTTCGAGGTGATCCTGAGGCTCGTCGCCCGCTACGTGGGTGCGCTGTGCTGCCTCGCCTTCGCCAGGGTGGCGTTCTACAGCATCTTCTGACCGGGTCCCCCGGGTGGGTTCGCTCACCTGGACGCCTCCGGCTCCGGTACGGCCGTGTCCTGGCGCGGCCCCCCGGCCGCGGGGAGCGCGGCGGCGCATCGCCCGCCCAGCAGCGAGGCCAGGATCCCGGCGAGCGCGCACTGCAGGGCACCCGGTCCACCAGTTCCAGATCGCAGCGCAGGAAGAGGAAGTCCGTCAGCGGAGCTGCGCGGCGAACGCCTCGTACGCCCGCTCGTCAAAGAGGACGAACCTGACCTCCTCGACCTCCGTCTTCGCGGTTCGTACCGTCTCCACGGCGATGCGGGCCGCGTCCTCCATCGGGTAGCGGTACACGCCGGTGGAGATGGCCGGGAAGGCGACGGTACGGGCGCCCAGTTCGTCGGCGACGCGGAGGGATTCCCGGTAGCAGGAGGCCAGCAGGTCGGAGCGGTCCTCGGAGGCGGACCAGACCGGGCCCACGGTGTGGATCACCCAGCGGGCGTCCAGGTCGCCCGCCGTGGTGGCGACCGCCTGGCCGGTGGGCAGGCCCTTGCCGTAGTGGGAGGCGCGCAGGGCACGGCAGTCCTCCAGGATCGCGGGGCCGCCGCGCCGGTGGATGGCGCCGTCGACGCCTCCGCCGCCCAGCAGGGAGGAGTTGGCCGCGTTCACGATGGCGTCGGCGCTCTGCCGGGTGATGTCGCCCTGGACGAGGGTGATGGTGGTCATGCCTGCCTCAGTCTTCTCCAGACGGCCTTGGCCGCGTTGTGCCCCGACATCCCGTGCACACCGGGGCCCGGCGGGGTGGCGGAGGAGCAGATGAAGACCGCCGGGTGGGGGGTGCGGTACGGGAACAGGGACAGTCTGGGGCGCAGGAGGAGCTGGAGCCCGGAGGCCGCGCCGCAGCCGATGTCCCCGCCCACGTAGTTGGCGTTGCGGGCGGCGACCTCGGCCGGGCCGGCCGTGGCGCGGGCGAGGACGCGGTCGCGGAAGCCGGGCGCGTAGCGCTCCAGCTGGCGTTCCATGGCGTCGGTGAGGTCGCCCGTCCAGCCGTTGGGGACGTGGCCGTACGCCCAGAAGACGTGCTTGCCCTCCGGTGCCCGGGTGGGGTCGACGACGCTGGGCTGCACGGTGATCAGGAACGGCCGGTCGGGGGCGCGGCCCTCGCGGGAGGCGGCGCGCAGGGCCCGGCCGATCTCCGCGCGGTTGGCGCCGATCTGCACGGTGCCGGCGACGCGGGCCTCCGGCGCGGTCCACGGGACGGGCCCGTCCAGCGCGTAGTCGATCTTGAAGACGCCGGCGCCGTAGCGGTAGCGGTCGTAGTGACCGCCGAAGCCGGCGATGCGGGCGAGCGCGGTGGGCGAGGTGTCGAAGACGTAGGCGCGCGCGGGCGGCAGGTCGTCCAGGCGCTTGACCTCGTAGTCGGTGTGGATCTGGCCGCCGAGATCCCTGAGGTAGGCGGCGAGGGCGTCGGAGATGGCCTGGGAGCCGCCGCGGGCCACGGGCCAGCCGCGGGCGTGCGCGGCCAGGGCGAAGACCAGGCCGACGGCGCTGGTGGCGAAGCCGCTGAGCGGGGCCATGACGTGGGCGACCAGGCCGGAGAAGAGGGCCTTGAACCGCTCGTCGTGGAAGCGGCTGGTCAGCAGAGTGGAGGGCGGGAGTCCGGCCAGCCCGAAGCGGGCGAGGGTGACCGGGTCGCGGGGCAGCGCGGTCAGCGGCAGGGACATGAAGTCCCGGGCGAGGGCGTCCCACCTGGGCAGGAACGGCGCGACCAGTCTGCGGTAGGCGCCCGCGTCGCGCGGGCCGAAGGAGGCGGCCGTCTCGGCGACGGAGCGGGCCAGCACGGCTGCGCTGCCGTCCGGGAAGGGGTGCGCCATGGGCAGGTCGGGGTGCAGCCACTCCAGGCCGTAGCGCTCCAGGGGAAGGGCACGGAACGCGGGAGAGTTGACGCCGAGGGGGTGGGCGGCCGAGCACGGGTCGTGCCGGAAGCCGGGCAGGGTGAGCCCCTCGGTGCGGGCGCCGCCGCCGACGGTGGAGCGCGCCTCGAACAGGGCGACGGAGAACCCGCGGCGGGCCAGCTCCACGGCGGCCGTCAGTCCGTTCGGCCCCGCACCCACCACGACCGCATCGAGCATCGACGGCACCTTCGGACCCCCTCGTCAGCCGATGGCCACTGGGGATCAGGATATGCCGGGGGACCGACAGTCCCCGGGCCGGGTGCCTCAGACGGCCGTGCGGAGCACCTCGGCGACGCGGCGGGCGGTGGCGGCGTCCCGGGCGGCGGTGAAGGGCAGCGTGTTGCCGCCCGTGATGCGGAACGGTTCACCGGTCATGGTGAGGTCGGCGCCGCCCGCCTCCTGGACCAGCAGCAGGCCCGCCGCGTGATCCCAGGCGGCTTCCCAGCTGAACGCGACGGCGTCCAACTCGCCCCGGGCTATGGCGAGATACTCCAGTCCGGCCGACCCGCAGGGGCGCGGGGCAATGCCGTCGGTCCACAGGGCGCGCAGCGCGCGCTTCTGCTCGTCGGTGGTGAAGTCGGGGTGGGAGGTGGCGACACGGAGGTCCCGGCCGGGCGCGGGCGGGCCGGCGAACAGGCGCTCCCCGTCGAGGAAGGCGCCCTGTCCGCGCACGGCCGTGGCGAACTGGTCGCGGGCGGGGGCGTAGGTCCAGGAGGCGATGACGGAGCCTCGGTACGCGAGCGCGACGAGGGTGCAGAAGCCGTCGTCGCCGTGCACGAACTGCCGGGTGCCGTCGACCGGGTCGATGATCCAGACCGGGGCGTCACCCTGGATCGCGTCGTACGTGGCCGGGTTGGCGTGCACCGCCTCCTCGCCGACCACGACCGAGCCGGGCAGCAGGGCGCCCAGGGTCTCGGTCAGCTGCCGCTCGGCGAGCCGGTCGGCGTCCGTCACCAGGTCGTGCGGTCCGCTCTTCTGGTCCACCTCGTGCGCGGCGAGGCTGCGGAAGCGGGGCAGGATCTCGGTCGCGGCCGCCTTGCGGACCGCCTCTTCCACATCTGCCGAGTGGCGGGCGAGGAACTCTCCCCCAAGGACCTCGTCCAGGGGGGACCTCCACGTCTCGGTGTCGTCGATCATGCCTCCATGAGACCACGCCCGTCTGACAATCCCCGCCTGTGCGGTGGACGACGGATGGAATCGGGATGAAAACCAGGGGCCGGGTGCGGGCCTGGGCCGGGGCCGCCGGGGGCGGGCCTGGGCCGGGGTCGCCGGGGGCGGGTTGGAGCCCGGGTCACGAGGTGCGGGCCGGATCCCGGGTCGCCGGGTGCCGGTCGGAGCCGGAGTCGCCGCGGGCGGCCGAAGCCCGCTTCGCCGGGTGCGGGCCAGATCTCGGGTCGCCGTGGGCGGGAAGGCCGTAGTCGCCAGTGCGGGCCGGGGCCCGCGTCGCCCGGTGCGGGCCAAGGTCGGAGTCGCCGGGGGGTGGAGCCCGGGTCACGAGGCGCCGGCCGGATCCCGGGTCGCCGGGTGCCGGTCGGAGCCGGAGTCGCCGCGGGCGGCCGAAGCCCGCTTCGCCGGGTGCGGGCCAGATCTCGGGTCGCCGTGGGCGGGAAGCCGTAGTCGCCAGTGCGGGCCGGGGCCCGCGTCGCCCGGTGCGGGCCAAGGTCGGAGTCGCCGGGGGGTGGAGCCCGGGTCACGGGGTGCGGGCCGGAACGCAGGTCGCCATGGGCGAGACAAGGCCGGAGTCGCCGGTGCGTCCGGATGCCAACCCGGGTCGCCGGCGGGCGGGCGGGAGCCCGAGTCGCCGGGGGCGGGCCAGGGCCGGAGTTGCCAGTGCGGGCCGGGGTCCGGGTCGCCCGGGGCGGGACAAGGCCGGAGTCGCCCGTGTGGCCGGATCCCGGGTCGCCAGGTGCCGGCCGGAGCCGTAGTCGCCAGGTGCGGGCCCGATCCCGGGTCCCCAGGTATGGGGCAGGGCTGGAGTCGCCGGGGCGGGCCGGGGTTTTGGTCGGCCAGGCGTGGGGGCCGGGTTGTCAGCGGCCTACTGCGTAGCCCTGCATCCCCCGGGGGTTGGCCGCGGCCGACAGGATGCCGGTGTCCGGGTCCCGGGCCACCGCGCACAGCCGGCCTTCCGACCAGGCGGGGCCGACGGTGACGTCGTGGCCGCGGCGGCGCAGTTCCTCGATCACGTCCGCCGGCATGCGGGACTCGACGGTCACGCTGCCGGGGCGGCGGCCGCGCGGGTAGAAGGAGCTGGGGAAGCTGTCGTTGTGCCAGTTCGGGGCGTCCACGGCGCCCTGGAGATCGAGGCCGCCGCGGACCGGGGCGCGCAGGGCGGCAGCGAGGAAGAAGTGCAGCTGCCACTGGTCCTGCTGATCGCCGCCGGGGGTGCCGAACGCCAGCACCGGAACGCCGTCGCGCAGGGCGAGAGACGGGGTGAGGGTGGTGCGGGGGCGGCGGCCCGGGGTGAGGGAGTTGGGCAGGCCCTCCTCCAGCCAGGTCATCTGCAGCCGGGTGCCGAGCGGGAAGCCCAGCTCCGGGACCACCGGGTTGGACTGGAGCCAGCCGCCGCTGGGCGTGGCCGCGATCATGTTGCCCCAGCGGTCGACGACGTCGAGGTGGCAGGTGTCGCCGCGGGTGGTGCCGTCGGCGGCGACCCGGGGCTCGGCGACGGTCGGCTCGCCCACGCCCATCGAGCCCACACCTATCGAGTCCACACCCATCGGGTTGAAGCCGGCCTCGTCGCCGGTGTCCACGCGCGCGTGTGCCTGCGCGGGCAGCCGCGGGACGCGTCCGCCGGGGCCGCCCGGGCGCAGCTCGTACGACGCCTCGGCACCGACGAGGGCGCGCCGCGCGGCGTTGTAGCCGTCCGACAACAGCTCGGCGAGAGGCACCTCGGCGGCGTCGCCGTACCAGGCCTCGCGGTCGGCCATGGCGAGTTTGCAGCCCTCGATCAGCAGGTGGACGTAGTCGGCCGTGCCGGGGGCGGGCAGTTCCGGCGGGAGCAGGGCGAGCTGCTGGAGGAGGGCGGGGCCCTGGCTCCAGGGGCCGGCCTTGCACACGGTCCAGCCGTTCCAGTCGTACGTCACCGGTGTCTCGTACGACGCCGACCAGCCGGCCAGGTCGGACTCGGTGAGCGTGCCGGTGTGCCGTTCGCCGCTGGTGTCCAGGGTGGGCCGCCGGGACTGCTGTAGCAGGGCCTCGGCGATGAAGCCGGAGCGCCACACCTCGCGGGCGGCGTCGATGCGCGCCTCCCGGCCGCCCGCGCCGCCGGTCTCGGCGAGCAGCCGCTTCCAGGTGGCGGCGAGGGCGGGGTTGCGCAGCAGTTCACCGGGCCGGGGTGCCCTGCCGCCGGGCAGGTACACCTCCGCCGACGAGGTCCACTCGGTCTCGAACAGCTTCCGCACGCTCTCCACGGTCGCGCCGACGTTCTCCACGGGTGGGTGCCCGTGTTCGGCGTACCCGATGGCGTACTTCAGCACGTCGTCCAGGGACTTGGTGCCGTGGTCGCGCAGGAGCAGCAGCCAGGCGTCGAAGGCGCCGGGCACGGCGGCCGCGAGCGGTCCGGTGCCGGGTACGAGATCCAGGCCGAGCCCCTTGTAGTGCGTGACCGTGGCGGCGGCCGGGGCCACGCCCTGCCCGCACAGCACGCGCACCTCGCCGCCCGCGGGGGCCAGCAGGATCGGCACCTCGCCGGCGGGCCCGTTCAGGTGCGGCTCCACCACGTGCAGGACGAACGCCCCGGCGACGGCCGCGTCGAAGGCGTTGCCGCCGTCCTCCAGGACCGCCATCGCCGACTGGGAGGCCAGCCAGTGCGTGGAGGACACCATGCCGAAGGTGCCCTGGAGCGTGGGCCGGGTCGTGAACATGCAGCTCTCACCTCGCTGTCGGCCAGGACGCGCGTACGCGTGATCGCCGAGCAGGCTATCGACCGGACCCCGCTCCCGCTGCCCCGCCCGGTTCAGACCGCCGGGACCGGGACGGGGTCCGGTTCCTTCGCGTGCAGCGCGAAGCGGTGCAGGCCCTTGCCGTCGTAGAGGAGGGTGACGGCAAAGCCGAGCACCAGGGCGACGGCGAAGCCGATGCCGGTCATCGTCCAGGCGCGGCCGAGTCCGGCGTCGGTCCGCGCGTCGAAGTAGAGGATGGACCGGACGCCGTCGACCACCTGCCGGAAGGGCTCGAAGGTGGCCAGGAAGCGGTAGAAGGGCGGCAGCGCCTGCAGCGGCACGGTGCCGCCGGCGGACGGGATGGCCAGGCCGATCAGGACCAGCATGGAGACGATCGGGCCAGGCGTGCCGAACGCGGCCAGCAGGGCCAGGGCGGTGAGACCCATCGCGGCCGTGGCGCACGTGCCGAAGATCCACAGCAGCGGCAGGTGGGAGGCGTCGATGCCGATGACGCCCACGGCCGCCGCCATGGCCAGTGCGGACGTCAGCATCGACAGGACGACCATGAGCACCGAGCCGACGGCGAAGTGGCGTACGCGGCTGATGCGCTGGGCGGGCGCGAGGACGCGGTACGGGCCCTTGTCGTTGGCGACGTATCCGAGCGCCGTGTCCACCTGGGTGTGGATCACGTTGGCGCCCAGCATGCCGCCGAGGACGAGCACGAGCGTGTAGAAAAAGGCGCTCAGCCCGAGGCCGCTGTGGTCGCCGAGGTGGTGCCCCTGCCGGACCTCGGCCTTGATCGGATCGGCGATCATCAGCTGCGCGGCGGCGGCACCCGGTGCGGCAGCTCGCTTCTTGGCCTCCTTCTCGGCCTGCTTCTCGGCCCGCATCCCGCCGCCCTGCATCCTGGCCTGCTCCTTGGCCTGCGGTTTCGCCTGCTGGGCGAGCTGCGCGGTGAGCTGCTCGCCCACCTGGGCGGAGGTCTTCCGGACGATCTCGCGGTTGATCTCGGCGGCCATGTTGGAGCCGAAGCTGCCGGCGCCCGGGTTGGTCAGCACCGTCATGGTCGGCGGGTGCGGGTGGCGCTGGGGCGGGCCGGCGAGGGCGGCCACGGAGGCGGAGAAGTCGCGTGGGACGACGAGCGCGCCGAACACCTTGTCGTTGCCCATGAGGTCGTCGGCGGTGCGGCGGTCGACGACCTTCCAGGTGACCTTGCTCTTCAGCTCGGCGGAGCGCGTGATCCGCGCGGTGACCTGCTTGCCGAGGTCGATCCTCCGGCCGGCGACGTGGGTGCCCCTGTCCGCGTCGACCAGGGCGATCGGCAGGTTCTTCATCGAGCCGGCCGGGTTGTCGTTCGCCCCCAGGTAGAGGAGGGAGAGGACGAAGGAGAGCACCCCGAGGATCGCGGCCGACGGCAGCCACAGGCTCTTCCGGCGCAGCAGCCCGCGAGCGCTGGTACGGAGCGCGTGGGCCGGCCTATGCATCACGCCTCCCGAAGCGGGGGGTCTCGGCAGGGGCCTGCTCGGGGCGCCTGGTCTCAGGGGGTCGGGCGACTGGCATGGTGCTCCGGTTTTCGAGGTCGGTCGGACTTTCGAGGTCGGCCGGAAAGCTTCACTTTCCAGCTCGATACTGGCACTATCCAGCAGCGCCCGTCCAACCGGGGACCTGGGAGACTGATCACACACAGACCACACGGAACGCACAGAACCGTTCGAGCGAGTGAGCGCATGAGGATCTCCGACCTGAGCCGCCTGACCGGGACACCGGTGGGGACGATCAAGTACTACTTGCGGGAAGGCCTGCTGCCGCCCGGCCGGCCGCTCGGAGCGACCCTGACCCTGTACGGCGACGAGCACGTCCAGCGCCTGCGCCTGATCCGCGCGCTGACGTCCCGTGGCGGGCTGTCCATCGCGGCCACGCGTGAGATCGTCGCGGCGCTCGACCAGCCCCTCGACCCGCTCGCCACGCTCGGAGTCGTGCACTACGCCCTGCCGACCCCCGTCGACGCCGCGGAGACGGACGCTGTCGACGAGCAGGCACCGCAGGTCGACCGACTGCTGGACGCCATGGGCTGGGACATCTCCGCGGACTCGCCGCACCGCCGCGCGCTCGCCGCGAGCCTCATGGACCTCAACCGCCTCGGCGTCGAGTACAGCACCGAGGAGCTGAGGCCCTACGCCGAACTGGCCGCCTCCGCCGCCAAGCTCGACCTCGACCGGCTGGAGGGCATCGAGGACCGCCTCAAGCTGGCCGAGCACGCGGCCGTCGTCGTCCTGCTCCTCGAACCGGTCCTCGCCGTCCTGCGCCGCCTGGCCCAGGAGGACGAGTCCCGGCGCCGGGAAGTCTGGGCCCGCCCCGCCGACGGAACGGCCCGCCCGCGGCCCACGGCCGAGGGCGGGGAGGCTCCCTCCTGACGGGTGAGAGGTTTCGTACTGCCATGAACACGAACCACAGCGCGCCCTCGGGGCTGTTCGTCGGTCTCGCGACGATCGATGTCATCCACGCCGTCGACCGCATGCCGACGCCGAACGAGAAGGTCGACGCCACCGCGCAGGCCCTGGCGGCCGGAGGGCCCGCGGCCAACGCCGCCGTGACGTTCGCCCACCTGGGCGGCTCCGCCACGCTCGTGACGGCGGTCGGCCGGCACCGGCTCGCCGAGATCATCCGCTCGGATCTCTCCGAACACGGAGTGCGGATCGAGGACGCGAGCCCGCACCGCGACGAGCCGCCGACCGTGGCGTCCATCGCTGTCAGCGGCGGCCACGGAGACCGCGCCGTGATCGCGTACACCTCCGGGGCCGGCGACATCGAGGTGCCGGACGGGCTGGCCGCGCTCGTGGAGCACAGCGATGTGGTCCTGATCGACGGTCACCATCCGCCGCTCGCCCGGGCGGCGGCCGAGGCCGCGCGGCGCCTCGGGCGGCGCACGGTGCTCGACGGCGGCCGCTGGCGTCCCTCGTTCGAGGAGTTGCTGCCGCACGTCGACGTGGCCGTCTGCTCCGCCGACTTCCGCCCGCCCGGCTGTCGTACCGACGCGGATGTCTTCGGCCGTCTCGCGGCGTACGGCGTGCGGTGGACCGCGGTGACGCACGGGGAGGCGCCGATCGCCTGGCGCGGCCCCGGCGCAAGCGGTGAGGTGCCGGCGCCGGCGGTCGAGGTGGTCGACACGCTCGGCGCCGGTGACGTCTTCCACGGTTCCCTCTGCCATCAGTTCGCCTCCCGGACCGGTCCGGAGGACGGTGACTGGTTCACCTCGTGCCTGGCCCGGGCGGCCGTCGACGCGGCGCGGTCCTGCACCTCGTTCGGGAGCCGGACCTGGCTGCGGAACGATGGCGTCGCCTGACCGGCTGCCGTCGGCGGCGGCATGCGGAGCGGGAGGCGCGACCCGAACCCCCGCGACAAGAACACCAAAAGGGACCCTCGGGGCATCTCTCGTGGGCCTGCGTCACCGCGCGGGCACGCAGCGCGTTTTCACTTCCGCCCCACGCGGAGTCGTGTGACACTGTCGTCCCCGTCCACCCTGCGGACCCCCTTCCGCACCCCCTCCCCCACGAGAGCTGCGCCGTGCGTTCTCTTCCTCTGCCGCTCGCCCTCATCGCGCGTCTGACCCCGGTCGCCGTGCTCGCCTGCGCCGGCTGGGCCCTGTCCTCGGGTCCGGCCACGCCGACCGACGCCGCGCACCGGCAGGACGGTCGAACGACCACGAACTCGGCCTCCGAGCCCTCCTCCACCAGCACGTCGAAGACGTTCACCACCGCGCCCGCGCCCTGCACCGGCGTACCCGTGGCGACGGTCAAGTCCCTGGTGCCCGGGGCGAAGACCGAGGGCAAGGAGATCCCCTCGACGGACACCAAGCTGCGCCGCACCTGCTCGTGGAACGCCCTCAAGGGCTACGACTACCGCTGGCTGGACGTCTCCTTCGAGCTCACCGACTCGGACGAGAAGGCGACGAAGGAGTACGAGCAGCGCGTCGCCGACAAGAGCGGCGGCGGCTCGGTCCCGGGGCTCGGCGACGCCGGCTACTCCGTCGTGAACCTCACCACCGAGGACAAGCAGCAGACCCGCGAGGGCATGGTGCTGGCCCGCGTCTCCAACGCCCTGGTCATCGTCACCTACAGCGGCAGCGACTTCGACACGAAGAAGGCCCCCAGCACCGACGAGATCAACAAGGGCGCGATCAAGGCCGCGAAGGGCGCGGTGGCGGCACTGGGGAGCGGCGCGTCCGGCTGACCGGGGGGAGCGCCCATCGGCCGGCCGAGAAGCGCCTCCAGTGGCAGAACGCCGAGGCCCCGGCAGCTCACGGCTGCCGGGGTGTCCCGGGGGGAGGCTCTCCCTCATCCCGTCTGCGCGGGCTCCTGCCTGCGGCCGGTCAGCAGGGTCAGGGTCAGGTAGAGCACCAGGGAGGTGCCGAGGCCCACGGCCCAGCCGTAGTCGGCGAGGGACTTGAGGGCAGGGACGGGGCGGCCGTCGATCAGGGGATGGAAGTCGGCGCCGCCGATGGCGAGGACGCCGCCGACCACGAAGGCGACGACGGCCCGCCAGTTCCAGCCGCCCGAGTACCAGTAGCGGCCGCCCGCGCGGTACAGGTCGGCGAGGACGAGGCGGGTGCGGCGCAGGATCCAGTAGTCGGCGACGAGAATGCCCGCGACCGTGCCGAGCAGGCCGCCGACCAGGCCGAGCCAGGTGAAGATGTAGCCCTGCGGGTCGGAGTACAGCTTCCAGGGGAAGATCAGCACGGCGAGGACGGCGGTGATCAGCGCGCCGGTGCGGAAACTCACCTTGCGGGGCGCGACGTTGGAGAAGTCGAAGGCCGGCGAGACCAGGTTGGCCGCGATGTTCACGGAGAGGGTCGCCACCAGCACGGTGACCAGGGCGTAGAGCAGGCCGACCACGTTGTCCGTCTTGGCGGCGAGCTGGACCGGGTCCCAGACGGGCTGGCCGTACACCGCCTGCGAGCCGGAGGTGACGAGCACGGAGAGGAAGGCGAAGAGGGTCATCGTGGTCGGCAGGCCGAGGGCCTGGCCCCAGGTCTGGGCCTTCTGGCTCTTGCCGTAGCGGGTGAAGTCGGGGATGTTCAGCGACAGCGTCGACCAGAAGCCGATCATGCCCATGAGGGACGGCCAGAACAGCTTCCAGAAGTCGCCGCCCCAGCCGAGCTTGGACGGCTGGTCGAACAGCGGGCCGACGCCGCCGGCCTTGCTGCTCATCCACCACAGCATCACGAAGGCGCCGACGAGCACGAACGGCGCGGCCCAGTTCTCGAACCGGCGGATGGTCTCCATGCCCCGGTAGATGATGGCGAGCTGGATGGCCCAGAAGATCGCGAACGACAGCCACATGGTCCAGGCGTAGCCGCCGATGTGCGAGGCGTTCGACCAGCTGCCGCCGATCAGCTTCCCGGCGAGGAAGTAGATGGCCTCGCCGCCGATCCAGGTCTGGATGCCGAACCAGCCGCACGCCACCAACGCCCGTACGACAGCGGGGAGGTTGGCGCCACGCACCCCGAAGGAGGCGCGGGCGAAGACCGGGAACGGGATGCCGTACTTGGGGCCCGCGTGCCCGGTGAGGAGCATCGGCACGAGCACGATCAGGTTGGCGAGGGCGATGGTGAACACGGCCTGCTTCCAGTCCATGCCCACCGCGATCAGCCCGGACGCCAGGGTCCAGGAGGCCGTGTTGTGGGCCATGCCGACCCACAGCGCGGAGAAGTTGTACGTCGTCCAGGTGCGCTTCGCCACGGGGACGGGGAGCAGGTCCTCGTTGGCGTAGGGGCCGCTGGGCCCCGGCGAACCGGGGGCGATCTCCACCCGGCCGTCGGCGAGGGTGACTTGAGCGGACGGCGGTATGGCCGTGGGAGCGGTGTCGGTCATGAGCAGGCCAATCGAAGTGGGGTGGGACGGGGAGAGGCCGTGCGGTGGCTCCGATGGGGGGTGCGCGTCCCGATGAATCAACACGGTGCGCCCTGGACCCCCTTCCCGGGACGGCGGGAAGGGGGAGATCAACCGGTGTGCTGCGGTCAGGCGTTGACGGCCGGGATCACCGTCGTGCCGTAGGCGTCGATGGTGGCTTCCTGGGCGTCGTGCATGTCGTACACGGCGAACTGGTCGACGCCCAGCTCGCGCAGCGCGTTCAACTTCTCGATGTGCTTCTCGGCCGGTCCGATGACGCAGAACCGGTCGACGATCTCGTCGGGCACGAACGCGGTGTCGGGGTTGTCGGCCCGGCCGTGGTGGGAGTAGTCGTACCCCTCACGGGCCTTGATGTAGTCGGTGAGTTCGTCGGGCACCTGGGCGGAGTGCTCGCCGTACTTGGCGACCAGGTCGGCCACGTGGTTGCCGACCATCCCGCCGAACCACCGGCACTGGTCGCGCGCGTGGGCGAGCGCCTCGGGCGAGTCGTCCTCGGTGACGTAGGCGGGCGCGGCGACGCAGACGGTGATGTCCGACGGATCGCGTCCGGCGGCCACGGCCGCGTCCTTCACGGCCTTGACCATGTACTCGGTGAGATACAGGTCGGACAGCTGGAGGATGAACCCGTCGGCCTCCTCGCCGGTCATCTTGAGCGCCTTGGGGCCGTACGCGGCCATCCACACGGGGAGTTCGGCGCCCGGCCTGATCCAGGGGAACCGGACGACCGTGCCGCCGCCGAGGTCGGCCGACTCGCCCCGGCCGAGGGCGCGGATAACCTTCATGGCCTCGCTGATCCGGGCCAGGGTGTTGGGCTTGCGGCCGGCGACCCGCATGGCGGAGTCGCCGCGGCCGATGCCGCAGACGGTGCGGTTGCCGAACATGTCGTTGAGGGTGGCGAAGGTGGAGGCGGTGACCTCCCAGGTGCGGGTCCCCGGGTTGGTGACCATCGGGCCGACCTTCAACCTGGTGGTGTTCGCCAGGATCTGGCTGTAGATCACGAACGGCTCCTGCCACAGCACGGCGGAGTCGAAGGTCCAGCCGTAGCTGAAGCCGTTGCGCTCGGCCCGTTTCATCAGGCTGATGACGCGGGAGGCCGGCGGGTCGGTCTGCAGGACGAGTCCGAAGTCCATGGGCGCCACTCCTAGTTGAGGTACTGACAGGTGGAGCGCGGGGTGTAGACGCCGTGCCCGGCGTGTCCGGTGTACGCCCGCTCGGTGATGACGGGTTCGCCGCGCGAGAGGACGGTCTCGACCCGGCCGGTGGTCCGCCTGCCCTCGTACGCCGAGTAGTCGACGTTCATGTGATGGGTCTCGGCGGACATGACCTGCTCGGCGTGCGGGTCGTAGATCACGACGTCGGCGTCGGCGCCCGGCGCGATGGTGCCCTTCTTCGGGTACAGGCCGAACATGCGGGCCGGGGTGGCGCAGGCGATCTCGATCCAGCGGCGGCGGGAGATGTGCCCGTCGACGACGGCCTGGTGCAGCAGGTCCATGCGGTTCTCGACGCCGGGCAGACCGTTGGGGATCTTGGAGAAGTCGCCGCGGCCCAGCTCCTTCTGGCCGACGAAGCAGAAGGGGCAGTGGTCGGTGGAGACGACCTGGAGATCGTTGGTGCGCAGGCCCTGCCAGAGCTTGGCCTGGTGCTCCTTGGGCCGCAGGGGCGTACTGCACACGTACTTGGCACCTTCGAAGTCGGGCTCGGCAAGGTTGTCGGTGGACAGGAACAGGTACTGCGGGCAGGTCTCGCCGAAGACGTTCAGCCCCTCGTCCCGCGCCCGCGCCAGCTCGGCGACCGCTTCCATGGCCGAGACGTGCACGACGTACAGGGGCGCGCCGGCGACCTGGGCGAGCCGGATGGCGCGGTGGGTGGCCTCGGCCTCCAGCAGGGCCTTGCGGACCTCGCCGTGGTAGCGGGGGTCGGTCTCGCCCCGGGCCAGCGCCTGCTCCACGAGGACGTCGATCGCGATGCCGTTCTCGGCGTGCATCATGATCAGGCCGCCGTTCTCGGCGGAGCGCTGCATGGCGCGCAGGATCTGGCCGTCGTCGGAGTAGAAGACGCCCGGGTACGCCATGAACTGCTTGAACGAGGTCACGCCCTCCTCGATCAGCAGGTCCATCTCCTTGAGCGTCTCGTCGTTCACATCGGAGACGATCATGTGGAAGGCGTAGTCGATCGCGCAGTTGCCCTCGGCCTTGGCGTGCCAGGTGTCCAGGCCCTCGCGCAGGGTGTGTCCGACGCTCTGCACCGCGAAGTCGACGATCGTGGTCGTCCCGCCCCAGGCGGCGGCCCGGGTGCCGGTCTCGAAGGTGTCGGAGGCGAAGGTGCCGCCGAACGGCAGCTCCATGTGCGTGTGGGCGTCGACGCCGCCCGGGATGACGTACTTCCCGGTGGCGTCGATGACCCGCTCGGCGCCGAACGCCTCGGCGGCGGGCGTGCCGGTGGCGGCGAGGGCGGCGATGCGGCCGTCCTCGATCAGGACGTCGGCGTGGATCTCGTCGGACGCGGTGATGACGAGACCACCGCGGATGACGGTACGGCTGCTCACGGGGTTCCCTCTCCTCCCGGGGTGGACGGTGCGGTCGGTGCGATCAGGTCGATCAGGGCGCGGTCAGCGGCGTGTACGCCCCCGGCGCCCGGTCGCGGTAGAACTGCCAGCGGTCCCGGACCTCGCGCAGCTTGGCCAGGTCGAGGTCGCGCACGACGAGTTCGGTCTCCTTGTCGCTCGCCACCTCGCCGACGAACTGGGCCTCCGGGTCCACGAAGTAGGTCGTGCCGTAGAAGTCGTTGTCGCCCAGGTCCTCCACGCCGACCCGGTTGATCGCGCCGACGAAGTACTCGTTGGCGACGGCTGCCGCCGGCTGCTCCAGCTGCCACAGGTAGCGGGACAGGCCCCGGGAGGTGGCCGAGGGGTTGAAGACGATCTCGGCACCGGCCAGGCCCAACGCCCGCCAGCCTTCCGGGAAGTGGCGGTCGTAGCAGATGTAGACGCCGATCCGGCCCACGGCCGTGTCGAAGACGGGCCAGCCGCTGTTGCCCGGGCGGAAGTAGAACTTCTCCCAGAATCCCTGGACCTGGGGGATGTGGGTCTTGCGGTACTTGCCGAGGTAGGAACCGTCCGCGTCGATCACGGCGGCGGTGTTGTAGAGGACGCCCGGCTGCTCCTCCTCGTACATGGGCAGGACGAGGACGAGGCCCAGTTCCCGCGCGAGGGCCCGGAAGCGCTGGACGGTCGGGCCGTCCGGGATCCGCTCGGCGTACTCGTAGAAGGCCTTGTCCTGGACCTGGCAGAAGTAGGGGCCGTAGAACAGCTCCTGGAAGCAGAGGACTTGGGCGCCCTGTGCGGCCGCGTCGCGCGCCGCCTGCTCGTGGACCTGGATCATGGATTCCTTGTCGCCGGTCCAGGCGGTCTGGAAGAGGGCGGCACGGATCACTCGGCTCATCGGGACCTCCGGTAGCTGGGTGTGCGGTGAGCCTAGGAAGTCCGGCGGCGCCGGTTGAGTGGCAGCGTGTCACGTCCCCGGGCCGTGGGCGTGCCACCGTGTCACGCGTCGCCGAGCCCATGTTTCACCACCGTTTTCCCAGGTCGTGGCATGTTTCACCCCTGTTGCGCGTCGTGCGCGAGGAGCGCGATGTGGACGGAGGCCGCCTGCTCGAAGTCGTCGAGGTCGACGCCCAGCCGTGCCTGTATCGCCTCCAGGCGGCGGTAGAGGGCGGGCCGGGAGACGTGGTGGAGCTGGGCGGTACGGGACTTGTTGCGCCCGGTCGCCAGGTAGGTGCGCAGCACGTTGAACAGCTCCGGGTCGGCCTCGCACAGCAGCCCGTCCAACTCGCGCTCGGCGAAGGACTGCACGTGCGGGTCGTCGCGCAACAGCCGGATCAGTCCCCGCAGATGCACGTCCCGCAGCCGTACGACGGGCGGCAGGTCGAGGACGGCGGACGAGTCGGCCACGGCGTCGGCGACGTGCCGTGCCTCGCGCAGCCCGGCCGGCACGTCGTCCCAGTCGGTACGGGGATCGGCGGCGGCGACCACCGTGTGCGGCGCCCCGGTCTGGGTGCGCAGCCGCGCCGCGAAGTGCGCCGTCAGGGCCTCGGCCTGCTGGTCGCGGGCGAGGCTGAGCAGCACGGCGGTGGCCTCCTCGGCCAGCTCGGCCACCAGCCCGGACAGCCCCAGCACCCGCAGTGTCCGCTCCAGTTGTCCCGGATCACCGCCCGGGACGACGAGGGGCACGAAGGTCCGCCGGTTCACCGGCAGCCCGGCCGCGCGCGCCCGGGGCAGCAGCTGCCGGGCCGGTACGACGCCGGAGACGAGGTCGGTCAGCAGGCCCTGCGCGGACTGCTCCTCCCAGGTGTGGGCGGAGCCGCCACCGAGCATGCGGTGCAGGACGAGGGCCTCGGCGGCCCGGTCGGCGAGCAGCCTCCCGGTCGCCGTCTCGCCCCGGTACCCGCACAGCAGCAGCCGGCCCCAGTGCTCCCCGCGCCCGCCCAGCTCGGCGCGGATCCAGCCGTCGCCCTCGCCGCCGCCGGCCTGCCGGGCGATGCGCTCCCAGTCGCGCAGCACGTCGTCCACCGCGGACCGCTCCCCCGCCGTGGCGAGGACGCGGTGGGCGAGGTTGGTGACGACGACCGGGCAGCCGCTGTGCTGGGCGACCTCGTCGAGCAGCCGCTGCAGCGGAGCGCCCGCGGTGATCAGGCCGGTGAGCGCCGTCCGTACGGTCTCCGACAGGCTGACGGCGGCGAACTTCCGCCGCACCAGCCGGGACTGGACCTCCTCCGTCAGCTCGGCGAAGGGGAAGGGCCGGTGCAGGACGACCAGGGGCAGCCCGCACCGCTCGGCGGCCCGGCGCATCACCTCGGGCGGCGCCGGGAACGCCCGGCCGAGCCCGAGGACGACGGCTGCGGCCTCCGCCCGGTACAGGGACTGGATGTACTCGGCCTGCTTGGCCTCGTCACCGGCGAGCAGCACACCGGTGGTGAGCACCATCTCGCCGCCGCTGAGCATCACACCGACGTCGGCGGCCTCGGCGACGTGCACCCAGCGCACCGGCCGGTCGAGCTGCCCGGCCCCGGCCACCACCTCGGGCTCCCCGGCCTGCACGCGCTCCAGGGTGAGCACCTGCCGGACCGAGAGGGCGGGTTCGAGCGGCGGCGGGGCGGCCGGGCGGGACTCCGAGGTGGTGGTCATGGCCGTGGACCTCGTTCTCTCGTACGTGTTCCCTGACGGCGCGTGTTGCCTAGGACCTGTCTTCCGGATCTTGCCGGAGTCGCGGGCCCTGGCACGCACATCTGCGGCGTTGTCGTCACTCGCCGACGCTCCGCGTCGACTCCCTCCTCCGCCTTGCAGCTGCACGCACCAGACCCCGCTCGGCTCCGCCAGGAAGCTCGGTCGGCACGAGCCGGCCTGATCCGGAAGACAGGCCCTAGTACGCGCTCCTCAACGCGTGTTCGAGGATCGCCGCGCCCTCCTCCGCCTCCGCGACCGTCAACGACAGCGGCGGGGCGATGCGCAGAGCACTCGTGTCATGGCCGCCGCCCTTGCCGACGAGCAGGCCGCCTTCGCGGGCCGCCTCCAGGACGGCCGACGCCGCCTGCGGATCGGCCTCGTCCGTCCCGGGTTTGACCAGCTCGACACCGATCATCAGTCCGCGCCCGCGCACCTCCCGCACGCCCGGCAGCTGGGCGGCGACGGCGCGGAGCCGTTCGATGAGCAGTCCGCCGACCCGCCGGGCGTTGCCCTGGAGGTCGTGTTCCACGAGGTAGGCGAGGTTGGCGAGGCCGCCGGCCATGGTGATCTGGGTGCCGCCGAACGTCGAGATGCTGTTGGCGTCCAGGCAGTTCATGATCTCGGCGCGGGCGATCACCCCGCCGATGGACATGCCGTTGCCGATGCCCTTGGCGAAGGTGACGATGTCCGGCGGGCCGTTCCGGTCGTGCGCCTGCCAGCCCCAGAAGTGGTCGCCGGTGCGGCCCCAGCCTGTCTGCACCTCGTCGGCGATCCACAGGATCCCGTGGGCGTTCAGCACCTCGCGGAAGGCCGCGTACAGTCCGTCGGGGGGCGAGGTGAAGCCGCCGACACCCTGGATGGGTTCGGCGATCAGCGCGGCGGGGGGCCGGGTCTGGCCGACGATGTCCTTCAGGTCCGCCACGCAGGCGTCGACGAAGGCACGGTCGTCGAGGTCGGCGAAGGGGCCCCGGGTGCGGACGCCGCCGTGGACGTACAGGGTCTGCAGCGGGGACAGGGAGGTCGGGGACCAGCCGCGGTTGCCGGTGATGCCGACCGCGCTGAAGGAGCGGCCGTGGTAGCTGTTGCGCATGGCCAGGACCGTGTTGCTGCGCCGGTAGGTGGTGGCGAGCAGCAGCGCGGTGTCGTTGGCCTCCGTGCCGGAGGTGGTGAAGAAGACCCGGGCGTCCGGGATGCCGCTCAACTGGGCGATGCGCTCGGCCAGTTCGACCATCGGCCGGTTGAGGTAGAGGGTCGAGGAGTGGATGATCCGGCCGGCCTGCTCACTGACCGCCTTGGTCACCTCGGGCAGGGCGTGCGCGGTCATGGTGGTGAGGATGCCGCCGAAGAAGTCCAGGTAGCGGTTGCCCGCGGAGTCCCAGACGTACCGGCCCTCGCCGTGGGTGATCTCCAGCGGCGTCTCGTAGTAGAGGGCGAGCCAGTCGGGCAGGACCCTGCGGTGGCGGTCGAAGAGGTCGTTCACGGCTGCACCAGCCCTTCGTAGGCGTCGGGGCGGCGGTCGCGGTAGAAGGCCCACTGCTGCCGCACTTCCTCGATGAGGTCGAAGTCCAGGTCGCGGACGAGGAGTTCCTCGGCCTTGTCGCTGGCGACGTCGCCGACGAACTGTCCGCGCGGGTCGACGAAGTACGAGGTGCCGTAGAAGTCGTTGTCCCCGTACTCCTCCTGGCCCACCCGGTTGATGGCGGCGACGAAGTACTCGTTGGCGACTGCCGCGGCGGGCTGCTCCAGCTGCCACAGGTACGAGGACAGGCCTCGATGCGTGGCGGACGGGTTGTAGACCAACTGTGCGCCGTTCAGCCCTAGTTGCCGCCAGCCCTCCGGGAAGTGCCGGTCGTAGCAGATGTAGACGCCCACCTTGCCGACGGCCGTGTCGAACACGGGCCATCCCAGGTTGCCGGGTTTGAAGTAGTACTTCTCCCAGAAGCCCTTGACCTGGGGGATGTGGTGCTTGCGGTACTTGCCGAGGTAGCTGCCGTCGGCGTCGATCACGGCGGCGGTGTTGTAGTAGAAGCCGGACTGCTCGACCTCGAAGACCGGTACGACGATCACCATGCCGGTCTCGCGCGCGAGGTCCCGCATCCGGCGCACCGTCGGCCCGTCGGGCACCGGCTCGGCCCAGCGGTAGTGCTCCGGCTCCTGGACCTGGCAGAAGTAGGGGGAGTTGAAGACCTCCTGGAATCCGATGATCTTCGCACCCCGGCGGGCCGCCTCGCGGGCGTGCTCCTCGTGTTTCGCCACCATGGACTCGGTGTCGCCGGTCCACGTGGCCTGGACCAGTGCGGCACGTACGACGTTGGCCATGAGCTGCTCCTTCGACGCGACGTCCGAGCCTCTACGCCCGTAGAAACGGCCCGTAGAGGGACGAAAGTATGCCTCGTGAAGGTCCTTGCCAAGACCATCGTCGTTAACCCGCTGAGTCGATCCCGTTTCGCACTCCTTAGGGTGAGTGCGGGGGCGGACGCGGGGGTTGGTCAGGTGGTGAGGCCGGCGACGCGGAGGGCGTGCACCAGGTCCCAGTGGCGCTCCATGGAGACACCCTGGGCGGCCTCCAGCAGCAGCGGAACCATGCGGTGCGGGTCGGCGGCGGCGCAGCGGGCGGCCTGCTCCGGGGTGCGGACGCGGACGTAGGCGTCCAGCAGGGCCCGCACCTCGCGCGCCCGCCCCTCCCCGTCCAGCCCCAGCACGGCCGCGCCGATCTCCTCGGCCGGCCGGGCCACGCCCTGCCGCAGCATCTGCTGTCCGTCGCCCGCCCTTCCTGCCGCCTCCAGGGCGTCGGCTGCGGCCACCAGCCGGTCGGCCGGCAGCGAGGCGGCCTCCCACAGCAGCGTGGCCCAGTCCGCCCCCAGCCCGGCCCGCTCAAGTCCGTCGGCGAGCAGCGGGAAGCGCCCGGCGGGCCAGTGCGCGGCCTCGACGAGCAGCACATGCGCCTCACCGGTGCGCCCCTCCCCCCGGAGCCGCACCAGTCGCTCCACCACCTCGGCCACGGCCGGCCCCGCCCCGGCATCCGCCGCCTCCACGCGCGGACGCCCCCGCTCGGCCGCCACCTGCGCCCCCGCGAACCGCGCTCCTCGCGGGCTACGACGCCCCTCCCCGGCCGAAGCCCCCGCCTCCGCGCCGCCCACCGGCGGCGTCACGGCCGGCCCCGCCGCGTCCTCGGCCATCCCGGCGAACCGGGCACTCCCCCGACGGCGCTTGCGCGGTTTGCCGGGTGGCGGTGTGGGCGCGGGCGTTTCTTCGGGTGCGGGGGCGTGGCCGGGAGCGGCGCCTGACGAGGGAGACGTGAACGAGCCGTCCTGGGCGGCGGCAGCGGGGCTCCCGACGGCGCGGGGCGCTCCCGGGGCGGTCTGCCCAGGGGTCCGCACGGTTTTGCCCGCACCGTGGGGAGCGCCCGGCCCGGCGGGCCATTCGGCAACGTGAAGAGCATTGCCGGCAGGGCCTCCGGAGGCGAGGGACGTCCCCGGCCCTGCCCCGCGGTCGTCGGCACCCGCCGCTCCGGAGGCGCCGAACGCGTCTCCGCCCGCGCCCCGCAGCCCGGGCGCTCCTCCCGCACTCCCTCCACCGGCCCACTCACCCCTGTCACCCACGTCACGCGTGCCACCCGTGACGCGCGCGTCGCGGACCGGCGCCGCCGCGGTCCTGCGGTCCACCTCGGCGATCCGTGACCGGAGTTCGGCGCAACGGGCGGCGGCGCGTCGCTGGTCGTCCTGGGCCCAGGCGAGGTCGAGGCGCAGGGCCTCGGCGTCCTCCCGGGAGGGTGCCGCGGCGATCAGGCGGTTCAGCCCGGCCTGGCGTTCGACGGCGTAGCGCTGTTCGCGGAGCATGACGTCGAGGTGGTCGCCCAGGGCGTCCCGGGCGCCGGGCCGGGCGTCGTACGCCGAGAGCGCGGCCGTGTGCAGCGCGCGGGCCCGTTCCCGCTCGGCCGTCGCCGCGG
The DNA here is from genome assembly GCF_040643735.1 of Streptomyces sp. NPDC047085. Lineage (NCBI taxonomy): Bacteria > Bacillati > Actinomycetota > Actinomycetes > Kitasatosporales > Streptomycetaceae > Streptomyces > Streptomyces sp. NPDC047085. The sequence continues at coordinate 731,536 of NZ_JBEYUW010000002.1, forward strand.
CGGTGCCGTACGCCGCCGCGAGATCCTGCAGCAGCGCCTCCAACACGTCCCACGGGGGCATCTCGTCCCCGTCGAGGCAGGCGCGCATGCCGTCCGGGTCGCGCTGCCAGAAGACCGCGCACCAGCCCGAACCCTGATCCAGACGCGCCAGAAGGCCGTCCAGGTAGTTGGCGAACTCCCTTACCCGACCAGGCAGTTGATCCACAGCCATCGACCGACGCTCCCGCCCGACTGTCAGCACTCCGGTCGGTAGGCAACACGAGTTGTGTTACGGCTCGGCTACGCACGGTTTTCGGGAAGTGGGCGAGGTACTCATGGCGCGGTCCCGGTCCCGGTGCGCGCAGCCCGCTCAGCGCGTACGACGTCCCCCTCGCGCCGGGCTCACACGCCCACCAGCACGCACCGGGCCACCAGTTCATCCATGGACAGCCCCAGCGCTCCGGCCAGCGCGGCCACGGTGAAGAACGCCGGGGTCGGCGCCCGCCCGGTCTCGATCTTACGGAGCGTCTCGGCGGAGATGCCCGCCTGGGCGGCCACGTCGGCCATGCTCCGGCCGCCGCGCGCCTCGCGCAGCAGCCGTCCGAGCCGCTCGCCGCGTTCGCGCTCTTCGGGGGTGAGAGGGGTGCGCACCATGACGCCCATTCTAATACCGGTATAGTAATTGGCATGATGGAGCTGAAGACGGATTCGTCGATCGACGCGATGCACGCGGCGGGCCAGGTCGTCGGGCGGGCCCTGACGGCCGTACGGCAGGCCGCCGCCGTCGGCGTCTCCCTGCTGGAGCTGGACGAGGTCGCGCGGGAGGTGCTGCGCGAGGCCGGAGCGTCGTCCCCGTTCCTCGGCTACCGCCCCTCCTTCGCCCCGACCCCCTTCCCGGCGGTGATCTGCGCCTCGGTGAACGACGCGATCGTGCACGGCATCCCCGACCGCTACCGGCTGCGCGACGGCGACCTGGTCTCCATCGACTGCGGCGCGAGCCTGGACGGCTGGGTCGGCGACTCGGCGATCAGCTTCGTGGTGGGCCGCCCCCGGCCCGCCGACCTGCGCCTCGTCGAGACCGCCGAGCGTGCCCTGGCGGCGGGCATCGAGGCGGCCGTCGTGGGCAACCGCATCGGCGACATCGCGTACGCCGTCGGCCGGGTCTGCCGCACGGCCGGCTACGGCATCCCGTCCGGCTTCGGCGGCCACGGCGTGGGCCGCAGCATGCACGAGGACCCCGAGGTCCCCAACGAGGGCCGCCCCGGCCGCGGTGTCCCCCTGCGCCACGGCATGGTCCTGGCGATCGAGCCCATGCTGATCGCGAGCGGCAAGAACGCCTACTACGAGGCCTCCGACGGCTGGACCCTGCGCACCAGCGACGGCTCCCGCGCGGCCCACGCCGAACACACGGTGGCCATCACAGAGGACGGCCCCCGCATCCTCACGGCACGAGAAACCCCGTAAGGGGGGCGGGGCCGTACCGATATGCGGCTGCGCCGCAGGGGCGCGAGCAACCACGGACAACCCGCTCGCGCGACGGACCAAGCCCCCACCCCCGTGGGCGAACATGCCCCGGCCAACGGATCGTGTCATCGTGGCATGAGCGGCCATCCCGGGACCACGGCCGCTCCGCACATCGTCTGCGAAGGACGGAAACGATGACCAGCGGCTACCTCGGCCCGGAGGGCGACCCCTTCGGAGAGTTTTTCGCCCGCTTCTTCGGCGGAACCGGCGCCACGCCCGGACAGCCCGGCCCGCGCCACATCGACATCGGCCGCCTGCTCAGCCAGCCGGCCCGCGAGCTGGTCAGAGGTGCCGCGCAGTACGCGGCCGAACACGGCAGCCGGGACCTGGACACCCAGCACCTGCTGCGCGCGGCGCTGTCGGCCGAGCCCACTCGGAGCCTGCTCAGCCGGTCCGGCGCGGACCCGGACTCGATGGCGACGGAGATCGACGGCCGTGCGGGCCCCGTCCAGTACCAGCCGGGCGAGGGGCCGCCGCCGACCTCGTTGTCGCTCACCCCTGCGGTCAAGCGGGCCCTGCTGGACGCGCACGAGCTGGCGCGGGCGAGCGGCGCCGGATACATCGGCCCGGAGCACGTGCTGAGCGCGCTGGCCGCGAACCCGGACTCGGCGGCCGGGCACATCCTGCACGCGGCCCGGTTCTCGACGGGCAAGCTGCCGCCCGAGACCGCCGAGGCCGTCCCGGTCCGCACGGAGCGCCCGCGGCCCACCTCCACGCCGACGCTCGACAAGTACGGCCGGGATCTGACGGACCTGGCCCGGCAGGGCCGTATCGACCCGGTGATCGGCCGTGACACGGAGATCGAGCAGACGATCGAAGTGCTGTCCCGGCGCGGCAAGAACAACCCCGTGCTGATCGGCGACGCGGGTGTCGGCAAGACGGCCATCGTGGAAGGGCTCGCGCAGCGGATCGTGGACAGTGACATCCCGGACATACTCGCCGGGCGCAGGGTCGTGGCCCTGGACCTGACCGGGGTCGTCGCGGGCACCCGTTTCCGGGGCGACTTCGAGGAACGCCTGAACAACATCGTGGAGGAGATCCGCGCGCACTCCGGGCAGCTGATCGTCTTCATCGACGAGCTGCACACCGTCGTCGGCGCCGGTGCGGGCGGCGAGGGCGGCGCGATGGACGCGGGCAACATCCTCAAGCCGGCGCTCGCCCGGGGCGAGCTGCACATCGTGGGCGCGACGACGCTCGAGGAGTACCGGCGCATCGAGAAGGACGCGGCGCTGGCCCGCCGGTTCCAGCCGATCCTGGTGCCCGAGCCGACCGTCGAGGACACCATCGCGATCCTGCGCGGGCTGCGCGACCGGTACGAGGCCCACCACCAGGTCCGCTACACGGACGAGGCGCTGGTGGCCGCCGTGGAGCTGTCGGACCGCTATCTCACCGACCGGCGGCTGCCGGACAAGGCGATCGACCTGATCGACCAGGCCGGCGCGCGGGTGCGGCTCAGCTCGAAGACGAAGGGCACGGACGTACGCGCGATGGAGCGCGAGCTGGAGCAACTGGTCCGGGACAAGGACCAGGCGGTCGCCGACGAGCAGTACGAGCAGGCCACACAGCTGCGCGACCGGATCTGCGGGCTGAAGGAGCGGATCGCGGACGCCAGCGACGAGGACGAGGCCGACGAGGGGCAGCACCTGGAGGTGACGGCGGAGGCCATCGCCGAGGTGGTGTCGCGGCAGACCGGCGTGCCGGTCAGCCGGCTGACCCAGGAGGAGAAGGAGCGGCTGCTCGGCCTGGAGGAGCACCTGCACCAGCGGGTGGTCGGCCAGGACGCGGCGGTGAGCGTGGTGGCCGACGCGGTGCTGCGGTCCCGGGCGGGGCTGTCCAGCCCGGACCGGCCGATCGGCAGCTTCCTCTTCCTCGGCCCGACCGGTGTCGGCAAGACCGAGCTGGCCCGCGCCCTCGCCGAGGCCCTGTTCGGCAGCGAGGAGCGCATGGTCCGCCTCGACATGAGCGAGTACCAGGAGCGGCACACGGTCTCCCGGCTGGTGGGCGCCCCGCCCGGGTACGTCGGGCACGAGGAGGCCGGGCAGCTGACCGAGGTGGTGCGCAGGCACCCGTACTCGCTGCTGCTGCTCGACGAGGTGGAGAAGGCGCACCCGGACGTCTTCAACATCCTGCTCCAGGTCCTGGACGACGGCCGGCTGACCGACTCCCAGGGCCGCACGGTGGACTTCACCAACACGGTCATCGTGATGACGAGCAATCTCGGCTCCGAGGCGATCATCCGGCGCGGTGGCGGGATCGGTTTCGGGCCGGGTGACGCGGAGGCCGACGAGGAGGCGCGGCAGGAGCGGATCCTGCGGCCGCTGCGGGAGCACTTCCGGCCGGAGTTCCTCAACCGCATCGACGAGATCGTGGTCTTCCGGCAGCTCACCGGCGAGCAACTGCGGCGGATCACCAACCTGTTGCTGGAGGGCACCCGTCGGCTGCTGGACGGCCAGGGCGTCACGGTGGACTTCACCGAGGCGGCCGTCGACTGGCTGGCCGAGCACGGCTACCAGCCGGAGTACGGCGCCCGTCCGCTGCGCCGCACCATCCAGCGCGAGGTCGACAACCAGCTGTCGCGGCTGCTGCTGAACGGCACGATCTCCGAGGGCGGCCATGTGACCGTCGACGTGAAGGAGGGGCAGCTGGACTTCCGGGTGCGGGAAACCCAGCCGCCGTCCCCTGCCGAGCTGTGACCACGGCCCCGGCCGAGCTGTGACTGGGGCGCCGGCCTGAGGCGTGACGTCTACGGCGTCGGGTCCACCACCATCGCCGAGCCGCCGCCGCGCCGTACCTTCTCGGCGGCGGCCAGCCACCTGCCGTCCGGCAGCCGCTGGACGCCGGTCGCGGCGCCGATCTCGGGGTTGAGCTTGAAGCTGTGCCCGATGGCTTCCAGCTGCTTCCTCAGGTCGCTGTTGTACAGCCCGGGTTCGAGTTCGGTCTGGGCCGCGTTGCGCTGGCTGGCGCGGGGTGCGGCGATGGCGTCGACCAGCGGCAGACGCCGGTCGAGGAAGCCGGTGAGAGTCCCCAGCACGGTGGTGATGATGGTCGCTCCGCCGGGGGAACCGACCGCCACCACGGGCCTGTTGTGCCGGTCGAGGACGATGGTCGGGGAGATCGACGAGCGCGGCCGCTTGCCCGGGCCGGGCAGGTTCGGGTCGTGCACGGCCGGGTTGGCCGGGGCGAAGGAGAAGTCGGTCAGCTCGTTGTTGAGCAGGAAGCCGCGGCCGGGCACGGTGATGCCGCTGCCGCCGGTCTGCTCGATGGTGAGCGTGTAGGCGACGACGTTGCCCCACTTGTCGGCCACGGTGAGGTGGGTGGTGTTCTCGCCCTCGTACGTCGTCGGGGCCGCCGTGCCGCCGGTGGGGCAGGCGGCGGGGTCGCGCGGGTCGCCGGGGGCGAGCGGGCTGGTGAGGACCGCGTCGTCCTTGATCAGGCAGGCGCGCGAGTCGGCGTACCGCTGGGAGAGAAGTTCCTTGGTCGGCACGTCCTCGAAGGCGGGGTCGCCGACCCAGCGCCCGCGGTCGGCGAAGGCGATCCGGCTGGCTTCGATGAAGTGGTGCAGGTACTGGACGTCGCTCGCCTTCGAAAGGTCCGTCTTCTCCAGGATGTTGAGGGCCTCACCGACGGTGGTGCCGCCCGAGGAGGAGGGCGCGATGGAGTAGACGTTCAGGCCGCGGTACGAGGTCCTGGTGGGGTTCTGGAACTTGGCGTCGTAGGCGGCCAGGTCCTTCTCGGTCAGCTTGCCGGGGCGGGCGTTCCAGCCCGAACCGGGGTCCACCGGCGGCTTGTTGACGGTGTCGACGATGTCGTCGCCGAGGTCGCCGTGGTAGATCGCGCCGACGCCCTTGCGGGCCAGTTCCTCGTAAGTGCGGGCCAGGTCGGGGTTCTTGAAGGTGGAGCCGACGACGGGGAGCTGCCCGTTCGGCAGGAACAGCTTGGCGGTGTCGGGGAAGTAGCGGAACCGGGTCTCGTTGGAGGCGGTCTGCGAGCGGAAGGTGTCGTCCACGGTGAAGCCGTCGCGGGCGATCCGCTCGGCGGGTCTGAGGACCGTGCCGAGCCGTCGGCTGCCCCATGCGTCCAGTGCCGCCTGCCAGGTGGCGGGCGTGCCCGGGGTGCCGACGCTGAGGCCGCTGCTGACGGCGTCGGCGAAGGCGAGCGGCTTGCCGTTCTCCGTGAACAGGTCGGGGCCGGCGGTGAGCGGCGCGGTCTCGCGGCCGTCGATGGTGTGCACCGTACGGGACTTGGCGTCGTAGTAGACGAAGTAGCCGCCTCCGCCGATGCCGGCCGAGTAGGGCTCGGTGACGCCGAGCGCGGCGGCGGTGGCCACGGCCGCGTCGACCGCGTTGCCGCCCTGTCTGAGCACCTCGATGCCGGCGGCCGAGGCGTCCGCGTCGACGCTCGCGACCGCGCCGCCGTAGCCGACCGCGACGGGGACCTTCGCGGGGGCGTTGCCCTGCGCGGCGGGCGGGGCCGCCGCTCCCACCGTCACCACCGCGGCCGAGACCGCCAGAACAGCCAGTTTCCGCGTGCCAGGACGACCCATACGAACCTCCCGTCGGAACCGTCCGCGCAGCGTAACCAGACTACCGGCGGTACCGACAGGGTGCCCGAGTCACCTGCCACACGAACGTCACAGATCGAACAGCGGTACGTACCGGTCGCCGGGGCCCGCTAGCATGCGCGGCCATGAACGACGACGTGCGCAATATCGTCCTGGGGGTCATAGCGGCCGGCGTCAGTGCCGCGCTGGGCTGGCTCGCCCGTACCTATCTGTGGCGGCGCAGGCTGCGGCGCAAGCAGGCGTTCTTCGGGCTGCCGGACAACTCGGAGTCGATGCTCGTGGTCAACCAGAAGGCGGGCGGACCGGAGCTGTCGGTGAGTCGGTACGACGTGTTCGCCCTGCTGGAACTGTCCGCCATCGTCAAGGAATGCGGGGCGCACGCCCGGGTGGTGGGGCACGACGCCACCCAACAGGGCTTCGGCGAACGGACGGAGTTCTGCGTCGGCGGGCCCTATTCGAACCGCCGGACGGCGGCCCACCTCTCCTCGCTGCTGCCGGGTGTGCGGATGAACGTCGAGACCGACGCCGGTCCGGAGCTGGGCGCGCTCCAGATCGGCGCGGACGAGTACCGCATGGAGCGCGGCCGGAGCGAGTACGCGCTGCTGGCCCGGCTCACGGCGGACGGGCAGGGTGCGTCCCGGCCGGTGTTCCTCTTCTGCGGCCAGCGCGCGATCACCAACCAGGCCGCGACCCGCTATCTCGCCCGTCACCACGAGCGGCTGCGCCGCAAGCACGGCACCGGCTCCTTCGTCCTGCTGCTCAAGGTGGTCAACTCGGGTGCGTACGGGCCGGACGTGGTGGAGGTGGTGGCGGACGTGACACGGGTCGCGCGGACGCCGCTGCCGGAACCGGAACCGGAACCTGCGCAGTCATAAAAACCTTTACCGGTGCGTAACTTACTGACGGGTTACTTGCGGTAAGGTCGCGCGGTTACTGTCGGGTCACTTTGAACTGGAACCAGTGAGGAGTGACCCGTGGCACATGCCCGCACCACCCTGCGCACCTCCGCCGTCGGCGTCGTCTCGGCGGCGCTGATCGCCGGCACCGTCGTCGGTCTGGCACCGGCCGCCCAGGCCGCCGCCCCGTCCGTCCGGTTCGTGGACATCACCGGCGACGGCGGCACCGTACTGAAGGCGAACGTCGTCACGCCCGCGGGCGCCGACGGCTCGCGCGCGTACCCGCTGATCGTGCTGCCCACGAGCTGGGGCCTGCCGCAGGTGGAGTATCTCGCCCAGGCGCAGAAGCTCGCCGACTCCGGGTACGTCGTGCTCACCTACAACGTGCGGGGGTTCTGGCAGTCCGGCGGCCAGATAGAAGTGGCGGGTCCGCCCGACACGGCGGACGCCTCCAAGGTGATCGACTGGGCGCTCGCGCACACCCCGGCGGACCCCGAGCACATCGGCATGGCCGGCGTCTCCTACGGCGCCGGGATCAGCCTGCTCGCCGCCGCGCACGACAAGCGCATCAAGGCCGTCGCGGCGCTCAGCGGCTGGGCCGACCTGATCGCCTCGATCTACTCGGGCCGCACCCAGCACGTCCAGGCAGGCGCCCTGCTGGACGGCGCGGGCGTCCTCACGGGCCGGGAGAGCCCCGAACTGAGGCAGATCTTCGACCGCTTCTACGCCTCCGACCTCTCCCGGGAACAGGAGATGATCGACTGGGGACGCGAGCGGTCGGTGGCGACCTACCTCGACCAGCTCAACCGCAACGGGGCCGCGGTCCTGCTCGCCAACGCCTGGGGCGACACGATCTTCCCGGTGAACCAGTACGCCGACTTCTACGAGAAGCTGACCGTCCCCAAGCGCCTGGAGCTGCGCCCCGGCGACCACGCCACCGCCGAATTGACCGGCCTGTTCGGGCTGCCCAACGACGTGTGGACGGACACCGGGCGCTGGTTCGACCACTACCTCAAGGGCGTCGACAACGGCATCGACCGCGAGCAGCCCGTCCAGCTGAAGTCGCGCAGCGCGGGCGGCTACGAGGACTACCCGGACTGGAAGTCGGTCGCGGCCACCGACCGGAAGATCGCGCTCGCCGGCTCCCCCACCGTCCACGCGAACGTCGACTCCGGCGCGGACGGCGGGATCGTCTTCCTCTCCAGCATCCTGGACCAGATCGCCCAGCTCCCGCCGGTGGCCTCGATCCCGCTGCTGCCGCGCCGCTGGGCGGCCGTGTGGCAGTCGGAGCGCTACGGCACCGCCCAGCAGGTGCGCGGCACGGCCCGGCTGCACACGACGCTCACACCGACGGCGGAGAGCGGCACCTTCGTCGCCTACCTGTACGACGTGGGCCCGCTCGGCTTCGGCAAGCTCGTCACCCACGCGCCCTACACCTGGCACGGGCGGACGCCGGGCGAGCCGTTCGGCGTCGACCTGGACCTGTTCTCCACGGCCTACGACGTCCCCGCCGGGCATCGCCTCGCGGTGGTCGTCGACACGGTCGACCCGCTGTACATCGAGCACAACCCGTCCGGCGCGCAGCTGACCTTCTCCTCGCCCTCGGACGACCCGTCGTACGTGTCCGTCCCCCTGCGCGAGCAGTGATCTCCGGCTGCCGCCGGACGAGCCTGGCCCGTGTGAACTGCCGCCCCCTACGGTTTCGGGGCCGTGGGGGGCACCCCACCCGGCAGCAGCGCCCCCGGCCCGGGCGTGGCGACCGCCACGGCCTCGGTCTTGGGGCTGCGCCGCTCACGGCGGGACACCCAGTCGGCGCACCACGAGAGCAGCATGCACATCCCGATGTAGATCGGCGAGATCACCATCACCACAGGGATGAACGGCAAATCGTAGTCGAGGTTCGACGCGATGAGTTTCCCGGCGTGGAGGAACTCCTCGTAGGTGATGAGAAAACCCAGCGAGGTGTCCTTCAGGGCGACCACCAACTGGCTGATGATGGCGGGCAGCATGGCCCGTACGGCCTGCGGGACGAGCACGTGGGACATGACCTGGGTCTTGCGCATGCCGAGCGCGAACGCGGCCTCCTTCTGGCCGCGTTCGACGGCGTTCACGCCGGAGCGGAAGACCTCGGCGAGCACCGAGCCGTTGTAGAAGGTGAGTCCGGCGACCAGCGCGGGCAGCGGCTGGACCTTGAGCGCCACGAAGATGAAGAAGATCATCACCAGCACGGGCATCGCGCGGAAGAACTCCACGACGACCGTGGACACCCAGCGCACCGGACGGTGGTCCGACAGCCGTCCGGTCGCCAGGACCCCGCCGAGGGCGAGCGAGAGGACGGCCGCCATCGCGAACGCCTTGAGGGTGTTGCCGAGGCCCCGCAGGAGCAGTTTCTGGATGCCCTCGTACGCGAACGGCCGCCACTTGGTGACCGTGAACTGGCCGGTGTCGAAGAGGAGATACAGGATCCAGGCGAGGAGCGCGAGCAGGACGACGGTGGACAGGACGGCGTAGACGCGGTGCCGTCGCCTGGCTCCGGGGCCCGGGACGTCGTAGAGCGCGGTGGCCTCGGTCATCGGACGGCTCCGTACGTGCGCTCCAGCAGGTTGAACAGGGCGCTGATGGCGAGCGTGATGATCAGGTAGCCGACGGCGATCCAGACGAAGGTCCAGACGATGCCGTAGCCCAGTTCGTTGATGGTCTTGTAGGTGCCGAGCAGTTCGGTGACGCTGAACGCGCCCGCGATGGCGGAGTTCTTGGCGAGCGCGATGAGGGTGGAACCGACCGGCGGGATCACGGACCGGAACGCCTGGGGCAGCACGACGAGTCCGAGGGTCTGCGCGAAGGTCATGCCGAGGCTGCGGGCGGCCTCGCCCTGCCCCCTGGGCACGGTGTTGATCCCGGAGCGCAGCGCCTCGCAGATGAACGCCGAGGTGTAGCAGCCGAGCGCGAGGACGGCGAACACCTTGAAGGGCAGGACGATTCCGAACCGGGGCAGGCCCAGCAGCACCGCGAAGAACAGCAGGGTCAGCGGGGTGTTGCGCAGCACGGTGACCCAGGCCGTGCCGAAGACGCGCAGCGAGGCGACGGGCGCGACCCGGAAGGAGGCCATCACGAAGCCCAGCGCCAGGGCCAGCAGGGAGGCGTAGACGGTGAGTTCGACCGTGCCGAGGAAACCCTCGGCGTAGGTCGAGAAGTTGTCGATGAGTACGTTCATGCCGTCCTCGTTCAGCTCGCCGGGTAGCGGTCGATCGCGGGCGGGTGGGGAGCGGGGACGCCGGACAGGCCGAGCGTCGCGTCGTACGCCTGCTTCCAGTCCCCGTCGCGCTCGCGCGCCTGAAGCGCGTCGTCGAGGGCGAGGCGCAGGGCGGTGTCGGCGTGCGGGACGCCGATGCCGTACGGCTCCTTGGAGAAGGGCCTGCCGACGACCTTGAGCTCGTCGGGGACCTTGGCCGCGTAGCCGATGAGGATGGCGTCGTCGGTGGTGACCGCGTCGACCTGGTAGGTGAGGAGGTTGTCGACGCAGACCGAGTAGGTGTCGTAGGCGACCAGGACCGCTTTCGGGTAGTCCGCCTTGATGCGCTGGTACGGCGTCGAACCGGCCGCCGAGCAGACGCGTTTGCCGTCGAGGTCCTGGGGGCCGTGGATGTCGTTCTCTTTCCCGCGGACCAGCAGGGACTGGCCGGCCAAGTAGTAGGGGCCGGCGAAGCCGACGTACTTCTTGCGGTTGGCGTTGATGGTGTAGGTGCCGACGTAGTAGTCGATCTGGCCGTTCTGCAGGGCGGTCTCACGGTTGGCGGAGGCGATGGTGCGGAAGCGGATCGTCCGGGGCGGGAAACCGAGGGAGGCGGACATCATCCTGGCGATCTCGATGTCGAAGCCCGCGTAGGTGCCGGTCGCCGGGTCCTTCTCACCGAGGTACGGCTGGTCCTCCTTGACGCCGACGACGAGGTAACCGCGCTTCTTCGCGCGCGTCCACGTGCGGGAGCCGGGCAGGCTGAAGCCCTGTGCCACCTGGTAGTGCGGGAGCTTCTCGGCCGCCGGTCCCTTGCCGGGCGGACTGCCCTCCTTGCCGCAGGCGGCGGCGAGCGGCGCGAGGAGCGCGAACAGCGCGAGGAGGAGGCGGAGGGGGCGGGGCACGCGGGTGCTGCGGAACATGGGTCGCACTCCCCCGGTCAGTGCTTGAGGATCTTGGAGAGGAAGTCCTTGGCGCGCTCGCTGCGTGGGTTGGTGAAGAACTCCTCCGGGCTGCGGTCCTCGACGATCCGGCCGTCGGCCATGAAGACGACCCGGTTGGCCGCGGAACGGGCGAAGCCCATCTCATGGGTGACGACGACCATGGTCATGCCCTCGCGGGCCAGCTGGCGCATGACCTCCAGCACCTCGTTGATCATCTCGGGGTCGAGGGCGGAGGTGGGTTCGTCGAAGAGGAGGGCCTTGGGCTCCATGGCCAGGGCGCGGGCGATCGCCACGCGCTGCTGCTGGCCGCCGGAGAGCTGCGCGGGGTACTTGTCGGCGTGGGCCAGCAGGCCGACCCGGTCGAGGAGTTCGCGGGAGCGGCGGTCGGCGTCCTCCCTCCTGCGTCCGCGGACCTTGATCTGGGCGAGGGAGACGTTCTGCAGGACGGTCTTGTGGGCGAAGAGGTTGAAGGACTGGAAGACCATGCCGACCTCGGCGCGGAGCCTGGCGAGGGCCTTGCCCTCGGCGGGCAGCGGCTGTCCGTCGAGGGTGATCGTGCCGGACTCGACGGTCTCCAGGCGGTTGATCGTCCGGCACAGCGTCGACTTCCCCGACCCCGAGGGGCCGATGACCACGACCACCTCCCCCTTGCCGACGGTGAGGTCGATGTCCCGCAGGACGTGCAGCTCCCCGTAGTACTTGTTGACGTCGCGCAGCTCGATCAACGGATCGACGGCCATCCGCAGCCCTACTCACTTTCTGCCGGGTCGTGGTTGCCGCAAACTATCCAGACGGAAGTGAGGGAAAGGGGCGACACGCACCTTTCGGGTATTAGCCGTATTTAACCCCGCGGCGGGTGCGTGACACTGTGCCGGGACTGCGTCGGGCCGCGCCGGTCCTGTGTCGGACCGTGCCGGCCTGCGTCGGGCTGTGTCGGGTCATGCCGGGTCGTGCCGGGCTCAGGCCTCGGCGACCTCCGCGTAGAGCTGCGACAGCTCGGGGACGCCTGTCGCGGCCCACTCCTGCCCGGACTCCACGACCTCGACCTCGCGGCCGGAGGGGAGCAGTATCACCGGCTCGCCGTCGGACCGGATCCGCCAGGCGGCGCCGGGCACGGTACGCACGACGACCGTGCCCAGGTACAGCCCGGCGTCGTGGCCCAGCCAGGGCAGCGTCTCCGCGTCGTCGCGCCAGCGCGGGACCATCTGGTCCAGCGCCTCCAGGGAGGCCGGTGTGTCGTCCAGGCGGACGCCCGCCTGGGCCGCCTGGGAGCGGAGCAGTTCACATTCGGACAGCAGAGCGGCGATCGCCTCGGGGTCGGCCGCGATCGCCGTGTCACCGCTCTTCTTGTGCCTCGGGCCCAGGAACGGAACGTGCATGGACCCAGCCTGACATCACACGTCGAGGTCGACCACCACCGGCGCGTGATCGGACGCGCCCTTGCCCTTGCGCTCCTCGCGGTCGACGTAGGAGTCCTTGACGGCCTTCGCGAACGGTTCGTTCCCGTACACCAGGTCGATGCGCATGCCCCGGTTCTTGGGGAAGCAGAGCTGGCGGTAGTCCCAGTACGTGAACGGGTGCTCATACTTCAGGGGGCGCGGGACGACGTCCGACAGGCCCGCCTCCTGGAGGGAGAGCAGGGCGGCGCGCTCGGCGGGGGTCACGTGGGTGGAACCCTCGAAGACGGCCACGTCGTAGACGTCGTCGTCGGTCGGCGCCACGTTGTAGTCGCCCATGACCGCGAACGGGCGGCTGCCGGACGCGTCGCCGGCGACGGCGGCCTTCAGGGCCTCGAACCACTGGAGCTTGTAGGCGTAGTGCGGGTGCTCCACCTCGCGGCCGTTGGGCACGTACACCGACCAGACGCGGACCGGGCCGCAGGTCGCCGAGATGGCGCGCGGCTCGGTGACGCCGTCGTAGCCGGGGTCGCCGGGCAGGCCCTTGACGACGTCCGTCAGGCCGACGCGGGAGAGCACCGCCACGCCGTTCCACCGGCCGGTCGCGTGGACCGCCGCCTCGTAGCCCAGCTCGCGCAGCTGTTCGAACGGGAACTGCTCCTCGGCGACCTTGGCCTCCTGGAGGCAGAGCACGTCGGTGCCGCTGCTCTCCAGCCAGGCGAGCAGCCGCGGCAGGCGGGCGGTGATCGAGTTCACGTTCCAGGTGGCGATGCGCATGCCTCACAACCTACCTGCCGGGTGTGACAACCGGCCCCGACGCAAGCCCGCCGGCCGCAGCGCACCACTGCCTCCGACGCACCGCTCACCGCCCCCGGCTCACAGCTCGGCCCAGGATCCCGGGGCGAGCCGCAGGTGCTCCGCGCCGGCCAGGGCGCCGATCTGGCGGTCGTAGATCGGCCGGGCGAGGTCGGTGAGCAGGGCGTCGTGGACGTCGTAGGCGCGCACCGGCTTCAGCTCGCGTACGTAGTCGATGACCTCGGCGATCTTGTTCCAGGGCGCCATGACCGGGAGCATCAGGGTCTCCACCGGGTGGTCCGGGACGGTGAGGGCGTCGCCGGGGTGGAAGACCTTGCCGCCGTCGATCAGGTAGCCGACGTTGGTGATGCGCGGGATGTCCGGGTGGATCACCGCGTGCAGCTCGCCGTGGACCTGGACGTCGAAACCGGCGGCGGTGAAGGTGTCGCCGTGCCCGACGGTGTGCACGCGCCCCGGGAAGGCCGCCTCGATCTGCTCGGCGACCGACGTCAGCGTCCAGATCTGCGCGACCGGGTTGTTCTCCATGGCGGCCCGCAGCCGGAACTCGTCGAAGTGGTCCGGGTGCTCGTGCGTGATCAGGATCGCGTCGGCGCCGAGCGCGGCGTCCTCCTCGCTGAATCCGCCCGGGTCGATGACGAGCGTCTGCCCGTGCTTCTCCAGGCGGACGCAGGCGTGGGACTTCTTGGTGAGCTTCATGTCTCCCCATCCTGCCGCCACCGGGCGCCCGGGGCTCACTCGGCGGGCGTGGTCTCCTCCCGGATGACCTGCTGGGCCACGCTGAACGCGCCGCTCGCCGCCGGGACGCCGCAGTACACGGCCGTCTGGAGCAGCACCTCCCGGATCTCGTCCGGGGTGAGGCCGTTGCGCAGGGCGGCACGGGTGTGGGCGGCCAGCTCGTCCAGATGGCCGCCGGCGACCAGCGCGGTGAGCGTGACACAGCTGCGGGTACGGCGGTCCAGTCCGGGCCGGTCCCAGATCTCGCCCCAGGCGTAGCGGGTGACGAACTCCTGGAAGTCGCCCGAGAAGTCCCCGGCCTCAGCCAGCGTCCGGTCGACGTGCGCGTCGCCCAGCACCTCCCGGCGGATCTTCAGCCCGGTCTGGTACCGGTCGGACGCCCCGAGCGGCTGCTCCGGTAGGACGGCGGGGGCGATCTCGGCGACGGGTACGACCTGCGGCGCCGCGGCCAGGACGGGGCTGACCGGGGCGGCCGGCAGGACGGTCTGGCCGGTGTCGTACGGCTGCTGCCAGGCGGTGGAGAAGTGCCGCACCAGCAGGTCGGTGACGGCGGCGGGCTGCTCGACCGGCACCAGGTGCGAAGCGCCCGGGACGACCGCGAGCCGGGCATCCGGTATCCCGGCGACCAGGGTGCGGGCCTCGGCCGGGCCGGTGACCTGGTCCTCGGAGCCGACCAGCACGAGCGTCGGCGCGCCGACCCGGCCCAGCTCGGGCCGCACGTCGAAGGCGGCGAGGGCCTCGCAGGCGGCTATGTAGCAGCCCGGGTCGGTGGTGCGCACCATCTGCACGGCCCACTCGGTGATCGCGGGCTGGGCCGCGGCGAACCCGCCGGTGAACCAGCGGTCGGGGGCACTGCGGGCGATCGGGTCGAGCCCGTTGGTCCGCACGATCACCCCGCGCTGACGGAACTCGTCGGCCGTGCCGAACCGGGGCGAGGCGGCGACCAGCGCGAGCGACGCCAGCCGCTCGGGGTGGCGCAGGGCCAGTTCGACGCCGATGGCGCCGCCCAGCGAGCAGCCGGCGTAGCCGAAGCGCTGCACGCCGAGTCCGTCCAGCGTGGCCAGCAACCGGGCGGCCAGCTCTCCGACGGAACCCGCCGGGTGCGCGGGGGCACCGCCGTGCCCCGGCAGGTCGAACCGGAAGACCCGCCACTGCTTGACCAGCTCCGGTACCTGACGGTCCCACATGTGCCATGTGGTACCCAGTGAGGGACCCAGGATCAGGACCGGAGCGTCTTCTGGCCCGTCAAAGCGGTATTGCAGGGTGTTCGGGGGTGTCTCACTCACGCCCCAGACCCTCTCACGTCTCACGAAATCTCACACGGCCAGGTGAACCCGGCGGCTCGTGACCCTCGCGGCGCGGCACGCCCGGCACCGCCGAGACCCTCATGGGTCCACGTACGGGTTCTTCGATGTGCCCGCCTGACCGTGGGGACAGCGCGTCCTCCCGGCCCGCGCACCCTCCCAATCCCTGCGCCGCACAGCTTCCCACACTCGGCACGGCTTCCAGACGGTCTGGTTTGCAGCAAAGCGTGTAGTGCCGTCCCCAAGGATCGGCATGACGCACCTGAAAACCTTCCGGGATTCACCGACGAACAGCCCGAACGCCACACGGCGGGCAAGCTCTGCCTTGCCTCGTAGGAGGGGAGACGTTGGCCGTAGCCTGGCCGCCCCTCCCCCGTTGCCGTCGCTGGTCCACAGCCAGCAGCCGGCCTCCGGGTCACCTCGATTTGACTGCCATACGGCTGGGCAGGTCGCTAAATCGGCAGGCCGCCTGAGTCACGCTTGCCCCTCCGTCGCAGCACCGTGCAGGCCGTCCCACGTTGTGGCGGCTCCGCGGAGGTCCTCCACGTCCGGCTTCACGTACCACTTCTTGGTGGTCTTGACGTTCGTGTGTCCGGCCCACCGGGCAAGGATGTGATCCGGCACGCCCTTGTTGGCGAGGTATGTGAGGCAGGAGGAGCGAGCGTCGTAGAGGCGCACTCTGCGGAGTTCAAGGATCTCCATGAGCCGGTAAGCGCGTCTGCGGAGCTGCTTGATCGTGAAGGCTTCCCCGGCCTCGTGCACCACGACGTATCCGGAATCCGAGTAAGCCTCACCGAGGACGAGCTTCTCCTTGGCTTGGAGAGCCCTGAACGACTTGAGGGCAGCCAGCACCGGTGCCGGCAAAGGAAGATCCCGTTCCCCGGCCAGGGACTTGGTGTCCTTCTCCACAACGTACCTATTCCCCATCATTGTCCGCGTGTTGGCTATGGTGATCGTGGCGGCTTCCAAGTCCACGTCTTCCCATCGGAGTCCGCAGACTTCAGCCGGACGTAGACCCATGAGGGACAGCAAGAGAGCAGCGTAAAGCCGTTCTGTCCGGACACCGTGAATGAACGTCTGAATCTCCTGCACGTTCCACGGCTTCACCTCCTGCTTCTTCTTTCGCTCTTCTTTACGTGCCCTACGTGGGATGGTCACATGTTGGGCTACATTCATGGTTACTAGCCGACGCGTAACGGCTCGATTCAGGGCGTCCTTCAATCGGGCGAGACTCATCTCCACGCTGGTCACTCCAAGCGGAGTACCTGCTTTGTCACCGCGCACCCGCCCATGCTTCAACGCCCAGTGCATCCAATTTTCTACATCTTCCTCGGTGAGTTCTTGAAGCCGGATGCGCCCCAACCTCCCCCGAACTCGATCGAGGGTAACCCGATAGTTGTAAATAGTGGTCTCTTCCAGATCCTCTGCCTTCATGGCCAGCCACTGATCAAGCCACTCATTTACATTTATCTGGTTGGGCGGTACGAACGTCCCTTCCTCGCGGCGGTTGGTGATGCGCGCGTACTCAGCCTTCGCCTCCTTGAGAGTGGCGAACGTACGAGTCAGCTGTTTGCGCCTCCCGGTGGCAGGGTCGATGCCTACGTCGACTACGAACCGGTAGCGCACCTGTCCCCTGGAGTTGGGTGGAAGCTTCTTGATCGGAACGGACAGGGGGTACTCACTCTCCTTCAAGGGGACCTGCACGAGCAGGGCGCCGGATCATCTGGCTGGCACCAGACCAGTGCCATTCCGTTTCACGGGCTGCTGAGTTCGCTGCAGCTCCGCCGCCAAGCACAGCCGCGCATGCGAACGTCCTCAAGGAACCTCACGATCGCCGGTTTTGCTAACCGGCGATCGTCGTCTATGTTGCGCACCGCATCACGAAGGCAGCATCGGCTTAGGCTCGCCGCAGCCAGGGCCAGCCGACGCGCAACCAGGTGCACGCCGTCCGTGGCGAGCACGAGCAGACCGTCATCGGTGAGGCGGTCGAGATTCCGGGCAGCGAGTCGCTCGTCCTGATGGCGAGTGCCACTTGCCGTGTTGCGACGCCAAGACGTGCCGCACGGTATGCGAGGGCGGCACTGACGCTGCGATAGCCGGGTTGCAACAGGTCCTCGCCGAACAGGCCAGCCACGCAAAGGCAGACGTACAGCTCGGCGGAAAGGGTCCCGTAGTCGCCGGCTGCCTGGCTGTACCAGGCGTTCAGACGCGCCGCGGGTATAAAGAGCGGGTGCAGTGAAGCGAGCGGATCGAATAGCGGGGTCAGACAGGCGGACCTCCCCAAGTAGGAGCCCTGCCAGCAAAGCAGTCAAACGGGTGCAGGATTCCAAGGCATTTCGCAACCCGAGCCGCCGTGGACCATCTGCACATCCTGGCCTGGTGTTTTCCGGGACGTTGTACGTTGACATGGTCCGGACGGAGGTATCCAGTCCTGTGGTCCTATTTCTCGTCTGCCGTGAGCGAATGGCCGCCGACAGCCAGCAAATCCTCGTCGTGGGCTTGTGAAGCGCACGAGCCCCGGCGCCTGCCTCATGCAGCCGCACGACCTCGTTGATGAGAACCTGCCACCGCGGTACCGAAGCGACGCGCCACCCCGCATGGCCCACCGGCACCTGACTGGTACAGGCACGTGGTCGAGCCTCACTCGCCTTGAGGGGTGGCTACCAGCTTTCGGTGTGCCCTGGACGGCTGGGTAGGGTCGCGGTACCCAAGCTGGAGAGGTAGTTGCATGGCCCACGATATTGTGATTGCGCAGACGACCAGCGACGACGAAGGGCAGGCGACGATGCTGGCCCGAGGTGCGGTCGAGAGCAAGCTTGCAGCGGGAGTTCACATTGATGCGCCAATCACCGCCTTCTACTGGTGGAAGGGGAAGGTCGAGGCGGCGCGGGAGTGGCGCATCTCGTATATGACTACGACGGACCGTCTACCCGCGCTAGAAGCGTGGGTGCACGAGAAGCACTCGTACGACGTCCCCCAATGGATCACACTGCCCGTAACCGGCGGGTCGGAGGCGTACCTGTCCTGGGTCTCCGAGGAGACGGAATCGGACTGAGGAGCCACGGGCCGGGCGGCGGCGGCGTTGGCGCCCTGGGCGTGCCGCGTGCCACCCGAGGTGGATCAGGATGCGAACCGCCGGAAATGAACGGCAAGTTCGTGTTCGCTGTCAGGAAGCAATGCTGCAATGGCCGCCGCCCGCTCCTTGCCCATGGTGTTGGGCTTGGCCTGTGCCGCCGCAGCGAACTGGCGTGCCACGTAGACGCCTTGGTCGACGTCACCCCCACGCAGTAGGGCCGAAGCGAGATCACCGAGGACCACGACGCCCCCGTCCGGTAGTCCGTCTCCGAGGCGGTCGACCGCGGTATCAGCTGTGGACGTGAGCTCGGGACGCCTCAGCTGGCCGTACACGGACAAGGCCAACGAGTCCATGCGGTATGGGGTCACGAACCTGACCCATGCCTGCTCGCTGGCGTGGTCCGCGAAATCGTAGGCGAAGCGCGCTCGGTCTAACGCCCGGAGCGCCCCCACCTCGTCGCCGGCCGCCGCAGCTTCTTCCGCGTGTCTACCGAGAACCCAGGCGGCAGCAGTAGCGTTGCCGTGGCCTCGCACATCGTTGGCAGCTTGGGAGAGGAACTCCATCTTCGCCTTTGGCGTCAAAGCGCCGTAGCTGCTGTAGGTCAGGGCCAGGGCTCGGAGTGGAGGATGCCCGGCAGCCGCCGCGCACTGCGACGTGACTTTGTAGTAGGCGTTGGCTTTGCCGTGCTCCCCCAGGTCCCAGGCCACCCAACCGGCCAGAGCGGCGGTTTCTCCGGCGGCGATGGTGAGAGCGCCTTCGTGATCGCCTGCACGAGGCAGGGCCGCAGTGATCGCGTCAAGATGCGACTCGACCGTTTTTTGTAGCCGCCGCGCGCTGAGGTTGAGTTCCTGGACGTGCAGTTCAGCGGCTCGGTCGATGAGCGCGGCGGCAGCGGGCGAATCGATCTTGGTCCCCTTGCTGAGGGCGAAGGCGAGGCGCCCCCAGGGCTCGGCGACCGCGCTCACGCCGATGGTGGCGCTACCCAGGAGCGTGCGACGCTTCACGGCGTCTTGGTCCTCCCCTGCATCGGCGTGCCCCTTTCTCTTCCGAGCGCGGGCGGCCTTGGCCTCTCGCTGTAGTTCCTCGAAGGGGACACCGCAGGCCGCCGCGATGTGGCCGATCGTGTGGTTGGTAGGAATGTTCTCGAAGTTCTCATAACGGCTGATCTCTCGGCGGGTCATGGTGTCCCGGCCGGAGACAGCGTTGATCGCCTCCGCCTGCTCCTCCTGTGTCCGGCCCGCCTCCTGCCGAAGCCGGAGGAGCAGGTCGGCGAACGGGTCTGGCATGAGTGTGACCTCTGTTGGTGGGCGGAATCCAATCATGGCCTCAATTCCCCCCCTGCAGTTTCCCCCTTGACATATTTTTCCCCCTCTGGATTCCCCTGGTCGACGGCGTCGCCGCGCGGTGCCATAGCCCACATGACCAGGCTCCAAGAGGCGGCCCCGCCCGGCGGGGGCATCCGTAGCTGTGCGGCTACAGCAGGCGCGTCATGCGTCAGGCCGGTTCAGGAAGACGAACCCGGCGCATGGGCGAGGGCAGAGGTACCGGCGGCATCCCATGCCTGTCAGGCGGCCCTTCTCCCCGACCTCGCGAAGGTCGGGGAGATGCGGCGCATAGCCAGGGCGTTCCTGCGGCGGTGCCTTGTTTCGGAGCCGGTGGCGGGGTTCGTCGTACTGGCCGTTTCAGAGCTGGTCACCAACGCCGTGGTCCACGGTGAGGGCGAAGTCGTGCTCCGCATCACGGTGGCCGTCGACTTGGTGCGTGTCTCGGTAACCGACCACAACCCGGCGCCCGCTGTGCTCAAGGAAGCCGGACCCGACGGTGAATCGGGGCGCGGGATCCGGCTGGTCGATGCGATCTCAGACGCATGGGAGAGCAACGGCGAGGAGACGTGGTGTGAGTTCCGAGGCGCGAGGGCTGCAGCTTGAGCCAGACCTCCCGTTGGTTCCCGACGATGCAAATGGCAAGCCGGGCAGCTCATTCGCTTCTGTCACACAGGGCGCTCCGAAGGTCGTTCGCTTGCCTTCGCCCAGTAATGCGGCTCGAGCATCTCGCCGGGCCAGGCGGGCTGACGGATCGGGCCACGGGGCCCCATCTGTTCGAAGTACGGTGCCAAGTCGATCACGGGCGTTCCGTCTACAGCGTCGAGATCGGTGACCAACAGGTCCCGTCCCTCGACCTCGAGCAGCCGCGGGTAGCTGATCGCCAGTTGATTGGGACGCCGATGGTTGCGGTGGACGAAGGTACCGGTCGGCGGCCACGCCGGATTCCCGCGGGGGCTGCGTGCGTGGAGCTGGACGTCTTCCGGTCGCGCCAGGTGGAAGAGCCAGGTCACCGTCAGGTGGGAAAACTCTTCGATTCCCTGCAGCGTCTCAAGGGCGTACGCCTCGTTGAGTCGGATGACCGACTCGACTCCGCCCTGGTAATCGTCCTGAACGCGGGTGTGGCCCCCGACCACCGTTGCGATCGATTCGACCTCGTACGTTGCCATCGGCGCTCGTTCCTCTCTAACGGGGTCGCGTGTTCAGCAGCTGCCGTCAATAGCTGCGGACATGCCCTGTGGTCAGCCTATGGCGCGCAGCATTTCCCGCGCCCGGCGGTCCAGTTCGGCGACGTGGCGGCCACCACGTTGCCGCACAGGCGAGAGGTCGCTCTGCATGCGGACGATGACGTCGCGGGCGCGGCCGGACTGGACGCCAGCCATGGCGTCCAGTGCTTGTCCCCAGGTACCACATGCCTCATCGAGGCGTCCCTGCTGGACCTGGACAGCACCGAGGTAGCCGAGGGTCACACTGTGGGTACGGGCATACTGCTGCCGCCGGCGGGTGGCGACGCTGCGCTGGAAATGCAACTCCGCGTCGAGAGGATTTCCCAGGTCCCGCAAGGCACACGCAGTCTCGTGGGCGAGGGAGGCTTCCTGGAAGAAGCTGACGCGGTCGGGGGCATCCTCGTTATCGGCACGTGCGAGGTCCCTCTCCGCGCGACTGATGGCCGCGAGAGTGCCGCGGCGGTCGCCGCCGGCGGCCAGGGCGCGGGCATGGACTACCGCGAGCAGGGCCTTCTCCCGCGAGCTGGCCTGGCCGTAGTGGGTGCGGGACATGGAGGCGTCGGCCAGGTCGAGCGCTCTGCGTGGGTGCCCGAGGTCGACTGCTTGATGGGCGAGGGCACGCAGGATGTGGCCGCCCAGCGGTCCGTCTGCGGCTTCGGCCGCAATGCGTGCGGCGAGGGTGAGGTAGCGCTGGGCGGTCCGATGCTCGGAGGCGTCGAAGGCCATCCAGCCGGCGAGGTAGGTCATCTCTGCCACGGCCGAGTACGTATCCCGGCGGTGCTGTTCCGTTCGGAACCTGCTGCCCAGGAGCGGCACCGCTTCGTCGCGAAGATGGCCGGCCAGGGCCGAGCGCCCCGAGGCTCCACCGCGCTGCTGGTCCCTCGCGGAGTAGAAGGTGGTCAGTTTGCGGACATCGTCGATGTCAGCCTGAGTCACCAGCCGGGAGGAGACTGCAGGGCGCGAGGCC
Source organism: Streptomyces sp. NPDC047085 (assembly GCF_040643735.1). NCBI lineage: Bacteria > Bacillati > Actinomycetota > Actinomycetes > Kitasatosporales > Streptomycetaceae > Streptomyces > Streptomyces sp. NPDC047085. Next base: position 753,515 of record NZ_JBEYUW010000002.1, read on the forward strand.
GCCGCGGCCGGGGCGGCTGCCCACCATGGAGCGGCAGGCAGGACGAGGCCGGCGGCCGAGTACGCGGTGGTAGCCAACAGCTTGCGTCGGTGCATGTCCAGATCGTCGCTTCCCAGCTCGGCCAGCACGGTCAGAGGGTCGACGCTCCAGTCAGAACTACTGTCAGTGGATCCTGTCGGCCCATCTTCCAGTCCGAGGTCAGCGAGGGTGAGGCGTCGGCCGAGCCTGCGGGACAGCGTCTCACGCAGGATATGAGGCGCTCGTCCACTGGGCTTCGTGCCCTGGACCCACATGGCGATGTGGGAGCGGGAAATAGCCTCCAGTTCGCGTACACCGCTCTCCGCGGCAACGCGAGCGACCGCGGCGGCTGCTTGGGGCTGGGACCAGCCCGCTTCGCGCAGGAGCGCGGCAAGGGCGACGTTTCTCTCACGGGCCATGTACTGCCCCTCGGTTCCGAAATGATCTTTGACGCCTTTGACGGCCTTGAGGGCCGCGTAGGCATACCCCCTGACAGGGATTCGCGGTTCGCTCAACGTAGCCGCAGGATCACTCACCTTGCACGTCAGTTGCCTGCGGTGCACAGCGTTCCTCGCTCAAGTTGGCTTGATTCACCTAGGAGTTGCGTCATGCTTCCCTCGCTGGCCCTTCGCCGGGCGTGCCAACTCAGTGATCAGGGAAGGAGAAGCCACGCCCTTGGTGAGCCCATCCTGCGACGGGACCCGGCGGCCTCGGCGACGGAAACGGTGGCGCTCGTGCTGGGCGAGGACTCGCCGTTACCCGATACTGCCGCCGATGTGGAGGACCTCGCACTGCGGCTGCGAGGACACGTCAGCCAGCTCGGAGCTCTGACGCCTTCGCAAGAGCCGGCCCTGCTCCGTGCGCAGCAGCTCTGTTCGGGCGGCCTCCCCGATGGCTACATGCCCAGCAGGGTTCATCTGGTCAGGCTGGCCGAGGCGACCCAAGACCTTATCGCTGCCGTGCAGGCCCACGACGTGGCCCCTGCGAAGTCGGTCCAGAGACGGCGCTGGTGGAAGCCGCCGATCAACGTGCTGCGCGGCGCGGTCTTCGCTCTCGCCCTCGCGTGCGTGGTTCTGGCCGCGTCGGTGCCCCGGACATGACCGCCGCCGGGGCAGTTCTGATCGCGCTGATTCTCGGTCCCATGGCGTGGCTGGCTCTTCGTGGTGAGCGAGTAACCGGCCGCATTGCTCCACGGGACGTGGATCCCCGGCCGAGGCAGAACAGACCTCCCCCGGACCGGTAACCACCGTGCCTCTCTCACCGACACTTCCCGGCCGCCCCGGCGGCCCCGAAGCCACCCCCGGGTCCACGGGGACTACGGAGACCCACACGATGAAACGCCTCCCGCGCATCGAGCAGTACGGCCTGATCGGCGACATGCAGACCAGTGCCCACGTCTGCGACGACGGTTCGATCGACTGGCTGTGCCTGCCCCGGTTCGACTCGTCGGCCGTCTTCGCCGGCCTGCTCGGCACGCACAAGCACGGCACCTGGCAGATCGCCCCGGCCGCGCCTGGCCCCTCCGGGCCCGGAGCGGTCGCCGAGCGCCGGTACCGCGGTGACACGCTCGTCCTCGAATCGATCTGGTGCACACCGGCCGGGTCGGTCCGCGTCCTGGACTTCATGCCGCCTCGCGACGGGGCACCGCAGGTGATCCGGATCGTCGAGGGTCTGGCCGGTGAGGTGGCAATGGTTTCGGCCATGCGTCCGCGGCCGGGATACGGCAGCGTCAGCCCGTGGATCCACGAGGCCGATGGGCGCATGGTCGCGGAGGCCGGCGCGGACGCACTGTGGCTCGACACCTGCGTCCCGCAGGCGGAGAAGGACGGGGTCGTCGTCAGTGCCTTTGCCATCCGCGCCGGGCAGAGCGTGGCGTTCGTGCTCAGCTGGTGCCCGTCCCACGCACCGGCTCCGGAGATCCCCGACCCGCACGCGGCGCTCACCGAGACGCTCGCCTTCTGGCAGGACTGGACGCAGCAGTGCACCTACGACGGCCCCTACCGTGAGGCCGTGGTCCGTTCCTTGATCGCACTGAAGGCACTGACCTACCACCCGAGCGGCGGGATCGTCGCCGCGCCGACCACCTCTCTGCCCGAGGAGATTGGCGGCCGACGCAATTGGGACTACCGCTTCACCTGGCTGCGCGACGCCGCTACGACCCTGGCCGCGTTACTGGAGACCGGCTACCGGCAGGAGGCGCAGGCATGGCGGCGCTGGCTTCTGCGTTCCGTGGCCGGCGACCCAGAGAACCTGCAGATCATGTACGCGATCACCGGAGAGCGTGATCTTCGGGAACGGGAGTTGCCCTGGCTGCCCGGGTATGAGGGCTCGACGCCGGTGCGGGTCGGGAACGGGGCGGCGGACCAGCTCCAGCTCGACGTGTACGGCGAGGTGATCGAGACCCTGTACCTCGCGCACGAGAGCGGTGTGGCCCACTGTGCCGACACCGCGGTCCTGCACCAGCGGCTCGTCGAGCTCCTGGCACAGCGCTGGCGGGAGCCCGACGAGGGGATCTGGGAGATCCGCGGGGCACGCCGGCACTTCGTCCACTCCAAGGTAATGGCCTGGGTGGCGATCGACCGCACCATCCGCCTGGCCGAAGCCGGCGCGCTCGACATCGACCTGGCCCGCCTGACCGAGCTGCGGGCAACCATCCACCACGAGGTCTGCACCAGGGGCTTCGATCCGGTGCGCAACACCTTTACCCAGTCCTACGGTTCCAAGGAACTCGACGCCGCCACGCTGCTGATCCCCCGCGTTGGCTTCCTACCGCCGAACGACCCGCGCGTCATCGGCACCGTGGACGCATTACGCCGTGAACTCTCCACGTCTGACGGGCTCGTGCGCCGTTACCCGACCATCGGCGACCACACCGGGGTGGACGGCCTGAGCGGAGACGAGGGCACATTCGTCCTCTGCTCCTTCTGGCTCGTAGACGCCCTGGCCCTGACCGGCCGCCTCGACGAGGCCCACGCCCTGTTCGAACGCCTCCTCGCACTGCGCAACGACCTCGGCCTCCTGGCCGAGGAGTACGACCCCGTCCAGCAGCGTCAGCTCGGCAACTTCCCGCAGGCATTCAGCCACATGGGCCTGATCCAGAGCGCCCGGCTGCTTCAACTCCTGGCGACGCAGTCCTCCCACCGCGGCGCGGTCGCGTTTCCGTCACCCCGCTCGACCGCACGCAGCACACACAAGACCTGCGCAGACCTGACGCTGCAGCACGCCTAGCCACCCCCACCCTGACGAGGATTCCCATGCCTGACAGCGCCTTTTCGGCACGGCCGGCCGCCACCGGCCACCGCCGACGGCGGCCTCCGATCAACGCGTTCACCCTGCACCGTGTCTACCGCGCCGTCGCACTGCCCCTAGCGCTCTTTACCGCCCTGCTGGGTGCCGCCTTCACCCTCTGGTCGGTGTCCGCGGTGGGCCGCGGCTGGCTCCTGGCCGGCCTGATCTGCGGACTCGCGGGCGTCGCCACGATGGCGGCTCGCGGAGCGCGAACGGCCGCAGGAGCCATGCAGGCAGCGGCGGAGGAGGCCCAGGCAACGGCACTGGCAGCAATCGCAGGGGCAGCGGCGGCCATCGAGAAGTCAGTGCAGTGGTCGGCGGACGAGCTGTGCCGCGGGGGACGCCCGCCACTGCCGGACCTGCAGGCACCACCTGCCAGCCCTGACGCCGAGATTGACAAGGCGTTGAGTGCTCTCCAAGTGCGGGCCGTCGCGTCGCTGATACGGGTGCACGACGAGTCCCAGTCCGTCGTACTCCTGGAAGTGCTGCGTCGCCTGGCCATGCGCGAGCACGCGCTGGTCGGCAAGGCGCTTGAGGCACTGAGCCAGCTGGAGATGCTGACCGACGACCCGGAGCTGCTCGCCAAGATCTTCGAGATCGATCACCTCGTGACGCGGATGCGTCGCCAGGTCGAGAGCACAGCGGTGCTGGGCGGGCAGTCCCTGCGCAGCGTGCGCCGCCCCGTTCCCGTCAAGAGCGTGCTGCGCGGCGCGGTCTCCGAGGTCGTGCAGTATCCGCGGGTGGCGGTAGCGGCCGGGTCCGTGGGCGCGGAGGTCGGTCTTCCCGGCCATGTGGGTCCGGACCTGACGCATCTGCTGGCTGAGCTGATCGAGAACGCCTGTGAGTGTTCCGATCCGGCGACGAAGGTGATGGTGCGTGCACAGCGGGTGGCGAACGGGCTGGCGGTCGAGGTCGAGGACCGGGCCATCCCCATGCATCCGCAGACGCGAGCGCAGATGAACCACCTGCTCCAAGCCCCCGACGAGGTCGATGTCAGCGGCCAGGTGCGAGCGGGGCAGCTCGGCTTGCTGGTCGCCGCGAAGATCGCCCAGTCGCACGGGCTGTCCGTTCTCCTGCAGGAGAACGTGACAGGAGGCACCACCGCCCTGGTGGTCATCCCGGCACGGCTCCTGGTAGCGATTCCCTCCGTCGACGACGCGAGCGCGCTGCCCCAGGACGCCCGCCCCTCGGCGCCGCAACCGCAGCAGGTTGCCGCGACTCCAGCCACCCCGAGGGCGGGGCAGGTCCCACGCCCCGACACCGCAGGGGCGCCGAAAGCCGCAAAGGCAGGTCACTCCGCTGATGCGCCCGCCCTTCCCACGCGTAGACGCCAGGCCGGCACGTTCCGTCCGCCACACGAGCGGGAGCACGCCCCCGTGACCGCGGCGACGCCAGGGCTCGCAGCCGCCTTCCGCACCGGCATCCAGGCCGGCGGGCAAGCCGGTTCTCCCACCGCTTCGACAGAGCACCCCAGGCCCTGAACCTCGCCCCTCCACGTTCCCGGTGGCCGTTACATCCGCTGGCCCTTCCCCCCTTATGGAGCGATCCCTATGAGCACCCACCCCGCGATGAACAACGTGACCGGCGACGCGCCCGTAACCGAGCCAACGGAAGGCGGAGAGCGGGACAACATGGCCTGGCTGCTGCGGCAGTTCGCCTCCGACACGATGGGCGTCACGCACGCCGTCCTGCTCTCGCGGGACGGACTGCGGCTGCTGGACAGCGACGTCGACAGGGACTGGGCGGACGAACTGTCGGCCGCCATCAGCGGGGTGGCCTCACTCGCGGCGAACATCACCGGTCCCACCCACAAGAAGAGGCCCGCGAGGCAGGTCGTCATCGAGCGAGACGACTGTCTGTTCTTCGTCCAGAGCTCCGGTCGCAGCGCGGCCTTCGAGGGCCATCCCGGCAACGAACGGGGTGTGGTGGACACGGTCCTCGCGGTGATCGCGACCATGGACGCCGATGCCGGCACCGTCGGGTTCGAGATGGGGCGCCTGGTGCAGAAGTTCGCCCCCTACATGCAGATCCCCGTCCGCGTCGGCACGGGTGATGAGGTCCGGTGACCGCACACGGCAGCGCGGCCGAGGATTCAACGTTCGTGCGGACCTACACCCTGACGCGCGGTCGCACCCGGCCACGGCATCCGCTCGGCCTGGACACCGTGCTGGATGCCGGACCCGGGCGGCCCGGCCCGGGCCAGGCCGAGGAATGCGCGGAGATCCTCGCCCTGTGCCGGGAGCACCGGCGTTCGGTGACCGAGCTGGCGGGTCGACTCGGCCGTCCCGTAACCGCCGTCAAGGTCCTCATCTCGGACCTCCTGGACGCCGACGCCCTGGTCGTCCCCGTCACCGCCTATGCCGCGTCCGACGCGCATGCACGTCCCTCTGCACAACTGCTGGCGGCCCTGTCTGCGGGCCTGAAGAGGAAGTGGCCCGATGCCATCGCCTACCCCCAGGCCGGGTGACCCGGCCGTGGTACTGCGGCCGTCGTCGCGCCCGCGTACCGGTGCACCGACCGTGCTGAAGGTCGTGATCGCCGGCGGCTTCGGCGCGGGCAAGACCACCGCCGTGGGTGCCGTCAGTGAGATCACGCCGCTGAGCACGGAGGAGTACTTGACCGAGGCGAGCGCGGACGTGGACAGCCTGGCGGGCGTCGAGGCCAAGCTGACCACCACGGTCGCCTTCGACTTCGGTCGCCTCAGCCTGCCCGACGCGCCCGTGCCCCTGGAATTGTTCCTCTTCGGCACGCCCGGCCAGGACCGGTTCGTCGACCTGTGGTACGACCTCTGTCGCGGAGCCGTCGGCGCGGTCGTCCTGGTCGACACCCGCCGCCTGGAAAGCAGCTTCACCCCCGTCGGCTTCTTCGAGGACATCGGTCTGCCCTTCGTCGTCGCGGTGAACCAGTTCGACGGAGCACATCGCTACCACCCCGAAGAGGTCCGCACCGCCCTCGAACTGCCCGCCTCTGTACCGGTGGTCACCTGCGACGCTCGCGATCCGAACCACGTCGCTGGCGTCCTGCTGACCCTCGTTGGCCACACCTTGAAGAGCGCATCGGCAAGCCCCGCTCGCCCCGCATCCACTACCACCTTTCAGGACGCCTGATGTCGTATCAGCCCAACGACCCCTACCGCGTGCGGCAGACCGCTCCCCTCACGCAGTCGCTGCCGCGACGCACCATTCGGGACCTCACCCATGGGCCATCCCTCCCCGTCGGCGCCGCCGTCCCCGTCCCGCAGGCCCAGCTGGCGACCGAGCTGGCGCAGCGGTACGAGCTGCTGGATCGCCTAGGCGTGCCCACCGCTGCCAGCGAGGACTTTGATGAACTGGCCCGCGACATGGCCACACGAGCCGGGTTCCTGTACGGCTTCGTCAACCTCTTCCTGGAGGAGCAGACCTTCGTCGGGCTGCACCAGCCGCCCGCGGACAGCGGGTACGTCATCGTCGGCCGCACCATGAGCCGCGATCACGGCTGGTGCCCGGAGGTCATGGCCCGTAAGAAGGCCCTTCCGCTGCACGACGTGCACGCCAGCCCGCGCTTCAGCGGCAACCACGTGGTCGACGCGGTCGGGATCCGCTCCTACTTCGGCGCCCCGCTCATCCACGACAGCGGCACCGTGCTGGGCACGGTGTGCGTCATCGACCCCGAGAAGCGGCCCCTGAGCGAGGCCCGACGGCTGAGAGACATCGTCATCAACGCCGGCGCCCGGGTGATGGACCACATCGCCCGTGCGCCCGTCCGCTAGGCCGTTCCACGACCCCCCACCCGGGAGCCGCAGGCGATCCCCGGCCGCTCCACCGTGCGACCTTCATCCAGGGAGAGGGAGACGACCATGCCCGCCACACCCACCACGCCGCCGTCGGCGCTGCGCCCCTATCTCACCGCCCGCCACGAACTGCTGTGGGACGAGGCGGACGCCTTCGCGGCCGAGCACATCGCGCCGCGCGCCGCACGCATGGAGGCCGCCCCCGGCAGGGTGGAGCGCAAGGTCGCCGACCTGATGGCCGCACGACGCTGGTTCGCCGTCACCGTCCCGTCCTCCTTCGGCGGGCTGGGCGCCGGACACGTGGCCAAGACCATCCTCGTCCACCGCATTGCCCGCGTCTCGGCGGCTGCGGCGGCCATCCTCCAGGCCACGCTGATCCCCGTCGGCGCCCTGCTGCACTTCGCCACCCACGAGCAGAAGGGCCGCTGGCTGCCCCGCGTAGCGGACGGTTCACTGCTCTTGTCGATCGCCGTGACCGAACCGCGAGCCGGCGGGCACATCGGCGGCATCGAGACCATCGCCGAGCACGTGGGCAACCAATGGGTGATCACCGGCAGCAAGATCCACATCGGGAATAGCCACCTCGCGGGAGCCCACCTCGTGGTCGCCCGGACCGCCAAGGCAGGCGTGAGCACCTCCCAGGCGCTGACCGCGTTCATGGTTGAATCCAAGCGCCGAGGGCTCTCAGTCGCCGACCATCGTCCCGGCCTCGGCCTACACGGCTTCTCCGCCGGCCGCCTCGACCTCGATCACGTCCACGTCCCCAAGGAAAACGTGGTTGGAGAGATCGGCCAGGGGCTGGGCGTAGCGCAGAGCAGCAGCATCCTGTACGGCCGTCCCAACCTGGCCGCAGTCAGCCTGGGAATACACGAGGCAGTCGTGGCCGCCTCGACCGCTTACCTCAAGGCGCGCTCCCGCTACCGGGGCGCCCTCTCCGATCTGCCGGTTCTGCGGAACCGCATCGGTGACATGGAGGCCCGCCTGCGCGCCGGGCGAATCCTGGCCTATCAGTCCGTGCACCTCCTCGACCAGGGCCTGCCCTGCGACACCGACCTGATCAACGCCAAGTACCTCGGCCACCAGTGGGCGATGCAGTCAACCCAGGACGCCATGGAGCTGCACGGCGCCCACGCCCTCAACGGCGACTACATCCTCCAGCGCCTGTGGCGCGACATCCAGTTCACCTACCCACCGGCCGGAACCGGCGAAGTCCAGCGCATACGCCTCGCCGACGCCGCCTTCGACGAGGCCCACATCCAGTGGTCAGAACGTCTCGCCGCCGAAGCGGCGTGGGCCCGCCCCGACCCGACAGCCGCATGAGCCCCCGTGTGCGGCGCCCCGTGAATCCAGACCGCCGCGCACGGGCCCGTGTCGCCGGCCCCCGTCCCCCGCGGGGTCCGGCGACACCCCACCCGATATCCCTCAACCCAGCCGCGAAAGAGACACCCGTGACCCCGCGCATGACGACCAGCGCACCGATCACCCCCCTGACCCCGACCCAGCAGCGCGTCGCCCAGCACTTCGTGGACGGCCTCGGCCCTCAAGAGATCGCCGCGAGGACCGGGCTGTCGGCCGTGACCGTCCGCCAGTACGTACGCGACATCCGGGAGAGCCTCCACTGCCCGCCCCGCTGCAAGCCCCCGGTGATCGTTCACTTCCTGTGCAACGCCCGGCAGGTCGCTCCGCCCACAACGGACAGGCCAATGCCGGAACTCAGTCCAGAGCAGCAACTGTTGCTGCGGGCGGTCGCTGAGCACAGCAATCCCAGCGACATTGCTGCCAGAGCCAAGATCGCGCCCGCCGACGTGCGAGCCGCACATGACGAACTACTCGACAAGACCGGGGCGGCCAACACCACCCAACTTGTCGTCTGCGCCAGGCGAGCCACCACGATGGAGAGCGGAGCGAGCCAGTGAATGCCTCACCCGCTTCTGCGGCCATCGAGCCCTCCCCCGCGCCTCGAAGCCAGTGCGCGACAGGGTTACCGGCCGTGTACGAGATGCGGTCGTTGCGCACGGACGCCGAACGGGACGAGGCCGCGGCCCTCGTCCAGGACCGTCAGCGCTGGCTCGCCATGCGCAGCGTGCCTACACCCGCCCGGTCCGATATCCCGGCCCTGTTCCGCGCCCCGCAGGTGAAGCCGGCTGGACTGTTCGAGGACGGGCTGCTGCTGGCCTGCATGATCCCGCAACGCGGGCCCGACCTCGGATGGGGCGAAGGCCCGTGCCTCTTCCTGGACTGCGTCCACACCCTGCCCGGTCACTCCGATGACACCGTCCGGCTGATCACTCTGTGGGCCTCCGACTTCGCCGCCCGGCTCGAGATACCGCTTGTGCGGGCCGAGGCCATGGCCCGCCAGCCTCTCGACGTCGATCCGATCGCCACATTCCTTCGTCGGCTCACCAACATGGGCTGGGACGTCCGTGGATCGGGCACCGGACAGCACCATGAGCGAGTCGCGCGCCTCGAACTCACCGCCGAGCTTCGGCCTGGGCTGAGCGCGCTCATCGGCTGCCAGGTCCACGAGCCGCAGTCCGCCGCCGACCAGCGGAGTATCGCGTGAGGACCGCGGAACCGCTACGGCCGGACCTCGCCCGCGAACTCATCGCCCGCGCCGCACAGTCGGCAGCACGCCGGGCCAGACGCGTACGCAACCAGCTCGACGCCGTCCACCTCGGCCAGGACCGTCACGCTGAGCACGCCGACACCAAAGTGCTGCGCCGCATCCTGGCCGAACATGACTGGCCCAGCCACCGTCTCGTGGGCCCCGACGCAGCACGTGCCGCCTGGAGCATCGCTCTTCACGCCGACGACGAACCCGACTTCCAGCGGGCGGCCACCACCCTTTTGAAACGTGCGGTCCAGGACGGCGATGCGCGCATCCAGCACTGGGCCCACCTTCACGACCGCGCCCTGGTCAGCAGCGGGCGACCCCAAGAGTTCGGGACGCAACTCGTCCTCAGCGCAGCAGGAGTGGAGCTGTGCCCACTGCGTGCGCCGCAGTTGTTGGACCAGCGAAGGGCCACCGTCGGACTGCCGCCGATCGCCATCGCTTTGGACACTGTGCGCCGCCGGTACGCCCTGGATCGCATTGACGGCGGCTCACCGAGCGTCGTGCTCGCGGGGGTCGCATGACGCAGCGAGCCCCGCAGGCTTCCACAGACCCGCCCCTCGCCCCAGACCACTTTGCGTGAAAGGACCGTTAAAGCATGAAGCTCACCACCGCCGTCCTCGCTGCCGGCGCCGCGGTTTCCCTCGCCACCGCCGTGGTCGGAGCCGCCCGGTTGAGGCAGGACGCGCGGCACCAGGCCGAACGAAATGAGGCGACCGTCGCGCACAACCAACTCGACTGGCTGACGCAGATGTCCGCCAACCCTGACCTCGCCAAGCTCTGGACGCCCGAGGACCTGGACGTCGAGGAGTACATGCATCTGCTGAAGGCCAACCAGCTCATCAGCATGCTCAGCCTGCGCGACCGCCTCGGCTTCGTCCGGGACGGGTGTCTGCCGTTCTGCGCCTCGAAGCTGATGGAGAGCGACGTCTGCCGGCGGTACTGGGCCCGTTTCGGGGGCCTCCGCGCTCAGGAGGCCGAGGGCGACGAGCGCGCCGAGCACTTCACCAAGTTGCTGGACAAGGCCGCGAAGAACCACCTGGGGGCACAGCCCGTAGCCGCCTGAAGAGGCGGCTGCCCCACCCCACCCGAATCAGCCACACCCTCACCTCTCGGAGAAAACGAATGGGCTTCACTGCTGTTCCACTACCGCCCGGCAATTTCACCATCGGTAAGAAGTTCGGCTTCGAGGCTGGCCATCGGCTTCCCCGGCTGCCGCATGAGCACAAGTGCTCCCGCCAGCACGGGCACAGCTACGAGGTTGAGGTCATCCTCACTACTGCATCCGCGCTGGAGGATCCCGGCTTTGTCACGGACTTCGGTGCGCTCGCCCCGTTCAAGTCGTTCCTGGACACCGAGCTCGACCACCACAACCTGCACGAGATCCTGCCCTTCGAGCCCACCTCGGAGCGCCTGGCCCAGTTCCTGGCCGGCTGGTTCGTTCAGAACCTCCAGTCGGAGATCCCCGGCCGCCTTGTCGCCGTCCTAGTTCGCGAGACCGCAAGCAGCTGGGCCCGCTTCGATGTGGTGGGCCAATGACCACAACCAAGCCGCTCAACCTCGAACCGGAAGCTGCCGAAGGCGAATCCCTGATCGTCGCGGAGTGCTTCGGTTCCGAGGTGCCGACGTTTCAGGGCGAGGGCCCAAGCTGCGGACACCCGGCCCTGTTCATCCGCCTGTCCCGGTGCAACCTCACTTGCACGAGATGCGACACGAAGTACACCTGGGACTGGTCTCGGTTCGACCCGCACGAGGAGTCGACGAGGCAATCCGTCGCGGGCCTGGTGGCCTGGGCCACGTCTTCACCGGTCGAGCTGGTCGTGATCACCGGCGGCGAGCCGTTGATCCAGCAGGCGCGACTGGTGCCTCTCGTCCGGGGACTGATAGCAGCCGGCAAGCGGATCGAGTTCGAGACGAACGGCACCATCGCGCCCACTCCCGAGCTGGTGGCCGACGGGGTCCGGTTCAACGTCTCGCCCAAGCTTGCCAGCTTCGGCGTGAAGGAGACCAAGAGCATCGTGCCAGCCGCGCTGGAGGCGTTCGTGGCCTCCGGGCGGGCGGCGTTCAAGTTCGTCGCTTCCACGGTGGACGACCTCGACCGGATCGCCGAGCTGGCCGACGCCCACCGGCTCGCGCCGGTGTGGGTGATGCCGGAGGGCACCACCCCCGAGGTGATCACCGCGACTACCCGGGTCCTCGCGGACGGGGTCGCGGCCCGGCACTGGCACTTCACCACCCGCCTTCACGTGTTGGCCTTCGCGGACGCCCGAGGCCGCTGACCGCACGCGACTCCACGCCCCATCCGTTCCCCAGTCACCGGAAACGAGAGACGCCCATGACGACCTCTATCGCCAGCCCTGCGGCGGCGCCGACGGCTGCCGTCGCCGGGCCCGCTGCGGTCATCGACACCGGCCGGGTCGCCGACCTGATCCACCAGCTCTTGGTCGAGCTGGGCGAGAACCCCGCCCGCGAGGGGCTGACCGGCACCCCGGACCGCGTCGCGGCCTGGTGGAGAGCTTTCCTGTCCCCGGACGGCGCCGAAACGGCCACCTGCTTCACCGAGTCCCAGCTGGGTGGTCAGCTGGTCATCGTGGGCGGCATGAGCGTGTGGTCTCTTTGCGAGCACCACATGCTGCCCATGAACTTGCAGGTCACTGCTGGATACGTGCCGGATGGCGAGGTGGTGGGCCTGTCGAAGTTCGGGCGGATCGCCCAGCACTTCGCCGGCCGACTGCAGGTCCAGGAACGCTTCACCCGCCAAGTCGCCGAATACCTCAACGGCGTGATCGGACACGAGGACGTCGCCGTCGTCGTGCGCGGCGTGCACCTGTGCATGAGCATGCGGGGCGTACGGATGGAGGAGGCTCGCACCACCACGGTGCACTCGGGCGGGCGCTTCGGCACCGACCCCGTCCTTTCCCAGCAGTTCCTCACCCTCACCACCGGCCTGTGGGGGGCGTCGTGATCACCACCGCGGGCATCGACTTCTCCGTCATCGCTCCGCCTGCCTACCTGAAGAACTTCGTCGCCCAGGAGCCGGCCCGCGTCCACCACGTGGCCGCCCAGCACGTCCTGTCCGACGAGAGCTACCGGGCCTTCTTCGCTCGCGAGGCCGAGCGCGGCGCCGAGATCATCGTCGACAACGGGCTCTTCGACCTCGGCTACGCCCTGCCGGCGGAAAGCCTCGTCGAAGCCGCGCTGGCGGTATCCGCGAGGGAGATCATCCTGCCGGACGTCATGCGGGACGGGGCCGCGACCTTGAAGGCGAGCGAGAAGGCCGCGCGAGAGATCCGGAAGCTGTCCGGCGACGCATTCCGGCTGTGCGCGGTCCTGCACGCCGCGGACGACGACGAGTGGCTGCGCACCTACGACGCCTTTGTGAGCAGCGGCTGGGCCGGGGCCATCGCCCTGCCGGCCTCGCGTCGACCGGATCCCGACGAGCAACTGTGCCGCACCCGCTGGTTGGCGACCGCCTACCTGCAGGATCGCGGCCTGGTCGACGATCTGCTCATCTACCGGCTGCTCGGTCTGGGCCGGACCGGGCACCTGGAGCTGATCGAGCAGCGCGAGCACGAGTGGATCTCCTCCGTGGACGGCGCAGCCCCGGTCATCCTCGGCGCGATGGGCGTCGCCCTGCTGCCCGAAGGGCCGTACGAGAAGCCCTCCACGCCCCGCATCGAGAAGCTCGGCCCGATCCCCGAAGCTCGGTTCGACCTCATCCGGAAGAACATCTCCGTCGTTCGCGCGGCGGCCGGCAGCACCGTGACGATCGCCGAGGAGCACCGATGACGCCCTTACTCGCCGACCCGACCCCCGGACTCCTGCGCGCCGCCCCGATCGAGCCGGCCGGGCACACTATGACCCACGCGAGGCTGCTGCGCTACCTGGAGATCAAGGTCCACCACCTCATCCAGGACCAGGACTGGGACAGCATCCGCGTCATCGGCGGCTACGACCGCACGGCGGTGATCTCCCGGTACGAGAAGACCGGGAAGCTGTTCAACATCGAACGGCCCACCGCAGAGATCCACGGCCGTGACCTCATCGTCAAGGCGTTCCCCGGAGCCGACTACGTCCAGCACTACGCCCTGATCATCGCCACGTATCTGGCCATGACCGGCCGCCCCGTCGGCACCGTCACCTATCAGCCGCCCGAGCAAGAGGAGTGCCGAACGGCGCTCGACGCGCTCGACCTGGAACTGGACGGCGACCTGGTGATCGTCGGCTGGGGCCTTCAGTACCTCGCTCCCGAGAACGGAGTGTGGACCCGCGGACCCGGCTACGCCTGGCAGCGCCTCGACGTCGCCGGCCGTCGCGTGGTCTACCTCGGGTTCCTCCACAGCATCTGGGGAGACGTGGCCGGACGGGTCGTCACGCGCCTTGCCGAACTCGGCGCAGGCGACGTCGTCTACGTCGGCAAGGTCGGCTCGCTGACCCCCGGCGTCGAACCGAACGCCTGGCTGGCGACCGGCAACACCAGCCTGGTACGCGGGGCGATGGTGAGCTGGGACGACTTCTTCGGCGACTACGCCGCCACCCACGATGGGGTGCGCAGCGGCCTGCACGTGTCCTCCCCGTCGATCCTGCTGGAGAACCGCGACTGGCTGGCCCAGCACACCGCCTCGTACGCCTTCGTCGACCCGGAGATCGGCCCGATGGGGGCGGCGGCGCGCCAGGCAGGGATCAGATTCGGTTACCTCCACGTCATTTCCAACAACCTCGCCACGCACTATCCCGCCGACCTGTCCAATGAGCGTCACAGCGACGTCCTGCGCCAGCGCGCCGTCCTGGTGGACCGCATCCGCACCATCATCACCGGCCGCCTGACCGCCAGCCCGACCCACCCCCTGGGAGAATCCCGATGACGGCGAACGCGCCGACCACCACCGTAGCCGGGAAGCTGATCACCTTCGTCGGTGGTGACGGGGCCGGCAAGTCCACCCTCGCCGCCCGCCTGCACCAGGCCCTCAACGACGCCAGCCACACGGCAGTCCTCATCGGCAAGCACAGCACCGACGTCCGCCGGGACCCGGAGCTGTCCGCCTACCTCGACCGCCTCAACGAGCTGGTCTACCGGCGCGACGCCGGCGTCGCCCAGGCATGCGGCGACCACTACTGGCTGCTTGCCCTGGCCTCCTGGTACACCCTGCAGGACCGGCTCGTCATCCAGCCGGCCCTCGCCGCGGGAACCCACGTGATCCTCGACAACGCGCACCACAAGATCCTCGCTCGGTACGCGGTCAACCCCGAGGTCTCCCCCCGCCTGTGCGAGCAGGTCTTCGCGCATCTCACAAAGCCGGACCTGGTGTTCTTCCTGAACATCGGTGCCCGCGAGGCTCTCGTCCGCAAAGGCTCGTTCACTTCCCTGGAGGCCGGCCACGCCGGCGGCGGTGACGAGGACTTCATCCGCTACCAGGACACCGTCCTGGACCAGATGCGCGAACAGGCGGAGCGCGGCGCCTGGCTGACGCTGGACGTCGCCCAGTTGGACCGCGACCAGGTCTTCAAGGCCGCCGCCGCTGCCCTGGCCGACCGTCTGCGCCTGACCGTCTAAACCGGCCCTCCCTCCCCGATCGACAAGGAACGCACCATGGACCAGGCCCTGCCCGCCAGCGGGACATACGTCTGTCACGGCATCACCTGGGCGAGCGCAGACCCCCGTCTTCTGCTCGCCCCCGTGACCGGCGGACCACTCGTCTACGCCCCGGTCATGGGCAGGCGCCTGAGTTACCAGGTGAGCGGTACCGGCCGGTGGTGCACCGGCCGGTACCGATTCGCCGACCGCGTCCGCGTCGAGGCGGTCGCCTGCCCTGACCGGGCCCCGGCCGAGGCCGGCGGACAGTGCCCGGCCTGCGCCGGGCGGGACGACTTCCGCTTCGCCCACCGGTTCCACTCCGGCGGGCACGTTCCCGACTCCCTGGCGGCGTACATGGCCCAGCCGCACTGGCTGTACCTGGCGACGTTCGCCGACGGCACCACCAAGATCGGCACCGCGGCCGGACCCCGTAAGCGCTCCCGCCTCGACGAACAGGGTGCCCTGATCGCTACCTACCTCGCCCGGAGTGCTGACGGCCGCGCCGTGCGGTTCCTGGAGGATGCCCTCACCCGCCACCACGGCCTGACGCAGACCGTGCGAGCCGCGGCCAAGCTGACGGCCCTGGCCGAGCTGCGCGACCTCGCCCCGGCCGGTGCCGCCCACCATCAGCACCTCGACCGCGCCACCGCGGCCCTGAGCGGCCTGAACGTCCCGGCCACACCGGAGCCGTGGACGCCGCCCGGCGAAGGCGAACTGCTGCGGACGCCGAAGACCGGGCGCGCCTTGTACCCGCACGACCCACGCTCCGGTGAGCACGGGATGACGGTGCTCTCCTGCCTCGGCTCCCAGGTCCTCGCCACCCTCGACGGCGACGGTGAACAACTGCCCTACCTGCTCGACCTCGGCACCCTCAAGGGCCGGCGCATCATCCTCGGCGCACAGTTCTCCTCACCGCCCGCCGCCGTACAGTCCGCGCTCTTTTGACCCTGCCCGAACACCCGGCCTGCACTGCCGGGCCGCTCTGAGAAGCGAGGCCACAGCAACATGGCACCCCAGGACGCCATCCTCGGCTGGGACGAGGACAGCAACGCCGAGGCGTACGACGCATTCACCCGCGCCCAGCCCATGTACGACGCGACCAGCCGCGACCTTGCCCGCCGAGGCCATCTGGCCAACGCCAGCCTGGTGGTCGACCTGTGCGGCGGCGCCGGCGCGACCGCCCGCGCGATCCTCGACCTGATCCCGGCCCGCGCTCGAGTCGTCTCCGTCGACAACGCCGCCGCGATGCAGCGTGTCGGTCGCCGGACCCTGACCGACGTCCGCCTGACCTGGATCACCTCCCCGGCCGAACGGCTCGCCGACCACCTGCACGCCAGCAGCGCCGACGCCGTAGTGTGCAACTCCGCGATCTGGAAGACCGACACCGCCGCAGTGTTCGCAGCCGTCGCCCACATCCTGCGCCCAGGCGGGCACTTCGTCTTCAACATCGGCGGCGGCTTCGCCGGCGTCCGGCACCCCGACGAACTGTCAACCCGCACCGGGCCTTCCCTAAACGCCCTCATCTGCCAAGTCGCCGCTGAGACCCACGGATACACCCCACCGCCGCGCGACGTGGAGAGGCCGCCGAAGCTGCCGCTGAAAACAGTCACCGAGCAGCTGACCGCAGCCGGACTGACTATCGTCGGCACAGAGCTCACCGCCCAGCACAGCACCATGGCCGAGAAGAAGGCGTGGCTGTCCATCCCCGTCTTCGCGCGGCCCGAAGGCGACTTCACCCACGCCCAGCGGATGCAGATCCTCGACACCGCCTACGCCATGACCACCCCCGATGCCCCGGCCGTGACGAGCTGGCTCGTCGTCGTCGCCCAACGGCCAAAGGCCGCCGCATGACTCCGGCCGCCCCGGCTCCCGGCGGCGGGGCCCGCCTCTGTGACCACGCAAGCGTCGGGGTACTGATCTCCTCCCCGAGCGGCCTGCTGGTGTTCGAGCGGGCGATTCCTCCGGCCGGAATCGCCCCGGTCGCCGGCCACGTCGACGAGCATGGCGGCCCCGAGCAGGCCGCGCGCGACGAAGTCACCGAAGAGGTCGGTCTCACCGTCACCCACCTGCACCTGCTGCTGGACCAGTGGCGGCCCAACCACTGCCACCGCGCGCCCAGCGGTCCGGTCGGCCACCACTGGTGGATCTTCCAGGCCGCGGTTTCCGGGTCGCTGTGCCCCTCGCCCCGGGAGGTCCGCGCCCCTCGATGGATCCACCCGGCCCAGCTGCAGCAGCACGCGCTGCGGACCACCGCGCACGCCAACGGGTACCTGGGCCGTGAGGAGTTCGAGCGCGAACCCGGCCTGGAGCCGGTGTGGTGCCGCTTCCTGCACGACCTTGAGCTCGTCAGCCTGCCCTCGGCCGACCTCGACCGGATCGAGGCCCTCCTGTGAACGGCGGCCAAGGGCCTACCTCAGTGGGAGCCGACCGCCCGGCCGGCTGCCAGACGGCGAGCGTGCGCACGGATCCGCTCGCGGTCCTCGGGGAAGACGCTGTCCCAGCTTGTATCCAGACGGAACCATGCCGCCGGCTGGTTCTGCTCCCCGGCGAACGGCACGTCGCGTCCCACGATCGCGGCGTAGGACAGGCCCAGCGTCGGAGACCAGTCGGCCCGGTAGGAACGCACCGCCACGGCCGCGGGCTCGGGCAGCAACTCGGTGCGCAGGCCGGTCTCCTCCAGCAGCTCTCGTGCCGCCGCCGCACGCGGCGCCTCGCCCGGCTCCACCTTGCCACCGGGCGGCACCCATCCGCGCACGCGGTGCTTGACCAGCAGGACGTGCTCGAAAGCAGGGTCGGTGACCCACACCTCGGCCGCCAGCGGCTCCATGGGATGTCGGCGGGCTTCCTCCAGCCAGGCCCGTGCACCGTCGAACTCCCATGCGGCGAGGCGGGCATCCACAACAGCCTCGTCCAAGATCACCTGACCAACTTCACCATGACTCACCCGCCCCACCCTAGGCCGACGAACCGGGCGGACGTCGCAGCGACGAGCAGGCAGCCATACGGGGATGTCCGGCCGACCCGGTGGCCCCATCGGGCTGCAGGGCGATCACCCGTGGCACCCGCTTCACACGAAGGAGACCAGCGTGCACGATGAGCAGCCCTCGTACCGGGGAGCCTGGGTCGTCCTCGGCGGCGTCCACCTCCTCAACCGCACCGCGCCACGGCGACCAGACGAGCCGATCGTGCTCGTACGGGTGCCACCGCAGGAGGTATGCCAGCCGGCCACCACCGTGATCGTCCGCTGGAACGCGCTGGGGCCCTGCCCGGCCGAAGCGCTGCAGCCCGGCGGCACCCGGCTCGGGGCGGCCAGGATCGACGGCGGCGAACTGTTCCCCGACGCCATCGCTGGCCCCGCCCTGCGCGGCCTGGTCGGTACCGAGGCCGCCCCCGGCCTGGTGCCGCTGTGCTACCTGGCCGAACACCCCGGCGGCGGCTACCACGCGTACGCTCAGATCCGCTTCCACCCCGAGGACGCCTGCTTCGTCCGCACCACCCGGGAACCAGTCGGCCACGGCCCGATCGAGGAACTGCGCTGGTTCGACCCCGTGCTGACGGCGCACGCAGAGTCGAGTACGGCGCTCAACAACCATCTGCGGTACTTCCGCAAGCACTTCTCCGGCACTGAGCTGGAGATCAAGTACACCCTCGACCCGGCACCGGACATCTGGTCCGCGTCCATGGAACTGCTCAAGGCACTGCGCGACGGCAAGCTGGAAGGCTGCCGTCCGGAGTACCGGGAAGAGTTCCAGATCCACCACACCGAGAACCATCTGTTCGACGTCACCGGTCCCGAGCCCGAGATCGGCTACGCCTCCTTCATCCCCACCGTCACCGCCGGGCACGTACTCAAGCGAAAGTGGTTCACCAAGGACGCCTTCGCCCGCCGCGAGGAACTCACCCCTGGCCTCGACATCACCCCCGACCGCTTCGAGACGTTCCTGCGCGAAGACCTGAACCTCCAGGTCCGGGCCATGCCGCCCTTCCAACGCGTCCGCTACGACATCCAGTGCGAGTCGCTGCGCACCGGACACATCTACGGCATCTTCCTCGACCGCTGCGCCCTCCTGGCGGCCCCCGACGTGCTGCTCTCCCAGTGCGAGCTGGAGTACCTCCGCTCACGCAGCATCCTCGACCACGACCAGGACGAGATCCTCATCGAGATGAAGCGGATCGACAGCTGGCTCTGCGAGTACCTCGCCAGTCACGGTTGGGCCGCCGAGCACACCTTCTACTCCAAGCGCAGCTTCCTTCGCGACGCCGTCGCCCTCCGCCCGGGCCTCGCCACGCCATGACCGACCAAGCGCCTCCCGGCAATCCCCCGCAGGAGGTACCGCAACCCACATGAGTGATCGAACACTGCATCACAGCCCGCCCCACCCGACCACACAAGGAGAGAGCCCGGTATTCGAAAACACGTTCTAGATTTCGCCCCCCTCCACCCGTTACGGCTACAGCAGGACCGCCGTTACCCGATCACCTGTCCGCATCTCGCCCCGAGGAGTCCCCATGCATCCCGTACGCCGCCCTGGACTCGTTCATCCTGCGTTCGAAAATGCCGCTACCTCCTCGGGCGCCAGCCTTCGCCTCACCTCCGGTCGCGCAGCTCTGCTCGACGACGGGTCACGACCGGATACGAGGTACCTGGCATGACGCAGCCCACACCTCTCCCGTCCTCCGTCCTCACCCATAACTTTCGGCACGGCGGTGCCCTCGTGACCAACGGTCGGCACACCGTAGAACGCCTGGTACAGGAGGGCCGCCCGTGAGCGACTCGCCTCACCAGCTGATCGCCGACGTGGCACAGGTCCTGCTCCGTACGAACGGCGCCGCCCTGTGCGTACGCCGCGCACTGGACGCCGCCCTCGCACCGGGACAGCTCACTGTCGTGGGCGGTCACCTGGAAGTCGGTGAACCACTCGACCATGCTGCGCGACGCGAGGCCATGGAGGAGGTGGGGGTCCTTATCACTGCTGAGCAGCAGGAGTTCTGCGGGCTAATCCACCACCACGACACCGACGGTGGCCTGGACCGGATCACCGCCGTGTTCGTGGCGCAGTCGTGGACGGGTGAGCCGTACAACGCCGAGCCACACAAGCACGAAGGGCTCTTCTGGGTGCCGATGGAACGACCGTCGCCGGACTGTCACCCCTACACCGCCACCATCTTCCACATGCTCACCCACGGCCCGTCCTACCGGGCCATCAACTGGCCTGCGGGAGGCGCCCGGTGAAGAGATTCTTCGGCCCGGTCACGATGGCCGATCCGCAGGTCTCCGACGCCGAACACGAGCTGTTCGGCGGCCCCCTGCGCTACGACATGGGCTGGTCCCAGCACGAGCACGCGACCTTGGACCTGACCATGAGGTCCGCGCTGCGCTCCATGCCCACACTCGTCGGCGCAACGCTGCGCATGGCGTGGCAGGCCGACCGGCGTGCTCTGCTCTCGGTCGGGGTCAGCGAGATCGGCCAAGGCATCGCCGCAGCCGCCGGCCTGCTCGCCGTCAACGCCGTCATGCACGCTCTGCTCGCCGGCAACGGCAGCGCTGCCGAGCGGCTGCACGCCCTGTTACCCGGCCTGTTGGCCGCCGCCGCTATCGGCGTCATCAACTCCGCCCTGTCCGCCTGGTCCACCTCCCGCGCAGGGCGGCTGGAGCCGAAGGTCGAGCGGATCGCGACCACGCAGTACCTGGCCGCCGCAGCCAGCGTCGAACTGGAGGCCATCGACGATCCCGATTTCCGGCGGCTCGTGGACATCGCCCAGCATGGCCCGGGTTCGGCCCGCCGCATGATCAGCGCCTGCGTCGCCGCGCTGAACGGCCTCATCTCGCTGATCACCACGGCCGGCGTCCTCGCCGTACTCCACCCCGTGCTGCTGCCCATGCTGATCCTCATCGCCGCCCCTCGCGGCTGGGGCGCCATGCGCGTGGCCCAGGAACGATACGTGTCGGTGATGAGCTGGATCGAGCACGTGCGGGCCAGCCGCCTGATCGGCAACCTGCTCACCGAACGCACCGCCGCCCAGGAAGTGCGCCTCCACGCCGTCGGCGACTTCCTCCTGAGCCGCTACGAGCAGATGGCCGAGAGCGCCGAGGCCGAACAGGAACGCCTCGCCTCCAACAAGGCCCTGACCGAGTGGGTCGCCTCCGCGCTGTCCGGTCTGGCGATGGCGGCGACCTACGGGGCCATGTTCTGGCTGATCATGGCCGGGCACATGAGCCTCGCCGTCGCCGGGACCGCCGTCATCGCGGTGCGCACCGGCTCGGCGAGCCTGGGCGCGCTGGTCATGAACATCAACCAGCTCCACGAGGAGAGCCTCTACGTCCGCGACCACGGCCGCTTCCTCACCCAGGCCGCCCAGCGGACGCTGCCCGCCGGCGGTGCGCCCGTACCGGAACGCGTCAGGGAAATCGTTCTGGACCAGGTCACCTACCGCTACCCTGACCGGGACACCGCCGCCCTGGACAGCGTGTCACTGACCCTGCCCATGGGATCGGTCACCGCCGTGGTGGGTGAGAACGGCTCCGGCAAGAGCACCCTGATGAAGATCCTCTCGGGCATGCTGCTTCCCGAGGCCGGCACCCTGCGCTGGGGCGACGCGGACCTCACCGGTCTCGACCGCGCCCAGGTCTTCGAGCGCGTCTCCCTGCTCACCCAGGACTTCCAGCGCTGGCCCGTGACCGCCGCGATGAACATCCGCCTCGGCCGCCCCGACCACCCCGCTACAGACCAGGACCTCAAGCCCTCGGTCGACTACGCCGTTGCCGGCCCCGTCATCGCCAAACTCCCCGACGGCCTGCGCAGTCTGCTGGCCCGCATGTTCCGCGGCGCCATCGAACTGTCCGGCGGCGAATGGCAGAAAGTCGGCCTGGCCCGCACGCACTGGCGCAGTTCAACATCACAGGCAGACGGCGTCCTCATCGTCGACGAACCGACCTCCGCCCTCGACCCCGAAGCCGAAATCGAAGCCTTCGACCGCATCCGCCGCCTCGCCGCACCGAACCGAGCCGTCGTCCTGGTCACCCACCGCATGTCCGGCGTCCGCCACGCCGACCACATCTACGTCCTCAACAACGGACACCTCGCCGAGCACGGCACCCACGACGAACTCATCGCCGCCCGCGGTCGGTACGCCGCCATGTTCGACGCCCAGGCCGCCCAGTACGCCCCGACCGCGACCATCCCGAACCCTGCAACGCCCACCGTCTCGGACCAGGTATGACCCGCACGACCGAAAGGCGCGCCGTGACCACACGCCCCAGCACGGACCTCGACGAAGCCACCGCTCTGCGCCACCAACTGGCCGACGAACTCGCCGCCGCCGGACACATCCGCACCCCCGCGGTTGACCGCGCCCTGCGCACTGTGCCCCGGCACGCCTTCGCCCCAGAAAGGCCCCTCCATGCTGCGTACGCCAACGAGATCATCGCCACCCGCCACAGCGACGACGGCACCGTCATCAGCTCCATCTCCGCACCCTGGCTGCAGGCCGACATGCTCGAAGCCGCCCGCATCCAGCCCGGCCACCACGCTTTGGAGATCGGCTCCGGCGGCTACAACGCTGCTCTCATCGCCGAACTCGCCGGCCCGACCGGCCACGTCACCACCCTCGACATCGACCCAGCCGTCACCGACCGGGCCACCCGCTTCCTGACCCAGACCGGATACGGCCGCATCCGCGTGGTCACCGCGGACGCCGAGCACGTGCCTGCCGAGGTAGTACCGGACGGCGGATTCGACGCCATCGTGGTCACCGTCGACACCTGGGATCTGCCCTGGATCGACGCCCTGGCCGAGGGCGGCCGTCTCGTCGCACCGTTGCGTCTGCACGGGTACCACTGGGCCATCAGCTTCACCAAGCGCGACGGGGAATTGCACAGCGACGAGCCGCTCATCGTCTGCGGCTTTGTCGCCATGCAGGGCGACGGCGCCTGGCACAGGAATCGCCGCACCGTCCCAGGCACCGGCGTCCACCTGTCCTGGGAAGACGGCACCCCGTTGCCCGTCGACGAACTCGCCCCAGCCCTCACCTGCGAGCCGACCGTGACGCACACCCACGTCACCGTAGGCGGCCAGGAACCCTTCGACGCCCTCACCCTCTACCTCGCCGGCGCCCTGCCGGGCTTTTGCCGCCTCTCGGCCGACTCCGACGGCGACAACGGGGTCCTGAAACCGCCGCCCAAGCACTGGCCCGGCGCCGCGATCGTCCGCGGCAACTCCCTCGCGCGACTGGCCACCGAGCGCATCGGCGACGGAGACGATGGCAAGGGCCTGTACGAGTTCGTTGTCCATGGCCACGGCACCCGAGGACACCTCGCTGCACAGGAGATGGCCGAGCAGGTCCGGCACTGGCAGCACAACCACCGCGGCGCCCTCTGCCCCCGCATCACCGCCCGACCGGCCGCCAGTTGCGCCCCGCCGGCCAGGGACCACGAACTGCACGTATTTGCCAAGAAGCACACCCGCATCACCGTGGACTGGCCGATCGTTCCCGGCCCCGCTGCACTGCTCATCGGCCAAGGGAGCTGCAGCGCCGGATGAACGGCGGTACCTCCTGATCACCGCTCCCCGCCCGTGCCGAACCCATGCCCGCCCCACCGATATGGAAGGCACCGCCAAGTGACCACTCCCGTCTCAGGTTCGGACGACGTCGCACCGCGTGCCGCCCTGTCCGCAGGGCAGCACGCCGTCCCCCGGCACACGGTGTGGGTCGGCGCCGCCGCGCTCGTCACTGACCAAGTCGGCCGCGTCCTGCTCGTTCACCCCACCTACCGCGAGGACGACCGGTGGCTGCTGCCCGGAGGAGTCGTCGAACCCGGCGAACACCCGCACGTCGCCTGCCGGCGCGAGATCACCGAGGAACTCGGCCTGACGAGCCTGCCCCTGTCGGGCGTGCTCGCCGTCCACTCCCTCTCCCCGCACCACCCGGACAGCCAACACAGCACGCGTTTCCCCGGAGAGATCCGGTTCGTTTTCGATGGCGGAACGCTCACTCCTGACCAGGCGGAGGCCATCCGCCTCCCGCGCGAGGAGCTGTCCGAGTACGCCTTCCTGGAGACCCGGCACGCGGTGCAGCGGCTGCGCCCCGTGGACGGACAGATCATGCTCGCCGCCTACCGTGCACGGCTCGGGAACACAGCCACCGCTCACCTCGCGGACGGCCGGCACATCCTCGACGTCCCGGTACTGGACCGCCATGACGTGCACGTTTGCTACCGGCCTCTGTGGGAGAGCCCCTTCAACCGCGACCCCGTCCCCGAACGGCTCCCCGTGCAGCAAGCCTGGGCGTGGTGCTTCGTCCCCGACGGCCGCGTCGTCCTCTTGGCCGACCCCGGCCCGCGAGGCGCGCTGCCGATGCTGCCCGGCGGCACGGTGGAGAAGACCGACGCGACTCCCGAGGACACCCTCCGCCGGGAAGCCGCCGAGGAAGGGCAACTCGCTCTGACTGACCCGGTGCGACTGGGCTGGGTGCTGGACGAAACCGGTGAGGTCTACGGCGGGGTGGGGCCCAACGTCCGGCTCCGCTTGGCCGCCCGGGTCACCGCCGTCGGGCCGGCGGCCGTCGACCCTGCCACCGGCCATCCCTTCGCCCGCCTGCTCGCCTCCCCCGCCCAAGCAGCCACCCTGCTGGGATGGGGGCCGCCCGGAGCGCGGCAAGCCCTGCTTGCCGCTGAGACGGCCCGGGAGCGGTGGGGTCTGCCTGCCGCTCGGCCCGCTGCCATCGAGGAGATCCCTGCTGAGGGGATGCGGCTGAGCTGACACGAACGACTACCCCGCCTCCATCTGTCCCGCTTCACGCTCCTCTGAGGTAGCCGAATGCCGCTGTCACCCGACCACATCCGCACCACCGTCGAGACCTACCTCGCTCGCCACCCTCACGAGCGCGCGCAGCTCGGCGGCCTCCTGGGCGCCCTCGACCGTCCCACCGATATCGCCAGCCGCTCCACCTTCACCGGACACGTCACCTGCGGCGCGATCGTCGTCGATCCGCTCGGCCGCGTCCTGCACGTGCTGCACCTGGCGAGCGGCAAAGTCCTCGCTCCCGGCGGACACACCGAGCCCGAGGACGATTCTCTGGCAGGGGCGGCTCTTCGGGAGCTGCACGAGGAGACCGGGATTCCGCCCCAGGCCGTGGCACCGTGGCCCGGCTACGAGACTGTCCCGTTCGACATCGACATACACGACATCGACGCCCACCCGAGCAAGGGGGAACCCGGCCACCAGCACTTCGACCTCCGGTTCCTCTTCCGCCTGCAGACCGCGGCAGAGGTGCCGCTGGTGCTGCAGGAAGAAGAGGTCGGCGGCATCGAATGGCGTCCCGCGGACAGGGTGGCCTCCCCCTCCCTGCGCCAGAAGCTGCTCAAGCTCCCGCTCGGAACCGGACCGGCGACCGCCAACGCCTCGGCCCTGATCTACAACGACCGTGCCGAGTACCTGCCCCACCTGCGCGACTACTTCCCCGGCCGGATCTGGGAGCCGGGGATGTGGTCACTGCTGGGTGGTGGCCGAGAGCCCCAGGACGCCACGCTGGAACACACTGTGCGGCGCGAACTGGCCGAGGAAGCCGGCCTCCACATCGCCGACCTGACCCCGTTCGGCATCGAGGAAGCAACCGACGACGCCGGCGTGACCGTACCCATCGCCATCTACGCCGGCCGCTGGAACGGTGACCCCCGCGAACTCCACCTGACGGAAGGGGTGATGCTGGCCTGGTTCGCCCCCGACGACCTCCACCGCCTCCGCATCGCAGACACCACCAGCGCTCTCGTACGGCGCCACGCCGCCAGCCGCCCGGCCGGCGCATCCCGCTCCGCGTCGCGGAGCGGGCCCGCATCGCACGAGGGGCGCCGCCCGGCCGCTCCGCACGGCACGGTTCCCAACATCATCGGCGTTCACCTCTACCTGGAACGGCCTGACGGGACGGTGCTGCTCGGGCTGCGCCACTCCGACTCCAACTTCGCGCCTTCCACCTGGCACGTCCTGGCCGGCCACTGCGAGCAGGAGAGCGCCATTACCTGCCTGATCAGAGAGGCATGGGAGGAGGCCGGTCTGCGCATCGAACGACAGGACGTCGAACTCGTCCACGTCGTCCACCACATCGACCGGGCCGGGGGCCGGCCCCGCATGGGCCTGTTCTTCCGCGCTCGGACCTGGAGCGGCGAGCCGGAACTACGCGAGCCGGACAAGTGCACCCAGTGGAAGTTCTGGGATCCGGCCGCCCTCCCCGAGGACCTCGTCCCCTATACCAGGGTCGCCATCGAGGGCATCCGGGCCGGCCGCTCCTACTCCGAAACGGGCTGGATGTGAACATGGCCGCTTCCATGCACCCGGACCTCCCGCCCGAGGAAGTGCGGCAGCTCGCCGAAACAAGCAGCGGGCTACATCGTCAGCTGGTCGGACACCTCTGTGGCCCGCGAGAGCAGCCGGGTGTGACGGGCCGACGGCGCAGGGGGCGGGAAATAGTCCACCCTGAAGATTCCGTCACGGAGCAACCCCCGGTCACCTTCCATGGGCCGCTGAACGCAACGAACCACACCGCATCTATCGGAGGCATGTGTGCCTGACGACACCCAACAGGCGATCCCAGCCGTCCCGAGTCCGGCGGCCAGAGAGGAACGGCAAGAGCACCACATGCGCCTGCTCCCGCGGTACTACCGCCAAGTGGAAGCAGGCCGCAAGACGATCGAAGTGAGGGTGGCCACCCCGCGGAAGCGCGCCGTTGCCGTCGGCGACACGGTCGTCTTCCACGACCGCGACACCGGCCGGGAGCTCGACGTCATCGTGCAGCGGATCACCCCGTACCCCTCCTTCGAGGATCTGCTCAGTTCAGAGGACCCCGCGCGCATCGACCCGAACGGGCCGCCCGGAGAACTGCTCGCCAACCTGCGAAGCATCTACCCGCCAGCCAAGGAGGGCCTCGGCGTCCTCGCCTTCGCATTCGACCACCGCCCTGCACGGCCAGGCCGACCGATGCCGATGACGCCCGCGCAGTACGCGCACACCGTCCCCCACCACACGGTGTACGGCTGCCTGTACATCCGCGACGAGCACGACCGGCCGGTTCAACTGCGCTCGGTCTACGGCTCGCGCCTCTGGCAGTTCCCGGGCGGCAACCTGGACGCCCAAGGAGAGGACCCGCTGCAAACCGCTCGCCGCGAAGCAGTCGAAGAGACCGGCCTCGAACTGGGCCTGGATACGCCGAAGCTTCTCCTGACGCACTTCCTGCACGCCGGGCCCCGCCTGCCGCTGAACAAGGTAGGGCTCATCTTCGACGGAGGGCGGCTGACCACAGAGCAGCTCGGTCGGATCCGACTCGATCCCGCCGAGCACGACATGTGGGCCGTGCACGACCTCGCCACCTGGCAGGGACTGATGGCGCCGCGCGCCTTCGCCCGCCTCGACGCCATCGAACAGGCCCGTCGTGGCGAAGGCCCCGCCTACCTCACCACACACACCTGATCCCCAGCGCACCCACCCAGGAGGCAATCGTGGCCGCCGAGGACACCAACACACGGGCCTGGCATATGTATGGGCAGCGACAACTGGCGCGCGCCTACACCCCGCCCGTCCCCGACCAGCTCACCTGGACGCCTTGGGAAGGGGTCGGACCGGGAGCAGAAGTCCTCGGTGACGTCACCGGCCGCCGCGTCCTGGACATCGGTTCGGGAGCTGGCCACCACGCCGTCCATCTCGCCCAAGCGCACGGAGCCCGCGTCACCGGAATCGAGCTGTCCCCGACCCAGCACGAACGCGCCGTCTCCGTCCACACGAACGTGGAGGGCGTGGAGTTCGTCCAAGGAGACGTGGCCGAGTACCTGGCCGGCACCGCGCCGTTCGACGCCGCATACGCGATCGGGACGCTCGGGTTCATCGATCCGCACCGCTCCCTGCCCGCGCTGCGCGACGGACTGCGCCCCGGTGCCCCTCTGATCCTCTCGCTCCTCCACACCGACTTGCACGGCCGCGGCCCGTCCACGGAGGTGGCGCCGCGCGAGCAGATGATCCTGCTGCGCGACGATCCGCCCCTGCCGACGCAGATGTGGGTCCTGTCGCCGCAGCTGTGGGAGGACCTGCTCACCGAGTACGGCTTCCGCGTCGAGGCCATCGACCTGCTGCCTCACCCCGACGAGGGCGCCACGGTTATCCAGCAGCTCATCCGCGCCCGGCGCCTTCCCGACCGGCCGGCGCGAGTCTCCAGCCGGCCCCGCAGCACCCGAGCGCCGGCAGCCCACGCAGCCGTCGGCGTCGGAGCGATCCTGCTGAGCGAACAAAGCATTCTGTTGGGCCGACACCGACGCGGCACCCTCGAACTGCCCGGTGGAAGCGTGGAGGCCGGGGAATCCTTCGAGGACGCGGTGATCCGAGAACTCGGCGAGGAAACCGGTCTGGTCGCTCGGACCGGCGACGTCCAGCTCCTGGGCACGCTCGTCGACCACGTCGGAAGTGTCCTGCGGGTCACCGTCGGCGCGCTCGTCCACGCCTGGCAGGGGCAGCCGACCACGCAGCCGGACGAGAGCGTCGGCGACTGGGCTTGGCACCCGCTCGATCAGCTGCCCGACGGCCTGTTCGTGTGCAGCGCCCAGATCCTCACTGCATGGCGCCCCGACCTGGCCATCGACCACTCACCAGCGCACTCCACGCGTTTCGCATCCGGACCAGCGGCCACGCCGGGCGACGGCCTGGCCTGACCGCCAGCACCGACGTACACCTGCGGCGCCGCTCGTCTATTACTGTCGAAGGAGACGTAGTTGAAGATCGTGCTGATGTCCGACCCTCGGGTCGCCGCCATACCTGTTCAGGACTGCGGCGAGGAACTCATCGACATACGGGCGTCCGGCCTGTTCTTCGTCGATCAACGCAAGCAGGACTCCGACGGCCACTTCGCGCACCTGCGGCACGGGCTCATCGAGCGCCTGGAACACGCCCAGCGACTGCTTCCCACTGAGTTCCGCCTGCTCGTCGTTGAGGGGTACCGGCCTCCGGCGCTCCAGCGGGCGTACTTCGAGGAGTACGCGACCAAGCTGCGTCGCGGAAACCCCGACTGGAGCGACAGCCGCGTCCACGAGGCCGCAAGCCGCTACGTCTCCCCACCGGAGATCGCGCCGCACAGCGCCGGCGCGGCCGTCGACCTGACCCTCGCCGCCTCGGACGGCCAGGAGGTGGACATGGGGACGAGGATGAACGCCTCCCCAGAGGAAAGCGACGGCGCCTGCTACACCCACGCGAACTCGATCAGCGGCGCTGCCCGGGCCCATCGCGACACGCTCTGCCGCGTCATGTCAGCCGCCGGTTTTGTGAACTATCCAACGGAGTGGTGGCATTTCAGCTACGGAGACCGATACTGGGCCCTCCACACTGGCCAGGCAGCCGCCATCTACGGACCAAGCGACCGTACGTAAGCAGCAGCTACCAGCAGCACCGCGAGGGAGCGCGACATCGTGAGCAAGCCGACCGCCGTCCTGCTCATCGGGATCACCGGCTCCGGCAAGACGCACCTTGCACAGGCTCTCGCCGCGATGGGCCTTGTCCGCCTCAGCGTTGACGAGGAGGTCCACCGCCTCCACGGCCGGTATGGGGTCGACTACCCCGAGCACGGGTATTTCGAGCGCGAGGCTCCTGCGGTCGAGACCGTACGTGCGCAGCTCACGGAGCACCTGCGCGCGGGTCGTGCCGTCGTCCTCGACCATGGCCTGTGGCGTCGTTCCGATCGCGAGGAATGGAAGAAGACAGTCCGGGCCGCGGGCGGACTCCCGCTGCTCGTCTACCTGCCGACCTCCAGGGAGAAGCTCCTGCGGCGCCTCGCCGCGCGCAACCAGCGCAAGGACGCCAATGCCTTGAACGTGACTCCCGAAGCCCTGGACGACTTCTTCGCTCGGTTCGAACCGCCTACCGACGATGAAGGTGCCGTCATCACCTACAACGGCGACGCAGAGGTCATCCGCTCCATGATCAGATGACGCCCCCAGCCGTCCCGCCGAGCAGAGGCGCCAGGTGCTCGGCCATCACGAGCAAGGACCGCTCCGAATAGGCCGGTCCTACCAGCTGCACACCGATTGGGAGGCCATCGGCGCTACGCGCAGCAGGCATGACCAGGCTGGGCAGACCGACGTGGCTGGTCAGGTTGGCCCAGCCGGTCTGGTCGAAGAAGCTCCGTTCGACGCCGTCGACCATGAGAGAGCGACTCCCGGCTCGGATCGCCGCAGTAGGAGCGGCGGGCGTAATGAGGACGTCGTGCTGGGCGTCGGCGAAGAACCGGTGCCACGTCTGCCGGAGCCGGAGGCGCTCCTCGTTGGCGCGGAGCCAGACACGGTGTGTCTGCGTTCGGTGGCGGAGGAAGGCGGCTCGAGGGCTCGCATCGTCCGTGTGCAGGTCACGGGCAGCGGCGAGTTCGGCGGCGCCGGCGGCGTCGTCGGTGGTGGCCGTCGTGGTGGCGTAGAGGAGCTGCTCGAAGAGGCGGATAGAGTCAGCGAAGCCGACCGGCCCCGCGGTGTGGCGGACACTCGCGCCGGCGGAGGTCAGCGTCCGTTCGACGGTGGCGAGAGCATCGGCGGTGTCGCGGTCGACTGGGCAGCTCGCGTCGTCGGCCCAAACTGCCACGCGGAGCTGGCCGATCGGGCGTTGCGCCGTGGGCAGCGTGACGCTCCAGGGGTTGTTCTCGTCGGGTGACGGTGTCGTCAGTGCGGCGAGGAGCAGGTCGAGGTCTCGGGGGTGGCGGGCCAGGGGGCCGGGGGTGACCATGTCGCTGCTGGTGATCCACCCCGGCGGGCGAGGGACGTGGCCGCGGGCTGGGATGAGTCCCTGCGTGGGGCGCAGGCCGTAGACGCCGCAGTAGTGGGCGGGGAGCCGCAGGGAGCCGGCGAGGTCGCTGCCGAGGTCGGCGGGGGTCAGACGGGCGGCGACTGCTGCGGCGGGTCCGCCGGAGGAGCCGCCGGTAGTGCGCTTGGGGTCATGCGGGTTAAGCGTGGGGCCGAACAGGACGTTGTCGGTGTGCAGGTCTTGGCAGTACGCCGGGGTATTGGTCTTGCCCATGATGACGGCGCCTTGGTGGCGGAGCCGGGCGACGGCGTCGGCATCGTGTGCGGGAACGTGATCGGCGAGGTCTTCGGCACCGCTGGTGGTGCGCAGGCCGGCCGTCTCGAAGCTGTCCTTGATCGTGAGGGGAAGGCCGTCGAGGATGCCGGTGCTCTCGTTGCGGGCGCGGCGTTCGTCGGCCGCGTGTGCGACGGCTCGGGCAGCCCTGTCGTCGCGGGTGACGACGGCGTTGATCTGGCTGGCGTCGATCTGCGCCAGGTGGAGGTCGAGCAGTTCGCGGCTGGAGATCTCGCGGCGATCCAGGGCCTGGAGCTGGACGTGGGCGGGCTGGTGGATGAGGTCGGTCATCATGCGGAGACCTGCTCAAGGTGGGGGGCTCGTGCGGGCTGGCGGGGCAGGTGGCGCGCGACGTCGAGGAGAGCGTCGATGTCGTCCATGGGCCTGCTGGTCTGGCGTTCGGAGTCGGCGAATTCGGTGAGCTGGTCGCTCTCCGGGCGGGTACCGGCGGCCCGGGCGGCGATTCCGGCGAGGATCTGGTCGGCGGTGACGGCCGCGGACAGCTCTTCTCCGTGAAGCCCTCGGGCCCGGTGGCGGGCTTCGCTGGCTTCGCGGACTGCGGCATCAAGGTACTGACGGATCACGAACCGTCCGTCTCGTATCTCGACTGCTCGGCGGTAGAGCCGGATCGAGATGCTGCGGAAGCGGCGCCTCTGAGCCGGGTCGACTCGGTCGATCGGCAGTGCGATCTCGGGCGCCTCGCTGTAGAACGCCAGCCACAGGGGGCGTAGGCCGTAGTAGCTGCGGTATTGCTTGATCCGGTACTGGAGGCTCTGAACCTGATCGTTGATGGTGGGCACTAGCCAGCCGATGAGCGTGAGCATGGCGCCGACATCGCCACAGGTCCACGCGAAGCCCTCCCACTCTGCGAGCGACGCGTTGAAGGCGCCGGCGATCACGTTCCCGATGCGCACGGCG
Organism: Streptomyces sp. NPDC047085; assembly: GCF_040643735.1. Classification (NCBI taxonomy): domain Bacteria; kingdom Bacillati; phylum Actinomycetota; class Actinomycetes; order Kitasatosporales; family Streptomycetaceae; genus Streptomyces; species Streptomyces sp. NPDC047085. Next base: position 785,782 of record NZ_JBEYUW010000002.1, read on the forward strand.
CTGTATCCGAGAGTGACGGTCGCGCCGAGGGCGACGATGCGCAGGCCGATACGGACGGACCCGCGTGTGCTGCGGTGGGCCAGGCGCCAGCAGGCACGGGCGAGGGACAGTTCACCGATGGTGTAGGCCGTGACGTACAGGGTGAGATATGCGGCGTACCAGCCATCATGTGCGTAGTACAGCGTGAAGTTGATCGGTCGCGGCGCGCTCGGCGTCAGCAGGGCGAACAGCACCAGCAGCCCTGCGATCACAGCGAAGCCGGCGGCTAGCCACTCCCGTGCCCTCCTCCGGGCAACTTCGGGGCGTGATCCCCAGTAGGTGAGGACGATCTGCTGGCAGGCGAGCAGCGCGACCACGCACCCCATCGCCAGGGGTACGGACAGGTTCACCACGCCCAGGACATGGTCGAGGTACTGCCACATCAGTGTGATGGAGAACAGGAACGACAGCCCCGATAGCAAGAAGACGGCGGCCAGCGCGGTGGAGGCGGGGTCTCGGCGGCGGGTCGGCACGTCCCGCAGCAAGCAGAGGAAGCCGAGCGTGGCGACGACGAGGCTGATCGGATGGAGCAGGTCCTTCACGGCCGGGCCACCCGTCGGCGCAGCAGCGTGTGCGTGACCCGGTCCTGCACTTCGTCTCCGGAGGACTCGTCGCTGCGCAGCCACCGGTCGATGATCCGGCGCTGGATCAACGAGGCGAGGAGCTCAGTGTCGCGCTCCTCGTCCTCGTCGTACTTGGTACGGCCCAGCATCATCTCGACGGTGGCCGAGCCCACGCTGGTGAAGATCGTTGAGGAGAGCGCGGACGCCGGGCGGTTCTTATGGTGGCCGAGCAGCAGGTGGCTGAACTCGTGGGCGATGATGTGGTCCTGGTGCAGGGAGCTGGTCCGCGGGTCGTAGTACACGTGGAAGGCACTCTCCGTGACGGCGCATGCCCCGCACACAGAGGGCGCCTGCTCACGGGCCTCCAGGACCACCTTCCGTCCCGTGCGGCGTGAGACCTCGTCGCTGAGGTCGCGGATATTGGTGACGTGCGGGAGCTGCAGCTCGGCCAAGAGGTCAGGCCGTCGCAGCCTACGTGCGGACCACATTGCTTTTCCTTGATCACTTACTGAACGCGGCCGTTTTACGAGCCAGTTGAGGGCGGCAACCCCTCGGATTTCCGTACGCTCTCGACGATTCCCAGGACGGCATCCTTTCCGTCTGCGGAAACGTCTGACAGGCGAAGGAGAACGTTTTTGATCTTCGTGTCGCGAAGCAGTGCGAGCAACTCAAGTTCCTGCACGGTCTTTTCGGCGACGGCGTCGTCGAACCAGTATGCGGGGTCCACGCCGAAAAACCCTGCTAGCGCTTCGAGGTGACGCTTCGTCGGGTTATCGCGCTGCCCGGTCCGTAGGAGCCAGAGATACTGGGCCGACAGTTTGCCCAGCCCGCGCTTCTCCATGAGTTCGGCCACCTCGGCGTTGCTGAAGGGGCCGCGGTCCGGCGGGTGCACCGTGTCGAACAGGCGGTTTAGGCGGTCCATGAGCCCCTTGGGGCTCACCTGGCCTTCGGTCGAGTCTTTCATGATCCTTTCCTGGGTGGACTTCGTCGTCACTTCAAGCACCCTACCCCGCGATAAACGTGAGTTGACGAGCTGATCCACTGTATGGAAAGTTCTTCCTCACCAGCACGTTTCCGTGTGACGCGTACCGCCTGTTTCAGGTCGGCCTGTCCGTTTCTACCGGCAGGAGTATGCCGGGTGACGTGGCACAAGCCACATTCAGCCAGCGACATAGGTCACGTCTGGCACGCAGGATTTTATCTTCGACCGGAAAGCGCGGAGGCGGCAGTGGAAACACCCCATCCGCCTCCCATTTCCACTGCGGGGAATAATAGACACCCGTTCCAATTCGGACACAGTGACACGCTCTCGGCGTTCGAGGCAACCGCGGCAACGGTGCGCTTCGACGCGGGGGTGCGCCCCAGGTCGCGCCGTACGGACACTTGCGGCACACGATCATCCGATGACTCTCTGCAACCAGTACAGAGTTTAAGAACCAAGTCTGGATCTTGATACGGGTCCGTGCGTATGTTCGTCGTCCCCGGGCAGCCCGCCCGCAGCGACGGACATGAGGAGAGTGCGAGGACGGACCGGACCGCGAAGGTCCACAAACAGCGACGGCGCCCGGGAGCGGTAACTCACGGACGCCGAGCGCTAAGCGGCATACCCGCCCCGGCAAGGGCGGAGATTGCCCACCATCACCACACTGAGTCCTTCCAAGGGGCGCGTCAGCGTGGCAACACTGCAAAGGGGAGTATCGCATGTCTCCTGCCCTGCGCAAAAGGCCCTTTCGCCTGGCCTGCGCGGCAGCCATCTCCGCCTCGGCGCCTCAGCGCCCCGAGCCGGACCGCACGTTCATGGCCCCGCCGAGCTGCGGGACCCGCCCGCTCGTCGGGAGCTGCCGATGAGCAGCGAAGCCCGCGACTGGGTGTGGGAGCACAGTTGCAGCCGGGGGACGGCGCGTCTGGTCCTGCTGTCGATCGCCGACCGGGTGGGCGACGAGCAGTGCGTCTCCTGGGCCTCCCTGTCGAGCCTGGCCAAGCGCACCCGCGCCTCCGTCTCCACGGTCCGCGAAGCCATCGACCGTCTGGTCGACGCCGGTGAGCTGGAGCAGCTCGAAGACCTCACCGGCCCGCAGCGCAGCACCGTCTACCGCCTCCCCCTCGCCGCCAAGGTCCTGGCGGAGACCGTGGACGACAGGGACCCCGGCCAGACGCCGGCGGAGGGGACCGAAGCCACCCCGGCGCTCCGGATCTCGGCCCTGCGGCGCTACAACATCCGCCCGCGTGAGGTGCCGGAATCCCCTGCGAGGGCCCGGAAACCGGCAGTACCGGAATCCGGCAGGTCCGGACGGAAACCGGCACCTCGACGTGCCGGGAACCGGCACAGCGATGTACCGGAAACCGGCACACAGAACCGTAGTGAACCGGATTTGAACCGGAGGTACAGCAGTGGTGGTGCTGCCGTCCTCTCAGCTGCCGAGTGGCAGGTCGACCCAGCCACCCACACCTGGGCCCGCGAGCAGGGGCACCTCGACCGTCTGGGCGAGCAGGGCCTGCAGGCGGCCGACGCGAAGTGGCGTGCCCACCGCTCCGGCTTCAAGCCGAGGCCGGCGGCTGCGTGGGCTGCCGACTGGCGTTCCTGGGTCGCCCGGGAGCACCCCCCTGGCCGCCCGAACCTCTACGCCGTGCCCGGCACGGGTCCCGGCCAGCCCGGCGGCATGACGCGGGCAGAGGCCCACACCGCCGCACTTCTCGCCGCCCTGAACGAGCCGACCGGAACGGAGCAGTAGTCGTGGACCGCCGTGAAATCGCAGCCCTGCTGGCCTACATCGGCCGACTCGACCCCCGCACCATCCGCACCGACCAGGGCGAGGCACGCGACCAGCTCGCACAGTGGCACGAGCTGCTTGGCGACGTGCCGATGGCCACTCCGCACGGCTGGGACGCCCGCGTCGCCGCCCGCCAGCACATCAGAGTCTCGCCGTACCAGATCCTGCCCGCGGACGTCGCCCGCCCCTGGGAGAGCTACCGTCGCGACCGCCTGGCCCGGCACTCCGATCCCACGCCGTCCGCCGACCCGGACGACCAGGCCGCCTGGACCGCCGAGCTGGTCGGCACCCGCCGCGCCGTCGCCGCCGGCACCGCGCAGCCCGCCCAGGCCAGAGCCATCACCAGCGGTCGCGACTGCATCGACCCAAGGTTGGAGGCGAGGCTGCGGCAGATCGGCTCCTGCATACCGCCCGCCGCCCGCGCAGCCCTCGCCCCCTATCGGCCCGCTCGCGCAGCCCGCGAGGCCGCCGTCGCTCAGGGGCTGCCCGACGCCCTGAGCGTCAAGTGCGAGTGGTGCCTGGCCCAGCCCGGTGAGCCGTGTCGTCGCCGCCGGATCGGTCCCGACGACGGGGTACGCACGACCGCCCCGCGCGCCACCCCGCACCCCGGCCGCGTCGACCTCGCCGCCGCCCGGCAGGCCCAGCCGAGCGAGCAGGTCCAGCAGCCCGCCGTGGCCTGACCGGCGCATCGGGCGCGTGCATCCCGCCCGATGCACCGCTACCCCCTATCACCGTCCCGCCCCGGCTGCGGCGCAGGCCCGCGCGCTGCGGCCACCCGACGCCGCGCCCAGCACCGCCCCAGCCGGCCGACGCGGCAGCACATCGGAGACCACCCTTGCGTCACATCACCACCCACGACGCGCCGGCCACCGGCCTGCGCAGTATCGGAGACACCAACTGGCACACCCAGGGAGCGTGCCACGGCATGGACGTCGAGGACGCTGACGCCGTCTTCTTCCCGCTCCCGCGGGACCACGAAGCCATCGCCGAGGCGAAGGAGCTGTGCGGCTGGTGCCCGGTACGCAGCGACTGCCTCAACTTCGCCCTGGAGAACGTCCTCAAGGAGGGCATCTGGGGCGGCCTCACCGAGGCCGAGCGGCGTCCCTGGCACGACGGACTGCACCAGCGCCTCGACTACCGACGCGTAACCTCCTTTTTCCTGGGACGCGACGTGCATCTGACCGAGGCCGAGCGGCAGGTCGTCATCGACCACGCCTACGTACGCGGCTGGCGGCCCGACCGGCTCGCCACCGCCCTTCAGATCAGCCACAAGCACGCACGCGACCTGCTGCGGCAGGCGGCCAACAAGGTGTTCGACCGCGACCGCACCTACGGCGTGCCGCGGCCCAAGAAGAAGCGGAAGAAGACCGCCCCAGCAGCAGGCGGCCCCCCGCCCGCCTCAGCACCCGGCACACAGCAGCCAGCAGCCCGCCCGGCAGCGTCGACTCCGGCGCACGCCTCTCTCGGAAAGGCCGCATGACCCACCCCTTCCTGTCCCTCGGCGCCGCTCCGGACCTCTCTCTCCTCCTCGCCGCCGTGGTGCCCGCCGCCGTCGTGCTGGGGCTGACCGCCTGGACGATCCGGCGCCAGGGCACACGCCCGCAGAAACGTCTCAGCGGTCCGGCGGTCAAGGTCGCTGCCCTTGCCGCCCTCGGCTGTACTTGCTACTCCGCGGACACGAGCTGGCGGTTCGCCGCCGACTACCTCGACATGGCCGGCACCGCCGAGCGGGCCGGCATGTTCGCCGCAGCCGAGCTGGCGCTCTTCGCGACGGCGCTAATGGCACGGCAGAACCTGGCCACCGAGGGCGCCCCCGGCCTTCCGGGCACGTTGGTCTGGGTGATCACCGGAGTGCAGGTGATCCCCGCCTATGCCGAGAGCGGTCCTATCGGCGGCACGGTAAGGGCCTTCGTCGGGCCGGTCATGGCGGCGATGCTGTGGCACCTCGCCATGGGGATCGAGCTGCGCCTGCGCACCCCGGGTGCCGCCTCCCACGGACTGATCGCCGTCCTGGGGCGGGAAGCGCGCGAGCGGCTGCTGTCCCGCCTCGGGATCGCCGCACGCGACCGCGACGCCGCACAGATCACCCGGGACCGGGCCACCGCCCGCGCAGTCGCCCTCGCCGTCCGCCTCGCCGAACGCACACCCGAGCAGCAGCAGAGCCGACGCGGCCGGCGGCTGACGCGGCGCCTGTCGAAGGCGGTCGGCAGGGCCTCGGTCGGGACCGACGCCCGCCAGCGCGCACAGCTGCTCGACCAGCTCGCCGCGCGCCGCCACGCACTCGCGCTCGCCACGATCCCGCTTCCCTCGCCCTGGTCCCCGGCGCACATCACCGCGAGGGCAGCCGCCGTCCCCTCGCATCCGGCCTCGACGGCGCCGGTCCCCGCAGCCGATCCCCCCGGCCCCCACGAGTCGTACAGGGACCGGGGACCGAGCGCCCCGAGGGGACCGGTCCCCAAGATTGCGGACTCTAAGGCGTCGGATGGCGCGGGGACCAGGGTGGGGACCGAGGTTCCAGCCACAGGTGGGGTCCCGGGGACCGGTCCCACCGACCCGGAAGCCTCACAGGGGGACGCCGGAGGCGTGGGGACCGACCGCATTACGCGAGAAGTACCTGCTCAAGGCCCTGATTCGCATCCAGGACCGAACGCCGCCGAGTCGGGGACCGAGCCCACCGGGGACCGGGGACCGAACGACACCGACACGGGGACCGAGCCCACCGGGGACCGGGGACCGAACGACACCGACACGGGGACCGAGCCCACCGGGGACCGGGGACACACAGTGCCTCTGCGGAGCAAGACGGCCACGCAGCCCCGGACTAAGACCAAGGGGAAGCGCGCCCGGTCCCGCAGCCCGCAGACGCAGCGCGCGCCGCGGGAGCTCGAGCAGTCGGTGGACCAGCTCGTCCAGCAGGTCCGTCCGCACGTCTCTGCCCTGCTCGAACGGGACGGCAACGAGTCCGTCACCCGGGTCCAGCTGCGGGAGATTCTCCGCCGTGAGGGCCTGAAGGGCGGCCGGAACGACCGGCTGAGCCTCGTCCTCCAGGAACTGCGGAGTGACGCCACCACGACGACAAGGAGCTCCGCCCGATGAAGACCTGCCACCAGTTCGACACCGTCCGTGCGGAGTACGAGCGGGAGATCGGCTTCATGCTCGCCCACTCAAAGCGGCACGAGGGCAGGCCGGCGGCGAAGTCCAGCGCGAAGCAGGCTGCCTCGACGAAGCAGCGGATGGCCCGCGCGCTCAACAGCCACGTCGGTCGCTGCCCCGAGTGCGGCTGAACCGGCAAAACCCCGCTTAAGGCCCCCTAATCGCAAAGGGTGGCCCGGCTCCGTGCCGGGCCACCCGCCCCGCTTGAGGAGACACGCCTTGATTCCGCGTCCTGTTCGCTCATCCGAGCCCACGGTCGTCGAGGCCAGCGCCTGGGCGGACGTCCTGGTCCGCCGGAGACTCCTGCACGCCGCCGTCCTCGCGCCTACCGGCCAGTGGCTCGTCCAGGGCCACTCAGAAGGATCCGTCCGCGTCCTTACGGGACCGGCCGACGTCCTCGCGCTGGCCGCGAGCATCCAACAGCACACCCGCTCCACGAGGACCGAATCCTGATGACGAACCCCACCCAGACCGGCACCACCCCGGAACCTGCTCCCGCATCCAACTCGGTCTCGGGGCGAGCAAGTTATCGGTCAAGACACTCTTCCCCGTCGGGGAAGCGCGCCTTGGCCAAGCCCGCCCCGGGGGTGGCGAGAGCGGACCAGCACCGGGGGGTGCTGGTCCGTGAGACAGCGACCGACGGAGGATCGCAGCTGGAGGAGACGCCTTCACTGCGCAAGCCGCGCGCCGCGAAGAAAACCTCGCGCAAGCGCTCGCCCAAGCCGCCCTCGCACAAGCGTGAATACGTCTGCAGCGTCCGCCTGAACGGCGACGAGAAGACCCTGCTCTGCGCTGCCGCCACCGCGACCCGTACGAGCCTGCCAGGCTTCCTCGCCCGCAGCGGGCTCGCCGCCGCTCACGACCTCGACAGCACCGCCGCCGCCATCGCCGGCCACCGCGAGCTGATCGCCGAGCTGTTCGCCGCACGCCGGCACCTCGGACAAGTCGGCAACAACCTCAACCAGATAGCCCGGGCCATCAACTCCGGCGGCCAGCCAACGGAAATCGACGCGGTCGTCGCGGCGGTCCAGCGCGCCGTGACCCGCGTACAGGCAGCCACAGACCGACTGCTGGAGCAGCGCTGAGCTGGCTCCCCTTACCGCCCCGCATCCCGCCACTCCCAGCGACGACCTCGGACAGCAGCATGATCCCCCGGATACAAAAGCGCGGGCAGCGCACCATCGGTCTCCTCTACTACCTCTACGGGCCCGGGAAGCACGAGGAGCACATCGACCCGCACCTGGTCGCCTCGTGGGACCACAACGCTCCCGACCCTGGCCGCGACCCGTCTGCCACCCTCAAGCAGCTCCAGCAGCTCCTGGACCAACCCGTCGAGAACATCGACCAGGCTGACCGGCCGAAGAAGCACGTGTGGCATCTGTCCGTCCGCAACAGTGCCGAGGACCGGATCCTGACCGACGAGGAGTGGGGCGAGGTGGCCCGCCGGATGGTCGCCGCCACCGGTATCGACTACCCCGAACAGGGCGCGGGCTGCCGGTGGGTGGCCGTCCGGCATGCCGACGACCACATTCACATCGTCGCCACGCTCGTCCGTGAGGACGGCTACAAGCCCGACCTCGACCACGACGCCGCTCGCGCCCAGGCCCAGGCCCGCGCCTTGGAAGCGGAGCTGGGCTTGCGCCGGCTCAACAAGGGCGACGGCACCGCGGCCCAACGCCCCACCAGCGCCGAGCGCCACAAAGCCGAACGTCAGGGCCGCGAGCGCACCGCGCGGGAGGAACTGCGCGAAACCGTGCGCCGCGCGGTGGCCGGCGCCAGCAGCGAGACCGAGTTCTTCGACCGGCTGGCCGCCGCCGGCCTGATCATCCGTAAGCGCGTCGCCCCCTCCGGCGACCTGCTCGGCTACAAGGTCGCCCTGCCCGACGACCGCAACAAGGACGGCGAACCGGTCTTCTACCCCGGCGCCCGCCTGGCCCCCGATCTGTCCCTGCCCCGTATCCGGGAGCGCTGGTCCGCCGACACTCGCGACCAGGACGCCACACCGGCAGACGTGCCCACCCCTGCGGCGCCGAGCGACCCGGCCGCCGCCCGCCGACGCACGGCCTCGGCCGCGTGGAACGCGGTGCTCGTCATCGAGCACGGCGACGACGCCATCGCCGCCGCGTCCATTGCCGCTGCCGGCGAGGTCCTGGACGCGCTCGCGAAGACCTCCGCGGCCCGCACCAGGCGCGAACTGCGTGACGCCGCCTTCGCGTTCGAGCGGGCCTCCCGCTCCCACGTTCGCGCCGAGCGTGGCCACGACCGAGCGCTGCGGCAGGCCGCCCGTGACCTCGTCTATAGCGGTCCGGCGTTGGGCCGCGGCGAGGACGGCGCGACCACCGCGATGGCGATCGACATGCTGTTCTTCCTCATCACCGCCGCCGCCCACTGGCACGCGAAGAAGAACCACGCCCAGCAGGCCGCCGCCGCCCGCCAGGCCGCCGAACATCTGCGCGCCGCCTACCAGGCCGCCGCCGCTCAACCCCTCGGTGCCCTCTACCAGCGAGGCCGGCGCCTGGGCCGGGCGCTGCGGCAGCGGCAGCGGCAGACGACGGTGCTGCGCACAGCGCTGCCGGAGTTGGCCGAGCAGATCCTCGCCGAGCCCGGCTGGTACGCGCTCGCCGCTACCCTCGCCGACGCCGAAGCCGCCGGCCACGACCCGGCCGCCCTGCTCGCCGACGCCGCGGGTCGGCGGGAGCTGGACACGGCGGAGTCCGTCAGCGATGTCCTGGTGTGGCGGCTGCGCCGGGCAGCGGACCTGCCTGCGGATACCACCGGCATGGTGCCCGACGCTCACGCCGCACAGCGCTCGGCACAGCGCGCCGGGCAGCACATCCCCGGACAGGCCCGGCTTGGGCGTGGCCGGTCGTGACTGTGGACTTTGTGAATTGAACAGGTCAGCGGACTTCGCGCACGATCATGACGCGTGCAGGACGAGACGAGGGAGGACACCGGGTGTTTCACCGGATACGACGACGCCGCCGCGCGGAAAAGGAAGAGTTCAGTGAGGTGCAGCGCCAAGCGTGTGAGATGGCCGACCAGGTGCCGCCGGTCCTGCAGATGCAGGAGGAGCATCAGCTCGCGGAGCCGGCGCCGGTTGTGGACGACTTCCTCCCGCCGGAGCTGCGCGTCCCCAGCCACGACCAGCTCGACGGCCGAGTGATGCCCTGGCCGTGGCCGGTCGTCCTGGACGGCGAGGTCGTCGCCTGCGCCGAGTGCGGCGCCTACCGCGAGTGGCTCATCCTCTCCACCCACGACCAGGTCTGGCTGCGCTGCCAGGCCGGCCACGAGCAGCACGAGACCCGTCTCGACACCGCGTGGTTCAACCGACACTCCGGCCCGGGAGATGCCATCCACGCCACGTTCGAGGACTGCCTGCGGCACCTCGGCCACCGCTGACCTCCACTCCTTCGGCCCCTTCTCGGGCCCACGGGCCCGCACTGTCCAACCGTCACCGAGCACCACAGGGGTCAGTTCACCCATGCGCGTTCGCCTCACCATCACCGCCCTCGGCCTCACCGCCGCCGCCCTCACCCTGCCCGCCTGCTCCGCCGGCACCAGCCAGGCGAAGTCCACCTCCCCGTCCTCCGCCCCCGCAGACCACCCGGCCACCACCAAGCAGAGCGACGCCCCGCTGTCGTCGGCCGCGCTTCAGCCCCGCCTGCTCGACGAGAGCGACCTCGGGTCCGACTACACCCGCAAGCCGGAGGACACCTCCAGCCACGACGACGTCACCGTCACTGGCTGCCCCGCCCTGGAGAAGCTGGGCGGCGACGCGGCGGCCAGCGGCTCCCTCGACTTCCCCAACAAGGCGAAAGTGTCCTTCACCTACACCGGCGGCAGCGCCGGTTCGGAGGTCTCCGAGGAGCTGTACAGCGACACCTCCACGAAGCTGTCCGACGGCATCGATCGGATCTTCGACGCCATGACCGGCTGCCCGACCTACCAAGTCGTCTCCGGCAGCACCGCCATCAACGTCACGTCACAGAAGACGACCGCGCCCCGGCTCGGCGACCAGCAGTGGAGCCAGCTGATGACCTTCACCTCCGGTGGGCAGGACAGCGTCGTCAAGCAGACCGCGATACGTGAGGGAAGCCTGCTCCTCATCGTCTCTGGCGCGCCAGCCCTGGTCGGCCAGCATCTCGACAAGGCCCTCGCCAAGGCGACAGCAACCCGCTGACGCGCCCGCAACGGCGCTCTCGATCACCACGGTCGAGGGCGCCGTGTCGATCCGAGGATTCAGAGCATCCGGGTGAGCGTGCTGGGCGTCGCCGAGCAGCGGCCGGCCTAAGGTGGCGGGTCAGACGGCCCTCGACTTGAACCGCCATACCGTGACGCCGGCATCCGCAGCGAAGGCCCGCAGGTGTACGTCCACAGCGACGTGCGATCGACCGAGGAGCTCACGGCCGGCCACAGCCGGTACGACAGTCTCCGGTCCGACAACGCTGGGTCCTCCGGTGATGCCCCGCGGCCGGGTGGGGACGGCAAGCTGGACATAGCCCGTGCGCGACGCGACAAGGGCGAGAGCGTCACCAGCATTGCCAAGGCGCTGGGAGTCCACCGCGCCACCCTCTACCGCCACCTGGCAGAGAGGGCCTGAGAGAGGCGCGCAGGGGCGCAGTCAGGCGCTCACCTCGGAGTGCACCGGAACGGGCGGGCGCACTCCCGTGAGTGCCTCCGCTCGGGCGAGAAGGTGGGGCGCAAGGTCGGGGTACCAGCCACGGGCCACGGCTTGCAGCATCTCGGCCAGGGCCGCGAGTTCCCCGATTCGACCGGCGGGGGTGTCGAGGATGGCGGCGAACTCTTTGCGGATGCGGGCGGCTACGTCGGGTACAAGCAGGCTGTTGGCGTGAAGAAGCCCCGCGTCATAGCCGAAGGGCACCAGGCCCCACCGCTCCCAGTCCAGCAGGCACAGGGGCTCGGCGGTGAGGTTGCCCCAGTGCAGGTCACCGTGACCGGTCACCCGCTCCACGTTGGCGGGGGCCGGGATGCCGAGGAACTGGGGGAAGGCTCGTTCGATCCATCCGTCCCGGACGGTCGTCTTCACGCCCTCCGCTTCAGCGAGCAGGGCAAGGGCTTGGCGAAGGTCCGCCCACCATTCGTCAGGCAGCGCCGGATCGTGGTCGATGTCGGCTCTGTCCGGGGACACCACAGGTTGCGTGAGGTAGTCCAGGACTTCGGCCTCGAAGGCCCACTCGCCGTCAGTCCAGTCGTGCACCCCGTGCAGGCGGGGGCACGGGACGCCTTCGGGTAGGAGCTGGGAAGCCCCGACGATGCCCTCCCCCTGCTTTCTGCCCGCGTTCCTTTTCGCCGTCCGGCTCACCCGTAGCCACCAGTCCCCCGCTCGGCGTCCGAGGGTGACACCGAGGAAGCCCCACGCCAGCGGCCCCGTGCAGCTGAGGCCCAGTGCCTTGGCCGCCCGGTCGTGGGCTGCCTCCATCAGGGCTCGTACCTCCTCATTCACCGGCGAGTTCATCCGTCACCCTCCTGAGTTCCTGGGCCGTCAGCGGCGCAGCCAGAGCCTTGGCCATATCGTCCCAGTGCTCGCGGGTGCTCGCGGAGGTGAGGACGACATCGAGGCCGGGGCAAGAGCCAGCGGCCAGCAGGGCAGCGGCTGCGGCCGACAGGCCGGGGCGGATGAGGTTCACCAGTTCGGGTGTCATGGCGTCGAGGAGTTCGCCCCCGTGCAGGGGCGCGGAGCCGAACGTGATCAGCCCGGCGTCCTTCGCCTGTACCAGTGGTCCGCCGCCGTTCAGGGCCTGTGTGATCGGGGCACCCATGATCAGGCTGACGGGCATCTGCATGCCCGTGAAGTGATGCTCGGCGGAACCAGCCGCCTGGCGTGCGAGCGCGAGCAACTCGGCGACACTGAACGCTCCGGAGGTTAGGCCCGACCAAGTGGCGACGCCGTACCCACCGATCCTGCCCGCATGGGCGAACTCCTCCAGCGCCGTGAAGGCTTCCCGCACACGCCCGTGCAGAGCGGCGCGGTCAAGGCCGTGCCCGTGGTGCTCGGGGTTGTGCACGAACACCAGGTCCACGCGCCCGAGCGCGGCCAAGGATCGCTCCGTCTGCCAGCGGACGAAGCCTCGCTCAAGGCTGTGCCTACCGGCCGCCTCTTCCCGGGTGAGCACGCCCTCAGCCAGCGCGCTGCGGCCTTGCTCCTCCGTGAAGAACCCCGTCTTCGTGGCTACCCGCACGGTCGGGTATTCCCCGAGCACCGGGCGCAGCTCCTCATGCGCCTGACCGCGACCATAGTTGGGTGCCGTGTCCACCCAGGGGCTGCCTGCGGCCAGGCCGGCGCGTGCCGCCTGACTGACGGCACGCACGCGGTATGTCCCCAGGCAGAGCGCGGCGGTCACAGCGCCGTCCCCACGACTGCGACGGCGTGGCCGTCGATGAGGACGGAGACCAGTTCGGCCACCTCCTTGACCTCAAGCCCGGCGGAGTCGGCCACCTCCCCCAGCGTGGTCGGCTGGTTGGTCAGCAGCGTGCCCAGCGCGGGCGCCGCGGACTCAGCGAAGTCCCACGCGGTACCCGCCGCGGAGAAGGTGACCGTGCCCTGTTCGCGGTTGGCCGTCAGGCGACCTCTCGGAGCGGTGAGCTTGACCGTGATCTCTCTCCGTGCGGGGAGTCCGTCCACGTAGGGCAGGGACGGAATCGCGTGGCCCAGGTCTGTCGTGTCGATCGACTCCGCCCACCGCTCCACGAGGCGGGGGTCCGCCATCATGTCGGCCACCTCACGTCGTACGGCGTCGATGAAGTCCGACTGTTCCACCAACGAGCCGAAGCGCGGGATGTCCCGGCGCAGCGCGAGGGACGCCCGGAGCTGATCGACGACCCACAACATCAGGTCAGCGCCGGTGTGCGGGACCATGCCGAACGTGAGGTGAAGGGATTCCGTCCCCTGATCGGCGGTGACCGAGTGCCACCACCCGCGCGGCAGGTAGAGCACGTCACCCGGGGACAGAACGAGGTCCGCCACCGGGTCGCCCTCTGGCTCCTCCGGCGACTCCACGTCCCGGAAGGTGGGCGCCTCACGGGTCATCCCCCACAGGCGCCACCGCTTCGAGCCATGCAGTTGCACCACGACGACATCGTGGTCGTCCCAATGCCGGCCGAAGCCCTCCCGCTCGGTCCACGAGGCGTACACGTTGGCCTGCACGGAAGTCCCGAGGAAGCGTTCCAGCCCCTCCGCAGCCGCCCCCACGGCGGGGTGGATCTTCTCCACCGCGTCGAGGACCAGCGACGCCCCGTCCCTGAGCTGGGCGTGGAAGTCGGACGGCTGGATACGGGACCAGGTGACCGCGCGGCGGTTCGTTGTCGGGATCGCGTAGCGGTGCAGCGGCACCATCTCGCCGTCAGCCGACAGGCGCAGCCGGGGCGGCTCCAGCCGCTGCGTGGCAATGATCCGGTTCAGGTCGTCCCAGGAGAACAGACCCGCCACGTCGGCGACCCCGGGGAAGTGCGCGTACGAGCGGTGGTACGTCTGGGCGAGGAACCTGTCCCCGCCCAGACGCCCCGCCCACGAGGCTGCATCAAGCAACGTGGGCGCTCCCGTCAGTCGTTGCCGTCGGAACGGCCACTGCTGACGTCCGACTCCTGCTCGGCACGCGTGCGCGCGGCCACGATCTTCCGCTTCGCGACGAGCAGTCCACCCCCCTCGGGGGCGGCCGACGTGGTGTTCTCTTCCACCATCGGACTTACCTCTCTCTTCTCGGGGACTCCCACCGGGATTCCGGCAGGAAGCAAAGGGACAGCGACGAGCGCGGCGGACGCCGACCTTGGCGACGACGGGCTCCCCGTGCACCGCGGGCACCCGCACGGCGGGGACTTGGTCGGCGAACCCGAGATCACTGCGTTGCGGTGGTTCACCTGCACCATGCGCACCGAGTCGTACATCCGGCCCCCCTCGTATGACACCCGGAGAGTCATGCACCCGGTCGTCATGAGCGCACACCAGCGTCAGGGCCGAACCTCCGCCGGTACCCCAGCCGCCACCCCACGCCGTAGCGGACCCACTTTTCGTTTCGCCCGGTCGCTGCCATGGGGGAAATCATTGGCCTACAAAGCGACGGCTGTGTAGTTCTTTCCCGTCATGGACTAAAGATCATGAACGGCAGGCGGCGGACCACTCCGCCAACAAGGCTCGCACTTCGTCCCCGAACAGCGCATAACCCTCAAGCGTGGAGAACAGTTCCAAGTGCATTTCGATGTCACGTGGATCTCTCAGGATCACGACACCGGTGGTGTTCTCCACGGTGGCCAGGGTGTCGTCATAGATGGTGAAGGTGTCCATCGGAGCCATGGGCTTGTATCCCGCGATGGGGATGACGCCGAGCTTCACGTTCGCAAGGTGGGTCAGTGAGGCCAGCCGGTCAATCTGCATCGCCATCGCAGCCGGGGGCAGGAGTGGCCACCTCACAGCCTGCTCGGTGAGAATGAAAGTGAACCGCTTCTTCGTGTCGTAAAGAACCTCCTGCCGCTCCAGCTTCCTCGCGATCGTCTTAGTGACATCGGCCGGAGAATGGGCAAGGCTGGCGCGGATGTACTCAGGGGTGGACAGCAGTCCTGTAATCATCGAGAGCAGGAAGAAGCGGAACTCCGTGGACGAGGATTCAAGGGCGGCAAGTTCAGTCTGCTTCTTCTCCAGGCCCCTACGCCGGAGCGAGCGCAGGTCTTGCCATTCGGTGTTGGCCAGCCTCGCGAGGGCAACGACCTCCTCGATGACCTCGGGCGGAGCCACCACGGCCCGGAGGATCCTTTCCAGATCCAGCAGACTCGGCTGAACTTTCCCATTCTCGATCCGACTGATCTTCGATTGGGACATGTTGCAACGCCGAGCGAGCCGGTCCCCAGTGAGGCCGGCTCGCTTGCGTAGTTCTTTCAGCAGGGCCGCCAGTTCCTGTTTCGGCTGCCCGAGCTGCTCAGGATCGAACGTCACCCGCTGCTCACGTACTCCAGGAACGGCACGGATTTGGCAATGGCAATCCGCTTCCACTGCCGGTAGGGCTCCGGGTCGCCCTCGTACAGCTCCCGGTTTATCTGTGTCCCGTCCGCCCGGTAGTTCATCAGGACCACCTTGGACTCGTCGAACATCCAGAAGTCCTGATCTGGAAGTCCCGGGTTCTCCCGGTCGGTGAGGTCGAGGATACGGATATCCTCGCCCGCCTTCACGTGGTGCCGGTAGTAGTACTCGAATTCGAACCGAAGGTAGTCCGAGAGCGGGCGGGTCACGACGTGCACCCTGCCGACTCTCTTTCCTTCCGAGGCCCACTGCCGGACCTCATCCATCCAGGCCGATGTGTAATCGTCCGGCGACTTCTCCCCGGCGAGGAATCGCTTCACCTTCTCCGCTTCCTGGGGCATGGTGTAGACGGGCAGCGTCTCCAGCCTCCACGCCTCACGCTCCATGGAATCGAAGCAGTCGTTCCAGGCGTCACCATCCAAGTGCACGGAACGCCTCCCTGAGAACCGCCTCCGGGATTTCCACAAGCCCTTCCCCGGCGGGCGGGGTGAAGGCGTCGGACACGTCACCCTGCACCACGAACGACCCCGCGGCCGTGCGGTACACGTTCGGGCAGTCCTTCTCTCCGCACTCGCCGTTGCCATTGCCCGTGAGCCGGGTGAGTGCCGAACGCTCGGACATGCCAAACCCCCTTGCTCTGGCCCCGATTGGGCCGCCTGCCCATGACGTTAGAGGGGGCCGGGCGCAGCGTCTATGCACGAACACGACTATGCGTGTCCTCGCATAAACCCGTGCGGCCGGAGGGGCGCAGCCCAAGGGGAGCGGCAGGGTGCGGGGGCTGACTGAGGGACCCCGTCCTACCTGCTCCCGGCAGCAGGCCACCCCGGTGCAGGCTGCCTTCAGGGCCGCCTACCACCTCCCGCCCGTGAACGCGGTAGCGGTCGGCACCCACAACCCCGACCACCTGCGAGAGCTGACCAACGCCCAGAGCTTCGCGGCGGACGGGGAGGCCGTCCGCCACTACCGCAGCCTCCTGCGCAATCGCCGTCAGGAGTGAAGCTCGGCGATGAGCCGCGCCGCCTCCTTCCGGGCGGGCTCCAAGCGGGGATCCTGGGGATGGGCGTGAGGACCTACGACCTTCGCACAGAAGAACAGGGCCATCAGCCGGCCAGACCTGCTCTCCAGGTCTGGCCGATGCTCCGCCCACACTCGTTGGGCCAGGGCGGGGACGGCAAGGGAGTTCCCCCAGAGGGTGGCCGCGTCCAGTCCGCGCGGCGCCATCCCCCAATCCTCCCAATCGAGGATGCAGAACTCGGGCCCGGTCACGTTCGCCCACGTCAGATCCGCATGTGCCGGCGTCCACTCATCCACGGTGGCGTCTACTTCGGGGAAGACTGCTCGGATCGTCCCAGTCACCAGTTCCTGGGTGGCCGTCTCGGTGTCCGGAGTGGCGATGCGGTGCGTGCGCTGCGCGGCGAGTGCGTCCAGCGAAGCATTGAGTGCCGCCCACCAGCCGTCCGACAGTTTAGGATCCTCGATCACCAGGGCGGCTTGCCCAACGGGCGGGGCGGTGACCAGCGCCATTTCGTCTGCCCGCCACATCACCGGCTCGTCCCGCTCGCGCCACGCCAGCCCCGCATACCACTTCGGCATAGACACTCCATGCAAGACCGCTGCGGCCTCGGTGCCGTTCCAGCCCTGTGCTCCGATCCGGTCGAAGCTGCGCCGCTCAACCCTCGCCCACGTTCCACGGTCCGTCCGCGCCCCAACCGAGCGCCGCTTGCACACCACGGTGTCACGGAGCAACTGCGTTTGAAGGGACCGCTCCACGTGTTCGAGAACGTCATCAACCGGCTCAACACGCAAGTCCACGGCCCGTGCACCAGGCGAAGAGAGCGTCATCTGGACTCCTTGGGCCCTCGCTGTGGGGTAGGGGCGACCTGCCGTCAGGTGAAAGCACCCGTAAGTTGATTAATGTAGTGGGTGATGTGCGGCATCCTGTGCGGCAGTTGATCGAGCGGGAAGAGACGGAGCGCCTGGCATTCGCCAAGGACGAGGTCGGTTGCGGCAACTTCCCCCCTCTACGGAGCGAGGAACAGCTGCGGCGGGATGATCTGCGGCAGGAGGGACCGCGACGGCCCGCGAGACGCTGGATTAGACGGGCGTGTGCTGTGCTGTACGGCGCGGTCTGGTTGAGCGGATCCATCCGGCGACGGGTGTCCACTGCGTGTACCTGGCAGGGGACGCAACGAACAATGATGCGGTTGAAGAGCGGCTTGGGTGGCGAAGAATGCGGCGGGCCTGTAGGTTCTCAATTTCAGTGTCAGGCGCCGACCCTGTGACCTGGATATTTCCCTTGAGTCTCACGTTGTGTCGGCAAGCGGCTGTCTCAGATCGGTGTCATTTCCTCAGGCTGTCCAGCAGGCTGCAACGCGGCCCGGGGCGTCACGAACCTGCATCGGCAACCATCCGTTCCACCCACTCACACGCCTTCGTTGCACACGAACGTCCCGAGCGTCGTCGCTGACAAGCGCCTGCGGGACTACGGACGGGTTGATCAGCCCATAATTGGAGTCAGTGCCGAGCGACCCGGCGCATCGCACCCGCCCCGGGTGCACTCACCGCGATCGGAGAGCATCGTGAAGAATAGCGCGTTGTGGCGAGTGGTTGACAACGAGAGTGGTACCCAGTCCATCGTCAGCTCGCCCTCCGAGGCGGTCGCGTTCGTCAACAGCCGGTTCGACACCGATGACGACGAGCCGTTCAGCATCACCGAGGTCGGTCCTCTCCTTCCAAAGCCGCTCGGGGTCATCACTGCATGGGCTGCCGAGAAGGACGGCGAGCGAACCGACGGGCGTACTGCCCCGATCACCATCAGGCCGGTTGTGACGGACAACGCCAGCGAGTGCGATGACGTCGTGCTCTGGGGCGACGTGTACGTCTCCTGGGACCACGACATGTACACCGTCGAGGAGCCGGACAGCTCCGAGTACAGCGAGGCTTACAGCGCAGCCGAGTTGAGCGCGATCCTCGACGAGTACGCCGATGACTACGAGTACGCGCCTGAAGGGCCCGACAGCCACAGGTGGCCGAAACCGGAAGAGTTGATCACCTACGGCGCCCAGGAGTGCGCCAAGCGGTTCGGGCACCTCGACGACGACGCCCTGCTGTGGCTCGCTGCCACCCGCATCACGCTCGCCGTGTGGCGCAACACACCCGTCGAGAACTGGCATGCCGGGAAGAGTCCGCTGCACGACGGCACAATGATGCGGATCAACGCGGCAACCACCCGACTCGTGCGCTCGATGCTGTCGTTCGACCATGTCGACTGGATCGGTCTCGGTCTCGCGATCGTCAACCCGTCCCGGGTTCTACCGACCGGGCAGTCTGTGCTCGAGCTCGGGCTGGCCTGCCACAACCCTGACGACCCGGCACACGAGGATGATCCGCGCGTAGAACTAGCGGAGATGGCACAGGTCGCGATCTCATGGGGGCGAAGGTACTGCCTTAGCGAGAAGGAGTTCGGTCTGCGAACCCTGGTCGAATCCTTGTGCGCGTTCGACAACGGCTGGTTCGGAGCACCGAGTTGGGGGCGCATCGTCGATCGGTTCCTTACGGCTGTCGACGACCGGGAGAATGCGCACTGGCGCATACACCGGGACAAGCCTTGGTTCGACGAGTGGTTCACCAACCGGCCGGCCGACATTGCGGACACCACGGAATTTCGTCGGCTGCTCCTTGCGGGGCCCGACCTGCTGTCCGAGGAGGCCGCCGAATGGTGCGTGGATGGCGCCATCGGCTACGTCTGTCAGGACGACCACGCAAACGGCTGCCCGCTGTGCGGTATCCCGCTGGCAACGGAGTCCTCAAACGAGTGACGGCAGTGGCCAGCGATTCTCAATCCCGTGTCAGTTCGGCCAGTCACATGACATCGCGACTGAGAAAATGACACGGGATCTGAGAACCTACAGGGCCGCTTCATGTCCGTCGACACGATCTACCCGCCGATGCTGGCAGCACTGGAGGAAGACGTATGACCGAGCAAACGGCACAAGAGCGACCGGGCATCGCAGCCGCGATCGTGGTACAGGACGGCGCCGTGCTCATGGTTCGCCGCCGGGTCGCGGAAGGTCAACTGTCTTGGCAGTTCCCGGCGGGCGAGATCGAGGGGACGGAGACCCCTGAACAAGCAGCCGTGCGAGAGACGAGCGAAGAGGTCGGCATGGAGGTGACCGCTCTCAAGGTCCTCGGAGAACGGGTTCACCCCAAGACTGGCCGGAAGATGACCTACGTGGCCTGTGTCGTAGAGTCCGGCGCTCCTTACGTGGCGGACGACGATGAACTGGCTGAGGTGGCATGGGTCCGGCATGCCCAGATTCCCGCGTACGTGCCATACGGCCTCTTCGACGCGGTGCAGGTATATCTCGACGCCGCACTGAGCCGGTAACACCTCGGTGCGTGCTGCGGACGGAGGACGAGGCAGCTTCGGGTAATCAGACCGCCCTCCCGACGAGCTAAGGAACTGGTCGTGGACACTGAAATCGGCCTGATCTGCCTGCGGTTGGTTAGCGTGGCTTCGCCATTGCCTCGTCGACCAAGTGTTCACTCATGGAGTGCCAGAGCTTCAGGTTGTATAACTCTCGTGCCACCTTCGTGTCTCCCGCGGACCGCGCTCGGCGGCCGACGTCTCATTTGTGTGCGTCCGGTGGCGTAAGACGCTGCCGCCATGGGTGGTCCGGCACGGTTACTGCGATGGCGTTCGCCAACCAAATGCGTTGAGGTTCGCCGAGCAGCGGCAGTACCGCTTCGAAGTCTGTCTCATCCTTCTCCCGTGTCGCCTTCGCCTTGTAGTAGAGCTGCACCTCGGGCGCCAGGTAGGGGATACCAGTCCCGCTTCTTCGTCCCAACCGCTCGATCGGAAGCCGGATCCGTGGGGTACGCCGAGAGACCCAATGGGTGCCCTCCGCCTCGTCCAGCATGAGCTGCACGGACCAGGGTGCCTCAGGCGTGCGTCGGCACCAGGTGTCGTGGAGGGGCGGCTGAAGAGTCTCCCCAGAACGCCACGGGCGCAGCCGCCCCATGCCAGGTGGGTCCGCCACGTACAGGTCCCAGTCGGTCAAGAGATCGCGCACGCGAGCTTGGTCCCGTCGGAGGACGAGGACATCGAGATCTCCGTGCGGGCGTAGCTCACGGCCGACGGCGAGTTCGATCGCGTACCCGCCAGCGATCCACCACGGGAAGTCGGCCGCAGCGAACATGACAGCTAGATCTTCGGGACGAGCCGGCACCCAGCGCCCCACTCCCTCAATACTCACCTGTCCATGCTCTCAGTGAACGAGGCCCCGGAAGGGAAATCCGACGTAGGCCAGCCATGCACAGAGGCCAGCTATGGGGTGAGCCGGTTCGGTCCGCGGAAGAGGAAGGTGGCCTCGCGGATCGACTCCAGACCGAGCAAGACCATGAGTACGCGTCCAAGGCCCATGCCCAGCCCGCCGTGCGGTGGGCACCCGTACCGGAACGCGTTCAGGTAGTCCTGCATCGGCTCCGGACTCATGCCCTTCTCGGCGGCTTGCTTCAGCAGCACGTCGTAGCGGTGCTCGCGCTGGGCGCCGGTGGTGATCTCCAGCCCCTTCCAGAGCAGGTCGAAGCTCAGGGTCACGCTCGGGTCGTCGGCCGGCCGCATGTGGTAGAAGGGCCGGATGCCCACGGGGTAGTGGGTGATGAACACGAACTCGTGGCCGGTGGCCTGCTGGATGTGGGCGCTGATGCTCCGCTCGCCCTCCGGGTCCAGGTCCTCCTTGGTTCCTTCCGCGTCCCATCCGCCCTTGCGCAGGATGTCGTGCGCCTTGGCCATGGTGATGCGGGGGAAGGGCGTCGTGGGGACGGTGATCTCCACGCCGAACTGCTCCCGGACCGCATCGCCGTGTGCACCGGCGACCTTAGTGATGGCGTGGGCGAGCATCTGCTCCTCGAACGCCATAACGTCCTCGACGCCGTCAATCCAGGCCAGCTCGACGTCGACGCCGGTGAACTCGGTGGCGTGCCGGGAGGTGAACGACGGCTCTGCACGGAAGACGGGGCCGATCTCGAAGACCTTCTCGATTCCGGCCGAGATCGCCATCTGCTTGTAGAACTGCGGCGACTGGGCGAGATAGGCGCTGCGATCGAAGTAGCCGAGTTCGAAGACCTCGGCGCCAGACTCCGAGGCGGTGCCCATGAGCTTGGGGGTGTGCATTTCCGTGGCGCCCTGGGCATAGGCGTACTCGCGCATCCCCTGCTCCAGGGTGGTCTGCACGGCGAACATCAGCTGAGCGGCGGGACGGCGGCGTACGTCCAAGAACCGCCAGTCCAGGCGGTGCTCCAGGCTGGTGTGCTCGTCGATGGGCAGCGGTGTCGCGGCCCGGTTCAGGACCTCGACCCGCTCCGGGATGATCTCCAGGCTGTGGAGCTTCACGATCGGGTTCTCGACGACGCGGCCGGTGATCCGCACCGCGGACTCCGGCGTGAGCTGCTGCAGGGCGGCCTCGATGTCGTCGCCTGCGCCGCCGCGCCGGTGGGTGACCTGCACCATGCCCGTGTGGTCGCGTACGACGACGAACTGGACCTTACTCAGCAGGCGCAGAGTGTGCGCCCAGCCCGACACGGAAACGGTTCGACCCAAGTGCTCGTGCAGGTCAGATACCAGTACACGATCGGTCGTATGGATCATCGCAGCCCTCCAGGGCGTCATGGTGATCCCTTGGGGGCGCGGGCGAGAAGGGGACTCGCGGTTCCACCACGCCTTCACCACCACTCGACAGTGGCGGCCTCATTCGTGGCCGGTAACGGGGCCAGCCGGCGGGGCATTGGACCACATGGCCGTTCCTCCCCGCACTCAGGAGGGTCTTCACCCCGGGGCGCGAGGCTGCCTTCCCAGCTGCCAGCAGCTCTCTCGGCTCGCGTGATCCCGGGCTACTCGTCTCCGTCATCGCGTTGTGACGGAGGATAGCGAGCCAGGGCCTCGAGACGACAGCGAGATTTCTGCTAGGTCGTGATCGTGCCAGTGGGCAGGTTCGGAAGCAGGTGCGGCCACCTGACGATCAACGGCGCCAGCGAGGAGGAGGAGGTGTAGTCGCACTGATGATGACGCTACCCGGGGCGCAGCCTACGGGGCTCAGTCAGCGAGTGGACGGACACGGATCCGCGTGACAATTTCGTGGCGCCGGGAAACACAGCTCCCCCATCCTGACGGAATGCCCGACATCATCACCTCGCGCCTTCAGCACAACGCCACAGCGGTACGCCCAGACTGGAAGGACCTCCCACAAGATGTTCGCCAGCTCATCACCCGACGCCTCGGAGGCTCAGTAGAGGCCGGGTACAGCGCAGGGAGCGGATTTACCAGCGGCTTCGCCGCTGTACTCCGCGGGGCCTTCGGACCTCTGTTCGTCAAGGCGGTCAAGAGCCTCGACAACAGTGTGGTGGCCGACTCCTACCGCAGGGAAGCGTTGATCAACCAGGCGCTCCCGGCAGAGATTCCGGCGCCACGCCTGCAGTGGATTGAGGAGCACGACGGATGGGTCGTTCTCGGCATCGACGCTGTCCCCGGTGGCCGCATGCCCACCACACCGTGGAAGTCTGATGAGCTAACGGCCACTCTCGACGCGTACAGGATCACAGCAGAGGCACTCTCCACCCCACCCACAGCACTCCAGCATGTGGGCCTCAAGCCGGTGGGTGACGGCGGTGACTTCGCCGACTGGCGCAACCTCGCCCGAGGCGCCACGTCCACGAACGCCCTGCCTTCCTGGGTACCACTCGACCTACTGGACGTGCTGGCCAGCCTGGAAAGCGGATGGCGGGAGGCCGTCGCAGGCAATGCCGTCCTCCACCACGACCTACGACAGGACAACGTGCTGATCGATGCGTACGGCGCCGCGTGGATCTGCGACTGGAACTGGCCCTGCCTGGGGGCGAGCTGGTTCGACCTCGTCCTGCTCCTGGCCACCGCCTACGCCGACGGGCACGACGCCACCGCCCTGTTCACCCAGCACCCCACCGCCCGCGGAGTCGCCGACGAACAACTCGATGCGGCGCTCGCCGCTCTCTCCGGTTTCTTCCTCACCTCCGGCGGACAGCCCGCAGCAGACTGGTCACCGCATCTTCGCCAGCACCAGACGTGGTGCGGAGAGGTCACACTGCGATGGCTGGCTAACCGGCGTGGTTGGGCATTCTGACCTGGGGCCCACCCGTTCAGTGTTCGACAGACAGCCCGCTCAGCTCAGGCCGAGGGCGGTGCTGTCAGGACACCGCTCGGGATCCACTTGCGCAACACGTCGGGTACCTCCACCGTGCCGTCGGCCCGCTGGTGCTGCTCCAGCAGCGCGGGCACAAGCCTGCTCGTGGCCAGACCTGAGCCGTTCAGCGTGTGGACGAACATCGACTTCCCCTGTTGCGGCCGGTAGCGGATGTTGCCACGCCTCGCCTGGTAGTCGCGGGCATTCGACACCGAGCTGACCTCGACGTACGCCTCGATGCTCGGCAGCCACACCTCGACGTCGTACGTCTTGGCCATCGCTGCGCTGGTGTCCCCGGCCGCGAGTCGCGTGATCCGATAGTGCAGGCCCAGTCCCTTTACCAAGTCCTCCGCTCTGCCGAGAAGCTCCTGGTGTGCGGCGTCCGAGGCGTCCGGGTGGGTGAACTGGAACAGCTCGACCTTGTTGAACTGGTGACCGCGCAGGGTCCCCCGTTCAGCCGTGCGGTAGCCGCCGGCCTCCTTGCGGTAGCACGGCGTGTACGCGACGTACTTCCGAGGCAGCTCCGTCTCGGGCAGCGTCTCGTCCCGGTGCAGATTGACCAACGCTGTCTCCGCGGTCGGTAGCAGAAACCGCTCCGGACCGTGCTCCCCCTGCTCCAAGGCGAAGACCTCGTCCGCAAACTTGGGGAACTGGCCCGCGGTGTACCCGGCCGCGAAGGTCAGGATGTGCGGTGGCAACACGAACTCATAGCCGTCCCGCACATGTGCCTCCAGGAAGTGGTTCAGCAGCGCCCACTCCAGGAGCGCGCCGTCGCCCCGGTAGATCCAGAAGCCGCTGCCGCCGAGCTTCGTGCCCCGCTCATAGTCGACCAAGCCCAGAGTTCGAGCGAGCTCCACATGGTCCCTGGGCGTGAAACCGAACTCCGGACGCTGGCCGGCTTCACGAATGACCTCGTTGTTCTCCTTGCCCCCGGCCAGCACGTCCGCGTCGGGTAGGTTCGGCAGCGGATCAAGGAAGACCTGACGCGCCTGCTCCAGTTCGATGAGCCGCGCCCCGACGGCGGTCAGCTGCTCGCCCACGGCCGATGCTTCACCGTGCAGACTTGCCACGCCCTCGCCAACCCGCTGCCGTTTCGCGATCTCGCCCGAGATCCTCTTGCGCTCCCCACGGAGGCGTTCCATCTCAGCCCGCACCTGTCGGTAGTCGTCGTCCAGTCGAAGAAACTCGTCGAGGTCGACGTGGACCGCCCGCTTGGCTAGCGCCTGCTGGACACGGACTGGGTTCTGGCGAATCAGGGTGACATCGATCATCCTGCCGTGCTCCGTTCGATCAGTCATCATGACGTGATCCCTTGGGAGCGCGGGCGAGAAGGGGCAACTCGCGGTGCCACCGCGCCTTCGCCACCAGCAGATGGTGGCCTCATTCACGACCCAATCACGGGGGTCAACCGGCGGGGCATTGGACCTTCCCTGAGGCCGTTCCTCCCCGCACTCGGGAGGGGATTCACCTGGGGCGCGAGGCTGCCTTCCCAGCTGCCAGCAGCTCTCTCGGCTCGCGTGATCCCTGGCTACTCGTCTCCGTCAACGCGTTGCCCGGAAGGATACGTACGCCGCGATCGGGTCCGCAATCGAGAAACGCTTCGGCGGCTCCCGCAGCGTCCAGGCTTCCCCTTTGCGCACGGCCAGGATGTCCAAGACGTCCTCGCCGTCGCTGCCATATCCTCCCCAGGTGGCACGACCAAGGTTGACTGGGCGTACGAACTGGCTGGTGAGCTGCTGAGTAGCAGCCTCCCGCGCAGGTGGGCACACTCGCAGGGCGTTGCCGCTTGCGCCCAGACGCTGGCGCCGCTGGCCGGTAACAGCGCCGAGGTGCTGGAAGCCGCTGCGGTGCTGCATGACATCGGCTACGCGCCCCCGCTCGCCTCTACCGGATTCCATCCGCTGGACGGAGCACGGTACCTCCGTGACGTGCACGGGGCGGAGGGACGGGTTGTCCGCCTGGTCGCGAACCACTCGTATGCGCTGCTCGAAGCCGCGGAGCGTGGCCTCCGGACTGAGCTGGCCGACGAGTTCCCCCTCCTGGATGATCCGCTCCTCGTGGACGCGCTGGTCTACTGCGACATGACCACGACGCCGGACGGCCGACGGACGACGCCCCATGAGCGGCTGCAGGAGCTCTTGGGCCGCTACGGCGAGGACAGCGTGGTCGGGCGTTTCATCCGCCGGGCCGCCCCGCACATCCACGCGAGTGTGGATCGGGTGCGGGCGGCAGCGGTCGAGGCCGGCGTGGAGCTGTAAGTCCGAGCGGTCAGCCGAGGTAGGGGTAAGCCCCGGTCAGGTAGTGGCCGATCTGCTCGTGCATGCTCGGGTGGATGTCGAGCTTGTCCAGGTCGTCCGGGTGAACCCAGCGCACGCCGTCGGCCTCCTCATTGACGGTGGGCTTGCCCCCTACGGGGCGGCCGATGTACACGGCCTCGTACTGCTGCCGGATCTCGCCGTCGGTGTACTCGATGATGTGGTCCGGGTTGGAGTAGACGCCGAGGAAGCCGGTGACCGCCGCGACGATGCCGGTCTCCTCCTCGCACTCGCGGACGGCGCACTGCGCCGGGCTCTCGCCGATGTCCTGGGCTCCTCCGGGCAGGGCCCACTGGCCGGTGTCGCGGCGTCGCTGGAGAAGGATGGCGCCTTCGTCGTTGACCACGAGCAGGTTGCTGGCGGGGATAAGGGTGTTGGCCTTGGGGGCCTTGGGGTCGTGGTAGTACTCGGTCCTGCCCACGGCAGTGCTACTCCTGTCTGTCGGGCGCCCAGGGGCGCGCGGATGCCCACACGGCCTCGAAGCTGTCGCCGTACCGCTGGAACCACTCCCCGCCGTCTATGTTGCGGAGCTGGAGTAGCGGGTTGGCGCTGGCCGGCTGGCCCCAGATGTGCGGGTTGACCATGAGGTGGTCGTCGTAAGGGTGAACATGGACGAACGATGGCACTCCGGTCTGACAATCGGGGCGAGATCGTGGAACGCATCGTCTGAGCAGGCAAGATGGCACTGCTGGTGGGGATTACGGGTTCTGTCGCCGCTGTCGTCACATACTGCCGTCACGGTCCGAACCCCTCAGCGCACCGGCAAAGACAGCAGCATGAAGCCCGCCCTTCCCGAAATCGGGGAGGCCGGGCTTCATGCGTCGAATGAAGGACGGACACCGGCGTTCAGCCAGCCGGAGCGCGCAGGAGCCGGTCCCGCGTGCTCGCCGGCAGCACCCGGCGCAGGACCGGTGCGGTCGAGCTGAGCGAGGCGGCGAACGCGGCGACCAGGTCGTGCGGGACGCTGGCTGCGAAGGACGCCGCCCACAGGCACTGCGTGCCCAGCGCGGGCTCGGCCCATGCCTGCCATCCGGCCGGTCCCGCAGCGTCGGCCTCGGCGACCAGGGTGCGCGGGTCGGCGTCCTGGATGAGCGGCGGCACCTCGCCAAGGCTGATGTGCGAGGTGAACGTCGGGTCCGTCGCTGCCGCCTGGGGCTGGTCGATGTCGCGGAGCCAGCCGTGTGCGGCGACGGTGTCGAGGACCAGCTCGGGGCCGGCGAGCGGCAGGGCGGGCTGGTCGCGGGCGTCGAGCGCGACGAGGAAGTCGGTCACGGCCTCGCCGGGGACGTCGGGGGTGAAGTAGGCCGACCACTGGGCGAGCGGGTTGTTCGTGTCCGCACGGGCGGAGATCTGCCAGGC
Organism: Streptomyces sp. NPDC047085; assembly: GCF_040643735.1. NCBI lineage: Bacteria > Bacillati > Actinomycetota > Actinomycetes > Kitasatosporales > Streptomycetaceae > Streptomyces > Streptomyces sp. NPDC047085. Next base: position 813,226 of record NZ_JBEYUW010000002.1, read on the forward strand.
GATCGGCAAGTCGCCCAGGTGGAACGGCTCGTCCGCCAGGCTCCACTGCGCCCAGCAGCGCGCGTCGGGGCTGATGTGCAGGACGGTGCTGCGCAGGACTTGGCGGTCCTCGGGTGCTTCGTCCGGCTCGTGCCGTCCACGGACGATCGTCAGGCTCGTCCAGCCCAGGCCGGCGAGCGTGTCGGCGACGGTGTCGTAGAGGCGCCCATCGTCACCGGCCAGGTGCCGGGGGCCGACCCAGAACGCGAGCTGGCCGCCGCGTGGAGTGGACGGGTTGGGCGGGAATTCGGGGTACAGGGGCGCCTCCAAAGGGCTCGGTGCGGGTCTAGTTGCCGCCGGCACGGCGGCGGGGGCGGCGCGGCGGTGCCTGCGTGTCGCCCTGCCAGGTCAGAGCGACGGCGACCTCGGGCGGCAGATGGCCGAGCTGTGAGCCCTCGTCTCGGCCTTCGGCGAGGTAGACGACGGTTTGGCCGGTCTCGTCCACGGACTGCACGACTTGCGCCAAGCGGTGTGCCATCGGAAAGAACGGGTTCATGGCCTGGCGGACGGGAGCACTGCGGTCGCAGCCAGACAGCAGGTCGATGAGATCGCCGACGGTCATCTCCGTGGACGTCATGAACGGCCTCCTTGGGTGAGGAAAACGGTGAGCGGTGGAATCAGCCGGCGGCCTGGCAGTCAGCCGGCCACCCTCCCAGCGAGGACTATGCGTGGGGCACTGTCATACGCGACGTGAGGTTTCCAGCACGCGCGCCACGGCGGCAGCGACGATGTCGGCCGGCGTCTCGGTGTCGAACGACAGCTGATAGCCCCGTACGTTGGCCGTGCCGGTGACGGCGATCTTCCATCCCTCGCCGTCGGTGCCGGGACGACCGAGCGGGAACCAGCCGAGGTAGAACCGGCCGTCCTTGGAGCTGACGTGTACGTCCGCACGGTCGTCCACGATTAGGTTGAAGTCCTCCGCGGAGAACTGGTCCATGACGAGCGTGGGCTGGCCAGGACCCAGCTGCCACTCGCGCAGCCGCAGGGCTTCGACGGTGGTGGAGAATCCAGGGCCGGCGGGAGCCACGGTCACGGATAATCACCTCTCTGACCTGGGGTTTCTTGCAAGGTCGTCTACGTTGACATGCTCTCGCGCACGTTGGCCAGTCCTTCCGCGATCTTTCCTGTCTGCCCCCGGCGAACTGCTGTCCTTCGACACTGAAGTTAGTCGACGTCGTCGCTCTGATCTGGGGCGACTGGCTTCCTTGTCAAGGCGTCTGCCCTCTCGCCACCCGGCACAGGACGGCGAGGAGTCCTTGGCTTCGCCAGGCGCGAAGGGCCAGCCCGTCGCAACGTCAATCCCACCGTCGTGGCAGACGTACTCGGCCCCGGGAAACTCGCGCAGCCACGCGGCCAGAGTCGGGGCGGAGCGGTCGGGCAGGACGTCAATCCGCTCAATTGACGGCGTCGATGCCGAGGTGCTTCGCCACCCCGGCGATCTGGCGGCCAGAGGCGCAACCGTCCGGCGATCGCCATCCGGGATCAGGTTTAGGTTTTTCGGGCCAGTCCGGTGGCGATGAGGTGTTCCCAGACCGTGAGACCTCGTCTTTCACCCATGTCCCACGCGATGTCGGTCTCGTCGGGACGCCACAGGGAAGCGGGGGCGATCCCGGGGTCGTTCCAAACCGTCTAGCAGGGAGGCGATTTCCGATTTCGCTGTCAAGGCGTCTGGGTTGGCGACGCGGGGCTTCGGCTTCGCCTGGGGGGAACTGCGCGACCCCGGACGTCGCCGCGGCGACACCCTCAACCGCCCGCGAGGCATGGGGAGCTCAGCACCGGAGTATTCCGGCGGGCGACGTAGTGCGTCAGCTGATCCTCAAGCCGCGAGTTGGCAGACCCCATCAGGCCCGTGTCCGGCGTGTCAGTCTTCCTCGTCCCAAGATTCATCGAGTTCGATGTCCAGGGCTCCGATGCCCATCGGCGGACGGGACGCAGCCGCTCGGACGAGCCAGTCATAGGTGCGGATCTCAATGCGATTCTCTTCCAAGAACTCGTTGCGCATCGCCTCGGTCGGCGCGCCAGGGTTGTCGCGTCCAATGATGATGAGTCCGGGGGGATTCACCCGGATACCTTCAAGCCCTGTGCCGCCGCGGTCCTCGGGAGAGCCAGCTGTGTGGAAGTGTTCTGTGATCCACCGGCGCCAGTCCCGGATCTGCTGCGTGGCCTTGCGGAGCTCTTTTGAGGGTTGCCCGTCGTTGAGGACTAGCCGGGCGGTGGGGCTTTCCAACTCGACGAGCCGCCAAATCACGCCCATGGACGTGACCCCGCCGACTATGAAGTCGGCCACGAACTTGTCAGCGAACCGCACTTGGTGCCTGACGAAGGTGTGGTGGTTGCCGGTGACCAGGTGCCCGAGGATCTGCGGGTGCTGTTCCAGGACGAGCTGCATCGGTCGTTCGTCCGGAGCCTGAGCGAGAGCATCTTCCAGAGCGCGCAGATCACCCAGGTTGGGCGGGTCTTCTACCCTCCACTTGTGCAGCCGCTCCAGCTGTCCAGTGCCCAGCACATGCGCGTTCTTCCGCCGAAGCGCGGACTGTTGCTGCGCCTTGGCAAGGGCATCCACGTACTCCTGCTCGCCTGGCCGAATGATGCGCTGCACGTGCTGTGGCCACGCCCACTGGCCACCACCGCCACGGAAGTAGAGCCTTCCCGAGGCAGCGATCGAGGAGATCACGTCGAAGCGGTCCCCGGGCCCACTGCGGCAGACAACCACCTGGCCGGGCTCGGGCTTCCAGATCTCAAGGCTTTCCGCCACACGCTGAGCGTGTAGGGCACTGATCCATCCGTGGGCGAGCTCCCGATCGATGCCTGCATCCGGCACGACAGCACCGGTCGACTTCGCTAGATCATGCAGATACGAGGACTGCCCATAGGTGCACTCGCGGGCTCTGCCCAGTTCGAGCGGCCCCCGCAGATGCATGCGCAGGATGCCCGCCGCCACAGCAGCTGGAGTGTCTCCTGCTAGGTCCACATCCAGACCGGCAGCAAGCTCCAACTGCGCCGCCGTGGGAGCGGAACGGTATCGCTTCAGTTCCGTCGCGACCGACGCCCACCGTGGTGCGGTCACCGTCATCGCTCCTTTGCCGTGCAGGTCATCATTCAGATCACAAAGTTCTTCCTCTCCGGCCAGCAGCTGACTTGTTTTGCGTTCGCTCAGAGCTGGGCGGAAGACACGCTGCGTGAGGGTATCGATACCACCCCGGACGCGGGGAGAGTTCCCCGAAGTCGGCATGTGACGAAGCCGCTGCGCCACCAGCGCCACAGGGCGATCAACCTCGCATGACTGGGTTGCTGTCGCCGACGCCGAACGGCCGGGTTCACTGTCAAACGCCTCGCTCGCATGACGAGGGACAACTGCCGCCCGACGACATCGGATGGCATTCAGATGGCGTCACCGCATCTCACGACCGCTGGCTGCTCGGTGGCCCATGTGCCACAGATGGGAGACCACTTGTTTCCCGTGCCAGTCGACCATGCCTCGTTGTCAGTGCCTTGCGACACACTTCGAGGATGATCCTCGTACTGATCGAAAACCCACGCCTGTTGGTCGCCTTACTCGCTCTGATCGCAGCCGTCTACGGTGCGCGGCGTGCATGGATGCGCTGGGCGCGCCCGGTGGTACGAGCCCGGGTAGATACCTTCTCGGCCGACACCGAACGCAGGATCTCCACCGCGATGCGGGAGGCCCTGGAAGGCGTCGTGACCCGCGGACCGGAGACTCGTGGCCTTGTCGCTGTATCCGTCCGGCGCTGGGCGCGAGCCATGCCCACGACCATGCTCTGGCAGCTCGCCGTCGTGCTCGTGGTGTTCCTGCTCGTAGACATTGGCCCCATACCGCACGACATGAAGACCTGGGTTGCCGCAGCGCGTGGGGAGTGGGATGCGATAAAGAGCCTGCCGGGAAAGGCCGTTGCTCTGGGGCAGCATCCGGGCCGGTTCTTGCCGCTTCGGTTTCTCTTTTTCTGCTTGATGTTCGGTCTAGCCCTCTTGGTGTGCTGGCCCGCGCACCTGGCGCGTTCAGGAGGCGAGGCTCAGCTCACCGGTTCGCCGAGGCAGACGCATAGGCGCGAGGCCGCCGAAGCTGCCGCACTGAACTGGCCGGTCGTGGCACTGGCCGTGTGCGCGATCCAGTGCGGCCGTGCGTATCACGAGTTGCAGCGACAGTCCCAAGCGCCGACGGGAGTGCTGGAGCGCAAGCCAGTCTCCGTGAGGCGAGCGGAGAACGTGATCAAGCAGGCATGGCGCACGTGCTATCGGGTCGGCCCGTTCAACGGGGTGCGCCGCCACGACCGGAAGGTGCTCAAACAGCACGCCGAAAAGGTCATAGCCGCTCTGAGGAGTGCCGAGAGTCGCCAGTACAAAGACCCCTCGGGTGCGCTGCCCGAGTTGGCGACGATGCTCTTGGTGATCGCCGAACGGTACGCACAAGGCCGAGTCTCACAGTTGCTGGACGACGAGCAGCTCGAGAACGTAGAGGTCCCGCGGGATTGGGGGTGGCTACGGCTGCTGTTCGGCGGAGTGCTGATCACAGTCGCGCTGGTTGGCGTGGCACAGATAGGGCTACCCGACACCGCCGTAAGCCCTGTAGCGGCACTGCTCATCACGCTGGTTCTCACCATGGTCTACCGAGGACGCCTTCCGAGCCTTGGCGACCTGATCGACATCATGCGGGGTGCGGATCGACGCTAGCCGATGATCATCAGCGCCCAGCACACCAGAGGTTGTCCAGGATTGTAAGACTCACCAGCATGGCCGTGGCGCAAAGTGAATCCAGAACCAGCGGGCCAGGAGCGCAATTGCGGCCGGAGGGCGCTGGAACCTACCTCGGCCCCTGTCCGTGATGCTCCTTGATACCCGGCGCCGGGAGACCTCGAGGCCCGTGCCAGAGTGATCGACATGATCCCCGCAGACGTTCCCGACGAGCCGCCGCTCACGTATGCCGACAGCTTCGACGTGCCGGTCCTGTTCCGTAACGGGCCCGCGAACAAGCCGCGCAGACAGTGGCGGACGGCCGAGCATCAGCCGTGGGCCGGGTCGAACGGCTTCCCGGCGGCCGACGGCTGGTACGCCCCGACCACCACGTGGCGGGAGATCATCAAAGCCGCCACCGAGGTCGGCCGGGACGTCACCCCGCACCTGCAGAACCAACCACGCTACGCACACGGCGAACTGGTCGCTCGGGTTTCCCCGCTGTACGCCTACCTCGGCGCGCACTCCGTCGAGCCCCGTCACCCTGTGCCTGGGTCCAAGGGACGACGCCTGACCTGGAACCCGGTGTACGCGCACGGCACCGAGCGCAGCGCGAAGAACGCCGCCGGCTACCGGCTGGGCATGACGATGACCGAGTGGGCCTGCCGCTCGCTGCTGGGCCTCGGTCAGACTCAGCATCTTGAACTCGGCGGCCCCATCCCGGCTCTGTACGACACGTTCAAGGATCCAAAGAAGAAGCTGCCCGACCTGTGGGGGCGCCACGAGGCAGAGGAGATGTACTGGCTGATCGAGGCCAAGGGGGGCGACGTCGGCCTGGGCACGCTTCGCAAGGGGTGGGCGCAGCTGGCGGCCGGCAGCAAGATCCTCGGCGCGTACGCACACCGCACCGTCCTGGTCGGAGCATCCGTACGGCCCGGTGACGATCTCTTTCTCACCATCGACCACGACCTGCACCCCGGCCAGCCGCCCATCAGCCCTGACGGGTCCGGCATCGACGAAGAGGCGGTGGGCCCGGGCAACCTGGAAGACCACCTCAGCGACAGCGACGACGCGCTCATCGGCGCGGCCCGCGCCCAGATGCTCACCTACCTCGCCTTGCGCTCCGCTCCCGCCTCGCAACTGCGCACCGTGCCGGTGGCCGCCGACCGCACTTCCCGCCGCCGACGCACCGGGCTCACCACGCCCCTGGAGCACGACGGGCTCACCCTGGCCATGCGGGCCGACGCCCGCGGAGCAGCGCTCCAAGCCGAGCAGCAGACCTTGCGCACCGGTATCCGCTCCATGGGGCTCGACGACTTCCTCACCTGCCGCATCCCCGGAACCGAAGTGCATCTCGGCATGTCCCGGAAGCTATTCGCCGCCTGCGAGCGCCTCCACGAGGAAGACCTAGCCATCGCCCGGCGCACTCCAGGACTTCGCGCCGAGGACGAGCCGAGCTTCGACCAAGAACTCAGCGACGAAGCCCAGGAAGAACAGCGGCTCACCCAACGGCGGATCTTCCGCGAACAGCAGGAGGAAGCCCGCCCCCGGCTGCGCCTCTTGCTCCGCGACGCCTACGAGCGGGGTGCGACGAGCGACTGGAGCGAACTGCTGCGCCGCCCCCAGGAGCCGGCACTCGACCTGGAAGGCGACGCGAGTCTTCTCGAAGCGGCGACCCCAGAGACGTACCTGGCTGTCAGTCGCTACGACCTGCCCCCGGTACGCGCCTAGATCTCCACATCAACCGACCCCGAACGGTGGCGGTGCGTTCCTGGGAGCCGCTCACCCAACCTGGATGACAGGGCGGTAGGTCAGCTGCCGTCGGCCAGCTGGAGCACCGTACGCACGGAGACGATTCGCTGATCTTGGGGCGCGGCCGACAGTCGGAGGCGGGAACTGATCACCGGCCGCTGGTCCTCATCGGCACCCCCAAGGGCGGTCCGCAGCGTCAAGGGCATCACGGGCCGCTGGTGTGGCGGGAAGTTCCCTACCGATTGTGCGTCCGTGAGCGCCGACTGAGCGTCAGCGTGCGTGGTGCTCAGGTGCTCACGCGCCCGCCCCTCAGTGTCCAGGGTGGATCACGACTGCGTGGCGGAACGGCAGTCTACGGAACCGCCGGCTGCACCCTGTTGGTCCTGGCGGACACACAACTCCAGCAGCGTCGCGAGGCGCAGATGGGGCCTCCTCCGGATGGCGCCGCCTCCCATCCGGGCGAAGGAAGTATCGCGTGCGCCGCCCGTCTCGCTCCCGTGTGAGGTAGCCGACTTGTTCCAGGTCCTCGATGATGCTCTGAACGGTGCGGTTCGGCGTCGATAGACGCCAGCAGGCCCCCGGATTCGCTTCACGGGGGCCTGCGGCGGTGGTTGATGTTCGGCTAGTTGGTCTTGCTGTTGTCGTCGGGCTCGGACTCGGTCGTCGTACGACGGCGGACGGCGACCAGGGTGACGACGCCCGCGATGACGAGGATCCCCGCGCCTGCGGCGATCCAAGGCGTGGCGTCGGCACCGGTGTGGGCGAGGGAGCCTGCCGGGGTCGGCGGCGAGGAGTCGCCGTCCGGGGCCGTGGCTGCGGTGGACGAGGAGTCAGCATCCGCTGTGCCGGTGTCCGGCGCTGAGGGCTTGACCCCGCCGGTCCCGTCGCCCGGCGTGTCCGCAGGAGTCGGGGTGCCGGTGGGCTTGGACGTCGGCTTGTCCGAGGGGTGGGGCTTCGGGCTGGTGGCGGTTTTGGTGTTGGTAACGGTCACCGTCACCGGAGCGCCGGGGCCCGCGGTGAATGTCTTGGACGGCTTGTAGCGGTCGTATCCGGCGGGTGCCTTGACCTGCTTGACCCAGAACTCCATGTTCCGGCTCGACATCGGCAGCTCCCCTGAGGCCGTGCCCTTGTCCCCGGTCGTCAGGGTGAGCAGCGTCGATGTGCCGGTGCCGATGTTCACCGTTGCGCCGGGCAGGAGCTTGCCGGTCTTGTCGTCCTTGGCCTGCAGGAGAACCTTGGCGGCCTTGAATGGGTCGGTGATCGTCAGTCGCGTGGTGGCGCCAGGCGTGATGATGACGTCCTGGTCGGCGACAACCTCGTGGAGCGGGCTGTTGGAGGCGGTCTCCTTGAGTCGGTAGATGCCCGGGGCGAGGTCGGGGAAGGTCAGCTTGCCCTGCGCGTCGGTTGTCCCGTGTCCGGCCTCCTGGCCAGCTGAGTTGAGCAGCAGGAACGCGGCGCCGGGGAGCCCATCGCCGGCCGTGTCCCTGGTGGTGATCTCGACGCTGCCCGCGTCCGGGGCCGGTGTGTCGGCAACGGTGGCCGACGCGGAGGGGGTCGGTTCGGAGGGTTGGGCGTTCGCGGCCGGCGCCCAGGTGAGGGTGCCGGTCACTGCGGCGACGACTGCGGCGGATCGGACGGCGCCACGGACGAAACGAGCGTGCACGAGGAAGGGGGCTCCTTGATCGGTTGGTGGAAGGTCGGTCACCGCACGGGGATTCAGCGGGTGCGGGCTTGGCTGCGGGTGGCTGGCGGGGCGGGCGCCCGGTGCGCTGCGCGGCTCGCCGCGGGGCTTGGCGTGGTCGCGGCCCAGGCGCCGGGGAACCAGACGGTGGTGTACTGCTCGATGGCGTCGCGCAGCCCGGTGGTGACGGCTCCCTCCCAGGGTGGCCGACCGGGGCGGCGGGTGGTGCTGAACGTGCCGTACTGCTTGGTGTTCGGCCGGGTGTTGTGGGCTTCGTCGCGGCGGTGGAAGGTGCCGTGATCGAGGAAGCTGAGGGCGACCACGTCGATTTCACCGCGGTCCGGGTGGATGACCGCCACACGAAGTCCGCCGTAGGTGTCCGCGTGGATGGTGGCGGTGAAGTCGATCCGCAGCCGCAGCGGTGCGCCCGGGACCGGGGCGGCGAAGTAAGTGGCGCCCACGACGGCGTGGTCGTGGAAGGGGAGGCACAGTTCGGCGAAGAACTCGGCGGCGTGCAGGGACAAGGGGGATCTCCGGTCGGGGACGGGCCGGCGCTATCGGCGCGGGCCGGGCAGGGCCGGTCGGCTGTTGGTGCTCCACCGAGGGACACTCGCAGCCGGCAGCGCGGCCGGCCGGCGAGAGGCAGCCCGCTGCACGTCGAGCGGAGTTGGGGCCTGCGCCTGCGGTGGGATGATGGGGGTGAGCTGGGCCATGCCCTCGATGTAGCTGAGGGTGTCCTGGCGCCACCGGGGAAGCGGAGCCGGATCGGCGACGCACTGGGTGACTGCGGTGAGCAGGGCGACGGGGGTGTCGGTGCTGGCCGTCGCGTACCAGACGGGCCGGTCGATGGATCTTCCCGCCCACAGCTGCCAGCGAGCGTCACGGGTGGTCAGCTCGGCTTCCGGATCGAGGTCCCCGGTGGTGAACTCCAGACCGGCGAGGCCGTCCGGGGCCTGGACGGCGAACACGCCCCAGCGGGGACGGTCGATCTCCCAGCCTTGTTGCAGGAGAGGCACGACGGCGAGGAAGGGATCGTGCTCGTCGGTTCCCGAGACCGGTCTGGCGAGGTAGGCGTCCGGCCCCTGTTCGTAGGCGGTGGCGAGGGCGGTGGTGAACGCCTGGACGAACTCGGTGGGGACGCGGTCGTTGAAACAGACGCCCCATGTCGGCGGGCCAAACTGGTCCTTGTAGGCGTTGATGCGCCAGAGCCCGTCGTCCTCGCCTTCGGGCAGGTAGCCCAGGCGCATGCGCCGGTCGGGAGCGTTGACGTACACGTTGCCGAGGTCGTCGTGCTGGACGTCCCAGCCATGGTCGATGAGCGGGGTGAGGGCGGGGTCGCCGGTGTTGGTGCTGCTGGCGAGATGGCGCGGTGAGACGAAGACGTCTCCGTCAGGCGTGTGAGGGTCGTCGTGGAGGGACACGGGTTCCTGATTGGCGGCGTGGGCGGATGAGTCAGTCAGCGGGCAGCAAAGCTGCTCGTAGGGCGTCGGTCGAGCCGGTGTAGTGCAGCGTGCGAAGGCCCAAGCGGGCGGCGGCCTGGCAGTTGTCGGGGCGGTCGTCCACGAACAGGACACGTCGTGGATCACCGACCCCGGTGGCCGCCAGCGCCTGCTGGTAGATAGCCGGGTCGGGCTTGCACAGCTGCAGGCGGGCCGAGTAGAGCGCCTGGGTCATCATTCGGCGCCAGTCGTGGGTGTCCAGCACCGTACTGAGGTGGGCGGGTGCGTTGGACAACAGCACCATCGGCAGTCCGGTGGCATGGACGCGGCGCAGGACCGACAGGACGCCCTCGTCGGTCGCGGTCCACATGTCGGTGTCTGCGGCGAGGAGTTCGCGCAACAGGCGGGGGCCCGGATGGAAGCCGAGGACGCGGGCCCAGTACGCCAGGTCGCTGAGCTGGCCGGCGTCGTAGAGGTCGCGGGCGTTCCAGAAGACGCGCTGGAATGCTGCGAGATCGTCTTCGGGCCAGGAAGCGGTACGGGCCAGCCGTAGCCACTGGGCGCGGGTGGGCTGCAGGCCGAGGACGCCGTTGTAGTCAAGGATGACGGCGTCGGGGCCGGTGGGGCGGGTCAAGGGGCGGTGTTCTCCAGGGCTCGGCGGGTGAGGGCGGCGAGAGCGGCTGCGAGGAGGGCGGGCAGCAGCAGGGCCGTGGGCAAGGTGGTGGCGCTGGCGAGGGCGCCGATGACGGCGGGGCCGGCGAGGAGGCCGAGGTAGCCGGTGACGGAGACCGTGGCGACGGCCCTCGGGCCGTGTCTGCCGGCGGCGGTGATCAGGGAGGGGACGGTGCTGGACAGGCCGAGCCCGAAGACCGCCCAGCCGGCCAGCGCCGCAAGCACGCTGCCGACCAGGACGCCGGTGGTCAGTCCGCCGGCGGCGAGCGCAGCGCCGGTGCGGACCACGGCAGGAGCGCCGAAGCGGGTCGTGAGCCAGTCGCCGGTGAGCCGGCCGATCGCCATGCCCATGCTGTAGAGGGCAAACGCTGTCGCGCTGAGGGCGGTTGTGGCGTGCAGCGTGTGCAGGTGCACTGCGGCCCAGTCGGCCGCCGCCCCCTCCCCCAGCAGGCTCGCAGCCGCCAGCGCACCCAACAGCCACACACCTCCCGCCCGGCCCTGACCGGCCCCCTGGGGCTCCGGCAGCTTGGGCTGGTCGGCGCCGCTCAGCGCGAGGGTGCGCGGCCCGGCCACGAGCACGGTCGCGGTCAGCGCGAGGCCGGTGGCAATAAACAAGGCGCTGTGGGCTGTGCGCGCAGTGGCAGCGGCCAGGGCGGCACCGCCCAGGGAACCGATCGAGTACGCGGCGTGCAGGGAGGACATGACCGGCCGGCTGGCGGCGTTCTGGCAGCGAACCGCCGCGGTATTGGCGGCGACGTCCAGGACACCGTGCGCGGCACCGAAGGTGACAGCCGCCGCGAGTAGCGAGGTCAGCGTCCGGCACTGCCCCAGCACGGCGAGAGCCGCTCCCAGTGCGACAGCTCCGCCAATCAGGAGCAGGGGAAGTCGGTCGGGCCGGGCGAGTCGGCCGCCGGCCTGCAGTCCGGCAACCATGCCGACAGCGGCGGCGAGCAGGACGAGCGACAGGCCGGCGGTGGTGAGGTGAGCGGCGTGCTGGACGGCCGGCATCCGCGCGCCCCAGACCGCCATCACCACGCCCAGGCCGAGGAAGTAGCTGGTCAGCAGGACACGGCTGCGGCGCACGGCAGCGTCGGCGCGGGTCATGCGGGGCGGCCACCCGCAGCAGGCTCGTCGGCCGTGTGCGGCACCAGGGCGACCTGCAGATGGCGCACAGCCTGCTTGGCGCGGGCCTGTGCGAGGTCCGCGGTGGGCGCGGTGGTGATCAGGTAGCCGATACGGGCGGTGAACATGTTGCCGCCGTCGGCCGGGAGGAGCAGCTGGTCGCCGACCTGGTGCTGGAAGTGCACGCGTTCCAACCAGCGCGGGCTGACGCCGTCGAATCCGAGGCGGAGCAAGGTGCCGGAGGTGTCAGGGTAGAGCAGCTGCATCGCGGCGGCCGAGGACCGGGTCGGGGTGAGGTCGGGGGCACGGCCGCAGGCGATGTCGGCGGCGGTGCGCGGCAGGTCGATGCCGGTGGCGAGCTGGACGAGATGGCCGATCATGTCACCGGCGATCCGGCCGTTGACCTCGACCAGCCGCGGCCGGCCGTCGACCAGCCGCATCTCGACATGGGAGACGCCGTCGGTGATTCCCAGGGCGTGGATCGCGGCGCGTGCCGCCGGTGCGACCACGTCGAGCAGTGGGTCGGCGGCGTCGACCGAGTGGGCCAGTTCCTCGAAATACGGCGGGGCGCTGACCGTCTTGCGGGTGACGGCCACCACGGTGGTCTCACCGCCGTAGGTGACACACTCGGCCGACACCTCGGGTCCGTCGAGATACTCCTCCACCAGCACGCTGGTGGACTCGAGTCCCAGCCCGGCCGCCTGGTCGGCGAACGCGAAGGCGGCGGTGAGCTGTTCGGGGGTGTCGGCGCGGGTCACCCCGATGCTGGCCGCGTGCGCGGCGGGCTTCAGCACGACCGGGTAGCCGATCCGCTCGGCCGCCACCTGGGCCTCGGCACGCGTGCGCACGCTCACCGAGGCTGCCGACGGAACCCCGTGCTGGGCGAACAACGTACGGGAGGTGGCTTTGTTGCGGCATGCCTGCATGGCTTCCGGGGCAGTGGTGGGCAGGCCGAGCTGGCGGGCGAGGCGGGCGACCGGGACGAGGTACCACTCGGTCCACGTGAACACGCCGGCAAGGTCGTAGCGGTCGGCCAGGTCCCGGCCGGCGGCGGACAGCGCCGCCTGGTCGGTCGGATCGGACACGACCACGCAGTCCCGCAGGTACGGCGTCTCCCACGAGGGCTCTTCGCCGGTGATCAGGACGACGTCGTAGACGGCGGCCACGGACTGAAGGCAGTACCCGCGGTACGCCTCGGCCTCCATGTCGGATGCGGCGACGACCAGGACGACAGGACGGTCGGGCAAGAACAGGCTCCTCAGAATCTAAAGAGGGGGCAGGGATATGTGGACGGCGGCCCTCGGCGGCGCAGGGCCGCTGAGTGTCCGGCGAGCAGCCGCCGCGAGCGGGGCCGGCGGAGCAGAGCGGCGAAGTCGGTGCCGGCCGAGGATGCTTAGGCGGGAGGAAACCGAGAGCTGTCAGTCGGCACGACGGCGGCGCAACTCGAACGCCGCAGCCCAGTGCGGGTTTTCGCTGATCAGCCGACGGGCGTAGAGGGCGGTGAAGTTGTTGTTCAGCCCGGCGACCCCGTACGGGAGTTGGCGGCGCAGGTCCTCGAAGAGGTCCTTCACGCCGACGCGTGTGGCGCCGGAGGCCAGACGTCGGGCGGCCATGCGTTCCAGGGCCGGTAGACGTTCGGGTTGTGGGCGTCGAAGGCGTGGAACTGCTCGGTGATGGTGCGACCGGTCGCGCGGTGCGATCCGAGGGCGGCGATAGACATGAAGTTCTCCACAGGCTGAGGACGCAGCAGGGTCAGGTGCGCAGGACGGGATCGGTGCGAAGGCGGGCGAAGGAGCAGAACAGGCCGATGGCCTGCAGGGCGGCGCATGCGGTGATGACGTGTCCCAGTGCGTCGGGCGGGGCGAGCGCGGTGAGTACGCCGGCGACGGGGAAGGGCAGCAGGAGGATGAGGATGGTCGCCGACAGGGTGCTGCCGAACTTCTCCGGAGGGATCAGGCGGGAGCGCAGGGTGCGCAGGACGACCGTCATGCCTCCTTCGCCCGCCATGAGGACCGCGACTAGGACGAGGTAGGACCGGTAGTCGGGGGCCTGGGCGGCGGCGAGACAGCCGAGTGAGGCGAGGGCGGCGCAGGCGGCGCCGACCGGCCACAGACCGAGGCGGTCGATCGCAAACCGGCAGAATGTGACGCTGAGGAGCGTCGCTGCGGCAGCGGCGGACCAGACGAGGCCGACGGCGGTGGTGGACTGCCCGAAGTTTTTGACGACGATCACGGGGCCGGCCGCTTGGAGAAGGCCGGTGGCCAGGTTGGACAGGGTCAGCCCGGTCACGAGCCAGCCGAGCGCGGGCAGCGAGCGGATGGTGCGCCACCCGGTGAGCAGTCCGGCGCCGGACTGCCCCTTCGGCGCGCGGGCCGGTGCCACGGGCGAGGGCGGGGTGCGCAGGGCGAGCATGGCAGCCAGCAGCGAGAGCACGCTGATCATTGCGAGCATCGGCGGCGGCCCGGCGAGCAGGAGCACTGTGGCGAACGCCGGCCCGGCCATGGTTGCGGTCTGGTCGATGCCAAGCAGGACGGCCTGAACACGGTGGGCCCGCCGTCCTGCTCGCCGTCCGGCGGCGGCGCCCGCGGTCTCGGCCGCGATATAGCTGAACTCGGTGAGCACGCCGGTCGTCGCCGCCAGCACCATCACGGTCGCGCCCGCCACGGTGCCGGACGGGTGGAGGTGGAGCAGGACCGCGCCAGCGGCGAGGGCCAGCGCCCTCCCCAGGGAGGCAAGGTGGAAGACCACCGAGGCACCGCGCCGGTCAACGACCGAGCCGGCCCACCCGAACGCAGCCAGCCGCGGAATCCACTCCAGGGCGAAGGCGGCGCCCGTCAGCGCAGCGGATCGCGTCGTGGCTAGGACAAGCAGCGGGATGCCGTAGGTGGACATCGCGAACGCCAACGCGTCCGCCGTGCGCGGCAGGTAGATGCTGCGCATCAGCCCGCCGGTGTGGCGTGCGTGCCGCGGTGTGACCGCTGCGCTCACGCGACCGGCTCAGGCTCGGGCACCCTGGCCACCTGGGGGTTGTCGGCCAGCCACTGGATCAGGAGGGTGCGGGGACGGGCCAGCCCCGCCTCGGCACCGTCGCCGGTCAGCGGAGAGAGAGCGTCGGCGCGCTCGGTGGAGAGCGACGGTGCCAACAGGTCGAGGACGTGCCGGATACGGCGGCTGAACTCGCAGACGGGGGCCGGGACGGCGTGACGCCGGGCCCAGCGAGCCATCGCGTCGTACAGGTCGGCCAACTCCGCTCCTGCCTCGGTAAGTTCGAGACCGGAGCCGGGTGCGATCCGGACGAGGCCGTGGGCGCGGGCCGTGTCGGAGGCGCTTCGCAGTTGGTGCGTGGAGAGGTCGGGCAGGGTGCCGGCCAGCCGTCGCGGCGGTATGGCGCCGTTGTCGTCGATCTCGGTGACCAGGCGGATCAAGGAGCGCGAGGCGAGAAGTTCGACGGCGTGGCGTACTTCGGCAGGGGTGAAGGGGGTGCTCATCGGCGCGGGCCTCCCGCCGGGATGGCTGCCTTCGGGCGGGCGGTCGTAGCGTGCGAGAAGAGATCGCGGTGGTGCCACGCCGGAGAGGATGCGGTCGTGCGAGCGGGTGGGAGCGCCGCGGGGGTCGGCCGTGGCTGGCTGCTGAGCCACGGCCTCGGCGCGGGCTTCGCCTGCGGGTGTCCCCAGACCGGGTGTTGGGCCGCCTGGTCGAGGCTCTGCCCGGCGGACCAGGCGGACAGGGCGCCGAGCACGGGGCCAAGGCCGTCGCCGGCTGCGGACAGCCGGTAGGGCTGGCCGATGCCATCGGTGTCGACCAGGCCGTCGGCGACGAGCTGCCGCAGCGGCGGATAAATGTTGGTCCAGTCGCTGCTGGGCATCACGATCCGGGCCAGAGCCCGGCCGCTGACCTCCTGTCGGGACTTGAGCACCCACAGGATGGCGGCGGCGTGGCGCCGGGTGAGCAGAGTGAGGCCGTCCTCGATCTGCTCGATCGCGGGCAGCGGACCGTCCGCCTTCTCCAGGTGTTCCTCGGCCCAGGTGACGATCACCGGCAGGACCGGCAGCAGGGCCGCGCCACGTTCGGTGTGGCGGTAGCTCACGTGCCGTGCGGTGTGTTCGGTGCGTTCGACGAGTCCGGCGTCGCACAGAGACTTGAGCTTGGGGTGGAGCTGGCCGTTCTGCAGCCAGGACACCTTGGCCGCCAGCTCGCTGTAGCGCAGCGGCGGGCCGGAGAGGGCCAGGAGGATCCTCACGTTCCAGCGTGGGGTGATCATGGCGAGGGCCTCGGTGACCCGGGCGATGTCGGCGTCGGTGTCAGGGGGCAGAGCGGTGATGGCCAAGGGAGGAACTCCTGGGTGAAGGAAAGAGAGAGATCGCCTGGGTCAGCGGCTGTGTGCCGGGCTCGGCACCGGTAGAGGCGGAGCTGGAACGGACGGCGAGGGAGCCGGCGGGGCAGGCGTCGGGGCCGGGACGCGGGCCAGGCTCTGCAGGACGGCGGCGACCGACTTGGCCTGGACGTCGCGGACGGCGACGGCTTCGGCGAGCCGGCGTGCACCGTCGAGGAGGTGGGAGACCTCGTGCGGGTCGATCTGCCGCTCGGGGTGGATGAGCCGGGCGAGGTGGTCGCGGTGGACGTCGATGCTGCGCTCGGCGAGGGCGAGGTCGTCGTGCATGCCGAGCAGGGCGGAGAGCATGCCGGGCGGCTGGTCCTGGGCGCGGGCTTCGAGGTCGGCGAGCGGCGCGCCGTACAAGTCCTCGATCCGTCCGGCTATGTCGGTGGACGTGAGGTGGGGCAAGCGTGGGCTTTCACGGTCGGCGGGCCCGGGCCGCCCCGGCACGCTGCGGTGCCGGGGCGGCAGACGGGGGCAGGGTTGCGGTGGCCCTGAGCTGAGCCGTTCGTACGGGCCGAGCCTGCTGGGCAGGCGGGGGCATGGTGCGCAGCAGTCCGCCGAGGGCGGCGCGGTAGCCGTCGCGGGCCTCCAGTTCGGCTTCCAGCCACTGCGCGTCGAAGCGGAGCTTGTCCGCCGACAGTTCGCCCATGTCGCGGTCCGGGTCCATGTCGGCGTGGACGCGGTCGCGGACGCGGGCGACCTGCTCCTCGGTGAGCGCCAGGAACGAACGCAGCTCCAGGGCACGGGCGAGCGCGGGCGAGGCACCTGGGCTGGCAGCCGTCTCGTACAGCTCGGGTAGCGGGTTGCCGAAGACCTTCTGCAGGTCGGCGTCCATGGTGCTGGCCTTGTCCCGGCTCATCGGGCGGTCCTTGCCGGCCGCCAGGCCGATGCCGGTGCGGCTGTGCCGGCGGGCCGGTGGGGAGCGCTGGTCTGCACCGCCGGGCCGGTTCGGGGCCGGAGGCGGGCGAGGCGCTGGGCGGCGAGGTCCTTCTTCCCCGGGGCGTCCGGGTCGAGGAGCCAGCGCACGACCATGGCTCGGCCGTCGCGGGCGGTGACGGCCGCGTTCACCCGGTGGGCGAGGCCCATCGTCGGATCGTCGATCTCGCTGGGCTGGGTTTGCAGCGCAGCGAGGAGGTCGTCCTCCGCACGCTCCAACACGGACTGGGCCTCGACGAGAAGGCCATGCCACTTGACGACGTCGGTGGCATCGGGATTCGCGGTCGGCGCGGCGGCGACCGCGGCCTTCAACTGGTCCATGCCCATGTCGAAGCGCGCTTCGATCCGTTCGGTGAGCACGCCCACGACATCCTCAGACTCATCGGATATGCCATCGGGCAAAGGGAAATCTCCTGTTCTGGAAAGGCCGATCCCTGGGGTGGGAGGGGCTGCCGTACCCGGTGGCTGAGCCGCTTACGGGCACCTGCTGGGCTCTGTCAGTCCAGGCACATTCGGACGTCGCGGTAGACGTACGTGCCGGAGACCCAGCCCTTGACCCCGGTGGTCTTGTCCGTGATGTAGAGCCAGTCGCCGCTCTTCTTGTGCACGGTGAACTTGTGGCTCTTGTAGAGCACGCCGAGCGCGGTGGACTTCGTGGTGGCCTTGGACCGGATGGTCACGGCCTTGGTGTGTACCTCGTACGGCAGCGGCGGCTGGGACGAGCAGCTGCTCGCGGGGGTCGCGCTGGCGGTGGTGGCGGACAGCACCGGCAGAGCGAGTGCGCCGAGCATGGCTGCGGATATGGCAATTCGGGTGGAGCGCATGCGGAAGAAACCTCCGTGAAGGCATAGGGATTGCGGGGGGGAAGGTGCCGCGGGTGTTGTCCCGGCGGCTGTACAAGAGTCCGGAGATTCGCCGGTTTGGCTAACCGGCGATCGTCGGCTATGTTGCGCTGCCCTGGTCGGCTTTGACGCTCAGCGTGAGCGGCCGGGCGGGCGCGGGGCAGGAGCCTTCGGCAAGCCAGCCGGGCGGCTGGCTGCGGCTGCCGGGCGGACCGGCGGAAGAGGGCCGGCCTCGCCCGCGAGGCGGTCGTCGCACCACTGCAGTGCCTCGCTGATCGTGCCGAAGCCGCCCTCGCGCAGGGTGTGCGTCCACGTCTCGGTGTCGACCTCTTCGACCACGACGCGGAACGGCGAGGGGGCTCGCTCGTCCAGGGCGCGCAGGGCCACGACGGTGACCATGTCGTCCGGGTCGTCGCTGGTGTAGGAGTAGCCCATGGCGTAGGGGTCGCCGTCGCCGGCGAGGCGTCGCTCCAGGGCTCGCGTGGCCTCGTCCGCTGGCGGCGGGCCCAGCTCAGGGTCGAGGGCGATGGCATCGTGCGGACAGCCGCGGTGGATGAGCCAGGACTGCGCCATCGCGGGCAGCGGCAGAGGGGCATGCTCGAAGCTGAACGTCCGCTTCTCCTGATCGCGTTGCAGATGCACGGCGAGCACCTGCGGCATGCCGGGGTGTCCCCAGGTGGCGGTGCGGTCGAACAGGACGTAGTAGCTGTGCGGGCCGTCGTGGTGTTCGGCGAGGGGAACGAGCATGTCCTCGTGGACGGCGACCTTGCGGTAGAAGTCGAGGTACTTCTCCTCGTCGGCGTCGAGGTCGTCCAGATCGAAGTCGACTTGGGGGATGGACTTCCGGTCCGGCGCCGGGTCGGTGGGAGACAACAAGAGCCTTTCGGTGAAGTCAGCGCCGCTGCGCCGGGGTGGGCCGCGATGCGCCGGGGCGAGCCGAGACCTTCGGCGCCTGCACCGTGGGAGCCCGGCGGGCGGCGAACAGCGCGGCCCGTCCGGCATCGGTGAGCGCGACCGGCTGGCCGGCGTGCAAGGGGTGGCCGGTGTCCCGGACGACCAGGCCGGCATCCTCCAACTGCTGCGGCTTGGCGTGGGGGATGCGGGTACCGGAGGCGGCTGTGACGGACATCCGGCCGGTCAGCAGGTGTTCGTAGAGCTTGGCGCCGCCGGCGATGGCGAGCAGCGCCGCCTGGTCATCCGTCGAGAGCTGCCGGGCGTCGGGCGCGCAAGCCGCCGCTGCTGCTTCGATGGGCTCCAGGGCGGCGAGCACCTTCCTAGCCGCGGCGTCCCGCGCGGCAGTGGCCTCTTCCAGCTGGTCCACGGTGCGGTCGATGCGCGTGAACAGGGCGCTGTCGATGTCGAACTCGCCGCTGGACAGGCGGTTGAGGAGCCGGAGGTAGAAGGTGACGCTGGTCTGGGCCTTGGCCAGTTCACGGTGCCGGTCGACCAGGTGGGCGTGCTGCTCGTCGAGGATGCCGCGGTCGCGGTAGGCCCACAGGGTGTCGACGTCGTGCCCGGTGACGGCTTGGAGGCGGTGGTCGAGCGGGGAGACCGCACGCCGGGTGGGTGCCAGCGCGGGTGGAGGGTGCATAGGCGGACCTCTGTGCGTTCAGCGGGTGTGATGGTGCGCGGGGTTTGGGGCGGGACGGGGCAGCTCCGGCAGTGCGGTGGGCGGCGGACCGGGCCGGGGTACGGGAGCGCGGGTGGTCAGCTGCGGGGAACGCGAGCGTGCCGCGTGGGTGCGGGCGCTCAGCGGCCGACGAGTCATCCCCAGGCGGCGGCCGACCTCGTCGTAGACGTCGTTGCCTGCTCGCGGCCGGATGGCGACGACGTGGATCTCCTTGGGATGCGCGGACTCCGCGGGTGCCGGGCGGACGCCGTAGACGACACGCCAGTCCTTGCGCGAGTCCACGAACAGCTTCCTGAATCCCTCCAGGTCACCGTCGAGACGCAGGCCGAAGCGCTGCGCGTTCACGACTTCCTGCAGGTAGGCGAGGGTGAGGTCGCGTATGTCGCTGGGGGCCTGGAGGAGATCGGTCAGCGCGCGGGGGTCGAAGCTCAGTGCGAAGGCGGGCTGTCCCGCTCCCGCGGTCATGACGTCGGCTCGTCCGGTTCGGCGGCTTGTGTCGTGTTCGCCGTCTCCGTGCGCACGGACGGCGGCGGGCCGTGCAGAAGGCGGTGCGCGGGCCGGTCGGGCGAGGTCATGCAGGCCGACAGCGGCCCACCCGGCGCGCGGATCGCCGCGACGGCGTGGGTGAGAAAGTCCCGGTGCCACACGAACAGACCGGACAGCCCGGCTTCGGGATCCTTGTGCTGCTGGTAGGCGAGCCACAGGGCGTGGAGCCAGGCCACCACGTCGTCGTGCTCCTGCCACTGCAGGCACCAGGGAGCCGCGGTGGTGACCTCCGCCCCGTACACCGGGAGGAAGAAGTCATCCACCCAGTCGGACAGGGCGTCGAGTTCGTCCTCGCGTTCTTCTCCGTCGAGTTCCAGGATCGGGCGGGGCTCCGGTGGAGCGGCGGGAGGCGGCCCACCGAGTCCTGGCATGCCGAAGGCCGCGAACGGTGATCCGCTGGGCGGCGGGGCGGACGCGAGGTGGTCGAGCTGCTGAGCCTGTTGCGCCGACTGCTCCATGAGCCGCCGCACGCTCGCCTCGATTCCCTCCAGCTGTCGATCCGGAATACGAACCGGCTCCAACTCGCCGTCATCAGGCGACTTTGTTGATTCGGGCATTGAAAAGCTCGGCCTCCTACGAGACACGGGATGAGAAAAGGACGGAAGCGTCTGCGCGCGGCCCATCCGGCGAACTGCACGGCAACTACGGCGGTATGTCGCCGACGGCTACGCTTGGGGAGCCGGTCGCCTTGGCAGCAGGCAAGGACGGGGCTCAGCCGGTAAGGTCCACGTCGTCCTGCGTGAGGGTCCGGCGGGTCGTCTCGGTGAGCCGGTCGGCCGCGATCGACGCGTAGTGCTCGGTCTTCTCCACGCCGATGAAGTCCCGGCCTTCCAGCAGAGCGGCCACGCCCGTGGAGCCGGAGCCGGCGCAGAAGTCGAGGACCGTGCCGCCCTCGGGGCTGATCTTGACCAGCTCGCGCATCACCTCGACCGGCTTCTGCGTGATGTGCCGGCGCTGCGCGCCCGAGGGCTGCGACGCCGAGTACATGCCGGGCAGATAGACCGGGTTCCGGGAGCCGTCGATCGCCCCCTTCGACGCCCAGACGATGAATTCGCAGTTCTGGGTGAACCGGCCCTTCTGCGGCCTGGCCTGCGGCTTGTGCCAGGCCAGCACACCGCGCCACAGCCACCCGGCGGCCTGGATCGCGTCCGTCGTCGTCGGGAGCTGACGCCAGTCGGTGAACAGCAGCGCGGTCCCGCCGGTCTTCGTCAGACGGTGCGCTTCGGTCATGATCTGCGTCAGCCAGAACGCGTAGGACCTCTGGTCCATGTTCTCGCCGGTGAAGTCTGCGAGGTCGTTCTTGGCATCGGCGGAGGTGTACTTCTGCTTCGCGGAGCGGGTGGTGCGCTCCTTCGCGGTCCGGCCACCGCTGTTGTACGGCGGGTCGGTGATGACGGAGTCGACGCAGCCGTCCGGAAGGCCGGAGAGAACGGCAAGGGCGTCGCCCTGGTGAAGGGAAAAAGGCAAAGAGGGGCCCCTATTCGGGTGCGGATTCACGGTGGGAACTAGCCGCCTCGCACAGGAGTCCTCGCAGGCCGGAAGTGGGCGTGCAGAAGCCCAGGGCCGCAGACCGAGGAGGCGAGGGGAGTCCAAAAACTGTAGAGGCGAATCCGCCGACGACCAAGAAGTGCCGTGCGAGGGTGCCGGATTCCGGCACCCTCGCGCCAGCTTTTTGGTCAACCGCCAATCCGCATCTACTGTTTTTGAACCGCCCGGCGCACACCGCCGCTGGCTACTCCCCCGCCACACCTCACGGAGGTACCCCCTTGCCCCGGCACACCTAGCTCACGGCCCGGCCAGCTGGGAGCGAGCGGCAACTCGCCCCACATCGGTCCGCCTTGATCGCCCACCCCGGCCGCCGCGCCCTTCCACCACGCCTCGCGCACGCGGCACGCCGGACACCGCACCCCCGAAGGACACGCTCATGACGTCTCGCTACCCACCCCTGCCCGACCTCGCTGACCCACGAGCGGTCCG
This sequence comes from Streptomyces sp. NPDC047085, assembly GCF_040643735.1. Lineage (NCBI taxonomy): Bacteria > Bacillati > Actinomycetota > Actinomycetes > Kitasatosporales > Streptomycetaceae > Streptomyces > Streptomyces sp. NPDC047085. Next base: position 834,929 of record NZ_JBEYUW010000002.1, read on the forward strand.
CTCCGGTTGAAGGCGCTCGCCGCCGGCATCGGCGTCGTCTTCCTCTCCCCGCTTCTGCTCGCGGGCACCGGCATGATGATGGCGTCCTCCGCGGACGCCGTTCAAAGCAGCAGCAGCTCCCTCATCTGCCTGAACGACATCAACACCGGCAAGGTCGCCGAGCAGGTCACCAAGATCCTCGACGGGGCGTCCGGAAAGAACGTCCACGTCGAGGGCCTGGACCTGCCCGCCGAGCAGGTGCCCAATGCCCAGACGATCGTGGCCACCGGTATCAGCCTCGACGTCCCCAAGAAGGGCCAGGTCATCGCGCTCGCCACGGCGATGCAGGAGTCGAGGCTGCGCAACCTCAACTACGGCGACAGGGACAGCCTTGGGTTGTTCCAGCAGCGTCCCTCCCAGGGCTGGGGCACCGCCGAGCAGATCCGTGACCCGACGTACGCGAGCGAGCAGTTCTACAAGCACCTGCTCAAGGTGCACGGGTGGCAGCAGATGACCGTCACCCAGGCCGCCCAAGCCGTCCAGCAGTCCGGCTTGCCGGACGCCTACGCGCAGTGGGAGCACCTGGCCACCGCGCTGCAGGAAGCCATCGCCAAGACCTTCCCCGGCGCCGGCAACAACAAGGACGCCAAGGAGCCGAACCCAGGCAAGGACCCGGGAGCCGGCACTACCGGCTGCGCTCCGGGCCAGGACGGCTCCGGCTTCGGCCCGATCCCCGAGGGCAGCGTCCCGAAGGGATACAAGATCCCCAAGGACGCCGACCCGAAGGCACGCAACGCCATCGAGTGGGCGATGCACCAGCTCGGCACCCTCTACCAGTGGGGCGGATCCTGCACCAGCGCCCACGGCCCCGACCCGATGGGCCGCTGCGACTGCAGCTCGCTGATGCAGCAGGCGTACGCACACGCCGGCGTCACCCTCAGCCGCACCACGTACACGCAGGTCAACGAGGGCAAGGCAGTCTCGCCCGCCCAGCTCAAGCCCGGTGACCTCGTCTTCAGCCGCGGCACCGCCGCCCGGCCTGAGCATGTCGGCATGTACATCGGCGAGGGCCTCGTGATCGAGGCACCGCGCACATCAAAGCCGGTCCGGATCACCCCGATCAGGGACTGGACGATTCTCGCCGCCCGCCGCGTCATCTGACGCCACCCCGCCAAGGCACCGCTCCGGGCGGGCCGACGCCGCGGCGATCTCCCGCGCCCCGAGCGCATCTCCCCACCCCCTTTGCTTCCCCTCTTCTCGCCGGCCCCTTGTCTGGCCCGCGTATGCAAGGAGCCCCGCCACACCTATGTCCCTCCCTCTCGCAGACCGCGTCATCCAGCTCGCCTACGACCCAGGGATCTCGCCCAAGGGCGGCGGCCTGCCCGGCCTGAGCGTGCTGAAGAACGTCGTCAACTCGATCAACATGTTCGGGATCATCGCCGTCGTCGGCGCCCTCGCCGTCTCGCTCGGCGTGTGGGCATGGGGCCACCACACCGGCGGCCACCAGGCCGAGGCCAACGGCAAGAAGGGCGCCGTCGTCGCCGCGGGCGCCGCTCTCGGCCTCGGCGCCGCGAACGGAATCGTCGCGTTCTTCTCCACCCTCGGCTCGCAGGTCCACTGATGCGGAACCGATTCCCCACCCTCTCGCTGTCCTCTTACGGCGTCGGCTGGTCGGCCAACCGGCGCATCGCCATCGTCGCTCTGGTCGTCACCGTCCTGCTCACCATCGCCGCAGCCGTCGCCTGGCTGTCCGGCAGCGGCAACGCCCACCGGCATCCGACCGCTGCCGGGCCGGCCGCGACGCACAGCCCGTCCTCCTCCGAGGCCCCCGCCCCGAAACCCGAGGCCGACTCCGGTTCCGTGCCCAAGCCTCCGCAGATCTCCGAGCCGGTCGCGTACGCCAAGGCAGCAGCCCAGATGCTGTGGTCCTACGACACCCGCCACACCAGCCGCGACCAGCAGCTCGCCGGCATGCGCGAGTGGATGACCAAGGAGCCCACCTACGCCGACTGGGCGTCCGTGTCCGGCCAGGTCCCTGATCCGTTGCTGTGGTCGCGGATGGCCGACCAGGACCAGCACGCCACCGCCCGTGTCACCGAAGGCCACTACCCGGGCGCGTTCAAGCAGGCCCTCGCCGAGGACCCCTCGGCGATCACCGAGGCGTACATCTACGTCGTCACCGTCAACGGCAAGCAGCAGATCGCCTGGAAGAAGGGCGGCGGCGGAGCCGAGGACCGCGCCGTGACCCTCGCGGTGCAGTGCCGCCCCGGCCACGACTGTGCCCTGGCCGCCATCGCTCCGAGCGTCACGCAGTGACCCGCGCCTGACACGAGACAAGGAGGAGTAATTCCCCGTGGGTTTCTGTGATTACCCCCTGGCGGACAAGCTCTGTGCCGTCGGCGACGCGGTCGATTTCGCCTCGGACCCTGGCAAGGCCATCGGTGACTGGATGGCGAAGTCCGCAGGTGAGCTGGCTGCGGCAGCGGCCGACTTGGCCGCCAAGGCGGTCAACACCACCACGAGGGTCGACCTGAACGCCGGATGGTTTCGCGACAACTACGAGATGCTGCTGCCGCTGGGCCTGGTCCTGCTGGTCGCCACCTTCTGCGCGCAGCTCGTCCGGGCCGCTGTCAGACGCGACGGACAAGCCCTCACCCAGGCGTTCACCGGCACCATGTCAGGGGTCCTGTTCGCGTTCTGCGCCATCGCCCTGACCACGGTCGCCGTCGAAGTCGTCGACGCCGTCAGCGACGGCCTGTTCAAGACCGCGCACCTAAGCATCGAGTCGGCCGTGCGCCGCATCGTGAAGGTCAGCCAGATCGGATCCCTGGCCGGACTCGGCTGGCTCGTCCCGGTCGTCGTCGGCCTCGGCGCCGCCATCGGCGCCTTCCTCTACTGGTGCGTGATGATGGTCCGCAAGGTCGGCATCCTCGTCATGGTCACCCTCGCCGTCTTCGCGTCCGCCGGCGGAGGCTGGGAAGTCGCACGCCGCTGGCGCAAGGGCTGGATCGAAGCCACCGCCACCCTCGTCGTCAGCAAATTGCTGATGACCGTGATCTTCGTGCTCGGCATCGCCGCCATGGGCAAGACCGATGCCACCGACGGCATCGCCGCCCTCGCCGACGTCATGTCCGGCATCGTGATCATGATCCTGGTGCTGCTGTGCCCCTATGCCGTGTTCAAGTTCGTGCACTGGGCGGCCGACGGCACCGACGGCGAGTCCATCCACCGCGCCGGCGGCGCAGGAGCGCAGATCGCCAAGGCCCACGCCGAGAACGTCGCCCGCAAGGCCGCGGCAGCAGCCGCCACCGCCGGAACCGGCGGCGCGGCAGCCGGAGCGGGTGTCGCCGCCGCGCAAGGCCCCGACGCCGCAGGCGGAGGCGGATTCCCCGGCGACATCGCCGCCAACCCGACCGGCGACAGCGGCGGCGGCAAGGACGCTTCGCAGGGTGGCGGAACGGGCGGCTCGCCCGGTGGCGGTGCCATGAAATCCGGCCTGGAGAAGGCCGTCCAGCCCGCGCCGACGAGCGTGTCGGATGACACCAGCGGCCAGGCGGGCGGCAGCCCGGGGCCGGGTGGATCCGGCGTGAGCGCCGCGTCCGGCCAGCAAGGCGGCTGGCAGTCAGTGCCGCCGACCACGACCCCGCCGCCGCAGGGCGCACCGCCGTCCCCTGGGGCACAGAACGCCACGCCCAGCGGGACGGCCTCACCGCCGCCGCCTGCGACCGGCCTCTGATCCCCTGTCCGTCTACCGGGGGCGGGACGTGTACTGCACCCCCGCCCCCGGGTTTCCGCCCGCGTCTTCAGGACCCGCCCCTTGACTGATCTCTCCGTCGCTCCGGTCACGGTGAAGTTTCCGCACCGGTCCCGCCGCGGCATCCTCCTCGGCCTCTCCCTGCCGCAACTCGTCCTTGTTTCCTGCACGCTGGCGCTGCTGCTGATGACGGTGGTCTCCACCGGGCTGGTCGGCGCCGTCGCCCTGGCACCGCTGTGGGCGGCTTCCGGTGCGCTCGTGGTGATCCGTCGGCACGGACGCTCCCTGATCGACTGGGCGCCGATCGTCGCCCGCTACGCACAGCGCCGACGCACCGGCCAGACGCTCTGGCTCGCCCGGCCCGTCACCCGGCCCCGGCAGGATGGCATCCTCCACCTGCCCGGCACGGCCGCCTCCCTCAAGGTGGTCACCCCCGGCGACTCCGCCAACGGCGCCGCGGCCGTGCACGACCCGCACCGGCAGACCCTGACCGCCATCGCCCGGGTCAGCAGCCGCGCCTTCGCCCTCCTCGACCCCGCCACCCAGAACCACAACGTGGGCAGCTGGGGACGCGCGCTCGCGGGCATCGCCCGCACCGGGCACATCGCCACCGTGCAGGTGCTGGAACGCACCGTCCCCGACAGCGGCGACACCCTCACCCGCCACTGGGCCCAGAACGGGCAGCCCCAGACACCGGTCGCCGGACAGATCTACTCCGAACTGGTCGCCTCGGCCGGTCCCACCGCCGCACCCCACGAGACCTACCTCGCCATCTCCCTCGATCTGAAGGCCGCCCGGCGGCTGATCTCGCAGGCCGGCGGCGGGCTGCCCGGGGCGTTCACCGTCATGGAGCAGACCACCGCGTCCATCGCCCAGGCGGCCCGCAACGCCGGACTGATGGTCACCGGGTGGCTGACCGCGCGGGAGATCGCCGCCGTCATCCGCACCGCCTATGACCCGGGGGCCCTCGCCGCACTCCAGCAGTGGTCCGACACCGGCCGCGCCGAGGCCGATCCCGCAGCAGCAGGTCCCGTCGTCCAGGTCGAGGAGTACGACCGCCTCGCCACCGACAGCGCACGGCACGCCACGTATTGGGTGGAGAACTGGCCCCGCACCGAGACGAACGCCGGTTTCATGCACGGCCTCATGTTCACGGCCGGCGTGCGACGCAGCCTGTCCCTCATCTACGTACCGCAGGGGCTCGAGTCCGCGCTGCGGGACGTCCAGCGCAAGAAGGCCGCGATCATTGCCGACGCCAACGAGCGCGCCCGCCGCGGACAGGTCGACAGCGAGGAAGACTCCGTCGAGTACGCCGACGTCAAACAGCGTGAGCGCCAGCTCATCGCCGGACACGCGGACGTCGCCCTGACCGGCCTCGTCACCGTCACCGCCGAGACCGACGCCCTCCTGGACGCCGCCTGCGCCCAGATCGAGACCCACGCCGTCACCTCGGGCGTCGACCTGCGACGGCTGAACTACCAGCAGCCCGACGCGTTCGCCGTTGCCGCACTCCCCCTGGCCCGCACCACCCTGTAGCTGCCAGTTCGCCCCCACACCCCGCTCCCGCCTCTTTGGCGGCAAGGACCTCCCATTGAGCCCTCCCCGTCCCAGCGCGCCCGACGCGCACCCCTACCTTCGGGCCGCCACCGCAGGCGTCCGCCACCACGCTCGGGCCCTCAACCGTGCCGCGCCCCCGGATCGCGGGCACCTCGACACCCTCCACGCCCACCTCACCGAACTACACCGGTTCATCGACCAGTTGGTCGAGGTAGCAGGGCCCCCGCATCCTGCAGCAGGCCGCCACCTCGCCACCGCGCACACCCGCCTGTGGCAGGCCGCCACCGAGATCCATGCCGCCTTCCACCTGCTGCCCGGCAATACAGCGCAGGCAGACACCGAGACGAGCGCGTGCCATCCGGAACGGCTGCCCGAAGGGCCGCCCGTGCTGACCATCTGCCAACGCCACCTCGCCGCCGGGCACAGCATCCGGCGTAAGACCACCCCCACCGACCTCCGCCCACATACCACGGCCTGCGTGCGATGAGCACCACCCGCAGAATCGAGGGCCTCCGATGAGCCACCGGCCCGCTCGCCGCGCCCGCCGCGCCTCCGCCAGCCCGCTGTTCACCCCCCACGGCACCGACCGGGCCAGCCGCAAGGCCGCCCGCCGCCAGCTCGCCGAAGCCGCCGCCAAGGCCCGCGCCGAAGCCACCGCCCACCAGGCCGAGAGCACACCCGCCGAGCACGAGATGCCCGCTCCGCTCTACCCCCCGAGCGGACGGCCCGGGCCCGCCTCCGCGCGCAACAACCGGCTGAAGCTGCCCGCTCACCGCATGACCACCGCCGTGGCCGCCGGCGCGTATCCGTTCCTGGCCGAAGGCGGGCTCGGCGCCGAGGGCATCTACATCGGCCGCGACGTCCACGCCGAGGCATCGTTCGTCTTCGACCCGTTCGCGCTGTACGGCAAGGTCGAGGGATTCACCAACCCCAACCTCCTGCTCGCCGGGGTGATCGGCCAGGGCAAGAGCGCGCTCGCCAAGTCCTTCGCGCTGCGCTCGGTGGCCTTCGGCTACCGCGTCTACGTCCCCTGTGATCCCAAAGGCGAGTGGACGCCGGTGGCGCAAGCCCTCGGCGGCCGGTCCGTCGCTCTCGGCCCCGGACTGCCCGGACGCCTGAACCCCCTGGACGCGGCCCCGCGACCGGACAGCGTCACGGAGGCCGACTGGGTCGGCGAGATCCGCAAACGGCGCCTGCTCCTGCTAGGCTCCCTCGCCCGGACCGTCCTGGGCCGGGACCTGATGCCCATGGAGCACACCGCCCTCGACGTCGCCCTCGACGCCGTCGTCACCCGCGCCACCGCCACCGGCCGCACCCCACTCCTCAGCGACGTCGCCGCCACCCTCAACAACCCCAGTGCGCTCGACGAAGCCGCCGGCATGATGTCCGGCCAGCTCGGCGACGCCGCACGCGACCTGGCCCACGCGACGCGCCGCCTCGTCCACGGTGACCTGGCCGGCATGTTCGACGCCCCCTCCACCGTCGCCTTCGACCCGCACGCGCCGATGCTCACCATCGACCTGTCCCGCCTGGGCGGATCCGGCGACGACACCGCCCTCGTCCTGGCCATGACCTGCGCAAGTGCCTGGATGGAGTCCGCCCTCTCCGATCCGAACGGCGGCAGGCGCTGGATCGTGTACGACGAGGCGTGGCGACTGATGCGGCACGTCGGCCTGCTGCAGCGGATGCAGGCCCAGTGGAAGCTCAGCCGCGGCCTCGGTATCGCCAACCTCATGGTGATCCACCGGCTGTCCGACCTGCTCACCGCCGGCGACGCCGGATCACAAGGCCGCGCCCTCGCCGAGGGCCTCCTCGCCGACTGCAGCACCCGGATCATCTACCGCCAGGAGACCGACCAACTCCACGCCGCCGCCGCCCTGCTGGGCCTGACCTCTGTGGAAATGGACGCCATCGCGCACCTCAACCGGGGCCGTGGTCTGTGGAAAGTCGCTGGCAGATCCTTCATCGTCCAGCACCTGCTGCATCCCAACGAGCTGGCGCTCTTCGACACCGACGCCCGAATGCATTGAAAAAGCGTCGAGTTCGCGAATCCTGACAACACCCCATCGAAGGACTTTCGTATCTCCCCGCGTGACCCGGACTTCGACCTGTACGACAACGTCGGCCGCGACGCCGACCAGATCCACGCCACCCGTTACAACCTCGCCACCCGCGGCGACCTGAAGCGGTGGGCGCGACGCGACGCGCAGCCCTTCCTCGACGCGCATCCGCTGCCGGACCAGCCCTGGCCCGCACCCGACCTCACCCCCTACCTGGACGCCCTCGCCGCGGCTCAGACTCCGGCAGAGATCGAGGCAGTCACCGACCACGTCCTGGACGCCGCCGAACCTGCACTGCGCGCCCTGAGCGACTACCTCGTCGCCGCCGCCCGGTGGCGGCGGGAGAACCGCGGTGCGGCCAAGGGATCTCCCTCAAACCTGCTGATGACAGCGGCCAGCCGGGCGCTGTCGGTCCTGGCCCTCGCCGACGAGGCCGGCCTGAGCCGGCTGCGCGCCGCCTACGACCCGGCCCCCACCCCCGCGACACCGACCGGCGGCCAGCCTGGGGCCAGCGCAGGTGTCCCACCCGCTCCTCCGTCCCCCGGCTCCGCACCCCGTCGATAGCTCTCTCTCGGCGATTCCAGTCCCGCCGCTTCTCGCAAACGCGATCCCGAGGGACCACCCCTGTTGATCGACACGGCACCGCCACCGCCTGCACACGGAGTCCTCTTGAAACGTCCCCCTCACCTGAACGCCACCGAATGGGCCGAATACCAACAACGCCGAGCCGAAGTCGACGACCTCATGGCACAGGTCGCCGACCAGGACGCCCAGATGGAACACGACCTGATCGCCACCCACGACGAGTACGAACTCGGCTTCAGTCAGGAGTCGCAGCCGGTAGTCACCCCCACTGGACGGACGCCTCCACCGCACCGATCTCCCGCCTCCTCCCGCGGGAGGAACCGTGGCCGCTGACGAAGCGAGCACCCCAGACTCCCGCCGCGTTGCCTCGCTCGCACCGCTTCCCGACCACCGCAATGTGGACACCCCGTGGTGGCAGGAGCTGTGGCGTCGCCACGCGCACGTCACCACGCCGCTGCGGGCGCGCGGCCTGCAGTGCGACATCGAGTTCGGCCTCAGCGCCTACATCGTGCGCGTCTCTCTCCCCGACGACAGTTACCTGATCATCGGTCCGACGCAGGAGCCGTCCTCCGAGCGCCCGCCCGGAGACCCCGAGGGCTGGATCGCGACGCGTGCGCACCCCGACGACCCGTCGCTGTTCGAGGTCCTCTACGACTCGGCCCCCTCCGACGACCCCGGCGCTCCCCAGCGGCCCGAAGCCCGCCACGGCGGCAGCGCCCAGCCCCTGATCGAGGCGATCAACCACCGCCTGGCCAAGCTCGGACTGCTGCCGCGCCCCGTCTTGCCCGGCGAAAGCCCACACGTGCACTCAGCCCAGCCGACGCCCCCGCCCCAGGCCCAGGGCGTCCCCGGCACACCCGACGACGCTCCCATCTACGTCTACGGCGACGCGCTGCGCGCTCTGACCGACCGGCTCAACGGAGCGGAGTCGCATGCGGATGCCGCTGCCCTGCTGCACCAGATCCTGGAGCCCACCGACGGCCTGCTGGCGCAGCTCGGCGAGTTCTTCGAAGCAGCCGGGGAGAAGGCCAAGGAAGCGGAGGAGGACGACGGCTTCGACCTGTCGTACGACCTCGCCGACGCCGCCGCCGAGATCCGCAACCTCGGAGAGGTCCTGCACGTGGCCGAGGACAGGATGCGGGCCCTCACTCCGCTCGCGTCGGCACCGCGACTGCCCTCCAGCCCTGCCCGTACACCGTCCCTGCCCCCGCGAGTGCTCCCGCCGGCACAGCCGCGGCACACGCGCTGACCCCGGACCATCGCTTCCCTCCCGGAACACATGACCTCACTCCGCACCGACCTGGCCGCCTTCGCCGCCGGCCTTTCCGCGCGCCTGCCCGGCACCTGGACCAGCCAGTACCAGCGCCACTCGCAGTACGCCGACCAGTTCCCCCGCACCGAACAGCTCTGGGACACCGGCCACGTCGACTACGTCGTCAGCCAGTACGTCCTCACCCACGACGCCGTGCTCCAGGGGCCGGCCGACCAGCGGCTCTACGTGACCGACCGGCCTCGCTACCCGCACCAGTTCGTCGTCGCTGCGCTCGCCCCCGACGGCGCGCGCATCAAGCCCCACCACTTCGCCGGAGTCGCGGAACCCAACGGCATCGCCGTTCCCAAGGACCCCGCGCGGGCGGCAGCACGCATCGCCCGGCGGCTGCTACCCCGCTACGAACAGGCCCTGCGGGCGGTCCTCAACAACGCGGAGCACCAGCCCCAGCCTCCGCACCGGCCCGCCCCACCGCAGGTCGACCAGGTCCTCACCCTGACCCTGTACAGCGACGGACCCCTCGGCGCACCGTACGAGAGCGTGCCGGTGGATGCCCGCATGACCCTGTACACCCACGGCTTCCAGTACCACCCGCACCAAGCAGCGTTTCTCCTGCCCACCGCCTACGGGGGCACCGGTCGTGCCCTTCGCGTCCACTCCGTGGTCCAGCAGCTCACGGCCAAGGGCATCGGCGTGAACCTGCGCCACTCGGCGCCCACCACCAGCGCCGCCCTGCTGCCGGCCTCAGCGAAGGCCGTGTCCCCGCTCCGCCGTACGCGCTGACCCCCCTGCCCCTAGATCCTTGGAGTCTCCATCCGCATCGCCCGCCGCACCCTGCCGCTGTTCGTCGGCGCCGCCTGCCTCGCCCTGGCGCTCACCGGTTGTGCCACCGACAACGATGCTGCCGTCGCCAAGCAGACGCCCAGCGCCAGCAGCGCGCCGCAGCCGGCGCCTGCCCCCAGCGCCGCCCAGGCCCGCGCCGTCATCACCCACTACTCGCAGATCAACAACGAGGCCAACGCCGATCGCAACCGCGCCCTGCTCGGCACCATCGAGGACGGCCCGCTGTACGCCATGTCCGTCTCGGACTACGCCGAGACCGAGGGACTTCCCGCGGCCGACCGCACGCCCTACAAGCCCTGGTCCTACGACACCGCCAGCACCAAGCTGTACATCCCGCGCCTGGCCGCCGGACAGGACCGCTGGTTCGCCGCCGCGCTCTCGGACGACAAGGGCAAGGCCCCCTCGCGTCTGGCGGTGTTCGCCGAACGACCCCAGCACAAGCGCTGGGAGATGGTCTCCGTCGTCGACCTCGACAGCCCGAAACTGCCGGACATCGCACTCGACCACGACGGGTACGCGACGGCCGTCGCCGCCGACGGCAACAAGCACCTCGCCGCCGACGCCGGCGTTCTGCGTGCCGCGGTGCTCGACAACTTCGCCACCGGCGGCACGCACACCGGGACGAAGGTCTTCAAGCCGACCACGGCGAGCAAGCGGCAGATCGAGGTCCACGACAAGACCGGCACCCGTTTCGGGGACCAGGGCACCACCGTCTTCGCCGGCGCCGCCAACCGCTACAAGGACGCCTACGCTCTCAAGACCGCCGACGGCGGCGCGCTGGTTCTCTTCTCCCACATGCACACGCAGACCGACGCCGTCGCGCACTCCGGCCTGCAGATCAACCCGGGCAAGGAGGACCGGGCCTGGCTCCACGATGTGCCCCGCACCTCCATCACGTACACGTTCGTGTGCAACGACGCCGCCACCGTCCCCGCGAAGGCCGCCCCGTCCCGCCTGATCGGCTACACCTGCGCCCGCACCGATGCCTCCGGCCCGCCGGTCCCGTCCTGGTCGGACCGCGTGTAGACGCACCCGCGCGCCACCTGATGGCCGCCGAGCATTTCCCGCCCCCTGCTTGCTGCGGAGAGCTCCCTGTCCACTCGCTCCTTCATCGCCCGCCCCACCGTCGGCAAGGGCTACACCGGCATCCACGTCCAGCTCGACGGCGTGCCCAGCCACCACCTCCCCCTGCTCCTGGCCGCCTACCAGTACAAGTTCGGACGCGACATCAAGGCCATGTGCCGGCACCTCATCGACGACGTCGCCGTCGGCTGGGACGAACTCGGCACCGATCTCCTCGACGATGCCCCGCCCGCACTCGTGACCGCGCTGACCGGCGGCAACCACTGGCCCAGCCGAACCCTCGACCACCTGGTCACCCCGGACAGCTCGCCGCCGGTACGCATGTCGGTCACCGACGAGACCGCCGATGCGCAGGACATGGATTGGGGGTACGTCCTGCACAAGGAGGGCGTCGAGGTGATCAGCCTCCTGCACGAGGACATCGGCCCCATCGTGAGCTGGGCCATCGACCCGCGCACCGCCTTCAACGACCACCCGGCGGCCTGGTCCTCCCGCGACTCCCCGCCCGCTATCCGGGCATCGCGCAGCACGCCGAGTCCGAGCGCTCCTGCCGCAGCCCCGGCAAAGGCCAGCCCCTCGCGCCCCACCGCCCGCCGCTAGCTTGACCTCGTCTTCCCGGAGCCTTCCCTGCCCCCGCGCACCACGCCCTTGATCACCGTCGTCATCGCCAGCCGCCTGCGCGAAGACCGGCTCGACTACCTGACCGCCATGCACTCGAGCCTGACCCGGCAGTCCGTGCCGTGGGAGGCCGTGATCGCACTCGACGGTGCCTCGCCCGACCGCCTGCCGACCCCGCTCGCACAAGATGCCCGCGTTCGCACCCTGTCGCTGCCCCGGCCGGTCGGCGCCGCCTGCGCCCGCAACCTGGCCCTGAACCACGTACGCACCCCGTACACCAACTGGGCGGACGATGATGATGAGTTCACCGACGATGCGATGGCTCTACGGCTGAACACCCTGGAGTCCACCGGAGTCGGCTGGTGTGCCGGCTGGAGCGAGGACCAGCACCCCGACGGCTCGACCACCCTGTGGCGCTGCCCCACGCCGCCCGGCCGGCACGAGGCCGGTGACGTGTGGACGTACTGGAAGTCACCGGCGGACACCATCCCCATCGGGCCGACTACGATCCTCGCCCGCACCGACCTCGTGCGCGCCGCGCCGATGGGCGGCCTCGTCCAGGGCGAGGACTACTGCGCGGCCCTCGGCGTCACCGCTCTTGCGCCCGGGATCCTGCTGCCGGTCCCCGTGTACCGATACCGCAAGTGGAACGGGCAGATGACAGCCCAGGTCGGATACGACCAGCTGGAGGCGGCTGCCCGTGAGCACGCCTGGGCGTACGGCCGCAGCCTGCGCGCCGTCCTGCGCGGCGGCGAGGACCTGGTCCGTGACTGAGGCGCAGATCATCCTGGCGCACAGCCGGGAGTCCGGGATCGTCGCCATCGCCTCGGGCGAGCGGTATGCCTGGGCGCACACCGCCCTCGCGGAGAGCGGCTTCCAGCGGGACGACGAGGGCGTCTGGCACTTGCCCGCGGACGGCACCCAGACCACCGTGGTCGACCTGGTCACGTGCGCGAAGCGGCACCGCACCAGCGTGCACACGAGCAGCCGCCGGTTCATCGGCGACGCCGCCCGCGACCTCGCGCGCCTCCTGCCCGGCCAGTGGCACGCCTCGGTCGAGATCTACTCGCACCCCGCCTGGCAGGAAGACCTCGTCCCCTGGATCTGGGACAGCGGCGAACTCGGCCGCGCCGTCCAGACCGAGCGAATCCCCTACGCCGCGCTCCTCACCGACGCGGTGCAGCGCACCGCGCTGCTGTTCATCGAACGTCCCGGCCGTCAACTCGACTACCTGGTCGGAGCCTTCTCGCCCAAGGGACTGGAAGGGGGCTACGGCGATCCCCACGCCCCGCGCAGCATCGTCCTGCCGCCGGTTGCCGGGCGGGCTGCCCAGGCCCTCACCGGCCGGTACCTCCCCGCCTACGAGCAGGCCGTCCACGCCCGCCAGACGGCGGCCATCGCCGCCGTGCTCGGGGACATTCGCTGCGAGCACGACACCTGGCAGGCCATGAACGCCTCCGGCCGCTACAGCGACGCCACCCCGCTGAGCGCCGCCGCTCTCGGCGCCGCGACGGAGTTGTTCCTCGACCACGCCTGGCGCCGTTTCCTGACCGTCGTCGACCACCCCCCGGCGCTGCTCGACCGGTGCCGACCCGCGAGCAGCCCGTGGCCCGACGACGCCGCGGCCCTCTCCCGTCTGGCCGACGCCGTGATCGATGCCGAGACCCTGGTCGACGAGATCGTCCACGGCGGTTTCGTGCCGGAGCAGGAGTGCCGAGCACGCGCGTGGCCGGCCATCGAGACCTGGCTCACTGACGGCGAAACGTTCTTGCGGCAGGCCCGCATCAGCGCACCCCACCGCCGCCCGGCCCTGCCCGTCGCCGCGCCGGCCCGCCCCTTCACCACGGCCCGGCCCGCGCACCGCGGCCCCTGACCCCTTCCGCCCCACGCCCCGAGGAGAACACTGCCCCCTTGCACCCCGGCACCCACTTCGCCTTCGGCGACCACGAGGAACACGGCTTCGTCGCCTCCTTCACCGCGTCTATGCCCGCGCACCTCGCCCACTGGTACCTGGAGCGCGAGCAGTTCGAGCCCGTTCCCGGAGAACCCGGCCTGTACCGGCTCAGCGAGCCCGAGCGCGACGGAGTCCGCCGCACCCGCCAAGCCGTCCACGACCTGCGCCGCCAGGGCTACACCGTGCAGGCCGACATCCGGCTTGACCCGTCCCTCTCGGCCGGACCGGCACACCCCGCCCGGCCCCACGGACTCGAGGAGCGCCGCAGCCGTCTCGCCCAGGCCGCTGCCGGCCGGACGACGCAGCGCACTACACCGCCCACCACCTCCCCGCCAGCGGCCCGGTCGATCCCGCCGAAGCCCACCTACGCTCCGACCGTCCACCTGACGGCCGCGACCGGCGGGCGGTCCCGATGACTCCCGCGAGCAGTCCGGCCCCCGACGGCCCCTTGCCGACCGCTCCCGAACTGGCCAACGCGGCACGCGACTTCCGTTTGCGGCTGGCGGTCATCGACCGCAAGACCGAGGCCGCGCTCGATAGGACACGCGACCGCTACGGTCGTACCGTTAACGCGGGCGCCGCGGCTGCCGCACGAGCCCACCGCGACAAGGCCGCGGTGGAGGCGTACGCCGCCCACCTTGCCCCGCACGCCGAGGCTCTCCTCGATGCCGCCCGCCTGGTGCTCGATGAGCTTCCACCCGCTCGGCACCTGGCCGGGTGGCGGGCCGTCCTGGACGGCCTGGCCGTTTCGGCCGCCGAGATCCCCCGGGCGCTCGACCGGCCAGCCGCCCCCGGTCCCCCGGCCGCGCGCGCTCAGCACGCGGCCCTGTGGCCGCACCTGGCCGCCTGGGCGGACCACGGCTCCATCGCCAGCAACCTCGCCGACCAGCAGGGCGGCCAGCACCACAAAGCTCCGCTGACCGACGAGGAACAGCAAATGTGGACCAAGAAGGCCCAGGCCGCGCAAAGGCGCGGCGAGCTGGAGCTGACCGAGTCGTGGTACGCCGCCGACGGGCAGCCGATCACCCTCGCCTATTTGGTCGAGGATGACGACTCGACGGTGGTCGCGCTGCGCGGCGACCCGGACGCACCGGGCTGGCAGGTTGTCGGGCACTACACCCACGAGTACGGGGCGGGCAAGGTGCTGCCCGCTCCGGTTCCGCCCGGCGTGCTGCGCGCGGACGTCTCCCGGTTCAACCGCTCGACACCGGTCCCGGAGGTGTCCCTGCAGGACCTCATCCGCGATGTCGTCGAAGGCCACAGTGCCGGTGACGCCTCCAATGCGCTTCTCAGCGCTGTCCAGCGCGGCTATGACGCGGCCCGATGGTCCGCCTGCAGGAACTCCTGGAGACCAGCGGCCAGTTCGCCAGCGCCCTGGAGACCGTGCAGTGCCGCCAGATCGCCGCCCGCCTGGCAGCGCTGAGCCGGCAGATCGAGTTCCTCACCCGCGAAGTCGGAGAGGCGGCCGAGGACCTCGGCGCGACCGTCGCCGTCCTACCCCCGCACCGCATCCCCGTGCTGCGCACCCGTCCGCGCCCCGCCGTGGACACCACACCGCCCACGCCGCCACCCCGCGCCAGCACCACCGCCCGACACCGCTAAGCCCCATGTCCCCCTGGTCTTGACGAACACGAGCCCATGGAGCAGTACGCGATCAACCTTGCCCTCGCAAAATACGAGCACGATCGTGAGCTGTCTTGAGCGCCCACGGCCTAGGGGCGGCCATGCCAGCCGCCCCGGAGCAGCGGCTACTGCTGACGCTTACTCACGTGTGACACGGCGGTCATGCCGGCGCCGTAGGTGAAGGCAAGGACGGCCCCGCCAGAAGCGACGGCGGTGAGGGCAGGCTGCCCCAGAACAGCGGAGCCGATCCCCGCAACCAGCCCAGCGATGACGGATACCAAAGCAACGACGACAACGTGATACACGCGGTGGTCACAGGTAGAAGTGGTGGCAGACAAGTAGGGCCCTCCCAAACTCCGTCGGAGCGCCGTCACCTGAATCAGGGCAGGGTGCATCCTGCGCTGGATTCACGTCACAGCGTCGCCGCCCAGCGGGCGTCGCGATAGGGAAGCGCCGGCCAGGCGCGCCTATCGCTCCTCGGATGGAGCGCCGTAGCGGTTGGCCATCATCACCGATGCACCATGCCTTTCAAGGATCTCGTCGACCACGTCCATAGTAGCCAACCCCACTGACACACAGACAAGTTGGTGACCGCTTCGGGGGAGCCCAAGCGCCGATCTGCAGCGACTCCCACTTACCTGGTCTTCACGCGCGAAGCCTCGTTGCAGGCACACCTCTCCTGGTGGCCGTGCTCCTGGCCAAGCGTCCCGCCCGCCGCACCGCCCTCGCCGGACACCTCGCAAAGCAGCCGCTCGCCGCCCCGGCGCTCCCTGGCACCGGCGCGGCCTTCGCTCTCACCGTCCTTCTCGCCGCGCGCCGACGTCTGGGCCCCGCGGGCAGTCGCGGTGCGGCTGGCGCCGGTGCCTGCTCCGTGGCCGGCATAAGACGCCCTGATCAGGGCGCAACCCCCACCTTGCAACCCCTTTGAGGAGATCGAATTATGGCTGTTCGTACGCACTGGACCGTGGAGCACGCCTGCTCCCACCGCGTGGATCATGACCTGTCCAATCGCCCTGCCGACAAGCGGGCAGGCTTCGCCCGCTGGCTCGCGTCGAAGGACTGCACCGACTGCTGGAAGGCGGCGCGCGACGCCGACACCGGGTCCAAGGAGGAGTGGCTCGCGGCCAAGCGGGCCGAGGAGCAGGAGGCAGCCCTCGCGTGGGCGAAGCAGTTCGACATGCCGCAGTTGGAGGGCCCGGCCAAGGCCCTGGACTGGGGCGAACGCTCCCGCCACCAGCTGATGACATCCGCGCACACCGCGCTCGTCATCGAGGGCACGTGGGACGAGGCGGACTGGGCGGAGCTGGAGGAGAAGGCCCGCGCCATCACCCGTGCCGGATGGTGGATCGACCAGCGCGACGCCGAAGGCACTGACCTGCTCGAACTCCTCGACGCAGCCAGTGAGGCGGACCGCGGGACGGAGAACCCGTTCCACTGACGGCTGGGCAACATAGCCGGATAACGCCGGTTAGCCAAACCGGCGTTCCTCCGGACTATTGATGCTCCCACCCCGCCAGCATCTGCGTGGAAGGAACTCATGTCCCAGCTTCCGCCCACCTCGGCGTTCGCACCGACGCCCGACCCGCTCACCCCCGATCGAGACATCACCCACGCCCACTTCCAGGCCGGTGACACTGTCGTCGTCCTGAAGGGGATGGCCGGCGGAGAACTGTGGGGCGATGCGATGCGCGTCGTGGCCACGTCCTGGCACACCCCGACCGACGAGGACGGCTGGCGGCTGCGTGATGCGACCGGCGGCGCCCAGTCCTACGTCACCGCCCACCCCCGCTACCTCGTGCACCTCTCGCGCCGCTGCCCGGACTGCCTGATCTACCTGCGCGCCATGGAGGATGCCCTCTTTACGCGGTTCGCCGACCGCGACGAGCTGATCGACTGCGGCTGGTACACCACCACCGCCCTGGGCCAGCTCGTGCACATCGCGGACATCCGGAGTGGCCGATGACTTCCCCCACGCACCGTCCCGGCCGTTCCGCCGCGCTCGACAGAGCCAGGGCCCGAGCCACCGCATCTCCGGTCGATTCTTCTTGGCCGCTTCACCTGGCCGAAGACCTCCGCGACATCGAGGCCGACTGGAGAACTTCGGCCGAGGTGTGCGCGGATGCTGCCTGGGCGGCACGGTCGGCCGGCCACAGCGTCCTGGCCCTGCTGTCCCCGCAGGACGTCACCGCAATGGGCCTTGACCCGATCACCGCCCGCACCTTGGCTCATCTGTACCTGAGCGCCCTGCGGTTCGACTTCCACTGCCCCACCCTCCAACGCCTCGTCGAACAACTCGCGGAAACCGCGCGTCAGCGGCTGGACTGCTACACCCGGGCCTTGTACGCCTTCGCGCTGCTGGGCCAGTCCCGCCCGGAGGGCCTGGCGGTCATGGACGAGGTCCTCGCGGAGGCCGGGCAGCACACCAAGACCCTGCACGTCCTGCTGCACGGGCTGTGGCTCGGCCAGGACCTGGACCAGGGCGCGGAGCGTCTCCTGGCCCTCAGCTCCCGACCGGCCCTCGCCACCGGCAGCGACCCGATCGTCCTCTTCCGCGTGGCGAGTGCCCTGCGCCGGCTGGGCCGGTACGACGAAGGGCTGGGTGCCATCGACCGGGCGATCGACTGTCTCCCGCCGGGCGACACCTCGGTCCACGCCGACCTGGTCCGCGAGCGCTCCCTGCTCTGCGCAGCCCGCGACCTTCATCAGCACCGGCCGACCGCCCGCACGTCGAGCGGGGTGCCGTCATGATCCCCCGCCTGCACGCGCGGACCCACTCGCCGCGCGACCCGCTCGCCGAGGCACTCGGGCGGCCCCTTTCCCCGAACGAGGGCCTGACGGAGTACACCATCGTCGCCCACTGGCCGGGCCTGGACTACTACACCCCCAACGACGAGCAGAGAACCTGGACATCCGTTCAGTGGGCCGAGCACCTCGAAGATCCCTACCTGGAGCATCCGTTCACTGCCACTGCGGACGACGACCGGCGGGCGATCCTCCATCTCGACATCCGCCTCCACCCGGACGACCGGGAGCTGACCGGTCCCGAGTGGGCCGAAACCGCTCACCGGTTCGCGCGAGCCGCCGGTATCGAGATACCCGGCGCCGCGGAGCACGGCTGGCGGTGGATCGCCGTCCAGGCACAGCCCGGACGCCTGGACCTGATCGCCAACCTGATCCACCTCGACGGTACGTGGCGCACCCCGCCCGCAGACATCCTGCGGCGCCTTGCGGACGAGGCACGCCGCATCGAACAGGATCTCAACTTGATCCCCGCCCGCAACGGACCCGCGGCACGCCCCGCTGTCCGTACGGCGCCCACCGCATCCGCGCAGCTCGCGAGCGTCCTTACGCAGCTCGCCGACGAGCAGGCCGGCCCGCTGGCCACGGTCCGCGGACTGATCGAGCACACCGCTCACCGCATCGCCCGCCAGCCCGGAGCCGCCGGCACCGAAGCGGCTCACGGTCTGGAGCTGATCGCCCGCCGGCTCCACGCGATCCAGCAGGACCTGGACACCACCGCGGACCACCTGGTCCGCCGGTCCCGGATCGCCGCTGCACCGCCCGTAGCCCGGCACACCGCTCACAGATCTCCGTAGGAGCAACGCCTTCTTGCCCCATACCGACCGCTTCCTGGACATCCGCCGTGACTCGCACTCCAGCGAACTCCTCGCACGCGGCGGTGACTTGGAGGGGCACACAGCATTCTCCAGCGCACGGGATTCATCGCGGTCGTCCGCCTCCACGAGACCTACCACCGCGCACCCGCCGGCCTCACCGAGGACGACGAGTCCCGTCTCGCCACCGATGCCGTAGCGCGCCTGCGGGCTGCCGGGTACCACGTCGACTGCGACGAACCGTTCGACGCCGACGCCCGCCCCGCGCGCTATCCCACGCTCGGTACCTCGGTCTCCCACCTCGCCGAACGCCTGCGCGAAGCCACCGACACCGCCGAGGCAGCCGACATCCTCACCGAACTCACCGCGCCCCACGACGGCATCCTCGCCGGGTTCGAGGAAACCCTCGGCGCCCTGGCGGAGTTCTTCGACGGACTCGGCAACGCGACCGATCCGCACACCGCCCGGCGCCTGCGCTACCTCGTCGATGAATACGTCCGCGTCATCCACTCCGACCTCGCGTACACCCGCGAACGGCTCGCCGACCGGCACGCCCCTCACCCCGGCCGCCGCGCCTGCGCCGAGCAAGTTCCCGACCACGAGCCCGAACGCTCCGCCGTGTGCGCCTGCCCACCCCCGCCGCGTGCACTGCCGGCCCCGGCACCGCCGCCCGTCGGTGCCACCCGCCTGCGCCGCTGAGCCCCTGCAACTGCCCAAGGACACCATGCACGACCACGACACCTCCGAGCACCTCGCCTCGTACGCCGACGTCCTCGCCGGTGAACTCCCCGATACCTGGACCAGCACGCACCTGACAGCCGACGCCAAAGACGACCTCGCCGAAATCGCCGACCGGATCTGGGACCTGGACCTGGTCGCCGCCTCCCTCGCCGAGCACCCGCTGACGCAGGCAGCCGTCCTGAGCCGCCCCGACGGCGCCCAGCTCGTCCTCCTGGACCGGCCCGACGGACGCGACGGCTTCCTTCTCGCCGCCGTCGCCCCGCGCGCCCTGCCCGACGAGGCGTACCGGGCTGTCCCTGAGCCCAACGGCGTCGCCCTGGCAGACGACCCGTTCCTGAGTGCCGAGCAGGTCGCTGGCGATCTGCTCGCCCGCTACGACCGTGCGCTCGCACAGGTCCGGCACAACGCCCTGGGTGGCATCCAGCCCTCCCAGCCGGACCGGATCGTCCTGACCTGGCAGCCGGACGGCAGCGTCGCCACCGCCCCCGCCGACGACCGGGCCGGCACGATCCTCGTCGCCCACGGCTTTATCCAGAACCCGCAGAGCGGCATCTACCGCCTGGGTGGTGACGACACCCAGGTCCAGGCCCGCGCCCTGCGCGAGATCGGCCCGCGCCTCGACGCGCTCGGCATCGGTACCGCCCTCCAGCACCCCCCTGGACGGACCGCGCCTACCTCGGCCCCGGCATCCATGCCGCCGACCCCGTCCGGCACCCGTACGTCCGCCAGGACTCGATGAACCAGGCGGAGGCCGACCTGGGCATCCCCTCCCTGCTCCTGACCGGTCATGACGTCAAGTGCACGCCCGGCGTCTTCGACGAAGCCACCTACCGGCGGGCCATGCACGGCCTCCGCACCAGAGCGGCCCGTCCCGCAGCGCAGCAACCGGCACCGGACGGCTCCCCGTCGCACTCCGCACCGGCCCGCCGTACCCCGTAAGACGCCCGAGCGGCCCCGGCACCACGCCGGGGCCGCCCAGCACACCGCCCGACTCCCGGAGAAACCCGTAGCACCCCGCACACCCCCACCGATCAGCAACCGGCTCAAGCCCCGGCTCGCCACAGCCCTGTTCCGCCGCTATCTGCGCGCTTGCATACCGACCGGTCCCGACCACACCTCCCCGCTGACCGGCGCCCGCCCAGAGGGCGTCCTCACCGAGTCACAGCGCGTCGGGCAGCGCCACCACCACTGACCGTTCACCGCCCCGGAGGAGCATGTCCCACCCCGCCCCCTATCCGGTGAGACTGGCCGACGAGATCACCCGCCAGCTCGGCCAGCTCGCCGACCACCTCTCGCAGCTTCCCCCGCCCCAGGCCGCGCAGGTCATCGCCCGCGTTCTCGACCCGGACGCCGGAGTCCTCGGCGGCGTCACTCACCTCGTCGCCACCGGAAGCGTGTTCGCCAAGGACCAGGCAGAGCGCGGCGCGCTCCCCGCGGAGGTGTGGCTCGCTCTGGGCCGTGCCTCGAACGAAATGCACGACATCACCCTCGACCTGGACGAACACAAGGACGCCCTGGCGCACGTCAGCACCCAGCCCGCCACCACCGAGGCGAAGCGCCCAGTGCCCGCACCGCTCGTGGTCCGGCGGCGCCGGTGAAGAAGAAGCAGTGGCAGGGCTGGGGGCCCGGCGAGCAGGCCGAGCAGCACTACCTCGTCCAGCCCCGTGCTCTGGCAGGCGGCGGCGACGTCCGGCACGTCTCGGAGTTCCTGCGTGCCTCGGGCTGGCGGGACAAGTCCAAGACCGGCGGCCCCTTGTTCATGGAGAGCCCGGACCGGACCGTCCGCGTCGCCTACGACCCTTACGTCCTTCCCGGCGGCTGGACCATCCACGGCCGGGCAGACGGGGCCAGCGGCGAGTGGTCGGCGCATCTGGGCCGTCAGGCCCCGGTGGAGATCGTCGCCGGCCTGACCGACGCCCTCACCCGTCCCCGCTCCGCACACGCCCCCAACGTCTGGGCTCCGCTGCAGGAGCAGAACTGGCACACGCGTTTCGAGGGCGAGCACTACGTGGCGACCAGCCCCGATGGCACCGCCTGGATGCAGTACCGCCAGAACCCCGACGGCACGGCGATGTGGTGGACCGGAGCGCAGGACAAACAGGGCAACGGCTGGACGGCCCACTTCACGCCGAACACCCCGATGTACCTCGTGCAAGCCTTCTCCACCGAACTCGCCAGCCCCGACCCCGTGATGCGCCCGCGCGGACGCGTCCCGCACAGCGCGCAGATCCGCACCTGGTCGGTATCCGTCAAGCCCTCCCAACTCAGCGCCTGGCAACAGGCCCGCATCACGGCCGCCCGAGCCGCCACCTGGGCCCGCAACAGCGCCCGAAGCACCAGACCGCGCACCACCGCCCGCGCCCACGCTGCCGGCGACAGCACACGAACCCGCCGCTGACCACGACACCCACCACCCCGAGGAGACCGATGCCCGCACTCACCCCGGACACCATCCGCGCCGCGACCGACACCCTGTGCCGCCTCACCGAATACCTGCGCGAGAACCCCGACCCCAAGGAGGCGCTCGCTCTCGTCGAGCCCCTCCTCGACGAATACACCGGCCTGCCCATCCAGCTCGGCGACACCCTGCGCGCCCTCGCCCGCGCCGTACAGAGCCACCCGAACACACCGCGCAGCGAGAAGATCAGTGATCTGGTCACCGAGCTGCGTGCCGCGGCGTGGGTGCAGACCGACCAGTACATGCTCCACTACGTCCTGGACGAGCTGCGCAAGGAGATCGGCAGCGCCGCCGCGAGTGAGCCGGGGTGCGGTCGGTGCCGCTGAGCGAACGGCAGCTCGCCGGGTTCGCCGACAAGCACGCCTGGCGGATCCCCTTCGACACCAGCCCCCGCCATCTCGCCGGCCCCGGGGATGCCCGCCACGTCACCCACGGCTTGGCCACCGCCGGATGGAGCGCCGTCTCCGACCCTTTGAGTGCCGAGATCGTCCTGCGCAGTCCCGACCTTCGCCACAGCCTCCAGTTCGACCCGCAGTCCGCCACCTCTGCATGGTGGCGGCTGCGGGCCGAGCCCATCGACACCGAGCCCGGCTGGTACGCCGAGTTCGGTGAACTCGTGCCCGCCGAGGTCCTCGCCGGCTTCACCGATGCCCTCATCGCCCCGTCGCCACAACAGCCAGACCCGTGGCAGCCGGTGACCTCGGCGGGCTGGCACCGCGACTCGGACGGTACGGCGCGCTCGCCGGACTCCATGTGCCACATCGAACTGCGCCCGTTGAGCGAATTCAGTGGCCGGTCGTCCTGGCACGTTGAGACCTGCGAGCCCGGCGACGGGCAGTTCCCCGGCCCGCGCATCTGGCACGCCTACTTCGACGAGGACGTCCCCGCCCACCAGGTCGGATCGTTCCTCACCGCGCTGGCCGACCGCAGCCCGCTCCAGCGCGGCATGTACGACCGCACCGGCCACTACAGCGCCGTGCAGGAGCCCAGCCCGCTGCGCCCGCAGCAGGTGGTCGACGCCCACACCGCCCGTATCGAGTCGCTCCGTGCCCGGGCACGCTCCGCCCGCAGGCAGCAGACGAAACCCGCACCGACCCCGGCAAAGGCCCACACCGCCCAGCCGGCCGCCCGCCGCTGAACCGACAGGACCCCTTTCCCATTTCCGCCGATCACCGCGCCCACCGCGCCCTCCTCCGTCACCTCGACCATTACGTGAGCGACAGCAAGAAGATCCTCGACGCCTGGGACGCCTACTCCGACGAACACACCGACCTCGACGGCTGGCCCTACGACGACCACGCCTACGGAAGGCGCGCGAGCCAGCGCGACGCCGACACCGCCGAGGCGTTCGAGCCGCTCCGGTACGGCGCCCGTCACCTGCTGGCCACGGCCGAAACGCAACTGGCCCACCTGCCTGAGACCAATGTGCAGAGCCGCTGGGTCTACCAGCTGGGCGTCCTGCGCGACGCACTCGACCGACTCGACGAACTGCACAAGCAATGGCTGGTCACCCGCGACGCCCTCCCCGCCACCGCCAAGCCCGGCACCCCGGACTTCGACGACGCACTCGCCGCACATTACGCCGAATCGTGGAGCTACCTCGACGACTGGGCCACCCACGGCAAGGCGCTCCGCGAGATCAACACGGCCGCCCGTAAAGCCCCTTCACCCCTGGCCCCCCACACCGACACCGGCCCCGGCCACCGCGCCAGACCGGCGAGCTACGGCACGGAAGTGAGCACGCCCGCCTGATACCCCGCGTCCTGCTCTCCAGCCCGGACCAGGAGACCCTCCTGCGCCTGGAACCCGATCCCGACGGACAGTGGTGGACCCTCAACCATGCAGCGGAGCCGGACCGGCCCGCCTGGTACGCGAGTTTCGGCGCCCGCACCCCGGTCGACGAACGCGTCCACGCCCCCACGACGCGCCGCACCGTCCCGTCGAGCACTCCAGGCCCGCCGCGCCAGCCGCCGGCCAGGAACAGCCGCAGCCGCTGAATGCCCCGCCCCCGCCCGGAAGGCACGTAACTCTTTGCCACCCACCTCCTCCAACGGTTCCACCGACGGGTACGACCTCATCCTGCGCCTCCTGATCGGCGTCGCAGCCGTCGTCGTCCCCCTGTCCCACCTCGCCTGGCTGTCCGGCAACATCACCGCCTACCTCACCGGTGGCGGCTGGGCGCCGTACCAGCCGACCACCGCCCTGCTCCACCCCGAGCGTCTCTGGCCCTACATGGGAGAGACGTCCCTGCTGATCGGGGCACGCGTCGTGCCCGTTCTCCTGCTCCTGGCCCTCGGGGCAGCGGCGGGTGTTTTGTGGGCGCGGCACAAGAACCGCAGCGGCGGCCGGAAGAAGAAGATCACCGGCATGGCCAAGGCCCGGGACATCGAACCGCTGATGGCCAAGGCGATCACCGACAAGGCCCGCTCCCTGCGCCCGAGCCTGAAGGACGCCAAGCACATCGAGGCCCGGGACACCGGCATCCTCCTCGGCAACCTGCAGGGCACCAAGCACGACGTCCGCATGGGCTACGAGGACGTGGCCGTCGCCATCATGGCGCCCCGCTCGGGCAAGACCACCTCGCTCGCGATCCCCTCCATCCTCGCCGCGCCCGGCCCGGTCCTGCTGACCTCGAACAAGGCCGCCGGCGATGCGTTCACCGCCACCTACGACGCCCGCGCCGCGGTGGGACGGGTGTGGTCGATGGACCCGCAGCAGATCGCGCACGCCGCCCGCGAGATGTGGTGGAACCCCTTGGCGGACGCCAAAACCCTCGACGGCGCCGGGCGGCTGGCCGGCCACTTCCTCGCCGCCTCCGTGGACGCCAGCCAGCAGGGCGACTTCTGGTCCAAGGCCGGATCCAACATCCTCGCCCAGCTCTTCCTCGCCACGGCCCTGGACGAGCGGCCGATCACCGACGTCATGCAGTGGCTCGCCTTCCCCGCCGACCGCACCCCGCTCGACATCCTCCGCGACCACGGATTCACCGCCGTCGCCGCCCAGCTCAAGGGCACCGTGGAAGGACCGCCGGAAACCCGGGACGGCATCTACGAGACCGCCCGCCAGTACGCCGCCGCGCTGCTCAACAGCGAGATCGCCGCCTGGGTCACCCCGCAGAAGAACGTCCCCGAGTTCAGGCCGTCCGAGTTCGTCACCTCCACCGACACCCTCTTCCTGCTCAGCAAGGACGGCGGAGGCGGAGCATCGGCGCTGATCGCCGCGTGCGCCGACTCGGTGATGCGGGCCGCTACCGCCCAGGCCGAACGCGCCGGCGGACGCCTCGACCCGCCCATGCTCGCCATCCTCGACGAGGCCGCCAACGTGTGCAAGATCTCCGATCTCCCGGATCTGTACTCGCACCTCGGGTCGCGCGGCATCATCCCGATCACGATCTTGCAGTCCTACCGCCAGGGCCAGAAGGTCTGGGGGGACGCCGGCATGGACGCCATGTGGTCCGCCTCTACCGTCAAGGTCATCGGCTCCGGTATCGACGACCCAGACTTCGCGGACAAGCTGTCCCGCCTGATCGGCGACCACGACGTCGAGACCACCTCGACCTCGCACTCCGAGTCCGGCAAGTCGACCTCGGTGTCGATGCGACAGCAGCGGATCCTTCCCGCCGACGAGATCCGCGCCCTGCCCAAGGGCACGGCCCTCTGCTTCGCCACCGGTCTGCGCGCCGCCATGCTCGACCTGCGCCCGTGGTACCAGGAGCCCGGCGCGGCAGAACTGTCCGCGGCGTCCGACCGCGCGTCAAAGGCAATCACCGCCCGGGCCATCGCCAAGCACGCACCGATCCAGTCCGACTTCGGGCCCGCCGCGTGAGCGAATCGCGCCTGCACCTGGTGCCCGTCCGCTCCCGCGACGCCAAGGAGTTCGTCCGCCTCTGGCACCGGCACACCCGCCGCCCGCCGGACAGATTTTCTCCCTCGGTGCCGCCGACGAGGCCGGCATCCTGCGCGCCGTGGCCGTGGTCGGCCGTCCCGTCGCCCGCCACCTGGACGACGGCACCACACTCGAAGTCACCCGAACCGCCAGTGACGGCACACGCAACGCCAACTCCCTGCTCTACGGCGCCGCCTGGAGAGCGGCCAAAGCGCTCGGATACCGGCGACTGATCACCTACACGCAGGCAGGGGAGAGCGGAGCCTCGCTGCGCGGCGCCGGGTGGCGCATCCTGGCCCACCGTCCTCCAAGGCAGGGCTGGCACACGCAGTCCCGGCCACGGACGGACCGCGGAACCTCGCAGATCGCTCGCACACTGTGGCAAGCGCCCTGACAGCACACGCTCATCGACATCTAGGGATCCCACGATCCCGACGACATGACGTCCGCCAGCAGCGCTGGACGCGGTCATCGCCGCGGCCGTCCCGCTCAGCAGGCGCGGTACCACGTGCAGGCTCGCCAGGCCCGCCTCAGCAACCGCCAGATCCTCTTTCCCCAATCCCCTGGACCACCGTGTCTCTTTTGGACATCCCCGATGTGTTCATCGGGTCCACCGACGACGGGCACACCTTCGTCGTCATCAACCGCCGCATCCGCGATGCCGACCGGCTGCTGACCGAGGCCGGGTTCCTCGCCCGCGAGCACCTCGGCCGCACGCTCTACCTGCTCCCCCCGGGCACTGCCCAGGACGTGCACGAGCGCGCCGGGATCGCGATGTACGGGCTCCTGGCCCACACCCACGACCTGATCGATCTCTGCTGGACGACCCGCTGGAGCCCCGGCAGTCCCGTCGCCGATCCGGAGATTCGTTTCCACTTCTGTGACGGCACCGTGGCGGTGACGGCCAGGACCGCCGCCGCCCGTTCCCTCTTGGAACGGCACGGCTTCACCCCGAACGGCTCTTCCTATCGGCCGCCGGACGGGCTAGACGAGCGCCGCCTGCTCGGCGCCGTGACAGCTGCCGAAACCCACGCCTACACCCACGGTCTCAGAGTCCGCGTCGACCTCGGCATCCCCACGCCGGCCGACATCCCTCCCGCTCCCCGCCGCCCGTCAGCTGCCGCCCCCGGCTCACCGACCACGCCTTCGACCCGCCCTCACACCCGTTGACCCCCACGCGGGTGGGGTCGGGGTGTGAACGATCGTCGAGCCGCGGTCAAGGGCGCGCGGCGGTGCACACCTTCGCACTCCAGCCGTTGACCGCTTTCCCTCTTGGAGTCTTGCCACGTCATCCGACACCCCGAGCGCGCATGACCTCGCCTGCGCGCTTGCCGACCAGATACGTCCCGGCGCCGCTCCCCGAGATGTGACCGTCAGTTTCAGCGTCCGCCGACAGGCGGGAGCCAAGTACGATCACGGCTCCTGCGGCGGCCCCGTGACGGTCTTCGCCCAAGCACTGCACGCCCAGCTCTACGGCCTTCCCACGGACGACGATCCGCTGCCCACCGCCCTGGACGCGCTGCTGCAGGCCACTCACACCGCGACCGCCCCCGAGCAGCAGACCGCCATCCTGCAACAGCTCGCCGAGCAGCTGCGCAACGCCACCGAGATCATCCAGCGCTACCAGTACCAGGCCCAATGGGACCGGCTTCCCGACAGCGTCGCCGAGCAGCTCCGGGACGCCCGCGACCAGGCCGAGCAGGTCACCAAGACCCTCGACGCCGTCGCCCCCGCCTTCAGCAGCCATCCCGCCGCGCCCGTGCCGCCTGCCGCGCAACCGCGCCACACCGCCAGACCACCCGCGCCCACGACTCCACCGGCCGGGCGCCGCCGCTGACCTCCGGCGACAGCCCACCCGCCGGGAAAGGCACCAACCTGGCCACCGCCGATCCCCTCCACACCCGCCTCATCCAAGGACCCTGTGCGCTGGGCGTGTTCGTCCCCGCCGGCCTGTACCCGGCAACCGCACAGCGCCAGCACCTCGACCAGCTCGCGCAGGCAGGTGCCGACCTGTTCGAGGTCGGCCTGGCCACCGAGGACGCAGCCCTCGACGGCCCCGTCATTCAGGCCGCCTACCACCGCGCCCTGCGCAGCGGAAACGCCCTCGACCACGCGGTGCGCGCCGTCGATCACGCCGCCAGCCTCCGGCCGACCGTTGTCATGACCTACTGGGAGCCCGTGAGCCGCCACGGCCCCGCGGACGTGGCCCGCGTGTTCGCCGACGCCGGCGCCGCCGGCGTGATGATCGTCGACCTGCCCGCCCACCAAACGGCCCGCTGGCACGAAACCGCACGAGCGACGGGCCTTCGCACCCCACGCCTCATCCCGCGCACCACCCCTGACCCCCTCCTCCCGGCCGCGGTCGCCGGCGCGTCCGGATGGCTGTACGCACCCGCCAGCACGGCCCCCACCGGCTACCGAGGGCCACTGGACATCCCTGCGCTCGCCGGCTTCACCCAGCGCCTGCGTGCCGCGAGCCCGCTGCCCGTGGTCTCGGGAGTGGGGATCTCCACTCCGGCCCTCGCCGCACGCGTCGCTCCGCTGGTGGACGCCGTCGTCATCGGCACCCCCGTCGTCCGCGCCCTGGCCACCGACCCTGCCCAAGCCCCGGACCTGACGGCCGCGTTCGCCCGAGCCCTGCACCCGACCACCCTCACGGAGACCCGTGCCTGATCGCTCCGCCCCGACCGAGGCCCTCGACCGGATCACGGCCGACGCCCTCACCCTGCACCAGGCCCTGTGCACCAACAGCATCGGCCACGCGCACGCGCTGGCCGCGCGGATCAACGACGCCCAAGGCATCGCCAGCTCCGCCCTGCGGCTGTTCCTCGACCTCGCCCAGCACACGCCGCACACCACGGCCGGGAAGCTGCTGCTCCTCGACCACATCGCGCAGATCGCCAAGGCCGCCCAGGACGCAAGCGCCGAACTGACCGCAGCCCTCGCCCGCGCCGTGGAGAACCAACGCCGCCGAGCCGACGCCACGAAGGGGCCGGCCATCCTCATCCGCCCCTCACCACAGCAGTTCATCGAGTCGGCCACCGACCTCCTCGACCGCATCCCCACCCTCCACCACGCCATACGCCGCGACCGGCTGATCCCGCCCAGCCGGCTGACGCACCAGCCTCATTGAGGGCGCGCCCCCCATTTCCCCATCTCCAGGACATACGATTTCAGATCAGCCTCAATTCCGTGCCCTTTCCCTGGGCGCGGGAGTTCAGTCCAGCACCCTGCTCGCCCTTTCCGCCGAAGGGATCCTCCCGAAGGTCGACTACGCGATATTCGCCGACACCGGATGGGAACCCAAAGCCGTTTACGCTCACCTGGACCGACTGGAACAGGAGATAGCCAAGCCCGCCGGCATACCGGTCCTCCGCGTCTCAGCCGGAAACATTCGCAGCGACGCCCTGAATCCGGACCACCGCTTCGCCTCCATGCCCCTGCACATCCTGAACAAGGACGGGCGGCCCGGCATGACCCGCAGGCAGTGCACCGGCGAATACAAGGTGAAACCAATAAAGCAGAAGGTACGCGAACTCCTCGGACACCCCTACCCCTCGCGCATCCCCAAGGGCGTGTTCGTTGAGCAGTGGGTGGGGATCTCCACCGACGAGTTCCACCGCGCCAAAGACGCCGACGTGAAATACATGCGCAACCGGCATCCACTCCTGGACCTTGGCTGGAGCAGAGCGGACTGCGTTCGTTACCTGACCTCACTCGGGCTGGCGAAGACACCGAAATCGAGCTGCCTGGGATGCCCGTTCCACGGAAATGCGCAGTGGAGGCACATCAGGGACACATCCCCTTCCGAGTGGGCGGACGTCGTCGAATTCGATGCGGCCATCCGGCAAGGCAATGCCCGCGCCAACGCCTCGGGCAGCCGACTGCTCGGCGAGGCGTTCCTGCACCGCTCCCGCGTCCCGCTGAGCCAGGCGCCGATCGACCACGTCACCGCCGCCGAACGGGCAGCCCTGCGCATAGACGCGGACGAAGCCGACGCGCTGGAGAACGGCGTCGTGGACGGCTGCTCCCCCTGGGCGTGCCGCGGGGACACGGACGTTCTCACCCGCGACGACTTCGGGCTGGCCACGTGATACTCGACCTCTTCGCGGGGCCGGGCGGCTGGAGCAGGGCACTGGGCGTCTTCGGTGTGCGCGACGTCGGCCTGGAATGGGACGAATGGGCCTGCAAGACGCGCGTGGCCGCCGGGCAGTTGACGATCCGGACCGACGTGGCCATGTATCCGACGTGGCCCTTCCTCGGCCGCACGCGCGGGCTGATCGCCTCCCCGCCGTGCCAGGCATGGAGCATGGCCGGCAAACGCCTCGGCCTGCTCGACCAGCCGCTGGTGCACACGGCAGTGGAGGACCTCGCCGCCGGACGCGACACCCGCGAGCGCCTCCTCGCCGCCTGCCGCGACGAGCGCTCCCTACTCGCGGCCGAGCCGATGCGCTACCTGCATGCCCTGAACACGGTCGGCGAGCCCAAGTGGGTCGCGATGGAGGAAGTGCCGGACGTCCTGCCGCTGTGGAAGCAGTACGCGGCCGTTCTGCGGTCCTGGGGGTTCTCGGTCTGGTACGGGATCCTCAACGCCGCCGACTTCGGCGTTCCACAGACGCGCAGGCGAGCGATCCTGCTCGCCTCCCGGGTCCGTACGGCACAGCCTCCCACGCCCACCCACGCCCAAGTCGCCGAGCCTGACTCGCTGTTCGGTCCGGGCCGCGCCCGCTGGGTCAGCATGGCCGAGGCCCTCGGATGGGGCGCGACTGACCGGCCCGTTCCCACCGTCTGCGCCGGCGGCGGACCCGGCGGCGGACCCGAACCGTTCCCTTCGGGCTCCCGCAAGTCCCTCTCCGACGCCCGGGAGCGCGGCACCTGGATGCCCAGGCCGGACGGTGTGCTCCTGCAGTCCCGCCGCGAAGGAACTGGCTGGAAGGCACGGCACGGCACGGCACACGACAGAACCGTGCCGCCGACGCTCCGGCGCCGACGTTCACCGCCGACGCACACCGCTGGTCCTGGTCCCTGCGCAGCAACAACCAAGCGAACGCCACCGTCCGCCCGCTGTCCGAGCCGGCGGGCACACTGTTCTTCGGGCACCGCGCGAACGAGTGCACCTGGGTCGCCGGACCAGCCTCGCCTCCGACCGAGGACACGGACACACCAGCGGTACCCGAGCCCATCCGGATCACCGCCCGCGAGGCCGGCCTCCTGCAGACCTTCCCCGCCGACTACCCCTGGGCCGGCAACAAGGGCCAGCAGTTCTCCCAGATCGGCAACGCCGTACCGCCGTTGCTCGCCGGCCACCTCCTCGCCCCGCACCTCGGCGTCACCCTCAACCCCGACGACTTCACCCTCGCAGCCTGATGCCCCACGTCCCCGAACCCGAAGAAGACCACCTCGACGGCATCGCACCGCCGCAGCCGGTGTTCCACGTCGAGCAGGCCCTCCTCGGCGCCCTCCTCCTTCATCCACACCGCCTCGGCGACGTGACCGGCATCGCCGCCGACTCGTTCTCCACCGCCGCGCACGCCGCCCTGTTCACCGCCATCAGCACCCTGCCTCCGCCCGACCCCGCCGAGCACGCGAAGAACACCAAATGGCTCGACCAAGTGCTCGCCACGGGGCGCGAACAGGCGCGCGGGCTGACCGCCTCCTACCTGCACACCCTCGTCAAGGTCTGCCCCTGGCCCCGCCACGCACCGGCCTACGCACGGATGGTCGAGGCCGAACACGCCCGCCGGCGCCTGCAGACGGCCGCCGAACGCCTCATCCAGAGCGTCGACGACGCCACCCACCCGCACCCAGTCGAGACAGTGCTCGCCGAGGCCGACGCGCTCACCGCGGTCGTGGACGACATCGCGAGCCGGTTCCCGCCGCGCGCCGGAGTGCTGCCCCGCACCGCGGCACCGCCGCCGGCCATCACCACCGACCGCACCGAGGCGGTCGAGGAGGAGCAACTGCTGCTCGCGACCGCCACCGCCCACCCCGCCGACATCGAGTCCGTCCGGTGGCTGCTCCCCGACGACCTCACCCGGCCCCTGCACGCCGGCCTGTGGCAATGCCTGACCGCCCTGGCCCGCCGCCGCGAGCCCGTCGACCCCGTCACCGTCCTATGGGAGGCCCAACAGCGCGGCCTGCTCGACAACGCGAGTGAACCCGGCGAGGTGCTCCGCCTGCTGGCCGAACCGGCCGGTTCCGTGGAGCACTGGGGCGAACGTGCCCTGCAGCGCTCCCTCCTGGCCACCGCCGATCACGCTGGCCGGCGCATCTCGGCGTACGCCGGAGACCCGGCGAACACCCCGTTCCAGCTTGTGGTGGGCGCCCGCCGCTCCCTCGCCGACATCAGCGCCGTTCGCACCCGCTGGCAGCATGCCACCGGAACTGTCCCGCCACCACGGCCGCGCCCGGCACCCGCCACTCGCGCCGGCCCGCCGACCACGACGGCCGCTCACGCCGCCCGCGCCGCGCGAGCAACCCGATAGCACCACGCATACGCCGGTGGCCGGACCCGAAGGCCCGGCCACCGGCAGAAGAGACGACACCCAACGTGACTACCCCCATCGACGCTCACGTCCGCCTCGACACCCACCCAACCCATCCCAGCGCCGTGACCGCTGTCCTGACCGGCAGCCAGGCCCGCATCGCTCTCACGGCTCTCGAGACAGCCGACTGGGCCGTCCTCGCCGACAACGTCCTGGTCCTGGCTCGCATCGACCACGAGGAGCCCTACTGGGCTGAAGATGCAGCCAATCACCTGTCCGCCGGCGGCATCACCGTCGATATCACCCCTCGACTCCGGGAGGCCATGGACGAGGAATGGACCTGGGCGGACTATCCGATGCCGTGGTGCACCCGCAGCGAGATCCGCGAGGTCTCCAACCAGGCGCAGAAGATCCACGACGACATCCGCCACGGCCATCTCCTCATCCACGCACACGCCCACGACGGCCACACCACCGTCGCGGTCGGCACGTACCTCGGCCGTGACGGGAAGTCCGTCTACCTCCACGGCGAGGACCACCTGCGCCAAGTCGCCGACACATTCGACTCACCCGCTCAGGCCCTGCTCGCCTTCGAGAAGGTCCACGGCACCGACATGCGCCCCGGTCCGGCACCCCTGACCGACGCCGAGCGCGCCGCCGTCGAGGCCCGCACCGCCTTGGACCTCGGCGCAGCGAAACCCGGGCCTCACCGCCCGAAGCCGGAGACCGTCCCCGTCTACCTGGCCGATGCAGGCGACCACGACGCCCTCCTCGACTCCTTCCTCGACAGGCACGGCGAGTTCGAGAAGTGGCGGACCTGGTCCAACGAGACAACCCACGCCATCCACGAGTCGCAGACCCTGCGCATCGAGCGCGTCCACGAGACCCCGGCCCACGAGACCGCGTGGACCGTCGCCGCCTACGAGACGCCCGTCTCCGACCGCATGTGGGTCCTCACCGCGACCGGCGCCACCCCCGCCCCGGTGATAGCGGAACTTCTGAATCACCTCGCCGACGGCGACGGCTGGGACACGACCACCGGCGTCCCGGTGGACGAGAAGACGGTCACCGCGGCCACCCAGCCACTCTCCGACGCCGGATGGAAGCACACCGTGGACCGGCAATGGATCCGCTGGACATCCCCCGACGGGAACGTGGGCGTCCAGTTCGACGCCTTCACAGCACAACACCCGAATCAGAACCTGGCCACCTGGACCGTCTGGGCCGGCCCCGGACCGGACCGGCCGACCTGGGCCATCACGGCGTCGCCACATACCCCGACTTCGCTGCTGGCGGATCTCTCAGAGAACCTCGCCCACGAAACCGGCACCCGCAGCCATCAGGCCACGGGTCGCGCACCAACAAAGGGACTCGCCGTCACATCGCCGACTGCTCTGGCGGTCACGAGCTTTGCAGCCAGCCATAGGCGCTGATCACGGATACGCCTGAAGAGACCACCCGACGACCAAATCTCGCCAACAGACACCCAAGGCCAGCCGATGCTGTCGGCCGTCACTCCGCCCCATAAGCTCGCGGAACGGCTTGTGCGCCCGGTCCACGTGCCTCGGCTGCGGAGCTCCACCCGCACGTCGTCCGCCCAGTAATGGCAGAACGCCCTCCTGAGCGCGAAGCCCGAGGCAGGCTCCGGACCCCCAAGAACGGCGAGGGGAGTCTGGCTGCCCTACGGACCCCTGGAGCTGCACTCTGCTTGCGACCAGCGGCAAGCAGAACTGAACACAAGCAGCCCAGAGGATCCGGCAACCACCACAGGTTGCCGGATCCCCTGGGCGTACATCAGTCGACGAGGTAGTGGGCTTCGATGTAGGCGACGGTGGAGCCATACGGTTCCCCCACCGGCTTCAACGCGTACCGGCGGAAGACCGCGGCGGTGGCACGGCGGACACCTCGGTTGCGGGCCTCGGCGTTGTCCCACGACTGCGCGAGGGTGCGCTTGACCACTTGATCGATCTCCTCGGCCAGGTTCCGCTCCGTGACGGTGAGGCCGGACGGTGCGTGATCGTGAATGATCCGCGACAGGACACCCACGTGGTCATCATCCAGCACGACGGCTTCGTCGGGGTGCTTCTCGGCGTTCACGATGGCACGGGCGACTCGGAGTGCTTCGGCCAGGAACTCCAGGGCGTCCTGGGCGTTCTGGATGATCCGGTCCCGCAGCTGCCTGATCCGCTCTGCCAGGGCGGTGTACTTCGCGGACCCCGGTTCGACCCCCCTTTCGAGGGCGGCCTTGATCTGGTCCAGGATCTCCGCCGCAGACGGCGGCCTCTTGTCCTCGCTGTCGTCCTTGTCGGACTTGGGGCGGACGAGGGCCAGCAGTTCCTTGAGGATGGCGATGCCCTGGGCGTCGAGGACGAGGGGTTCCTCCTGGGAAGCGACCACAGAGAAGGAGTGGACGTGGGCATTGATTATCTCCAGGACCATTGGTCCCAGCTCGCCCAGGCGTTCCTTCCTCTCCTCGTCGGAGGATTTCTTGAACAGGGTCGTGTACGCGGACCCGAACAGCCCGAACCCGTCCTGGTACTTGGCGATCCGCTTGTCGGTGTTGATGAGCGGGTACAGGCGGGCCAAGAGCCGGTAGTCCTTGGAGAACGCCTCGGCGGCGACCGGATCGGCGTCCAGGAAGACGTTAATGGCTCGTACCGACTCGTACCCGTGGACCGTGAGGTCCAGTCCGTCCACGTTCGCAAACAGGTCTTCGATACGGGCGAAAGTGGTGCGGAACTCGGCGACCAGGTCGGTCACGTCGGTGACGAAACCCCCACCCTTGCCAGTGGTCCCCTCCGCGGTGGGGTCGACGACGGCCCGCTGGACCTCCTCGGCCAGGCTGATGTAGTCCACGACCACACCGGAGGTCTTCACGAACCCGGTAGGGGACACCCAGGTGCGGTTCGGCCGGGTGATTGTCTGGAACAGGTTGTGGGCCTTCAACGGCTTGTCCAGGTAGAGGACGCCCTCGTTGGGGGCGTCGAACCCCGTCATCAGCTTCGCGGTCACTACCAGGAAGCACAACGGATCGTCCGGGGCGAGGAAGCGCCGCTTCTGCTCCTCCTCCTCGACCTCCGAGAGCCGGTAGGGCCGCATGGCGGCGTCCTCGTCCTTGGAGTCCTTGACGTGGATGTTGACCTCGGCGGTGATCCGGTCATGTTTCCCGACCTCGGCGAGCACCTGTGACGCCTCGAAGCCGGCCAACAGCTCGTTGATTTTCTCGGTGTAGGCCACGGCCAGCTCACGGTTGTAGGCGACGACCTGGGCCTTGAGGCCGTTGCGGTAGGCGCCGGCCAGGTAGTGGTCCACGATGTCCTGGCAGACCGTGTGTATCCGTTCGGGGTTGGCGAACACCGAGGTGAGGCGCCCGAACTTGCGGGACAGGGTTTCACGGTCGGGGTCGTCGAGGTCGAATTCGTCGGCGAACTGGTCGAACTCAGCTTGCAGCGCCTGGTCGTTCATCTCGAAGGTGACCGGGTGCGGGTCCAGCATGACCGGGACGGTGGCCTCGTCATGCAGAGATCGGGACACCGAGTATCGGTGCAGCACCCTGCCCGGGTCGGTCTCCTCGCCGAAGAGGGCGAAGGTGTCGGTGGCGAGGTTCCTGATCGGGGTGCCGGTCATGCCGAAGAACTTCGCATGCGGCAACGCTGCACGCATCTGCCCGGCCAGAGACTCCTCCTTGGAGGACTGGGTGCGATGGGCCTCATCCACCAGCACGATGATGTTGCGGCGGGTCGACAGGTTCTTGCCGGCGTCGGCGAACTTGTGGACGGTGGTGGAAATAACGCCGCGTACGCCGTCGGCCAGCAGGGAACGCAGCTTCTTGCTGGTGGCGGGCTGGTGGAAGTAGGCGTCCCCCATCGCGGAGGTGAATACCCCCGAGGTCTGCCGGACGAGGTCGGTGCGGTCCGAGAGCAAGATGATTGTTGGCGAATCGGTGCGAATGTCGGCCAACAGCAGGGAGGCGGCGAACACCATCAGCAGTGTCTTCCCACTGCCTTGGTGGTGCCAGATCAGGCCCTTCTGGCCGTCGGCCAGGACCCGCTTGTGAATCAGATGGGCGGCTTCCATCTGCGGATAGCGGGGCAGGTACTTCTTGTCCGCGCCGCCCCCGGAGGTGCTGAAGAGGGTGAAGTTGGCGAGCATGTCCAGGACCGTCGCCGGGGTGAGCAGCAGCTCCACAGAGCGTTGCACGTCGGCCTGCCCGGAAAGGGCCTCATCGTCGGCAGTGGACCGGAACGGCTGCCACAAATTCAGGGGCGCACCGGCGGCACCGAATCGCAGCTTCAGCCCGTCGGAGGCGATGGCGAAGAGGTTAGGGGTGAAGAACCATGGGTACTCGGTGGCGTACACCTCGTTGATCTCGCGGGCGGCGCCGGCCCACCCGGACTTCGCGGTCGGTGACTTCACCTCTACGACAACGAGGGGCAGGCCGTTGACCCAGTAGACGAGGTCGAACCGTCGGGGTGTCTTGCCAGGGATGGTTATGGTCACCTCGTCCGACACGACCAGCGTGTTGGCGATTGGATGCGCGAAGTCGACGAGCTTCAGAGAGTGCCACACCCCGTCGGCGTGCCGGAACTCCTTTTGCCCGCGCAGCAGTTTCAGCACCTGTTCGTTGGCCCGCACCAGCCCGCCCTCGACGGCGTTGACCGTGGCGACGATCTCCTCGACCACGGCGTCCACGTCGAACCCGTCGATCACCTCAGGGTTAAGTCGGACGATGGCGTCCCGCAGGTGGCTGACGATCACCGTCTGCGTCGTCTCACGCGGCAGCGACCTGCCGGCTGCGAAGTTCCAGCCCATTGGCAAGGACCATTGGATCACCAAGTTCTGGAACTCGCGCTCCCGAATGCCCTTTGCCACGTCTCAGACCCCCAGTTCGGCAGACTCAATCTCGATAGTGCGGTCCAGCAACCCCAACAGCAGCCCCGCCCGGACTCGACGGAGACGGGCCTCCTCGGCACGGGTTGCCATGATCCCGCGGGCCACGGCGTCGCACCGCTGGACGTACTCACCCTGCTCTGGAAGCGACGGAATGGGCACCCGAACAGTACCGAAACCGCGCTTATTGATCTTGACCATCGACTTACTCGTTCCGCCGGCAGTACCGGAGATGCTGGTCCGCAGTTCGCGCGATGACAAAGCGTGCTCCAGGTAGTCCGCGCGAACGCGAGACTCGTCCACACGAAGGCGCCAGATGAGGTCTGGCATGAATGTCCCCGCGGGCACGTTCCTTGCGACGGCAACGAAGCCAACGCGCTCCGGCGTGTTGGCCCGCGTGATGAGTAGGTCACCGTTCTTCACCACATGACTAGGCGAGAACGCGGCGACCTCCGTAACGGTCTTGGCCTCAGAGGTCTTGAACCAACCACGCTGCACTGCGCTGAGCTTCAGGATTCGGTACTCGTCCTCAGCAGAGGCTTCCCCTCCAGCCTGGACGCTCTTACCGCTGTCGATCCCCAGCAGTACGTCGCTGATGGGCTGATGATCCGTGTCTGGCAAGTTAGAGCGCAGCGACTCCAGAAGCCCCTCCAACGCCTCGGATTCAGCATCCAGTGCGGCAATCTGGTCATCAACTGCGTCGAGAATCTCGACAATCCGAGCTTGTACCTCGCGGGGCGGGATCGGGAGTTGGATCTGCAGGAGTTGCTCTGGGTTGAGACGCTTGCGCCGTTGAACTGTCCCGCTTACCCGGTTTTTCATCTCTGCCCACAGCCGCGGTGAGCCACAGACGTGCCTCATCCAGTCGGGCATCAGGTCTGGCCCGAGCGTGAACGTCGGGAATTCGTTGCTGACAACGAATCCGTCGAACTCATCAGGTACTACAGTGATTGGCCCTTCCCACGCAGTCAGTTTTCGCATTACGACCTGGTCGGCGCGCAGGACGTTCATCGCTGCGTACTCTGTTTCTCCACCGTCGAGTTCACCCTTAGCGATAACCCCCTTCCCTGCATTCAGGACCCCGGCTAGGTGGTAGGTAGTTCCAGGCTTCATCGGTGTGCGCTGGATGTCGAGGCGCATCACTTCCCCGAGCGGACGAAGCGGATAGCCGCTACTCGCCGAAGCCTTCGAGCCCTGCGGTGGAATGGCTACCTTGCGACGTGCGGGAGCCTCCAGGTCGCCGAGGCTGATTTGCTGCCAGTCACTCATCGAAGCCCTCGATCCCGGCGGCAGAGAGGACCTCGAGCATGCGCTGCTCGGTCTTCTGGCGCTCGGCGCGGGCGATGTTGTAGGCATCGATGAGGGTGCCGAGATCCTCCTGCTCGGCGGCGGCCTGCTTGATATAGCGGCCGATGTTGAGGTCGTGCCCGTTCGCTGCGATTTCCGTGGCGGGGACAAACCGCGCGGACAGGCCAGCCTCTCCGTTGCCGTCGGAGCCCGAGTGGTAGGCCGCCACCACGTCGGCGATGTCTGTGCGAGTGAGGACGTGGCGGTTCTTGGCTTTGGTGAACCGTGTGGAGGCGTCGATGAACAGCACGCCGTCCTGCCGCCCCAGGGCCTTGGTGCCGGGGGCACGGAATACGAGAATGCAGGTCGGAATCGTCGTGTTGTAAAAGAGGTTCGACGGCAGCCCGATCACGGCTTCCAGTAGGTCGTCGCCCAGGACGCGCCGGCGGATAGCTGCCTCCTGGCCACCTCGGAAGAGGACGCCGTGTGGCAGGACGACGCCGGCACGGCCCTTCTTCGGATCCATGCTGGCGATCATGTGCTGCACAAATGCCCAGTCCGCCGACGACTGTGGGGCGACCCCCCCGATGGCGCGCGGGTCGTTGGTCCAGGGCTTCCACTTCAGGCTGTAGGGCGGATTGGCGACAATCACGTCGAATTGCTTCACGGACCCGTCCGGCTTCTTGAAGCGAGGGTCCCTCAAGGTGTCGCCGACCTCGACCTTGAAATCGGTCAGGTTGTGCATGAACAGGTTCATGCGGGCCACACCTGCAGTGTCCGTTACCGCCTCCTGCCCGTTCAGGCTGAGTGTGTACCCCCGGCCGCCGCGGGCCTTCAGAAGGCTCGCGGCGGCAATGAGCATGCCACCAGACCCGCAGGTCGGGTCGTACACCGACTCGTGGTTCTTGGGGTCCAGCAGCTCGATGATCAGCTCGACGACCTCACGTGGGGTGAAGAACTGGCCGGCGCGGGTGCCTGACCCGTCGGAGAAGCGCTTGAGCAGGTATTCGTACGCTCCACCGAGCACGTCGTGGGACATGTTGCCCTCGTGCATCTTGGGGGTGCGGTCCATCGCCCGCATGACCGACGCCAGCACCTCCCCTGGCAGCACCGCTTCGGAGGTCCAGGTCATGGACCCGAACAGACGGGAGAACTTGTCAGGGTTGGCCGACTCGATGGCCTGGAGGGAAGCGCGAACCCGCTGGCCGAGGCCGTGCTGGGCGACGGTGGCGAGGATGGATGACCAAGAGGCGCGGCGCTCGGCGACGGTACCAGGGAAGATCAAGGGGATCTTGAACGTCTGGTAGTTGCTGTACTCGACCTCGTCGGCTTCCTCAGCTGAGAGGTCGAGGTCCTCGTTCTCCTTGAGGAAGATCTGGTGGGTGTGCTCCCAGGTATCCGACAGGTACTTCCAGAACATCAGAGGGAAGACGACCGAGGAGTACTGCGCTTCGGGCATCGCCACGCGCAGCTCGTCAGCGGCGTCCCACAACCGGTTCTCGATCTCCTGCTGGGTCACTACCATCAGTCGGGGGTGTCCTTGCTCGTCTAAAGGTGGCGACCCGAAGGTCGTGGTGTTCCTATCAGTCAGCCCAGCCCGGGGATGCCCGGCGCGCATCCACCGGACACGCCGCCGAGTGGACATGCGCGGGGCGTCGCATCCCTGTGCGGACGACCCGCCAACGATATCCCTCCCCAGGACCACGAAGGACGGCAATCGCGCCCAGCAGGAGACGCTCCGAGACTGACGGAGACGGCGCCACAGCGACGCCGTGGGCTGGCCGCCCGATGGCGCGTGCTCGTCGGCGACCGCCCCTTATGCGACGTCTGGCGCGCCCGCCCTCGTGATCGACAGGTCACGCCTTCGATCGCGCGCCCGGCAGGTGCATGACTCGGCCCCGATGTGCTCCTGAGGACATCGCTATCTACGCCCTCACCACCGACGACTCGATCCCGGGACACGATCACGACGGGCTCTGGGCTTCAGGCACGCCTCCCGCACTCGCTTGAAATCCCCGCTGACAGGCACCCGGCGCCTCATCAGTTGCCATGAAGTCTTCACTGAGGTTCCCTACGAGTATGCCGAGGCATCTGCTAGCCGTTGAGCACACCAAGATCAGGGCGCTGCGCGAGCAGGCTGGACTCACTCCGCAGGAGCTTGCTGATCGCGTGGGGGTCACGTACCGCGTGGTCGTGTACTGGGAGGAGGGCAGGTATGTGCCTGAAGCCAGGAACGTACGGCGGCTCGCCGATGCTCTGGGCTGCGCCACCGCCGACCTCACGGGTACGCCCAGCGGGTCCGAGACGCTGGTTGACCTCCGCTATGCCGCTGGTCTCACCGCAGAAGAGGTCGCCACTCGTCTTCGCGCGACTGCCGTCGGCCGTGATCTGTTCGTGGACGCGCACAAAGTCCGCAGCCTGGAGCGGGGCCGTCAGGTGTCCGGATGGAACTGGAGGAAGCCGGGGCACACGGGCCGGCTCGTGCAGCAGCTGGCGACCGTGTACGAGGTGCCAGTCCGGATGGTGATGGACGCCTGGATGCGTACGCGGCCGGCCGATGAGCCCCCGCGTCTGCCCGAGCGGGAGCGGCACGGTCCGCCGGCGTCAGCGGTCGAGGGCTGGGAGGGGCTGAATGAACGGCAGCGGGTCTATCTGGGGGAAATCCTGCGCGATGACCAGATGACTGAAACGGAGATGTGGATGCGCCGGCAGAACCAGGTCAGGGTGCCGCCGGCCAAGCAGTGGCGGAAGTTGCCGTTCGCTCTCGACGCACCCTCCGAAGTAGTCGGCCACACGCGCCTTCAGCAGCGCCTGCGGAGCGCTGGCGTCCACGATCAAGGGGCCGGGGCCACCCTCCACTCCCTGGAGCGGCTGGGACTGATCAAAGTGACCAAGGACCGCGTAGAGGTTCCAGGGGTCGGCGAGGTGGACCGGACCCTCGTGGAGATCACGCGCCGCGGCCGTGCCTGCGCCCGCGCTGGGCTTGGAGAGCCCGCGGAGTCGGCGCCTCCCGCGCACCTGCTGTCCGAATGGTTGTGGGGCGTTTTGCTGCGTGTCGCCGCGGCCGGCCCGGAAGGTCTCCACGAGAGCGAGCTGACGGGCAAGTCCCTGTTCTACTTGGCTGTCGGCTATCGGCCGAAGCGCCAGGCGCATCCCAGCAGAGGCTTCATCGAACTACGTCCCCGGATGGCACCGGGCGATACGCACGTCCTCGAATACCGGTGGCACACCACCGCTCTCGGGCAGCAGCACATTGCCTCCTACCTGCACGTATACACGGAGATGTACCCAGCTGCGGCGTCTCCAGCACAATGATCATTTAGGGCGGTCCGAGACCGTTCCGGGGGCATTGTCAGACCCGTGCTCTACCGTCGTCTCCCGTGACGACCCATGTCGATGATGACGGCTTGACGTTCTCGCATTTCGAGGCGTTCCGCCTGATCAACTTCACCTTCATCAAAGCCTGTCAGACGATCACCGCACCGGACCTGACCCCGAGGGACCGGGCCGAAAAGCTGATGCGGTACCACGGGGACCTGCTCGCCGCGTACGGCCCCGGAGTGCCGCTGTCGTTCGGCGAGTTCCGCCGAAGGCTGCGCGGTCCCGTCGACGGCCTGCTCCCACCGTGGCTGGACCGGTCCGGCTTCGGCGATCTCGACTTTCCAGTTGTCGATGCCGAGGGCTGCGTCACCGGGAACGCCTTCGATCTGCAGTGGGAGACCTCCCAGCTGCACCGGATTTTGAAGCGGCTTCGGCGGATCGGCCGGATGCGGTTCACCGAGGAGCAGCTTCAGGACGAGATCGACCAGGACCAGATGTACGAGATCCTCAAAGGCCGCGGTGACGCCCAGTACGTCAAGGACCGCACCACGCTGGTGGAATGCCCGACCGGCACGGC
This sequence comes from Streptomyces sp. NPDC047085, assembly GCF_040643735.1. NCBI lineage: Bacteria > Bacillati > Actinomycetota > Actinomycetes > Kitasatosporales > Streptomycetaceae > Streptomyces > Streptomyces sp. NPDC047085. Next base: position 877,513 of record NZ_JBEYUW010000002.1, read on the forward strand.
CGCGGAGCTGAACAAGCGCGGCCTGCCCCTCAACGCAATCGGCTTCTACGAGCCGATCCCCTACCACGCCGTCTACCGCACCTGGTGGTTCCCCTGCACGGTGTGCAAGTGGCCCATGAAGATCAGCAAGCGGATGAGTGCGGGCCGCGAGTACTACCGCGTCGCCTGCCTCTACGGCCGTCACGCCGATACCGGCGCCAGCTTCATGTTCCGGCCCACGTCCGGAGACGCGCCGCAGCTGCATCCGGACAGCCCCGACACCCCAGCTCCGCACGAGGCAGCGCTCGCGCTGGGCACCACCGGTGCCGTGCCGGAGGCGAAGCCGGTTGAGGGGCACCTGGCCCTCAAGCGTGGCGTGTGGCGCTACACCTGCGTGCCCGGCCTGCACGAGCTGCGTCTGCACACCGTTCTGCGGGAGCGGCTGGCCGCCGCACTGGCCGATGTGGACGAAGCCGTCAGGCTCTGGCCGATGAGCGATGCCTACGACCATCACATCGAGGTCAAGGGCCCTGACGGGAGCACGCACGTCTTCACCGTGGATGTGAAGGACTACACCCACGGCCGTGTCCTGGCCGAGAGCCTGCACCGCAACGACGGCGACAAGGGCGGCGCCGAATGGCTCGTCGTTCCCGACCACCGAGCCGACCAGATCCCCCTGCTGACCGTGACCTGCCTCAAGTACGGAATGAAGGCCGCGACCATGACCGACTTCGCCAAGATGGTCTGCCAGAGCGCCGGGGTGGTGTGGGCATGAGCCAGATGACTGTCAAAGACGCCTTCGTCCGCGCCGCGCTGGCCCTGGCCGCCCACTACTTCCCGCAGCAGGACGACGACGGCAAGCCGCTGGCCTCCTTCCGCCACGCGGCGTTCTTCGCCAGCTGCAAACCCCAGGCATGGGAGAGATGGAATGAGCTGGGCAGTGAGGAACGCCTGCTCGTGGCCGAGGTGATGAAGCTCAGCCACCCCGACCTCGCCGACGAAAAACGGTTCGCCTCCGCCGCGCGGATCCTCCTGGGCGCCATGGACACCGCCGACGAGGAGGACGAGCAGACGACCCTCCAGCTGTTCACCCTGGCCGGTGATCCTCTCACCGCCACCGCGGCCTACCCCCTGCTGGGAGGGGACTACCTCGGCTACGCCAAGAGCCTTCTCGCGCCCTACCGGCGGCCGAGCAGCCGGCGCAAGCCCCACGAGTTCGCAGCTCCCGGCCAAACGTACGAGACGAGTGAGCGCACCGAGGGCAACGAGATCGTCCACGGGCGCGTGACCATCCCCCGCTTTCCCGCTTTCGCCCAGCCTCTCGGCCACGACACGCTTCCCGCCCTCACCACCCGGCCCAACGTTGGCAGGGTCCCGGTCTACGTCCAAGATCTCAAGGACATCGCACAGCTCCTGGACACCCAGTACGAGGACACAGAGGCTGGCCCCTGGTTGCATAAGGTGCTGACGGGCCTGCTCGACCGGGTCAAGGCCCGTGACACCGACACCGTCGATGTGCTGGAGCTCCTGGCCGGCTGCACCCAGATCTTCCACGCGCCCACCGGAACCGGTAAGTCCGTGCTGGTCCGTCTCCTGGGCTCGTGGGCCGCGCTCAACGACTACCGCATCACCCTCCTCGTCCCCGATGTGAAGGCCACGCTCGCCTCCGTCTGGGACATGAGCCGCGACCTTGAGATCCTGCACGAGGCGGGCAGGACCCAGCACCTGGCGACGTGCGCTCCGCTGATGTCGCCGTCTTCACGGCACGAGCGGGCCCTCAAGCACGCCGCCCTCGTCAAGGAGGACCCCGACGCCCCCGGGGAATGGGGCAAGCGAGGCCGCCGTGACGTCGACCACCTCGCCTATGGATGCGCACAGCAGCACTGGCTCGACTCCGCCGGCATCTACCGCCCCGGCAAGGAGAACTGTCTGAGCCTGCGTGGCGGCGGAGAGATGCTGGCCTGCCCCTGGATCCCAACCTGCGGCAAGTTCACCCCCGCTTACCAGGCCGCTGACGCCACGGTGATCGTCACCAACCATCACAACTTCATCCAGGGCAACATGAAGGTGGGCATCCAGATCGACGGCCGCCCGGTCCGGTCCGTCACCGTCCGCGAGTTCGTGCTCCGCGCCAGCGATTTCGTCATCATCGACGAGATCGACGCCTTCCAGGCCGTCGCCGTCGACCGCTGCGCCACCACCGTCGATCTGCACTCGCGGCGCCCGTGGACCGCAGAACCGCAGGTCCTGGACACCGCGGCCAAGCACCTTCCTCTGCGCTTCGAGGACCAGCTCATCGAACCGGTCAGCCACGTCCGGCTCATGGCCGAGTCCCTGCTGACCGGCCTGTGCACCAAGGCATTCCGCCTCAACCACCACGACGACGCCCGAGTCCCGCGGCTGAGGCACGAATACGACTACGAGGGCTGGCGCCTGCCACGCTCCAAGGACCGCGAGCTCATCAGCCTCCTGTTCCCCGAATACCAGGTCAGCGACGGCCAGCCGCTTCCCGCCGAGGCCATCCACCGGCTCAACGCCCTGGTACCGGCACCCGACCTCGGCGAAGACGACGAGACGGCTCCTACACCCATGCTCTTGGACCCCGAGTGGGAACGAGTGAGCAGCGTCCTCGGGGCCGTCGTGTCGCCGCGCGGCATCAACCAGCGCGATGCGCTCAAACTCAGGCTCCACGAGGCCCTCGCCCCGATGATCAGCGACGGCCGCGCACGCAACCGGGCCATCGATCACCTTCTCATCCGCACGCTGATGAGCGAACTGGACGTCTCGCTCGCCGTTCTGCGCGACACCGCCCAGTCCCTGCGTCACTCCGGGCTGCTCAGCGCCAACCGCATCATCGACTCGATGCGCTCCGGCGGCATCGCCGACGTACTTCCGCACGGAACAATCGGCAGGCCGATCAACGGCTACCGGGTCACCGGCATGAAGAACCCGGAGAAGGACGCCAAGCTCTCCACGCAGCACATGGCCGGCGACCCGCACACCTACGTGTCGGAACTCGGCGGGCTCGTCTCACTGGTCACTGCCGGCGTGGAGCGGCCCATCTTCGGGCTCTCCGCCACGGCCTACTTCCCCCAGGCGGTCAAGGAGCACGTCCACGCCCCTGTGATGTGGTGGATGACCGACGCCCAGGAAGAATCCATCCTGGTCGAGTCCTCGGCCGTCACCTACGGCAACGGCCATCGAAAGGCCGGGGAACGCATCCCGATCGCCGGCCAGTTTCCCTCCGACAAGCCCGAAGCCCTGCGCGAAATCGGTGAACGCCTGTACGAGACAAAGCTGTCGAGGAAACTCACGCGGCTGGCCAAATCGGAATCGACCCGCACCCGCGCCCGCGTGATCCTCACCGCCAACAGCTACGAACAGTGCGGCCACATCGCCACCGGCATCGCCAAGGCGAAAGGGCTCTCCCACCGCGTGTGCGTCCTCGTCCGGGAAGAAGACCGCCTCAGCAACGTCCGCTACCTCCCCGACCCGTCGCTGGTCCGCCGCATCACCGTCGAAGAGGTCGAGGAATTCCCCCAATTTGGCGACATCCTGATCGCCCCCCTGGCTAACATCGCCAGAGGACTTAACATCGTCGTCAATCTCCGCTCAGCCATCCACTCCATCTACCTGTGCGTGAGGCCCCCGCTGATCATCGACGATCCCACCTGGATGTACGGCAGTGTCAACGCCGCAGGCATCAACTCGTTGCCCGCATCCGGTGCGTCGGATCCCGTCCAGGCTCTGCAGACGGCTCGCACCGCAGCACGCGACCACTTGGCCACCATTCTGCGTTCCTCCCCGCAGCTGTCGACCATGGACCTCGTCCTCCAGGAACAGATGGTCGCCGGAATGCTGGTGTCCCTCATCCAGCTCGCCGGCCGAGCACGACGCGGCGGTACCAACATGGAACTGCACTTTGTGGACTACGCCTTCCACGACGAGACGTGGAGCTCCGACCTGGCCAGCATCATCGAACGCATGGCCGGCCGTTGGCTGCCGGAGGAACGCCGGCAGATGGCCGAACTGTACGGCGAAGCGGTCAACGCCTTCCTGACCTACGCAGGCGTCGACCTCGCCCTCTCCGCATAGCCCAGCGCTTCTTCCCGAAAGAGATCACAGCATTGAGCGACACCACCGCGACTCTCCCGAGCACCCTCACCCTGCGCTGCACCCCCGAACTCGTCCAGGGCCAGAAGGTGTACGTACGGATCTTCCCGCGAAGCGTGCGGGATGAATGGGAGAAGCTGAAAGGCGCCGGAGACGACGAGCAGAAAAGCCAGCAGCATCCGGACGAGAAGAAGAACCTGCCGTACTCAACCGCCTTGACCTACCTGAAGTTCAAGACCGGCGGATACGTCCACCTCGACCGGTACCTCAACTTCCTGGTCTCACTGGAGAAGATTGACGACGAGACCCTGCGCCACGTCTTCCGGTGCGTCGTCGGCTACAGCAAGGGGCTCAACACCGACCAGGCCGTCCTCCTCGACGTACCACCGGTGGCCGAAGCCATCGCGAATACGCCCGAGCAGGAGTTCGAGATGACGCGCTTCCTCAAGCCGGTGTCCGGCAGGCAGCCGAAGTGTCCCGACTGGATGTACGTGGCCGTGCCCTGGGTGATCTCCAAGAAGCTCGCCCAAGAAAAGTTCACCATCTACGACCTCGTCCCGATCACCAAGAAGGTCGCCGACAAGGAGAAGGACGGCTCCCCGAAGCTCGACGCCAACGGCGAACAGGTCTACAAGAACCGCACGATCGGCTGGAAGGCCAACCCGAACAAGAGGGAAGTCACCTACCTCCCCGACAGTCGGGGCGGCCTCATCGCCTGGGATCACCCCTTCGGACGCAAGTACAACCTCCGTGACGACGCAACCGAGGTCAACGAGGCCACCAAGGCCCAGTACGCGATGTCCCGGCTCTCAGTGGTCATGAAGACCGAGCCCAACGTCGTCCACCCCGTCATCTTCCTGGACGCCCACGTCACCCGCGTCCACAGCAACATGATCTATGCCAAGTCCACGCACATCTACCAGGGCAGCGACGGCCTTCCCATCCTGCACACCGAGCTGGTACGCAACGGCAACGTCCGCGCAGTCAACCAGCGCGCCCTGGAACTGCTCGCACGCGACGAGATGGACATCAGCGTCCTGCAAGCGCTGCAGACACGCGTCACCGAAGAGCGGGGCCTGCTGGAAAAGGCCGCCGAGAGGGGGGAATTCCCCTCGTTCATCACCCCTGACGCCGGCGTCATCCGCCCGCTCATGCCGCAGAACGACAACTTCGCTGTCGGCACGGGACCTGGCACCCTCCACCTGCGGCTCCTGGCCGAACACGTCTCCAAGGTGCTGGGCGAGAAGGCCACCTGGGTCGACTTCACGGTGGAACCGATGACCTTCGAGCCGCGCCCCACGGACAAGCAGAAGATGGCCCCGCAGGAGCGTGCAAGCCGCATCGAGGCCGGCGAACTCCTCCACACCATCGGCTTTCCCCCGCCCGAAGAGATCACCGCCTCGGTGAAGGCCCAGGGCTTCGAGCACCTGCGGATCGTATGCCTGTGGTACCGCTGGAACACCCGCCTTCGCATGATCAACGCGCTGTCCCTGGCCTTCCCGGACGGCTCGCCCATCGGCGATCCTGAGCCAGGCGAGGAGGTCTTCCTCGCTCCCGACATCAGCGTGGTGTTCCGCCAGGCCGAGCGCTTCCTGTCACACGGCGACGACATCAACCGGACCGTGGAGTTCAAATCCCTCGAAGACGACTTCGCCGACAGCGAGTCGCAGGTAATGGTCGGCGCCTGGTGCGAGACCGAGATCCCGGCCCTGAAGAAGAAGGACGGAGAGAAGCGAAACGCCTTCCTTCTACGCAAGGAGCGCTATGACGGAAAGTTCCAAGTGCGCCGCTTCCTGGCCAAGAAGGGCTTCGTCTGTCAGTTCACCACGGGAATGAAACCGGGATCCTTCGGAAACCCCGCAACAGAAATCAGTCCTCCGAAGCCCGGGAAAGACCACGCCGCTTACATGGCGCTCCTCGACCTGTACCGCTCACTCGGGATCATCGACCAGCGCCTCGCACGGGCCATCGCGAAGGACAGGAAGGGCCACGAAGCGGGGAAACTCGTCTACTGCGGGATCCACGCCCGCCGACAGGCCAAGACCGCCGACGGCAAGCACACCAAACGCATCATCGTTGCCACCGCCCTGTTTCCGCCGGAGGAGGAGGGCGACGCCTGGACGATGCGAGCGTGGACACCCCAAATCGGGGCCTGGGTGCCCTACTGGGAGGCAATCGCCGCCTTCCACGCCAGTGACTACGCACTCCACGTCGACGGCAAGGGCGAGACGGACAAGGAACGCTGGGCGGAAGCAGCAGCACACGTCGAAGACGCCCTCTCCAGCCTCGTCCGCGACGAGCTGGAACCCGGCATGGGCTATGTCGTCATGGTCGACGGGCACGCCTGCCGACGGATGTGGACGGGCCTGCACAACGAGAATCAGAGCTACCAGGAAGAGGACATCACCGATCCGCGCACCTGGCTGCCGGGATACGGCAAAGGCAGGAACGCACCTCGCAAGAAGCCGAGCGCGGTCATCCGGATGAACGTCGCCGCAGACGAGGTGCCCCAGTACGTTCCCGTCCCTCGCGAGAGCGATCCGGACACCGAGAAGGAATCCATCCTGTTTGCATCGGCCAAACTACACCGCGCCGACGTGGACTTCGGAAATCCCTTCTGGATCCTGTTCAACATCCCGCGCAACTATCAAGCCAAGGGCGGCGACCTGGGCAAGACCATCACTCGCTGGGACGCCGACCCGGGCAAGGGCGGAGAGGAGGGGGAGCGGGAGACGAATGAGCTCAAGGCTCCTTGGTGGGCCGTCACGGCGACCGAGATCTACCCAGTCGGCGTGGCCGATGGGGTCGACCGGACGATGCTCGCACGGGCGACCGCGCGCTTGTGTCACCAGACCATCGCCTGGTCCGACCGCTCCCGCTACCCCGTCCCGTTGCACGCAGCCAAACAGCTCGACCTCGACCATCCCCAGTACCGGCGGTCGGCGCCGCCCGAGGAACAGGGAGATGAAGCCACCGACGAGTAGCCGAAGATGCGTTTTCGGGAGTGATGCAGAGGAGGGGCGGCGGATCGCCTCCTGGGCCGGCTGATGGTGATAAGCGATGGCGCACTTATTCACTCGCCCAGGTCGTGTGACTGGGCGGAGGCGCTGCGAGCCGCCGCTGCTCGCGGCTGATGCCAGGGCCAGACAGGCTGATCACCAGCACCGCAAAGCGGGGGAACATAGCGCGGGATCGCCGGTTGGCCAAACCGGCAATCCCGCGCACCATTGATAGTCCACCGCCACGCCCTGTCCCTACGTCGAAAGGCGCCTCCCGACGACCACAGACCAGCCACGAAGCGCGCACGGCCGAGGGACCGTCCAGCGATCACGCCGCCGCGTAGCTCGCCCGGAACAGATCCTGCGCCCGCTCCACGTCCCTCGGCGTACGAAGCTGCACCTCCAGATCACCCGTCCCGTGGTGACCAAGACCGGACACATCCCGGGTAAAGCCCGGAACGAGGTCGGTGTCACTCGGGTCGACCTTCAGGTAGACGAGGAGCTTGCTCCGCTGAGGCGGACAGACGCAGGCGAAGTTCCGCAGACGCTGATACGCCCAGTACTGCTTGCGTTCAACGCGGTTCACCCCGTCCCCGAGCCCAAGCAGTGCCTCGTCGACCGCGCTCGCCAGCTCCATCATCGACGCGCCCTGGACGTCGGCTGCCGCCCGGGCAACCGCCTGTCGGCGCATTCGGCGGGTGACCCGCATACCGCCGCTGACGGATGCCACAGTCTCAAGCCCGAGCAGAGCGCTGCCGAAGAGTCGGTAGCGGACCAGGTCGATCGAGCGCCGGTACTCACGCACGGCGTGAACGTCGTAACGGGTGAAGTCGCCGGCGATACAGATCAGACGCGGGCCGCTCCACAGGACCTGGCCCGCGGCTGTCACCCCGAGACAGTCGTGGACCAGGCGCTCAAACTCGGCGCGATGGTCCATCAACCACGCCAGATAGAAAAGGCCCTGGTTGATGACGCCGGCGTCGACGCCGCGCTTGTACTCGACGATGACCGGCGAGCCATTCTCGTCCAGCCCGAGCGAGTCGATCCGGCCCCCGTGGACCGGCCCGGTGCCGTACTCGCTCGCCAGGAACCGGACGCCCAGCAGCGTCTCCATGTGTGCTTCGATGAGGCCCTGCACGTCTGCCTCAACCTCAGCAAGACGCGGCGCGACCTCGCTCATACCTTCATTCGTCGTGTGAAACAGCTTCAGGCTCGACACCTTCCCCTCCTCGGCTCGAAGATCGAGAACACCGGGCGGGTCAGGATTGTTTCCGTCAGGGGCTTCGGCGCCGTGAAGAAGATGTGAGATCCCGGATTAGTAGCCCACCCCTGGCCACCATGTCCACACACATCTACTACTGCCGCAAGCAACACAGAATCGAAAGGCACCGCCGACAAGAATGCCCAGCCAGAACAGCGCAATGCAGCACGGGCAGTTCAGCCCCGCACATATACGAGCCACCTGGAGCGGAACCGCGAGCGTCGAAGAGGCTGCCCAAGCGTTTGGGCTGTCCAGGTCGAAGAGCTACGACCTCGTCCGCCGCGGCGAGTTTCCCTGCCGCGTGCTCCGGATCGGCCGCGCCACCCGGATTGTCACCGCATCACTGCTCCGAGTCCTGGAAAGCGGCGAACCGGAATACAACACCGTCGACACCAGGCACCTCACGGGCTCCTGACCCAACGTGTCCATGCCCTCGATGGCCTATTGCCCCTCGCCCCGTGACCAGTGCGTGTTCCCAAGGCGAGCCGGTGCCGTCGCCTCAGTGAGGTCAGAAACCGAACGATGGTCTGGGCCGCTCTACGTCGTGCTGTAGGGAACGCCCTTGACATCGAGTATCGCAGCAACTCGACTCGTGTGCTTACGATGCAGGGCGCAGACGAGCAGTTCCTGCGCTCGGGAGCCAGCCACGTAGAGGACACGCCGGGCCTCGGTGTTGTGGGCACCTTCCCAGTCGTCCAAGACCGTCCGCCCAGTCACCGGGTCTACCCGCAACCTGTCTGGCAGGACAAGTACGACTCCGGGGAATTCCATGGCCTTGACGCCGTGGACAGTGGAGTGGCGGATGGACGGGCTGTTACCGAAGCTGGAGACGCTGGCCCAAGCGGCCTCCGGTGGTGCTTTGAACAGCTTGCCCAGATCGCTGGAGGCCGGGGCTGGCCCGTCTCCCCAGCTGGCTTGTTTCAAGAACTCACGCACCTCGGCTGCGAATTCGAGCCTGGTCTTGCCTTGAGCGTCGAGCCCCAGAGCCATCCGTACCGCGAAGCTCTCCAGCCACCGAGGGTCGACGCTGATCTCTTCGCAGGCCGCTGCAAAGCTGTGATGCTGTGTGTCCCGCCCAGCGGTGAGCGTCGCCAGGATGGCTCGCTGCACCTGTTCGACGGACTTCCGACGGGCCTTCGGGTCCGTCTCCCGCGACCGGAGCGTAGATCCGGCGTTGGCGATGGCCATCACGCGGTAGCTCCCAGCGGCTTCTTGGCTAGCAACGCCGGCCGCCTTCATCCCGTGAGCCTCGGCGTGGGACAGGACGACGAGATCGTCTGCTGCGAGCTTGTATCGCTCAGCGACTTCCAGCGCCGCAGGCACGATCTGGTCGAGAGCCGAGAACTCGATCAGGTGGACCGGGGTCTGGACGACGGAGTTCTCGCCGCGAGCCGTCTCTACCAGTTGCCCGGACCTCAGGGCACTGTTGAAGGCACAAATGGCCGGCGAGCTGCGCCAGTTGTCGTCGAGTTCGAGTTGGACAGGGAGGTCGGCGGCAAACTCCTGGACCGCGGCGGGAGTCGCGTTGCGGAACTCGTAGATCGATTGGTCGAGGTCTCCCACCATGACCACGCGGACGCCGCTGTCTCGAAGGAAGCGGAGGATGTCGAGCTCTTCTCGGCCACAGTCTTGCGCTTCGTCCACGATGACCTCGGCGAAACGAGCCCGCAGCAGCCCTGCAAGGATCGCCCGCTCATTGGAGCTGTTGAGCCAGAACGCGGCCAGCAGACGGGCAGCCTCGCAGGTGATGGTCCCGACCTTGAGCAGTTGGCCAAAGATGTGCGACGCCTTGGCTTCCGCCTCGTGTTTGCGTCGCGCCAACTGATGGTGCACCGCGGCATCGCCGAACGCCTTCGGCACTCGGCTCAGGTCCAGATGAGCGCGCCCGTCCGGGTCGAAGTCGAACCAGCGGAACTCCAGGTCTTTGGCCCTTCCTAGATCAGGGACGAGGCGAAAGCTCGTACTGGTCACGTCCTGCCAGGACTGTACGTAGTGGGGCCTCCGGTTGTACGCCTTCACGTACAGAGGGGTGACGATGAAGCGGTGGATGAACGTGTCGAACGTGCCGACGAAGTGGGGTGCCCGCAGGGCCTCCGTCTGGCTGCCACACCTGTGTCGGACCTCGTCCACCGCGGCGTTGGTGAAGGAGATCAGGGCGATCCCGCGTCGGGGTTCCTCGGCGGTCCGCTGGAGGAAGCGGGCGACCATGGCCCGGGTCTTGCCGGCCCCAGGGCAGGCCGCCGCGAACAGGCTGTCTGTGGCGTCGACGAGGGCCTGCTGGCCGTCGGTGAGCTTCACCTCGTTCAACGTGCCTCACCCGAGGTGTCCGCCAGGACGCCGCGGATGGCGTCGGCGAGGTACTGCGGGGCTTCGAAGGTCTCCCCGTTCTCGATCGCCAAGGCCACGTCGTGCGCGAACTCGCCCTTGCCGATGAACTTCTTATGCTTGCGGAGTTTGAGGTAGAAACCCCAAGCACGCCCCCGTTCATTGTCGAGGATCTCCTGCCACTTCTTCTTGGAGCGCGTCTTCTGCTTAAGGAAGGCCGCTTTGAGTACGGGCTCGTTGGCCTCGGGCGTCAGGAGGTCGGCTTCCAGGGTGTGGGGAGCCTCGGCCACGTGCAGGTGGCCCTTGGCCCCGATCAACTCGGCGTGGGCTGTCAGCCGGTCCTTGCGGTTGTTCACCGCGCTGTCGTCATCGTCGTCGTCCGGCTCGTCCTCATCGGTTTCAGCGTCCGCTTCAGGATCGTTTCCGGTCGGGGCAGCGGCTGCCGGTTCCTGGACCTCGCCCTGGCCGTCCTCGCTCTCCCCTTCCTCTGTCTTCTTCTCCTTGGGGATGTCCGGGTCGCCGTCGGTGATGACGGTCAGCTTGTCCAGGAGCCGGCACCCGTTGACCTCCGACAGCAGCAGCGTGATGTAGGGGGCGAAGTCGACGCTGCCGACGTTGATGATCGTGACGCCGTGGAAGTCCCGGCGCTGCTTGGCCTGGGCCTCGCCGCCGAAGACGCAGTGACGGGCGATCACCGGCAGCAGGACGGCCTCGGCGATCCCTTCGACGAGGATGACCCGACGGGCAAAGAGCAAGCCGGCCCGGGTGGCATCCAGGTACTGGTTGATCTTCCGCCGCTCGGCCTCAGAAAGCTCGATCTTGGCCAGCGGGAGTGCCTGGCTCTTCCGGCGCAGCACGTCCTTGTCCTGGCCCTGGCCGTCCTGGACAGTCTCCTGGTCCACTCGTGTGCGCAGCGCGACAACGTTCTCGATTCCGACGCTGCTGGCCAGGTTGGGCGAGTGTGTGCTGGCGATGACCTGGATCCGGCCGGCCGGGCCCTGCGTGTCGTCCTTGAGAGAAGCCTCGGCCTGTTCCTGCAGGTAATCCAATAGGACTGCCTGAAGCTGCGGGTGGAGGTGTGCCTCGGGCTCCTCGACGAGGAAAAGCGTCAGCTCCATGTGCTGGGCCTTGCGTAGTTCCAAGATGACGGTCGCGATGAACAACAAGTTGGCGTAGCCCAGACCCGACTCGGTGAGGTCGGCCGGCGGGATGCCGGCCTCGGCCATCTTCACTCGCAAGCTGCGCGCCAGGCGGTGCAGTTCGTACTCGGCGAAGGTGACCTCGACCGTCTGTCCGCGGACGGAGTCGGTCAGCTCGCGCAGGTGGCCCTGGATCTCCTTGGTCGTGGAGGTCAGGACGGGATGTTCCTTGAGCTGCGTGAACGAGTCGTTGGCCTGCGCGCGAAAGGCTTCCTGTTCGTCTTCCTCGGTGAGGTAGCGGATGATCCTCAGCAGCCGGTTCCCATCCGAGGAGTCCAGCTCGCGCTGCGCATCTCTCAGCGGTGCCAGGTAGACGTGCGCGATCTGGTCGCGCTTGTCGGGTTCAGCGTCTGGACCGTCCACCGGACCCACAGTCACGGTCGGACGCATTTGCTGCCGGGCTTCGTCCCGCTTGTACGTCGTCGTGTAGGTAGCCTGGTTTGATCCCACGTCGAGGGCAGCTATGTAGTGGGCCCGCTGGGCTGCCGTCAGTCCGTCGTACGTCGCACGGAACTGAACCTCCTGGCCTTCGCGTCCGTGGGACAGGTCGACCTCATCGAACCAGCGCGTCGAACGACGGTTCAAGGGCGTCGTGGCCAGCCTCAGCGCTTCGATCACGTTGGACTTGCCGGAATTGTTCTCGCCAACGAGGAGCGTGATGCCGGGTTGAAAATCGAGTTCGAGGTCATAACACGACCGGAAGTTCTTGATACCGAGCTGCCGCAGATACATTCCGGCCTTCGGTCCGTCCTGGCTCACTAACGCGCCCCCGCTAATCCATGAAGCCATTCTGCAAAATCGGCCACCTGCACCATGCGTCACATAGAGCAGCCATTGCGTACTTTGGCAGATGATCCACAAGGCGATCATGCGAACCGGCCGGTAACACAGAGTGGCTTCGGTCACGTTGCGTTGCCGCCGGGCTGGTCGCGACCGGCCATCCTGCGCATCCTTGCCAGGGGCCCTGCGCCGCCCCGCACTCGGGCGGCGCAATGGTCGTTTCCGGCAGGCCCATAAATGTCAGTGGCACGAGATAGCGTCCCCCCACGGTGAGTTGGGAGGGGACCCATGGCAGGTGTCGACCGTGCGGAGCAGCTACGCAGGTTCGGGCGATCCGTGTTGGAGGGGGCGCGGTCGGAGCAGGTGCGGCGGCTGGCACGGCAGGTGAATGCCGTGTCTTACACGAGTGCGCGGGAGTACGCCGGGCGTTCGCTCTTCGAGCTGCTGCAGAACGGTTATGACGCACACCCAAGGGGCCGGTGTGACGGCCAGGTGCATGTGCTGCTGGATGAGGAAGAGGGCGAGTGGGGGACGTTGTACGTCGCCAATGGCGGCACGCCCTTCACGTGGAGGAACGTCGAGAGGGTCTGCGAGCTGGCGCAGAGCTCCAAGGCGGTTGGGGAGGGGATCGGGAACAAGGGCGTCGGGTTCCGAAGCGTCCTGTTGATCAGCGACGCGCCCGAGATCTTTAGCGCCGATCCTGACGGCCCCAACGGTCCTGAACTGGACGGCTATTGCTTCCGGTTCGCGCACAGGGGCGATGTTGAGGCGTTCCTGGGCGATGAACCAAACGCCCACGAGGTGGCCGCTGAGTTTCCGCCGCTTCAGGTGCCCTTGCCGCTGGACGAGGTGCCGGCGATCTGTCGGGAGCTCGCCGCCGAGGGGCATGTGACCGTTGTGCGACTGCCTCTTCTGAATGAGGCGGCCCGGGCCGAGGTCCGGCTGCGGCTTCGCGAGCTCGCGGAGGCGAAGGCGCCCGTGATGCTGTTCCTCGACCGACTCGCGAGCCTGACGCTGGAGCGACGGGCCACCGGCGGCGAGGCCGCTGAGCGGTGGGAACTGACCCGGTCCGAGGAGCGATTCGCCACGACGGGCACGGCGGGAGAGCAGCTTGCCGTCTCCTTCGCGACCGTGGATCTGGGGCTCTCTGGAACGTTTCTCGTGGCCCGGGGCAGCGTGGAGAAGGAGCGTCTGAACAGCGCGCTCGACGAGGCCGTGGGCCTAGGGCTCCTCGACGACACCTGGCAGCGGTGGACTTCGTCCGCAGCAGTGGAGATTGCCGTTCCGCTGCCCGCCGTGCGACGGCCGCGACGGGGGCAGATCTATACCTTCTTGCCGATGGGCGAGGATCTGACGGCGCCGTTCCCCGGTCATGTGAACGCCCCGTTCTTCACCAAGATCGACCGCACCGGCCTGCCCTCTGAACACCCGCTCAATACGCTGCTGTTCGACGCCGTCGCCGAGACCTGCCTTGCGGCTGCAGCGATGTTGCGCGCGGTGCCGCAGGCCGAATTGGGGCGGCTGGCCGTGGATCTCGTGAGCTGGGAGAGCGGCAAAGGCTCAGCCGGGCTGCTGCGCGCGGCAGCCCGGCGAGTACACGGCAGCGATCTCGCCGACGTGCCACTCGTACCTGTTCTCGCCGCCGATGACGCCAAGCGGGATGCGGCCTGGGCATCCCCCCGGGTCGCGATCCTGTGGCCTGACCTTGAGTTGACCGTCCTCACAACACACCGCGCCCACGCATCGGGAGTCGTGGTGGCGGACCCGGCCGTGGGCGGCGAACGCCTTCATCGGCTGGCGGCCACGTGCAAGTCCCTCGCCTGCCCATTGGAGCCGGACCGGGAGACACTCGCTGGGCATGTGGAGCGGATCGTCGCAACCCTCCCCCGTCCGGCCTCCCGCCCCGCTCCTTCATCCCCTGCCGCACCCCGTCCGCGTTCCGCGCCCCGTCCCGACGCGGTCCTCGACCAGTGGAGCGAACTGTACGAGGATCTGGCCGTGCTCTTCCAAGACGACGGGCACGTCCTGCGCGGCAGGAAGCTGCTGCTTGCGGAGGACGAAACGCTGCGCCACGCCAACCACCCTGCGGCCAGGTCGAGTTTCCCGCGCAAGGTGAGTGGTCGCGGAGCCCGGCGCGAGGCATTCTTCCAACCGGTGCGCGCGGACATGAACCTCGCAGAGGCACCCTCCGTCCCTGCCCTCCTCGGCAAGCGGCTCTTCTCCCTGCATCCCGGGCTGGTCTGGAACGACCACAGCAAGCGTGGGCGGAGGCTACCCGCCCGCGCGTTCCTCGAGGACGCGGGGCTTGTCCGGCCGTTCGACATGAGGGGCCTGCTGGACCACGTCCGGCAGGCGCTCGGTGCGAGCACCGACCACCGGCTCCGGCTGCAGACCCTGCGGTTCGTCTTCCGGCTGTGGCAGCCGCGGCGTTCGTTGGGCGGCACGACGGTCTCGTCGCTGGGGCTGTACGTACCGTCCGTGGACGGCAGGCTGATCAAGGCGAGCGACGGTGTGTTCGGCAAGGGCTGGGGCCGTGGCTCCGTTGGCGAGGACCTGGCAACGGTGGTCGCTGCTGGGCAGGACGTGTCAAAGAACCTCAAGGTGATCGCTGAGCACCTCATCGCCGCGCCGGATGAGTTCGTGAAGCGGGGCGATACCTCGGACGAGTGGCGGGCATTCCTTTCGGAGTCAGGGGTGGCCGACGGACTCGTGCCAGTTTCCTCCCCCGACGCCCAAAGGTGGGCGGACGGCCAGGATCTCACCACCCGGCAGTTGGTCCGCATGGCCAAGGTGGCCTTGACGGTGCGGGAGCAGTGGGAACCGTATATCGACCGCCCTTGGTCCCATGCTTCCTACCCTCGGACGTCCTACCAAGGTTCCCCCGCCTATCAGCTTCCCGGTCAGGACGTCGTCGAACGGCTCGGCCACAGTGCCCGGCTGGCCTACGCGCGCCTGGTTCTGCATGGCCTGGCGCACTGGGAAGACATGTATTTCACCAGCACCTGGACCAGTGCGGGGAGCCGAAGCACGGACAGGGAACGGGCGCTGACCCCTCTCGCCGCCTTCGTTCGGGAGCAGCCATGGCTTCCGGTGCGGGGGCGTGACCGCGCCGTCAGATTCGTACGGCCGGCCGACGCGTGGCACTGCCCGCCCGGGCTGGAGGAGGAGCCCGCCTATGCGCCAACCGTCGACCACCGAGTGCGCCATCTGCTAGAGCTGGACAAGGCCCGTGACCGGCTGCGTGAGATGAGGATGCCGACCTGGGACGACCCCCGCGACAGCGCTCGCGCCCTTGCCGCGCTGGGTCTGCTCGCGTCGCAGGGCGCGCTGGGGGCCGAGGACCGGCCTGCCGCGCAACGCGCCAACGAACGCGCCTGGAAGCACCTGGTACAGCACCCACGCCCGGCACTGCCCAGCGACACGACTCTGCTCGTCGAGTCCCGGGAACAGCTCATCGGCATGCCGTTGTCCGGCCTGGACGACGGGCAGACCGTGCTCTACATCAGCGACCAGCGCGATGGCCTGACCGCGCTGCTGGTACGCGAAATGGCGCGCCCCTTGCTCGTCGTTCCCGGTGTCGCGGCGAAGGCTGCCGGACTGCTGGCACCTGGCCATCCCGAGACTGTCCGTCACACCGACGATGTGACGTTCACCGTGACCGTGGACGGCCAGCAGGTAGACCCCGTCACCATGGGAGAGCCCCTGGTCGATCAACTGCCCTGGCTCGCCCTGACGGTGGGTGTCCTCGCCGATCACCTGGCCCGCGGCCCCCGGGCGAGTGAGGCGGAACTGAACGAGCTGACCTCTGCAGTGAAGAGCGTGCGCCTGCACCGCTACCGCTCCTGGAAAATCGAGCTGGACGGCCAGCCCGTGACCTTGCCGACCCGTCTCGGCGGAGTGCTGCCGCTGCCGGATCCGAAGTACCCCCTTCTCCTCGCCCCGGAGTCCGAACCGAGCTGGCACGAGACGACCCGCATAGTGGAGGCAACGGCCGGGTTGTTGAAAAGGCGGGAGTTCGGCATCCGGCTCCGCCTGGCCACCCACGTCCTCGCCGCCCGCCACGCCAACCTCACCGACCCCGGCCAGGACGAGCTCGCCGATGCCCTGGAAGTCACCGTCCACCAGATCGAGGAGACGAGGCGACGCATCGACGGGGCCATCGGCGTGGTTGTGGAGCGCTGCCGCCCCTTCCTCGTCCACCTGCTCGGCGCAACGACAGCTGACACGCTGCTCGTGCCGCCACCGGCCGACACGCGGGAGCTCCAGGCCGGCCTGGAGAAGCATGCCACTCAACTCCCGCTTGATGCATCGGAGTTCATAGCCCAAGCCCGTGCGGCGCGCAGCACGGACGAGCTGCGGCACGCTCTGGGCGTCGGCTTCGCCGAGCTGAACGACACTCTGCGCTCCATGACACCGCCCATGGAACCGATCAGCCACGCGGACGAGCACCAGGAAGCGCTCCACGCCTACCTGGACCTCCACAGGAAGGATCTCGTGAACCGGCTGCGCTGGGCGGCACTGAACGATTTCGACGCCCGGCGCCCGATGCCCCACTGGCCGTTGCTGAGCGCCCTGAAGTGGATCAGCGTACCTGCGGCATGGGCCTGCACCGTGGATACGGCCGACTCCGAGCGCCTGGAGAGGCACATCGAGGAGGAGCTGACACGGAAGCTGGGCCGCCCGGCGCCCCACGCGGGTGAACGCCTGCCCGCCCTCGACCAGGTCCGCAGCGCGAACCTCCGTACGATCACCGACCTGGCCGCCGACCTCGCGGTCCTGGTCAATGCCGCCCGGCACCCATTGCCACCGGCGCTGGCCGGCTCCGAGCCCGCCACCGAGGTCACTGCACGGCTGGAAGCGGCGGGCGCACTGGACTTCCGCCCGCTGGCTGCCGCAGATGTCGTCGCCTGGCTGGCCGTGCTCGGCCAGTGGCCCGCCGGGATGCCTCCGACAACGGATCTCGACCGGCATGGGTTGACCGAGACTGACCTGGACCGCGTACGCAACGCGGCCGAACACGCCCGCCGCGAACAGGAGCGTCGACGGCGGTCGATCTCCGTCGGCGGCCGAGCCTTCGACGTGTATGACGGCGACTTCACAACCCTGACCCGCGAACTCCAGCGCGTCTTCGAAAACGGGGCCATACCGGGAGTCGCCGCCGGGCCGCTCCGCTTCACCGATCCCCAGACGCTGACCGGCGCCCGGCGGGCATCCTCCACCGGTCGTTCGCGCGGCGGGCGATACGGCGGCAGCCCGGACAGCGGACTGACCGCGGCCCAGCGGGAGGCCATCGGATACCTAGGTGAGTGGTACGCCTACCAGTGGCTGTGCGCGCACTACCCGGACAGCATGGACGAGACCAGCTGGGTGTCGACGAACCGCCGAAAGGCTTTCCCCGGCCCGCCCGGTGACAACGGTCTCGGCTACGACTTCCGGATCGGTTCCGGCCGGCGACCCTACATGTTCGAAGTCAAGGCGACCCAGGGCGACGGCGGGCGCTTCGAGCTGGGAGAGAGCGAGGTACGCGCAGCCCAGCAACACGCGGGCAACGACCGCTGGCGCCTCCTCATGGTCACCCACGCCCTTACCCCGGACCGGATGAACATCCGCATGCTCCCCAATCCCTACGCGAAACGCGGACGCGGACGCTACCGGGAGGAAGGCGGCTCGCTGCGCTTCTCGTACCGGCTTTGAGCTTTATAGCCCCGCCGGAGTACACGTCCCCCGACCGGCATCGGGCACTGGCCCGTTTGTCACACGCGACCCCTCCAAGCCTGAGTCGTTACATAGCCAGCTGGGCTAACAGACGTTGTCATTTGTACCGGTACAGCTGGTGAAGGTGGAGGACGTCGGCTTGCCACTGCGAGCGCGCGTCCTGGGCATTGCCGGACACGTACCCGCCCAGCTGGCCTCCAGTGCAAGCGCTACCGGGCACGAATCAATCATGATCGGTTCGGCCGACTTCACCGACCTCGCCGCCGCATTCGCACGCCAGCACCGCATCACCGTTCTCGGCGCCGAGATCAAGAAGTAGGCCCACGGCACCCACCTGTACCGAGCCGTCGACATCCTGATCTGACCTGTCTCCACCCGGCCGTCACGGATGTTGAGGGTTCAGACCTGTACGCCAGCCCAAGTCCAGGCCCGTCGAGTCCTTAAGGACCTTGTTCAGCGCCCCGACCTCTGCGCGGTCCTCGAAGAGGGCACGGGGAAGGTGATCCGAGGCGAGAGGGCCGGTGCCGTGCAGTACGTCGTCGTACGCGGACGCCACGGCGGCGCTGATCAGCAGGTCCGTGGCCTCGTTGAGGTTCACGTGCTCCGCCGGCCATCGGTACTCACCCTGGCTCACCCGGAACATGGGGAACACCCACCACATGTCCGGGTCGGGGTCGATGAACCTGAGTGCCCGGTCGTTGAGGAAGTTGACGCCGTAGTGGGTGAGCGCGCAGGCATCCTGCTCGCGGAGATCGAGCAGGCGTGAGGCGCACAGGAAGGAGACGGCCGGGGTGCGTCCGGCCAGGTGCATGGGGATGGTGGCGGCCTCCCGCAGCGTGGAGAGTCCGGACAGGCGGGAAACCACGCGCCCCATCCGGAGCCCGCTGCGTTGGGCCAGCATGTGCTGGAAGTGAACCGTCATCTCATGACTCGGGTACTGGAATTCCAGGTCGCTTTTCCAGTCCGCCATCGCCTTTGCCGCCGCCGCGAAGCGGTAGGGAGGGTACAGCTCCCTCCAGTCGACGGACGGGTCGGCAGAAGTCAGGCCCGGGACCACCGGGTTCAGCGCGAAGTCGATGAGCGCCAGGACAACGCTCCCACCAAGCTCCCTTCCCGCCAGGGCGCTCGCCAGGCGCCACGGAAGCCCGTACTCGCCACTCATCTCCTCAAGCAGCAACTCCCGCAGTGTCGGGTCGGCCATCCGCAAGAAGGCGCCCTCGAACTGGAAGAGCTCGTCGATCACCGCCGCGCACTCGAACAAGGTGCGTGTGCTGAGCGGGCCTTCGGAGGTGTCTATGAGCTTCAAGGCCCCTGTAATACTGACGGGCGTGTCCTCAGGGCGCTCCACCATCTCCGCGCCCGCGCTCTGGCGCCACGCGTCTTCCAGGGAGTTCTCGAACGCCGCCTGGGTGTCCCAGGACGTGGCATCGGACCCCCTCAGGCCCTCCGGGTCCAGCAGAACGTAGTAGGCATGGTAGAGATTGAGCCAGTCCAGCTCGTTGTATCTCAGCTCTCCGCTTGTGTACTGGGGATAGCGCTTGAAGGAGAGGAAGGGCAGCCCGTTGCTCCGGGCCCCATGGAGGAGCTCGGTTTGCTGCCGGCTCATCTGGGAGATCGTGTACGCGGCCAGTTGGTCTCTCGTTCGCCGTAACAGGCTCAGCAGGACGCCGACGGTGGATCCGTGATAGCGCGCCCAGTGGCTGCTCTCGTGCACGTAGGTCTTGTGCCAGGAGGCGACTGAGGTGACGAGGCCCTTGGTGCGCGTGCGGGTCGGGTCCTGGAAGAGGATCTGGCTGCGCAAGTTCAACTCGGCGCCGCTGGAGTTCTGCAGGCGGGGGGAATGGACGGTCATTGGGCTGCGCCTTCCGGGCTTTCCGGGTCCTCGTCGGCGCTTTCGGGACGAGGACTCAACTCGTCCACTGGTCCGCGGTCACGTGCGCGCTCGACCAGGGCCTTGAGAGCGTCGTGCAGCGTGTTCGTAGCCAGTCCGGTAACGACGGAGATGGCGATCTCCGCCCACTGCCCGTGACGCAAGGAATCGCGTCTGTCCTGGGGCAGGGGTGTGAGGGTGAGGGTGCATTTTCCGGCGAGGTGCGGATCTGCCTCGATCTCCCGCGCGAGCACCTTCAAGTTCGCGGTCTCGCCCCGGTATTCAAAGATCAGCATGGCGGGAGCCTACAGCGGCCCCCAACCCTTGGGACGCCCGGACATCGCGGCCCCTATGACCGGGGCGTGTGGGTGTGGTGCAGATCGCTGCCTGGCGGGTGGTGGAGGGGTGTGGAGTTCGAGACGTCCCAAGGCACGCTGGGCTCGCAGTAGCATCCGGGCAAGACACGGCGTGCCCGTCACTCACGGCTCGGTGACCTCGTCACTAGGGCCGCCGTCAGGTGCTCGGCCAGTAATCCGCCCCGGCTGATTCCGATCGCAGCACGAAGCGCCAGCCTGTTTCCTAAGGGACCATTGCGGCAAGCTGAAGCCATGGGGGAACCTACCAGTCGCGTGTCGTTCCGCATCAGCTTCACCGACTTCATATCCGACCCGGACGACGATGACTGCCGACGCCGCGCAGTGACCATCCCGGCCGACCGGATCACGTTCGATAACGACCACCTGATCCTGTGGGTCGGCGACACGGAGCGCGTGCGCTTCCCCATGGGCACCGTCAAATCCATCGAAGTCGTCCACGCCCCCAGCACCAGCCGGCGCGTGGATCCGGATCAACTCCGCGCCCGCTACCCGAACTTCGGCAAGGCGTGGAGCAGCGCCGACGAAGAGAGACTCCTCTCCCTGTACCGAGCGGGGCAGCGCGACTACGACGTACTGGCCACCGAATTCGGACGACAGCCCTCCGCAATACGCTCCCGTCTCGGCCGGCTCGGCCTGGAACAGCTATGACCGAAGCGGGACCAGAAGCCGCGATCCGCAACGTGGCAGAACTCGCCCACCACGTCCATTGGATCCACGCGTGGCCCGAGAAACCGACATGGCGCGACCGACTCCGCCGATGGGCATATCCCGAGATCTATCGCTTCGACCCAACCGCCACCCCACCGAGGCCGTGGCTGGACCGGCCTGCCGGGGCGTACGAACGGACAGGCTGGCGTATCCGAGTCGCCTACGTGGGGGACGAAGTCGCGTTCGAGGTCGAATACGTGGTGTGCCGGCCTTGCGCGATCGGCTGGGTGGAATCACCCGTCTCCTATCCTGGCTACAAGCGGTTCGGACTCGCCTCAGCCGCGCTTCGATCTCTACGCCACCAATACCCCGGACTGGAGTGGCACACGGGCGGCGGGCACTTCCGCGATTCCGAACCCTTCTGGATCTCCGTCGGCGCGGACGTCCCCGGCGGTTACACCCAGCAGGAAAGGTGTCACCACGTGGAGCCAAGGCGAGTGAAACGCACCTAAGAAGGCTGGGAGAGCTACCTCCGTCGCCCGGGAGGAGCGTGCCGATGGTTCATGCAGGGCGGAGGGTGCCTGTGGTCATCACCCACGGGCGGCCGGGACGCAGCGTGCCTTGGCATGCTCGGATGGCCCCGGCTCGTCTACCAGTCCGCCACGGGACGGAATGCTTGTGCATCCGAGGTCCGGGCAAGCAAGGAGGCACTGACAACGCACGCCAGGAATACATGAACTCCTCTCCCAACGAGTGCAATCGCAAAGTATGCGCACCCTGGAAGCGTCACAGGAACACGGACCGCATGAAGCGCCAGCCGCATCGTACGCGCCAGCGCAGCCGATCTCAGACGAAGCCGCACCGGAGCGCTCCGATGACTTCGTCGTCTCACGGCTCGACTCAAAGTCCCGTCAGGACGGACCCCGGCGGGGCCTCGCCGTATCACTCGCCTATCACACTGCCCCTATAACGAGGGTTGCGGCTGCACAGGTCTGACCAGGTGGAAGACCTCCCGGGCCGCGTAACGCTTGAGGCTTCGGACTATCTCGCGCCGGGTCTTGCCCTCCTTGCTGCGGCGTTCGTAGTAGTCCCGGGTGCGCGGGTCGACGCGCAGGCGGGTCTGCACGATCCGGTGCAGGGCCGCGTTCGCTTGCCGGTCGCCGCCGCGGTTGAGGCGCCGGTACTGCCGGCTGCCCGAAGAACGCTCGACCGGGCTGACCCCGCACAGCGCCGCGAAGGACGCCTCACTGCCCAGGCGTTCCGGATTGTCCCCCACCGTGATCAGCAAAGTGACGGCCGTGTCCGGGCCGATGCCCACCACCTCGAGCAGCTGCGGAGCGTGGCGCTCCACCAGCCGGGTCAGGCGGCCGTCCAGCTCCTGGACCTCTTCGCTGAGCTGCCTGATGCGCCCGGCCAAGAGACCCAGGGTCACGTGGGTGGCGTGCAGCACCGCCCCCTCGTCGGCCTCGTGGTTCAGGCTGTCGTCGACGAGCCCTGCACAGGTACGGAACAGCTCTGCGTTGCCCAGCCCGGCCAGTTCCTCCCTCAGCAGCGGATCGGCACGGATGAGGACGGCCTTGAGCTGGTTGATCGCCTGGGTGCGGGCTTTGACCGCCGAGTCCTTGGCCAACTTGTACATCCTGGCGATCTCCACCGGCCCATCGCCCGTCTTGGCCTGAGCACGGGCCCGCCCGCTCAGCACCGCCCGGGCCGCGTTCTCCGCATCGAGCGGGTCGGACTTGCCTCGCCGACGGCGGTCGGCCCGGTCGAACCGGTTCACATCGAAAACGTCCACGCCCTGGGCCAGCAGGTAACGGGACAGGGCCGCCCCGAAGGAACCGGTACCTTCCACTCCGGCCCGGCGCACCGCACCCGACGCCTTGGCCCACTCCAGCAAGTCTCGGTATCCAGCCGCGGTGGCCGGGAACTCCTCGGTGCCGATCACTTCCCCCACCAGGGAGAGCACGGCGGCCACATGGGCATCCCGGTGCGTGTCCACTCCCAGGATCACCTCCCTCGCCGGCCGGCGCCGACGAGGACGCGAAGCGGAGGGTGTGCTGATCACGCTCGTTCCCCTTCAGGCCGATGGCTTATCGCTAGTCGGCAGCGGGCCGTGCGGACGGTCGGAATCGTGATGACGCCTTTCCGGCAAGCCCCTATCGAGACACGTCCATCAGCCCGAGACCAACAGTGCACTGTCCCCTGGCCGGCGGTCGACACAGTGTGATCAGGACACCTCGGTCAGAGATCTCAGGAGTCAGATCCGCCGTAGGACAGCGCCCACCTACTGTTCTCGGCCCAACCGGCTTCCAGCCACGTCAGCCCGCTCGTTCGAGCGAATTGAGTGGAAGCACCGGTCGCCAACCAACAGCACTGGCAACATGCCGCCGTCGTAGGACACTTCGAGTCGAAGGCGGCCCATTGGAACGGCGGGTCAATGAGCGGCAGCTCTCGGTGCTGCAGTGGGTGGGAGCCGGGTGCCCTGCCGGCGTATGGGAGACCAGCTCCTACAAGACCACCTGCCAGGCACTCCACAACCGTGGCCTGGTCACGGTCTCCCGGAAGGCCGGGCAGTGGAGCGTCGCCCTGACAAGCGCAGGCCAGCACTACCTGGCACACGGCACATACCCTCCCCGCGGATCACGCCCGCGGCGGACCCAGGCCGCCGGTCCACGACGTAAGTCCACCCGAGCGCAGGAAAATCCGGCCACCGAGCGCAAGCCAAGCCGTCCCTCACATCCTCGTACGACGCTCACGGAGCAGCTGTTACAGGAGCTCGCGGAGGCCGGCGGCAGGATCGTCAAGAGCGGCAGCGGTCCCGGCTTGGAGAAGTGGCCGTCCCGCGTCGCCGCCGCACGCAGAACCGGAAGGGTTCCGGAGACGAAGGAGCTGTACGGAAGCTGGTGCCGCGACGGGTACGAGATCAAGCTCGTCGACATCCCCGCCTGGCGCCTTGCCGTCCTCGACCCCGTCCCCGTGCCCGCGCGGCTCACTCGGCCGCACCCCGTTATCCGGGCCATGCAGAACGAACGCCAGCCGCTCGGCCTGACCAAGCCCATCCAAGGACGCGCTCTCAGACTCATCCAGGCACTGATCACCGCAGCCGAGGCCGAAGGACACACCTGCTCGGCCGGGCAGACCGGCTCCGCACCCCCGTCTCACCGCCGCCGCACAGCGAATCCTCACTTCACCATCACCGCACAGGGCCAGCCCGTGGGGTTTCTCATCCTCCAGGAACAGGACCGGGCCGAACACGTCGCCACCGAGAAGGAACTCGCCGAGGCCAAGAAGCACTCCTGGGTCAGAATCCCCCGCTTCGACTACACCCCGTCCGAACGACTCCGCTTCATCGTCAGCGGCGGCCAGCCACACCGGGCGAGCGAATGGGCCGACGCTCCCGGCCGCCCCCTTGAAGAGCAGCTCGCCGAGATCGCACAGGAGGTCACGCTTCGCGGCCAAGCCGCCGAACGCAGACGCCAGGACGAAGCCGAAACGGCACGGCAGAAGCGCATCCGCTGGGAAGCCGCCATGGAACAAGCCCGCGTCCGGTACGCGGAGGCGTACCGCGTCAGACACCTCGAGTCCCAGGAGGCGGCATGGCGCCACGCCACCCGACTGACCGAGTACGTGAGCGCCGTACGCACACGAGTCGAGGCCATGCCACCGGGGAAGACCAGAACCGAAGCCGAAGCGTGGATCAGCTGGGCAGCAGCCACCGTGGAGCGCCTCGACCCATTGAACACACCGCCCCGGCTGCCCGACATTCCCAACCCACGCCCCGACGACCTGAAACCCTTTCTCGGGCACTGGAGCCCCTACGGCTCCACCTACTGAACGCCCGCTTCGTCAAACGTCCGGCCCGCCGAAAGACGGCGGCAGCGCGACAGCCGCCGCTATCAGCGGCGCCGGGAGCCGGCTGCTTATCCTCCAGCTTCCGCAAGGACAGCCTGCGGGGCGCGCCCCTGCCCTGGCACACATGACCTGCGCGACTGACCAGGTGACGCCCTGTCAGAACGGGCGTCAAGTACAGGTCTGCGCCCGCGTTTCCCTGCGCAGCGCGTCGGAACAAGAAAGTCGGCGACAGACACGGCGCATCGGGTCACTCGTGGTCAGTGCAAGCAGGGCGGCGCCGCTGGGGTCGTGGGTCACCCACGGACCCGGCCCCGCGCGGCCTTGCGGCCACTGACCGAGATCAGGGGTACTCGTTGCTGGCTGCTTCCTGGCTCGATGGGTCTGTGCCGTCGTTGGGTGCGGGGACGGTGTTGGCAGGTGTCGTGCCCGGGGTGGTGGGCCTTCGGTCGGTTTGTCGTCGTACGTGTGCCAGCAGAGCGATGGTGGCCAGGAGGCAGAGCGTCATGACGGCGAACGGGAGGGCGCCCGTGGGGTCGGCGCTCTTGAACCAGCCGAAGGAGTAGGGACCTGCGAAGCCGGCGATGTTCCCGGTGGCGTTGATCAGGGCGATGCCGCTGGCGGCTCCCGCGCCGGCCAGGTAGCCGGTGGGAATGGTCCAGAACTGCGCCTGGGTGGTGAGGCTGGCGGCGATGGCCACGCAGAGGAGGACGAGAGTGACGGCCGGTTTCCCGATGAGGAGGGTGACCAGGGCGAAGCCGGCCGCGGCCACGGCCAGCGGACCGAAGACGTTCCAGGTCCGTGCGCCGGTGCGGGAGGCGATGCGGCCGGTCACGTAGATCGCGGCCAGCGCGCAGGCGAAGGGCAGTGCGGAGATCAGGCCGACACGCGTGGAGGACATGCCTGGCGTCGCGTCCTGGATGACGGAGGGGAGCCAGAAGGTCAGCGCGTTGCTGCCGTAGCAGATGAGCAAGACGGCCAGGGACAGGACGAGCACGCGGCGGTCGGTCAGTCCCTGCCGGAAGGAGTGCGGTGCGGCTTCGCTCTTTTCGGCCTCCTCCGCGGCGAGTGTGGATTCGAGCCAGTCTCGTTCCTCCGCATTCAGCCAGCGGGCCTGGGCGGGGCTCTTGGTGAGCCGGAGGATGGCGAGCGGCGCGAGCACGAGTGCTGCGCCGCCCTCGATGACGAACACCCAGCGCCAGCCGTCGATGCCGCCGAGCCGGTGCGTGACGTCCAGGAGCCAGCCGGTGAGCGGGTTTCCGACGACCATGGCCAGCGGGATGCCGAGGTAGAAGGCGCTCAGCGCGCGTCCGCGGTGGCGGGAGGGGAACCACTGGGCGATGCACAGGAACACAGCCGGGGCCATGCCGGCTTCCGCGATGCCGAGGAGGATGCGGGCGGCATACAGCTGGGCTGGCGAGTGGACGAAGGAGGTCGCCACCGCGACCATCCCCCAGGTGATCATGATGCGGGGGATCCAGATGCGCGGGCCGAGGCGGTGGGCGAGCCGGTTGCTGGGCACCTCGCACAGCACGTAGCTGAGGAAGAAGATGCCGCTGGCCAGCCCGAAGGCGACGTCGGACAGGCCGAGCCCGTTGGACAGCTCGCTCTTCATCACGCCGAGGTTGGTGCGGTCGAGGTAAGCGGTGAAGTACGCCGCGACCAGGATCGGCATAAGCCGCCAGGTGATCTTGCGGACGGTGTGCTTCTCCAGGTCGGAGGCATCGGGTGCGGTGTTTCTGGGGGGCGGGGTCGTGACGGACACGCTCACCACTCCTTGCGGCAGCCGGGAACCGAAGGCGGTTTCCGCGCCGGTACGGGCGGACCACCTTCGCTGAATTGAGAGTGAAGTCTCACGTGAGATGGCGCAACCTTGGCGCCATCCGCTTGCCACGTCAAGGCCCTGCGGACTTGACTTGATAAGAAGTGAGAATGCAGTCTCAGTTTCATCAAGTGTTCCGGGTACTCGACCCGCTGCTGAGGAGACGCTGCCATGTCCCGTTCGTTGCATTCCGACGCCGTGCTCCGCCTGACGGCGGGCAGCCTGCGCCCGGCGGGCTCGCCGCCGGATGGCTCACCGGCACTACTGGGCGTGGGTGAGCCCGATTTCGACACTCCCGAGCCGATCGTGCGAGCGGGCATGGAGGCACTGGCCGCAGGCTGGACCCATTACGGCGATCTCAACGGTGATCCCGAGCTGCGGGCGGTCGCCGCGCGACTGGCCGGCGACGCGGCCGGCGTGTCGTACGGCCTGGAGCAGGTCCTGGTGACCAACGGTGCCACGTCCGCCGTCTCCGCCGCGGTGGCCTCCGTCGTGTCGCCGGGCGACCGGGTGGTCCTGCTCGACCCGAGCTACTCGCTGTTCTCCTCCGCGGTCCTCATGGCCGGCGGCGAACCGGTGTACGTACCGCTCGACGAGAACGGACACCTGGATCTGGACCGGATCGCCGTGGCCCTGGCCAGCGCCAGGGCGTTGATCCTGGTCAACCCGGCCAACCCGGTCGGCACGGTGTTCACCCGCGCCGAACTGGAGGCGCTGGCGGACCTCACATCGCGCCACGGCACCGTCGTCATCGCCGACGAGGTCTGCGACCACTTCGTCTTCGACGACCGCACCTTCACCTCCGCCCTGTCCGTCGACGGCTGGCGCGACCGGCTCGTCTACTGCCAGTCACTGTCCAAGACCTACGCCATGACGGGCTGGCGGGTGGGCTACCTCGTCGCGCCCGCCCCACTGATCGACGGGGTGCGGATGCTGCATCGCACCTTCCTCGGCGCGGTCAACGCGGCGGCCCAGCGCGCTGCCGTCGTCGCCCTGGAGGGCGGGGACGCCTTCGTCAAGCCGATGCGGGACTCCTACCAGGAACGGCGTGACTACATCGTCGGCCGCGTCAACGCGATGCCCGGCCTCAGCGCCCGCAGCCCCGAGGGCGGCTTCTTCGTCCTGGCCCGCTACGACCGCTCCACCCCCTCGCTGGAACTCACCCAGCGGCTCAGGGCGCACGGCGTCGTCGTCCGTCCGGGACGCGAGTTCGGCCCGGCGGGCGAGCATCACCTGCGCATCTCGATCGCCGCGCCGCAGGACATGCTGGCCACGGGGCTCGATCGCATCGAGGACTACTTCCGCATCACCGGCTGAACGGCTCAGGCCCTTGCCCGGTACGCTCGGCTGGCGGGGCCCAGTGCCCCGGCAGCCGTACATACCGCACGGGTGGGGAGCGAGGAACTGAGCAGCAACCGGCAGACGCCCGACACGACAGGAAGCCGGCGGCGCAGCGACGCCCAGCGCAACCGTAAGCGGCTCCTGGACGCGACCGGAGAGATGCTGCGCAGCGAGCCGGACAACGTGTCCGTCCCCGTGGTCGCCAAGCGCGCAGGGCTGTCTTCGGCCACCGCCTACCGCTACTTCCCCTCCCTGGACGAACTCCTCACCGCATACCTCCACGAGGTCATCGTGGCCCTGCGTGACTACAGCCACGACTGTCCCAAGACCGGCACCGCCCTCTTCGAGGACGTCGTCCGTGAATGGGGGCGGCTGCTGACCGTCTACGGCACCGCGATGATCCAGCTCCGTTCACGCGAGGGTTTCCTTCAGCGCCTGCGGTCCAATGACGCCGTGATCGGCGCGGTCCGGGATGCCTGGGAGCGTCCCGTACGCAGCGTTATGCGCAAACTCGGCATCCCCGACGAGCAGTTCGATCACGCCCTGTTCCTCTACAACGTCCTCTTCGATCCCCGCGAGGTCCTTGACCTCGTCGCCGAGGGGCTACCACTCGACGAGGCCCTCGACCGGCTCGTCGGCGCCTACTACGGAGCTCTGCGCGGATGGTCCCCGAACTGAGCCCTCGCATCTTGCGCGGCGACGGTCCGATGCGGGCGGCGGGGGCGATAGCTTGTAGGAGGCGCCGCTCGATGAGGCTTCTCGTTCCCGTGTTCCCGCCCCCCCGGAATGGCGACCTGGGGCGGCCTGACACGCGCTGGCTCAGTTGCCGATGCAGCCGTGGCAGCCAGCCACGACGTCACGTTCTGTGCCTCGAGCTGTCGCAGGCCGCTGGGTGGGAACCCGAGACGGTCAAGTAGCGACTCATTCCTTGGTCAGCCGTTGCGCGTCTTGATCTCCTCGGTGAGCTGCGGGACGACGGCGAACAGGTCGCCCACGACGCCGTAGTCGACCAGGTCGAAGATCGGGGCCTCGGAGTCCTTGTTGACGGCCACGATCGTCTTGGAGGTCTGCATGCCGGCGCGGTGCTGGATCGCGCCGGAGATGCCGTTGGCGATGTAGAGCTGCGGCGAGACGGACTTGCCGGTCTGGCCGACCTGGTTGGTGTGCGGGTACCAGCCGGCGTCGACGGCGGCACGCGAGGCACCCACGGCCGCGCCGAGGGAGTCGGCGAGGGCCTCGATGATCGCGAAGTTCTCGGCGCCGTTGACGCCACGGCCGCCGGAGACCACGATCGCGGCCTCGGTCAGCTCCGGGCGGCCCGTCGACTCACGCGGGGTGCGGGCGGTGACCTTGGTGCCCCTCGCCTTGTCCGAGAAGGTCACGGCGAGCGCCTCGACCGCACCGGCGGCCGGGGCGGCCTCCACGGCGGCCGAGTTCGGCTTGACCGTGATGACCGGGGCGCCCGTGATGACACGGGACTTGGTGGTGAAGGACGCGGCGAACACCGACTGGGTGGCCACCGGGCCCTCGTCGCTGGCCTCCAGGTCGACGGCGTCGGTGATGATGCCGGAGCCGAGGCGCAGCGCCAGACGGGCGGCGATCTCCTTGCCCTCGGCGGAGGACGGGACGAGCACGGCGGCCGGGGACACCGCGGCGACGGCGGCCTGCAGGGCGTCCACCTTCGGCACGACCAGGTACTTGGCGTACTCGGAGGCGTCGTGGGTGAGGACCTTCACCGCGCCGTGCTCGGCGAGGGTGGCGGCGGTGTCGGCGGCGCCGTTGCCGAGGGCGACGGCGACCGGCTCGCCGATGCGGCGGGCCAGGGTCAGCAGCTCCAGGGTGGGCTTGCGGACGGCACCGTCCACGTGGTCGACGTAGACGAGGACTTCAGCCATGGTTCCTTGCCCTTTCTCAGATGAACTTCTGGCTCGCGAGGAACTCGGCGAGCTGCTTGCCACCGACGCCCTCGTCCCAGATGATCGTGCCGACCGTGCGGGCCGGGCGCTCGTTCGCGGCCTCGACCTTGGTGAACGCACCGTTCAGGCCGACCTCCTCGGCCTTGATGTCCAGGTCGGACAGGTCCCAGGACTCCACCGGCTTCTTCTTCGCCGCCATGATGCCCTTGAAGGACGGGTAACGCGCCTCACCCGACTGGTCGGTGACGGAGACCACGGCCGGGAGGGACGCCTCCAGCTGCTCGCTCGCCGCGTCGCCGTCACGACGGCCCTTGACCACGCCGTCCTCGACGGAGACCTCGGAGAGCAGGGTGACCTGCGGGACGCCCAGACGCTCGGCGACCAGGGCCGGTACGACGCCCATGGTGCCGTCGGTGGAGGCCATGCCGGAGACGACCAGGTCGAAGCCGGCCTTCTCGATCACCTTGGCCAGCACCAGGGAGGTGCCGATGGCGTCGGTGCCGTGCAGGTCGTCGTCCTCGACGTGGACGGCCTTGTCGGCCCCCATCGACAGGGCCTTGCGGAGCGCGTCCCTGGCGTCCTCGGGGCCCACCGTCAACACGGTGACCTCGGCGTCGCCGTCCCCGTCGTAGTTCTCCGCGATCTGGAGGGCCTGCTCGACCGCGTACTCGTCCAGCTCGGAGAGCAGACCGTCCACGTCGTCGCGGTCGACGGTCAGGTCATCGGCGAAGTGCCGGTCGCCAGTGGCGTCGGGCACGTACTTCACACACACCACGATCTTCATGCGTCGACACCTCCGCGCTTGACGAGCTGGCTCGCGATGACGTTGCGCTGGATCTCGTTGGTGCCCTCACCGACGATCATCAATGGGGCGTCACGGAAGTACCGCTCGACGTCGAACTCGGTGGAGTAGCCGTAACCGCCGTGGATGCGGACCGCGTTGAGGGCGATCTGCATCGCGGTCTCGGAGGCGAACAGCTTCGCCATCCCGGCCTCCATGTCCACGCGACGCCCTGCCTCCGCTTCCCGGGCGGCGTACAGGGTGAGCTGTCGGGCCGCGGTCAGGGATGTCGCCATGTCCGCCAGGTAGTTGCCGATGGACTGGTGCTGCCAGATCGGCTTGCCGAACGACTCCCTGTCCTGCGCGTAGGCGAGCGCGTCCTCCAGCGCGGCACGGCCGACCCCGAGGGCGCGGGCTGCGACCTGCAACCGGCCCGTCTCCAAGCCCTTCATCATCTGCGCGAAGCCCTTGCCCTCGACGCCGCCGAGCACGGCGTCGGCCGGGGCACGGTAGTCCTCGAAGGACAGCTCGCAGCTCTCCACCCCCTTGTAACCGAGCTTGGGCAGATCACGCGAGACGGTCAGGCCGGGGCCGTGCTCGACCAGAAGGATGGAGATGCCCTTGTGCGCCGGGCTTGCCTCCGGGTCCGTCTTGCACAGCAGGGCGATCAGCTGGGAGCGGCGCGAGTTGGTGATCCACGTCTTGGCCCCGTTGATCACGTACCCGTCGGCATGCCCGCGGGCGACGGTCCGCATCGCCTGCAGATCCGAGCCGCCGCCAGGCTCGGTCAGGGCCATGGTCGCCCGGATCTCACCCGTGGCCATCCTCGGCAGGTAGAGGCGCTTCTGTTCCTCGGTGCCGAAGTGCAGCAGCAGCTTGGCGACGACCGTGTGGCCGCCCATCGCGCCGGCCAGGCTCATCCAGCCGCGCGCCAGTTCCTCGGTGACCAGGACGTAGCAGGGAACGGAGACGGGGGTGCCGCCGTACTCCTCGGGGACGGCAAGGCCGAAGATGCCGAGCTGCTTCATCTGCTCGATCAGGGCTTCGGGGTAGGTGTTGGTGTGCTCCAGCTCCTGGACGACGGGCTTGACCTCCTTGTCGACGAAGTCGTGCACGGTGCGGACGATGAACTGTTCGTCCTCGGACAGGATGTCGAGAATGCTCATGCGGTGATGCTCCCTGGGGTGGATCGTGGTCCGGGTGGGCCTGGTGTCACAGGAGGTGGTCGGCTCGGAGAGTGGCGATGTCGTCCCTGCTGTAACCCAGTTCGGTCAGAATCTGTTCGGTGTGTTCCCCGGCTGCGGGGACCGCGTCCATGCGCGGGGTGCTGCCGGTCAGGTCCGCCGGCGGCAGCAGTGCCGGGACCATCGCGCCTGACGGAATGCGGACGTCCCGCCACCGCTCACGCCCGGCGAGCACGGGGTGCGCCAGGAAGTCCTCGATGTCGTTCACACCGGCGTTGGCGATGCCGGTCTCGTCCAGCACCTTCATCACCTCGGCGCTGTCGGAGTCGGCGAACCGCTCGGCCACGATCGCGTTCAGTTCCTCGCGGTGGGCCACGCGGGCGGCGCCGGTGGCGAAGCGCGGGTCGTCGGCCAGGCCGGGGGCGTCGAGGAACCGCTCGCACAGGGCGGCCCATTCGCGTTCGTTCTGGACGGAGAGCAGCACGTCCTTGCCGTCGGCGCAGGTGAAGGCGCCGTAGGGGGCGATGGTGGCGTGCTGGGTGCCGACACGCGGGGGCTGCGTGCCACCGAAGCGGGTGTAGTACGCGGGCTGGCTCAGCCACTCCGCGAGCGCCTCGAACAGGGACACCTCGACGGCTCGTACGGCACCGGTGGTCGCCCGGGTGAGCAGGGCGGTGAGGATGCCCGAGTAGGCGTACATGCCGGCGGCGATGTCGGCGACGGAGATGCCCACCCGGGCGGGCTCGTCCGGACTGCCGGTCAGGGAGACCAGGCCGGTCTGGCACTGCACCAGCAGGTCGTATGCCTTGCGGTCGGCCCAGGGTCCGGTGGTGCCGTAGCCGGAGACGGTGCAGGAGATGAGCGAGGGGAAACGCTCCGCGAGGGAATCGGTACCGAAGCCCAGGCGGGCCGTCGCCCCCGGAGCCAGGTTCTGCACGAACACGTCGGCCTGGGTGAGCAACTGCTCCAGGACCTGCCGGCCGCGCTCGGACTTCAGATCGAGGGTGAGGGACTCCTTGGACCGGTTGAGCCAGACGAAGTAGCTGGACTCTCCGTGCACCGTGGTGTCGTACCTGCGGGCGAAGTCGCCGCCTCCCGGGCGCTCCACCTTGATGACCCTGGCCCCGAGGTCGGCCAGCTGACGGGTGGCGAAGGGGGCGGCCACCGCCTGTTCGAGGCTGACGACCGTGATGCCGGACAGCGGCAGGGCTTGAGGGGACGCGGCCATGGGGTGACCTCCAGGAGGGTTTCTGGTCCCGAACCGGGAGTACCATCATGGAGACTCATGTCATCCAGAGTGAAATAGCAATCTTTGATTCTGCCATGCCGGGTGGGGATGGTGCCGGAGGAAGAGACCGTGGACGTCAAACAGCTCAAGGCGCTCGTCACCGTCGCCGAGGTCGGCAGCGTCACCCGCGCCGCCGAACTGCTGCACCTGGTGCAACCCGCGGTCACCCGGCAGATCCGCACCCTGGAGCAGGAACTCGGCGTCCCCCTCTTCGAGCGCACCCGCCAGGGCATGCGCACCACGGACGCCGGGGCGATCATGGTGGACCGGGCCCGACGCGCCCTGAACGAACTGGAGAGGGCCCGCGCCGAAGTGCGGCCGGCCCCTGGCGCGGTGACCGGCATCGTCACGGTCGGCCTGCTGGAGAGCACCACCGACCTGCTGGCCGCAGCGCTCGTGACCGCCGTGGCCCGCGACCACCCGGGCATCGAACTGCGGCTCATGACGGCCTATTCCGGGCACCTCCAGCAGTGGCTCGACGACGGCGACCTGGACCTGAGCCTGCTGTACAACCTGGACAACACACCCTCGCTCAACGCCCGCCCGCTGGTGCGCGAACACCTGTGGGTGGTCGCTCCCGCCACGGACGGACTGCGCGCCGACCAGCCGGTCCCGTTCGCCGAGGCCGCCACCCGCCCCCTCGTCATGCCCGCCTCCGGTCACGCGCTGCGCGCCCTGATCGACGCGGCCGCGGGCCGCGCCGGGACCGAGCTGCACGTCGCCGTCCAGACCAACTCCATGCCGGTGCAGAAGCAGCTCGTCCTCGCCGGGCACGGCTGGACCGTCCTGCCCGGCGTCGGTATCGCCGAGGACGTCGCCGACGGCACGCTGAGCGCCGCACCGCTGGGCGAACCCGAGGTGCGGCGCTCGATCGTCCTCGCCACCCCCAGATACGGCCGGACACCGCCCGCCGTCGAGGTCGTCGCCCGCGAGCTGGTGCACCAGATCCATTCGGCGGTGGCCCAGGGCAGATGGCTCTCCGCGCAGCTCCTGGGTGCCGACGGCTCCGCCGAAGCCAAGTAACCCATCAGTACGGCCCGAGGAACTCACATGCCCGACACGAACTCACCGCGGCAGGGGTTCGCCCTCGCCGCAGACGGCACCGCACTCGCCTACCAGAGGCAGGGCACCGGCTTTCCGCTCGTGCTCCTCGCCGGGCAGGCCAACAACCACCACTGGTGGGACGGCATACGTGCGGACTTCCACGCCACACACAGCACGATCACCCTGGACTACCGGGGCACGGGTGCCAGCGACAAGCCCCAACACGGCTACTCCACCGAGCAGTTCGGGGACGACGTGATCGCCGTCCTGGACGACCTGGGCGTCGAGCGCGCCGATGTGTACGGCACCTCCATGGGCGGCCGGGTGGCGCAGTGGATCGCCGTACGCCACCCGGAGCGAGTCCGGCGCCTCGTACTCGGCTGCACCACACCGGGCGGACCGCACGCCGTCGAGCGGGACGCCTCGGTACGGCGGGCCCTGGCCCAGACCGACCCGGAAGCCGCCCGACAGGCCCTGATCGACCTCATGTACTCCCCCACCTGGCGCGCCACCCACCCGGCGCCCCTACACCACCCTCGGCGACCCCGGCATGCCACCGCACGCCCGCCACGGCCACCTGCTCGCCAGCAACCGGCACGACGCCTGGGACGCCCTGTCCGCCATCACCGCGCCGACGCTGATCCTCCACGGCGACCAGGACCGCATGGCACCGCCGGACAACCTTCCCCTGCTCGCCGCCCGGATCCCCGACACGCGCACCCACCTCTTCCGCAGAGCCCGGCACGCGTACTTCGAGGAGTGCCGGGATGAGGCGAGCGCGCTGGTCTCGGCGTTCCTCGGAGGTGAGGTGTAGCCATACCGGCACCGCATACCGGGATCACGTCTTTCTATTGTTCAGCATCATCCATCAGCACTCATGATGTGCCGCATGAACGAAACAGCCACTTCCGCGCCGCCCTCCTGGCAGGAGGACGTCTTCTCCGCGTTGAAGAAGCGCGGCGTCCAGCAGATCGCCTACGTACCGGACGCAGGCCACTCCCACACCATCCGCGAGGCCCAGCGCGACCCCGCCATCCATGACGTCGTGCTGACCACCGAGGAGGAGGGCGTCGCCGTCGTCAGCGGCGCCTGGCTGGGCGGGCAGCGCGCCGTGCTGCTGATGCAGAGCAGCGGCGTCGGCAACTGCGTGAACATGTTCTCGCTCCTGCAGATGTGCCAGTTCCCCTTCCTGACGCTGGTCACCATGCGGGGCGAATACGCCGAGTTCAACCCGTGGCAGGGCCCCATGGGCCGGACGACGCAGCAGGCCCTGGAGCTGATGGGGATCACCGTGCTGCGCGCCGACACCCCCGACGAGGTCCAGGAGACGGTCGAGGCCGCCCTGGACTCGGTGTTCGAGGCGGGCGAGCGCGTCGCCGTACTGCTCGGACAGAAGCTGATCGGCCGCAAGAAGTGGGAGCGCCACTGATGACCACCACCACTGAGGTACGTCTCGACCGGCGCCGCTTCGTCGCCGGCCTGATCGCCCGCCTCCCCGAGGACACCCTGGTCGTCACCGGGCTCGGCTCCCCGACCTACGACGTGTTCGCCGCCGGCGACCGCCGCACGAACTTCTACCTGTGGGGAGCGATGGGCGCCGCCGCGCCGCTCGCCCTCGGCCTGGCCCTCGCCCAGCCCGACCGGCCGGTCGTCGCCCTCACCGGGGACGGCGAACACCTCATGGGCATCGGCACGCTGGCCACCATCGGCGCCCAGCTTCCGCCCAACCTCACGCTCATCGTCCTGGACAACGCCCACTTCGGCGAGACCGGCATGCAGCCCAGCCACACCGGCCTCGGCACCGACCTCGTCGCCGTCGCGCAGGGCTTCGGCATCCGCGACGCCGTACGGATCACCGGCCTCGCCGAGACGGACGACCTGGCCGCACGCATCACCGCGCGTACGGCGACGACGTACGCACACGTCCTCATCGCCACCGACGAACCGCCCCGCGCCCTGCCGCCCCGCGATGGTGTGGCCAACAAGAACTCCTTCCGTGCCGCGCTCGGCCTGAGCACCTTCTGAACGGGCGGGATTCCCATGCAGCGCTACGAGTTGTTCATCGACGGCGAGCATCGCAAGGCCGACGGTGGCGCCTGCTTCCCCACCGACAACCCCTACCTCGGCAGCCCCTGGGCCGAGATCGCCCAGGGCACCGCACAGGACGTCGACGACGCCGTCCGGGCCGCCCACCGCGCCCTGCACACCGGACCCTGGGCGGAACTGACCGCCAGCGCCCGCGGCGCCCTGCTGCGCAGGCTCGGCGACACCATCGCCACTAACGCCCGCGAGCTCGCCGAGGTCGAAGTACGCGACAACGGCAAGCTGTTCACCGAGATGCACGGGCAAGTCGCCTACGTCCCCCAATGGTTCCACTACTACGGCGGGCTGGCCGACAAGGTCGAGGGCACCGTTCCACCACTGGACAAGAAGGGCTACTTCGCCTACACGAAGAAGGAGCCCGTCGGAGTCGTCGCCGTCATCACGCCGTGGAACTCCCCGCTGTTGCTGCTGGCCTGGAAACTCGCCCCCGCCCTGGCCGCGGGCTGCACGGTGGTGGTCAAGCCCTCGGAGTTCACCTCCGCCTCCACCCTGGAACTGGCCCGGCTCTTCCACGAGGCGGGTCTGCCGCCCGGCGTGTTCAACGTCGTCACCGGGTTCGGCCAGGACGTCGGTGCCACCCTCGTCGAGCATCCCCTGGTCCGCAAGGTCAGCTTCACCGGCTCGGACACCACCGGCCGGCACATCAACCAGGCAGCCGCCCGCGACTTCAAGCACGTCAGCCTCGAACTCGGCGGCAAGTCCCCCAACATCGTCTTCGCCGACGCCGACCTGGAGGCCGCCGTCAACGGCGCCGTCTCCGGCATCTTCGCCGCCACCGGCCAGACCTGATTGCCGGATCCCGGCTCCTGGTACAGCACGACGTGCACGACGAGGTCGTCAGCCGCCTGACGGACCTCGCGCGCACGGCCCGCATGGGCGATCCGATGGACGAGAACACCCAGGTCGGGCCGATCACCACACCCGCCCAGTACGCCAAGGTCCTCGACTACATCGACATCGCGCAGCAGGAAGGCGCCCGGCTCGCCCTCGGCGGCAAGGCCGCCGAGCGCGGAGGCTGGTTCGTCGAGCCCACCGTCTTCACCGGCGTCCGCAACAGCATGCGCATCGCCCAGGAGGAGGTCTTCGGGCCCGTCCTCGCCGTCATCCCCTTCCAGGACGAGGACGAGGCCGTCGGGATCGCCAACGACAGCCGCTACGGCCTCGGCGCGGGCGTGTGGACCGGCGACATGGGACGGGCCTTCCGCATGGCCGACCGCGTCCGCTCCGGCACCGTCTGGATCAACACCTACCGCGCGGTCAGCTGTCTGACCCCCTTCGGCGGCTTCAAGGACTCCGGCCTCGGCCGCGAGAACGGCATCGACGCCATCAACGACTACCTCGAGAACAAGACCGTCTGGATCAACACCGGCGCACCCACCGGCAACCCCTTCGTCCTGCGCTGAGAGGACCCGCACGACCCATTCCCACCGCGACACGAGCAACGGAGCTTCCCATGTCGCAGAGCCGCACCCCCTCCCTCCCCGCACGCTCCCACGTCACCGCCAACGTCATCCGCGGCTGTCTGGGCAACCTGATCGAGTGGTACGACTGGTTCGCCTACGCCACCTTCAGCATCTACTTCGCGGCCTCGTACTTTCCCGAGGGCAACCAGACAGCCCAACTCCTGTCCACGGCCGTCGTCTTCGCCGTCGGCTTCCTGATGCGCCCCCTCGGCGGCTGGCTGCTCGGCGCCTACGCCGACCGGTACGGCCGCCGCCGCGCCCTCACCCTGTCCGTCACCCTGATGAGCGCGGGCTCCCTCACCATCGCCCTCTCCCCCGGCCACACCACCATCGGCCTGTGGGCCCCCGTCCTCCTGGTCCTGGCCCGGTTGCTCCAAGGACTCTCCGTGGGCGGCGAGTTCGGCTCCAGCGCCTCCTACCTCGCCGAAATCGCGCCACCGGGCCGACGCGGCTTCTACTCCAGCTTCCAGTACGTGTCTATCGTGCTCGGACAACTCGCGGCCCTTCTCGTGGCGATCGTCCTGCAAAACACGCTCACCGACGACCAGCTGCAAAGCTGGGGCTGGCGCGTCCCCTTCGTGATCGGCGCGGTGGCCGGCCTGGCCGTGATGTACCTGCGCCGCAGCATGGAGGAGTCGCAGCACTTCCGGCAGGAGAAGGAAAGAGCGAAGGAGAGGGAGCAGACCGGCACAGCGCACGAACGCCTGGGCATCCACTCCCTGTTCACCGAGTACCCGCGTCAACTGCTGGCCGTCTTCGGGCTCGCCGTCGGCGGCACCGTCGCCTTCTACACGTACACCACCTATCTCCAGAAGTACCTGGTGAACACAGCGGGCATCCCGAAGTCGACCGTCTCCCTCATCGGCTTCGCCGCCCTGTTCGTCTACATGCTGCTCCAACCGGCCGCGGGTGCCCTCTCCGACCGTGTCGGCCGACGCCCGGTCATGTTCGCCTTCTCCATCGGCGGCATGATCCTGACCGTGCCGCTGATGACCGCACTCGGCCACATCAACAGCCCGTGGCTCGCCTTCCTGCTGATGACCCTGGCCCTCACCTTCGTGAGCGGGTACTCGGCACTGGCCGCCGTCATCAAGGCCGAGATGTTCCCCACCAAGGTCCGGGCCCTCGGCGTCGGCCTGCCGCACGCCCTGGTCACCGCCACCTTCGGCGGACTGACCGAACCCATCGCGCTGGCCCTGAAGAAGGGCGGCCACGAAACCGTCTTCTTCTGGTACGTCACCGCCTGCATAGCCCTGACCTTCCTGGCCACCCTCGCCGTACGCGAACCGTCCCGCACCTCCCTGCTGGAGGAGACGGGAACCGTCCCCGCGACACCCGCCTCGACCAAGACCGCTCCCCTGACCTGACCACCCTGCGACAAAGAGACGACGAAGCCCATGCCCTCCTCCCTCGCCTCCTACGTGGAGGCATGGCACCCCGAACCGGACACCTGCGCGGACGACCTGCCACCGGGTCCCACAGCAGCCCTGTCCGCACTACTGGACCTCCCCGGCACCGCCGCCGAGCCCGGCGACCCCCTGCCGCCGCTGTGGCACTGGCTGTACTTCCTGCACTGGGCGCCCCAGCAGGACCTCGGCCCCGACGGACACCCGCGCGACGCCCGCTTCCTACCGCCCATCCCCGCACGCCGGCGGATGTTCGCCGGCGGACGGTGCGAGATCATCCAGCCCCTGCGCCTCGCCGCGACCGCCGAGCGAGTCAGCAGCCTGGCGGCCGTCACACCCAAGCAGGGCCGCACCGGCGAGCTGCTGTTCGTCACCGAACGCCAGGAGTTCCGGCAGCACGGGCGCACCTGCCTGGTCGAAGAGCAGGACATCGTCTACAGGTCGGGCGAGGGCTCCACGCCCCAGCACCCGGGCATGCCCGAAGACTCGTCCGTTCCAAACGCCGAAGGCCCCTGGCAGTTGCGTCTTCAGCCGACCGAGACCCTGCTGTTCCGGTTCAGCGCGCTCACCGCCAACGCCCACCGCATCCACTACGACACCCCGTACTGCCGTGACGTCGAAGGCTATCCCGGCCTCGTCGTGCACGGCCCCCTGCTGGCCCTGCTCATGCTGGAACTGGTCCGCCGAGGCGCCCCCGAGCGGCAGGTGCGCTCGCTGTCCTACCGCCTGCACCGGCCGGCCTTCAAGGGCGAACACCTGCTGGCCGACGGCACACCGTCCGACGGCTGCCGGGCCCGGCTGCGCGTCGCCACCCACCGAGAGGGCCGCCACGCCACCGCCGAGGTGACCTTCGCATGAGCCACCCGGACAACGAGCGCATCGCCGCCGCACACACCCTGCTCTTCGTCCCCGGCGACCGCCCCGACCGCTTCGCCAAGGCAGCCGCCGCCGGCGCCGACCTCGTCATCATCGACCTGGAGGACGCCGTCGCCCCGGCCGACAAGGAAGCGGCCCGTACCCAGACCGGTGCGTGGCTCGCGCGCGGCAACCGCGCCGTCGTACGCGTCAACCCACCCGGCACGCCCTGGCACGAGGCCGACCTCGCGACGGCCGCCGAGCACGGCTGCCCGGTCATGGTGCCCAAGGCCGAGCAGCAGGAGACCCTCGCGAAAATCACTGCCCGCACATCCGGCCGTTGCCCGCTGATCCCGTTGGTCGAAACGGCCCTCGGCATCGAACGCTCCCCCGAACTGTGCGCCGCCCCCGGAACCGTCCGCGCCGCCTTCGGCAACGTCGACCTGGCCGCCCAACTCGGTGTGGCCCCCGACGACCACACGGCCCTGGCCCACGCCCGCTCCCGGCTGGTCCTGGCCTCCGTCGCCATGGGCGCCCACCCGCCGATCGACGGCGTCACCACCGCTGTAAGGGACCCCGACGCCCTGGGCGAAGACGCGGCACACGCACGGCGTCTGGGCTTCACCGGCAAGTTGTGCGTTCATCCGGACCAAGTCGCCCCTGCGGCTGCGGCGTTCGCGCCCGCACCGGGCGAACTGCGCTGGGCGCGCCGCGTCCTCGAAGCCGGTGAGTCGGTCACCACGCTCGACGGACAGATGATCGACCGGCCGGTCCTCGAACGCGCGCGTTCTGTTCTGGCCCGCGCTACAGATCCCCGTACCGCACGCTGACGCCGCTCCGCCGGCCCCGGAACCGCACCCGGGGTCCCGCGGAGCACCTGCGGTGCGGGAACCGGGGGTAGGCGATGGGTTGAGGGCACCGCCTGCCCCCGGACCAGCCGGGAACTCGGTCTTCGTGAACCGGTTCCCAGCCGAATAGGCCGTCGGCCGGTTGGCCGGATCCTCCTGGTGGAACGAGGCGGGACTGCCAGGCGGGTCGGTCAGACCAGGGCAGCGCGTCCGTGGGGCCCTCCCGCCCATCTGTGCCGTCAGGGGCACAGTCCCCTTTGCAGAGACAGATAAGCGGATGCGATCGCAAATCCACGAACCCCCAAAGCACCCCAGGAACCCGGACCGCATGAGGCGCCGACCGCATCGTCCGCGCAAGCGCACCCGATCTCACGACCAAGCCGCACTGGAGCGCTCCAGTGCGGCTTGGTCGTCTCACGGCTCCGTGCGGGTAGCGTCACGATCGGTCCCGCCGGGTCTTCGCCATATCACCGACGCCCCTATAACGCAGGGGTGCGGGAAGCCGGTCTGAACAGGTTGAAGACCTCGCGGGCCGCATATCGCTTGAGGCATCGGATGATCTCGCGTCGGGTCTTGCCTTCCTGGGTGCGGCGTTCGTAGTACGCCTGGGTGCGCGGGTCGTGGCGCAGCCGGGTGAAGACGATGCGGTGCAGGGCGGCGTTGGCCTGTCGGTCGCCGCCGTAGTTGAGCCGACGCGTGCGCCGCCGGCCGGAGGAGTACTCGATGGGGCTGACTCCGCAAAGGGCAGCAAAGGACGCCTCGGTGTTCAGCCGCTCGAGATTGTCCCCCATGGTGATCAGGAGAGTGACGGCGCTGTCCGGACCGATGCCCACTGGTACGAGCAGCTGTGGGGCGTGACGTTCGACGAGCCGGGTCAGGCGCTGGTTCAGCTCATCGATCTGCCCGGTGAGCTGCTCGATGCGCTCAGCGAGCATGCGTAACGTCATGTGGGTGACCTGGGTCACCGCGTCCGCGTCTCCCCCACCATCGGGTGGGCCGAGGCGTGCGCAGGTGCGGAACAGCTCACGGTTACCCAGGCTGGACAGCTGTTCCCGCAGGGCGGGGTCAGCGATGACCAGGACGGCCTTGAGCTGGTTGATCGCCTGGGTGCGGGCCTTGACCGCGGAGTCCTTGGCGAGTTTCAACAACCGGGCACTGTGCACCGGACCGTCGCCGGACTTGGCCCGGGCCCGGGCGCGGCCACTGAGCACCGCTCGAGC
This sequence comes from Streptomyces sp. NPDC047085, assembly GCF_040643735.1. Taxonomy (NCBI): domain Bacteria; kingdom Bacillati; phylum Actinomycetota; class Actinomycetes; order Kitasatosporales; family Streptomycetaceae; genus Streptomyces; species Streptomyces sp. NPDC047085. The sequence continues at coordinate 919,899 of NZ_JBEYUW010000002.1, forward strand.
GGCGGCCTGTGCGTCGATCGGGTCCGACTTCCCCAGCAACCGACGGGCCGAGCGGTCGGGCCGGTTCACCTCGTATACCTCGACCTGCTGCGCCAGCAGGTAGCGAGACAGGCCCACGCCGAAGGTGCCGGTGCCCTCCACACCGGCCCGACGCACCGTCCCTCGCTTACGGGCCCACACGAGCAGCTGCCGGTAGCCGGCCACTGTCGCCGGAAAGGACTCGGTCCCCAAGATCTTCCCCAGCGAGGAGATCACGGCGGCGACGTGAACCTCGCCGTGCGTGTCCACGCCCAGGACGATCTCGCGCCGAACTGGCGGATCTGTGCTGGAAGAGGTGCTGCGTTGTCTGGTCGTCATGGTGTTCGCCTCCTGCCTGGTGATGTGACGTGTAGATAGCACCGGCCTGCTCGGGCGGTCTGAACCGTGATGGCGCCTGATCGTCGGCAAGGCCCCTGACTTGTTGAATCGACCCCAGACGCGCGGTCTGCAGCCGTAGCGTCCAGGGTGTCGGTCGGCACGGGCCCGCAGTGCTCCTTGCCGCCTTCGGGCTGGCTCACTAATAGCGTGCCGCCGCCGACCGACACCCGAGCGGTGTGGCTCGACAGAGGCATGAAGGTGACGCAGTGACTTCAAGTCAGGGTGCCCACCGCACTCTCCTTCCTGTCTCATCGAGTGCGAGGGCAGCAGCCTGTGATCCTGATCGGTGTCGATCCGCACAAGTCGTCCCACACCGCCGTCGCCGTCGACGCAGCAGGCCACCAGTTGGCCCAGCGCCGGTTCGTCGTCAACGCCGGAACCTTCCGCCAGCTGCTGCGCTGGTGCGAGCAGTGGCCTGAGCGTCGTTTCGCGGTCGAGGGCGCCGGCGGCCTGGGCCGCTCGCTCGCCCAGCAGCTGGCCGCCGCGGGCGAGAACGTGGTCGACGTGCCCTCCACCCTGTCCGCCCGGGCCCGGCTGCTGGCCACCGGCGGAGACCGCAAAACCGATGCCAAGGACGCCCTCCACGTCGCCCAGGTCGCCCTCTTCCGACACGACCTGCGCCCCGTGGTCCAGGAAGACCAGACCACGATCCTGCGGCTGCTGACCGAGCGGCGGGACGACCTGGTCCAGGAACGCACCCGCGTCCTCAACCGACTCCACGCCGTCCTGCGCGATCTCCTGCCCGGCGGAGCACCCACCGGCCTGTCGGCCGACAAGGCCGCCGCCTTGATGAAGGGCGTCCGGCCGATCACGGCCACCGACAACTGCCGCCGGGACATAGCCCGTGACCTGCTGGCCGACCTGCGCAGACTGGACCGGCAGGTCAAGGACAACGAAGCCGAAATGCGCGAGGCCATCGCTGCGACCCGCACCACGCTGACCACCCTGCCGGGCCTCGGCACCGTGCTCGCCGCGAAGGTCCTCGGGCATATCGGGGACATCAACCGCTTCCCCACCGAACATCACTTCGCCAGCTACACCGGCAGCGCACCCCTGGACGCCTCCAGCGGCAACAACGTCCGCCACCGGCTCAACACCGGCGGAAACCGCGCGCTCAACTCGGTCCTGCACACCATCGCCGTCTGCCAGATCCGCGATGGCGGGCGCGGGCAGGACTACTACCTCCGCAAGATCGCTGAGGGGAAGACACCTTCGGAGGCCCGGAGGGCTCTCAAGCGACGGCTGTCCAACGTGGTCTACCGGATCATGAAACGAGACCAACGGACCCGCCTCGCCCATGCCGCTTGACACACAGAGGCGCTATTGGGACACGCCCCGTGGCTCGGTACACAGCAGGCACCGTCCCGCAACGGCAGTCGACAAGCCTGTGACGGGACACTCTGGTCATAAATCTCATGAGTCAGACCCCCGTCCGGGACGGCACTGCGCAACCGTCCCATCGATCCCGGCATAACGGCCTGATCCGACTAGAGTCGGATGACTTCGTCGGAACAGATACTCAACCTGCCCTGAAGGGACCGACAATGAGACAACTTGCTCGTACCTCTTTCACCAGGTGGATGCCCTACGCGGTCCTGGCCGATGACCTGCGAGCACCGACGCGATCTCGTCTACTCGATGTGCGGCGGGATCGCGCCGAGGGGCCTGCCCCAGCAATACGGAATGAGTGCAGTGGACGGCTTGACGCAGGCCGCGTTGCGCGAGCAGCCAACACAGTGAGGCCGGTCAGCCAGCGTGTGCGTCCTCAATGGCCCGGTCGATGTGGTGGACGACGCGGACGAGTTCGACGTCCTGTCACTCGATGCGCAGACCGGCCCCTCCCATGCCTCTCTGATCAGGCAGGTAATGGCGCTAACTCACCCCGGAGCCGTTCCACTGCCCCCAGCCTCATACCAGCGAGGCACCCGCCACCAGGCGATATCACGCTACGTAACGAAGCACTAGCCCGCTGTGAACTGACCTCCGGTTTCCATCTGGTCGGCGGGCAGGAGGCTGTGTGTCGCGCCGGCGAGGGAGCCTTCAGGGAGCAGCGTCACGAAGCGTCGGCTCACCGTCTGCTCGTCCTCACCTTCGGCACCCGCCTTCCGCGCCGTGGCCTTCAGCACGACCTGGCCCTCATCGGACGGCAGATCGATGGCCACCGGGTAGGTCATCTGTCCGTTGGGCCCGACATCGAAGGGGAGCGATGACGACGCGAGCGCCTTCCCGTCCTCGTTCTCGATCGTGACGGTGATCGTCCCCGTGGCCCGCTTCTTCTCGTCGTTGACCAGCGAAACGTCGAACGTGCGGGAACTGTTCACTTCCAGCGCCCGCTGCCACAAGTTGACGTAGACACCCAACGGGTTGAACGCGTCGGCGACGTATTCCTCGTAGTACGGCTGGAAGGTCAGATTCTCGACGTCGCGGAAATTGTCGACGACCCAGCCGGCGGACAGGTAGGAGAGGTAGAGGATGCCCGCGTAGTTCCGGTACGACCTCCAGTATTCGATCTGCCCCGCCAGGAGGTACGCCTGAGTGCGGAAGCGTTCGTCAGCGGTCTCGTGCGGGTACGGCGTCTTCGTCCACAGGTCCTTCGTGTACGGAGTCGGTTCGCCGTCGCGGGTGAGCCAGATCCAGTCGAACTCGGTGATGAGCGCTGGGTGCCCCGTGGGCGGGTCGTACGGTGCGCGGCGGGCACCGCCCCCGGACTCGAGCTGGAGCATGTCGAATTTCGGGTCGCTCGACATGTATTGCTTGTACTCGTGAGGATCATCCGGGCCTTGCGGAGGATTCCAGCTGTTGCCCCACGGACGGTCGGAGAGATCCGCCTTGCGGACGGCCTCGATGATGTCGGTCGACTGCTCCTGCGGGAGCTTCGACTCCAGACTCGCGGCCCAGTAGACGATGCTGGGGTGGTTCCAGTTGTCGCTCAGCCAAGCCTCGTACTCCCGGCGCAGCGTGGCGGTGTCGAACTCCTTGCTCCACCCCTGTCTCACTTCTGGCATCAAGGTCCAGACCGGGAACTCGTAGAGGACGAGCAGCCCCTCCTCGTCCGCGATCTCGAGCCACTTCTCAGGCACCGGGCCGATGGTGAACTTCAGCGTGTTCCAGTTCATCCGTCGAGGGATGAGGCCGAGGAGCTTGCGTACCCAGTCCTCCTGCCACGGCAGCGTCCCGGCCTTCTCGTCGTCGAAGAATCGATGCAGGCATACCGTCGCACCACGGAGGAAGATGACCTCGCCATTGAGGTAGGCGCGCTTGGTCGCGGCATCGAACCTGAACTCGCGTACGCCGAAGCGGGTCGATGTGCTGTCACCGCCAGTGCCGGTGTCGAGCACGTAGAGGTTGGGCGACTCCTGCGACCAGAGTTGGGCATCGGGGAGCGGAATCGTCTCCGTGATCGTGCGTGATTCGCCGGCTTCGAGCGTGACGCTCTGTTCCGTTCGCGCCATCACGTCGTTGCCCTGCCAGGCGCGCACCGACTGGACGAGCGTGGTGGTGACGGATGTCGACGTGGTGTTCGTCAGCTGCGTCTGCACGGTGATCTGTTTCGGATCGATCCGCGGCGCGACCTGGGTCGAGGTGATCGAGACTCCGTCATGGAAGATCACCGCGACGGTGTCCCAGATGCCGGGAGTCCAGTGCGTCTTCTCGAAGTCGACGACCGCCGTGTTGCCGGGTGGCAGGACGCCGGGGTGTGCTCCGATGCGTATGGCGACTTCGTTCTCGGCCGACCAGTGGATGGCGCTCGTGATGTCGTAGCCGGCTGCGGTGAATCCACTGTCGTTGCCGCCGACGCGTACGCCGTTGACCCACGCTTCGGAGCCGAACTGCGCTTTGCTCACCCGCAGTGTGGCGACGTCGCGCGGCGCAGGGGCCTCGAAGGTCGTGCGGTACCAGAAGTAGTTCCGCGGGTGGCCCGGGGTGCCGGCGTCGGTGAAGCGGTGCGGGTCGGACGGGAGACCGATGAATCCCTTGACGACCTCGTATTCGGGGGTCTCGAACTCGTCGATTCCGGGGAACTCCGGCGTCGACGAATGAGTCAGGGCCGGCACGGGGACGCGATGCCGGTACGCAGTCGGCGGTTCGGTCGCGGAGACGGTGTCCGCCACGTCCCACACGCCGTCCAGGACGACGGTATGCCGTGCGGTGCGGTGTGTCATGTGAGTGCCGTTTCTCGGTTGAGTGACCTCAAGGGGCTGGGCCTACAGGGCCGGATCGAAGATGAACTTCAGTCCGGCTCCGGAGCGCGTCTGCTCGAAGACGGACTCCCAGTCGTCAAGTGCGGCGACCCGGCTGATGAGGGGACGGGCTGCGACCCCTCCGTCGGCCAGCAACAGCAGCGCCTTGTCGAGGGCATGCGGTGACGCGCCGTAGTACGTCTTGAGGGAGAGCCCCTTGAGGCAGAACTGGTCCATGTCGATGGGTGCGGGGGCTCCGAAGATGCCGAGCTGGACATAGGTTCCGGCTTTCGCGCAGGCGGCGAGGCACAGATTCGCCGCGACCACCGCGCCGGAACACTCGATGACGACGTCGAACTGCTCGCTGACCGCGCTCGCGTCGAGCGGCGCGGACTCCCCCACGACCGAGAATCCGAGATCCCGCGCCACCGCGAGTCGGCCGGCGTCCCGTGGGGTGCCGGCCACCGTCGGCGTGCCCCCCGCCAGGCGTGCCACCTGCGCGGCCAGCAGACCGACGGTTCCGGGACCGGTGACGAGTACACGGTCACCGGGCGCTACGACGGGTGGGAAGTCGAGCGCACCGAGCACGCAGGCAAGCGGTTCGGCGAGCGCCGCGTCCAGGAGGTCGAGGCCGTCGGGCACCCGGTGCAGGTTCTGCACGGGGATGGTGAGGTGCCTGGTGAACGCTCCATCGGCGAGGCGTCCGATGGCCCGGCGGTTCTCACAGAGGTTGCGCCTGCCTCGCAGGCAATTGCGGCAGGTGCCGTCCGCGATGATGACCTCCGCGACGACGCCCGCACCGAGCCACTCGTCGCCGACCCCGTCGCCGCACTCGACGACCGTGCCGCTCGTCTCATGGCCCATGACCACGGGGGGCTCAGTGGGCCATTCGCCCTCCATGATGTGCAGATCGGTCCCGCACACCCCAGCCGCGGCGACCTCGACCACGACCTCACCCGTCCCCGGCGGGCGCACGCAGACCTCACGGATTTCCACCCCGCCGGCGCCCTGGGTGGTCTTGACTATCGCCTTGGCCTTGTTCATACGCCGTTCCGGCGTGCCCGTGGTCACTTCGGCGGAAGGGGGACGCCGCCGAGGTTCACCGCGAGCTCGGTGACATGCCACCGGCCGAGGTTGCTCGACAACAGGCGATTGCCCTGGAAGGCAAGGTTCGTGGGGTGGGCGAGCGTGTGGGCCGAGTCGTCCTCGCCGACGACGGTGGCGGTGCCGTCCAGCGCGACGTTGAGGACCTTGCTCGGCTCGTAGCAGCCCACGAAGACCGACCCGTCCTCGCCCACAGCGAGCCCGTCGGGATAGATGCCCGGCAGGATGGCGAGGTCGCGCTTGTCGCCCGCCGAACCGTCGGCCTGCACCGTGATCGCGCTGATGGCGTTGCGGAACGTCTCGGCGACGTAGAGCGTCGATCCGTCCGGGCTGAACGCCAGCCCGTTGGCGAAGGTGAACGGCCCCTCGTGCCAGACCTCCCCGGATCCGTCGGGGTTGAAGACGAGGACGCCGGGTCCTGGTTCGTCGAACTTCCAGCTGTCGGAGACGAACAGGCGGCCCTGACGGTCGAAGGCCGGGTAGTTGGGCAGGAGGAACCGATGGCCCTCGACGCCGTCCGCGAAGAGAGTGAGCGTGCGGGTCGCGACCTCGAGGCGGAACACCGCGGCATGCTTCATGTCGCAGATGAAGAGGTCACCGTTGTGGTCGAAGGCCATGCCCAGGCAGAAGCCCTCGGTGTTCGCGACGATCTCCCAGCTGCTTCCGTCGGGGGCGATCCGGTAGATCTCGCCGCGATCTCCACCGCACCAGATGTTGCCCTCCTGGTCGACGGCGATCCCCTCGGGGTGGGAGATACGCACCTCGGTCGTCGCGCCTTCGCACAGGACGTTCATCGGAACGTCCTTGCCCCTGTACTTGTCCATGTTCTTCTTCCTCTGGTGATGTGATGTGTTGCCGACTGCCGTGTTGGACAGGTCAGTTGAAGGTCCAGCCGCCGTCGACGAGGAGCGTCTGGCCGGTGACGAAGGCGGAGGCGTCGCTCGCCAGGTAGATCGCCGTCGCGCCGATGTCGGAGACGGAGCCTCGCCGCTTGACCGACTGCTTCTCGATCACCGAGCGGTCGAACGCCGCCGGGTCCTCGTACAGGCCGAACTCGGCACGCGTGGGGAAAGCACCTGGTGCGAGCACGTTCGCCGTCACGCCGAGCGGGCTGACTTCGCGCGCGAGGGCCCGTGTGAGCCCGGCAACCGCGCCCTTCGTTGCGATGTAGGCGCCCAGGCCGTCCGGATTGCCGAGGAAGAAGGTCACCGACCCGAAGTTGATGATGCGGCCGCGGCCGCTCGCCTTCAGATGGGGGAGCGCGGCCTGAACCGTGCGCAGGTAGCCGACCACGTTGATATCGAGTGCGGTCGCAACGTCGTCGAGATCGATGTCCGCCAGGGGTGCGCTGGGGAAGATCGCGGCGTCGTTGACGAGGATGTCGATCCCGCCGAACTGTGCCGCGATCGCGCGAACCGCGGCCGTCACAGCGGCCGTGTCGCGAACGTCCACTGCGTGGGCGACTGCCTGTCCCCTCTTGTTGAGCATCGCCTCGACGTCGGCAAGCGCGTCGGCGTCGATGTCGATGAGCCCCACCTTCGCGCCCGCCCCGACGAAGGCAGTCGCGATCGCGAGCCCGAGGCCGTGGGCTGCGCCCGTGATGACAGCGGTGCGTCCTTCGATGCTGAAGAGATCAGAAGCGTCGAACGCGGTGGGCTCGGTGTATTGCGCTGAAGTCTGCATGCACTGCACCTTTCATGTGCGGGGAGCACACCCACCCGACCGGCATCGGCAACATGCCGGGGCAGGACAGGGCGGCCGGTCGGATGGGTGTGGGTCAGGTGAACGCTGCGGTACGCGCCGCGTCGTGCGTACCGCAGCCGTTCGAGGTCACGCCTTCGCAACGTCCAGGCGGCAGGCGGCGAGGCTGCCGGCTCGTACGACGTCGAGGTCGGCGCTGCCCATGGCAGGGCCGATGCACAGGAACAGGGTGTCCTCCTGGTCGCCGCCGAGAGCGACGGCGAACACCGCGCTGCCGTCCGGTGCCGGAACGCGGTCCAGGATCTCGCCGCCTTCTGCCACGCGCAGGGCACCCTTGCCGCCGGCGTCGGCGACCCAGAGGGCTCCTTCGCGGTCGATGCAGATGCCGTCGGGAAGGATCCCGCCGCTGCCGAGCGCCTCGGCCTGGTCGTATTCGTTCTTCAGCTCGTGGAACACGGCCCAGTTGCGGCGATTGCTGAGGGATCCGTCTTCCGCGATGTCGAATGCGAGGATCCGACAGCTGAAGGTCTCGGCAACCAGGAGCCTCGTGCCACCGCCGGTCACCACTGTTCCGTTGGGGAAGTTGATCGGCTCCCCCACCTGAGCGGCCACGCCCTCGGCGTTCACGTGCACGAGGCGGGTCGGGGTCATCACCGCTTCCGGTGCCTCGTCGTCGAACCCGAAGTTGCCGACGTAGAGCCCGCCGCGGCCGTCGTCGATCATGTCGTTGACGGGTCCGGGGCACAACTCTCGTAGTTCAGCGAATGTTTCCAGGCCACCGTCGTCGCGGACCCTGACGATCCGGCGGTCCAGCATCGACGAGACCAGCAGCTTCCCACTGGCGTCCCGGGCGAGGCCGGACGGCCGCATGGGGACCGTGGCCACGGACTCCACGCCAGTGCCCTCGCGGTAGCGGAACACCTCTCGCCCGTACATGTCGGAGAAGTACAGGTAGCCGTCGTACCAGCGGGGGCCTTCGGGGAATGCCAGGCCACTCGCGATGGTGGTGAGTTCACGCATGCCGATCACCCCAGGTTCGCGAGCATGCCCGCGTCCACGCCGTAGCACGATCCCGTAACCGCACTCGCGTCATCGCTGAGAAGGAATGCCGCGACCCGGGCGACCTCTTCAGCCTCGATGACACGGAGCATGGGATGCCCCTGCCCGAAGGAGTCGACGGTGGCGTCGATGTCGTCCGCGTCCTGCATCTGGGCCAGCTCGCGTGCCATGGGCGTACGTACTGTGCCCGGGGCGAAGCAGTTGACCCGGATGCGCTCGGCGGCCAGTTCGACCGCGAGCGAGTTGGTCATCGCGACGATCGCGCCCTTCGACGCCGAGTACAGGGCGGCCGTCGGGCTGCTCGCGAAGGCCATCGCCGAAGCCGCGAGCACGATGGATCCGCCTCCGGCGGCCCGCAGGTGCGGCACCGCGGCACGGATGAACTGGAACGGCCCCAGCACGTTGGTCTCGACGACCTCGCGCCATTGGGAGTCGGGGACGTCCGCGATCGGGGCGAGACGGAGTACACCCGCGAGGGCCGCGAGTCCGTCGATCCGCCCGAACTTCTCGACCACCGCGGCGACTGCGGAGCGCACGGTCGCATCGTCGCGCGCGTCGCCCTGGATGGCCAGCGCGCGTCCGCCGCCGGCATTGATCTTGGCTGCCTTCTCGGCCGCCGCGTCACCGTCGATGTCGAACACGGCCACGGCGCCGCCGCCCGCCGCGACTTCGTCCGCGAGCGCGGCGGCGATGCCTTTCCCGCCGCCGGTGATCAGATAGGTCCTGCCTTCGAAACGGCCCATCCCGGGTCCTCCTTGTCTATCTACTCTTGGTGTTGATGAAATGGGCCGCGTGCCTGATCGGCCTTGCACGGACGCCTCATGTCCTGGCACCTTCGATCCCTGGCCGTCCTGCCGGCGGCCTCGCGACAGCTGAGCAGCCGGGGCGACGCGGGCGGTCAGTTCTTTGCGATGGTCCAGGGCTGCACCGAGTAGCCCCAGACCTTCGGGGGCGTGTAGTCGACCGACTTGCTGTGCGCCCACAGGAAGGTGTTCGCGACGACCGGCGCGAACCACGCTTCGTCGACGAAGTACCGGTTGACGTCGGCGAACGCGTTCCCGGCGCCGGTCGCGTTGGCCTTGTCGAGCAGCTTCGTCAGCTCCGGAGTCGACGTCTTGAACGGGTTGAAGACCGGGCCGAGGGCCGACTCGACATCGAGAGCGTCGGAACCCGAGTACGTGGAGGGGAAGTAGAACATCGCGAACTTCTTCGATGAGAGGTTGGGGACGATGTCCTGCAATGACACGTTCTTCCACTTCACCTTGATGCCGATGTCGGCGAGGGACTGGGTCAGGAACGGTTCGTAATCGGTCGAGGCGAGCGTGCTCGGCATCGTCACCGAGAATCCGTTCGCGTAGCCGGCTTCCGCCATCAGCTTGCGAGCGGCCTTGACGTCATGCGGGTAGCGGCCCTTCAGGTCGGACTGGTACGCACCGCCGCCGGCCTGGAAGATCTGGTCGATGCCATGGGTCTGCCCGGGCGTCAGCTTGTCCACGTCGGAGCGGTCCAGGGCCATGTTGATGGCCTGGCGCACTCGCTTGTCGCCGAGTGCCGGCACCACGTCGCCTTCGCGGTCCGCGATCCAGATGTTGCCCCAGGTCGTGGGCTTGTCGACTCCGGTGGTGAACTGGCCCTTGAGGGACTTGGCCTGGTCCTGGCTGATGCCGACCGCATGGTCCAACTGACCGGACTGCAGGCCGTTGGCTGCTGCGGTGAGGTCCGGGATCACGGAGATCTCGATGCGGTCGAACGGGTACTTGTCGGCCCGCCACTCGCCTTTGACCTTGTCGAGCACGTACTTCTCACCGATCTGGGTCTTGGCGAGATTCAACTTGTACGGGCCCGAGCCGACCGGCTTGGTCGCTTCCGCAGCGGTACCGAGCGTGGACGGTGCGGCGACGAATCCCCCGACGCCGGCCAGGCTCGGCACGAGTGAGGCATTGGGCTTCGACAGTGTGATCACCACCCTGCCACCCGACTGCGCCTTGATCGTTTTCACGCCTGCAAAGCCGGCGCTGCTCCCGGATTTGAACGTCACCATCAGGTTGTCGACGACCGCCTTGGCGTCGACGACCTCACCATTGGAGAACTTGGCATCGTCCCGGATGGTCAGGGTGAGGACCGTGCGGTCTTCGTTGTACGCGAACTTCTTCGCGAGGCTCGGGACGATCGCCCCCTGCTGGTCGAAGGCGAGCAGGGTGTCGAAGATCGAGGTCTGGATCATGATTTCGCCACCGCCGTACTTGCCGATGGCGAAGCTCGCGGGCGCCGTCCTGGTGGAGAGGCTGAGAACGCGTTGCTCGCTCTTGGATTCGGAGGGAGCGGCGCCGGAACATCCGCTCAGAACAAGAACGGTGGCCGCTGCGGCGGCTGAAAGGCCGGTCCAGCGATGCCGGGTTGGACTGCGCATGTGCGACTCCTTTGTCATGGTCTGCGTTGCCGTCACCGCGACGGGGATTGCAAAGGGGGAGAGCGGCGTTCGTGCCCGAGTAGGACCAGATGCCCTGCGGTCTCGCAGCGCGTCCCGTCAACGGCCTCAGGCCGAGGCCGAGGCTCGGGTCCGTCCGAGGAATGCCTGCCTGGTCGCGCGGCGTTCGGCCTGCGCGTCCGGGTCGGCGGTCGGAGCGGCGAGCAGGAGTCGTTTGGTGTAGTCGTCCTGCGGGTGTGTCGTGACGGTGGCGGCCGGACCCGTCTCGACGATCTCGCCCTGGTACATCACGGCCACCCGGTGGCTGATGTGGCGTACGACCGCCAGATCGTGGGTGATGAAGAGATACGCGACCCCGGTGCTGCGCTGGAGCTCGATCAGCAGATCCAGCACGCGTGCCTGTGTCGTCAGATCCAGCGCTGAGACCGGCTCGTCGCACACGATGAGCCGAGGCTCGAGCGCCAGGGCTCGAGCGATCGCGATGCGCTGGCGCTGCCCGCCGGAGAACTCCCGGGCGAATCGGTCCGCACTGTCCTTCGGCAGGGCGACGCGGTCGAGGAGCGAGGCCACACGGCGCTCCGCCTCGGAGCGTTCGACGCCCTGGGCGATGAGAGGCTCACTGAGAATGCCCCGCACCTCCATCGCCGGAGTGAGTGAGGTGTAGGGGTCCTGGAACACCACCTGGATGTCTCGCGCACGTTGCCGCTTCCGGCCTGCGGGCAGGTGTGTGATGTCCTGGCCGTCGAAGGTGATCGCACCGCCCGTCGGTTCGGCCAGGCCGAGCACCGCGCGGCCGACGGTTGTCTTGCCCGACCCCGATTCACCTACCAGGCCGAGGGTTTCACCTGGTGCGATGTGCAGGGACACCCCCTTGAGCACCTCGGGCAAGCGCTGCCGGAACCTGGCACCGGGGTAGCGCAGCCTCAGGTCGTCGATCTGCAGGAGGCGGTTCATCTGGCCCCTTCCTTGGCCCTGGGAGCCGGCATGTCGGTGCGGAGGGTCTCCTCGTCGAGGATCGAGTCGATCAACGACTTCGTGTACTCGTGTGCCGGGTTGTGGAAGATCTGTCGCACCTCGCCCGTCTCCACGTCCCGGCCTTGCCGCATGACCACCACGCGGTCGCACAGGTCCGCAACGACACCGAAGTTGTGGGTGACCAGGAGCACGCCCATCTCCAGTTCGCGTTGCAGCTCTCGGAGAAGGTCGAGGATCTCGGCCTGGACGGTCACGTCGAGCGCGGTGGTGGGCTCGTCCGCTATCAGCAGCTTCGGTCGCGTGGCGACGGCTCCGGCTATGAGGACTCGCTGCGCCATGCCGCCGGAGATCTGATGCGGATACGAGGTGAACACGTGCTCGGGGTCGGGGATGCCTACCCGTGCCAGCAGCTCGAGTACGCGCTGTTTCGCCTGCGCCGACGGCATGGTGCGCCGCAAGGGCTCGACCAGTTGGGAGCCGACGGTGAACGAGGGGTCGAGATTCGACATCGGCTCCTGTGGGATGTACGCGATGTCGGGACCGCGCAGCTTGCGAAGCTCCGCCTGAGTCAGCTTCAGCAGGGGGCGGCCACCCAGCGACACCTCTTTGGCGGAAACGTCAGCGTGGCGGTTCAGCAGGCCCAGGATCGCGAACGCCGTCTGGGTCTTGCCGGAACCCGACTCGCCGACGAGGCCCACGACTTCGCCCCTCTTCACGGTCAGCGAGACCTGGTGCACGACATCGTTGAGCGTCCCGTCGGGGCGTGGATATCCGACGCGGAGATCCCGCACCCTCAACAACGCCTCGTCGCATGGTGCCTCCGTCGCGCAGGCGGCCTCATCCGCGTGTTGCGTAAGGTCCTTGACCACACGACGGTTTCGACGGCGCGCCGGAGCGGAACCACCGGCAAGGGCGTCACGGTAGGCGTTCGCGAAGAGGATCAAGGCCCCGGTGAGGACGACCAGACCGAGCGTCGGCCACACCATCTGGACGGGATATCCGTACAGCGTCTTGAAGGCCGCTGAAATCATGGTGCCGAAGCTCGGAGTGCTCGCGCCCACTCCGAGAAAGGCGAGGCCGGCCTGGACGTTGATGCAGACCGTGGCGAGGAACGCGGCCTGGATGACGATCGGACCCCGCACCGCGAAGAAGACGTGCCGTGCCAGGATCCGTCGCGTCGACAGCCCTGCGACCTTCGCGGCGTCGACATACAGCTCGCGACGGATGCCGATCACCATGTTCCGCACGAGGCGGTAGACGCCCGGAGCGAGCATGATGCCGAGGAGCACCATCGTCAGCTGGTACGACCCTCGGGTCACGGGCAGCAGTACGACGAGCATGAGCAGGGTCGGCAGAGCCATGAGCAGGTTGAACACCCACGACGTGACCGAGTCGGTGGTGCGTCCCGCGTAGCCGGCGAGGAGGCCGAAGACGACACCGAGGCCGACGGCGACTGCGGTTCCGATGAACGCTGCTGTGAGGGAGACGCCGATCGAGGCGAGCAGCCGGGACCAGATGTCGAGCCCCTGGGCGTCGCCGCCGAGCAGCCATCCCGGCGTGCCGGCCGGCGCATTGATGTGATCGGTCGAGCTGTACTGGGGGTCGTGGTGGGCGATGAGCGGGGCGAGCAGCCAGAGCAACGTCATGGCGGCCACCACGGCGACGGACCCGATCGCCATCGGGTTGCGCAGCAGCGCGCGCAGGACACGTCCCTTCCGGGGAGGAGGTGCGACGGTCGGCTGGTCTGGCGTGAGTGTTGCCATTTGCTGCGACATCACAGCCTCACCTTCGGGTTCAGCCATCCCTGCGCGATGTCCACGATCAGATTGACGACGACGACGAGCAGGACGCTGACGAGCGTGACGCCGAGAAGTGCGGGGAGGTCGCCTTGCACGGTGGCGTTCATGGCGTAGGCGCCGTAGCCGGGCAGGGCGAATATCCGCTCGATGAAGAGTGATGCCCCGAAGATGCCGATGAACTGGAGCGAGAACACGGTGAGCGCCGGCCCGGCCGCGTTGCGCAGGGCGTGCTTGCAGAGGATCGCAGGCTCGGAAACGCCTCGGCTGCGCAGTGTGCGGATGTAGTCCATGCCGAGTTCGTCCACGAGCGAGCCGCGGATCTGTGCCGCTAGGCCGGCGATTCCGCCGATGGCCAGCGTGATGGAGGGCAGGATGATCGATGCCAGCCATCGCCCCGGTGACTGCGCGATCGGTACGAACCCGATCGCTGGGACCCAGCGCAGCACGATGGCGAAAAGGTAGACGAGCCCGATCGCAAGGATTATGACCGGGAAGACGTACGAGATCGTCCCGATCGACTGCAGCACGCGGTCGACGACGCCGCCTCGTGCCGCCGCCACGACGCCCAACGCGAGGCTCACGCCCACAGTGATCAGCAGTGCGACGATCACCATCGAGAACGTGACCGGGAGGCGACTGGATATCGCCGAGTTGATGGGCTCGGACGTGAAGTAGGAAACGCCCAGGTCCCCGTGCAGGGCGTTCGTGATCCAGTCGAAGTACTGCTCGACCAGGGGCCTGTCCAGGCCGAGCTTCCCGTTGAGGATCTCGACCTGTGCATGGGAGGCGGACGGGCCCAGGATGTTGCGGGCGATGTCGGGGCTCGCGCCGTACGTCAGGAAGAACACCAGGGCGGTGACCACGATGATCACGATGATCCCGCTCACCAGCCGACGCAGCAGGAATGTGATCATCCTCCGGCCTCGCAACTCACTGGGCTCGGGCTGCAGCCACCCGGCATGAACATCACTACCTCCACGTCATCGTGCAGCTGACGTCATGTCAGCAATTGGGTAGGTCTTGGAACTTGGCGACCTGAGCGAGAGTTCGCCGGTGTGGTACTTCGGCACGGACCCGATGGGGGGTCCGGCACGGTGTCGGCAGCGCCGTCCCTCGTAGGGGAGGCGGCTGCCGCGCGGCTCGCGTCAGTTGCGGCGTGGCGGAGCGGTCGTCACGTATGGCGTCGGTGGCGTTCAGCCACCCACCGGTCGATCCGCGTCTTCACGTCGCCCAGGAGCGACGCGATCTGGCCCGAGGACAGCCGCGCTGACCGAGAGGCGACGTCGACGGTGACGAGCCTGCGGACCGCCATGACGTCGTCGCCACCATCGAATGACCTGGCCACGACACGCGGCGCGACGGGGCCGATGTGAATGTCGAGATCGTGGTCGTCGCGCTCGCTGCGGATCTCGACACCGTCGTGGCACCCGGAGTGGGCCAGGCCGATCACGATCGCGTCATCCGATGACCGGCGGGCGTCGGGAAGCACCTGGCCGCTGACGCAGGCGAATTCGGACGACGCGACGCACGTGGCGGGCAACGAGCGCGCGGCGGCACTGATGCACTGCACGATCGCCGGTACGGCGTCCTCGCACTCGCCCGCCGACGTGACATCGACCTCGATGCGTCCTGTGATCCGCTCAACGGTGTCGACATGCCGCCCGGTACTCGCAGCCGCCGGCAGCGCCGTGCGCCGCTCGCCCCGCGTGCGAACCGGCAGCACAGGGAGCGCCGCCAGCTCGGTGCGCCCTCTTGGCACACTGCCACCGCGTGTCCGCGGGCTCAGCGATGGCAGCGGATCGAGCGGAATCCGACCGCGTGCCGGCTTCGCCGTCGTATCGCCCTTGCGCGCGAGCCTGGGATCACTCGGGTGCTCGGCGAGTTGGGCCCACTCGATCCGCATGTACGGCCGCAATGGAAGGCTGTCGAGCTTGTGCAGGAGCGCTTTCTCATCGGGTGCGCGCCAAATCCCCGCGTTCGCCCATCGTCCCTGGATCCGCCAGAGCGCATCGATGCTGCCGTCGGCCGCCAGTTCCTGGGCACGCCGGGCTTCAGCGGCGCGGAGCTGGTCCACCGTGGCGGTGTCGAGATCGCCGGTGTCGATCTCGACATGGACGAGGAACTCGACGAGGCCGGTCATTTTCCCACTGCCTTGCGAGCGGCGGCCGCAATCGACTCCGCGTTGGGCAGGAGAAGCTCCTGCAGGGCGGGGGCGGACGGCATCCGCACATCGGGCGTACCCACGCGTACGACGGGATGCCGCAGCTGATCGAAGTGGTTTTCGGTGATCATCGCCGAGACTTCGGCCCCGAACCCCCCATGAAGGAATGCCTCGTGCGCGACCACGACCCGACCACCGGCCTGGCTGACGGCGCGAGCGATCGCCGCCTCGTCCAGCGGGCGCACCCAGCGCAGGTCCAGGACCGTCGCCTGCACCCCCTCGGCCTGAAGCCGCTCGGCGGCACTGAGCGCCGGCGCGACCATCGAACCCCACGTGATGATGGCGACGTCGTCACCGTCGCGGCGGAACCGGGCCCCTGCGGCGATCTCCGACGGCCCCTCGAACCGTACGGGCCCTGAGTCCTGGTACATCGACCGGTGTTCGATGAGTACGACCGGGTCAGGATCCTCGATCGCCGCGAGCGTCATCGCGTAGGCGTCCTGAGGCGTGGCGGGAAGGCCGACCTTGATGCCCGGCACGTGCGCGAGGATCGCCTCAATGCTCTGGGAGTGCTGCGCACAAGACCCTGGCGTGACCCCCTGCTGCATCCGGATCACCAGCGGCGCCGACACCTTGCCGCGGTTGATGTATCGCACGTTGGACGCCTGGTTGACGATCTGATCGAGCGCGACGAAGACGAAGTCCGCCCACATGATCTCGACCACGGGGCGCATGCCCTCCATGGCCGCACCGACCGCCGAGCCGAGGATGGCTGCCTCGGCGATCGGCGTGTCGAAGACACGTTCTTCACCGAACTCCTTCTGGAGTTTGCGGGTCACCCCGAAGATGCCGCCGGCGACACCGACGTCCTCGCCGTACACCAGCACCTCGGAGCGGCGCGTCATGGCGTCCTTCAACGCCTCGTTGACCGCCCTGTGGTACGGAACTTCCTTGGGTTCGACAGCGGCCCGCGTGGCGGGTTTCGGCAGGTCGGGTGCGTAGAGATGCTCCAGGGCGTCTTCGCCGGTCGGCGCCGGTGCCTTCCGGGTACGCTCGGCCAGCTCGGCGATCTGCTCGGACACTTCGGCCTCGACCTGTCCGACCTCGGCGTCCGAGAGCCCCTCGAGTTCACGGAACCGCTTCAGCGGGTCGGCAGCTTCCGCCGTCTCGATGTCCTGGGCGGGACGGTAGTGCTGCACGTCCTTGTTGTAGTGGCCGGACAGCCTCGCCGTCTTGAACTCGACGAAGACCGGACCGCGACCGTCCCGGCACACGGCTGCGGCTTCCGCCACGGCCTCGCGTACGGCGACGGGGTCGTTGCCGTCCACGATGTGGGCCTCGATGCCGAGCCCCTGAGCCCTGGTCGCGAGGTGCTCGCCGCGCGTCGTAGTGGTGATCGGGGTCATCTCCGACCAGCCGTTGTTCTCGCAGACGAAGATCACCGGAAGGCTCTTCGCCGCCGCGAACACCATCGCCTCGGTGGTCGCGCCTTGGTTCATGGCTCCGTCGCCGAGCGAGGTGAGGACGACCTTTCCGTCGCCGCGGATCTGTGAGGCCATCGCGACACCGTCGGCGATGGGCAGGCCCGCTCCGATGATGGAGTTCTCACCCAGGAAGCCGACCTCGGGTGCGCTCAGCAGTGGCGAACCCGAACGACCGCCGTTGGTGCCCTCGGCCCGCTGGGCGATCTCGGCCATGACCGCGAAGGGGTCGGCCCCCGCTGCGAGCGCCCAGCCGTGTCCGCGGTAGGTCGACAACACGCGGTCGCCCGGCTTCAGCGCCGCCATGGCTCCGACCGGGATCGCCTCCTGCCCCAGGCAGAGGTGGATGGATCCGGCAACGTGCCCTTCCCGCCCCAGCTCGAGGACCTTTTCCTCGAACCTCCGGATGAAGGCCATACGCCGATACAGCTCGAGCGGCTTGGTCACAAT
Source organism: Streptomyces sp. NPDC047085 (assembly GCF_040643735.1). Classification (NCBI taxonomy): domain Bacteria; kingdom Bacillati; phylum Actinomycetota; class Actinomycetes; order Kitasatosporales; family Streptomycetaceae; genus Streptomyces; species Streptomyces sp. NPDC047085. The sequence continues at coordinate 937,655 of NZ_JBEYUW010000002.1, forward strand.
CGCCCCTTCTTTCACTTGCTCACGGACGCGGCGTACCGCACGCGATCCGCTTAGATTTCAAGACTATGAACGTGCTCTTCATTTAGTTCAAGTAGCTGGTGTCCGGATTCGCATCCTTTACCGTTCCGCGGTGGCCCGCGTAAGCCGGAACAGGCCAGCTCCGGCACGCTCGATGGCCGTCCCGAGTGCCCTGGCAGCAATGGGGATGCTCCGGGGCCGGCGGGTGCTGCCATCCGCGCCGCGGACGCCACGAGGCATCAGACCTGTTCCGGCACGGCCGGCGAACAGCCCTCGGCCTCAGTCCGAAGTAATGCGGACGTCGCGCACGCTGCGTACCGAGTAGCCCTCGCCGTCGGTGAGTTCAGCGATGATCTGGTGCTCGCCGTCGGGGATCACCGTCGTCAGGCCGAAGTGCTGCCGCTCCTGGCCCAGGGCCGGGATGCGGATGGTGCGCCGTTGCTCGCTGACCAACTCGCCCGAATCAGCGGCCTGCACGCGTACGACCAGGTCGCCGTTCCAGTCGTCGGGCAGGTCGTTGATGGCGGTCACCGGGATCTCGTGGAGGACGCCGCCCCGGAGTTGGCGTTCCCACACATCGACCATGAGAGCGACCGGCGCGAACGCGTCGCGTACGTATCGGAGGAAGTGGGGCTCGTAGTCCAGGGATTCGACGTCGGTGAAGGCATCGGCGGTCGAAACACGGTCATGGGAACTGGTCAGTGCACAGAACAGCAGCAGACCTGCCAGGGTGCGGTTGCACCGGAAGAACTCGGTCTCCGCTGCCGTGAGGCGCGCCCGCGTGTAGCGGCGTTCGTCGGCGGTCGCGGCGGGCCAGCCGTCCAGCGTTTTGTAGATCGGCTCGGTGAGGCGGGTGGGCTTGCCGTCGCGGGTGAGCCACAGCCAGCCGTACTCCTCCAGCAGTACGGCGTTGCCGCCGGTGTTGACCGGGACACCGTCGAAGTCCTTGTTCGGTGTGCGCAGATGCGGCAGCAGCTCCTGCGGTGCGCCGCCGAGCGGATAACCGATCGCGGTCTTGCGCATCCCCGACAGCATGCCGATGCCGGCGGGCTCTCCGCGCATCGCGGCGTTCCATTGCAGGTACCAGTGCGCGACGTAGGGGTCCGCGTCGGTGGGCGGCCCGCTCCACCCGTCGCCCCAGGGCCGATGCTGCGGGTCGAGCTTGCGAATGCGCTCGACGAGGATCGCGGTCTCGGGGGACCTCCCCTCGCAGTTGCTCCCCCACATCACGACCGACGGGTGATTGCAGTGTCCCTCGACCCACTCCGAAAACTCGGCCTCCATCGCGTCAGCGGTCAGCACCTGCGGCCACGGCACCCTCGCCGGTTCGCTCGTACGCGGCTGCCCTTCGGTGATGCTGCGCAGACCATGGCCTCGCACGCTCGGGTCGAGGGCGCGAGCGGCCTCGACCGCAGGCGCGTCGTCGGAGAGGTCGATATAGAAGAGCGGGAACTCGTCGACGACGAGCAGGCCCTCCTCGTCGGCGATGTCGTACCAGAAGGCGGGCGGGAACCCGATGGCGTACCGGATGGTGTTCCAGTGCATGGCCTTGAACTGGCGATGCAGCTTACGCACCCACGCGGGATCCCACGGGCGGCCGGCCCGGTCCGGGTCTTCGAAGAATCGGAACAGCGCGGCTGCCGATCCACGCATGGGGTACCGCTGCCCGTTCAGCAGCGCATAGCCCGAAGCCTTGTCGAAGGCGAACGATCGCATGCCGAACCTGACACTGCACGCATCGGCGGGGGTGCTGAGACCCAGGACGTACAGGAACGGATCCTCGGGACTCCACAGGCGAGGCGACTCCAGCGCCACCTCCAACTCGACCTCGCGGCTCTCGTGCGGTGCGAGGGTGAGTTCATGGCTGTTCGCGGTGCCGCACCTGTCACCGGAGGTCGCCTCTCGGACCACGGCAGCCAGCGTGAACGCGGCCGGCTCGTCGCCGGCGCGGAGCCGGGCGAGCACTCGCACCGACCCGGCGTCCAGGTCCGGCGCGGTCTTGACCACGTCGATGTAGGGGTACTCGGCGAGGACCAGTTCCACCGAGTCGTAGACCCCGGGAACAGCGAGGTACGCCTCGATGTCGCGTCCGTCGGGCACCGATGTCGGTTCCTCGTCGCGCCACGGTCCGAGCCGCACGAGCAGTTCGTTGCGACCCCGCTGAAGCGCGCCACCGAGGTCGAACTCGCCCACGGTGTGGTTGGGGCGGTGTTCGCCGATCTCCACGCCGTTGAGGATGACCTTCGTGCCGTAGCGCGCCTTGCCGATGCGCAGAAGGTTCAGCGGTGCGGGGTCGCGGTCGAGATCGAACTCGCGACGCATCCAGAACGCCTCGCGCAGACTGCTCTGCAGCCCGACCTCCGCGAAGGCGGGGGCGGCCATGTCGAGCAGACCAGGCACCGGCACGGTGTGGTCGAACGCCTCCGGGACCTTCTGGAGGCTGCCTTCGGCCGCCGTCCAGGCGCCGTCAAGATTGATGATGCTGCGCATACCTCACGGACTCCTCTCCGCACGAGCTGGGCGCAGCGATGCTGCGCGCGGTCTCGCGATCTGTCGTTGACGCCATGTGGTTCGCGGTCATACGGCTCGGCCGAGTCCGCAGTCCGGCGCAAGGGCCGGCCGTCGGCGGCGCGGAGACCGCAGGGAGCGTGTGGCTGTGCCGGAAGGTCCGCCTGCACGCTCTCGCCGCACGATCAGTGCCAGCGCTCAAACCATAACCGGTGAAACAAGATAGTGATAGTGCATTTCAAATCTTGAAACACATGTCTTCCGTAGGAAGCGTGGAGGCCCCCGAGCTCATCAGCGGGAACATCCGGTACCACCGACAGCAAAGGGCCGCCCGGGCAGCACGGCCGGGCGGCCCTCAACGAGGCACAGGAGCCTTAGACAGCCGAAACCGCCTCCCGTAGCGCGGCGATCAAATCCCCCTCAGTGGCGTCGAATCGCTGGCTAGGAGCAGACAGTGTGATGCAGGCGGCGACCGTATCGTCGCGCCACAACGGGATGCTGACGCACTTGACGCCCAGCTGGAACTCTTCGCGGTCGTACGCAAGACCCGCCTGCCGGATGGCCTCGAACTCGGCGAGCAGGTCAGCCTTCCTTGTGATCGTGTACTCGGTCACCTGCCGGAGCCGGATCCTGTCGAGCACGGCGGCCCGGACCTCCTCCGGCGCGAACGCGAGGAGCAGTTTGCCGCTCGCTCGGGCATGCACGTCCTTGCTGAACCCGACGTCCAGTCCGACTACTCGAACGGCATGCGCGCCCTCGACCTTGTCGAGCACCTGGACCCCGCCGTGGCGCCAGACGCCCAGGTACGCGGCTTCTCCGGTCTTTTGCGCCACCGAGTGCAGCGCCTTGCGGTACTCCGGCGGCACCCAGCCGGACCTTTGGTAGGCATCGGCGATGACGGCAGCCTTCGGGCCGAGACGGAACACGCGGGACTCATCCTTGGCAAGCATGCCTTCGGCCCACAGCGTGGTGAGCAAATGATGGGTCGTCGCCGGCGACAGTCCGGCGCGGTCGGCCAGGCGCTTGGCCGTCTCGCCGTCCGGGCTCTCGGCGATGGCCAGCAACAGCCCGACCGCCCGGCTGACGGACTGGATACGTGTCTGGCTCCGCGGCTCGTCGAGCGGTCCTTGGTCAGTCATACTCTCAAATCTAGCGTTCACCATTTGACATCGGCGATGTCGGTTCGTGAACTTGGCCGCATCCCTTCACCTGCGATCAGGCGGCTGGGCCGGGGTACGCGGAGGCTGGACCAGCTCGACGATGTGTTCGTCCGGGTCGCGGAGATACACCACGAGGGCGCCGGCGTTGATTCCGCGGTCGAGTTCGACGGGGTCGCTGAATCGCCGTCCGCCGGCGGCTTCGAGTCGCGCGAGGAGAGACGGCAGGTCGTCGCAGGTCACCGCGACGTGGCCGCCGCCGGGATCGCGCGGCAGCAGCTTCTTGGGTTCACCGTACGGGGAAACGTATTGCAGCAGCTCGATGAAGTCGTCGCTGCCGGGGAATCGCAGGTGCGCCTGATGTACGTGGGCGCCAGGTTCCTGCGTGACCACTTCGATGTAGCCGCGGTCCTGTGACTGCCGGGCCACGAGTTCGAGCCCGAGGGCGTCCTGCCAGAACTCGAGCGACCGGCCGATGTCGCTCACGGTGAGCCCGCAGTGGCGGAATGTCGCTGTCATGACCGTGCACTCCCTTCGCGGCTCATGCCGCATCGATACGGACGACGGAGGTGGCATCGCGGCGGAGCCGCTCCCAGTCCAAGTGGATGCCGACACCGGGCCTGGGGTCCACTATCGCCTCGCCTCCTTCGATCTTGATCTCCGCGTCGAAGTAGCGGTCGATGGGGTCCGAGCCGCTCTCCGACGAGATGTGCTCGACACTCGTGACGATCGGGTACGCGGCTGCCAGTTGAGCGGCAACGGCGGTGAACACATGCGGAATGACGTCGACTCCGCGCAGGCTCGCCGCCTCGATCCCGCTGAGCGCCGCGCGGATGCCGCCGCATGTCGTCGGGTCGACACGCAGCACGGAGACGCTCTCCAAAAGATCGCGGAACTGCACCGGATCGACGACATCCTCACCGGCAGCCAACTCGATCCTGGTGCCGCGGTGCAGCTCGCGAAGTCTGCGCCACTGCGTGGGTACGAAGGGGTCCTCGAGCAAGGCAACGCCTACGTCCTCCAGCACCCGGGCGGTCCGGACGGCCTCGGGCAGGGTCGCGAAACTGTAATGCGCATCCACCGCCAGCCGTGTCTGCGGCCCGAGGGCGTCGCGGGCACGACTGAGGAAAGCCATCGCCTTCGGTGAACTCAGATCACCCACCATGAGTTTGATCTGCCGGTGGCCACGCCGTTCCAGCTCGGCCACCTCCTCGATGACGGACTCGTCACCACGGACGTCGCGGAAGTACCCGGCGACCGGCATCACCGGCACCCGATCACGTGTGGCGCCGAGCAGATCGCCCAACGGGGCGCCGGCGTGCTTCGCGGCGAGGTCCCAGAGCGCGATGTCGGCGAGGCTTGCCGCGCGGACGAGCAGCGGCCGCACGGCCGGGCTCGCCGACAGGATGCGTTGGAGGGTTCCCTGCCGGTCACCGACCCTCGTGCCGACCACCGGGCGGAGTACGGACTCCAGCGTGGCCGCGAGGGGTGTGCCTCGCGTGTACCCGAAGGCGAAGCCCTCTGTGCCCATGTCGTCGACAAGCCTCAGGGCTACGTAGTCGCGACTGGCGTAGACGGCGTCACCGAGACGTACTGGCGCGGGGAGCGAAAGTGAGCAGTCGACGATCTCCGCGAGCACCACGCGCTGACCGACGCCCCCATTGATACCCGTTACTTCGCTCTCGCCTCGCGCGGGCTGCAGCGTCATAGCTTGGCTCCATTGTTGAGAGGAAGCGAGGGGGCCAGGACCGGTTCTGGCCCACCCCCTTCAGACCCGAGCCAGCTCAGCCGTTCGAAGCGCCCAGCTTCTGGAACGTCTCGGCGACTCGGTGGAAGGACTCCTTGCGTTCCCAAGGCTGGGTGTCCTGCGCTCGGGGATCTTCGGGCGGAAAGTGCCGCACGAGCGCGTAGGAACCGAGGTCGAGGTCACGTTCCCCTTCGCCGCCGGGGCGGCTGATCTGGGAGAAGAGGAAGACGAACGCGGCGTACACGTCGTGCTCCTCGAAGAAGGTGAGCTGGCGCTCGATGTAGTCGGCCTGCTCGCGCTCGCTGCGCGTCGGCACGGTGCCGTTCTGCCACACGGCGGAGCCGTCGGGGAGCACGTCCTCCACGACCCGCCAGCCCCGGGCGCCCAGGTCCGCCGCGCCGACGTAGGTGCAGCTCCCGAACTCCGGCACGATCACCGGGTTTCCGAAGGAGCGGTAGTACTCGAGCCCGGCGAGGTACTCCTCATCGTTCTGGCGCTCCCGGTAGAAGTTCGGACCGGTGAGATCGAAGATCGTCCAGTCGACGTCTTCGTAGGAAGCGGAGGAGTACGTGACCGGTCCGCGGAACGACTCCCGTACGGTGGCCGCGAGTTCGCGGAGATCGTCGTTGAGTCGACGGTGCGGCTCGCGGAGATCGTCGTGCAGCCCCTGCGGTGTCAGCGGCAGTGCACCGTTCTCGAAGTAGCTCTTCGCCCACGCACTGCGCTCGAAGATGTTCGATCCCGGATACACGCCGTCGCAGAAGATCGAGTACTCGCAGTTGGTGATGAACACGATGTCCGCGCCGTCCTGGCGAAGTTGCTCCGCCAGCGCCGCAGCCTCGGCGATGTACTGCTTGGAGGTTTCGAGGTCCACGTTCATCTTCCACGGCGAGAAGAAGACGGCGAGTCCCGCATCGATCGCCGCCCGGCTCGCGAGCATCAGCCGGTCGAGGTCCTCGCCCTCGATGCGCACCGCGTTGGCGTGCAACTCTTCCGCGATGACTCGCATGTCATTGCGGACCACGTCCGGGACGAAGGGTTCGACGGACGAAGGGCCCTCTCCGAACACCCGAAAGCCGATGTCGTAGACGACTCCGTAGTACTTCATCCTCTGGCCTTTCTCTGTGGTGGACATTCTTTTCAGCTTCGGTGTCCGCGGACGGGAGGCGGGACGACCCCCTGCGGCCACGGACCGCGTACGGTGAGTGCGCCGTCGACGAGCAGCGTGGTGCCGCTGACGTAACTGGCGGCCGGCGAGGCGAGGAAGGCGATCGCCCGCGCGACCTCCACGGGCTCGGCCAACCGCTCGAACGGGCTGAGCTTCTCGAGCGTGCTGGCATCGAGCCGGCCGGCATCGATCGCTGTGGCGATCATGGGCGTCTTCACCCAGCCGGGAGCGACGGCATTGATACGGATCCCGGACGGAGCCCACTCCACTGCCAGGGTCCGCACGACCGACTCGACACCGCCCTTGGCCGCGGCGTAGGAGAGGCGGTGCGGAGTGCCGATGTGCGCTGCCACCGAAGAGATGGCGACGATCGCCGGCTCTGCGGCCTCGCGAAGATATGGAAAGGCCGCACGCAGACAGCGGATCGTGCCGACCAGGTGGATGTCGAGCATCCGGAGCAGCGCATCGTCCTCAAGTGCGTCTGACGGCGACGGGTCGATGACGCCGGCGCACGGGATCACGGCGTCGAGTCGATTCCAGCGCTCGGCCGCGTCGCGCGTCGCGGCCTCCACCGATGAGGTGCTGGTGACATCCACGCCAACCCAATGGGCTGCCGGTCCGGTCTTCCCTATTCGAGTGGCGACACGCTCGGCGCCTTCGGTGTCCCGGTCGGCCACGACCACGCGCCACCCCTGCTGCGCCAGCTCATCGGCGGTCGCTTCACCGATCCCGCTCGCGCCGCCGATGACCAGGGCAACAGGCCCTTCGTCTTCTCCTGCCATGTCTCCGTCCTCTGTTGAAGTTCAAGCTGGGCTTGCAGGCGGATCAGGTGGGGCCGCGGCCCACCGCCTGCTGATGTCGCAGCCGTCGGTGGCGGCTCAGGCCATGACGCCGAGGGAAGCTCCCGCGCCGACGACTTCTGCGGCGTACCGTCCGGCGGTCCAGCCGCCGTCGACGGTGATCTCGGTGCCGGTGAGATAGGAAGCGCGGTCCGAGGCGGCGAACGCGATGGCGTCCGCGATGTCGGAGGCATAGCCGATCCGGCCAAGGGCGAGGACCCGGTTGAAGGGGGCTTCCGGCGCTTCCGGACCACTCATCGGCGTCGCGATGGTGCCGGGCCGTACCACGCACACGCGTACGCCCTTGGGTCCCAGCTCCATCGCCGCGACCTTCGACATCGCCGCGATACCACCCTTGGTCGCCGCGTAGACGCCGAGCGTCTCGACGGGGGTCGTCGCCACGACGGAGCCCACGTTGACGATCACGCCGCCCCCGGTCTCGGGCATCTCGCGGCCTGCCGTACGCATGCCGAGGAATGGGCCGCGGAAGTTGACGTCGACGACACGCTCGAAGTCCTCGTCCGTGGTGTCGGCGATCGACGCGCAGGGCATCACCCCGGCGTTGTTCACCAGAATGTTCACGGGGCCGAAGGCGCTCCGCGCGGCGGCGAAGGCCCCGTTCCACTGCGCTTGCTCGGTCACGTCGAGGTTGATCGCGATGGCCGCGTCGCCGATTTCCGAGGCGACCACCGCTGCCTCAGCGAAGCGGACGTCGGCACAGACGACCTGCGCGCCCAGTGCGGCCAGTCGGCGAGCGGTGGCCTCGCCGATGCCTCCCGCGGCTCCGGTGACGAGAGCGACCCGTCCCGCCAGCTCTCCATCCATGGCTAGCTCCTGTTCCTTGGTTCAGTGGATCAGCCACGGCATCTCCGGGACTCCCTTTGGTGCGTGGCAGTCCCACGGTCGCGGGTGTCCGTGGTGCGGTCAGTTCGCCGGCTCGGCGGTTTGGGCCTCGCGCCTGAAGAACTCGGCGGCCCGGTGAAACGCCTCCTTCGGCTCCCAGGGCGGCATGGCCTTCGACCTCGGGTCGTCCTCCGGGTAGGTCTTGACCAGGGCGAAGTTTGCTCGGTCGAGGTCCCTGTCCCCCTCACCTGTGCGCATCGCGGGGAAGGAGAAGCAGAAGACGAACACGGCGTCGACGCCTGCTGCGTTCAGGAGTTCGAGCTGGCGCCCGACGTAGTCGGCCTGCTCGCGTTCACTGCGTACGGGAGCGACTCCGTCGCGCCAGATGGCAGTGCCGTCGGGGTTCGCTCCTTGCAGAACGGCGAAGCCACCGTCGCCGAAGGCGCCTGCACCCTCGTACGCGCAGCAGCCGACCTCCATGACGGCGAGCGGCTTGCCGTGGCGGTGGAAGTCCAGACCGCCGACGTAGTCCTCATCCGTCTCGCCGCGGCGGTAGTAGTCGACTCCTACGAGGTCGAACAGGCTCCAGTCGACGTCCTCCCACGCCCCTGCGGAATAGGTGACCGGTCCGTGGAAGCCGGCCCGGACCGTCTCAGCGAAGGACTTGAGGGCCTTGTTGAGCAGCTTCGCCTTCTCCGGCATCGGATCGGGGAAGGACGCCGGCGGGCCCGAGGGGGCGCCTCCCAGCTGGGTGGCCATCCACATACCGCGCTCGGCCCACGACGAGCCGGGGTAGATCCCCTCGCTGAAGATCGTGTACTCGCAGCCCGTGACAAAGACGAGGTCGACACCGTCGCTCCTGAGCTGCTCGGCTGCCTTGGCGGCCTCCGCGAGGTATGCGACGGTGGCGTCGACGTTCGCGTTCATCTTCCACGGGTTGAAGAAGACCGTGAGGCCGCACGCGTGCGCAATCTGCGTCGCGGTCACCAGCCGGTCGATGTCCTCCCCTTCGATGCGCACGGCGTTGGCGTGCAGCGTGTCGGCGATCGCACGCATGTCGTGCTCGACAAGCTCACGAGAGAAGGGGTCAACTGACAGCGCCTCCGGGGTGAACCGCAGACCAACGTCGTATACAACACCGCGGTACTTCATGGGACTTACTCCTTGATGGGTTGGGGTGATGGCGCACTCAGCCCTGAGCGTGCGTGGGGATCTCGCTCATAGCTGCAGCCCGGATGCGCGCAGCACGGGGCCTGGGGCATGGATGCGGCGATCGCGGGCGACCGCCGTCGAATGCCGGAGGGCGCCTCACGGCCGGGGCGCCGTGGGCTGGACGCGCGGTTCACGCAGCCCTGCTGCCGTCTCCGCGTGGCTTCGCCGTCCGGTTCACGTGGTCGTTGTCGCCGCGGGGCGCAACGCCGCAGCCCGCTCGGCGCCGTATTCCATGAGTTCGAGCGTGTGACCGTCGGGATCATGCAGGTAGCAGGCCCGGCTCCCGCGGTTGACGCCTGCTGTTACTTCGGTCGGCGGGTTCCGCAGGACTCCACCGGAGGCCGTGATCCGCGCGCAGATGGCTTCGATGTCGTCCACGACGAACGCGAGGTGGCTCGCACCGACATCGTTGGGGAGCGGCGCCACCCGACCGCCGGGCTCCCTGACGTATTCAATGAGCTCGATCGTGTGGCTCGACGGCCACACTGCCCCTTGGTCAGGCATCGCCAGTTGGGCGACCCGCAGCGCGGCCCCGGGGATGCCCACCAGGGTGCGGGTGTAGTCGTTGTCCCCCGTCTGCCGGTGCACTTCCTTCAGACCGAACGCGTGGCAGTACCAGTCAGACGACCGGTCCAGGTCGGACACCGTGAGTCCGACGTGCAGCACTCCGAGAACCGCCATCACTCAGCTCCATTGCTCATGGGAAATCATGCGAAGACCGCGGCCTGGCCGGGTGACGAAACACCGGGAAGGCGGAACCCGCCCCGCCCGGAGTCGATGGCCGCTGTCAGCTGGGTCTTGCGGCGGTTGACGTGTGTCACGACCGCCGCGGCGGCCCGTTCCGCGTCGCGCTCCCGCAGCAGGTCCAGCAGCAGTCGCCGATCCCGGTAGGAGTCAGCGATCTCTCTCTCGTTGGGGTAAGTGCCGGCCAGCTGCACCTGGTTGAGGAGAGCCCACGTCTTGATCCATACGTTCACCAGGAAGGCATGGAGCTGGGGCATCCCGGCGGCCTCGGCCACGATTTCGTGGAAGCGGAAATCGGGGGCCGCGTCGTACTTGCCCGGGTCCGGCGCACCGTGGCGGAGCCTGCCTTCCAGCTCGGCCTGCACTCGCTCCAGGTCGGCGAGTTGCTCATCCGTGATCCGGGAGCACGCGGCGCGGAAGCTCACTGATTCCAGCGCCGCGCGGATCGAATAGATCTCCGTGATGTGCCGCTTTTCGAACACGACGACTGCACGAGCACCGTTGCCGGCCGCCTCCTCGATCAGGCCGTCGCTCTCCAGTTGGCGCAAGGCTTCACGGATCGGCTGCCGGCTGACTCCGACACGCTGTGCGAGGTCCGTCTCCGACAAGGGGACCCCAGGTTTGATGTCACCGCTGAAGATCCACTCGTAGAGCTGACGCAGCACCCAGTCGCGAGTCGCTCGCCGGTCGCGCGGCGCCGAGGCGCCGGTGCCGACTTGTCGAAGCATGCTCACTGCGACAGACATGTCACTCCTGTGGAAATTCCCGGATCCAGGATCCGACTGATCTCTGGCCAGCGTGGATGCCGCCCCACCGAAAGTCAACCCTTCACATAGGGCACCCAGGTTGCACGGGAGGTACACGCAGGCGACGCCCGGGTTACGTTCGGCAGCCGACACGTCAGGAGCCACGCACCTAGAAATCACCTGGTCAGAGCCAATCGCGCTCCGCCAGACCGATGCGCCCCCTCGGCATGCACAGCCCCCGATGCGCCGTTGAAGGCCAGCCTCGAGGCGCACAGGCCAGATCGCACACGGGATCACCTCCCTCCCGGATCCTGGATCCCAAACAGCAGGACTGTGCGCTTGGACGGGTCGGCCCGCAAGCGTTGGCCGACATGCCTCCACCCGCGAACCTCCCCGCCAAGATTTAATTATTTGAAACCCAATCTCACAGTATTGCAATACTCGGTGACGGTTGCTTTGCTAGCGGCCACGGCATCGTCGACCTGCCCGATCCCGGTCCGACAGCGGACGCGACCATGTGGAAGCCCGCCAGACCACTACGGGCACGGCCGAAGCCCTTGCCCGTCACGCCAGCACGTATGTCACGAGCGGAGGCAAGCATGACTTCATCCCCGATCGCCCGAAGAGAACTGCTGCGGTACTCGGCCGGCGGTGTCGCCGCCCTACCGTTTGCGCTCAACGCCATCAGCGGATCGACGCCCGCGCAGAGCCCTGCTCCCAGTCAGGCATCGCAGCGCTCGATCCCACATCGGCCGCGGCACTACGGCGTCGTCTACGACGTCGGCCTGAGGTACGGTCCCGAGGGCCTGTCCGTCGAACCCTTCGATGAGGATCTGGCCCGATACGACATCCACTCGATCGCGAGCGAGCTCCACGCCAATGCCATCCGTATCGAAGGCGAAGTGATCGACCGCCTCGTGACCGCGACGCGAATCGCCCACGCTGCCGGCCTGACCGTCTACTTCAACCCGTGGAAGATGAACGCGGGCCTCGACGAGACGCGGAGCTACGTCGCGCAGGCGGCGCAGGCAGCCGAGCGACTGCGGCGCGAGGGAGTGGACATCGTCTTCCTCGTCGGGTGCGAGCTCACGATCTTCACCGACGGTATCTACCCCGGTGCTTCATACGCGGAGAGGGGTGCGTGGCTGGGCGAACAAGCGCGCCTCGCGTATACGCCGCCGGGCTCGCCCGAGGCGCTGAAGACCCTCGCCGAGAAGGCCGAGTTGCTCAACGAGACTCTCCGCTCCTACGTAGTGGCAGTCCGCAGGAACTTCCACGGCGCCGTGTCGTACGCGGCGGGGCTTTGGGAGGACGTCGACTGGAGCCCCTTCGACATCGTCGGACTCGACGCGTACCGGGACAGCCAGACGGAGAAGGAGTACCGCGCGATATTCAAGCGCCACCACAAGCACGGCAAACGGATCGCCACCACGGAGTTCGGATGCTGCAAGTACGTGGGGGCCGGCGCGCGGGGCGCCGGCGGCTTCGCCGTACTCCAGGGTGCGAACCCTGACGGCACAGGAATATGGGCGGACGGCATGGTCCCGAAGCGAGACGAAGCCGAGCAGGCCGAGTACATCGAAACGCAGATCAACCTGATGACGGACGCGAAGGTTGACGCCCTGTTCGTGTTCGAGTTCTCCAAGCCGGCGCTCCCGACTGGTGAGGGCGCGAAGGATCTGGACATGGCGAGCTTCGCGATCGTCAGCTCCTATCCAGCAAGCGACCCGCGCTCACAGCAGATGCCGCCGTGGAAGCGGACCGAGGGTTTCCGGCGGGTATCGGAGATCTTTGCCCGCTTCGCCGCGGAAACAACCTCTGGGCGATGACCGACGAGGAGAGCTTGGGCGTCACCCCCGCCCCGCCCTCGCATGACCCCGGTCACCTCGGCCGAGGCGAAGTCGAATGGCGTCCCTCGCCGCGTCCTGGGGATCAAATGACTGTGCGGGGTTTTCATCTGCCGCGACCGCAAGGTGAGGGACGAGGACGGTCTCGGCGAGTGCGGTGATGCGGTTGGTGCTGCAGCGCTGTTTGTGCAGGCGGCGGCAGCCTTGAGCCTGGCCATGGACTGTTCGCCGACGCACCGGATATTCGCGTGTGCCGTGTTCTGGCGTCGTTGACATCGCTTGAGGCGGGACCCCCGAACGGGACCCGGACATTGCGGTCGGCGTCGCCACCCGCAGCGCCGCCGCATGGAAGAACGCCCGCGCGGCCGACGTCACTCTCACCGAGACGGACTCGGTGCCCGCTACGCCGCAAAGCACGCCCCCAACGGGGTGTGGCCCCGGCCCAGTTGGCGCACTACCTACCTGGGCGTCGCATCCCCGGCCGTTCGAGCAGGCTGCGGCGCAGGGCCGGATGGCCGCCGACCCATCCGGCTAGCGCGTGTGACCTGACCAGTCAGCAGCAGGCGGTTGGCGGTGGAGTCGAGCGACAGGGCGAGCGCGGCGGCGGCGTGGTCCTCCTTTACTTCCAGGGAACAGCCGGGAGTGGCCCAGTAGCCTCCGCCCTCGTGGTAGCGCAGCAGGAGGACCCGCTGGGTATCGTCAAGGGCGATGACGCGTGCGGCTTCCCGCAGGGGTGAGATCGTCATGCCGCCCATTGTGTCGGTTCAGCCCCGTTCGACGAGGCGGCTCCGACCCAAGCGGTGTCCTGGTCTTATCCCTAGGGTGACGAGTGCGTGGGCTGGGGGGAGTCAGACCGGCCGCTCGGCGGACGTCAACGGCTGGCGCTGCCGCATAGCCGAGGCGGCTGCCCATCTCGGGATTCGGCCCCTGCGTGCTTGCTACGGTCCCGCATATGACGCTGCCTGTGCCTCGTGCTGTTGATCTACGCCGGGAACCGCTTGACAGGGTGCTGGAGCGTGTGGAGCGGTCGCTGCAGGTACGTCTCGACCGCGAGACAGCGGTGCGCAAGCGCCGGACGATTGGGGCACGGACGGACCGCAATACATGGGTGCGCATCGAGCGGCGAGGGTTCGACCGGATCGGCGCCCAGGGGTGGAACGGCCCCGAATCGGCTGCTGTCCTGAGCGGAGTCGTCATGCTCGGGTGGTACACAGGGCTCGCTTGGCGCAAGCCGGGTGAGCCGGTGATGTGGCGGGCGGACGAGATGGAACTGGTCAATGCCGCGCCGGTCGGTCGAGCCGCTCTCGTGATCGAAGACCCTCGTCTTGCGGATGCGTGGTCCGCTCTGAACGCCTCGCTGGACGCGCTCGCTGCCCAGTCCGCACCCCGTGTCGCCACGCCGGACACCGAAACCATCAGGCAGGAGCTGGTGACAGCAAGCCTCGGGGAAGTCTTTCCCGAGACTGGGGCATGGCGCCACGAGGGCTGGACGCGGCAACACTATGGGGCCAGTCCCTCGCCGTCCCGGCCTTGGCGGAGTTACAAGACCCAAAGGAGCGATCCGGTCGCGCGGTGAGGCGGGCAAAGTCCTCCGCCGTGACGCATGGCAGGCTGGCGACCGTCCCCTCCGGCAATGCCGTCGCGAGCGCTCCACGCAGGTCGCGCAACATCGGAGGGAAAGGACAGTGCCGCGGACGCCTCCACAGTGCCGCGGACGCCTCCGCAGGCGCCGACAGGCTGGGCTTTGCAGACGTGAAGGATACGACCCGATTGGGCACGAAGAGTTCCCGGGTCGGATGCTGCGTGTCGGCCGTAAAACACGTGTCGGCACCGCGTCCTTGCTTCGGTGCTCAAGAGAGGAGAACCCGAGTGCAACGGTGCCCGCGACGGACATGGAATCCCGCCTACTCAGCAGCCCCGCAGAGCCGCACCCGCGGGGCTTTTCGTCGCACAGACGCCCCTATAACGCGGGGACGCGAGAAACTGGTCTGACCAGGTTGAAGACCTCGCGGGCCGCATATCGCTTGAGGCATCGGATGATCTCGCGTCGGGTCTTGCCTTCCTGGGTGCGGCGTTCGTAGTACGCCTGGGTACGGGGGTCGTGGCGCAGCCGGGTGAACACGATGCGGTGCAGGGCGGCGTTGGCCTGACGGTCGCCGCCGTAGTTGAGCCGACGCGTTCTCCGACGGCCAGAGGAGTACTCGATGGGGCTAACTCCGCAAAGGGCAGCAAAGGACGCCTCCGTATTCAGCCGCTCGGGGTTGTCCCCCATGGTGATCAGGAGAGTGACGGCGCTGTCCGGACCGATGCCCACCGGTACGAGTAGCTGTGGGCCGTGGGCTTCGACGAGCCGGGTCAGGCGCTGGTTCAGCTCATCGATCTGCCCGGTGAACTGTTCGATGCGCTCGGCGAGCATGCGCAACGTCAGGTGGGTGGCCTGGGTCACCGCGTCCTCGTCTCCCCCACCGCCGGATAGGCCGAGGCGTGCGCACGTGCGGAACAGCTCGCGGTTGCCCAGGCTGGACAGCCGTTCCCGCAGGGCGGGATCGGCGATGACCAGGACGGCTTTGAGCTGGTTGATCGCCTGGGTACGGGCCTTGACCGCGGAGTCCTTGGCGAGCTTGAAGATCCGGGCGCTGTGCACCGGACCGTCGCCGGACTTGGCCCGAGCCCGGGCGCGGCCACTGAGCACCGCTCGAGCGGCGGCCTGCGCGTCGAGCGGGTCCGACTTCCCCAGCAACCGACGGGCCGAGCGGTCGGGCCGGTTCACCTCGTACACCTCGACCTGCTGCGCCAGCAGGTAGCGAGACAGGCCCACGCCGAAGGTGCCGGTGCCCTCCACACCGGCCCGACGCACCGTCCCTCGCTTACGGGCCCACACGAGCAGCTGCCGGTAGCCGGCCGCTGTCGCCGGAAAGGACTCGGTCCCCAAGATCTTCCCCAGCGAGGAGATCACGGCGGCGACGTGAACCTCGCCGTGCGTGTCCACGCCCAGGACGATCTCGCGCCGAACCGGCGGATCTGTGCTGGAAGAGGTGCTGCGTTGTCTGGTCGTCATGGTGTTCGCCTCCTGCCTGGTGATGTGACGGCAGTCGACAGGTCTGTGACTGGACACTTCGGTCATAGATCTCATGAGTCAGACCCCCGTCCGGGACGGCGCTGCCCCAACCGTCCCATCGATCCCGGCACAGCGACATGACTCGATCGCTGACGGGTGCCTTCGAACGAACCGGCGCTCAATCTGGCGTCGGCGGACTGACAATGCATTGACTCTTCGGCCAGTTGTGACCGGCGTTGACGGACATCGCGTGCGGCTCGCTGTACCGGCTGTCTTACGTCGGCTGCGGCACGGACGGTCGGCCGACGGACGACCCTCTATCGGTGAGTGGCTGGCCAGAAGTGTTCAGCTGCTGCGCGAGATGCTCGCCGCGCCGACGCACGAGCAGCCGGCCGCCGAGCGGCCGGTTCGTCCGGCTCGGGCCGCATCCGAGGCTCCGGAGCAGCCCCCTCTCACGCCGTGGCCACTCGCTCGGGCTCCTCCGGGCGACGCCCGGGTGCCGTCGGCAGGGTGAGGACCATGGTTAGGCCGCCGCCGGGGGTGTCCTCGGCGTTGAGGGTGCCGCCGATGGCCTCCGCGAAGCCGCGGGCCACCGCGAGACCTAGGCCGACGCCGGCACCGCGGGGGGAGTCGCCGTAGCGCTGGAACGGTTCGAAGATGCGGGACTTGGCCTCGTCCGGGACGCCGGGGCCGCGGTCCACGACGCGGACTTCAACCCGGTCGGCGATCGCGCTGGCCGAGACCAGGACCCGCTCACCCGGCGGGCTGTACTTGACCGCGTTCTCCACGACGTTGGCGACCGAGCGTTCCAGCAGGCCGCGGTCGACGTCGACCATCGGGAGGGTCTCCGGAACGTCGAGGTCGACGCTGTCCTCCGGTACGCCGCCCAGCGCCATCGGGATCACCTCGTCCAGGTCGGTCTCGCGGATGATCGGCGTGACCGTGCCGGTCTGGAGGCGGGACATGTCCAGGAGGTTGCCGACGAGGTGGTCCAGGCGGTCGGCGCCCTCCTCGATGGCCTCCAGGAGGTCGGCCTGGTCCTGGGGCGACCATTCGACGTCGTCCGAGCGGAGGGAGGTGACGGCGGCCTTGATGCCGGCGAGCGGGGTGCGCAGGTCGTGGCTGACGGCGGCGAGCAGGGCGGTGCGGATGCGGTTGCCCTCGGCCAGCTCCTTGGCCTCGTCGGCCTTCTGCTGAAGGCGCTGGCGGTCCAGGACCACGGCGGCCTGCGCGGCGAACGCCGCGAGCACCCGGCGGTCCTCGGCGGCCAGAACACGGCCGGAGAGGGCGAGTGACATGTGGTCGCCGACCGGGACGTCGACGTCCGCGTCGTCGGGCGTGGTGCAGGGGCGGGGGCCGACGCTGCCGGCACAGGTCCAGGGCGCAATGTCGCTCTCCCGTTCCAGGAGGGCCGCCGACTCCATGCCGAAGGTCTCGCGGACCCGGTCCAGGAGGGCTTCCAGGGTGGTCTCGCCGCGCAGGACGTTGCCCGCGAGGAAAGAGAGGATCTCCGACTCGGCGCGGAGCCGGGCCGCCTGGTGGGTGCGGCGGGCCGCCAGGTCCACCACGGACGCGACGGACACGGCGACGCCGAAGAACACGGCGATGGCGACGATGTTCTTCGGGTCGGCGATCGTCCAGGTGTGGACCGGTGGGGTGAAGTACCAGTTCAGCAGGAGGGATCCGGCCACCGCCGAGGCCAGTGCGGGGAAGAGGCCGCCGAGCAGGGCTGCCGCCACCGTCATGGTCAGGAACAGCAGCATGTCGTTGGCGAGCCCCACCTCGGGGACGAGGCTGCTCAGGAGCCAGGTCAGCAGCAGCGGGCCGCCGAGGCCGGTCAGCCAGCCCCAGATGAGCCTGGCCCGGCCGAGCCGCGCGCCCCTGCCGGGGGCGGGCAGACCGCGGCCCTTGCCCGCCTCGTCGTGGGTGATGAGGTGGACGTCCAGGTCAGGGCCGGATTCCCGGGCCACGGTGGCGCCGACGCCGGGTCCGAAGACATACTGCCAGCCCTTGCGGCGGGAGACACCGAGGACGATCTGGGTGGCGTTGACGCCTCGGGCGAAGTCCAGCAGAGCGTTCGATATGTCGTCGCCGACGACATGGTGGAAGGTGCCGCCCAGGTCCTCTACCAGGGTGCGCTGGACGGCCAGTTCCTTCGGGGAGGCCGAGGTCAGGCCGTCGCTGCGGGAGATGTAGACCGCCAGTACCTCACCGCCGGCGCCCTTCTCCGCCAGGCGCGCGGCCCGGCGGATGAGGGTGCGGCCCTCCGGTCCGCCGGTCAGGCCGACGACGATCCGCTCGCGCGAGCCCCAGATCGTGGAGACGCGGTGCTCGGCACGGTACTCGGTCAGGTACGCGTCGACCCGGTCGGCCACCCACAGCAGCGCCAACTCGCGCAGGGCGGTGAGGTTGCCGGGGCGGAAGTAGTTGGACAGGGCCGCGTCGACCTTGTCCGGCTTGTAGATGTTGCCGTGCGCCATGCGGCGGCGCAGCGCCTCCGGGGACATGTCGACCAGCTCTATCTGGTCGGCGCGCCGTACGACCTCGTCCGGCACGGTTTCGCGCTGCCGTACGCCCGTGATCGACTCCACGACGTCACCCAGCGATTCGAGGTGCTGGATGTTGACCGTCGAGATCACGTCGATGCCGGCGGCGAGCAGCTCCTCCACGTCCTGCCAGCGCTTGGCGTTGCGCGAGCCGGGGACGTTGGTGTGGGCGAGTTCGTCGACCAGGGCCACCTGTGGGCGGCGGGCCAGGACGGCGTCGACGTCCATCTCGGTGAAGGTGCTGTCCCGGTACTCGATCTCCTTGCGCGGCACCTGTTCCAGGCCGCGCAGCATCACCTCGGTGCGCGGCCGCCTGTGGTGCTCGAGGAAGGCGACGACGCAGTCGGTGCCCCGCTCCACCCGGCGGTGCGCCTCGGAAAGCATGGCGTAGGTCTTGCCGACCCCGGGTGCCGCGCCGAGGTAGATCCGGAGCTTGCCGCGTGCCATGTTCACCCTTCGAAGCGGTAGCCCATGCCGGGCTCGGTGATGAGATAGCGGGGGTGGGAGGGGTCCGATTCCAGTTTGCGTCGCAGCTGGGCCATGTAGACGCGCAGGTAGTTGGTCTTGTTGCTCTGCGAAACCCCCCAGACCTCCTGGAGCAGCTGCTTCTGGGTGATGAGCCGGCCCGGGTTGGTGACCAGGATCTCCAGCAGGTGCCATTCGGTCGGGGTCAGGCGGACGTCCCGCCCGTCCCGTACGGCCTTCTTCGCGAGGAGGTCGAGGGTGAAGTCCTCCGTCTCCACCAGCGTCGTCTCGGGGACCAGCGGGGTGTCCTCGGTGCGGCGGACTGCGGCGCGCAACCGGGCGAGTAGTTCGTTCATGCTGAACGGCTTGGTGACGTAGTCGTCGGCGCCGGCGTCGAGGGCCGCGACCTTCTCGTCGGACGCCTGGCGGGCGGAGAGGACCAGGATGGGGACACGGGTCCAGCCGCGCAGGGCCTTGATGACGTCGACGCCGTCCATGTCGGGCAGGCCGAGGTCGAGCATCACCACGTCCGGCTGGCGGGCGGCGGCCAGGCGGAGCGCGGTGGCTCCGTCGGGGGCGGCGTCCACGCCGTAGTGACGTGCCTGCAGGTTGATCACGAGGGCCCGTACGAGCTGCGGGTCGTCCTCCACCACGAGCACCCTGGTCATGGGTGTGTGCCTCTCCTGTCATGCCTGCGGGAGTCGGCACCCCGAGGTGCCGACTCCCGTCGCGGATCGCGTAAGGCGGTCACTTCTTCGCCACAAGGTCCTTGAGCGCGATGTTCAGCTCCAGGACGTTCACCCGGGGCTCGCCCATGAAGCCCAGGGTCCGGCCCTCGGTGTGGTCCTTGACCAACCTCTCCACCGCGGAGACGGACAGGCCGTTCTTCGCGGCGACCCGGTGGACCTGGAGGTCGGCGTAGGCCGGGGAGATGTCCGGGTCCAGGCCAGAACCGGAGGAGGTGACCGCGTCGGCGGGCACGTCCGAGGGCTTGACGGCGTAGCCGGGCACCGAGTTGTCCTTGACGACCGCGGCCTTGGCGTCCTCGACCTGCTTGATCAGCACCTTGCTGTCGGCGGACAGGTTGGTGGCACCGGACAGGATCAGCTTGTACTGCGTGTTGACGCTGTTGGCGCCTAGCCCGTTCGACGGGCGGCCCTGGAACCACTTCAGGTCCGCGTCCGGGGTGTCCTGCCCTTTCTTCAGCGGGAGGCTGTACGACTGCCCGATCAGGGACGAGCCGACGACCTTGCCGTCCGCCTTGATCTCGGAGCCGTTCGCCTTGTCGTGGAACAGCCCCTGGGCGATGCCGGTGACAACCAGCGGGTAGATGACGCCCGTCACCAGGGTCAGCACGAGGAGGGCGCGCAGGCCCGCCCCGAGCAACCGGACGGTGTTGGTTACGGAGTTGTTCATGGCGATCAGCCGATCCCGGGGATGAGGGAGATGAGCATGTCGATGATCTTGATGCCGATGAAGGGCGCGACCAGTCCGCCGATGCCGTAGATCCCGAGGTTGCGCCGCAGCATCTTGTCGGCGCTCATCGGCCGGTAGCGCACGCCCTTCAGGGACAGCGGCACCAGCGCGATGATGATCAGCGCGTTGAAGACGACCGCGGACAGGATCGCGGAGTTCGGCGAGGACAGGTGCATGATGTTCAGCTTGTCCAGGCCCGGATAGACCGCCGCGAACAGCGCCGGGATGATCGCGAAGTACTTCGCCACGTCGTTGGCGATGGAGAAGGTGGTCAGCGCACCGCGCGTGATCAGCAACTGCTTGCCGATCTCGACGATCTCGATCAGCTTGGTCGGGTTGGAGTCGAGGTCAACCATGTTGCCGGCCTCCTTCGCGGCCGACGTACCGGTGTTCATCGCCACTCCGACGTCCGCCTGCGCAAGGGCCGGGGCGTCGTTCGTGCCGTCACCGGTCATCGCGACCAGCTTGCCGCCCGCCTGCTCCCGCTTGATGAGGGCCATCTTGTCCTCGGGAGTGGCCTCGGCAAGGAAGTCGTCGACGCCCGCCTCCTCGGCGATCGCCTTGGCGGTCAGCGGGTTGTCACCCGTGATCATGACCGTCTTGATGCCCATGCGGCGCAGTTCCACGAACCGCTCCCGCATGCCTTCCTTGACGACGTCCTTGAGGTAGATGACGCCTAGGACGCGGGCGCCCTTGTCGTCGTGGACGGCGACCAGCAGCGGGGTGCCGCCAGCCTCGGAGATGCGGTTGGCTGTCGCGTCCGCGTCCTTGGCGACCGTGCCGCCCTGCTCCTCGACCCAGGCGATGACCGAGGCCGTGGCACCCTTGCGAATCTTCCGGCCGTCGACGTCCACGCCCGACATACGGGTCTGGGCGGTGAACTCGATCCACTCGGCGCCGACCAGCTCGCCCTGGTGGCGCTCGCGCAGCCCGTACTTCTCCTTCGCCAGTACGACGATGGAGCGGCCCTCGGGCGTCTCGTCGGCCAGCGAGGACAGCTGGGCCGCGTCAGCGACCTCCGCCTCGGTGGTGCCCTTCACCGGCACGAACTCGGCGGCCTGGCGGTTGCCGAGGGTGATGGTGCCCGTCTTGTCCAGCAGCAGAGTCGACACGTCACCGGCGGCCTCGACAGCACGACCGGACATGGCCAGCACATTGCGCTGGACCAGGCGGTCCATTCCCGCGATGCCGATCGCGGAGAGCAGGGCGCCGATCGTGGTCGGGATCAGGCAGACCAGCAGGGCGACGAGGACCACCATCGTCAGGTGGGTGCCCGCGAAGTTCGCGAACGGCGGCAGGGTGGCCACCGCCAGCAGGAACACGATGGTCAGCGACGCCAGCAGGATGTTCAGCGCGATCTCGTTCGGCGTCTTCTGCCGGGCCGCGCCCTCGACCAGGTTGATCATCCGGTCGATGAAGGTCTCACCGGGCTTCGTCGTGATCTTGATGACGATCCGGTCGGACAGGACCTTCGTACCGCCCGTGACGGCACAACGGTCACCACCGGACTCACGGATCACCGGGGCGGACTCACCCGTGATCGCCGACTCGTCCACCGACGCGACACCCTCGACGACGTCACCGTCACCGGGGATCACGTCACCGGCCTCGCAGACGACCAGGTCACCGATCTTCAGCTCGGTGCCCGCAACCTGCTCCTCGGACGTGCCGTCCGCGAGCAGCCGGCGCGCGACCGTGTCGGTCTTGGCCTTGCGCAGGGTGTCCGCCTGTGCCTTGCCACGGCCCTCGGCGACCGCCTCCGCCAGGTTGGCGAAGACCACGGTCAGCCACAGCCAGGCGCTGATGGTCCAGCCGAACCAATCGGTCGGGTCCTTGAGGGAGAACACCGTGGTCAGCACCGAGCCGATCCACACCACGGACATCACGGGCGACTTGACCATCACCCGCGGGTCCAGCTTGCGGAAGGCGTCCGGCAGCGACTTGACCAGCGCCTTGGGGTCGAACAGACCCGCTCCGACACGGCTCTCGGCCGGCTTGTGCCCGGTGGGGACGTCGCTGTGCGGCGCCCTGGTGGGTGTGGCTGTGGACATGGAGTCCTCTGGGTTCTCTGTCTTCTCTGTACGGGTGGTCATCACGCCAGTCCTTCCGCGAGCGGGCCCAGGGCGAGGGCCGGGAAGTACGTGAGACCGGTGATGATCAGGATCGCGCCCACCAGCAGGCCGGTGAACAGCGGCTTCTCGGTGCGCAGGGTGCCCGCGGTGACCGGCACCGGCGTCTGCTCGGCGAGCGAGCCGGCCAGCGCCAAGACGAACACCATCGGCAGGAAGCGGCCGAGCAGCATCGCGAGCCCGGTCATGGTGTTGAACCAGTCCGTGTTCGCGTTCAGACCGGCGAAGGCCGAACCGTTGTTGTTCGACGCCGACGTGAACGCGTACAGCACCTCGGAGAATCCGTGCGCACCGGAGTTGAGCATCGAGTGCGGCGGCGTCGGCAGCGCCATGGAGGCCGCCGTGAAGACCAGCACGAGCGCCGGGGTGATCAGGATGTAGGCCGCGGCTAGCTTCATCTCGCGGCCGCCGATCTTCTTGCCCAGGTACTCCGGCGTACGGCCCACCATCAGACCGGCGATGAACACCGCGATCACGGCCATGATCAGCATGCCGTACAGGCCGGAGCCGGTACCGCCGGGCGCGATCTCGCCCAGCATCATGCCGAGCATGGCGATACCGCCGCCGAGGCCGCTGAAGGAGGAGTGGAAGGAGTCCACCGCACCGGTCGAGGTGAGCGTGGTCGAGGTCGCGAAGATCGACGACGAGCCGACGCCGAAGCGGATCTCCTTGCCCTCCATCGCACCACCGGCCGCCTGCAGCGCCGGGCCGTGGTGGGCGAACTCGGTCCACATCATCAGGACCGTGAAGCCCAGCCAGATGGTGACCATCGTGGCGAGGATGGCGTACCCCTGCTTCACGTTGCCGACCATCACGCCGAAGGTGCGGGTCAGCGAGAAGGGGATGACGAGGATGAGGAAGACCTCGAAGAGGTTGGTGAAGGGGGTCGGGTTCTCGAAGGGGTGGGCGGAGTTCGCGTTGAAGTAGCCGCCGCCGTTCGTACCGAACTCCTTGATCGCTTCCTGCGAGGCGACCGCGCCGCCGTTCCACTGTTGCGAGCCGCCCATGAACTGACCGACCTCGTGGATGCCGGAGAAGTTCTGGATCGCACCGCACGCCACGAGGATGATCGCGGCGATGGCGGCACCCGGCACCAGGATGCGCAGCGTGCCCCGGACCAGGTCGCTCCAGAAGTTGCCCAGCTCACCGGTGCGTGAGCGGGCGAAGCCGCGCACCAGCGCCACCGCGACGGCGATGCCGACGGCGGCGGAGACGAAGTTCTGCACGGCGAGACCCGCGGTCTGCACGACGTGACCCATGGTCTGTTCGCCGTAGTACGACTGCCAGTTGGTGTTGGTCACGAACGAGACAGCAGTGTTGAACGACTGCGCCGGGTTGACCGAGGAGAAGCCCATCGAGCCGGGCAGGACGCCCTGGAGCCGCTGGAGCAGGTAGAGGAAGAGGACACTGACGGCGGAGAAGGCCAGGACACCGCGCAGATACGCGGGCCAGGTCATCTCGGCGTCGGGGTTGGCACCGATGGCCTTGTAGATCCACTTCTCCACCCGCAGGTGCTTCTTCGAGGAGTAGACCTTGGCCATGTAGTTGCCAAGGGGGATGTAGGCGAGCGCCAGTGCGCCTATGAGGGCGAGCAGCTGGAGGAAGCCTGCGAGTTCTGGACTCATGTCTGTGCTCAGAACCTCTCCGGGAAGATCAGGGCGAGGGCGAGATAGCCCAGCAGGGCGACGGCCACGACCAGGCCGACGACGTTCTCGACGGTCACAGCTTCGTCACCCCCCGGGCGACGAGAGCCACCAGCGCGAAGCCCGCGAGCACGGTGACGACGAAGGCCAGATCGGCCATCGTGAACTCCTGAAGAGGTTCGGGGGTGGAACAGGGACGGTTAGAGGAAACCGCGTCCCTGGCCGGATCCGGACCCTCGTTGACGGCCCTCTTACGGCCTCGCCCACGGCTTTGACGGAACTCTTACGGCTGCCGAGCCGTACCGCCGGTAACAGGCCGTTTCTGTTCAGAGCAGCCGGAAGCGGAGGCGGCAGATCACCGCGTCCGTCTCCCGTCGCACCGCGTGCGCGACGACCGCGCCCCGCTGGTTATGCAGCAGCCGCTGCCACAGCCTCTCCGGCTCGGTCTCCGGAATCAGCACGGTGACCCGGGTGCCGGGCTCGGCTGCGGCCACCTCACGGACGTATGCCGCAATGGGACGGCCCAGGCTGCGCCGCTCGCAGGAAAGCCCCACCAGGGGCACACCCGGGTCCCACTCGGCCCAGGCCCGCTCCAGGGCGTGCAGGTGGGCGCGGTCCTCGGGGTCGGAGTGGCAGACCGTGACGGCACGGACCTCGTCGCCGAGGGAGGCTGCGGCCGTCAGTGCCTCGGAGGTGAGCCGGGACAGCGAGGACACCGGCACGATCACCAGGGAGCGGTTGCGGTGCGGGGGCTCGGGGATGCGGCCCAGGCCGAGTCGCTCGCCGATGCGGCCGTAGGCACGGTGGACGATGACGAACGCGGCGACGAGCAGGGGCAGCGCCACCACGATCAGCCAGGCACCCTCCGCGAACTTGCTCGCCGTGACGACGACCGTCGAGACACCGGTGAGCAGCGCGCCGAAGCCGTTGAGCAGCACCTTTCCGCGCCGGCCACGGCCCCGCTCGCGACGCCAGTGCCGGACCATGCCGACCTGCGCGATCGTGAAGCCGACGAACACACCGATGGCGAACATCGGCACCAGGGTGTTGGTGTCCCCTCCGGAGAAGACCAGCAGCGCGGCGGAGACGACGGCGAGGGCGAGCACACCGTGCCGGTGCACCTGACGGTCGGCCTTCAGGGCGAAGACGTGCGGTGCGTAGTTGTCGCGGGCGAGCAGCTTCAGCAGCACGGGCAACCCGCCGAAGGACGTGTTCGCCGACAGCGCCAGCAGGATCATTGTCGCGAACTGGATGACGTAGAAAGCCCAGTTGTGGCCCAGCGAGGCATCCGCGAGTTGGGCCAGCACCGTGACGCCCGCGACCGGCTGGAGGTGGAAGCGCCCGATCAGCACCGCCAGACCGATCAGCATCAGGCCGAGTACGGCGCCGAGCGCGACCTCCGCCCGCTGGGCCCGCCGCACGCGCGGGACGCGGAAGGAGGGGACGGCGTTGGCGAGGCCTCGACGCCGGTCAGGGCGGAACACCCGGAAGCGAAAGCCTTCAGCAGGAGCAGGACACCCACGCCGGTGGCGTTGCCCGCGACGACCGAGGCATGCCCGGCGGCCGTCGCCGTAGTGACCGGCTCGGAGCGGAACAGACCAGCCCCGATCAGCACGAAGATCGCGCCCACGAAGACGGCCGTCGGCACGATGAACGCCTTCGCCGACTCCACGATGCCCCGCAGATTCACCCCGGTGATCAGGGCGAGCACCGCCAGGCACAGCCACAGCCGGTCGCCGTACAGGCCGGGGCACGCGGACGTCAGCGCGGCCACGCCGGCCGTGACCGCCACGGCTACGTTGAGCACGTAGTCCAGGATCAGTGAGGCCGCCGCCACCAGACTGGTCCGCGGCCCCAGATACGTCTTCGCGACCGCGTAGGAGCCGCCGCCGTCCGGGAAGGCCGCGATCACCTGCCGGTAGGAGGCCACCAGCACCGCCAGCAGGGCCGCGATGGCCACCGTCACCGGCACGGTGAAACCGAGGCCGTGCGCGCCCGCGCCTGCCAGGACCAGCACGATCGCCTCCGGGCCGTAGGCCACCGAAGCCATCGCGTCCAGGGACAGCGCCGCGAGTCCCGTGACGGCGGTCAGGCGGTGGCGTTCGCCGGTATCAGGCGGTTCCTCGCCGGCGGGGACGGCATCCGGCTCGGTGGTCAGCACGGTCATGGGGTGGTACTCCTTCGTCATGCGCCGCTCAGCGGGATCGCCATGTGCGCGGTGCACTCAGGTTCTGACCGTTTCCGGCGGTGTTCGGCCGTTCCTTGCGGGATCTTCGCGCTGGTACGACCGACCTTGATGGGAACTTGACGGGCATGTGCCATCAGAGCCTCATCAAGATGCGTGGATCCGGTCCGTCGGGTCTCTACCGTCACCGGTATGGGAAGCCGCGAGAGAGCGCGCAGGTCACCGGCCGGCGCTCGCGCAGAATCAGCCGCGGGCGCGGTGTACGACCGCCGTTGGTGGCGGGACGTGAGGGATGCCGTGCGGTGCGCGGGCGTGCTGCTCACCCTTCTGCTGCTCATCGACTGGGGCGCGGGCCGGTTCACGTTCTGGCGCGGCCTGTTGTGGCTCGCACTCGCTGTGCTCCTGTTCGTCGTGCTGCTTCCCGCCCGTGTCTCGGCCGGTGATGACTGGCTGACCGCACGGTGGCTGCTGCGCGAGCGCCGGGTCCGGACCGACCTGCTGGTGTCCGTGCGCTGCCTGGACGGCGTCTCCCAACGGCTCGTGCTGCGTGACGCGTTCGGCGCGCGCGTCGTGATCGATCCCGTCGTCCTGGTGAACAACCCGGCCTTGTGGCACCGCTTCGAGGCGGGCGTCCGGAAGGCCGCGGCCGACGGTCTGCTGCTGTGCGGGCAGACCGCGCTGCGGCACCTTACGGCCCGCATGGACCGGGAGACCGCGCTGGCCGTGTTCAGGGCATCCGGACTGGAGTGATGCTTCCGGTGCCGCCTCAGTCCCGTCGGTCCGACGGATGCGGCTGCACGCCCGACATCAGGATGTCCAGCCCGCGCCGCGTGGTCGCGAGCACCACGCGGTCGCCGGCCCGCAGCACCCGCCCCTGCGCAGGGCGCCAGTCGAAGCCGGACCGCCGGTCGAAGCGGAGTCCGGTGAGGGTGTCCACCGAGGACGGGTCCGTCGCCGGGCCAGCGGTTCCGACGGCGAGCACCCGCCACTCGTTCTCCCGGAACGCCTCGTGCACCGAGCGTCCCTCCAGCTCCGGGTGACCGGCCACGTCCACGCAGGTGAACAACAGCGAGCCCCGCTCCACCGGCATCACGCCCAGCACATGGCGGCCCATCATGGCGGCGGCGAAGGACGGGGCGGCCAGTGCGGAAACGCTTCGGCTGCGGGTGAGCGCGTCCGGTTAGGAGGCGCGCAGGGTGCGCTGGACGGTGGCCGCGAAGTCGTCGTCGTACAGCCGCATGACGACCCGCACATCGGGATTGCTCTCCCGGACGGCCATGACGATGTCCAGGTTCTGGCCGTCGTCGCGGGTGAGGACGAGCAGGGAGCGGCTGTGCCGTACCCGGGCCAGGTCCAGCGCGCCGGGGGTGGTGGCGTCCTGGAGGATCAGGGGGACGCCGAGTTCGCGGGCGAGCGCGACGCCCCGCGCGTGCGGGTCGCGTTCGATCACCACGACCGGGTGGTCGGTGGTGCGCAGCCGGGCGAGCACCCGGGTGCCGATCTTGCCGAGGCCGACGAGGGCGATGTGGCCGGTGGTGTCCTCGTCCGGCGGGTGGGTCGCGGAGGCGGCGCGGAAGGCTTCGGTGGCGTTCAGGGTGGCGGCCACGACGAGCGGCAGCACGGCCAGGCCGACGAAACCGGCGACGAGTTGGAGGATGCGGCGGGCGACCGACTCGTTCGTGGCCGGGTCGCCCATGGTGAAGATGTCCAGCATCGGCAGGTAGAGGTTCTTCCACCACGGGTGCTCGTCCGCGAACAGCGCCGTGGCGGCGGCCAGGGCGAGCACCATGGCCCCGAGCGCGCCGAAGACGACGGTGACCTCGCGGGAGAGAAACACCTTCCACGGCAGGTGGGCCAGCCGTGCCCGCAGCCACGCGCCGGCACGGCCACGGCGGCTGCGGTGGCCCGGTCCGGGTGCATGGTGGTGAGTGACCTCCTCCAGCATCAGCCGGCCGTGCGTGAACTGACGGTGGTAGGCGGTCAGGGTGTCCGGCAGCAGCTGGGTGCCGTCCTCGCCGGGCGTCTCCGGGCTGTCCTGGCTCGCCGGGTCGTCCTGGTGGGCGCCGGACAGCACGGCGAGCGTGGCGAGGTCGGCGGCCTGCGCCGGCGTCCCGGCCGGGCGGACGACCCCCCGGAAGACCTTGCCCTCGACCTGGAGGGTGTGACCGTGGCCGACGGCGGCTGCCGCCACGAGTTCGGGTACGGCGGTGTCGGCGTCCGACAGCGCCGTGGCGGAGGTGTCCTGCGCCGCCTCCTCGGACAGTCCGGCGGCGCGGTCCAGCAGCCGCTCCAGGTGGCGTCCGCGCTCGCGGTGGAACATCCGCACCACCAGCCGTACCGACGGGTTGAGGGTGCGGGCCAGCAGCGCCGCGGTCATGTTGACCTGGTCGTCGCGGTAGGTGAGGGCGAGCGCGGCGGCCCGCTCGACCCCGGGCGCCCGCAGGGTCCGCTCGTCCGGGCGGGCGGAGACGAGCAGCTCGACCGGGGAGCGCGGGTCTGCGTGCAGGGCGGCGATCTGGGCGCCGTACTCGTCGTCCCGGGAGGGCAGCACCACGGTGACGAACTCGCCGCACACCGCGTCCAGTTCGAGGGCGAGCCGGTGCGCGAGCCCGTCGTCACCGCAGATGACCATGTGCTGGGAGCGCTGGCCAAGTTCCGGGCGCAGATGCAGAGTTGACGTCACACCGTCAAGGAACGACCTGCGGCACGGTGCCGTTCCGCCAAGTGGCCGTGCCGGCGTCAAGATCGCGTCAGGGAATCCGCCGGGGCTTGCTCACCTCTGCGCCGGTCCCGACGTGTCCAGTGCCGCCCCCGTCTGGTCGGCCAGCGTCACCGCGACCAGTCGGGCCTGGAGCGGGGGTACGGCGGCCCGGGCCGGGGGTGAGCATGAAGCGGCCGAGGTAGTGGCCGTTGCCGTACGCCCGCAGTTCGACCTCGCCCTCAGGCCAGCCGTCCGTGTCCGGGTTCCACGTGCGCCGGCCCACTGTCACACTGCCGTCCGTCTCCAACCGCGGCGGCCGGCCGATGAGCGTGCCGTACTCGAAGCGGCAGGCGCGCAGGCCGAGCAGGTCGGTCAGCTCGGTGCGGACGTGGTCGACCACGGTGTCCGCCGAGTTGGCGGACTGGACGAGGTCGGCCGTGCGGTGGATGCGCGCCAGGTGGGCGGCGTCCGTGACCGTCATGACCTCCAGCTGGCGGGCTCTCGCCGCGAGCTGGGAGACGATCACGCCGACGACCAGCAGCAGCACCGCGGTCTCGATGTCCGCCGTGGCGTTGATGTCGAAGGTCTCGTATGGCCGGGTGAGGAAGAAGTCGAACCAGGCCGCCGCCGACAGGGCCGCGACCACGCCCGCCGTACGGCTGCCCAGCGCGGAGACCGCGACCACGACCACGACGAGGACGAGGGCCGCGTTCGTGTGCGACAGGCTGGTGCGGAACGGGACCAGGACGAGGGCTGTCAGGAACGGGGCGGCCAGGCCCGCGGTCAGCGCGAGCCGGTCCCGCAGTGGCCAGGTGCGGGCCGGGGTGTGTGTGCGGTGCAGTTTCCAGGTGCCTGCATGCGTGCTCATCGCGCACCTCCTGCGCTCTGCTCGGTGGGTCCGGCCCCCACGGGCTGCTCCGCGAAAGGCAGGGACACAACCATTGTGAGGCCGCCGCCGGGGGTGTCCTCGGGGGTGAGGGTGCCGTTCATCGCCTCGGTCAGGCCGCGGGCCAGTGCCAGGCCGAGGCCGAGTCCGGTGGTGTTGTCGTTGTCGCCGAGCCGCTGGAAGGGTTCGAAGATCCGCTCCCGGCCGGTCTGCGGGAGTCCGGGGCCCCGGTCGACCACGCGCAGCTCCACGCGTCCCGCCAGAGCACTCGCGGTGACCAGCGCCTTCTGCCCCGGCGGGGTGTGGCGGGCGGCGTTGGAGGCGAGGTTGGCGATCACCCGCTCCAGCAGCGGCGGGTCGGCGAGCACCGCCGGGATCTCCTCCACGTCCGCCACCTCGGCCTCCGGCACGTCCGCGAGCGCCATCGGCAGGACCTCGTCCAGGGAGGTCGGGCGCAGGTTGAGGGTGAGGGCGCCGGCCTCCAGGCGGCTGAGGTCGAGGAGGTTCTCCACGAGGCGGTTGAGCTTGGCCATGGACTCGTCGGCGGTGGCGAGGAGTTCGTCGCGGTCTTCCGGTGTGAACTCGACGTCACGGCTGCGCAGAGAGGTGACGGCGGCCCAGCCCGCGGCGAGCGGGGTGCGCAGGTCGTGGCCGACAGCCCGCAGCAGCGCCGTACGCAGCCGATCGGCGGCCTTCACCGGCTCCACCTCCGCCGCCGCCTCGGCCAGCCGGGCCCGCTCCACCGCGGAGCCCACGTGCGCGGCGAACGCGGCCAACACCCGCCGCTCGGAGGAGGAGAGGGTACGGCCGCGCAGCACCAGGTACGCGCCCGGACCGGCCGGCACCGATGTGGCCCCCTCGGTATCCGGCGGCTCGTCCGCCAGTTCCGCCGACTCCATGCCGAAGGTCTCACGGGTGCGCTCCAGGAGGGCCGGGATCGTGGCCTCGCCCCGCACGATCGTCCCGGCGAGGGACGACATGGTCTCGGCTTCGGCGGTGGCCCGGGCCGAGCGCCGGGACAGCCGGAGCGAGCGATCGACGACCCCGGCCACGGTGGCCGCGACGACCGCGAACACCGCGAGGGCGAGCAGCGCGTTCGGGTCGCTGAGCGTGAACCGGCCGATGGGCGGGATGAACCAGTAGTTCAGGAGCAGGGACGCCGTCACCGACGCGATCACCGCCGAGGCGACCCCGCCTATGCAGGCCACTCCCACGACCGCGAGCAGGAACAGCAGCGCCTCGCTGGTCAGGTCCAGCGCCCCGCGCACCTGCGCCAGCACAGCAGTGAGCAGCATTGGCAGGACGAGCCCGGCCACCGGTCCGGCGATCAGCCGGGCGGTGGAGAGCGTGCGGCGCCGGGACGGCAGGAGGGTGCCGCGTCCGGCCCGTTCGTGGGTGACCCGGTGGACGTCGATGTCGCCGGACAGCTCGGTGACGGTCTCCCCCGTGCCGGGCCCGGTCAGGAAACGTTGCAGGCGACCGCGTCTGCTGGTGCCGAGGACGAGTTGGGTGGCGTTCTCGGCGCGGGCGAACTCCACCAGGCTGGTGGCCACGTCGTCGCCGACGACGGAGTGGTAGCTGCCGCCGAGGTCCTCCACGAGCCTGCGCTGCCGGGCGAGGGAGGCGGCCGAGACGCCCCCGGCCAGGCCGTCGCTGCGGGCCACGTGCACGGCGAGCAGGTCGCCGCCGGCGGACCGGGCCGCGATCCGCGCGGCCCGCCGGACGAGCGTGTCGCCCTCGGGGCCGCCGGTCAGGGCGACGACGACCCGTTCCCGGGTCTCCCAGACACCTCCGATGCCGTGCTGAGAGCGGTATTCCTGCAGCGCCTCGTCGACCCGGTCGGCCACCCACAGCAGCGCCAGCTGCCGCAGGGCAGTGAGGTTGCCGGGCCGGAAGTAGTTGGCGAGGGCCGCGTCGATCTTCTCCGGGGCGTAGATGTTGCCGTGCGCCATCCGGCGGCGCAGCCCCTCGGGCGGCATGTCCACCAGCTCGATCTGCCAGGCCCGGCGTATGACCTCGTCGGGCACGGTCTCGTGCTGCGGGACGTGGGTGATCTTCTCCACCACGTCGTTGAGGGATTCCAGGTGCTGGATGTTCACCGCGGTGATGACGTCGATGCCGGCGGCGAGCAGTTCCTCGATGTCCTGCCACCGCTTGGGGTTGCGGCCGTCCCCGGGGACGTTGCTGTGGGCGCACTCGTCCACGATCGCGACCTGCGGGTGGCGGGCGAGGACCGCGGCCAGGTCCATCTCCTCGAAGCCCCCGCCGCGATAGGTGCAGGAGGTACGGGGTACGACCTCGAGACCGTCGATCATGGCCTCCGTGTGCGGGCGCCCGTGGCACTCCACGACGCCCACCACCACGTCCGCCCCGCGCGAGGCACGGCGCCGTCCCTCGTCGAGCATCCGGTAGGTCTTGCCGACCCCCGGGGCCGCCCCGAGGTAGACCTTCAGTCGTCCGGGCCGTACGTCACTCATCGCCGCCGACGCGCTCCGCTCACTGGCTCGACTCCCCCCGGTCCAGGGGGACTGCTCCTAAGGAAGCCCTTCGCAGGGCCGGGTGGGGCGCGTGTTAGCGATTTCCTGGCGCCGGTCTCGGGGACCTTGACACTGTTTTGACGTGACCTGGACCGATAGGGTGAAGGCGGTGTGCCGGGAAGTCTGGTCGGCAGGAGAGTCAGGGCGGCTCTTCTCATAGCCCCAGGGGGACGGCATGCGGAGCGTCGGTACGGTACTCGCGTTGGTCATTCTGGCCACCGTCGTGGCGACCTTCGCGCGCCGCTGGCGGATGCCCGCTCCTTCTCTGCTGGTGGTCGCCGGTCTGGCCGTGGCGCTGCTGCCGGGCAGCCCGCAGATCGAGATCAGTCCGGAGATCATCGGGCTGGTCGTGCTCCCGCCGCTGTTGTACGCGAGCGCGGAGGACATGCCCTGGCGGGAGCTGCGGGCGGTGTGGAAGCCGGTCGGGGTCCTCTCCATCGGCCTGGTGCTCGCCTCCGCGGCAGCCGTCGCGGCAGTGGCGGCCGCGGTCACCCCGCTGTCCTGGCAGATGGCCTTCGTGCTGGGTGCGGTGCTGGCCAGTACCGACCCGGTGGCGGTGACCGCGCTCGGCCGCAGGCTGGCCCTCCCTCCGCGAGTGCAGGTGCTCGTGCAGGCAGAGAGCCTGTTCAACGACGCGACCTCGCTGGTCCTGGTCCGGGTGGCGGCAGGCATCGCGGTGGCATCGACCGCGGCGAACTGGGGGGCGGCGGGCGGCCAGTTCCTGCTGCTGGCCGGCGGTGGCACGGTGATCGGGGCCGCCGTGGCCGGTGTGGTGGCGCTCATTCGGCGCCATACCGAGGAACCGGTGCTGGAGACGGTGATCGCCTTGGTCACCCCGTACGCGGCCTACCTGCTCGCGGAGGCGGCGCACACCTCCGGCGTGACCTCCTGCGTGGTGGCCGGGGTGGTACTGGGCGGCAGGGGCGACCGGCTCACCAACGCCCGCATACGCCTCCAGCTGCACGCCGTGTACGGCACGGTGGTGTTCCTGCTGGAGAGCGTGGTCTTCTCCCTCATCGGGCTGGCCCTTCCCGGCGAGGTGCGGGCCCTCGCCGACGGCGACCGGTCCTGGCCGCTGTACGCCCTCGCCGTCGCGGCCACCCTCATCGCCGTACGCCTGTTGTGGCTCGCACCGCTGTCGGCGGTCGTCCAGCGCAAGGGCGGGATCAGCCGTTTGAACTGGCGGCTGCCGGTAGTGCTGACTTGGGCGGGCACGCGCGGTGTCATGCCGCTGGCCGCCGCGCTTTCCATCCCTGAGGTCGCCAAGGACGGCACCGCCCTGACGGACCGCTCTCTGGTCCTCGTCCTGACCACGTCCGTGGTGGTCGTGACGCTGGTCGTCCAGGGTTTCACCCTCGCCCCTGTCGTCCGCGCCTCCGGCATCGCCCTGGAGCCCGCCCACACCGAGCGCGAGGAGGTCGAGGCCCGCTCGCACCTCGCCCACGCCGGACTCGCCCGCCTCGAGGAACTCGCCGAACTGGAGGCGGTCCCCGACATCGTCCTCGACCGGCTCCGCCGCGGGCTGACCGCCCGCTTGGACGACGCCCGCGACCGCCTCGCCGAGCACAACGGCGCCACCGCCGCCACAGAGTCCGCCGACTTGGTCTACCGCCAGCTACGCCGCGACCTGATCACCGTGGAGACCGCGGAGCTCCAGCGCCTCTACGACACGCACCGCGTCAGCGACACGACCCGGCGCCGGCTGCAACGTTCCCTGGACCTGGAGGAAGCCCGGCTCACGGACGTGTGAACGGCGTCAGCGGAACTCCGCCAGCAGTGGCCGCAGGCCCAGCGCGGTGAACGCCATCGCCGCGAGCAGCAGGGTGCCGGCCCAGGACAGTAGGCCGCTCACCACCCCGCGGCCGTCGCGCACCGAGGAGGTGAAGTGGGCCCGGTTGATGTCCGTCACCTTGTCCAGGGCGGCCATCCACGCGCCGAAGTGCGCGTTGGAGGTGCCCGGCTTCCAGTCCATGCAGAACTCCACCGCCTCGCGCTCCTTCCCGGCCGCCAGCAGCGCGCGGATCCTGCGGTCGTCGCGCTGGTAGACGGCGTACGTCTCCACGGTCTTCTCGGCCGCGGCACGTTCCCCGGGAAAGGTGATGTTGTCCAGCTCGCGCCGGAACTCACCGGTGAAGCGCAGGTCGTGGTGATCGGACCGGTACGCCCGCCAGCTGGTGGCCAGCCCGGCGTCGTACGTGCCGAAGGTCGCACCTCGTATGCCGTACAGCTTTTGCGACTTGGCGAGGAACGACTGCGCGTACTGCTCGCGGCGCTGTGGGTCCAGAAGGTAGCGGCTCTCGTCGGCGTTGGCGTCATAGGCGATGGCCCGGGCGCGGGAGAGAGCGACGACGGAGTCGAAGGCGTCACGGCGGGCGCCGCGCAGGTCGCCGGACGACGAGGTGAGCATCTGCGCGCCGAGGATCACCGCGAACAGGGCACAGGCGGTCGCGGCGAGGAGGGGCGGGTTCAGGATTCGGTGGAAGCGCCGGACCAAGTACCACTGGAGGACGCCGAGGGCGGCCAGCAGCGGCACGCCCAGCACGGCGGTGGCGGCGAGCTGCGCGGAGAGAGTGGAGCGGGCCGCGGTGTACTCGGCGTCGAAGGCGCGGTCGTTGGCGGACACCAGCGTGCGGGACTCGGGCAGCAGTTTGTCCTGCAGCAGGTCGGTCGCCTTGCGGTAGTCGGCCAGGGCCGCCGGCTTGCCACCGGTGTGCCCGTCGTTCTCCAGGGCGCGCCCTATCAGCTCCTGGTACTCGGCGAAGTCGTCGGTCAGGTTCTCCACGGTCTTCTCGCCGGACCGCTCGCCCTGCGCCGCGCCGGCGAGCGTCCGGAGGTCGTGCCCGATCTCACGCCGGGCTTCGCCATAGAAGCCGACCGCCTTGTCGTACGGGGTCTGCAGGCGGCCCTTCCCGGCGTCGCCGCTGGACAGCAGGATGTTGGCGGCCTGGGCGTCCATGTCGTTCAGGGCGAGGTTGAGGTCGGCGGCGCTGGTGGTGCGCGGGGCGTCCCGCTCGGACACGCTGTCCCAGGTGCCGTTCGCGGCGAGCCCGGCGACGGTCAGCAGGCCGGCCACGGCGATGGCGAGCAGCAACGTGGCCGCGCGCAGAAGGCGCAGTCGCGCGGGCAGGGTGGCCCAGAAGCGGCGGCGCAGAGCGGCGCGCGCGGCCACGGCCTGCCGCCGCAGGCGCTGCGCCGGGCGCAGCCCCGGACCCGGTCCGGCCGTCCGCGAATACCCTCGTCTTCGCGGTCCGGGGTTGCTCCCTGGCTGGGCGACCACAGTCCGTGGCGGTGCCCCTTGCTCGGTCCGAGGACCCTGCGCTGATCCGGCCGTGAGAGTCACGGTCCCTCCAACGTCACCGCCACGGACGGTCGCCCGTCCCCCGTTGGTGATCAGTCTGCGACCGGATTCGGCCACCCATGGCTCGTCCTGACGGCTCCCTGATGGCCAATCAGCGTTGTTTGACGGCACCTTGACGGCGGCACGCGCGGCGCCGTATGAGTGCCGCAAATTCTGTGTCCGCCACGCCGGTGGGCGGAGCGAGCGGGATTAGATTCGCTGTCGGCCGCCGCTGGAGCCATGGACGTCAGGGCCCAACAGACGTCCGTGACCCCGCACGACGGGCGGAGTCCACGCTCCGCTGTGACGCGAAGGCGGCCCGGTGCGTGTCCGAGGGGGCACGCGCCCGCGCAGGACGCCTTGTCGTCGCCTCTTCGCCGGCGTCCGTGCGCCGCCGTGCGGTGCCGGGGCCCCGGCGCCGCACGGACCGCCCACTCCAATCGATCCCCGGCTGTCCGATTCACCGACAAGACACGAAGGTGTCCATGCTTCCCGCTGCCCCCGAGCAGGCTTCCCCGTCCCGTCCCGAGCGCACGGTCCGGCCCGGACCGGAGGGAAGGCGGAGACGCCGCGCACCGAGCGGGCTGTTCGAACCCGTCCAGCTCGTCCGCTCGTTCCCCGAGGCGCTGCGCAAACTGCACCCGCGCGTCCTGGTGAAGAACCCGGTCCTGTTCGTCGTGTCCGTCGGGGCGGTCCTGACCACACTGTCGGCGCTGCTCCATCTCGCCGTCTTCACCTGGGTCATCAGCCTGTGGCTGTGGCTGACGGTGGTCTTCGCCAACCTCGCCGAGGCGGTCGCCGAGGGCCGCGGCAAGGCACAGGCCGAGTCGCTGCGCAGAGCCCGTACGGACACGGTGGCGCTGCGGCTGCTGCACTGGAGCTACGGCACCGATCCACGCACCGCCCGTACGGAGGCCGTCGCCGCCACCGAACTGAAACCGCTGGACGTCGTGGTCGTCGAGGCGGGCGAGATGATCCCGGCCGACGGTGATGTGATCGACGGGGTCGCCGCCGTCGACGAGTCCGCAGTGACGGGTGAGTCCGCGCCGGTGATCCGTGAGTCGGGCGGCGACCGCAGCGGCGTCACGGGCGGCACCACGGTCCTGTCCGACCGGATCGTCGTCCGGGTCAGCGCACGCCCCGGGCACAGCTTCCTGGACCGGATGATCGCCCTGGTCGAAGGAGCCTCCCGGCAGAAGACCCCGAACGAGATAGCCCTCAACATCCTGCTCGCCTCCCTCACGATCATCTTCCTCCTGGTCGTGGTGGCCTTGCAGCCGATGGGCGAGTACGCGGGCGCCACCCAGACCACGACCGTGCTGGTCGCGCTCCTCGTCACCCTCATCCCGACGACGATCGGCGCCCTGCTCTCCGCGATCGGCATCGCGGGCATGGACCGCCTGGTGCAGCGCAACGTGCTCGCCATGTCGGGTCGGGCGGTCGAGGCTGCGGGGGACGTGAACACCCTGCTGCTCGACAAGACCGGCACCATCACCCTCGGCAACCGGGAGGCCGCCGCCTTCGTACCCCTGCCCGGCATCGACGAACGGCAGCTCGCCGACGCCGCCCAGCTCTCCTCCCTGGCCGACGAGACACCCGAGGGCCGCACCGTCGTCGTCCTCGCCAAGAACCGGTACGGCCTGCGGGCTCCCGCCGAGGGTGAGTTGGCGAACGCCCGCTGGGTGGCCTTCAGCGCGCAGACCCGAATGAGCGGCGTCGACCTGCGCTGGGACAACGGAGCCGTCTGCGCCATCCGCAAGGGAGCCGCGCAGCAGGTGATCGAGTGGGTGCAGATGTACGGCGGCCACGTCCCGCCTGAGGCGCGACGGTACGCCGACGCCGTGGCCGCCTCCGGCGGGACACCGCTGCTCGTCGCGGTACACGACTGGGACGGATCGCGCGTCCTCGGTTTGATCCATCTCAAGGACGTCGTCAAGGACGGTATCCGCGAGCGCTTCGCCGAACTGCGCCGCATGGGCATCCGGACGGTGATGATCACCGGTGACAACCCGCTGACCGCCAAGGCCATCGCCGAAGAGGCGGGTGTGGACGACTACTTGGCCGAGGCTACCCCCGAGGACAAACTCGCCCTGATCCGACGGGAGCAGGAGGGCGGCAAGCTGGTCGCGATGACCGGCGACGGTACGAACGACGCGCCCGCGCTCGCGCAGGCGGACGTCGGCGTGGCGATGAACACCGGTACGTCGGCCGCAAAGGAGGCCGGCAACATGGTCGACCTCGACTCCAACCCGACGAAACTCATCGAGATCGTCGAGATCGGCAAACAACTCCTCATCACCCGCGGCGCGTTGACGACCTTCTCCATCACCAACGACGTGGCGAAGTACTTCGCGATCATCCCGGCCATGTTCGCAGGCTCGTACCCGGGCCTGGAGTCGCTGAACGTGATGGGCCTGCACAGCCCGACCTCCGCGATCACCTCTGCGATCATCTTCAACGCCCTGATCATCGTGGCGCTGATCCCGCTCGCCCTGCGCGGGGTGCGCTACACCCCCGCCTCCGCCCACGATCTGCTGCGCCGCAACCTGCTCGTCTACGGCCTCGGCGGACTGGTTCTCCCCTTCGTCGGCATCAAGCTGATCGACCTGCTGGTCTCACAGGTGCCCGGCCTTGGCTGAACCCCGCCAGTCCGTCCGGCTCGCCCGTCAAGGTCCCGTATGCGCACGTCAGAGGCACGTCATGGTTCGGGGTTTCGGCTTGCCCGGGGTGTGCGGCACGGCTTCCATGGATGACGTGAACAGCGCCTGGCTCCTTCTCGACCGGCCGCCGAGTCCGGCTCGGCCGTCGCGTCGCGAGCCGCGCTGACCGGAAGCACCCGCGCCACGCCGGTATCACGTCCCGCCGACGTCATGCCGTACCGGCGCCGCGTCCCGCCGACGCCGCTTTCCGTGACCCGAGGGGCGCCGCGATCGGCTCCCGGCGCCCCTCGACCCACCTTCTCCACCGCACGCCCACCGCCCCTCACCGGGCGGCGTCGGCGTGCCCACAACCCTGGATCGGATCATGCCCATCTCTGCCCTTTGGTCCCGTACTGTCCTGGTCACGGGCGCCACCTCCGGCATCGGTTACGAAACCGCCCGGCAGCTCGCCGAGCGCGACGCCACCGTGCTGCTGCACGGCCGTACCGCCGAGGAGGCCCGTGCCGCCGCCGACCGCCTCGCCTCCACCGCCGGCGTCAACGGCGGTCAACTGCGCATCTACGCAGCCGACTTCGCGCGCCTGGACGAGGTCGAGACCCTCGCGCACAAGGTGGTCGCCGAACACCCGCACCTGGACGTCCTCGTCAACAACGCCGGCATGGCCGCTCCCGAGCGGCACACCGTCACCGCCGACGGCAACGAGATCGCCTTCCAGGTCAACTTCCTCGCCCACTACCTGCTGACCTGCCTGCTGGAACCGGCCCTCACCAGCGACCCGGGCGGCCGCGTCGTCAACGTCTCTTCCTCCCTGCACCGCACGGCGTCCATCCAGTGGGCCGACCCCAACCGCGCCCGCCGCTACTCCCGCCTCGCCGCATACGCCCAGTCGCAGCTCGCCCTGACGGTTTTCGCGGCCGACCCACGTGTCACTGCCGTGTCCGCCCACCCGGGCGTCTGCGACACCGCGCTGCTGCCCCTGTACTCGCACGAGGGCGTCTCCGCGGCCGAGGGAGCCGCGCACGTGGTCCGGCTGTGCGACCCGGCCGTCGAGATCGTCAACGGCGCCTACTACGACCGCGACGAGCGCGTCGAACCGGCCCCGGCCGCGACCGAGGACCGCACGATCAGGCGCCTCAACAAGCTGGCGGACCTGCTGGTCGGCCGCAGCGCCGCCTGAAGGACATTGGAGACCGAGGGAGTTGTACGTGTCCAAGCGTGCCCGCAAGAAGAAGGACCGTCGCAAGAAGAAGGCCAACCACGGCGGCAAGGCCGGCCAGGGCTGACCGCGGCACCACCGGGGCGGGCGACAGGGAGAGGCAATCCCCGATCGCCCGCCCGATCCGTGTCCCCTCTCCCACCCTCTACGAGGCATTGATGATCCCGATCTCTCCTCCGGACCAACGTGCACTCGCGCGCTGGTTCCCCACGAACTCGCCCGGGCCCGCCACCATCGGCGAACACGTGCTGGCCACGGGCGTCGGCCGGTGGTGGGCCGACCGGCCCGTCCAGCCGAGCACGGTCGCCGTCTCCTGCGCCGGCCACGTCGTGCTGCGCGGCAGCCCGGAAGAGCTGACGCCGGAACTCCTCGCCCCGCTGGCCGGCAACCGCGTCGAAGCCCCGGCCCGGTTCCTGCCCGCTCTCGGCGCCGCCTTCGACCGGCTCACCCCCTGGGAGCGCATGATCTGGACCCTCCAGGCGACGCCCCAGCCCGCCACCGCCCCACACTCCGTGACCGTACGGCGTCTGGAACCGGCGGACACCGACGCGGTGCGGGAACTCGGCCCGCACGCCTCCTGGCTCTCTGCCAGCTGGGGCGGCCCGCGCGGCTTCGCCGCCTCCGGTCACGCCTGGGCCGCAGTGGGCCGCACCGGCCGTATACGTGCGGTGGCCTGCACCTACTTCCGGGGCACCGGCTACGAGGACGTGGCCGTCCACACCGTCCCCGACCGCAGACGCCTCCACCTCGCGCTGGCCTGCGTCACCGCCTTGTGCGCGGACATCACCTCCCGCGGCCACACGCCCAGCTGGAACTGCTCCCTCCACAACCGCGCCAGCCGCCTCCTGGCCTGGAACGCCGGTTTCCGTCTGGTCCGCGAATGCGTCCACTACGCGGCGGGGAGCCCGGTGTCACACCATCGGCTCAGCGCCTAGCGATCACCCCGGAAAGAAGGAGACTCCCGTGACCAGGAAGCCCCCGCTCCTCACCCTGCCGATCCTCGAAGGCCGCCACGAGCTCACGATCACCCGGCTGAAGCGCGGTGAGGAGTCCTTCACGCTCCACTACCGGATCACGCCCCCGCTGCCAGAGTCCGGCGACGAGCCCCCCGTACTCCCGGTCCTGAAGGCCGTGGACGACCTCGGCAACGAGTACGACGACCGCGGCGGCGCCTATGGCACCCACCCGGACGGCACCTGCACCGACGGGAGCCTCAGTGGACATCCGTCCCCGCATCCGGACACGAGCAGCCTGCGGATCCGCATCACCTTGCTGCGAGGCGGCAGGGAAATGTCGTACGACATGACGCTCGGTGTCCGGCCCTGAAGGCGCGGCGCGCGACACGCTCGGCCTTAACGCGGTCTTGACGCGTTAAGCGGACATACATGTGGGCCCAGGCGTCACTCCCTGCTTACGCTGGTGCGGCCGTCCGTGTGATGGCCGGAACCCCACGCTGAGCCGCACACCAGGAGAGCACGTCCATGGCCACCACCGAACACCCTCCCAGTACCAGCCGCCTGCGCACCTGGATGCTGGAGGGCCTGTCCGACATGGGCAAGCACGGCGGCCACACAGGCCCGCACGCCGAGCCCGAGCCGCCGCACAAGGGCCAGCGCTGGTACCGGGTGATGTGCCTGACCGGCGTCGACTACTTCTCCACCCTCGGCTACCAGCCCGGCATCGCCGCCCTGGCGGCCGGCTTGCTCTCCCCGATCGCCACCCTCGTCCTCGTCGTCGTCACCCTCGCCGGCGCTCTCCCGGTGTACCGCAGAGTGGCGGAGGAGAGCCCCCACGGCGAGGGCTCCATCGCCATGCTGGAGCGGCTGCTGTCCTTCTGGAAGGGCAAACTGTTCGTCCTGACACTGCTGGGCTTCGCCGCCACGGACTTCCTGATCACCATCACCCTGTCCGCGGCCGACGCCTCCACCCACCTGATCGAGAACCCGCACCTGACGAACGTGCTGCACGGACAGCAGATGGTGATCACGCTGGCGCTGGTGGCCCTGCTCGGCGCGGTGTTCCTCAAGGGCTTCCTGGAGGCCATCGGCGTCGCCGTCGCCCTGGTGGTGGTCTATCTCGCCCTGAACGCCGTGGTCGTGGTCGTCGGCTTCTGGCACGTGCTGACCGCCGGGCACGTGGTCACCGACTGGACCAGCGCCCTGACCACCCAGCATGGCAACGTCTTCGCCATGATCGGCGTGTCCCTGTTGGTCTTCCCGAAGCTGGCCCTGGGTCTGTCCGGCTTCGAGACCGGCGTCGCCGTCATGCCGCACGTCCAGGGCGACCCGGACGACACCGAGGACAAGCCCAAGGGCCGGATCCGCGACACCAAGAAGCTGCTGACGGCCGCCGCGCTGATCATGAGCGTGTTCCTGATCGCCACCGCCTTCATTACCACGGTGCTCATCCCGGCGAACGAGTTCAAGACGGGTGGCCAGGCCAACGGCCGCGCACTCGCCTATCTCGCCCACGAGTACCTGGGCAACGCCTTCGGCACGGTCTACGACCTCTCGACGATCGCCATCCTGTGGTTCGCCGGCGCGTCCGCGATGGCCGGCCTGCTCAACCTCATGCCGCGCTACCTGCCCCGCTACGGCATGGCCCCGCACTGGGCCCGCGCCGTACGCCCGATGGTCATCGTCTTCACCCTGGTCGCCTTCCTGGTCACCTGGATCTTCGACGCCAACGTCGACGCGCAGGGCGGCGCCTACGCCACCGGGGTCCTGGTCCTGATGTCCTCCGCCGCCATCGCGGTGACCATCGCCTCCCGCCGCGCTGCCCAGCGCGGCTGGACAATCGGCTTCGCCATCGTCTCGGCCGTCCTCCTCTACGTAACCGTCGCCAACGTCGTCGAACGCCCCGACGGCGTGAAGATCGGCGCCTGCTTCATCGTCGGCATCATCCTCATCTCCCTGGCGTCCCGGCTGGCCCGCGCCTTCGAGCTGCGCGTCACGCACGTCGAACTGGACGACATGGCGGAACGATTCATCCGTGACATCTCCAGCCGCAAGATCCGGTTCATCGCCAACGAGCCCGGTGTGCGGGACAAGGCCGAGTACCGCGACAAGGTCGAGCAGATCCGCGCCGACAACGACATGCCGGAGCAGGAGGACTTCGTCTTCGTCGAGGTCACGGTCACCGACCCC
Organism: Streptomyces sp. NPDC047085; assembly: GCF_040643735.1. Taxonomy (NCBI): domain Bacteria; kingdom Bacillati; phylum Actinomycetota; class Actinomycetes; order Kitasatosporales; family Streptomycetaceae; genus Streptomyces; species Streptomyces sp. NPDC047085. The sequence continues at coordinate 980,469 of NZ_JBEYUW010000002.1, forward strand.
TCCGAGTTCGAGGCCGGACTGACCGTGCGCGGCGAGGTCCTGCACAACCGCTACCGCGTCCTCACGGTGGAGTCCTCCTCCATCCCCAACGCCCTCGCAGCACTCCTCCTCCACGTCCGAGACATGACGGGCTGCACCCCGCACATGTACTTCGAGTGGACCGAAGGCAACCCCTTCGCCAACTTCCTGCGTTTCTTCCTCTTCGGCCAGGGCGAGGTCGCCCCGGTCACCCGCGAGGTGCTGCGCGAGGCAGAACCGAACCGCGTCAGGCGCCCGCGCGTGCACACCGGCTGAGGACCGGCCCCGCGGCCGCGTCAGGATCCCGTCAAGATTCGCCCGTACGCGTTAGGAGCCCGTAAGCAGCGGTCGCCGCACCGGGTGCGGGCGCCTAGCGTCGGCGTCATGCGACGGAGCGGACCGCCAGGCTCGGCTGGCGACCGCCACTGGCGTGGCAGCGCCCGGCTCGCGCTGACCTGCGCCTTGCTCTTCTGCTTCCTGTGCCTCCTGGTGGACTGGGACGCCGGAAGCCTGTCTCCCCTGCGCGCCCTGCTCTGGGTCACCCTGTCGGCCGCGGTGTGCGCCGTCCTGCTCCCCCAGCGGGTGAGCGCGGGCCCCGGCTGGCTCGCGGTCCGCACACCCTGGCGCCGGCGCATGGTCCGCACGGACGCGTTGACGGCAGTACGGCAGTACGACGGCCCCTCCTCCCACCTGGTCCTCCGGGACGTCCACGGCCACCGCCTGGAACTCGACCCCCGGATCCTGGTGGCGAATCCGCTGCTCTGGCACGAACTCGACACCGGAGTCCGCCGCTCCCTGGAGCGCGGCATGCTTCGTCACGGAGCGGATGTCCTTGAGCGGTTGGGTCACTGCATCGACGACGAAACGGTGCAGGCGGTGCTCCGGGCATCGGGGCTTTCCTGACCTCGCTGGATCGCCACGGCCTGGCCTGCCGAAGCCGTGGGACTGGCCCTGACGTTGTTCAACGGCCCCAGCACGGGATCCATGTCGCGATATAGCTTAGTCTTCCACTCGCGCCGCTGCCTTCGCCGCGCCGAGATGTTCGACAGGACCAGGACGGAAGCATGTCGGGAGAGATTTCGCCCATCGGGAAGCGCTCCGGCCCCGGCTCGTCGCCCGAGCTGCGAGCCTCTCATGCGGACCGGGACCGGGTGGTGGATGTGCTGCGTATCGCGGCTGGGGACGGCCTGCTGACCGCGCAGGAGTTGGACGAGCGCCTGGAAGCTGCCCTGTCGGCGCGGACTCTGAGTGAACTGGCCGCGCTCACCGGCGACCTGCCGCCCGTATCGGCTACGGGTGGCATGACTGTCGCAGAGGTCAAGGACGTAGTCCGGATCGCAGGGGTCCACAGCGGCGCAGTCGAGCGCCTGGGGCGCTGGGTGGTGCCGCGGAGGCTGGAGCTCGCGGTGACGTACTGCGAGGTGACACTTGACTTCACTGACGCAGTGATCACGCACGACACCTTGCGGATCGACGTAGGCATGACGGGGAAGACGCTGACGCTGGTCTCGCGGCCGGGCATCGTGGTCGATACCGATGGTCTGCAGCTGGTACACAGCAGGGTCAAGTACCGTCAGACTCCGGCGAATCTTGATATGCCTGTCACTTTGCGAGTGGAGCTGGTCGGTCAGAAGGCCCACGGCCGCGTGGTGGTGCGGCCCCCGCGTAGGACGTTCGGGCAGTGGCTGCTGCGCAGGTCCACGTCCCCTTCCGCAGGCGCTTGACTCCATCGTTGTGAACTGTCGGCGGTAGTTCTGGGCGGCGTCGGCGGAATCGGTTCCGGCCGTGATGCGAACCACCGCACCACAGTTCGTCAGGGCCGGCAGGACGGCCGGACGCTGAGCAGTTCGGTCCTCAGCACGGGCGTGCCGTCGACAGGCGCCGGGTCCTGCGTAGTTGGCTCGATTCCGCCAGCAGCGATCTTGTCGAGCGTCTTCAGGCCGGCGGCACCGACCGTGCCGAACACCGTGTAGTCCGGTCGCAGCGCGGAGTCGCCGTAGACGACGAAGAACTGCGAACCGTTCGTGTTCGGCCCGGCGTTGGCCATCGCCAGCAAACCGCGCCCGTAAAGGCGACGGACGCCGGTCGGATCGCTCGGTGCCGGCGGCAGGTCCACCGGCAGCTCGTCCTTGTACTCGTACCCCGGCCACCCTCGCCAGTGCCGGTCGGGTCGCCACACTGCAGGACCTTCAGCGTCGGATACGCCGTCAACCGATGGCACACCGTACGGTCGTAGAACCGGTGCCGCGCCAGGTGCACGAAGCTCTGGACCGTGCACGGGGCCTTCGCCCGGTCCAGACGCAGCGGGAGCGGGCCCTGGCTGGTCCGGACAGCCATACCGACCGTGCCGTGACTGGGGGTGTGCTGCGGGTCGGGCGGCAGGGGAACCGGCCGCGCCGCCGGCTCGTCCGGGGTCTGGGTGTACTGGCAGGGACCGTGCGTGGTTCGCGGCGGGGCATCGGAAGCGGAGGCGGTGGTGCTGCCCCCGGACACGACCAAGGCTGCTGACGCCAATGCGGTCATGAGAGCTCGGTTCATCCTGCACACCCTCCAAAAGATCGCCAGATTTCGGAGCGGTCGCAGCCTAAAGCGCGGCCCGGCGGGCGAGAACCCACCGGCAAGCCACATCCGCCTCCCAGCCTTCGGCCCGCGGTCGCAGGCCACTTCGTTCGGATGCGGCACAGCGTCGGCTGGCCGATCAGGGCGTCCACCCGGTGCACGACGGATGCTTCCCGAACCCGGTCGAGCGGCCTCCGCAGTCCACGCAGAGGCCCTCACCGAACGCTGCCGTGCGCATGAGGTGATCTCACCGGGGTGCCGCTGTCGAGACTGACGGTGCCGCTGCCGTCATCTCGGGTCACTCCGGGGGAAGGCGTCGCCGGCCGGCCAACCTTCCGGCAGACCGAGAGCGGTGTGGACGGAGCGAACCGCGGGCTGGCGCTCGACCTGGATCCCAGCCAGTTGCGCCGTTGCCCAGGTAGGGAAGATGGGGGCAGGAAGCGAGGCTGGATCCGGGCTTTGCCAGAGAACGGGAGTGTTCTTCGTCCAGGTCCAGGGTGCTGGGTTGTTTACGACGAGCACGCCGCTGACACGGCTGTGGGCATGGTCGTAGGTGGCAGTCCAGTAGCCATCGGGCATGCGGCTGAAGGTCGATCCGCTGTCGTAGGCGTACTCAACCGTACTCCCGTACAGCGCTCTCTCGATGTCCTCATCTTCGGGGAAGTCAGCTGCATGGCCTACCGCCACGATGAATGGCAGCTCCAGGTCACCATACTTCCCGCCCTTGTGTGTGACGGCGTGGAGCACTCGCTCCGATCCGTCCTCGACCGCCCATGCCGAGGGGTAGACGCCGATTGTCCTGCTGGATGGATTGCCACGTTTGCCTGGGCTGCGGGGGATCGCTTGAAACGTGAGGCACCAGCCAGCCTCTTGCCAAGTGTGACTGGGAAGCGGCACCTTGCGCTCATGGTCGGCGATGACCTGGTCGGGGTCCAAGCTTTCAAGCCATCGCGTCAGCCCGGACTTCAGCCGTCTCTGCGGCGGCGTTGCCGGACCGGCGCTGTGGAGTTCGCACGATACGAAGAAGTTCGGACTCGGCAAGCGATCGATGGCATCACTCAACTGCGGTGGGAGCGAGTAAGACCCCGCGTCGCGCTTCGCGGCCTTCCAGATCGCCTCGACGACGAACTGCTCGTTGCCGCGCGTAACCAGGAAGTCGGGCTTATAGCCACCTGTTCCCGTTTGCCGCTCAACCTCCACGCTGCAACCGGAACCGAGCAACATCTCGTGCAGGTACAACTCCCACAGCGCAGAGTAGACGTTCGTATCGGAGTTTCGGTCCCGCAAACGGCTGAGCAGGCCGGGTTGAGCCTGATCAGGGAGGCGCGACCACCATTCGTTGATCACATCCCGAACCTGGTCCCAGAACGGACCGGCGACCCTCTCGAAGAACTCGGCCTGTGGCTCGGCCGCCCGCTTCGGCGCCGCATCCGTCCGATTCCGGCTCGCGTATACACCCATGACAGACGATCGTAGGTCGCTCCGTGGGCCATTCTCATTCCTTTTCCACTGCGTCCCGACGACCGCAGGGCTCAACCGAGTCAGCCGTTCTCACCCCTTCCGGGTCCCTGTTGAAGTGGCCGACCCGAGAAAGTGCCCACCGGCCAGTTTGGCCTCCAACGGGGGCACAGATGCGAGATGCGCGAGTGCTCGGACCAAGTCCGGCGGGCGCCCTACCGCCAACCGCGTTGACCATCACCTCGCTGGCGACGCGGACGCGACGCCCCCAGCACAAGCCCCAATCCGCCTTGACCAACTGCATGCGACGTCTCGCCGGGGCGCCGTCGTATCACGTCCCCATCTACGCAGCACCCCAGTCGGAGGAAGCCGACGGGTGTGCAGAAGCAAACAAGACGGCTTGGTCCGTCGCGGGGAGTTCCGAGGTCACGTGCTGCGCATCGACCGTACGAGGCTTGTCGTCGCCGCGTCCTTGCTTCGGGTGCTACGAGAGAGGACAACCGAGTGCAACGCGCCAACGCCAGACTCTGCAACCAACTGCTTCGCAGAGCCCGCCGGGTCGCGTCGGCGGGGCTTTCGTCGAACGCCGCTCTCACACGCCTATCACCGACTGCGTCGACTTCTCCGGACCAGGTCGCCCTGACCTGGCATTACGTGCCCGTCATGGACTGCGCTGGACCCTTGTGGACGGCCCTTACAACCTGTGCCATGTGGTACCCAGTGAGGGACCCAAGATCAGGACCGGAGCGTCTTCTGGCCCGTCAAAGCGGTATTGCAGGGTGTTCGGGGGTGTCTCACTCACGCCCCAGACCCTCTCACGTCTCACGGACGCCCCTATAACGCGGGGGTGCTGGGCACCGGTCTGACCAGGTTAAAGACCTCGCGGGCGGCATACCGTTTGAGGCATCGGATGATCTCAGGAGTCAGACCCCACCGTAGGACAGCACCCACCTGGTGCTCTCTGTCTATCCGGCTTGCAGCCACATCAGCCGGCTCCGGGTGTGATCAGTGGGCGCGCGTTATGGGCTGTTCGGACCAGATGGTCTTGTGGTTCTGGCCGTGGCGGCAGCCCCACCGCTCGGCGAGTTGGGCGACGAGGAACAGTCCGCGTCCACCCTCGTCAGTGGTGCGAGCGCGGCGCAGACGGGGTTGGGCGGTGTTGGAGTCCGTGACCTCGCAGACCAGAACGTGGTGCCGAATCAGTCGCAGCTCCGCCGGCGGACGACCGTAGCGGATCGCGTTGGTGACCAGTTCACTGACGATGAGCTCGGTGGGGAAGAGGAGGTCGTCCAACCCCCACGCGGTGAGTTGGCGGGCCGCCCATGCCCGAGCATCCGAGACAGCAGCCGGATCAGCCGGTATCTGCCAGTGAGCGGTGTCCTTGGCCGGTACGGCGCGGGTACGTGCCAGCAGCAGGGTCGCGTCGTCACGCGGTGCTGCGTCCACCAGGTTGTCGAGGAGGGCCCTGCCGGTCTCGTCCAAGGCGCGGTCCGGGCGGCAGGAGGTGGCGAGCGCATCGGTCAGCCGCTGGAGTCCGTCGCCGGCGTCGTGCGCGCCTTGGTGGACCAGGCCGTCGGTGTAGAGCGCGAGGACGCTGCCCGGTTCGAGGTCGATGGTGGTTGTCTCGTACGGCATGCCGCAGACGGCGAGGGGCGGCCCCGGGAGTATGTCGACGGTTTCGACAATCCCGTCGGGCCGCACGAGCACGGGCGGTGGGTGCCCGGCACTGGCCATGGCGCAGCGTCGGGTGACCGGGTCGTAGACCGCGTACAGACAGGTGGCGCCCATGACGTCGTGGTCGCCAGGGGGTGCTTCCGCCGCGAGGCGCTGGACCAGGTCAGCGAGACGCGTGAGCAACTCGTCCGGCTCCAGTTCGAGGTCGGCGAGGGTCTGGATGGCAGCGCGCAGACGGCCCATGGTGGCACTGGCGGGTATGCCGCGGCCGATCACGTCTCCGGCGACGAGGGCCAGCCGGAGAGCGGGCAGGGGTATGGCGTCGTACCAGTCGCCGCTGGTGCCGCCCCCACGGTTTGTCGGCAGGTAGACGCCGGCGGTCTCGGCTGCCGGAGTGTCGGTCGTGGCCGGGGGAAGGAGTCTTTGCTGCAGGGCCATGGCCGCTCTGTGCTCGCGCGTGTAGCGGCGGGAGTTGTCGATGGCGAGTGCTCCCCGTGAGGCGATCTGCCTCATGAGATCCACCTCGTCCGCGGTGAACGGTTCGGAGGGGCCGGTGCGCCAGACCACGATCGCTCCGAGGGTGAGTCCGCGGGCGTGCAGCGGTGCCACCATCACTGCCTGGATGTCGTGCGGGAGGAACTGCTCGGCCGGATGTGGGCCGCCGATCAGGGCGATGTAGTCGTCCCGGTCGTAGACGACCGTCTCGCCGAGCTGGAAGCGGCGCAGGAGGGGGTGGTCGGACAGGGATGGGACAAGGTTGCCGCGCTGGATGCCGGGCGGCCAGTCCGCGGTGGCCGGCGCCAGGGCCGCGTTGCGTCGATGCGGATCTCCTCCGCCCAGCCGCTCGGCGGGTTCGTCACCGTCAAAGACGGCTTCCGCAAGGTCGACTGCTGCGAGATCACCGAAGGTGGGTACAAGGACGTCCGCGAGATCCTGGGCGGTCCGCACGACATCCAGGGAGGACCCCACCCGCTCGGCGACCGCATGGGCAAGATCCAACTGTCGGCGGGCACGCAACTGGTCGGTGTCGTCTATGTACAGGGCTGCGACTCCTGCGGGGCGTCCTCGCGCGTCCTCCAGTCGGAAGGCGGACAGCGACAGCGCGTGCCGCCGCGCCGGATGGTGTCGCCAGCTCACTCGCTGGTTCCTGTGGATCACCGGGACGCCCGTCTCGAGCACCTGCCGCAGTACCGCCTCGATGGTCTCGGCGTCCTCGGCGCACAGCACGTCGCCCAGTCGGGCGCCCGCCTGTATGGGACGGCCGTCGGGAGTGTCCGGCATGGCGTTCGTCTGCACGGTGGTGAGATCCGTGTCGTGCAGGGCGATCGTGACCCGGTTCTGTGCGGACAGTGCGCGCAGGAGGGCTGCGCCGTGCCGGTGGTCGACGACGTGAGGAGTGGGGGCCGCGAGCACGAGGAAGTTCGCCGAGCCGCGCACCCGTGTGGTCCGGAATGTGACGTCGATCGTGTTGCCGCACTGGTGACGCAGTCGTACCCGGCCGGTCGCCGGCACGTGTGCGGCCCTGTGCGGGTCGTGCGGGAGGTCGGCCACGAGCTCCCGCACGGGGCGGCCGTGGACCTCGTCAGCGCGGAACCCGGTCAGGTCCTGTGCTGTGCCGGTCCACCCCACCACCGTGCCCCGATCGTCGAGCACGGCCGCGGCCAGGCCGTCGAAGGCGGCCGGCCGGCCGCGGGGGCCGGCGCCGAAGACGCTCGTCGCACCTCGAAAGGCGCCTGCCGGGTCGGCGTTTTCAACATCCGATGGGTCCATGTCTCTGGCTTTCATTACGAGGTTCCGCGACTACGGGAGATGGGGATCCTGTGGCGGCTGTCGGCGCTCAGCGGGCGCCTGTTGGGGATGGCAGGTCCTGTTCGGCCCAGACGACCTTGCCGTCTGTTACCGAGCGGGAACCGCACCTGCGCGACAGCCGACCGACCAGGTGAAGGCCGCGGCCGTGCTCGTCGAGATTGCCGGGATGGCGCGGGCGTGGCCGACCGGTGTTGGTGTCGGAGACTTCGCAGGTAAGCACCCGGTGCTGGATGAGCCGTAGGCGGATCGGGCCGTCGCCGTGGCGGATCGCATTGGTGACCAGTTCACTGACGAGCGACTCCACTGCCGTCACCAGCGGCTCCAGACCCCATTCATGGAGTTGACGGGCGGCCAGACGCCGGGCCGTCGGGACGGTGACGAGTTCGTTCGGCAGATCCCAGGACGCGACTTGGGCGGGTGGCAGGGCGCGAGTCCGCGCAAGGAGCAGGGTGACGTCGTCGGCCGGTGCCTGCGCCGACAAGGTCTCCATCGCCCGCGAGCACAGGTCCTCCAGGGCGGCACCGGGCTGTGCCAGGGCGGCGCCCAGACGCCGCAGGCCGACGTCGATGTCCTCGCTGCGGGACTCCACCAGGCCGTCGGAGTAGAGGGCGAGCACGCTTCCTTCGGGCAGTTCCAGTTCCACGGACTCGAAAGGCACCAGGCCGAGACCGAGGCCCAGCGGGGCTCCGGCCGGCAGGTCGGGGGCGGTGACCCCGCCCTGTGCGTCGACGACCAGGGGCGGCGGATGCCCGGCCCGTGCCAGCGTGCACCGTCGGGAGACCGGGTCGTAGACGGCGTACAGACAGGTGGCACCGACCACCGCGGGGACCTGGTCGGAGTCGTCGGCGTCCTCGTCGTTCAGTCGCCGGACCGTGTCGTCGAGGTGCGCCAGCAGTTCGTCCGGGGGCAGGTCGAGGTCCGCGAGCGTGCGCACGGCGGTGCGCAGCCTGCCCATGGTCGCCGCGGCGTTGATGCCGTGTCCCACCACATCGCCGACAACCAGGGCCACCCGGGCACCGGACAGCTCGATCACGTCGAACCAGTCGCCCCCCACTCCGTGGTCCATGTCGGCCGGCACATAGCGCGAGGCGACCTCGACGGCAGCACCGCCCTGCACCCGGTGGGGGAGCAGGTCGCGTTGCAGCGCAAGAGCGGCGGTGCGCTCGCGCGCGTACTGGAGCGCATTGTCCAAACAGAGCGCGGCCCTGGTGACCAGCTCCTCGGCGAGGAGCAGGTCGTCCTCCTGGAACGGCGTCTGTTCCGTGGAACGGCCGAACAGCGCCAGGCCCAGCACGCAGCGCCGGGCGCGGATGGGTACGACCATCAAGGAGTGGACGCCGCTGTCGCGTACCTTCTGCGCACGCGTCGGATCGTGGTCGACCCAGGGGCCGGCATGGGTGTCCAGCACCGGTTCCAGGTGAGATGTGCCGCTGCGCAGGACGGCGGCGAACGACGAGGTCGGGGGGACGTGGATCACCTCTTCACGCACCGCTGGCATCTCCAGGACACCCTGGTCGACGGAGGCCACCCCGGCACGGCGCAACACAGGGCGGCGTCCGCTCGTCGTGCCGATCCGTGCGGCGGGCTCGAGTCCGAACGGAACCGACTCCACCAGGTCGACGACGGCGTGGTCGGCCAGCAGGGGCACGGTGAGCTCTGCCAGTTCCTGGGCGGTCTGCATCACGTCGAGGGTGCTGCCGATGTGCGTGCTGGCCTCGCTGAGGATGGCGAGGCGCTCGCGCGCCCGCTTGTTTCCGGTGACGTCCACGGTCATGGAGCACACGCCCAACGGGGTGCCGTCCGCGCCCTGGAGACAGAAGAAGGAGGCGGAGAACGCGTGCTCACGGGGCCGGTCCGCAGGCGGCCACGCACGGTACTCGTGCACCGTCGTCGTGCCGCTCTCCAGCACCTGTCGCATCACGACCTTGAGCGCTTCGGCCTCGACAGCGGGCAGTGAGTCTCTCAGACCGCGCCCGAAGCGTCGGTGACGAGGCACGCCGTCGTGCCGCTCCATGGCGTCGTTCACCCAGACACAGCGCAGCTGCGCGTCATAAACGACGATGCCGATCGGGGCTCGGGCAAGGAGCGACTCCCGCACCGGTCCCCCGGTCGTCCCCGAGGACAGGGAACCTATGTCCGTCACGGACGCCAGCCACCGGGTGTCGTCGCCCTGTCCCCGCAGCAGGGAGACCCGCAGCGTCATCCTGAGCGTGTGGCCGTCGCGGTGGCGTATCGCGACGGTGCCGGACCAGCCGCCCCGCGCACGGCACTGCTCGGCGAACGCCAACGCCCTCCGGGCGTCCTCGGGAGGCGGCAGCACGTGTGCGGCGGACCGGCCCACCACCTCCCCGGCCGCATAACCGACGAGCTGCTGAGCGGCGTGCGTCCACCCCACGACGATGCCCTCGGCATCGATCATCGCTATCGCGGCATCGGGCACCTCGGGGAGGCTCACCGGCTCGGCGAGGAGGGTGTGGTCAATGTTGGTCATCGCGGTCCGTCCCATCGGTGCGGAAGTAGGAGCGTCGGCCTGTAGTCCGGCGACCCTGTGTGCAGCGGTGGTGAACAGCGATGTCCCGGTGAGCGGCACACGGTGCGGTATGTGTCATATCTGGGCAAATCGCCCTTTTCTGATGAAATCATCAGATCTAACGGCTTAGACGTCAAGTCCCTCATAGGTGATCGAAAAGTCAGATGCCGGGGCTGCAGGTCACGGCTTCGCAGGTGAACGGACGGGGAGCGGGTTCCGCCGAGCACGCGCCGCGGGTGGGAGCGGGTTCCGCCGAGCACGCGCCGCGGGTGGGAGCGGCTCCCCAAGGTTCAGACCAACCGCCGGATGGCGGCCCACCCTGGCGATCGCTCGGCAGACTGGGCGCCGGGACGATGCCGGGGAGCCCATACCCGGAGTGCCCGAGGGCTCATGTGGCACCGCACGGGGAGTCGGGCAGGCTGACGGCTTCGCCGTCCAGCCCGGCGGGGAGGGCCGGGGCGGCGGCGTAGACGACGACGTCGGGCATGGCGAGACAGGTGAGGCCGTGCGGTTGTCCACTGCGCAGCCTCGCGGCCGTCTCGGCGGGCGTCTCTGCCCTGGCGGTCAGGACTCCCAGGAGGCCGGAGTCGAGGTGCGCACGCCTGCCGAGTCCGGCAGGGTCATCCACTTGGTACGGGTTGTTGCTCACCAGTACGGCACCCGGCCCGTCCACGGTGAGCGGCCCGGCGCGCACCACCAGATCCGGGCCTTCGTGGCGGGCCAGGAATTCCGGAAGTATGCGCACTGCCGTGCCAAGCTTGTCGTCCCGATAAGCCGGGTCCTGCACCAGGGCGGCATAAGCACCGAACGAGACGTTGTTGACGAATGCCCGCTCGCCTGCGTACCCCAGATCCACGCGCAGCCGACGCCGTCCGTGAGGCCTCCAGCGAGGCCGAGGAGTCCCCACGGTCCAGGCCGAGATCCATGGCGAAGTGGTTGCGGGTACCCGCCGGAATGACCACGAAGGGCAGGCCGCCCCCCGCGGCCACCTCGGCGACAAGCGCCTGGGTACCGTCTCCGCCGGCCACGCCCAGCAGATCCGCACCGTCGTCCACCGCGCGTCGGGCTACCGTCGCCAGGTCCTGGGGGGAGAACGATCGATCAGGACCACCTGGGCTCCGAGCGTGCGGGCGCGTTCCGCGATCCGGAACCGGCTCGCCTTCCCTCCCCCCGAACGCGGATTCACGCTCAGACAGGGCCGCCGCGCGCCTGCGTCGGCCGCGACGCGTTCTCGCTCACGGCGCGTACCCGAAAGCCGCATGCATCTGGGCTCACCGCAGCGGCCGGCCACTGGGGCTGCCGACACGGACAGACAACAACCCCGAGAACGCCGACCGTTCCGACGCCCCCGAATAACGGCCTAACGGAATCCGGCAGCCCAAGCGCAACGAGGAGTTCGCTCAGGTCGACGACTGCGCCTTTCTCCGCCAGGCGAAAGAAGGTTGACAGGCAGACACGGTCAGTGTTCGAGCGGGCCCTGGACGTCGGACTGACCAAACACCTCGGCTGCCGCTGCGGTGGTCACCAGGAGGGCTTCTTCCGCTTCTCCGGCTCGGGCGGAACGTGAGGGCGGCCCTGATGAATGTGCCGATGCCCGAGATAGCCCGGCCCAGTTGGGCACGCCGCACGACGCCGGCGTCGCCGTCATGGCCGCGCCCACTACGATGCGCGCGAAGTACCTCCGCCGGCCGACGGCCCGCGGAGGTGCGTGATGTCGCCGCTCGCCGGCGCCCGGTCGGTCCGGCTCCGCCGGTCAGTGCTGGGTGTGCGGACGTGCGTGGAACAGGGGGCGCCGCTGAGGGGCCGTGCCGGCAGCCAGATGGCCGATCTCGACGCGTGTCCTGATGGCGCGGACCACTTCGGTCAGACCGACGACAATGGCCATGACGCCCACTACCAGCGTGAGTGTCGCGATGGAGGCGAACGGCATGACGATCATCACGATGCCGGCCATGGTGCCGATGATGCCGAAGGCCACGTGCCAGCCGCGGCCCGGCATGGTCTGATCGGAGGCCGCCGCGACCGTCTCCAAGGTGCCCCGGAGCAGCCAGCTGAAGCCGATCCACAGGGCGAGCAGGAAGACCGACTCGAGGGGGCCCCGGAAGCAGACCAGTCCCAGCAGGATGGAGGCCGCGCCGGTGATGAAGTGCAAGACGCGAAGATGCCGGGGAACATGTGCGCCGAAGGCGGCGGCGATTTGGAAGACACCGGTGACCAGCAGGTAGACGCCGAAGAGCACGCCGACGACGCGGAGCGTCTCGCCCGGCCAGACCAGGGCGATGACGCCCAGGGCGATGGTGGCGAGGCCCATGGTGAGCAGGATCTGCCAGCCCATGTTCGCCAGAGCGGTGATGCCTTCGACCGCAGGACCTTCTTGTGGTTCGGTGCCACGTGGCGGAACGGAACCGGGGGGATCGGAAGGAGATGTCATGGCACCTACCTCCTTCTGTGAGCAGCGTGGTCACGTCACTACATGTCCATCGTCACCCGATCAGCCTCATGTCGCTCGGCGGAAAGGGCAGGGGACTGTGGCGCATGACGTGTTCCGGGCAAGCTCCTGCGTCCTGCGGGAGCCGGGGTGCGTATCCGCCGGACCGTCCGATGCCGGCGGCCAGGCACAGTCGTGGTGTCCTGTTCGGGTGAACGACGGCATTCACGCGTGGGGGGTGATGACGGCACGTCCTTGGATCCTGCCGTCGTGCAGGAGCTGGTAAGCCTCGTTCGCGCGTTGCAGGGGGAAGTGCTCGACCAGCACCTTGATCTTTTCCTGCTGCGCGAGCGTGATCACATCCATCGGTTCGGTGAGGGAGCCCCAGCAGGGCGAGGCGACCGAGCACTTGTGCGGCGGGCTGGAGAAGTCGACGGGCAGGGCTCCGCCGCCGAGTCCGACAATGGTCAGGTGCCCGAGCACCCTGGCCACCCGGGCAGCCATCCGCAGCGTCGCGTCCATGCCCACCATGTCGAGCACGAGCTGAGCGCCCTGCTGCTCCGTCATGTCCCTGATGCGCGCGATCGCCTCGTCGCCCAAGCGCTGGGCGGTCTCCAGCTTGCCGGCGTCGGTGTCCACGGCGACGACGGTGGTCGCCGCGCTGAGCACACGCAGGATCTGAATGGTCATCTGGCCCAGACCGCCGGCCCCGATCACGACCGCGGTCGAGCCCGGCCCCAGCAGGTGCAGCGACCGCTTCACAGCGTGATAGCTGGTCAATCCGGCGTCGCTGAGCGGGGCGGCCTGGCGGGGATCGAGGGTGCCGAGCGGAATCAGGTAGCGCGCCGCCGGGACCGGCAGGTACTCGGCCATGCCGCCGTCGTGTCCACCGCGCAGGCCCGGTCCCTCACCCGCGCGCTTCTGGCAGTAGTTCTCCTGGCCCTGACGGCAGTTGGCGCAGATGCCACAACCCCAGGAGCCGTAGACGATCACAGCGTCCCCGGGCTGGAATCCGGTGACGCCCGGTCCCAGCCGCTCCACCCATCCCGCGTTCAGGCACCGGCGCCTGCGACCTTCACCAGGACCTGCCCCGCGCCGGGCTCGGGCACCGGCACCTCGCGCAGTTCGGGCGGCTGCCGCCAACCGACGAGTTGAAAAGCCCGCATAGCGATCCTTCACGCGCACACTCGTCAGTCGCGGATGCCGTCGATGTCGACCAGGACGTGACGCGGGCCGCGGAATATCTGATTGTGCCGGTACGGCGGCGGGTCCTCGACGAGCCGGGGGTTCTGCACCCGGCGGACGAACTCGCCGACCGCGATCTGGACCTCGAGTCGCGCGAGCGGGGCGCCGAAGCAGAAGTGGATGCCCTGACTGAACCCGAGGTGTTCGTTGTCGCGGCGTTCGAGGTCGAGCCGGTCGGGGTCGGTGAACCGTTCCGGGTCGCGGTTCGCCGACCCGTACGCCAGGAAGATCGGAGCCCCCTTGGGGATGGTGGTGCCGGCGATGTCGATGCCTTCCAGGGCGGAGCGGGTGTGCCAGAACTGCACGGACGACTCGAAGCGCAGCAGTTCCTCCACCGCTGGCACGATCAGCTCCGGACGGCGGCGCAGCTCCTCCAGCGCTTCGGGGTGCCTCAGCAGCGTGAGCACGCTGTGGGCGATCAAGTTGACCGTGGTTTCGTGTCCCGCGAAGATCAGGAGCAGGGCATTGCTGGCGAGCACGCCCTTGGACATCCGTCCCTCCGTGCCGTCCTCGTTCACCATGGCCGAAAGCATGCCCGGGCCGGGCTGGTCGGCGTACCGGTCGAGCAGGTCGGCTGCGAACTGCCCGAAGTCCTGCACGGCCCGCCGTCCGCCGGCCAGCCGGCTCCGGATCTCTTCGGACGCGGCCTCGGGGCCGAAGTCCAGGGCGTCCAGGGCGGTCTCGATCCAGTGGTGGAAGCGTGGCTCGTCCTCCAGCGGCACGCCCAGGACCTTGCAGATCACCGTCACCGGCAGGGGGTAGGCGAAGTCGTCGACGGCGTCGATCCGGTTCTTGCCCTTCATGCCGTCCAGGAGCCCGGCCACGATGCGATGGATCTCGGGCTCCAGATCGGAGATCAGGTGAGGGGAACGGGGAGGCCCGACGAAATGCGGCATCATCGTCCGGCGGTCCCTATCGTGCTCGGGCGGATCCTGGGTGATGATGTTCGGCTCCAAGGAGATGACCGCCTCCGTGATCGGCTCGGCCTCCGCCTCCGCCGCTCCCTCGGCCGGGGTGGCGGCCGGAACGGGGCACTTGCGTGGATCCGAGCTGACCCGGGGGTCGTGGAGCAGCGTGACGATCTCCCGGTAGGTGCTGACGACATAGGTTCCGTCCGGCTGCCGCGCCACCGGTGTCTTGCGCAGTTCCTCGTAGAAGGGGTACGGGTTGGCGCGGTTGGCGTAGCGCAGCGCCTGCTGCCAGGGGGTTTCCTCGGCCACGAGGCTCCCCTCCTTTTTCCTGTCGGTGCTGTCCGCTTGCACGCTCGGCCCGGCGGGCCGGGTCAGTGGCGCCGGGGCCGGAACTCGGCCGTCCGCTCGCTCGGGGCGTGTCCGGTCAGGACGACGTCGGGGACGGCCGTCGGGACCCTTGGGTCCGGGAACTCGGCCGGCACCGGCTTCGAATCGGGCGGCCGGTCCCAGCCCGGCGGCGGAGGCGGGAACGGACCTGATTGCTCGATCAGCTTCCCGTAGTACTCCAGCCACTTGCCGTGATCGAAGGTGACGGCCGCGACGATGCGGCCTCGGTGGCCGTAGGCGGCGGCGAAGCGGCGCTCCTCGACGGACCCCTGGGTGAAGACGATCTCGTCACCGAAAGGCGGTACCCCGACGGACTTGATGTTCACGCCGAACTGGCCGGACCAGAAGCCTGGCAGCAGTAGATGCGGACGATAGTGGGGCTCCAGGTTCACCATGTTGTGCGCCGCTACCTCCGCGCCGAAAACAGCGTTGTCCCAGTGCTCCATCGCCAGGAACTGGTACTCGTAGAGCACGTGTGGCGCACGCGCCACGTCCCCTGCCACGTAGATGCTGTCGGTGACCACACCGTTGATGTCGAAGGCGCGGCCACCGGCATCGCAGCCGACACCCCAGAAACCGGCCGCCAGCCCCGAGCCCTCCAGCCACTCCACGTTCCGGATCGACCCCAGCGAGGCCACCACCACATCGGCGTCGACAGTGGTGCCGTCGGACAGGTGCGCCCGCCGCACATGCCCTTCGGAGTCGCCCTCCAGCGATGACACGCCCAGCCCGCAGCGCAGGTCCACGCCGTGATCGCGCTGCATCTGCGCGGCGATCTCCCCGATCACCCCGCCCAGCGCGCCGACCAGCGGCGCCGAACCCCGCTCGACGACGGTCACCGGGATGCCGAGCTCCCGGCAGACAGAGGCCACTTCCGAGCCGATGAACCCGGCGCCGATGACCAGGACCCGCGACGGCGGCTCGGCCAGCGCCTTCTGCAACTGCTCCGCATCGTCACGCGAGCGAATCGTGTGCACGCCGCGCAGGGCTGCCTCGTCCGGGTTGGGCCACTGTCGCGCGCGGGTGCCCGTGGCGATCAGCAGCCGGTCGTACGGGACCTGCTCCCCATCGGCCAGGCGCACCTGCTTGGTGACCCGGTCCAGTCCGACGGCGGCCACCCCGAGCCGCCAGTCCGCGTCCACTTCTCGCATGCGGGGCAGCTTCGTGTGGTCGGCCGGCACCCAGCCTTTGAGTACCTGCTTGGACAGCGGGGGACGGTCGTAGGGCTCGTACGGCTCGTCCCCGATGATGGTCAGGGAACCGGTGAAGCCCTCCTCGCGCAGTGTCTCCGCGGCCCGCAGCCCGGCCAGAGAAGCTCCCACGATGACGATCCGGCCGCTGGACCGGAACTCCCGCACCAGCTCTGCGACCGTTGCCCGCAGAGTCATGGCGTCTCGCCCCGCTTCGCGCCGTCCAAGCGGTCGATCACGATCGCCTGCACCGGGCACGCCGCAGCCGCTCGCTCGACCTGCAGGCGCCGCTCGTCGTCGGGGTTCGGCTCATAGGTGAGCGCCTCCTGGCCGTTCAACCTGAAGACCTCGTGCGCCAGATACACGCACTGCGCGTATCCCTGGCACCGATTCAGGTCCACGACGATCCGCATGGGCAGACTCCTTCCGCTCTGCCTCCGCCCCACGGCGACCATCGACCCGGTCATGCAGCCTCGGTCATGAAGCCATCGGCCGGTTTCTGAAGTCCCGTCAAGGCGACGGGGCTGGATGCCCCACCCGCCGCCCCGGCCAGGCCACCGAATGAGCAGGTTCGGTCCTGCACTGCGCCGCTTCCTTCACGGTGACGCTTGTCGGCTGTGAGCGTGGGCGTACCCAGAAGGGGGCGCTGCATCAACGGTGTCGGCATCAGGATGTGCCCCGGTCATCACGCCCTAAAAAAATGCTCGTCCCGCCTTCCGGTGATCGCAAACCCGCCACTGCGGCGAACTGGATGCATCCATGACTTCGAGCCCTCACTCCCCGGGCTGAGGCGATCTCCGGGCCGGTGAAGCCACCGATCACCAGGTCCCGCTCCGGCCGCCGTCCCGCTGTCCGGCCAACCCGACATCTGCTGGCGCTCGTGCCATCCGGTCAGCGGTTGCCTTCGTCACTTCGACATTTCCATACGACGTATGGTAACAATGAAAGCGCGCTTCCATACGACGTATGGAACTGCTCGCTCGGACCACACCGGGCGTCATACACCGCCTGACAGAACCGCCGTTGGCGCAGATCACCCCCTCGGGAAGGAAAGATCATGAAGAAGCTCGCGAAGCGCATCGCCCTCACTGTCTCCTCCGTCGTGGTCGCCGGTGCCGCCGTCCTCGGTGCCGGTGGCACCGCTTCGGCCGCGCCCCTTGCGTCCACGCACGCCCGGCACCCGACCGACGGGGCCGTGGCCGCTGATTACAGCTGGGACCACGGTGTCGGCTACCTGCTCGAGCGGGGCTACTCCTGCGACGAGGCCCGCGGCTGGCACCAGGACCCCCACGGCACCGATTCGACCCGGCACGACTGCGACGGTCTCTACTACCGCGATGGTCACTTCTACCGTTGGGAGGGCGAGGGACACGGCTGGACGTCCGACAGGTCCTACCGCCACGACGGCGGGGGCAGGCACCACCACGACCTGAGCCGCGACGACCGGTGAGAGGGGTATCGGCCATGCGCGCAAGCAGTCCCCCTCGGCCCTGTCCCTGCCGACGGCGGAGATCCATCTGGCGGTCCGGGCGCGGCGTCCCCGGCTGCCGGCCGAGTGAGTGCAGCGCCACCCATCATGCGGTGCGCCGGTGCCGTCCGGCGCCCGCACCCTGCTGTGCCGCCTCCGCCCGCGCTGCCTCTTCGCCACAGGCCGGTGTGAGGCACCGCCGAGCCATACCCAGGAGCGGAAGCCGATGAAGAAGTCCTTGAGAGCCGTAGAACGGCGGGTGACCGTGCAACTGGTCGTCTCGCACGTCTACTCGTTGCCCCTCTGCGTACGTCTGCGCTACGAGCCCGCTGATCCCTACGTCGTCCGTGCCGCCTTCTTCGCCGACTGTGACGAGCCGGTCGAATGGGTCCTGGGGCGGGATCTTCTGACTGACGGTCTGGAGGGTTCCGCAGGCCACGCGGACGTACGGATCTGGCCGGCCGCAGGGCGGGGTGACGAGTCGATCTACATCGCCCTCGGGTCCTCCGCAGGCACCGCCTTGCTCGAGGTCCCCGTGCAGGACATCTCGTCCTTCCTTCAGGACACCCAGGCCCTGGTGCCACGGGGTACCGAGTCCGGACTCATCGACTGGGATGCCGAACTGGCACACCTCCTCCCCCAAAGCTGACCGCCGACCATCCATGCTCAGAAGTAAAGGAACCAGTGTCATGTCCCAGTACCAGCTTCGCGTCTACACCCTGCGCAGCTCCGACGCGCTCGCCGCCTACGAGAAGATCTGGGCCCAGCACATTCCCGGTATGGCCAAGCACCGGATCACCACCCACGGCGTCTGGACGGTGCCCGCGGCGCCCGGAAGCGACACTCCCCGGCTGTACGCCCTCGTTTCCTACAAGGACGCCGACGACGTGCAGGAGCGGCTGGAGGCATACCTGTCGAGTCCTGAATTCCGCGCGGACATGGAGGGCTTCGACATCAGCCAGATCGTCGGCCTCGACGAGACCCTCCTGACTCCCACCGCGGACTCACCCTTGCGCTGACGGTCGGCCTGCGACGAGTGACGCGGCCAGAAGGGCCGGTATCCGGCGGCGCTGCGATGGTGGTTCCGGTGTCGTCGATGGCGACCCACCAGTGGGGGCCCTGCTGGCATCGATAACGACCCATGAGCAGGGCACCTGTGCCCGGCAACCACGGCCGGCGTCGAGGTGGGGACCGTGACGAGTCGGTTCACCACAACCACGACCGGTACAGCGTCGATCGCTGAGACCAAGGGCGCCCTTTGTCCGGCAACCACCGTTGGCGACATCTCCGTGATGGCCCCGGCCGAAGGTGGTGGCCTCGACTGCTCCCGTCGGCCGGGCGCCCTTGCGACGGCGCGAAGAACTGCTCCTGCGGGTGTCCTCGTGCCGACCGCCACCGGTCCTCGCAGTAACCGCGTCTCTGTGCAGCCTCTTTGAATCCGACGACAGCCCTTCCGATGGCCCTCCCCGGATGACTCGAAGCACCAGGAGTAAGACCCAATGAAGTCATTGAGAACTGTGATCCAGGGGCTACCTGTGAAGCTTGTCGGCGTGCAGGCGACGTCCTTGCCCGTGATCATGAATCTGCGGTACGAGCCGAGTGATCCCTATGTGGTCCATGCCGCATTCACCACCGATGTCGACAGCGACGAGTCGGTGGAATGGATCATCGGGCGCGATTTGCTGATCGACGGCCTGGAGGGCCCCGCCGGCGAGGGAGAGGTTCGCATATGGCCCACCGGCGAAGAGGGCTGCCGCGGCTTGTACATCCTTCTCAACCCGCCGTCCGGTACGGCCCTGCTCAAGGCCCCAGCGCAGGAATTCAAGGCGTTCCTGCAGGAAACGGAGGCAGTGGTGCCCCGGGGGGCCGAGCTCGGCCACAGCGACTTCGACCGCTTGCTGGAGTACCTCCTCGCCGAAGGGTGAGTCCTGTCAGGGTGCGACCTGCAGCGGAAGTCTGTCGGCGGTCTTCGAAAGCTGGTTCTCGATCACTTTCCCGTGCCATGGCCACGCAGGGTCACCACAACCGCGATCATGAACGGCCGTGGGTGATGGGCTCCTCCAAGAACTTTGGTTCCACCAGCTCGAAGGTGTCCTGATCGAAAACGTCGTGGCCAGCGAGGAGTCGGTGGTCGTGCGGGGCCGCGGTGTTGGCGAAGTACTGCGAGATCAGGTACGCGGGGTCAGGCGCGATCGATCCGTCCTGCAGATCGCTGCCGTCGTCCCCGTCGTCCCAGGCCCAGGGCGTGTGCGCGGCGTTGTCCTCACCGTTGTCGCCCGCGAACGTCCCCCAGGAGGCGTAGGGCGGGTTGGCGGAACGGCGCTCCCACAGGCCGCGTGTGACCGCCGCCTTCCGGGCGGCGGTCACGTCGTCGTCAACGCTCGGGAGAGGGAGGAGGACCTAGTACACGCTGACGCCGTACGCGCTCAGCGCCTCGGTCACCGGCTGGAAGAAGGTCGTACCGCCGGAGGTGCAGTCGCCGCTGCCGCCGGAAGTCAGACCGATCGCCTTGGTGCCGTCGAACAGCGAACCGCCGGAGTCGCCGGGCTCGGCGCAGACGTTGGTCTGGATGAGGCCGTAGACGACGTCGCCGCCACCGTAGTTGACCGTGGCGTTGAGGGCTTGGACGGTCCCGCCGTGCACGCCGGTGGTGGAACCGCTGCGCTTGACCGACTCGCCGACGTAGGCGTTGGCGGCGGACGTGATGTCCTGGCTGGTGCCGTTGTAGAGGTTGACGGTGCCGGGGTGGCTGACGCCAGTGTTGTCGTAGCGGACGATGCCGTAGTCGTTGGTGGGGAAGCTGGAGTCGATGGTCGGGCCGACGTAGGTGCTCAGGCCGGAGTTGGTGTACCAGTTCGGGTAACCGTCGGTGCAGTGACCGGCGGTCAGGAAGTAGTAGGCGCCGCTGCTGCTCCGGACGTTGAAACCGACGGAGCAGCGCCAGCCGGCGTCGGCGTAGATGGCGGTGCCGCCGTTGAGCAGCTTCCTGAAGGTGCCGCTGACTCGTTTGACGGTGACCGCGTCGCCGTAGGAGGCGGTGGCGGACTTGAGCTCGGCGAGGTCGGCGCGCGAGACGTTGCTGTCGGCGCTCACCACGAGTTTGTTGCTCCTGGGGTCGACGGCCCAGGCGGTGCCGGGGATGTCGGCAGCCTTGGTGGCGGCGCCGGCCTTGGCCAGCTGCGCTGAGCTGTGGGTGACGAGCCTCGGCACGGCACCGGCCTCGCGGACGGCCTCCGCGGCCTTCCGCGTGGTGACGTTGACCACCACGGACTTGGTCTCGGCGTCGTAGTACGAGCCGGCCGTCGAGGTGGTGCCGAGGGTCTTGGTGAGCTTGGCCGCGGCCTCGGGCGAGGCCTTGGCCGAGGGGGCGGCCTGGGCGGTGGGCGTGGTGAGCGACACCGCGAGGAGCCCGGACGCCAAGGCGATCAGCCCGGAGCGTCTGGCGGTGCGGGGGGTCTTGACCTTCACTCGTTCCTCCTGGGTGGGGACGGGGGAGACCCGTCAGGGCGGCACAAGAGCCCTCGCGAACAGCGTGTCCCTGACAAGTTCCGGACGGGAGTATTCCGTGCCCCGCGATCGGCGAACAAGAAGCCGGAGGCAGAATTTACGCGCGTAACACATTGGTACGTACCTGCCGGTCGAAGCGGCAAATGAACTGCTGCCACCAGCAATTGAGGCACAGTCAGGAAACCGTCAGAGAGCTGAGCCGCGTACACGGCGAGTCCGAGGAACTGGCTCTCGGTGGCCTGTGGTGGCGACGACCGGGGTCAGGGGCGGGCCACGGTACCGTGTGCTCGTTTTCGGTCGTTGGCGTCGACGGTCGAATGCGCAGCCGGCCCCCGCAGGCCATCGCGGCGCTCTGATCTCACGCCTTTTCGAAGTCCACCGACGGAAGTCTGGCCGCCGTTTGTCCGCTTCGCGCTCGCCCCGCAAGCCCGCTGGTGGACGACGGCCGAGTCGCCTACACCGTCCAGGCGAGCAGAGCATCGGCAAACATGGTCGGCGAAGCCGCTGCGGAAGGAAGGCGTAACCCGCTGCGAAGAATTGAAGGGCGGAGACCTTCGGACGGATGGCCTGGCTTGCTTCGCGGCCGCAAGCCGCTACTCCTAGGACCAACCTCGCAAAGCGGCGTCCACGACGGCGTTCACGGTGTCGCGCCCCAGGTGGTTCCCGACGAAGAAACGCTCGAAGAACAGCGGCCCGGCGGTGGCCATGGCGAATGTCTCGGGGGTGACGTCGGGCCGGAGCTGGCCGCGCTCGACGGCTGCGGTAACCGCGGGACGCAGGGCGTCGGCGATCTGGTTCAGCAGTGCCTCCCGGAGGCGGCGCATACCTTCGTCGTGCCGTGAGCCCCCGAGGGCCGCGGCAAGGACGGCCCCCGATTGCTCGTCGTCCCAACGCTCGGCGAGCACGTTCAGACGGTAAATGAGCTCCGCTCGCGGATCGTCGCCCGAAGCGGCCCGAAGCTCCTCGGGTACCGGAGGGAGAGGGGGCATGCCGGCCTCCAGCGCAGCCAGGCAGAAGTCGAGAAGGCTCGGCCAGTGCCGGTGGACGGTTGCCCTGCCGACGCCGGCACGAGTCGCAACCGTTTGATCCGGCATACGGCTGCCGTGTAGAGGCTCGATGTGGAACCACCCCGCCGGGCGGTCTCACCCGATGTGACGGGGTGGATCCCGTGTGTCGCAGCCTGGGATCGCCCGACGGCGGGCGCGCCTCAGGCGCCAGTGCCTGGGGCGCAGCGTCTCAGGCTGACTGACTCAATGGCCGGCGTGTCGGCCGTCACGACCGGCGGTGAGGCGGCCTTCCAGGCCCGTGATCAGCGTGTCCATCACGAGGCGGAACATGTGGTCCTGGTCAGAGCCTTCAGGGGCCGCACTCGTAGAGCCAGGGTGTGCGTCCGCGGCCCCGTCTTCGTCGGCTTCAGGGCCGTGGGGCTTGAGGGTCGACCACTGGTCGAGAGCGCCGTTGAGTTCGGCGGCGAGGACACCGACGACGACGGCGGCGATCAGCGCGGCGATCTCTGGGGCCTTCGACCGCGGTACCCCGGCGGCCGCCACGATCGCGGTGAGCGCGGTCCAGAACGGGTCGTCGGGCTGGATGAAGTCCGGCTGGTGGCTGAACGAGTAGGCCATCAGCTTGGGGTGACGGTGCGCCAGCGTCCGGAAGTCCGTGGCGAGCAGGCGGATCCGCTCCTGCCAGGGCGCGTCCTCCAGTGTCACGGTGCGGAACTGGGCGCCGACCATTCTCGTCACGCCACGCAGCACGGCTTCCTTGTTCGGCACGTGGTGGTACAGCGACATCGGATTCGCGTCGAGCTCGGTGGCGAGTTTGCGCATGGTGAGCGCCTCGACACCGTCCGCGTCGATGAGCCGCAGGGCGGCGGCGTAGATCCCGGCCTCGGTCAGAGGCACGTCTCTCTTCCTCGTTCCCCGCGGGGGACGTCTCACCTTCTTTTCCATACCTCGTACGGTACCAGTTCCGTACGAAGTATGGAAATGAGCTTCATCACGGCCCCACCTGGAGTCCCGCGGTTGCACTCCACTTTCCGTACCGCGTATGGTTCCAATTCCATACGGCGTATGTTTCCGTACGGCGCCACGGCATCGACCTGCGCAGCGCGCCCTTGCCCACCCCTCCACGCAGAGGAGCAAGACATGACCACGCACTCCGCGAACGACCTTCGCCCCATCCGGTCCCCGCGCGGGATCCCCCTCCTCGGCAACACGCCGCAGATCCCCGACACCAATCCGGTGGAGTACTTCGGTGAGCTGTCCAAGCAGTTCCCCGAGGGCATCTACGGCATGGACATCGCAGGCGTCGAGCAGGTCTTCGTCTACGACCCGGACCTGGTGGCCGAGGTCTGCGACGAGACGCGGTTCTTCAAGCAGATCGACAAGACGCCGCTGAGCCATGTGCGGGACTACACGGGGGCGGGCCTGTTCACGGCCCACCAGCGCGAAGAGGAATGGGCCATGGCCCACCGGATCCTGCTGCCGGCCTTCAGCCAGCGGGCCATGAAGACCTACTTCGGGCAGATGCTGGAGATCGCCCAGAACCTCGTCGGCAAGTGGGAGCGCCGTGAGGGTCAGCCGGTCAACATCACCGACGACTACACCCGGCTCACCCTGGACACCATCGCTCTGTCCGGCTTCGGCTACCGGTTCAAGTCCTTCGACAAGGAGGAACTGCACCCCTTCCTCAACTCGCTGCTGGAAGCGCTGATCGAGTCGATGCGGCGCTCCCAGGAGCTGCCGATGATGACCAAGCTCCGCAAGGCGGACGACAGGAAGTACCGCCAGAACATCCAGCTGATGCGCGACCTGGTCGAGAGCGTGATCAAGGAGCGCCGCGAGGGGAAGGGCACCGGCGAGGAGGACCTGCTCGGCCTGATGCTGGAGGCCACCGACCCTGAGACCGGCAAGCTGCTGGCGGACGACAACGTCCGCGACCAGGTGGTGACCTTTCTGATCGCCGGTCACGAGACCACCAGTGGCCTGCTGTCGTTCGCCACGTACTCGCTGATGCGCAACCCGCACGTGCTGGCGCAGGCGTACGCCGAGGTCGACCGCCTGCTGCCCGGTGACACGGTCCCGGACTACGACACGATCATGCAGCTCGACGTGATCCCGCGGATCCTGGAGGAGACCCTGCGCCTGTGGGCTCCGATCCCGCTGATCGCCAAGGCGCCCATCGACGACACCGTCATCGGCGACCGGTACGAGCTGAAGAAGGGAACCAGGGCCAACATCCTCATGGGCGCGCTGCACTCCCACCCCAAGGCGTGGGACCGGTCGGAGGAGTTCGACATCGACCGGTGGCTGCCGGAGAACCGCGCCCAGCAGCACCCGCACGCCTACAAGCCGTTCGGCAACGGTGTGCGTGCCTGCATCGGCCGGCAGTTCGCGCTCACCGAGGCCCGCCTGGCGCTTGCGCTCGTGCTGCAGAAGTTCAGGTTCTCCGACACCACCGACTACAAGATGGACGTCCGCGAGGCGCTGACGCGCAAGCCCGGCGACTTCCAGTTGGTCGTCCGTAAGCGTCAGGAGCACCAGCGGACCGTCTTCGGCGCCGCGGACCTGCAGACCGGCGACACGCAGGCGCAGGCCGCGGTCAGCGGTGTCGGGGTGAACCTGACCGTCGCCTACGGCTCCAGCCTGGGTTCGTGCGAGGACCTGGCGCGCACCATCGCCGACCGAGGTGAGCGCTCCGGCTTCGGCACCACGCTGGTGAGCCTGGACGAGCTGGGTGAAAACCTGCCCTCCGAGGGCCTGCTCGCCGTGGTGGCGGCCAGCTACAACGGCAAGGCTCCCGACAACGCCCAGCGCTTCGACGACCTGCTGGCCGCCGGGCTGCCCGAGGGCTCGCTGGCGAATGTGCGGTACGCGCTGCTGGGCGCCGGCAACACCCAGTGGGTGGCCACCTACCAGGCATTCCCCGAGCGGATCGAGGAAGGTCTGCTGGCCGCCGGCGCCACCCCGGTCGTCGAGCGCGGCATCGCGGACGCCGCCGGTGACTTCGACGGCATGGCCACGCGGTGGATGGACAACCTGTGGGCCACTCTGGCCGAGGAGTACGCCGCCGACACCTCCCAGGCGAGCGGCCCGCGCTACCAGGTCCAGCTGCTCACCGAGTCCGACGTGCGCCCCGCCATCGTCTCCGAGCAGGCGTACCCGCTCACCGTGGTGACCAACGACGAACTCGTGGCCGACGCGACCGGCCTGTGGGACTTCAGCATCGAGCCGCCGCGCCCGTCCGCGAAGTCCATCACCTTCGAGCTGCCCGAGGGCGTCACCTACGACACCGGCAACCACCTGGCCGTCTTCGCCAAGAACGAACTCGCCCTGGTGGAGCGCGCGCTGAGGCGGCTCGGCGTCGACTACGACCAGGTGCTCCGGCTCGACCACCCGGCCGGTGGCCGCACGCATCTGCCGGTCGGCACCCCGGTCACCGCCGGCATCCTGCTCACCGAGTTCCTGGAGCTGCAGGACGTGGCCACCCGGTCCCAGATCCAGACGCTGGCCGAGTACACCGAGTGCCCGTGGACCCGGCCGCAGCTCCAGGCGTACACCGCCGAAACGGAGGAGGCCGAGGAGCGCTACCAGAAGGAGATCCTCGGCAAGCGCATCTCGGTGCTGGGCCTGCTGGAGCGCTTCGAGGCGGTCGAGCTGCCGCTGGCGGTGTTCCTGGAGATGATGGGCCCGATCCGCCCGCGCTTCTACTCCATCTCCTCCGCCCCGTCGGCCAACCCGCGCCATGTGCGCCTGACCGTCGGCCTGCTGGAGGGCCCGGCCCTGTCCGGCGACGGCCAGTACCGCGGCACCTGCTCCTCCTACATCGCGGCCCTCGAGCCGGGAGACGTCGTCTACGGCTATGTCCGCGTGCCCTCCCCCACCTTCGCACCGCCCGCCGACCCCGCCACGCTGCTGATCCTCATCGGCCCCGGAACCGGCATCGCGCCACTGCGCGGCTTCCTGGAGGAGCGGGCGACACAGCACGCGAACGGCACCCAGGTGGGCGTGTCGCAGGTGTTCGTCGGCTGCCGCCACCCGGAGCACGACTACTTCTACAAGCAGGAGATGCAGGACTGGGAGCAGACCGGCATCGCCCAGATCCACACCGCCTACTCCGCGGTGACCGGCCACCCGGCCCGGTTCGTGCAGAACGCCATCGCGAACGCCACCGACGCGGTGTGGCAGGCCATCGAGGACGGCGCGTACATCTACGTCTGCGGTGACGGCCGCCGCATGGCCCCCGCCGTCCGCGAAGCCCTCGCCGCCATCCACCGCCAGAAGACCGGCAGCGACGACGAGACCGCCCAGCAGTGGCTCGCCCAGCTGGAGGCGGACGAGCGCTACCAGCAGGACGTCTTCGCCTGACCGTCGCACGCCGTCAAGGCGCGCTGACCCCCAGCCGCCGGGAGGCGTGCGGACGTCCTGCCTCCCCCGCACGCCTCCCGGCCCCACCAGCCATTCAGACACCCCATGGCACCCATGGCCCGAACCACCGGGCCGTGCCGCTCACAGAAAGCAGATCACCATGGACACCATGCTCGCCGGACGCTTCCACCTGGACAGCAAGAAGTTCGCCGTGGAAGAGGTCCCGATCCCCGTGCCGGGCCCGGGCGAGGTCCTCATCGAGGTCAAGGCCGCCGGCGTCTGCCTCTCCGACGTCCACCTCCTCGACGGCTCCCTCGTCCCGCTGTTCGCCACCTCCGACACCATCACCGTCGGCCACGAGGTCTCCGGTGTGATCCACACGCTCGGCCCCGACCTCAAGCGCGGCCTGCCCGTCGGCGCCCGCGTCACCCTGGAGGCCGGCAAGACCTGCGGCACGTGCGCCGGATGCGTGCGCCACCGCCCCTGCACCCAGATGCTCACCGCCGGCATCGACTACGACGGCGGCTGGGCCGAGTACGTGATCGCCCGCGAGGACACCCTCATCCCCATCCCCGACAGCCTCCCCTTCGACCAGGCCGCGATCATCCCCGACGCGGTCTCCACCCCCTACGCCGCCGTCGTCGCCACCGCGGGCGTCCGTGCCGCCCAGTCCGTCGGCGTCTGGGGAGTCGGCGGAGTCGGCGCCCACAACGTACGCCTCGCCCGCCTGGTCGGCGCCGCCCCGATCATCGCCGTCGACCCGCTGCCCAGCGCCCGCGAGCGCGCCCTGGCCTTCGGCGCGGACATCGCGCTCGACCCGGCAGCCCCCGACTTCGCCGACCAGGTCCGCGCAGCCACCGCGGGACGCGGCCTGGACTTCGCCTTCGACTGCGCCGGCGTCCCCGCCGTCCGCGACCAGGCCGCCTCCGTGCTCGGCCTGGGCGGCTCCCTGATCCTGGTGGGCATCACACCCCGGCCACTGACCATCACCGAGGGCCTGACCTTCAACTACCTGCAGAAGCAGGTGCGCGGCCACTACGGCGGCTTCCCCGAGTCCGTCTCCGAGCTGGTGCAGCTGACCGCGGCCGGACGCCTCGACCTGGCCCCCTCCATCACCGACCACATCCCGCTCATCGAGGCCGCCGACGCCGTCCACCGACTGGAGAACAAGATCGGCGACCCGATCCGCCTCATCCTCGTCCCCTGACGCCCGTCAGCAGGACGACAAGCCACCCTGGGCAGGGGTGAGTGGGCGCCGGTGCGTGAGGGAGCACCGGCGCCCACGGCTTTCCGGCAGCCGTGGAGAGAAGAACCATGCAGACGACCGACACCCCGGTCCGTACTGTGCAGCGCAAGGATGCTCACTCCAACCGCCGACGCATCCTCGCGGCCGCCCGGCGGAAACTGCGGGAGGACCCGGACGCGAGCCTCGACAGCATCTCTCAGGCGGCCGGCATCGCCCGGCGCACCCTTTACGGACACTTCCCCAGCCCGCATGCGCTGATCGCCGACCTGACACAGGAAGCAGGCCATGAACTCCGGCAGGCGTTCGCCAGAGCTCGTACCGCGGATGCCGACCCGGTCGAGGCGATGACACGGATGGTGCTGGCGGCATGGACGGTGGGCGACCACTACCGCATGCTCATCACCTTGGGACGGTGCCATCTGGGAGAGGACGAGATCCGCGCCACCCTGGCACCGGCCCGCGCAGAAGCCGTCGCGACCCTACGGCGCGGTCAGCGCGAAGGCGTCTTCGCGGACCACCTTCCAGCACCCGTCCTCGCCCAAGCACTGGAGGCACTGATGCTGGCCCTCGCCGAGGAGAACGCCGCATGCCCGTGGGCGGACCCACTGGCGAGGCCGCGGCAACCGCGTTCCTCGTCGCCGCCGGCGTAGCACCACAGAGGGCCGCGCTTCAGGTGCGGGAGGTCATCGGGCGAGGTCGGGCAGCGGGCGCCGGGTGACCTCGTGGGCGTCGTCCGCAGCGAGGCCGAGCATGCGCAGGACCATCTCGGCCAGGTCTGATGCGGCCTCGTCGCCGTCGAGGTCGGGGCGGGCCAGCCGGAGCGCCACGAGGGACATGAGGGTGCCGCCCACGGCGGACAGCGCGGTGGTCGCGTTGCCGCAGGTGAAACGGCCTGAGGCGATGCCGATCTCCAGGTCGCGCAGGGCGCGCGGGGCGAGGCCGCGGTCGGAGTGGACCTGGGCCAAGCCGCGGTCGCGCAGGATCCGCATGAGCTCCGGGTGGGAGTCGGCCATCCGCGCGGTGAGCCGGAAGCCGGCCGCGACCAGCTCGGCCGGGTCGTCGATGCCTTCCACGCACGCGTCGATGACCTGCCCGAACTCCTCGAGGGCGTCCGTCACCGCCGCGTCGAACAGCTCCGTCTTCGACTCGAAGTGGTTGTAGAAGGAGCCGAAACCGACATCCGCGCGCTCGGCGATGGCCTGGATGCTCGCGCTGGTGTCACCGGTCTCCGCGAGGATCTGCCGGGCCGCACGGACGAGCGCCTGACGGGTCTCGGCGCGGCGCCGCTCGAAGCGGTTCTTGGGCGGGGCTGACGTCGGCATACAGCCCAGTGTAAGCGCCGCAACGATGGCACTGCCATTACTGATGAGATCCTCAATTATTTGGGGTTTGCCTATTGACGATGAGAAACGGCAGAGTTGATGATTTCCTCATTACGGCAGTGTTGCTTGGAGGACACCATGTCCCACATCCCCGTTAACAAGGGCGGTCCTCTGACGCCCCACCAAGACCTCCACAGTGAGCAGGGCGCCCTACGCGGTGAACACCCCGGACGAGCCCGGAATCCGGTGATCAAGGTGGCGGATCTGGCCTGGCTGGAGTTCGAGAAGCCGGACCTGGACCGGGCCGAGGTGTTCGCCCGTGACTTCGGATTCGCCGTCGCCGCCCGCACCGAGCGGGAACTGTGGCTGCGCGGCACCTTCGCGGGCTCCCCCTGCATGGTCATCCGCTCCGGGTCGGCATCCCGCTTCATCGGGCCGGCGTTCCGCGCGGCCGAACGGGGCGATCTGGACCGGCTCGCCCGCGCGACCGGTAGTGAGGTCCGGGACATCGACGTACCCGGCGGCGGACAGTCGGTCACCGTGCTCGATCCCTCCGGCTTCCCGGTCCGGGTCGTCCACTGCGGCGAGCAGCTGCCCGCGCTGCCCGAGCAGGAGCCGCTGATCCTGAACTTCGGCACGGACCACCGTCGTACGAACACCACCCAGCGACCCTCGCGCGAGCCGTCGCGCATTCAGCGCCTCGGACATGTGGTGCTGGAGACCCGGTCGTTCATCCGAACCCTGGACTGGTACCTGGACACCCTCGGGCTGATCGTGTCCGACTTCCTGTTCCTGGACGGGCAGCGCCAGCGCGGGCCCACCATGGCGTTCATCCGCTGTGACCAGGGGAGTGTGGCCGTCGATCACCACACGCTGGCCCTGCACCTGGGGCCCGGCACCGGCTACGTCCACTCCGCCTACCAGGTGACCGACCTGGACGCGATCGCGGCGGGCGGGGAGTACCTGGCCGAGCGCGGCTACAAGCGCAGTTGGGGCATCGGCCGGCACATCCAGGGCAGCCAGCTCTTCGACTACTGGCGCGACCCCGATCACTTCATGCTGGAGCACTTCGCCGACGGCGACCTGTTCTCCTGCGACCTCGAACCCGGGTGGGCACCGATGTCGGCGAGTGGCCTGGCCCAGTGGGGCCCGCCGGTCACCCGCGACTTCCTGGGCACGAACCCGTCCCCGGCCAAGCTGCGCGAGGTCATGACGGCCCTGCGCGGCGACAACGAACTCGACCCCGCACGCCTGCTGGGCCTGATGAAAGCGATGAGCTCATGAGCACCAACGTTCTGCGCACCCTCGACGGCTGGTGGGTCGTCCGGGACGAGCGCGCCGTCCGCATCGAGACCAAGGCCGTCACCACCGCCGAGCTGCTCGCCGACCGGGACGCGGTCCGCGAGGCCGCCGCCTCCACCGACAGCGGTACGCCCATCGCCGACCTGGTGGCCCTGCCTCCGGTCACCACCCCCTGCCGGGTGGTCGCCCAGATGGTCAACTACCGCAGCCACGCCAAGGATTCCGGTTTCACCGGCGACATTCCGCCCACCTTCTTCCGCAAGGCGTCCGGCTCGGTCAGCGGTCCCCATGACACGATCGTCCGCCCGTCGCATGTGAAGTTCCTCGACTACGAGGTGGAACTCGGCCTCGTCATGGGCGCGCCCCTGCCGGTGGGCACCGTCGTCGAGGAGAGCGACCTGCCGCGCTACGTCGCCGGGCTCGTCCTGACCAACGACGTCAGCGCCCGCGACGTCCAGCTGACCAAGACCCAGTTCTACGAGAGCAAGTCCTACCCGACCTTCACGCCGACGGGCCCGTACCTGGCCCTGCTGGAGCCCGAGGACTTCGCCCATCTGCTGAACCTGCGGCTGCGGTTGAACGTCAACGGCGTACCGCGCCAGGACCGGACCCTCGCCGACATGATCGTACGGCCCGCGCAGGCGCTCACCCTGCTCGCCCGCTTCCAGACCCTCGACCCGGGCGATCTGCTGCTCACCGGCACCCCCGGCGGCACCGCCCTGAAGGCCCCGCCCAAGCCGGTCGAGAAGATCGCTGCCCTGCTGCCGCCCGCACTGAAGTGGAAGGCCTTCTTCAAGGGCCAGGCCAAGAACCCCCACTACCTGCAGAACGGTGACCTCATCACCGCCACGATCGCCACCCCGGACGGGCGGATCGACCTCGGCGAGCAGCGGAACGCTGTGGCGGACGCGACGTGAGCGCCGAAGCCCGGAGGCCGGTGGTCATCATCGGTGCGGGACCCGTCGGAGTCACGGCCGCGCTCCTGCTCGCCCGGTACGGGGTGCGCAGCCTGCTCCTCGAACGTCATCGGGACGTCTACCCCCTGCCGCGTGCCGTCGTCGTGGACGACGAGGTTCGCCGGATCCTGCAGAGCGTCGGTGTCCACGAGGAGTTCGCCGCCCTCGCCCGGCCGGCGCCCGGGTTGCGGCTGCTGGACGCCCGGCGCCGCGTGATCGCCGAGTTCCCGCGGTCCCTGCACGGCCACCACGGCTTCCCCCAGACCAGCATGTTCGACCAGCCGGAGCTGGAACGGCTGCTGCGCGACGCCTTGGCGCGCCGCCCCGAGTGCGAGCTGTGGGGCGGGGTGGAGGTCGTGTCCGTCACCCAGGCCAGCGACGGATCGCCCGCTGCCGCGGGTCCGGTGCGGGTGACCTTCCGCCGCGACGGCAGCGACCAGGACGAGCACGTGTGGGCCGATGCCGTCCTCGGCTGCGACGGCGCCGGCAGCCTCACCCGCGACGCCATCGGCGCCGTATGGGAGGACCTGCACTTCGAGGAGAGCTGGCGGGTCATCGACGTACGCACCAGCCTCCCGGTGCGCACCTGGGAAGGCGCCGAGCAGATCTGCTGCCCCACCCGGCCGGCCACCTTCATGCGGGTCGGCGAGGACCGCTACCGCTGGGAGTTCCGGCTGGCCGAGGGTGAGCCCTTGGACGGCCCGGAAGGGCTGGAGCAGCTGCACGAGCTGGTCGCCCCCTGGGTCGACCTGCCGTCCGCTGCCCACGGGGGTGACGACTTCGAGGTGATCCGGCAGGCGCAGTACACCTTCCGGGCCCGCCTCGCCGACCGCTGGCGCCAAGGGCGTGTCTTCCTGCTGGGCGACGCCGCCCACCTCACCCCGCCGTTCATCGGGCAGGGCCTGTGCGCGGGCCTGCGCGACGCCCGCAACCTCACCTGGAAACTCGCCCGCGTCCTTCAGCAGGGCGCGGACGACCGTCTGCTGGACACCTACCAGCAGGAGCGCAAGCCGCACGCCCGCCACGTGATCCGTGTCGCGGTCGCCGTCGGCTGGGCCATGACCGGCGGCCAGGACCGCGGTGCGGCCATCCGCCGGGCCGTGGTGGGCGCCGCATGCCGCCTCCCCGGCGTGACCGCGGCGGTGAGCCGCGACCTCAGCCCCGCGCTGACCGCCGGCCCGCTCGTACGGCGCCGCCCCCGGCTGACCGGCCGTTCACTGGCCGGCACCTTCTGCCCACAACCCTGGGTGCTGTACGACGGCAGGCGAGAGCGCCTCGACGACATCATCGGGGACTCCTTCGCTCTCCTGACCGCTGTGCCGCCCACCCCGCAAATGACGGGCGTGGCCACGGCCCTGGACGCCTCCGTGCTCCATGTCGACGACCTGGACGACGACGGCACCCTGGCCGCCTGGCTGGCACGCGGCCGGGCCGACGCCGCCCTGCTGCGCCCCGACCGCGTCGTACTGGACACCGTCCTCACCGGCACCGGCCACTTCACCGACGCCGCCGCCTGGGCTCCCCTGCTGCACACGGCCCGCCGCCCCGCCGAAGCCCGGCCCGCACCCTGACGAGGAACACCACACCATGACCACCGCGCACTCCACGCCTTGTCCGGAGCCCTTCCTTCCGCCCGCCCCCCAAGCGGCCGCCGGCAGCCGCATCGCGGACTTCGCCCGCTGGGCCGCCCGGCACCAGGGCGCCGACGGCATCCAGGACCCCACCGACTACCACGCCCTGCACCACTGGTCCGTCACCGACCTGGAAGGATTCTGGGCCGCGGTGTGGGAGTACTTCGACATCGAAGCTGCCACTCCGTACGAGCGGGTGCTGGACGAGGAAACCATGCCCGGCGCCCGCTGGTTCCCGGGCGCCACCCTCAACTACGCCCACCACGCACTGCGCAACCTGCACCCGGACGCCCCCGCGATCACCGCACTGGACGAGACCGGAGCCGGCTACGAGATCACGGGCCGGCAACTCCGCGCCCAGGTCGCCTCCGTCGCGGCCACCCTGCGCGACCTGGGCGTCGAACAGGGCGACCGGGTGGTCGGCTACCTGCCCAACACCCCCCACGCCGTCATCGCCTTCCTCGCCACGGCCAGCCTGGGCGCGGTGTGGTCGGTGTGCGGCCAGGACTACGCGCCCCAGGCCGCCGCCGACCGCTTCGCCCAGCTCGAACCGGCCGTGCTCATCACCGCGGACGGCTACCTCTTCAACGGCACCCGCCAAGACCGCCGCGCAGCCTCCCTCGACCTGGCCGCCGCCCTTCCCACGCTCAAGGCCACGGTGCTCGTGGACCACGTGGGCCTCGCGTGGCCTGAGGGCGGACACTCGGTGCTGACGGTTCCCTGGGAGGACGCGGCCACCCGTGTCGAGTACCTCACCATCACCCCGGTGCCGTTCGACCACCCGCTGTGGGTCGTCTTCTCCTCCGGCACCACCGGCCTGCCCAAGGGCATCGTCCACGGCCACGGAGGCGTCCTGCTCGAGCACCTCAAGACCCTCGGCCTGCACTGCGACCTGGGCGTCGGCGACCGCCTGCTGTGGTACACCACCACCCACTGGATGATGTGGAACCTGGTCGTCTCCACCCTGCTGACCGGAGCCACCACCTGCACCTACGACGGCAGCCCCGCCCCGGTGGCGCACCCGGACGTCCTGTGGGAGCTGACGGCCCGCCACAAGGTGACCGTCTTCGGCACCAGCCCCCAGTACCTGCTGGCCATGGCCAAGCTGGGCATCGAACCCTCCGTGCACGACCTGTCGGCCGTCCGCGCCATCGGCAGCACCGGCTCCACCCTGCCCGCCTCCGCCTACCGCTGGGTCCGCGACCACGTGGGCGCCGGTATCCAGTTGGCCTCCACCAGCGGCGGCACCGACGTCGTCTCCGCCTTCGCCGGCAGCGCCCCCACCACCCCGGTGTGGGCGGGTGAGCTGTCGGCCCCCAACCTCGGCGTGGCGCTCGCGGCGTACGACGGCGCGGGACGGCCGGTCGTCAACCAGGTCGGCGAACTGGTCGTCACCCGCCCGATGCCCTCCATGCCGCTGTACTTCTGGAACGACCCCGAGGGCAGCCGCTACCGCGACGCCTACTTCACCGCCTACCCGGGCGTGTGGCGGCACGGCGACTGGATCACGATCACGGGTCACGGCTCGGTGATCGTGCACGGCCGCTCCGACGCCACCCTCAACCGCAACGGCGTGCGCCTGGGCAGCGCCGACATCCACGACATCGTCGAACGCCTCCCCGAGATCACCGAAGCCCTCGTCATCGGCGCGGAGGAACCCGACGGCGGCTACTGGATGCCGCTCTTCGTCGTCCTCGCCGACGGGCACCTCCTGGACGATGCCCTGCGCGAGAAAATCCGCGACGCGATCCGCACCGGCGCCTCACCCCGCCACGTCCCCGACGAGATCCTCGCCGTACCGGCCATCCCGCACACGAAGACCGGCAAGAAGCTCGAGGTTCCGGTCAAGCGCCTCCTCCAGGGCGCACCCGCCGAGCAGGTCCTCAACCCCTCCGCGGTCGACAACCCCGACCTGATCGCCCACTTCGTCGGCCTGGGAGCCGAACGCCGCCAGGCCCGTCGTCCGCACACCCCCGAAGGCGTCTCGTGATCCTCTCCGTCTCGCTGACCTGTCTCATCGCGTTGATCTTCGCCCTGCTGGGCGCGGCCAAGATCCTGGCCCTGGGTCCGATGCCCGAGCTCGCCGCCCACGCCGGCTTCACCACCGCGGCCTACCGGGTCATCGGCGGGCTGGAGCTGGCGGGCGCCATCGGCGTGGCCCTCGGCCCGGTCGTACCGCTGTGCGGCCGCCTGGCCGGCATCGGACTGCTGATGCTGCTCGCCGGTGCCGTGACCACGCACGTACGCAAGGGCGACGGGCTGACCAAGCTCCTCCCCGCGGTGACATGCGCGGCCCTGGTCGCCGGGTATCTCGTACTCCTCGCCGGCCTCTGACCCGTTCCGGGGGACTGTCGGCCTCCACTCGTCCTGTTAGCGAGCCCACGGCGGGGCTGGCAGACTGAATCCGTGGTTCCGCTGATGGTCGCGGCGGATCAGATCGCGTCCTCATCGCTTACCGGCGCCAGTGTGGTGTCAGTCTGCGCACTGCTCTTCACCGTCGCGTCGTTCTGGTGGCTCAACGCCCGACAGGGACGCCTGCAGGCGTGGGAACCTCATTCCTTCGCGGCCATCGTCCACGGTTCCACGGCACGCCTACGACTGCCGCTCGTCCTGCACAACACCGGTCCCAAACCGATCGTCGTGCAGGACCTCATCCTGACCTTCCCCGATGAGCCCGCCTCTCATCTGCCACTCCTGTGGGTGTCCTCCCCGTCCCGGCTCCAACCGGGGCCGGACGAGGAGGCGAAGCTGCCCGCCGGATTCGTCGTGCACGGCAGAGAAGCGCAACAGCTCTTCCTCGAGTTCGAGGCACCGTTTTCCGGATTCCTCCCGGAGGCCCGTGACTACAAGGCCCAGCTACAAGTTCGGGTCGGCCACCGCAAGGGTTGGCGCCCCCTGCTGACGTTCAGCTTGCGGGCCGCCAACATCATCGATCCAGGTCGCTACACCGTCTACAACAACGCACCGGTCGAGCTGACGAAGGAAGATCAGAGGAGAGCGGACGCCGCGCTTCTCGAGCTGCTGGAAGAGCACGGGGACGGCTCCCCTCCGGGCGGCAGGAGACAGGGAGACCCTCCGAATGACGAAGGTGACGCCGACACGAGCCGCTGATATCGCCGTCCGTCCTCTGACGTGGACAGCGGTGGCACCGGCCCCGCCGGGCCGCCACAGCCACCGCACCGATCACTCGCGTCAGTCGGCGCAACCGGCCGCCGCGAGGTCGAGCGCAATACCGTGATCATGTGGGCCTGGCCGCCGACCAGGAAACAGCGCCCACTCACGCGAAGTTCGTCTTGAGCACCTCCAGTGTGATCTCTGTGAGAGCGGCACTCGATGCGAAGCCCCGCGGGTGCGGCCTGGCGGGGCTTCCGAAAAGGTGGGTTACAACGCCAGCGCGGGCGCCGTTGCACTTGGTTGTCCTCTTGAGAGCCACCCGAAGCAAGGACACAGTGACGGCACGCGTTATACGGCCGATGCGCAACACACGACCCAGGGACTTGGTGCGATCAACCAGGAAACTTTCGTTTGATAGGGCAAAGTCCAGCGTCTCCTGATGCGGCTCACGAGGCCAGCCTGAAGCCGTCCTGCACAGGCTCCCTCTCGCTGCGGCAGGCCCAGGGGAAGCAGCGGTTGACCATTCCGTTCTCCGGTTCCTCCGCAGCGGTTCGGGCGTCCCAGTTGCTGTCGGCGGGCGGCAGATACGGCGGCAGTGACTTGGTCGATCGGGGCCTGGGCAGGCGGTTCCCGGGAGCGGTGCTGGAATCCTTCCCGAGCAGCCGACCCGCCGCACGACGGTGCGCCCCGGTGCGAAATACTCTCCCGATGAGTTCACGCACTTCCCCGATCACCCAGCCGATCACGATACGGAGGGCCGTTGCGCGGGATGCCAAACGGCTCACGCGGCTCGTGCGTGGCTCAGGCGCCTACGCGGGTAAGTACGCAGCCGCAGTAGCGGGCTACCGGGTCGGGCCTGATTACATCGAGGCCCACCGCGCCTTTGTGGCCGTCGGCGCCGACGATCATGGAGGCCGGGTCCTCGGGTTCTACTCGCTCGTCCTCGCTCCACCGGAACTCGACCTGCTGTTCGTCGCCGACGAAGCGCAAGGACGGGGTATTGGACGGCTGCTCGTCGCGCACATGCAGTCCGAGGCCCGTGCCGCCGGGCTCGACCGTGTCAAGGTCGTGTCGCATCTTCCCGCCGAGGACTTCTACCACCGCGCAGGTGCAGTGCGGATCGGGACCGCGCTCGCGAACCCGCCCGCCGTGCCGTGGGACCGTCCCGAATTCGAGTTCCGCATCCCTTCGGAATGACGCGCCGTGCCGGTTCGCACGGCACCGGCGGTCCCTCCCGCCGACCCCCTCGCTTCACCTGCCGCACCCTCCCCAAGGCCCCGCCTCTAGGCGCACTCGGCTCCCTGCAGCACGCATCTGCGATGCTCGGAACCCCTGTGCCGGTCCGACCGGTACGCCGATCGGGCCCACTCTGCGTGCAGCGTGTTCCCGCCGCCGTCGCTCAGTGGCCGCCGAGCTGCCCGACGTCGTCGACCCGGGTGGCGCCCAAGGATGCCCGCGAACTCTCCCGCTTGTTCTTCGAGCAGCTTGCAGTGCTGGAGGAGGGCACGCCCGAATGCAGCTACGCCCGTAACACGCTGATCGAGATGAACATGTCCCTGGTCCGCTACGCGGCAGGCCGCTTCCGCAGCCGCGGGCCGGAGGAGATGGAGGACATCGTCCAGGTCGGCATGATCGGCCTGATCAAGGCGATCGACCGGTTCGAGCTCTCCCGCGAGGTGGAGTTCACCTCCTTCGCCATCCCCTACGTCGTCGGGGAGATCAAGCGGTTCTTCCGGGACACCACCTGGGCCGTGCACGTACCCCGGCGACTGCAGGAGGCCCGCGTCCAGCTCGCCCGGGCCACCGAGGAACTGCGTAGCCGGCTGGGTCGCACGCCGACGGCCAAGGAACTGTCGGAGCTGATGAGCCTGCCCGAGAACGAGGTGATGGAGGCCCGCCTGGCTTCCAACGGCTACAACTCCTCCTCCCTGGACGCCACGATCGGCAGCAGCGAGGACGGCGAGAGCGTCCTACAGGACTTCATCGGCGTCGAGGACACCGCGCTGGAGTTGGTGGAGGACTTCCACTCCCTGGCCCCGCTGATCGTCGACCGGGATGAGCGGGACCGGCAGATCATCCACATGCGGTTCGTGGAGGAACTCACCCAGGCCCAGATCGGCGAACGCCTCGGCGTCTCCCAGATGCACGTCTCCCGACTCCTGTCCCGCTGCCTCGCCCGCCTGCGCGAGGGCCTGCTCACTACCGGCTGACAGCCGGCTGTCCGCGCTCCGCTGATGCCCGCCACAGCCGTGGCGGGCATCAGCCGCATCAGGCGCCACGGCCCCGAGGCCAGGGCGGCGAGGCGTCCGGAACGGCCGGGCGACAGGCGGTGACGTCGTCGAGGTGCCGACCAGGCTGGGTCAGCCCACGATCCACTCGGAGACTGCAGCCATGGACTCCAACGGCATCTCAACGCCCTCATCACCGGCCCGAGGACTGCTGTGCCCTAAGAAGGGGACCGCCATTCGAGTGGCACTCTTCCGGGAGTGCCTGCGGTAGAAGGTCAGGCGTACTCCGTAGAGAAAAACTGTCATGGTGGCAGTAGACATTTCGACGTCGCATGGTTAGCGTTACTACGTATCCAGAAGTCGAAGTGGGCACAGCAGACATGAACTGCTGTGCAGGTAGACCAGAAGGACACGGCCCCAGCGGGGCTGTGAGCAGCACCCGCGGTATCCGCGCAATCGAGAGGTAAGGAGCAGAACGCCATCAGGATCGCCCGGGCGAGGAAGCAGTCCGCCCGGGTACCGCAAGGCCCCGGATTGGAAGGTGGTCCCCGGTCACGCATTCGCGATCCCCGCAGCCCCGCCCTCCCAGGCGGTCCCTGCGGAACAAGAAGGCCGGCGCAGTGCGCCGGTAGATGGTGTTGAAAGCTCGGGGCCCGGGTGCCGGTACTGGCACCCGGGCCCCCCGACGCGTCCCCGAAAGAAGAGGTCTATGCCGCCTGCCGGTTCCCGTCCCGTCGCCCCTTTCGACGATGACGACTACCCCGCCTACACCATGGGCCGGGCCGCCGAGATGCTCGGCACCACACCCGCCTTCCTCCGAGCCCTCGGCGAACACCGCCTGATCGCCCCGCTGCGCTCCGAGGGCGGACATCGCCGCTACTCCCGTTACCAGCTGCGCATCGCCGCCCGCGCCCGCGAACTCGTCGACCAGGGCACCGCCATAGAGGCCGCCTGCCGCATCGTCATCCTCGAAGACCAGCTCGCAGAGGCCCAGCGCATCAACGAGCAACTGCGCGCCGAAGGCGGCTAGCCTCAGGCGACGAGATCAGCCTGATCAGAACACCTGAACCCGAGGCAACCGATGTCCCGCTGGCGGCGAGGCGGCCGGGAATCCCCACCGCCGGTCCACAGCCCAGGCGGGCTCAACGCGTCAACCGGATCCTGACGGAGGAGAAAACCGCGAGCGGGCGATGGATGTACTGGGTGAAGACGGGCGCACTAGCTTCTGGCCGCCGCGGAGGCGGCACCGCCGGGGGAGTCCGTCGAGGTAGTTGCGAACGACTTGCGCATTCGGGGCGGAGCGTGTGTCCTTCCTGTTCGTCGACCTCGTGGGCGGATCGACCTGGAGGGCAGCGTCTACGACTCCGTCCTGCGCAGCCGGCGCCAGCACGTGGAACCGGACGGCCTGGGCGGGCGGCGGGTGATCTCGCCGGTGACCAACCGCGGCGACTGCATCGGTCTGCTGGAGGCGACGCTGCAGAACGCCGACGACACCGTGCTCGCCCAGATCGAGGACGCGGCGCACGCACTGGCCTACATCATCGTCACCGACCGCCGCTTCACCGACCTGTATCCGCGCCACCGTCGAGAACACCACGGGGGTGAGCAGTACGACCGTCGCGTCCAGGCTGAACACAGCGGTGGTGACGGCCACGCGCAAGGGAAACAGCGCCCACTCGCGCGAAGTTCGTCTTGAGCACCTCCAGTGTGATCTCTGTGTTCTCGACCTCCCCGGCTCCAGCCGCCGTAACGTCGGCCTCCGTGGGCCAGGTTGTTCGTGGGAAGACGTTGCCTGCCGTCACCCGCACGGCGACAACGCCCCTTGGCGGGACAGCCCGCATGAGGACGTGTGCGGCGCTTAGCCTCCGCCTTTCAGTTGGGTCTGGCTGAGATGGGTTGATGCCGACGGCGATGTCTTCTCGACCGTGTGTGGTTGCGGGGCATGCCGAGGCCTCGCCGCCGTCGGCGAGCATCACCGCCAGGTCGACCGCGATCCCCCTGGATCGTGACCGGTGCCGCGCGGACGCAGCCGTCGCAGAACGTCGCCGAAGGCATGCGTAAGGCCATTGCCCTCGGCGAGATCGGCAAGCAGCCGCGAGCCTGCGTGATGCAGGCTAGTGCCAGCAGGTGGCTTCGTTGTCGTCGTTGCTCCCGTCCCGCGTGGTGCCGATCGACACCTCGTAGGCGATTCCGCCATCCGCCTCGGGCCGAGGCGAGTATGCCTCGACGCGGGTGTCGACGTTGAGCAGCAGGTGCCGGCCCTTCTCGGTCCGGGTCCAGCAGGCCCCCTCCACAGCGACGGGCGCCGCGTCGGGGCTCGGGTTGTGCTCGAACTGCCAGCCGGCCGCCTTCGCCTCCTCGGAGTAGTGCTTCATGACCTCCTCGATGGTGCCGGGATAGGCGTACAGCCGGTCGGCGTGCAGCCAAGGCTGCCCGCTGCTGCCGTCGTCGCAGCCGGTGGTTATGGCCACGTCGCGGTAGTTGGAGGGTGCCGTGGCATGTGCGGGCGCCGCGTCGAGCAGCGGCTGCGCGGCCAGTCGCTTGAGCTCGTCCGTCGTGCCGTCGCAGGTCTCGCCGCCGATGACGGAACATGCGCCGAGGAAGAAGGCGGTCGGCAGCAGGAGTGTGGCCGCGAGTCCGAGGCGGGTGGCCGCGGACGGGGATGCGGGGGACAACGTACTCCTTGACGAATGGGGGGTGAGACCGGGCGCGGTCCCCGAACGGAGGGGAGACCGCGCCCGGCTTGTCGATCGGCCAGATCATCGTGCTGCGACGGCTGTCACCACAAGTAGTGGTGGGAGTAGAGCCAGTTGCCGACGTTGTAGAGGTACTGGATCAGCATGCGGTGGGACGGTCGGTCTGGAGCCGCAGCTGCTGCTTGACCTGGTCGTAGAGGTGCACGGGGCTGTCGCTGTGGGCTTCCATGCCGACGGACTCGATGCACACGCCCGGGCCGCGGCCGCCG
The DNA here is from genome assembly GCF_040643735.1 of Streptomyces sp. NPDC047085. NCBI lineage: Bacteria > Bacillati > Actinomycetota > Actinomycetes > Kitasatosporales > Streptomycetaceae > Streptomyces > Streptomyces sp. NPDC047085. Next base: position 1,021,786 of record NZ_JBEYUW010000002.1, read on the forward strand.
GTGCGCTCGCGCAGTTCCGCCCCGACGTCGGTGGCCGTGTAGTCGATGACCTCGCTGCCGATGTGCCGCTTGGTCATCTCCAGGCGTTCGGGGATCCGGTCGATGGGCTCCTGTACGGGACCTTCCAGCGGGAACACACTGGTGACGTTTCGAACACGCACGGCCACACATCCCCACAATGATCTCGCTGAGTGGGCTGTGACGTCCCTGAACGCAGGAGCTCAGCCGACTGTGGTGGTGGCCAGTGCTTCCTCGGCCTGGCGACGCGCCACTCCTTGATTCTCTCCTGCTGCTGCAGGGCTTGTTCGAGCAGCGTGTGGAGCCGGGCCCCCTCGACCCCCAGCCGCAGAGCTTCGAGGTCCAGTACGGTGCCGAGCGGGGAGGGGCGTACCAGGTGGCCGTTGGGCTTCAGTCGTCCCAACTTCTCGCCCGCCCAGCCCGCGCACACCTTGTAGCGGCGCACGGGGATGCCAAGGTCTCGCTCCTGCGCCCCAACCCCGGACTGACGTGGACGCCCATGAACGGTCTCTACAACCTGTGCCAGGTCGTCCCGAGGGAGGGAACGAGGATCAGGACGGGAGCCTCTTCCGGCCCGTCAAAGCGGTGTTGCAGGGTGTTCGACGGTGCCTCACTCACGTCTCAGACCCTCTCACGTCTCACGACGGCCTCCATGACGGGGGCATGACTGTAGGGGCCTGACCAGGTGGAAGACCTCGGAGGCTTCGAGGACTTCCCGCTGTCCGTGACCGCCTCGGTCAGGTGGACCCGGTGCTCGTACGAGCGTGCGACGAGGTCCCGCGGTCCCCGTCCGGTGCCGGGTCGGCCGGTCCGGGCAGCCCGCCGGGACCGGCTGCTGGGACCGTAGGTGGTCCGAGGGCCGACTCGGTGCTCTCGCCGAGGAAGCCGCCCGACTGGTGCTGCCACAGCTTGGCGTAGGCACCGTTCGCCACGAGCAGCTCGTCGTGGCTGCCCTGCTCGACGACGCTTCCGCGGTCGAGGACGACGAGACGGTCCATGCCGGCGACGGTGCTCAGACGGTGGGCGACCACGAGGGCCGTACGTCCGTCCATCAACCGCCACAGGGCGTCCTGGACCAGGAGCTCGCTCTCCGAGTCCAGCGCGCTGGTCGCCTCGTCGAGCAGCAGGATCGGGGCGTCGCGCAGGATGGCCCTGGCGAGGGCGACACGCTGGCGCTGGCCGCCCGAGAGCTTCACACCCCGCTCCCCCACCAGAGTGCCGAAGCCGTCGGGGAGTTGGTCGGCGAACTCCGTGACGTGCGCGGCCGCGGCCGCGGCGTGGATCTCCTCGTCGGTGGCGCTGGGCCGGGCGAAGGCGATGTTGTCCCGCAGGCTGCGGTGGAACATGGCGGGTTCCTGCGGGACGTAGGCGATCAGTGAGCGCAGGTCGGTCTGGCGCAGTCGGCTGATGTCCTGCCCACCGATCAGGATGCGTCCGTCGTCGATGTCCGACATCCGCAGCAGGAGCCGCGTGAGTGTGGTCTTGCCGCCGCCGGACCTGCCGACCAGACCGATACGTGCGCCCGCGGGCACGTCCAGGTCGAGTCCCTGGAAAATCGGCTTCGCGCCCGTGTGAGCGAAGGTCACCGCCTCGAAGCGGATGCCGGTGTCCCGCGGTGCGAGCGGTTCGGGTTCCGTCGGGTCGAGCACGGTGGGCGGATCCAACAGCAGTTCGGTGAACTGCGCGGCCTCGGTCATCGAGCTTTCCAGACGCCGGTAGATCTGGTTGAACTCGAACATGATCTGGGTCGCGTTGGAGTAGTAGGTGAAAGCGACGACGACCTCCTCCACTCCCTGGCCCGAGCCGCCGAAGGCGACGGCGACCAGCAGACCCAGCACGTTGGTCAGCACGGACATGGGGGCGATCAGGGTGTCGACGCGCAGATTGCCGTAGTCCCACGACCTCAGCGTCAGGCGCCGGGAGTCCGCGACACGGCTGCGGTGTTCGTCGGCCTCCCGCTCCTCGGCCGCGAACGCCCGGATGGTCTCCATGTTCATGAGGCTGTCGGCGACGTGGCCGGAAACCCGGGCGATCGCCGCCTCACGGTCGTTGACGAGCCTCTGCCGGCGACGGATGAGAGGGGTCGCGGCCACCACGGTCAGCGCGATCATCACCAGAAGGCCGACGACGAGCATCGGTTCGTAGCTCCACAGCACCACGGCGCCGAACACCAGGGGGACGAGACTGCCCACGATCCGGTACGTCACCGTGTCGACGAAGTCCTCGAAGCGCTTGCCGAAGCTGAGTACCCGTTTGGTCAGGGAGCCGGCGAAGTTGTCGTGGAAGAATGCCGCGTCCTTGGCGAGGAGTTCGTCCATGCCGCTGACGTACAGGTGTTCCATGCCGATGGCGTCCACACGGTTCAGGCAGTGCTGCCCGACCCGCCACACGGCCTCGGCGAGCAGCAGCGTCACGCCGAATCCCAGCACGTACGGCAGCGCCGAACCGAGGGTGAGACCGCCGTCGTCGGCGGCCTGGCCTGCCAGTTTGGCGATCAGCAGGGGGGCGACGTAGCCGATGCCGATGTTGCCCGCGGCCGGCAGCAGCAGCGCGGGCAGGGCCAGCCGTCGTAGTCGCAGCAGCTCCCGGCCGTAGCAGCGCAGCGCCAGAACGACCGCGCTCCTGCCCGGCATCGGCCCTCGCGTATCTGGTGTCCCCATCACACTCCCGTCGGTTCGGAAGTCGGAAGTGTCCCGTCGGGGGAGGTTCCCAGTCCAGGCATTTAACGCGGACCGGCGAGAACCGGACACTGCGGTGTTCGGCGGACGCAGCGGACGTATCCGATGGTGAGCTTGCGGCAGTTGGTGCAGTCATGGTCATGGTTCAGACCCAGCGCACGGCGGGCTCGGAACCGGAGGCACCGGCCGTCCGGCCGTCGAGCGTCCGGCGCCGCGGAGCGTTGTCAGTGGCGGGTGACAGCATCGGATGCATGACGGAGACCACGGCATTCGACTGGCGGTCCTTCCTGCTCAAGTGGAGCGGGGAGTGGGCGGATTCCCTGCCTGCGGACGAGACGCGAAGCGAGGACGACGAGGCCGCGCAACGGGCGCGGTGGCTGGGGTTCCCGCCCGCGTCGGAGGAGCGGATCGGGGCCATGGAGGAGCGCCTCGGCCGACGGATGCCTCCGTCGTACCGGGAGTTCCTCAAGGTCAGCGACGGATGGCGGCACGCGGGCGGGTTCGTGTGGCTGCTGGCGGGAACCGAGGGCGCGCACTGGCACGACAACGAGTCGGGACTCGCGGACATGTTCGAGGAGTTCCTGGACGAGGACGCCGGGCCCGAGGAGCGCCTGGAGGCGGACATCTGGCGGCGCGGGCTGCAGCTCGACGTCGAGTCCGACGTCACCCACGTCCTCATGGACCCCGAGGACGTGGACGAGAACGGCGAGTGGGCCGTGTACACGTGGGCGAGCTGGCGGGCCGCGCCACCCGAGCGGCACCCGAGCTTCCTCGAATTCATGCGGGAGATGCACCGGGAGTTCCACAGCCTGCGGGCGCGCCCGAGCGACGGGGAACCGGTGTTCGTCAACGACACGACACGAAAGCTGGACGCCCAGGTGGCGGAGGCCCGGCTGGAGGCGCTGCGCGGCGGCTGGGAGCGGGCCGTGCAGGCGCTGGACGAGGCCAAGGAGTACGGCAGACCGCGGGCCGCCGGGCTGGGCGACCAGATACGCCGCCTGCTCGGACAGACCTACATGGTGTACTTCGACGGCTTGGTGACGGACCCGCGGTACGCACCCGACCTGCTGCCGCCACTGGTCGCCGAGCACGCGGAGCACTCGTACCGGGACGACTCCACGCTGACGTTCCATCTGCGGGGCGCCGACGACGACCTGGTGGCACTGGCCTACGCGACGCTGGGTCAGGTGCGGAACGGCACGTACCGGTACACGGCGGCCGGACCGTTCGGGGAAGCGGTCGAGCGGGCGCGGGAGCTGGCACGGTGGGGAGACACCGACGAGGCATGGCGGACGCTGAGGAACGCCGTGCCCCTGTGGGAGCCGCTGGGACCGGACCACCTGGCGCCGCTGGGATGGGTGGCCGACCCCGTGCTCGGGCCGCTGCTGACCCCGGAGCGGGGCCGGGAGCTGCTGTCCACGCCGCGGGGCGGTCAGGCGGGTGAGGCACCGGAGCCGGCCGCCGAACTCGATCCGGGCGACCTGGCGTGGCTCGCGGAGCCGGACCCGGGCAACAACCGCACGTCCTACCGGTTCGTCCTGGTGGAGGGGGTGGAGCCGGAAGAACTGCCCGGACGCCTCGCGGACGGGGACGGCGGGGACGGCACCGTGCTGAACGAATCCATGACCCTCCGGGACGCGCGCCGCAGATCGTCGCACAGCCAGGGGGAGTTCTCGTCCTACGACGACAGGGCTCTCATGGCCGTCGGCCGGGCCGGCACCGGCTGGAGCTTCGCCTTCGACGGCGACCCTGCCCCGTTCCACCAGCAGCGGTTCGTCTCCCCGGCCGCGGCCGCCAGCGCGGGCACCCGCGCGGTGGTGGTGTGGAGCGGCCTGAGGACATGGCACGGGGAACCGTTCTTCCACCTTTCGGTGGCGCGGGACGGTGCCGAGCAGTACTCATTCACGTACGCGGACGGTGAGGTCCGGCAGAGCGGGGAGATACCACGGGCACTGGACCCGAGCCTGTTCTTCGGTGACCTGGCGGACGGCGCCGAGGCGGAACGGTCGCTGCTGGAAGCGGTGGCCGGGGAGTTCGGTGCGTCTCTGCCGCGTCATGCCCTCGTGAACGGGCGGCTGCACACGTTCACCACCCGCTCCTGGACGCGGCCGCCCCGGAACGGAGAGGCCTACATGGTGATTCGCATGCACCAGGGAGCCCCACGCCCGGCGGACGGCGAGCGGACGGGAGACGACGGGCCGGGGAGCAGCTAGAGACCGGCGGGGCCGCGCACACGCTCGATGCGGTGAGACTGGGCCGGCCGGTCGCTCCAGGACGGTCTGTACTGGGGGGCAGGGGTCTTCGTCTCACTCATCGCGCCACGCCGACCGCCGGGCGCGGTTCACAGGTCGTCCGGGGTGTCCAGGCCGGTGAGGGCGCCGACCGGGTCGAGGTCGGGGGTGCCGCGGGGCCACCAGTCGGAGCGGCCGGGCTCGGACTCGTAGGCGTACCACAATCCGTCGCGGCCCAGGCGGAGTTGGACGTGGCCACGGGGGTGGGTGAGGTGGTTGCGCCAGGGGCGGAAGGCGGGCAGGTCGGCGGCGAGCAGCAGCGGGCGGGCGCGGTCGAAGCGGCCCGCCGGGGGGTCCCAGGGTTCCTCCAGGACGGTCAGCCCGGCGAGGCCGCCCTGCCGCCAGGCGGCGACCGCGCGTGCCAGATCGGCCGGGCCACGGCCGGTGGCCGCGGCGAGCGTGGCGTACAGGGCGCGGGTCGCGGCGGTCAGCCCGGAGCCGGGGCGGGCGGCGGCGAGGCGCACCGCGTCCTGCCACAGGGTCAGCTCGCCGACCGGGTCACGGCCGGTGGTGAGCAGGGCGTGCGCGCGGGCGGCGGCGTCGGTGGCGAGCTGGTCCAGCGCGAAGGGGTCCGGGCCGCCGGGAGCGGCCGGGTACACCGGGGGCTGCTCGGGGTGGGCCGGCATGGGCAACGGTGGGGGCAGCTGCGGGAGTCGGCGGTCGGCGGCCAGGGCTTCCGCGGCCCGTACGCCCGGCAGGGCCCCCGGCTGCCGCTCCTGAGCGGCACGGGCCGCACGGGCGGCGCTGCGCCGGGACAGCGCGTCGAGCAACTGCCGCTCGCCCCGGCCGCGCAGCAGGAGCAGCACGAAGGGGTCGGCGTCCAGCAGCCGTGCCGTCTGGTAGCAGAGGGCGGCCGCGTGCTTGCAGGGGTGGCCGGAGTCGGGGCAGCTGCAGCGCGGGGCGAGGTCGCCGGGGCCGGGCAGGAGGGGCACGCCGCAGTCGGCGAGGGACTGCGGCAACTCCTTGTCCAGCAACGCCGCGATGTGCCCCGGCCGGTCGGCGGCCGCGTCCAGGAACCGCTCCCAGTCCGCGTCCTCCAGCGTCCGCAGCCGCACCTGCACCCGGTACGGCCGCGGCCGGCTCCCGCGCACGTACGCCAGCACGAGCCCCGGGGTCACCGTGATCGCGTCCACGTTCCCCTGCTCCGCGTAACCACGCCCCCGGCCCAGCCGCTTGACGTCCAGCGCCCCCTGCTCCAGCGCGTCGACCCAGGCGTTGCCCCACCAGGTCTCGGCGAACGACAAGTCCTCCGTGGACGCCGCCCTGGGCGCGAACGCCGGGAAGGTGCGGCGCAGTTCGGTGTCGCGGTGGGGGGTGGCCATGGTGGCGGGCAGGGGTGGGGGTGGAGGCGTGGGGGCCGAGGGGGCGTGGCTGACTTCCCGCTCGGGGGCTGGGGGGTGGAGGTCGGTGCGGTCGGTGGCGTCGTCGGCGGAGTGGGTGTCGCCCGGCGCCTCGGGGGTGTCGGTCCAGGACGGCATGCGGAAGGCGGTCGCGAGGAACTGCCGCATGTCGTGGGCGGCTTGGGAGCGTGCGGTCGAGGGCTCCTCGCGGGAGGCGGCGGAGGCGGGACGCGGCGGAGTGCGGCGGGGTCGCCGGTCACCCGGCTTCGTCGCCTCGGCGTCGCGGAGCGCCTGCCGGCGGGCGGCGCGCAGCGCCTCACGGGCCACGTCCGCCGGTCGCCCGCCGGCGGGGGCGGCTTCGCCGGATGGCGCGTCGGGGCGGCGGGAGTGGCCAGGGGCGGCGGTCGGCGAGTGGGCCGCATCAGCGGGGGTGCTGTCGGCCGTGGATGCGTGTCGCTCGCTGTGCGGTGGGCCGTCGGCAGGATCGCCGGCCGGCGACGCGCCCGCTCGACCGGGCGCGGCACTGCCGCGGCCGGAACCGAGGCCGAGGACGCGTTCACCCTCGCGGCCAGCCACGGCACGGGCAGTCTTCGACGCGTCCGCGTCCTCGCGGCGACCGTGCGCCACCCCGCTGCCGACGCCCTCCGATGTCGACGCATCGGCATCCCTCGACCCATCGATGTCCTTCGACGCATCGACGGCCTTCGGAGCATCTACATCCATGGCATCCCGCCGCGCCGACCGAGCGGCCACGGCGGCGCGCAGCGCCTCCCGCGCCACCTCGCCGGGCCCGGGCTCGGGACCGGGCTCGGGGTCGGCCGAGGCCGGGCGGTGCGCTGCTTCCTCGGTGCTGCCCGCCGCGTCCGCATGCTCGCGGGACACCGCAGGGGTGTCCGCGGTCGCTTCCGCGGCGGATGCCGCACGCTCCCGTGCCGCCCGCAGGGCGCGGCGGGCGGCGTCGCCGGGGCGCTGGTCGCCGGTCGTCACGAGGTCCTCCGCAGGGAGACCAGGTCGGACAGCTCGCGGTCCGTCAGTTCGGTGAGGGCGGACTCGCCGGAGCCGAGGATGGCGTCGGCCAGGGCGCGCTTGGATTCCAGCATCTCGGCGATGCGGTCCTCCACGGTGCCCTCGGTGACCAGGCGGTGGACCTGGACGGGCTGGGTCTGGCCGATGCGGTAGGCGCGGTCGGTGGCCTGTTCCTCGACCGCCGGGTTCCACCAGCGGTCGAAGTGGACGACGTGTCCCGCGCGGGTGAGGTTGAGGCCGGTGCCGGCGGCCTTCAGGGACAGCACCAGGACCGGGGTCTCGCCGTTCTGGAAGCGGTCGACCATGCGTTCGCGCTCCGGTACGGGTGTGCCGCCGTGCAGAAGGTCGACGGGGATCGCGCGGGCGGACAGGTGGGCGGTGATGAGGCGGGCCATGCCGACGTACTGGGTGAAGACGAGCACCGAGCCGTCCTCGGCGAGCACGGTGTCCAACAGCTCGTCCAGGAGGGCGAGTTTGCCGGAGCGGGCGGACAGGCGGTCCGGGGAACCGTTCTCCTTCAGGTACAGCGCCGGGTGGTCGCAGATCTGCTTGAGGGCGCCGAGCAGCTTCAGGACGAGGCCCCGGCGGCCGATGCCCTCGGCGGTCTCGATGGCCAGCATCGACTCGCGCACCACCGCCTCGTACAGCGCGACCTGTTCCCGTGTGAGCGGGACCGGGTGGTCCGTCTCGGTCTTGGGCGGCAGTTCGGGGACGATGCCGGGGTCGGACTTCTTGCGGCGCAGGAGGAAGGGGCGGACGAGGCGGGCCAGGCGCTCGACGGCCTCCTGGTCCTCGCCGTTCTCCACCGCGCGGGCGTGCCGGGCGCGGAAGGACTTCAGGGGGCCGAGGAGTCCGGGGGTGGTCCAGTCGAGCAGGGCCCACAGTTCGGAGAGGTTGTTCTCCACCGGGGTGCCGGTGAGGGCCACGCGCGCGGGGGCTGGGATGGTGCGCAGTGCCTTGGCGGTCGCGGAGTACGGGTTCTTCACGTGCTGCGCCTCGTCGGCGACGACCATGCCCCAGGGCTGCTCGGCGAGGTGCGCGGCCGTGGAGCGCATCGTGCCGTAGGTGGTGAGGACGAAGCCGCCGGACAGGTTCTCCAGGGTGCGGTCGGGGCCGTGGAAGCGGCGGACGGGGACGCCGGGGGCGAACCGGGTGATCTCCCGCTGCCAGTTGCCCAGCAGGGAGGCGGGGCAGACCACGAGGGTCGGCTCGGTGCGAGCCCGCTTCAGGTGCAGGGCGATGAGGGTGATCGTCTTGCCGAGGCCCATGTCGTCGGCGAGGCAGCCGCCGAGACCGAGGGAGGTCATGAGGTCGAGCCAGGCCAGGCCGCGGAGTTGGTAGTCGCGGAGGGTGGCGGCGAGCGCGGCGGGCGGTTCGGCGGGGAGCAGGCCCGCCGTGAGGCGGTCGCGCAGGGTGGCGAGCGCGCCGACGGGGACGGTCTCGACGCTCTCGCCGTCGACCTCGGCGGTGCCGGTGAGCGCGACGGACAGCGCGTCGACCGGGTCGAGCAGGCCCAGTTCGCGTTTGCGGGCCTTGCGGACCAGGGCCGGGTCGACCAGCACCCAGCGGTCCCGGAGCCGTACGACAGGACGGTGGGCCTCGGCGAGCGCGTCCATCTCGGCCTCGCTGAGGGGATCCCCGCCGAGCGCCAGCTGCCAGCGGAACTGGAGCAGTTCTTCGCTCTCGAAGAAGCCGGTTCCGTCGGTGGCCGAGCCGGGCGCGGGCCGGACCACCGCGGCGGCGGTGAGGTCGCGGGCGAGGTCCCGGGGCCAGTGCACGGCGACGCCCGCGGCGGCGAGCCGGGAGGCGGCCAGACCGAGCAGGTCGCCCAGTTCCTCCTCGGACAGGGCGAGGACGTCGGGGATCTCCTGTTCGGCGAGCCGGTCCAGGGGCTGCCACACGCGGGCCGCGCGCCGGACGGCGAGGGCGGCGTCCACGCGCGCGCGGGGGCCGAAGGACGTGTCGGCCTCGCCCGCCCACAGGGCCGCCGCGTCGGTCACCAGGGTGGGGTCGGCGAGGCTGTGCACCTGCACGATCGCGGCACCGGCGGCACGCGCGCCCTCGACGGCACCGGCGTCGAAGACGTCGTAGGAGGACAGGTCCAGGCGCAGCGAGATCCGCACGCCCGCGTCCATGCCGGCGGCGACCTCGGCGGCCCAGTCGTGGGCGCCGGGCAGTGCCTGGGGTTCGCGGGCGGCGAAGGGCCGGCCGGCGGTGTGGGGGGCGGCGGGGGTGCGGGGCAGGGTGTCGGCGACCGCGTCCAGGAAGGAGCGGATCAGCGCCTCCGGCTCGGGCAGCCGCAGCGGGCCCGGGTCCGGCAGGGGCACGGCGTGGCCCTCCGGGGGCAGGGCGGCGGCCACGGCGCGCAGGTGGGCGATGTCGTCGGGTTCCAGCGGGCCGGCCCGCCAGGCGTCGTGGCCGCTCGGGGTCAGGCCGGGAAGCAGCCGGCCGTGGGCGACCAGCCGCAGCGCGTGCAGCGCGGCCGCGCCCCAGCAGGCCGTGGCCGGGTGGGCGGCCGGGTCGCGCCGCGCCTGGACCAGCAGGGGCAGGGCTTCGGCGAGCGGCAGGGTGAGCGCGGGCACCTGCCGGCGGCGCACACTCGCGCCGTGGCGTCGTACGACGGTCAGCTCGTCCGTGTCGCCGTCGGCGGGCAGGGGGCCGCCGTCGGGGTCCCAGAAGGCGATGCGGCCCTCGCGCGGCTCGGGCGCGGGCAGGTAGACGGAGGCGAGGCGGACCGGAATCGCGTCCCCGGTCCGCCGGGAACCTTCCGCGTGCTCCGCCACCGCGAGCGTGCCGCCGCTCATACGTCCTGCCACCTCCCGCCCGTGCTTCGGATCAGACGTCTTCGACTGTACGGGCGGGGTCTGACAATCGGCTCCGGCGGCCGGCCGGCCTCGGGTTCACAGCCGGTTCGGGACCGGGTTCACGGCCCGGCCGGCCCCCGGGTTCGCGAGCGGGCCGGCGCCCCGCTCACGAGACCCGGGCGGGCCGGGGCCCCCCTCACGGGACCGTGCGCGAGACGACGTACACCATCGGGAAGTTCGGGTCGGACGTGTTCACGACCACGTCCTGGGTGGGCGCCGGGTTCTTCTGGTGGTGGGTGAGGCCCGACCAGGGGCCGGGGCCGGTGAAGTTCCAGCCGGAGACCTTCTGGTCGCGGGAGCCGATGGTGATGTCGTCCTTCTTCAGCTGGTCCCGGCGTACGCCCATGGCCCCCAGGAAGCTGTCCAGGCCCGCGGTGTTGGTGCGGAACTGCACGTACAGGCGGCTGGTCTTCCAGTTGTTGGTCTCGTAGTAGGCGACGCGGTCGGCGGGATGCGGCACCGCGACCTGGTAGAGGCGGCGCTGCACCTTCGACGGCCAGCCCGGGGTGAGGCCGGTGGCCGAGTACTTCGCCTCCTTGTCCTTGCCGCTGTTGCGGCTCTGGTTGGCGGAGATCACCAGGTAGCCGGCCGGCACGCCGATGAGCAGCACGATGATCAGCAGGGTCAGTGCTCTGCGCCTCGCCTTGTGGCGCGGATCCTCGGGCTGCCGGTGCGCCTCGTCCGGTGGCGGGGACTGGTGGGGCAGCGAAGGGGTCATGCGGTGTCCCGGTCGCGGCGGGCCTGGGCGTACCGCTCGTAGCGCTCGTACCGCTCCACCCGGCGGCGCTTGGCCCGGCGGAAGCGACGGGCGACCAGCCGGGCGAGGTCGGCGGCGCCGACCATGCCGGCCTCGGGGCCGAGCTGGGCGCGGGTGATGCGGGCCTCGGGGCGGTAGCCGCGGCCGGTGAGGTGGCGCTTGAAGGCGTCCCGGGCCGGGCCGATGAGCAGGTCGTCGGCGGCGCTGACACCCCCGCCGATGACGAAGCAGGACGGGTCGAGGGCGGCCGCGAGGTTGGCGATGCCGACGCCAAGCCACTGGCCGATGTCCTGGAGCAGCTCGATGCACATGGCGTCGCCCTCGCGGGCCAGCTCCGTGATCATCGGGCCGGTGATGTCGCCGATGTTGCCCTTGACGTGCTCGATGATCCCGTAGGCCACCGGCGAGTCGGCGGCGGCCAGCTCCCTGGCCTCGCGGACGAGGGCGTTGCCGGAGCTGTACTGCTCCCAGCAGCCGCGGTTGCCGCACGGGCAGCGGTGCCCGCCGGGGACGACCTGCATGTGGCCGAACTCGCCCGCGACTCCGTACTTGCCGCGCTTGACCTGGCCGTCCTCCAGGATGGCGCCGCCGATGCCGGTGCCGAGCGTGATCATGACCAGGTGGTCCTCGCCGCGGCCGGCGCCGAAGCGCCACTCCGCCCAGGCCGCGGTGTTCGCGTCGTTGTCCACGAGGACCGGCACGGAGAGCCGTCCCGAGAGGCGGTCGCGGAGGGGTTCGTTGCGCCACGACAGGTGGGGCGCGAACAGGACGCGGTTGCGGTCGGCGTCCACCCAGCCGGCGGCGCCGATGCCGACGGCGTGCACGTCGTGGCGGTCGGAGAGGTCCAGGACCAGTTCGACGATGGTGTCCTCGACGACCTTGGGGCTCTTGGACTTGTCGGGGGTCTCCGTGCGGAGCTTCTCCAGGATGTTGCCGTCGGCGTCCACGACGCCCGCCATGACCTTGGTGCCGCCGATGTCGATCCCCACCGTCGGCACCCGGGGCGCGGTCAGGTGGGAGCGGCGCTCGCGGGTACCGACCGTACGGAGTACGGGGGCTCGGCGGGAGCCGATGGGGGCGGTGAGGTCGCGGTAGGTGCTCATCGGGCTCGATTCTGCCGCACGCTCACGCTGAGTGCGGCGCGGGGCAGGAGAGGGAGGGTGCGCGTCCTGTGCCGGTGCGGCCCCTTCACCCGCCCTCAGCCCCGTTGCAGTTCATGGCGTAGCGCGTCCAGGTCGGACCCGCCGGCCATCTGCTGGGTCAGCTCGTCCAGGGTGATGTCGTCCCGTGTGTGGTTGCCCACCATCGTGCCGCGCCGCAGGAGGACGAAGCGGTCGCCGACCAGGTACGCGTGGTGCGGGTTGTGGGTGATCAAGACAACACCCAGGCCGTTGTCGCGTGCCGCCGCCACATATTTCAGGACCACACCGGACTGCTTCACACCCAGTGCCGCCGTCGGCTCGTCCAGGACCAGGACCTTCGCGCCGAAGTAGACGGCCCTGGCGATGGCCACGCACTGGCGTTCGCCGCCGGAGAGGGTGCCGATGGGCTGGTCGACGTCGCGCAGGTCGATGCCCATGCGCAGCAGTTCGGCGTGGGTGGTGCGGCGCATGAAGTCGACGTCCATGCGCTTGAAGGGTCCCCTGCCCTTGCGGGGCTCGGAGCCGAGGAAGAAGTTGCGCCAGACCGGCATGAGGGGGACCACCGCCAGGTCTTGGTGGACCGTGGCGATACCGCGGTCCAGGGCCTCGCGCGGGGAGGACAGGCGGGTCTCCTCGCCCTCTATGCGCAGGGTGCCGCCGTCGTGCTGGTGCAGGCCCGCGACGATCTTGATGAGGGTGGACTTGCCGGCTCCGTTGTCGCCGAGGACGCAGGTGATCTCACCGGGGTGGACCTCCAGTGAGACGCCTTCGAGGGCGCGGACGGTGCCGTAGTGCTTGCTGACGTCGGTCAGCTCGACGAGAGTCACTTGTTGGCCTCCGCGCGCTTGCGGACCCAGACGTTCAGCAGGGTCGCGAGGAGCAGCATCGCTCCGAGGAAGAACTTGAACCAGTCGGGGTTCCACTCGGCGAAGACGATGCCCTTGCTCGTCATGCCGAACAGGAGCGCGCCCACGGCCGAGCCGATCGCACTGCCGTAGCCGCCGGTGATCAGGCAGCCGCCGATGACGGCCGCGATGATGTAGATCAGCTCGTTGCCGACGCCCTCGCCGGACTGGACGGCGTCGAAGGAGAAGAGCAGGTGCTGGCCGGAGATCCAGGCGCCGAACGCGACACCCATGTAGAGGCCGATCTTGGTCCTGGCGACCGGGACACCGACCGCGCGGGCCGCGTCCTGGTTGCCGCCGACCGCGAAGATCCAGTTGCCGACGCGGGTCCGCAGCAGGATCCAGGAGGCGAGGGCCACGAGGCCGAGCCACCACAGGATGGTGACCTTGAAGTCGACGCCGCCGACGGTGAACGTCGAGGCGAAGACGGCGTGGGCGCTCGGGAAGCCCTCCATGTCGCCGATGGTCTTGGTGGAGACCGTGCCGTCGATCAGCTTGGTGAAGCCGAGGTTCATGCCGGTCAGCATCAGGAAGGTGCCCAGCGTGACGATGAAGCTGGGCAGCTTGGTGCGGGTGAGCATGAAGCCGTTGAAGGCGCCGATGGCGAGGGTGACCAGGAGCGAGACGCCCGCGCCGACCCAGGTGTTCGCCGTCATCTGGTAGCTGAACATCGAGGAGATCAGCGCGGAGGAGGTCACGAGGACGCCCGCCGACAGGTCGAACTCGCCGCCGATCATCAGCAGGGCCACGGGTACGGCCATGATGCCGATGGTCGAGGACGCGTACAGGACCGTGCTGAGGCTGGAGGCGCGCAGGAAGCCGTCGGCCACGACGGCGAAGAACACGAAGACGGCGAGCGCGCCGACGACCGAGCCCAGCTCGGGGCGGGCGAGCAGCTTCCGCAGCGGAGAGGTCCGCAGAATCCTTTCGTCAGCCGCCTGTTCCGCAGCCCCCTGTTCCGCAGCCGCCCGTTCGGTCCGTTCCGTGGTGGCGCTCATCGGGTGCCCCGATCGGCGTACTCCGCCAGCGCGCCCGCCTGGTCCTTGGTGATGATCTGCGGGCCGGTCAGGACCGGCTTGCCGCCGCCGAGGACGTCGCCGTTGTACTTGTAGAGCCACAGCAGGTCGACGGCCTGGTAGCCCTGGAGGTACGGCTGCTGGTCCACGGCGAAGCCGAGGGTGCCGTCCTTCAGCTCGGCGGCGACCTTGGCGTTGAGGTCGAAGGTGTCGACCTCGGCCGTGCTGCCCGCGTCGGCCTTCGCCTTCACGGCGGTGTCGGCGTAGGGGGCGCCCAGGGTGACGACGGCGTCGACGGACGTGTCGGCCTGGAGCTTGGCCTCGATCGCGGACTGCACGTCGGGCATGTTGGTGCCGTTGACGTAGAGCTTCTGGACGCTGCCGTGGAAGGTCCTGGTGACACCGTCGCAGCGCTGCTCGTGGCCGACGTTGCCCTGCTCGTGCAGGACGCACAGGGCCTTCTTCTTCCCGCGCCTGTTCAGCTCGTCGCCGACGGCCTCGCCGGCGATGGTCTCGTCCTGGCCGATGTGGGTGAGGGCGCCGAAGGCCTTGGACTCCTGCGAGCCGGAGTTGACCGTGATCACCGGGATGCCGGCCTTCTCGGCGCGGGCGACGGCGGCCTTGAGGGCGTCGGGCTTGGCGAGGGTGACGATGATGCCGTCGACCTTCTTGTCGACCGCCGCGTCCACCAGCTGGGCCTGCTGCTGGGCCTCGTCGTCGTGCGAGTACAGGAAGTCGATGTTGTCCTTGAGGGCGGCCTGCTTGGCGCCGCTCTGCACGATGTCCCAGAAGGTGTCGCCGTCTCCCGAGTGGGTGATCATCGCGAAGGTCCAGCGGGGCGTGTTCACCGCCGCCCTGCCCTGGGCCGCGGCGGCCTTGCGGGCGTCCTCGGCCCGCTTGCCGCCGGTGCTGCTGCAGGCGGCGAGGGACACGGAGAGTGCCCCCGCCACCGCGATGCCTAGCCAGGTCCGAAACCGTGCCACGAGGCCGTGCCCTTCTTGCTGTGTTCTCATGCCGAGTTCGTACGTACGCGAGGGGCCGGTCGGCACATGCCTCGGCGGCCCCAAAAGCACCAGTATCGAACACGGTGAACACTCATGACACGCCCGGGGAGCAGACACGGGTCGCATTGTCCGGACATTACGACAGCACCGGCGCGGCATCATGACGCCGTCGGCGCGGGGCTCAGGGCCGTACGAGCAGCTGGAACTCGAAGGAGTAGCGGGTCGGACGGTAGGTGTGGTCACCGAACTCGACCGCGCGGCCGGTGTCGTCGAATGTGACGCGTTGCATGGTGAGCAGCGGGGCGCCCTCGGTCTCGGCGAGCCGCTCGGCCTCGGCGGGGGTGGCGGCGCGGGCGCCGATGGACTGGCGGGCGCTGTGCAGGGTGATCCCCGCCGAGCGCATCAGCCGGTACAGGCCGGTGGCCTCCAGCTGGTCGGTGTCCAGGTCGAGCAGGCCGGGCGGCAGGTGGTTGATCAGGTACGCCATCGGCTCGCCGTGTGCGAGGCGCAGCCGCTCGATGCGGTGGACGTCGTCGCCCTCGGCGACGCCGAGCGCGGCGGCGACCTCGGCGGAGGCCGGGACGACGGTGTTGACCAGGACCTTGGTGGCGGGGCGCTGGCCGGCCGCCTCCAGGTCGTCGTAGAGGCTGCTCAGCTCCAGCGGGCGCTTGACCTGGCTGTGCACGACCTGGGTGCCGACGCCCCGGCGGCGCACCAGCAGGCCCTTGTCGACCAGGGACTGGATGGCCTGGCGGACGGTGGGCCGGGACAGGCCGAGCCGCGCGGCCAGCTCGATCTCGTTGCCCAGCAGGCTGCCCGGAGTGAGGCTGCCGTGCTCGATGGCGGCCTCCAGCTGCTGGGACAGCTGGAAGTACAACGGCACCGGGGAACTACGGTCGACGCGAAGGTCGAGCGCCACGGTCGGGTCCACATCTGGTTTCGGCACGGGCCCGAGCGTAGTCGGCTGCCCGGTTGACGGGAAGTTGTGAAGTCCGATTGTCCGGACATACGCATTGACAGCATGCCGGGTCCGCCCTCACTTTGTTTCCATGCGCATCGGGGTCATCGGTACGGGCCGCATCGGCACCATTCATGCGAACACGCTGAGCCGCCACCGCGAGGTCGGATCGCTGATCCTGACGGACGCCGATCCGGCACGGGCGCAGGGGCTCGCACACCGGCTGGGCGAGACGGCGGCGCCGGGCGTGGACGAGATCTTCAAATGGGGCGTGGACGCGGTCGTGATCACCACGGCGACCGCCGCGCACGCCGAACTCATCGGCCGGGCGGCCCGCTCGGGCCTGCCGGTGTTCTGCGAGAAGCCGATCGCGCTCGACCTGCCCGGCACGCTGCAGGCGCTCGCCGAGGTGGACGCGGCCGGCACCGTGCTGCAGATGGGCTTCCAGCGGCGCTTCGACGCCGGTTACGCGGGCGCCCGGGAGGCCGTGCGCTCGGGCCGGCTCGGGCGGCTGCACACCGTACGGGCGATGACCTCCGACCAGTCCCCTCCCCCGCCGGAGTGGCTGCCGCTGTCCGGCGGGCTGTTCCGGGACACGCTGATCCACGACTTCGACGTGCTGCGCTGGGTGACGGGCCGTGAGGTGGTGGACGTGTACGCCACCGGCTCGGACGCCGGGCCCGCGATGTTCCGCGAGGCCGGTGACGTGGACACCGGCGCGGCCCTGCTCACCCTGGACGACGGCACGCTGGCCACGGCGACCGCGACCCGGCTCAACGGCGCCGGCTACGACGTCCGCATGGAGCTGGCCGGGGAGCGGGACACGGTCGTGGTGGGCCTGGACGACCGTACGCCGGTCGCGTCCACCGAGCCGACCGGGCCCCCGCCCGCCGACAAGCCGTGGAGCGGCTTCCTGGAGCGGTTCGGGCCCGCCTACGAGGCCGAGCTGTGCGCGTTCGTCGAGGTGCTGCACGGCGAGCGGGTCAACCCCTGCGACGGCCGCGAGGCCCTGCAGGCGCTGCGGATCGCCGAGGCGTGCGAGATCTCCCGGCGCGAGCGCAGACCCGTACGCCTCGCGGAGATCGCGGGCGGGACCGCACCGGCGTTCAGGTGAGCAGCCGTATCGACGGTGTGGTCGCGTCCGTGGCGAGGAGGGACTCGCAGTGGGCGCAGCGCACCTCGTACGGCCGCACGAGATTGGTCTGGATGCTGTTCGTACCCGACTCCTTGGCCTCACGGCAGTAGTAGCCCAGGTGCAGTCGCACCCAGGGATGGCTGGTGGGCGCGGCGCTCGGACGGTGGTCCCGGATGTCGTCGAAGGGCGCCCACCAGAAGTCGACCAGGGCCCGCAGTGCCAGCCGGTCGGCGCCGGACGTCGTGTCGAACGCGGCGATGCGGCCGGCCGTGTAGTGGCGCTGGAGGCCACTGCGGCTGCCCGAGCACAGTGCCCGCTCGGCGCCGCGTTCGAAGACGGTCGTACGGCCGGTGCGCTCGCACACGAAACAGTCGACGGTGAACTCCAGCTTCGAGTGGAAGTGCAGGGCATGGGAGCCGTCCCCCTTGAGCGGTCCGGTCAGCCCGGCACTGATCTCGGCGGTGCGCAGCATGCGACGGGTCTCCTCGGGCTCGTACGGGAACCGGTGCGGGTGAGCCCGGTCGGCGGAGTTCTGGTCGGCGGAGTTCTACCAGCGCACCGGAAGGCTGCGCATCCCCCTCATCAGCAGGCCCGGCAGCCACTCGCCCGGCGTGCCGTCGAGCGCGAGTTCCGGGGCGCGCTGCAGGAGGGTGCCGACGGCTGTGCGGCCCTCCAGGCGGGCCAGGGGTGCGCCCAGGCAGAAGTGGATGCCGTGGCCGAAGGCGAGGTGGCCCCGGGCGTCGCGGCGGATGTCGAACCGGTCCGGGTCGTCGTAGCGGCCGCCGTCGCGCCCGGACGCGGTGAGGCCGACCACCAGGTGGTCGCCCTGCTCGATGAGCGTGCCGGCGATCTCCAGGGGCTCGGCGGCGTACCGGAACGTGGCGCTGTGCACCGGGCCCTCGTAGCGCAGCATCTCCTCGACGGCGCCGTCCAGGAGGCTCATGTCGGCGCGCAGGGCGGCGAGTTGGTCGGGGTGGGTGAGGAGGGCGTGGACGCCGTTGCCGATGAGGTTGACGGTGGTCTCGTGGCCGGCGATGAGCAGCAGGTAGGCCATGCCGCGCAGTTCCTGAGCGGAGAGCCGGTCGCCGTCCTCGGCCGTGGTGCGGAGCAGGTCGCTGAGCAGGTCGTCGGTGGGGCGGGAGCAGCGCTTGTCCTCGATCAGCCCGGTGAGGTACTCGGCGAGGCGGACGACCGCGTCGTACTCCGACTGCGAACTGGTCGGCGCGACCACCTCGGTGGACATCTTCCGGAACTCCGCGCGGTCCATGTCGGGGACGCCGAGGAGTTCGCAGATGACGGTGATGGGCAGCGGGAAGGCGAGCGCCTCGATGAGATCGGCGCGGCCGCGCGGCAGCATCTCGTCCAGCAGGTCGTCGGTGATCTGCTGGATGCGGGGGCGCAGCCGCTCCACCCGGCGCATCGTGAACGCGCGGGTGACGAGGGCGCGCAGGCGGGTGTGCTGAGGCGGATCGGTGGCCAGCAGGTGCTTGCCGATCATCTCCTCGTCCAGGAAGGTCGCGCCGATCTTGTGGCCGTCCTTGGCCAGCCGGGGGTCGGCGAGGGCCGCCCGCGCCTCCTCGTACCCCACGACCAGCCAGGTCGCGTAGTCCGGGTCCGAGCCCGGCAGCCGGACGCGGTGCACGGGTCCCTGCGCGCGCAGCCGGGCGTACACCGGATGCGGATCGCGGCGCAGCTCGTCCGCGAACTCCTCCAGATCGATCACCCGTCGCCTGTCCATCGCTCCCCTTCCGCGGACTCCCCCGAGACTCACCGGGCATCTCCCGGTGCAGGGTCAACGCATGCGGTGCCCGATTGGTGCCCGCCGGTACGCGTCACGCCCAAAGCGGTTGCCGCCCGCGAGATGCGCGGCATCCTGACGGCTCCGGATCGCAGCGTGGTGCCGAGCTCCATGAATGCACTGGCCAGGACCTATGCGATGACTTTGAAGATCGTTTCCCGGGCTGACGGAGATCATTTCCCGCGCCGCAGACCATGGCTCATCCGGGGCGGCTGCGGGGCACGCTGGTTGCGGGCGACAGACGCAGTCTGGAGGTCGGTGCTCCAGAAAAATTGGACGAGCCGTTACCGCTCCTGCACGTGCTCGCGTCTCGCCGCGGTGTCGCTGCCGTCCCACCCAAGATCCCCTGTCGAAGACAGACGTCCGATGCGGTTGATCAGTGAAGCGGCGTTGGGGAAGGCGGTCTGTTCGTCGTAGGGCGTGCGGTGGGTCGCTGGTTCTTGATGTGTCCGGCCAGGACGATGGTTTTGCGTCCGGAGGATCAGGTGATGGGGGCTGATCCGGCGTAGGCCTTCAGGACACTCGGCGATGAGAAACGGTCCAGCGTCTTACCGCGCCATTCAGGAGGCAGGCCACGCCGCAGAGGCGGCGCGCCCCCGCCTGTTCCCGGCGGGGGCGCGGCATTCTGCCGGAGCCGGGCCCTTGCAGGCAGTCCTGGCCGTTCAGGCGGTACCGGGCCGTTCACCTTCCGGGGTCCGGGCCTTGGACGTGCCGTAGTTCACGTCCCACACCCAGACTCCGCCGACCAGGGTGCCGTCCCGGCCCAGGAGCTGTTTCACGGTCTCGTACAGAGGGGGAGCGTTGAACCCGGGCGCGAGCACGACGACGCCCGCCTTCCAGTACGTCAGGTCCGCCTTGGCTTCGGCCTTCTGCTGCGGGCCGATCTTCGGGACCAACCCGCTCGTGTACACGGCCCCGAGCAGCCTGTAGGTGGGGCGGGGTTCCGGGTTGTAATTACCGGTGTGTTCGGGGCCGTTGGGCGCCATGAAGTAACCGCCCGGCATGGTGAAGGCCATGCGGGTCGCGGACTGCCAGTGCTGCGACTCGCTGGTGTACGAGTGGGCGAGCGGTACGGGGACGACGGTCTGGCCCTCGCCGACGTACTGGCGCCATGTCCCGTGGGCGATGAAGTCGGGCACGGGCGGCCGGGCGTTCGTGGGGTACGGGGTGGGCACGATCGGCAGCAGGGCCGCGGCGACGGCGGCGAGCCCCCACTTCTTCAGCAGGAGATCGGACGTGGCCGCAAGGCGGTCCACCGCCAGCGCCACGAGCACGCCCAGCGCGGGTGCACAGACCATGCCGAACCGGCTCTCGATGACCGACCCGAACAGCGGCAGATCGGCGATCAGCCGCCACGGTCCAGGCAGGACGACGTAGCTGCCGAGGATCTCGATGCGTGACCCCATGGAGAGCACTGCCCCACCGATCGCGGTGCAGACCAGGGCCTTCACCAGCGGCCGCCGCCACAGACGGACGGCGAACGCGAGGGCGAGCGCGACGAGCGGCCAGCCGTAGAAGGCGTTCTGTTCCAAGCGGTTCACAGCGAACCGGTCTGCGATCGCATGGTCGCCGGCCAGCGCTCGTCCGGAGAACTCCAGGAAGGAGAGCGGGCTGTTGACGACGGGGCCGTGCGGCACGTCCGTGTAGCTGCCCGGTCCGAAGAACTGGAAGTACAAGGGCCCTGCGACCAGCAGCAGGGACACGGCGAGCGCGATCGGGAGACCCTTCTGGAGGGACTTCACGGCGTCCCGCAGACGATCGCGGTCCGCGAGGGCGTACGCGATGGCGAACAGCAGCATCCCTACCGCGGCCATCAGCAGCACCTCCTCGCCGATGAAGATCTGGTAGGCGGTGAACAGGCCGAGCAGCACTCCGTCCCGTACGACCCGGTCACCCCGGCACAGGCAGAGCATCCGGTCGACGATCAGCGGGATCATGAAGAGCACCGTGAAGTTGGGGTGAGCGTTGCCGTGACTGATCATCGGCGGGGCGAAGGCGGCGACTGCCGCGCCGACCGCGGCCGCGGGACGGCTGCGCACCGTCCACCGGCATAGCACCCAGTACCACGCGATGCCCGTCGCCGCGAAACCGCACGTCAGCAGGAGCGCGTAGGTCACGGTCGGCCCGAACGCCAGCGTGATCGGTGTGAGCGGCACGGTCAGGCCGAGCATGACGGTGTTGGCCATCAGGTTCACCCCATCGGGGAACCCCTGGACGGTGGTGAAGAACGGGTTGTGGAGGTGCGCGACGTTCTCGGCGGTGATCGCGATGAACCACTCGGCCTGGTTCTGGTCCGATCCCGAGTCGCTCAGGTACTGGTGGGCCAGGTCGTCCCACAGGTTCACGTAGAGGAGCAGGGCGGCGAGGAGGAAGAACGCGACGACCATGATGTCGAAGGGCCGGACGGCACGGATGATCTGCCCGGTGATGCGTTCGAGCCGGCCCGGTGGTCGTTGCCCGGGGGTGGTCGCGGGTTCAGCGGTCACCACCGAGGTCTGGTCCGGCTGTTGTTCGACGGTGGTCATCGGCGCCTGCCTTCGAGTCAGTCCGCCCTGCTATGGGCGTTTTCGTCCCCCACGTCCGGCGTCGGACACCCTAGGGGGCGACCGGCGCCGGACGGGCGAAGCACGCCGTGGCGGTTACATCGTGTGCGCAGCCCGGCCACGCTGCGTCCGACGCTGCACCGACTGGAGGCCGACGGGCTGCTCAGCTCCGAGCAGCCCGCGGTCGACGGGCACACGAGGCGGGACTGCCGGCCGCTCCGCCGACGCGGGCGTTCGGTGCTCGCAGAGGTCCCGTACGACCGCCAGCACAACCCGAACCTCCTCGCCTTCACCCTGACTGCGGATCGGTCGGGCGACGTGAGAACGCTTCAAAAATCCCGAAGTTACGTCACCGGGCCGCAGAGCGCCCGAAGAAGGAAGAACCCCTGGCCGCGGCCTCAGGGCCTCAGGGGAACTCGCGGCATGCCGCACAACAGGAGCGCCGCTGCGGCGCCGATGCGCGTTGCGCTTGGGGGTGCCGGTGAATTTCGAGGGAGTCAACCTGCCGTCCGCCGCCCCCACGCGGTCCCGGCGAGCACCAGCGCGCCGCCCGCGAGACCGAGCGCCCCGAGCCGCTCACCGCCGAGCGCGATACCGGCCACGGCGGCCCACAGCGGCTCGGTGCCGAGCAGCAGGCTGACCCGGGAGGGGGAGGTACGGCGGACCGCCCACATCTGCACGAAGAAGGCGAACAGCGTGCACAGGGCGGACAGGAACAGCAGCCCGGCCCACTCCCGTGCGCCGAAGTCCGCCGCCGTCGACCATGGCGTGGGGCCGGTGCCGGCCGACAGGAGCGCGAAGACGACGACCGCCGTGCCGAGCTGGACCGTGGTCAGCGGCAGCGCGTCGGCGCCCTGGACGGCCCGGATCCGGGACATCGCGAGGACGTGCAGGGTGCGGGCCAGGGCGGCGAGCAGCATCAGCAGGTCGCCGACGGAGGGCCGGGTGAAACCGCCGCCCTGGGTGAGCAGGACGACGCCGAGCACCGACAGTGCGGCCGCCCCGAGGAAGGACGGGGTGGGCCGGGTACGGGTGACGGCGGCCTCGGCGAGCGGGGTGAAGATCATGGTGAGGCTGATGATCAGGCCCGCGTTCGTCGCCGAGGTGTGCACGACGCCGTACGTCTCCAGCAGGAAGACGCCGCTGAGGATCAGCCCCAGCAGGGCGGCACCGCGCCACTGGGCGCCCGTCAGCGCACGCAGCGCGCGCCGCCCGGCCACGGCCAGCACGGGCAGGACCAGCGCGAACCGCAGCACCAGCACGGCGAGCACCGTGCGGGCGGTCGTGATGTCCTTGGCGGCCAGATAGCTGGCGCCCCAGCACACCGCGACGAGCAGGACGGGCAGGTCGGTGTGCCAGGCGCGGCGAGGGGCGACGGCGGCGCCCGGTACGGCGAAGGTCGACATGGGGGCGGCTCTCCCGGTCTCCGGACGCGGTGGAAAGGGTGCGGAGACGTCGGCGGCTCGCACGCGGAGCGATCACCGTACCTGCGGGGACGATCTTCGGCCAGGGATTTGGGGGCCAGTGGGTTTCGACCCGGGCTCCGTCACGGGGCGCCGGGTCAGGTCAGGCCTCCTCGGTCCCGTTGGCCTCCTCGGGGAGTTCGTAGGAGCCGTACTCGGGGCTGCCGGCCAGGTCGTACGTCTGGATGGAGACGCCCGAGCCGGTGACGCGGCCGGCGGTGTGCCGGAAGCGCGTGGGGACGGCCCCCTCCTCGAACAGGCGGCGTCCGGCACCGAGGACGACTGGGAAGGTGATGAGGTGCAGGGTGTCGAGCAGCCGCAGGTCCACCAGGGCGCGGACCAGGGCGCCGCTGCCGTGGACCTGGAGTTCGCCGTCCGTGCGCTCCTTGAGTGCCTGGACCTCCTTGGCGAGATCGCCGGAGACGACCGTGGTGCCGGCCCACCGCGGCGACCGGAGCGTGGAGGAGACGACGTACTTCGGGAGCGCGTTGAGCTTGGCGGCGATCGGGTCGGCCGGATCGGTCATCTTCGGCCAGTAGGAGGCGAAGATGTCGTACGTACGACGGCCGAGCAGGAAGGCGCCGACGCCGTCGAAGACCTCGGTGACGAACCGGCCGAAGTCCTCGTCGCCGTACGGATAGCTCCAGCCGCCGTGGGTGAAGCCGCCGCTGGGGTCCTCCTGGGGGCCGCCGGGCGCCTGGTAGACGCCGTCGAGGGTGACGAAGATCTGGGAGACGAGCTTGCCCATGGCGGGTGCCTTCTTCCGGGTGTGGGATCTGCTGTCATCAGCTCAGACCCCGCACCCGCCCGCGATTCATCGGTGCGGCCCGTACTCGTCGCTTCGGCCCGCGTGTCGTGTAGCTTCGGCCCGGGTGTCGTGTCGTGGGTGGGTTCACCCCACGTGCGTGGAGAACAGTCCGCCGGTCGGGCCCTGCTTGTCGCCGCCCTGGGCCTTCTTCAGGGCGTTGGCGAGGCTCTCGATGGTGAGGGACTGCAGGATGACCCGGCCGTTGCCCTCCAGAGTGGCCAGGGACAGGCCCTCGCCGCCGAAGACGGCGTTCATGATGCCCTGGCGGTTGAGGCCGCCGACGCGCTGGACGCCGTACTGGATGCCCTCCTCGAAGGCCACCACACAGCCGGTGTCGACCTCGATACGGCCGCCGAAGTCGGCCGGGTTCAGGTCGATGAAGTTGCCCGCGCCCGCGATGATCACGGTGCCGTGCCCGGTGAACTTCTCCAGGACGAAGCCCTCGCCGCCGCTCATGCCGGTGCGGCCGCCCTGGAAGGCGATGCCGAACTCCACGGTGGACTCGGCGGCCACGAAGGCGTCCTTCTCGGCGAACCACGCGCGCGTGCCGTCGAGTTCCAGGGCACGCATCTCGCCGGGCAGCACGCCCGCGAAGCCGACGGTGCCGCCCTCGCCGCCCTGGGCGCCCTGGGCGGTGAAGTACTGGAACGCCAGCGACTCGCCGGCCAGCATGCGCTGGCCGACCTGCATGGCGGTGCCCATGGCCTGGCGCAGCATGCCGCCCATGCCGGCGCCTCCGCCGATCTGCTGCTGACCGCCGTTGTTCGACGGGCCGGACAGCCGGGTCTCCATGGTCACGTTCGTCGTCTTGAACAGGAACTTTCCGGCCTCGCAGTACACGGTCTGGCCGGGGTGCAGGTTGACGACCGCCATCTGCATGGCGTTGCCGACGATTTCTTGCTGAAGGGTCACGCGAGGAGAACGCGGGAAGCGGAGGCAAGAGTTCCGACTCGCCAAGATCGATATCCATACCCATGTCTCCATGTCCATGTCCGCGTCCGTTCGCCGCCAGCGCCTCGCGGCGGGGGCGGCTGGGATGGACCCATGACGACTCAGGGAACAGCTCGGGAAACGGCTCAGGGACCACTGACCGGCAAGACCGTCTTGGTGACCGGCGGCAGCCGTGGCATCGGTGCGGCGACGGCGCTGCGACTGGCCCGCGGGGGCGCGGACGTCGCCCTGACCTACGTGAACGGCAAGGATGCGGCAGAGGACGTCGTACAGGCCGTGGAGGCGACAGGGCGGCGGGCCATAGCCCTGCGCGCGGACTCTGCAGACGCGGCGGAGGCGGCGGGCGCGGTGGAGCGGACGGTGGAGGTGTACGGCGGGATCGACGTGCTGGTGAACAACGTGGGCGTGGGGATGCTGGGGCCGCTGGACACGTTCACCCTGGAGGACGTCGACCGGGTGCTCGCGGTGAACGTGCGCGGAGTGTTCCTCGCCTCCCAGGCGGCGGCCTCGCGCATGCCGGCGGGCGGACGGATCATCACGGTCGGTACGTGCATGACGCACCGGGTGCCGGGGCCGGGCGGGACGCTGTACGCGATGAGCAAGGCGGCCTTGGTGGGACTGACGAAGGCGCTGGCGCGCGAGCTCGGGGGCCTGGGGATCACCGCGAACATCGTCCACCCGGGGCCGACCGACACGGACATGAACCCGGCGGCCGGACCGTACGCGGAGGCACAGGCCGCGATGACCGCGCTGGGGCGGTTCGGTAGGGCGGAGGAGGTCGCGGCGATGGTGGGCTACTTGGCCGGCCCTGATGCCGGGTACGTCACCGGTGCCGAGTTCTCGGTGGACGGAGGCCACGCGGCGTAACCGCCCCTGAACCACCGGCCCGACCGAGTCCGGGCCCGCTCTCGCATCAACCCCGTGCTGCGAGGACGGGCCCGAGGGATAGCATCCCGCATGCCCATTCCCTGGCGGTCCAGCGCCGATATGTTCGCGCAGATCTTGAGGCAGCGTGGAGTCGAGCCTGACGCCGTACGTTATGTCCAGGCCGCATGGGATGCCTTCGGCGAATTCCTCCAGATCGAGATCGAAGGGATCGAGGGGCCGGAGAACGACGGCGACGGCTTCATCGTCCAGTGGGGCCGGTGGGACTGGAACAACGACCAGCCTGCGCTGTCCTTCGGGCGGCAGCTTGCTGTATGTGAGGTGGGGCGTGACGATCCCTATCGGCAGCCGGAGTTCTGGCAGGTAGAGCTCCAGCTGATCTTCGGCGAGGACCCGGCCTGGGCTGATCTCGGCAGCCTCGGCCACCAGGACACCGGGTTCGACTTCGACGAGGTCGGCGCGCCCAGAACTGCCGCGCTCGGAAGGATCCGCCGCTTCCTTGAGTCCTACCCTCAACTGGCAGCCATGTGGCGAGCCGAGCCCATCCGAAGCGACTTGACCATCGAACGAGCGGGGTAGCTGCCGCGCCCGGTACAGCAAAGAAGTGGAATAGGGCCGGCGACCATGAGTCGATCGGGATGGAGGGATCGACGGCGTACGGGTTGGGAGTTGGGGTGAGTGGTGGGAAGCGTGGCATGGAACAGGCCCGCCGCGATGAGGTCAGTTCTTCGGGTCTGTGCCGCCCGGAGGGTGCGTGGATCAGTTGGTGACTACGCGGGAGGGGCGTAAGGGTTCCCGTTGGACACCGGCGGGCCACCCCACCGTGCCCCCGGCGGCGGGACAGGAGCCCAGTCAGGGCCGCGGTGATCCAGCCACCACCTACCGATGGTGTGGAACTTCTCCTCGAAGCTGCGATCCCAGTTGAGGAACGCGGTGATCGGCGCCCGCAGGCGGGTACGGCGGCCGCCCGCTTCGTAGATCACGACGGTCCGGCTTCCGAAGAGAGACTCGATCTGGATGGCTTGGACGCTCGACCACGGGATGGTCCGGCGGCCGAGGTTATGCACGATGGCCGCCGATGGCGTGAGAGTGACCCCGAAGAGCCGCGAGGCGATCGACAGGACTACCCACACGAGCAGTTCTGAGACCAGAAAGAGACCGGACGGTCCCCCGTCCAACCAGAACAAGGGCTGGAAGGCCATGACGATGATGCCGGGCAGCATGGACAGCAAGCATTGGAGGCGCGTCAACCGGTAGCGGATGCGCTCCGGCGGTACAGCTGCGCCCTGCGATTGCTCCATCGATCCCCGCCCCTCACACAATGCAGCCAGTGGTGGCCCAGCATCGCCAAGGCAGCATGGCGGACCAGGGGCGCGCTGTCCATCAACCACAGCAACCGGCCCCCCAGCCCGTAGCGTCCCCTTGGGGCCGATGCGCGACCTGTATGACCGTCTCCGACCGAACTCTGCAGAGCTACGGATCAGAAGGTCACCGTCACCAGGAGACGGCTCCCGTCTCGCCCCGGGCCGTCCGTGGCGGGACCGCCACTTTCCGGGTTGCCCAGGGTGGACGCGTTGTCAGAGGCGGGTGAGATCGTGCGCCCATGGACATGCTCTTCGATCTCCCCGAACCGGAGACACCGGAACAAGCCGTCATCGCCCACTACCGCCTGAGTGACGCCCAGTACGGCTCACGTGCCGAGCGCGACGCGATCTTCGATGCCGAGCGGGCCATGTCTGCCGCAGTCGAAAGGGCGGGAGTCGGTGAGGTCGACGGGAACGAGTTCGGTGGAGGCGAGGCCGTACTGTATGCCTACGGGGCGGACGCTGGGGCGCTCTTCAAGGTCATGGAACCGACCCTTCGCGGACTGCCCTTCAGGCCGGCGTACGTCGTGTTGCGACGTGGGAACCGCGGGACGGAGTCCCGTGTGGAGCTGTGATCCGGAACAGCGACGAAGTACAGCAACCACAGCACAGCCGCACCCGATCAAGCGGGAGGTCGTCGACCACGTCGACCATCCCGGGAATGCCTCGGTCGCGGACGATCAGGCCGTCCCAGACGTAGAAGTACCGGCCATCGAGGCATTCACCGGTCTGTTGCCAACGGTCCATGACGCGGTGGACGTGGTCCAGGGTGTAGATCGTCCCCGACCAGCGTTCCCCGCTGTCGAAGATCACCCACATGTCGACGTCGTCGATCTCGTCGAGGGGTACCCCGTCGTCGGGAACGAAGCAGATCTCATAGCCGTCACGTCGAACGCGGTAGAACGCCCCGTCCCACACCAGGTTGGCTCCTGACTACTCGACCACAGCAGGTGGAGATCGGCCGGTGCCGCAGGTCTGCGGCTGGTGGCCGATGCAGGCAGGGGGATCGTAGAGCAGCACGGAAACTAACGCATTGCCAGCAAGAAGGTGGGCTCTCAGCGTGGTGTCGTGGTGTCGTGCCGAGAGCCCGGGGGGGGTGAATCGGGTCAGGCGCCAAGCTCCTGATGGCGGGTCGAGAGTGCGGCGGCGCCGGCGTCGGTGAGGGAGCCGAACAGGCGGAGGCGGGAGATGCCTCCGTCGGGGTAGATGTCCACGCGGGCGTGGGTGCCGACGGCGGGGGTGGGGAGCAGGAAGCGGTGGTTGGTGTCGGGCTGGAGGCGGGTGCGCGGGAGGATCTCGGTCCAGTCGCCGTCCTCGCCGTCCTTGACGGAGACGGAGGCCCAGCCAGCGCTGTTGCCCTTCAGGTACGCGGTGTCGATCTCGATCGCGCGGATCTGGGACTGGGCGGCGAGGCGGTAGCGGATCCAGTCGTTGCCCTGGTCGCGGCGGCGGCGCGTCTCCCAGCCGTCGTCCATCTTGCGGGAGCGGCCCGGCTGGATGGTGTTGGTGGCCGGGGAGTAGAAGAGGTTGGAGGCGTCCTCGACCTGGCCGCCGTTCTCGAGGGCGACCACGTCGAAGGTGCCCAGCACCGACAGCCACTCGGGGTCGGGGACGACCTCGCCGTACACACGCAGGCGGGCGATGCCGCCGTCGGGGTGCTGGTTGACGCGCAGGTGGGTGAAGCGCTGTTCGACGCCCACCTCGAAGCCGTTCGCGGCGTGGCCGCCGACCGGCGTGCGGGGGACGAGGGTGGTCCACTTGATGTCGTCCGAGAGCAGTTCCTCGGGTGACGGGGAGCCGGGCACCGAGGCGCCCTCGATCGACACCGCCTGCGGGTAGTTGCCGCGGAAGTGGGCCGTGTCGACGACGATGCCGCGGATGACGCCGGGGGCGCCCAGGCGGATCAGGGCCCAGTCGTGGTCCTCGGGCGTCGGCCAGGGGTGCTCGGCCGACGCGCCGCGCCGGCGCCGCGTCTCCCAGCCGTCCATGATCTTGCCCTTGTGGCCGAAGTGCTCGGGGTCGAACTCGGCCCGCTCGGGCACCAGCAGGTTCTCCCGCTGGGCGAAGAACTCGTCGTTGGCGGCGATGACTCCGGCGCCGAGCTGCCGGTCGGCGAGGTTGGCGTACTGGGTGAAGGGGAAGTCGGCGGTGCGGTAGTCCGCGTACGGGTCGCCGCCTCCGTAGGGGTTCGCGTCGCCGGTGAAGCTCGCCCAACTTGATTGCTGCTGCGCCGTCACGGTGATCAGGGGGTCCTCTCTGGAGTCGGCCGGGTGTGGGTGTGGAGGGTGGCTTACCGGGGGCGAGCGAGCAGCCGGCCCTTCGGCTCGGTGAACTCGCCGTCCGCGACGATGCGTTCGCCGCGCAGCCAGGTGGACTTGACGACGCCGTACAGGGTCTTGCCGGCGTACGCGGTGACCCGGTTGCGGTGCTGGAGGCCGGCCGGGTCGACGGTGAAGGTCTCGTCCGGGGCGAGGACGGCGAAGTCGGCGTCGTGGCCCGGCGCGATGGCGCCCTTGCGCGCGTCGAGACCGACCAGGGCGGCGGTCCGCGTGGACATCCAGCGGACCACGTCCTCCAGACCGTGGCCGCGCCGCCGGGCCTCCGTCCATACGGCCGGCAGGCTGAGCTGGAGGCCGGAGATGCCGCCCCAGGCGGTCGCGAAGTCGTCGGTCTTCAGGTCGGCCGTGGAGGGCGAGTGGTCGGTGACGACGCAGTCGATGGTGCCGTCGGCGAGGGCCGCCCAGAGCAGGTCCTGGTTGGCGGCCTCGCGGATGGGCGGGCAGCACTTGAACTCGCTGGCGCCGTCGGGGACTTCCTCGGCGGTGAGCGTGAGGTAGTGCGGGCAGGTCTCCACCGTGATGCGGACGCCCTCGGCCTTGGCGGCGGCGATCAGCGGCAGCGCGTCGCTCGACGACAGGTGGAGGACGTGCACGCGCGCGTGGAGCCGCTTCGCCTGGGCGATGAGGCTCGCGATGGCCGTGTCCTCGGCGTCGCGCGGCCGGGAGGCGAGGAAGTCGGCGTACTTGGGTCCGCCCTGCTGCGGGGCGGCGGCCAGGTGGTGCGGGTCCTCGGCGTGCACGATCAGCAGGCCGTCGAAGCCGGATATCTCGGCGAGGGACTGGGCCAGCCGGTCCTGGTCGAGGTGCGGGAACTCGTCCACACCGGACGGGGAGAGGAACGCCTTGAAGCCGAAGACCCCGGCGTCGTGCAGCGGGCGCAGGTCCTTGACGTTGTCGGGCAGGGCGCCGCCCCAAAAGCCGACGTCGATGTGCGCCTTGTCGGCGGCGACCTCCCGCTTCACCCCCAGGTTGGCGACCGTGGTGGTCGGCGGCAGGGAGTTGAGGGGCATGTCGACGAGGGTGGTGATGCCGCCGGCCGCCGCGGCGCGCGTGGCGGTCCAGAAGCCCTCCCACTCGGTGCGGCCGGGGTCGTTGACGTGCACGTGGGTGTCGACCAGGCCGGGCAGCAGGACGTGGTCGCCGACGTCCTCCAGGCGCGCCGTGGCCGGGACCTCGGCGTCGTACGGCAGGACGGCCGTGATCTTGCCGGCGGCGACGGTGACCGTGGCGGGCCGCGTCCCTTCCGGAGTGATGACCCGCGTCGAGCGCAGCACCAGTTCAGCGTCGGACACCCGAACCCCTCTCTCTGCCGTTGTGCGCCGTCTTACATCCAGGAAACGGGATTTACACCCACGTAACGGAATTCAACGTTCTGTTGAAGGAGTCTTCACTCCCGCTCCCCCGCCGTCAAGAGGCACACTTCCGAGCGGCCCCGGCACACACCCACTCTGGACATTTCCACAAAGCGGAATTAGAATTCCGACACGCAGAACGTAGCTACGTACAAGCAGGGAGTCAACCGACTGCCGGGTAGGCTTCTGCCCTTCCTGCCAGTCCCGAAAGGAACGTGCCGTGCCGACGTCCAGCGCCAGCACCACCGACTCCGCCAAGCCCGCCGCCGGCGGCGGGGTCCAGTCCCTTGAGCGCGCCTTCGATCTGCTCGAGCGGATGGCGGACGCGGGCGGCGAGGTCGGCCTGAGCGAGCTGTCCGCGACCAGCGGGCTGCCGCTTCCCACCATCCACCGGCTGATGCGGACGCTGGTGGCCTGCGGTTACGTACGACAGCAGCCGAACCGGCGGTACGCGCTCGGACCCCGGCTGATCCGGCTCGGCGAGTCCGCCTCCCGGCTGCTCGGCACCTGGGCGCGGCCGTACCTGGCGCGACTGGTGGAGGAGACCGGCGAGACCGCCAACATGGCGCTGCTGGACGGCGACGAGATCGTGTACGTGGCGCAGGTGCCGTCGAAGCACTCGATGCGGATGTTCACGGAGGTCGGCCGGCGGGTGCTGCCGCACTCCACCGGGGTGGGCAAGGCGCTGCTGGCGAACGTGCCGGACGAGGAGGTGCGGGCGCTGCTGTCCCGTACCGGGATGCCGGCCGCGACGGAGAAGACCATCACCACGCCGGAGGGGTTCCTGGCGGCGCTGGAGGACGTACGGCGGCTGGGGTACGCCGTCGACGACAACGAGCAGGAGATCGGGGTGCGGTGCCTCGCGGTGCCCGTGCCGGACTCTCCCACGGCCGCGGCCATCTCGATCTCCGGGCCCGCGGGGCGGGTCACCGAGGAGGCGACGGAGAAGATCGTGCCGGTGTTGCAGGGGATCGCCCAGGAGCTGTCTCAGGCGCTGGCGAGTTCGGGCGCGTAGTCCTTCGCTGAGTTCTTCGCGTAGTTCTTCCGGCGCCGGGGGGTGGCCGCCTAGGAGTGGGGGCCGCCGGGGGGCGGCGGCGTCCGGCCGAAGAGGTCCACTGCTTCCCTGACCTCCGTCAGGCCCCGGGCCAGCGCGCTGACCGAGCCGATCGCCGCCGCGACGAGTAAGAGGGAACTACGCAGGCGCGGGATCTCCGGCATGCCGCCGGCGGCCATGGCGGCGAGGGTGGCCAGTTCGTCCTCGGCTATGCCCCGGTCGGGGAACTCGGACGGGAGCGCGGCGAGTTCGCGGCGCAGGCGGGAGACCGCGGTCCGCAGTTCCACCACCCTCGGATCCTCGTCGCTGCCGGTCACTGACCTCTGCCCCAAGCTCCGCAACACAGCCCTCCCCCTCGCCCGTCCTCCCGCGCGTTCGGTGTGGGGCAGGTGCACGTCCGGTCTCCGGTCTCCCGGCCTCTACCTCCCCCTCGCACGCCCTCGCGCGCGGGCCAGTAAACGCCACGCCGACCGGCGGCGCCACAGCGCGGACCGAAATTCAGTCCAAGGAAACCGGCCGCGGCAGCCCGCGTCAGGTATGCAGGACACATGACGGGCAAACAGGACCATCCAGAGGAGATCGCCGGGCTGCTGCTCGCGGCCGGCGGCGGCAGACGGCTCGGCGGGCGGCCCAAGGCGCTGCTGGAACACCGGGGGCGGCCGCTGGTCGAACACGCGGTCGGCGTGCTGCGCGCGGCCGGGTGCACCCGCGTCCACGTGGTGCTCGGGGCGCAGGCGGAGGCCGTACGCGAGCGGGCGGAGCTGCCCGGCTGCGTCCTCGTGGAGAACCCGCACTGGAAGCAGGGCATGGGCTCCTCGCTGCGCGCCGGGCTCGCGTCGCTCGACGGTACCGGGGCGCGGGCCGCGCTGGTCTCCCTGGTCGACCAGCCCGGCATCGGGCCGGAGGCGGTGGCGCGGGTGCTGGCCGCGTACCAGGGCGAGTGGTCGCTGGTCTCGGCCGCGTACGACGGGGTACGCGGGCATCCCGTGCTGTTCGGCGCCGCCCACTGGGCCGGGATCGCCGCGAGCGCGACCGGCGATCAGGGCGCACGCGGCTACCTGAAGGCACACGGGGAGGCGATCACGCTCGTCGAGTGCGCGGACATTGCCGAGCCCTACGACATCGACACCGAGGCCGACCTCGGCCACCTTGAACCCTGAGTGAACCAGGTGGCACCGAGCGCCACCTTCCCTCGACCCAGAGAATCTCGACGTCAACAAACCATTGAAGTTCCACGATGAGGAAACTACTATCCACTGTTCAGAAGCGTCCGACCGCACAGTGGGCGCTCACTGTCCTGTTCGTGCCACTTGGCACCCGGTGCCACCGCTGAAGGAAGTGACAGCTCATGTCCGCACCAGCGCCGTCCCCGCTGGCCATCGTCGACGCCGAGCCCCTGCCCCGGCAGGAGGAGGTCCTCACGGACGCGGCGCTCGCCTTCGTGGCGGAGCTGCACCGGCGGTTCACCCCGCGCCGTGACGAACTCCTCGCCCGCCGGGCCGAGCGCCGCGCCGAGATCGCCCGCACCTCCACGCTCGACTTCCTGCCCGAGACGGCCGCGATCCGCGCGGACGACTCCTGGAAGGTCGCCCCGGCTCCGGCCGCGCTGAACGACCGGCGCGTCGAGATCACCGGCCCCACCGACCGCAAGATGACCATCAACGCCCTCAACTCGGGCGCGAAGGTCTGGCTCGCCGACTTCGAGGACGCCTCCGCGCCCACCTGGGAGAACGTGGTCCTCGGCCAGGTCAACCTGATCGACGCCTACACCCGCACCATCGACTTCACCGACCCCGGCTCCGGCAAGTCGTACGCCCTCAAGGCGAACGAGGACCTCGCCACCGTGGTCATGCGCCCGCGCGGCTGGCACCTCGACGAGCGCCACCTCGTCGACGCCGACGGCAAGCCGGTCCCCGGCGCCTTCGTCGACTTCGGCCTGTACTTCTTCCACAACGCCCAGCGCCTGCTGGACCTCGGCAAGGGCCCGTACTTCTACCTGCCCAAGACCGAGTCGCACCTCGAAGCGCGCCTGTGGAACGACGTGTTCGTCTTCGCGCAGGACTACGTCGGCATCCCCCAGGGCACCGTCCGCGCCACCGTCCTGATCGAGACGATCACGGCCGCGTACGAGATGGAGGAGATCCTCTACGAACTCCGCGACCACGCCGCGGGGTTGAACGCCGGCCGCTGGGACTACCTGTTCTCCATCGTGAAGAACTTCCGTGACGGCGGGCCGAGGTTCGTCCTGCCGGACCGCAACGCCGTCACGATGACGGCCCCGTTCATGCGGGCGTACACCGAACTCCTCGTCCGCACCTGCCACAAGCGCGGCGCGCACGCGATCGGCGGTATGGCGGCGTTCATCCCGTCCCGCAGGGACGCCGAGGTCAACAAGGTGGCCTTCGAGAAGGTCCGCGCCGACAAGGACCGCGAGGCGAACGACGGCTTCGACGGCTCCTGGGTCGCCCACCCCGACCTGGTCCCGATCGCCATGGAGTCCTTCGACCGGGTCCTCGGCGACAAGCCGAACCAGAAGGACCGGCTGCGCGAGGACGTCCACGTGGAGGCGGCCGACCTGATCGCCATCGACTCGCTGGAGGCGAAGCCGACGTACGCCGGTCTCGTCAACGCCGTCCAGGTCGGCATCCGTTACATCGAGGCCTGGCTGCGCGGGCTCGGCGCGGTCGCCATCTTCAACCTGATGGAGGACGCGGCCACCGCCGAGATCTCCCGTTCGCAGATCTGGCAGTGGATCAACGCGGGCGTCGAGTTCGAGAACGGCGAGAAGGCCACGCCCGAGCTGGCCCGCAAGGTCGCCGCCGAGGAGCTGGACGCCATCCGCGCGGAGATCGGCGAGGAGGCCTTCGCCGCCGGTCACTGGCAGGAGGCGCACGACCTGCTGCTCCAGGTGGCCCTCGACGAGGACTACGCCGACTTCCTCACCCTGCCGGCGTACCGGCAGCTCAAGGGCTGACGATCACGCATGGCGGCCCCAGGGGGACTCCCCCGGGGCCGCTGCGCGTTCAGCCCAGGTGGACCGTCCAGTCCTGTTCCGCCGCCGGCTTGCCGTGCAGGTCGGGGACCCGCTTCAGCCAGGCCGGGCGGCCCGCTTGCGTCTTCGCCGCGCGGGCGGCCTCCTCGGCGGCCAGCTCCTCACGGCTCGGGAAGTCGGTGGGCAGCCACTGCGCGGACAGCCGTACCCGCTGCAGGAGGTAGTCGACGTAGGCGTCGCGGACGTCGTCGGGCGTGGCGAATCCCGCGTCCTCGGCGAGCCAGGCGTCCGGCACCTCGGCGACGATCCCGCGCAGCAGCTCCTCGGTGACCCGGGGCGCCAGTTCGGCGTCGGCGGCGCGGACGTCGGGCGCGTAGTGGCCGAGAGCATGGTGGCGGAAGTCGTACTTCTTGCCCGGGGTCGTGGTGTCCCAGCGGTGGTGGAAGACGAGGGCCGCGCCGTGGTCGATGAGCCACAGGCGCGGGGGCGTTGTGCCGAGCGTCGGCCACACCATGAGGTTGGAGCTGTGGACCGTACGGTCCACGTTGACGGTCAGGGCGTCGAGCCAGACGATCCGGCCGGCCTCCAGAGGGTCCACGGGGAAGGTCTTCGCGATCTCCGGCGTGAAGTCCGCGGCGCCCGGCAGGTGGTCCATCCCGAGGTTGACGCCCGCGCTGGCGCCGTGCAGGTCGCGTACCTCCTGGTGCGGCTCCTCGGCGGCGACGGCCGGGTCGAAGTGGACGAGGACCAGTTCGGGGAAGCGCAGGCCGAGGGCGCGGGCGAGTTCGCCGACGATCACCTCGGCGACCAGCGCCTTGTGTCCCTGGGCAGATCCGGTGAACTTCACGACGTACGTACCGAGGTCGTCGGCCTCGACGACTCCGGGCACGGACCCGCCAGAGCGCAGGGGTGTGATGTAGCGGGTTGCAGTGACCTCCCTCAACATCTTCCGATGCCCCACCGGTCATTTGCCTTACATTCCACGGCTAGCTCCTCAGCAGTCCATGAAGCGAGCATAGTCACCACGGACTCGGCGAACAGCTTGTCCCGGCTCAGGTGCGCCCGAGCCGGGACAAGCTGTTCGCGCCACTGCGGGGGATCAGGGCACGAAGATCTCCTCGCCTCCGGTCGCCTTGCGCAGCGTGATCGCCGTGGCGGGGCAGTTCTCGGCCGCTTCCAGCACCTCGTCGGCCGCCACGACCGGCGCCTCGGGCGGCCGCGCCCGGCCGGAGGTGTCCAGGGAGAAGCACTCGGGCGCGTTCGCGGCGCACAGGCCCGATCCGACGCAGACCGAGGTGTCCACCTCGACCGTCCAGAGTTCCGTCACAGCGGCTCACCCGCCTTCGCCACGGCCAGGGCCGGCTGCGGTTCCCTCGGGCCGCCCTCGCTGATGCCGAACCTGTCGTGCAGTCGCCGCAGGGGTCCGGGTGCCCACCAGTTGGCGCGGCCGAGCAGCCGCATCACCGCCGGCACCAGGACGCCTCGCACGACGATGGCGTCCATGAGGACGGCCAGGGCCAGGCCGAGGCCGAGCATCTTCATGTTGGTGATCTTCGATGTGCCGATGGCGACCAGAACGATGGACAGCACGGCGGCCGCCGCGGTGACCACGCCGCCGCTGCGCTGCAGGCCGAAGACGACGGCCCGGACGGTGTCACCGGTACGGTCGTACTCCTCCTTGATCCGCGACAGCACGAACACCTCGTAGTCCATGGACAGTCCGAAGGCCACGCAGAACATCAGCACCGGCAGGGTGGCCGGGAGGAAGCCGGTGACGGTGAAGTCACCCAGGGCGCCGCTGAGATGGCCGTCCTGGAAGACCCAGACCAGCGCGCCGAAGGTGGCGGTCAGGCTGAGGGTGTTGAGGACCACTGCCTTGAGAGGCATCACGACGCTGCCGGTCATCAGGAACAGCAGCACCATCGTGACGCCGACCATCGCGACGAGCGCGTACGGCAGGCGGTCGGTGAGGGTGTCCTGGGTGTCGACCAGCTCGGCCGCGCCGCCGCCCACGTACACGGGGAAGGGAGCGGGCACGTCACGGATCTGTCGCACCAGGTGCTGGCTCTCGGGGGAGACGTCCTCCAGGGAGGGCACCACGGACAGATAGGTGGCCTTGCCGCCCTCGGCGGTGTAGCGCTGTTGCGCGGGTCCGGCAGGCTGGGTCAGGTGGCCGTTCTGGTAGACGCCGGCCGCGGAGTCCACGCGTACGACTCCGGGCAGCCCGGACAGCCGGGCCGCGTAGGGACCGATCTCGGAGGCGCGCCGCGCGCCGTCCACGCCGTCGGCGACCACGTCCAGCACGCCGGTGGGGCGGGAGGTGAACTCGTCCCGGATCACCTGGTGCACCTGATGGGCCTCGGCCTCCTTGGGGAGTTGCCGGTCGTCGATGTTGCCGAAGGTCGCGCCGAGGAATGGCAGGCCGAGGGCGACCAGCGCGGCGACCGCGGTCAGCATGAAGATGACCGGGCGTTTGACGACGGCTTCGCCGATGCGCCGCCAGCGCCGTCCCGAGGCGTCGGCCCCCGCGAGGCCGGAGCGGCGCCTCAGCAGCCGGGTCAGGTCGAGGGCGTCGATCCGCCGGCCCAGGACCAGCAGCAGGGCGGGCAGCACCAGCAGGGCCGCGGCGGCGGCGATGAGCACCACGGAGATGCCCGCGTACGCGAAGGACCGCAGGTAGTACATGGGGAAGATGAGCATGGCCGAGAGCGACACGGCCACGGTGAGGGCCGAGAAGGCGACCGTGCGTC
This sequence comes from Streptomyces sp. NPDC047085, assembly GCF_040643735.1. Lineage (NCBI taxonomy): Bacteria > Bacillati > Actinomycetota > Actinomycetes > Kitasatosporales > Streptomycetaceae > Streptomyces > Streptomyces sp. NPDC047085. The sequence continues at coordinate 1,059,219 of NZ_JBEYUW010000002.1, forward strand.
CGGCGGTGGTGAGCGTGGTGCCGATGGCCGCCTTGGGCGGCAGGCCGCCCTGCAGCTCCTCGCGGTAGCGGCGGACGATGAACAGCCCGTAGTCCACGGCCAGTCCGAGGCCCAGCGCGGTGGTCAGGTTGAGCGCGAACACGGAGACATCGGTGAAGCCGGTGATGATCCGCAGTGAGGCGTTGGTGCCGACGATCGCGATCAGTCCGATGATCACCGGCAGCAGTGCCGCCACCGCGCTGCGGAAGACCAGCACGAGGATCAGCAGGGTGAGAGGCAGCGCGATGGCCTCCGCCCTGCCCAGGTCCTTACGGCTGGTGTCCTGGACCTCGGTACGGATCTGGGCGGCGCCGCCGATCCTGACCTCCAGCGGTCCGTGGCTGCCGCGATAGTGGGGCGCGAGGGCTTTGAGGGTGTCGTCGGCCTCGGTCTCGGTTCCGGTGATGCGGGCGACGATCAGCGCGTAGCGCCCGTCGGTGCTGCGCAGTGCCGGGGACTTGTCCTGCCAGTACGACGACACGCCCTGCACATGGTGCTCGCCCGCGAGCCGCTCGGCGAGCCGCCGCCCCTCGGCGGCGGCGGACGCGGTGTCCACTCCGTTGTCGGCCTTGAGCAGCAGCGCCAGATTGGGGCGACCGGCGGCGAAGTCCCGCTCCAGGAGATCCGAGGCCTGTGCGGACTCGGCCGCGGGATCGGTGGTGCCGCCTCCCTGCAGCCGGTCGGCCACCCCGCCGCCGAGGACGACGGCGGCGGCTGCGAACAGCAGTGCCAGGATCAGGATGAGGCGTGGCCGTGCTGTGGTCAGCCGGGCCAGACGCTCGAACATGATGGTCCTCTCGGGGGTGTATTCGGCGTCTCAGGCGTGGGGCACGGATTCCGCGGTGGCCTCGAAAGACGCGCGGCTGAGTCCGAGCGTGCGCAGCAGCATCGTGTCGCGGACCCGGTCGGGCAGGATGCGCAAGAACGACAGGGCGCGGGCGTCCTGGCCGATGAGGTAGCGGGTGGCCGGGCGGCGTGCCGTGATCGCCTTGACCAGGGTGCCGGCCGCCTTGTCGATGGCCGTGGCGCTCTGCTTGGCGGAAGCCGCCTGGGCGTCCGCCACCGCCTTGATGTACCGCCGCCGTGCCTCGGTGGCGCCGGTCCAGCCGTCCTCGGCCGCGGACTTCTCGGCCTTGGCGAAGATCTCCGTCTCGAGGGCGCCGGGTTCGACCAGAACGACGTCGACGCCCTGGAACCTCAGCTCCATGCGCAGCGCGTCGTTGAGCGCGGCGAGGGCGGCCTTGGATGCGGCGACCGGTCCGAAGAAGGGGACGGAGACACGGGCGGTGATCGCGCCGATGTTGACCACTCGGCCGCCGGCGCGGCGCAGCGCGGGCAGGAATGCCTGGGTGACGGCGATCTGGCCGAGGACGTTGATGTCGAACTGGCGGCGCAGCGCGTGCGGGGGAACCAGCTCGACCGGCCCCTGCACGATGACACCGGCGTTGTTCACCAGGGCTTGGAGCCCGCGGCCGCCGAGGACGGCGGACAGGTTCTCGGCGGCCGCGGCGATCGAGTCGGGGTCGGCGACGTCCAGGACGACGGGTGTCAGCGACTCGACCTCGGGCAGTTTGGCGAGCGCCGCGGGGGTGCGGACCGCGGCGATCACATGCCAGCCGGCGTTCGACAGCTTCTTGATCGTCGCGGTTCCCAGGCCGCCGGACGCCCCGGTGATCAGGGCGGTCTGTGCGGAAGGGTTCGGACTCACGGGTGCCTCCGTCGTCGATGAATGGAGCGGTGGTTCGATGCGGTGGTGTCCGCTCACTCGTCTTCCACCAGGTGCATCAGCCCGGCCGGGAATCGCTCGCCCGCGAATGCCCCGGGCGGTGCGACGGCTTCGATCCGGGCGAGGTCGTCCTCGCTGAGTTCGACGCTCAGCGCCGCGACGTTCTCGTCGAAGTCCCGGCGGGTCTGACTGCCGGGGATGGGCACGACGCCCTGCGCCACCAGCCATGCCAGGGCCAGTTGGGCGGTGCTGCAGCCCTTGTCGAGGGCGATCTCGCCGAGCCGGGTGACGATCGCCCCGTTGACGGCGAGGTTGTCCGGTTCGAATCGCGGGAGGAAGCGGCGCAGATCGGAGTCGGCGAGGTCCGCGTCGCTGATGATCTGCCCGGCCAGCAGGCCGCGGCTGAGCGGGCCCCAGGCGACGAAGCCGATGCCCAGTTCACGGCAGGTCGGCAGGATCTTGTCCTCGACCCCGCGGCTGGCCAGTGAGTACTCGGTCTGCAGGACGGAGACCGGGTGCACGGCGTGGGCCCGTCGGATGGTCTGGGCGCCCGCCTCGGACAGGCCGATGAAGCGGGCCTTGCCCGCCTGGACGATCTCCGACAGCGCCCCGACCGAGTCCTCTACCGGCACCTGCGGGTCGATGCGGTGCAGGTAGTACAGATCGACCCGGTCGGTGCCGAGCCGCTTGAGGCTGGCGTCGACGGCCTTGCGGATGTGGGCGGGCGATCCGTTCAGCGCCACCCCGGAAGGGGTCCTGACCATGCCGCACTTGGTGGCCAGGACGACCTGGTCGCGGCGGCCGCCGCGCAATGCCTTTCCGACGATCTCCTCGGAGACGCCGTCGCCGTACATGTCGGCGGTGTCGAGGAAGTTCACGCCCACGTCGATGGCCCGATGGATCGTGGCGATCGATTCGGGGTCGTTACGGTCCCCGTAGAATTCGGCCATTCCCATGCAGCCGAGTCCGAGTGCGGAGACCTGCAGACCGTCCGCGAGTTCGCGCGGGGGCACGTCCATGTGTCAACTCCGATTTTACTCGAGGGAATTCATTGAATTCCCGCCCAACAACCCTAGGACCGGGCCTGAATGTGCACAATGGTGGCGGAACTAATAGCAGTCAGAGCACCAGATCAGTCCCTGACCAGGTGGAATGCCCAGGCCATGAAGGCGGTGCCGGTGAGCGCCGAACCCAGTACGCACACTGCGGGCCAGCCCGACGCGGAATACAGGGCCGCCGCTCCGACGGCCCCCGCCGCCCCGCCCAGGAAATATCCGGTCATGTACACCGAGGTCACTCGTCCGCGAATTTCCGGGGGCAGTCGGTAGATCTCGCTCTGATTGGTGATGTGAGCTCCCTGGACCATGAAGTCCAAGAGGAACGTGGCCAGGACGAGCAGTGCGAGAGCGCGCTCGCCGAAGGCGGCCGGAAGGAAGGACACGCACCCCCCGGCGAGCAGGATCCCGGTGGGCCAGGGCCCGAGATCACGGTCCGCCGCCCGGCCGGCGAGTGCCGCCGCCACCACACCGCCGATGCCGACCAGGCTGAGAAACCCGACCGCGTCGGCTCCGTATCCGTAGTGGGGGCCGGCGAGGAGGAAGGGCAGCGGGGTCCAGAAGGCGGTGAACGCGGCGAAGCACAGCGCCCCGTAGAGGGAACGGCGGCGCAGCACCGGACTCGAGCGCACCAGGCCCGGCAGTGAGCGCAGCAGACTCGCGTAGCCGAGGCCGGTGTCCGGCGGGACTCCGGTGCCCGCCGGGATGCGGCTGCGCAGGACCAGGACAAGCGTTCCGGCGACGCCGGCCGCGCCGTAGTAGACGGGCCGCCAGCCGGTGTGCTCGCCGATGACGCCGGACAGGAAGCGGATCAGCAGCGAGCCGATGAGGACCCCGCTCATCACGCTCGCCACCACTCGGCCGCGTTCGGCCTCGGCGGCGAGCGACGCGGCGAACGGCACCATCACCATGACCACCACCGAGGTCAGGCCGATGAGAGCCGCGGCCACACAGAGCACCTCGATGCCGGGCGCGGCGGCGGCCAGCAGGAGCGCCGCCGTCTCGGCGGTGAGCAGCGCGAGGACGAGTCTGCGCCGGTCGAGCATGTCGCCCAGCGGTACGACCAGCACCAGGCCGACCGCGTACGCGGCCTGGGTGGCCACGACGACCAGGCTCACCGCGAAGTGCGAGCGGTGCAGCTCGGCGGCGAGCGTGTCCAGCAGGGGCAGGGACAGGTAGAGGTTGCCCACGGTCAGTCCGCAGGCGATCGCGAACAACGGCACCAGGCCGCGCGCGGGGGCGGCGGACCGGTGCCGCGCGCGGTCGGTCCCGGGTGGGGAAGCCACGGGGTGATCTCCCGTCAGCCGATGGAGATGGGCAGGGACTCCATGCCGCGCAGGGTGAGCCGGGGTCGGAACTCCACGGTGTCCTCCCCGTCGAGGCGCAGCCCGGGAAAGCGGCGCAGCAGGGTGGTGAAGGCGATCTGCGCTTCCATGCGGGCCAGTGACGCGCCGAGGCAGTAGTGGATGCCGGAGCTGAAGGACAGCACGGGAGCGTCGGAGCGGGTCACGTCGAAGCGGGTCGGGTCGGGGTAGCGCCGCGGATCGCGGTGGGCGGCGCCGACCAGGGCCACCACCGAGGAGCCGGCGGGGATCTCGGTGCCGGCGATCTCGACGGGGCCGTCGGTGACCCGGTTGCCGAGCTGGGTGGGGCTGTCGTAACGGAGCATCTCCTCGACGGCACCCGGAACCAGGCTCAGGTCGGCCCGCAACCGGTCCATCTGGTCGGGGTGGCGCAGCAGGGCCAGCATGCCGTTGCCGAGCAGATTGGTCGTGGTCTCGAAGCCGGCGCCGAACAGCAGATTGCACATGCCGATGAGTTCGCCCTGGCTGAGCTTGTCCTCGCCGTCCTTGGCGGCGATGAGCGCGGACAGCAGGTCGTCACCGGGGTTCTTGCGGCGCGCCTCGACGAGGGCGCTGAAGTAGTCGTCGGTGAGCTGGGCGCCCTTGTCGCACTCGGCGAGGGCCTCGGGGGTCAGCCCGAGTTCGTAGATGTCCTGGAAGGCACGCATCGGGCCCTGCAGTGAGGGCAGATCGGCGTCGGGGATGCCGAGCATGCGGCCGGTGGCCATGGCCGGCAGCGGGAAGGCGAAGTCCTTCATGTAGTCGAGGGAGCCATCGCGTTCGAGCTTGTCGGCCAGACGCTCGACCATCTCGGTCACCTGCGGGCGCATGGCCTGCACGGCGCGGTTGGTGAACGCGAAGCCGGCGAGCTTGCGCAGCCGGGTGTGGTCCGGCGGGTTGGCCCACAGCATGATGTCGGGCAGTCGGCGCAGGGCGGCGTGGTCCTGCCATTCGTCCTTGCCGACCCAGGGGGCGAAGACCCGGTAGGGGTCCTTGAGGGCGTGCTGGCTGCGCAGGAAGGCGTTGACGTCGTCGTAACCCGTGACCACCCAGTGGCCGAGGGCGGTATGGTGAACGGCGGTCAGCTCCTGGATGCGCTCGTAGCGCGGATACGGGTCGCGCAGGCCGTCCGGGGTGAGGAACAGCTCGGCCAGCAGTCCGTCCACCTCGCCGACGACCGTGGTTTTCCGCTCAGTCTCTGTTTCCATGCGGTTTCTCCTCCGTAAATCGACTGCATATGCGGTGTGCGGTATGCGGACTTCGACGCCGACTATTTACTCGTCGTCTGTCCCATCATTAGGCGTCGATTGACACAGAAGAAGAGTGGAGTAAATACTGGTGGAAACTGCACCACATAGTCCTGGCCATCGCGACGGGGGATTACGCATGGGACCTTCCAAGGACGAGCTCAGCCGTAAGGAACTCGGCGACTTTCTGAGGTCACGGCGCCGAAAGGCGGACCCGGAAAAGTCGGGAATTCAAGTTTCCAGGCCGGCGTCCGGACGTCGGCGGATCCCGGGGCTGCGGCGGGAGGAAGTGGCCCAGCTGTCCGGGGTCAGCGTCACCTGGTACACCTGGCTGGAGCAGGGGCGGAACATCAACGTCTCCCGGCAGGTGCTCAACGGGATCGCGAGGGCCCTGGCGCTGGACGCGCCCGAACGCGATCACCTCTTCCGGCTTGCCGGAGAGGCCACGCAGGCCCCCTCGACGGACTCGGAGCCGACGGTCGGCCCGGACATCCAGGCGTTCCTCGACCTGCTCAACCCCAACCCCGCCTACGTGATCACCCGTTGCTTCGACATCGTCGCCTGGAACCGTGCGGAGGCGGCGCTCATGGACGGCGTCGTCGGCCAGGTGCCGGAGCGTCATCGCAACGTCCTGTGGCTGATGTTCAACGAGCCACGCGCCCGCGATCTCCTGCCGGACTGGGAGCGCGAGGCGCGCTGGCTGGTGGGGCTGCTGCGCGCGGACTCCGCCCACGAACTGGGCCGCCCGCGCTTCATCGAGGTGGTCAACGATCTCAAGAAGTCCAGCCCGCTCTTCCACGAGTGGTGGACCTCGCACGACGTGGAGAAGTTCACCCCCTCCGTACGACGCTTCCAGCACCCGGCGGTCGGGCCCCTGTCGCTCAACTACGTCAAGTTCGCGCTCGAGGGCGACACCACGGGACGCAGCATCGTCACGCACTTCGCCTTCCCCGGCTCGGAGGACGAGCAGCGGCTGGGCGACCTCGTCGCCTCATGGCGGGGCTGATCCGGTCCGCCAGGAGAGATAGCGCCCGATCACGGCCTTGGCCTCGGCGGTGTACGCGTCGGCTTCCGGGCCCTGGAGCCTGAGCACCAGGGCCCGGCCGGCCTGGAGCAGTGCGCACACCATGTCGGCCACCCGGTCCCGCTCCGCCGCGGGCATGGCGGGGGCGCGCACGGTGAGCATCTCTCGTACGCCTCTGAGCAGTTCGGCCCGGATGAGCATCAGCAGGGCGGGGTTCTCGGGCTGGAACGACAGCAGCGGGGCGAAGACCGCGTCGGTCAGCCGCTGCGGGGGCAGGCGCGCGTGGTCCGCGGTGAACAGGGGTCCGTGCGCGGCGTACAGCTCGCGCACCAGCCGCTCGCCCAGCACGGCGAGCAGTGATTCCTTGTCGGGGAAGAACTGGTAGAAGGTGCCCGGGGAGACCCCTGCCTCGCGGGCGATGGCGGTGGGGCCGGGCACGGTCGCCCCCGTACGGCACAACAGGCGCGCTGCGGCGTCCAGCAGCTGCTCGACGCGGCGTTCCCCACGGGCTTGCCGCCTGCCCCGTCCCGGCTCGGTCACCGACGGGGTCAGACGGTGAGCAGCTCGGGCAGAACGGTCTCCGCGTGGTCGGCGACACGGGACTGGGCCAGGGCCACGTCCCACAGCCTGCGCCGGCCGGCCGGGTCGTGGGCGAAGGCGTTAGGTTCGATGCGGCGCCTCTCGTTGAAGTAGGCGCCGCTCGTGGACCGCAGTCCGGGGTCGGTGACCAGGCGGGCGATGTTCTCGGCACCGTATCGGGTGCGGTGCGGGGCGAAGACGAACGTGCTGCGGACCATCTTGGTGGAGCACATGCCCGGATGCAGGCTGTTGGCGTACACCTGGCGGCCGTGCAGGCGCTGTGCGTACTCGTTGGTGAAGGCCGTCAGGGCCAGCTTGGACTGGGCGTATGCGGCCATGCGGTCCCAGTGCCGCTCCAGTTGCAGGTCGTCCCAGTGGATGGCGCCCCATCCCTGGGCGACGGAACTCACGTTGACCACACGGGCGGGCGCGGAGGCGACGAGCAGACCTGTCAGGCGCAGGGTGAGGGCGAAGGCGGCGAGGAAGTTCACCTGCCATTCGAGCTGGTAGCCGTCCGCGGTGACGCGACGGGTGCGGGCGCTGAGATTGGGTGTCGCCACACCGGCGTTGTTCACCAGGGCGTCCAGCCGGCCGTGGGTGCGCAGCATGACGTCGGCCAGGGCATGCACCTCCTCCAGGCGGGAGAGGTCGGCGGTCACGGAGGTGATCTCGCCGGCAGAGCCCTTGGCGGCCTTGGCCGCCTTGCGTACATCGGCGAGCGCGTCGGCCACCTTGCGGGGGTCGCGGCCGTGCACGACGACGTGCCAGCCCTGTCCGGCCAGCAGTTTGGCGGCGCCGCGCCCGAGCCCGTCGGTACTGCCGGTCACCAGGGCGAGCTTTTCCATATGCGCCACGAGGGCTCCTCACAGAGATCCATGTCATACCGAATTAACATCCGGCGAGCACATTCCCAATCCCCCACTTTCTCTGCTGGAGTCGCCGCTGACAAGGTAACTGTCAGCACTATTGGCAATGCCACCACCATGCCGTCAGATACTCGTTGACAAACCAACTTGGGGATGGAGACCGTAGCAGCGGAGCAGAAAACAAGAACAGGGGGATAAATGGCCGACGTGGATTCTCTGGAACCCGTCATTGTCGAAACGGTGGAGGGTGGAATTCCGATTGAACAACTCGGAGTGACTCTGATGCATGAGCATGTCTTTGTGCTCAGCACGGAGGTGCAGGAGAACAATCCTCAGCTCTGGGACGAGGAGGCACAGATCGAGAGTGCCGTCACCCGGCTGACCGCGGCCGCCGAGCGTGGCGTGCGGACGATCGTCGACCTCACCGTCCTCGGCCAGGGGCGCTATCTGCCCCGCATCAAGAAGGTGGCCGCCCGGGTACCGCTCAACATCGTCGTGGCCACCGGCGTCTACACCTACAACGACGAACCGATGTACTTCGCCTACCGCGGCCCCGGCCGGGTCTTCGAGGGACCCGACCCGATGGTGGAACTGTTCGTGCGCGACATCACCGAGGGCATCGGTGACACAGGTGTCAAGGCGGCCGTTCTCAAGTGCGCGACCGAGACCGAGGACCTGCCCGAGGGCGTGGAGCGCGTGCTGCGCGCCACCGCCCAGGCACACCGCGAAACCGGCGCGCCGATCCAGACGCACAGCAACGCCCTGGTGCGCAACGGGCTGCTGCAGCAGAGGGTCTTCAAGGAGGAGGGCGTCGACCTCAGCCGGGTCGTCATCGGCCATTCCGGCGACACCGACGACCTCGGCTATCTGCGTGAACTGCTCGACGCCGGCTCGTTCCTCGGCATGGACCGCTTCGGCATGGAGTTCATCGCCCCGATCGAACAGCGCGTGAAGACCGTGGCCGAACTGGTGCACGCCGGCTACGAAGAGCAACTGGTGCTGTCCCACGACTGCCCGTGCTACCTGGACTACCTCACACCGGACCAGCGCGAACTCGTCGCCCCGTCCTGGGACTACACGCACATCCACGACGACGTGCTGCCCGCGTTGCGCCAGGCGGACGTCAGCGACGAGGCGATCCGCACCATGCTCGTCGACAATCCCTGCCGCTTCTTCTCCGCCAACGCCCCCTACTGACCTCTCGGAGACTCCATGTCCACACAACCCACCGACCCGGCGGGGCCCTGGGAGGAGCTCGGCGCACCGCTGTGCCTCGACACCCCCCTGGTGAAGGCCTGGGTCGAACAGGTACCTCCCGGCGGCACCCGTCCGCTGCACACCCACCGCAAGCCCTGGGCGACGGTGGTGCTCAGCGGAGCCAAGGTCCGTTCGCTCGGCGTCGACGGCGAGGTCATCCGCGAGGGCGAACTCCCCGGCGGCGTGGTGCTGTTCAACGCGGCGGACCCGCCGCTGTGCCACCAGATGCACAACGTCGGCGAAACCGAACTGGTCATGGTCGGTTTGCAACTGGAGTACGGACCGGCCACCGAGGCCCCGCGGGAGGACCCGTGACCATCGACACCGTCGTCGTCGACTACGGCGGGGTGCTCACCAATCCCCTGATCGAGACCTTCACCGCCTTCGCCGAACTGGCGGGGATCGAGGTCGCGGCCCTCGCCGAGGCGTTCACCGCCGCCACCCAAAGACACGGCGAGACCCCCATGGCCGCGCTGGAGATCGGCGCCATCACCGAGCGGCAGATGGCGGAGCGCATCCTGGCCGAGCTGCCCCCCGGATCCGAACGGGTCCTGGACGGCCGCGAGTTCGGAGAGCTGTGGTTTCGCGGGCGGAAGCCGAACGTGCCCTTCGTCGACTTCCTGCGCCGACTGCGTGGTGACGGCTACCGGATCGCCCTGCTCACCAACAACGTCCGCGAGTGGGAGCCGCGCTGGCGCGCCCAGCTGCCGGTCGACGAGCTGTTCACACTCGTCGTGGACTCGCACAAGGAGGGCGTGCGCAAGCCCGACCCGAAGATCTACCGCATCCTGCTCGACCGGCTCGGTGCGGAACCCGGGCAGTGCCTGTTCGTCGACGACACCGAGGAGAACTGCGTCGCCGCCCGCGAACTCGGCATCGCATCCGTCCGGTTCACCGACACCGACACCACCGTCCGCGAGGTGCTCACCCGCCTCGAGGCCGGCGACCCGGACCCTGGAGGTCCTGCGCGATGACCACGGAGATTCTGATCGTCGGAGCCGGCCCCACCGGCCTGACCACCGCCTGCACCCTGCTCGGTCTCGGCGTGCCCTGCCGGATCGTCGACCGGCGCGAGGGCCCCGGTGAGGCGCCCAAGGCGCTGATCCTGTGGAGCGGTGCGCTGGAGTGCCTGGACCGCATCGGCGTCGCCGGCCATCTCGTCGGCACCGCGCTCCCGCTGGCGGGTGCCACCTACTGGTCCCGCAAGAAGCAGATCGGCGGCATGCGCTTCGGCGGTCTGGAGGGCACCGCCTTCCGTCACCCGCTGTGCGCCCCGCAGCCCGTCACCGAGGAGGCGCTGCACGCCCGTCTCCTCGAACTCGGTGGCACGGTGGAGTGGGGGACCGATGCCATCGGCCTCAAGGTCCAAGGCGACGGGGTCGCCGTGGGCCTGCGTGCCGCCCAGGGGCGGGTCGAGAAGGCGACGTACCGTTGGCTGGTCGGTGCCGACGGCACGCACAGCATGGTGCGCGACTCGGTCGGCATCCCCTTCGAGGGCCACACCTACGACCGGGTGTTCCTGCTCGGCGACGGTCCGGTGGAGGGTCCGGTACCGAAGGACGAGGCTCAGTACCACATCACTCCGGACGGGGTGCTGGTCCTGGTGCCCCTGCCGGAGGGCGGACACCGGGTCTTCTTCGACATCGAGCCCGACGGGCACACCGGAGCCCCCTCCGACCAACTGCTGCAGGAGCTGCTCGACCAGCGCGGTCCGGGGAGCCTGAGGCTGCGGGGGACCTGGTGGTCCAACCGCTTCCGGGTGCACGCCAAGGTCGCCCCGCGCTTCCGCCACGGTCCGGTCTTCCTCGCCGGTGACGCCGCCCACGCGCACAGTCCCGCGGGCGGCCAGGGCCTCAACACCGGTGTGCAGGACGGCTACGACCTCGGCTGGAAGCTCGCCGCCGTCGCCCGTGGCGCCGACCCGGCCCTGCTCGACAGCTACGAGACGGAGCGTCGTCCCGCCTCGGTGCAGGCCGTGCGCAACGCCGACCAGCAGACCCGGATGTGGCTGTTGCGCAACCCCATGGCCCGCGCCATGCGGGACGCCACCATGCAGTCCTTCAGCCGCCGCGGCGTGCTGGAGAAGCAGATGCTGCCGCAGCTCGCCCAGCTCGACCTCGACCACTCGGCCAGCCCCGCCGTGGCCGACCTGCCAGGCGCCTCCTCCGTGCCCCGCGCGGTCCGGCTCGGCAGGCGCGTACCGGACACCGCACTGGTTCCGGTGCGGGGCACGCAGGCGACGTCACTGCACTCGTACCTGGCCGCGGGGCGGCACACCCTGATCGCGTACGGGGACCAGGCGGCCGGCGAGATCGCCGTGCGGGCCCTGGTCGCCCTGCGCAGCCGGGGCGTGGACGACACGGTGCACGTGCTGTGGATCCAGCCCTCCGACGGCGCTGCCCCGGCCGGGCAGATCGGCTCCGCCGGTGCCCGCTGCGACACCGCGCGCGCGGACGGCCCCGGTCTCGGCCCGGCGAGCCCGCCGTGGCTGGCATACGTCCGCCCGGACGGCGTCGTGGGGGCGCGGTCCGGGATCTCGGGAGTCCTCGAGCTGTTGGAACGCCTGCCCTCGCGGCCCGCGGTGACGTCCGACGCGGCCTAGGCCCCTGGGCTCACTTCTCAGGAACCATGGAAGGGATCCGCTTCGATCATGTCCATACCCGAAGCCCGAACCACCGGGATCAGCGCGCCGGGGGAAGCGCCGATCACGACCGAGGACGTGGCCGACGCCGCGGCCGCGGCCGGTGCGACGCTGCGCTACGACGCGACGGTCTCCCGCACCCTGGTCCACCGCACGTCCGTCGCCGAGGTGTTCGTCACCGACTCCGCCTCGACCGGCGAGAACACGTTCGTCGTGGCCGCGCAGCTACCGCGCGGCCACCTGATCGGCGAGAACGCACCGCTGTACGACTTCACCCTGCTGGTGGAGGTGGTACGGCAGGCGGGCGTCCTGGTGGCCCACCGTCACCTGGGCGTGGAGCTCGGCTCGGCGTTCATCTTCCGGGCCCTCAACCTGCGTACGGTGGGCCTGACCCAGCTGCGGATCGGCGCCACGCCGGCCCAGGTGCTGGTGTCGATGACCGTGCACCCCCGTCGCAACAAGGCGGGTCGCATCCAGGGGTTCACCTTCACCGGTGACGTCTCGCTCGACGGAGGGGTGGCGCTGGCCGGGGACGGTGCGTTGCTGATCGTGTCCCAGCGCGCGTACCAGACCCTGCGGGCCAAGCGACGGGCCGCCGCCACGGACCACACGCTGCCGCGGTTCACCGCTGCCGCGCCGTCCTCGGTGGGCCGCCGCGAGGCTCGCAACGTGGTCATCACCGAGCCCGTCCTGACCGGACCGGCAGGCGTCTCGGCACAGTTGGTGATGGATCCGAGCCATCCGCACATGTTCGACCACCCGCTGGACCATGTGCCCGGTCATCTGCAGATGGAGGCGGCCCGGCAGCTGGGCATCGCCTCCGTCGCGCGGTTGCACGGGCTGTCCCCGGAGACCCTCACCATCGCGTCCATCACCACCGACTTCACCGACTACACGGAGCTGGACCAGGTGACGGAACTGCGGGCGAGGGTGGACGGATTCCGCCGCCATGAGGAGCTGCACACCCTGGCCGTCCCGGTCGCCGTCGACGTGCAGCAGGACGGGGCGGTGACGACGTCGATCCGGCTGGACGTGATCCAGTGGACCTGACCACCCGTCGACCCCGGCGGGTCGTCGTCACCGGCGCGACCGGTCTGCTCGGGGGCAACACCGTACGGCGCCTGCTCGACCTGGGCAGTGAGGTGACGGCAGTGGTCCGGGACCCCGAACGGGCCCGCTCCCTGCTCCCGGACCACAAGCGACTGGACATGCGGCAGGGTGACGTGCTCGACGTACGGAGCATCGCCCGCGTGCTCCCGGGACACGACGCGGTGATCCACACCGCGGCGTACTTCCGGGAGTACTACGCCCCCGGCGGCCACGACGACGCGTTGCTGACCGCGACGAACGTGGACGCCGTGGGCGAACTGCTGCGGGCGGCCGCCGAGGCCAGGGTGCCGGTGGTGGTGCACACCAGCTCCATCGGCACGCTGGGAACCCGCCCCGACGGGCGGCCGTCCGACGAGGACACCCCCGAAGGTCGCCGGACCCGGGAGAACGGCTACTACGCCAGCGAACTGGACTCCGAGGAGGTCGTACACGCCTTCGGTGCCCGGCACGGGGTGCGGGTGCCGATGGTGCTGCCCGGGTGGATGTGGGGCCCGGGAGACGCCGGGCCCACGTCCGCCGGACGGCTGTTCACCTCCGTGGCACGAGGGGAGCTGCGCGCGGTGCCCCGGGCCGGCAACCATGTCGTGGACGCCCGCGACGTCGCCGACGCGTGCGTGCGTGCCGCGGTGGCGGGCGAGCACGCCCGGCGTTACATCGTCGCCGGGAGCTGGGTGACCCTGCCGGAGGTGTGCCGGCTCGCCGCCCGTGCCGCGGGTGTGGCGCCCCCGCGCGAGGTCCCGGCCCGTCTCGCGCTCGCCGTCGCCGCCGTCCTCGAGGCCATGGCACGCCTGCGGGGTCGTACTCCTCCCGCGACCCGGGACGGTGTACGCGCCCTGCTGGAGGGCAACCGCCGGCGTGTGAGCTCCTCCCGCGCCGTCAGCGAACTGGGCGTCACCTTCCGCCCGTTGCACCGCACCCTGCACGACCAGGCCGACTGGCACCGCGCCCACGACCACCTCTGAGCGGCGGGTGCGGCCGGGAGCCCCCAACCGGCCGCACCCGCCCTTCCCCAGGGAGACTCAGCAATGCCCGAAATCGGCAGACGACATCTTCTGGCCGGCGCCACGGCCGTGGCCGCGGCGAGTGTCGCCCCGTCCCTCCACTCTCAGAGAGCCGCGGCAGCGGAGACTGTGGATGCCGTGGGCGCATGCGACCCGGTGTTCGGCCCGGTGACCGTGCGCCCGGGTGACGCCCGGTACGCCGAATTGTCCGTCGGCGTCAACAAACGTTGGGAGGCCGCACCCGATTCCATTCAGCTGGTCGGTTCGACGCAGCAGGTGGTGTCGGCGGTGCAGGACGCCGTCCGCGCCGGAAAGCGGGTTTCCGTCCGCAGCGGCGGGCACTGCTACGCGGATTTCGTGAGCCATCGGGACGTGGACGTCATCATCGACGCCTCCGGGATGAACGAGGTGGCGTACGACGCCACACGCCGGGCCTTCTCGGTGCAGGCCGGGGCCCAACTGGGTCAGATCTACGAGGCCCTGTACAAAGGCTGGGGCGTGACGATCCCCGGCGGCGCCTGCCTGACCGTCGGCATCGGCGGGCATGCCGCCGGCGGCGGCTTCGGACTGCTGACCCGAAGGTTCGGGCTGGTCGCCGACCACATCGAGGCCGTGGAGATCGTGGTCGTGGACCGCTCCCGCACGGTACGGCGTGTGATCGCCTCACGCGACCCGTCCGATCCGAACCACGATCTGTGGTGGGCCACCGCGGGCGGTGGAGGCGGCAGCTTCGGCGTCATCACCCGCTACTGGTTCCGCACGGCCGGATCCAGCGGCACGGATCCGGCCCTGCAACTCCCACGGCCGCCCAGGGAGGTACTGGTCAGCCTGCTCAACATCCCCTGGAACCAGCTGGATCTGCCGGCCTTCGGCCGACTGGTGCACAACTTCGCCGACTGGCACGTGGCCAACGGCTCGGTGTCCTCGCCCTTCATCTCCCTCGCCGGCTACCTGCTCATGCGCCAGGGGCCGGCGGGCGGCGTCGCCCTGTTCACCCAGGTCGACGGAACCGACCCGGACGCCGCCCGGCTGCTCGCCGACTACGCCGCCGCCCTCACCCGCGACACCGGCATCTCCGCCTCGTTCCCCTCCCGTCGGGTGCCGTGGCTGGCCTCCACCAAGCTGGTCGGCACCAGCAGCCCGGCCCTGCTGTACGACCACACCCTGCGCAGTGCCGTCAAGACGGCATGGATGCGCCGGAGTTTCACCGATGACCAGATCGCGGTCATCCACCGGAACATGACGCGCACGGACTACGCCAATCCCAATGCGGCGATCTCCCTCAACGGCGGTGCCGGCCGGACCAATGAAGTGGCCACCGAGGCCACCGCGTTCGCTCACCGCGATTCCGCCTTCATCGCGCTGTACGAGAACTTCTGGGTCGACCCGCGCGAGGACGGCACACACATCGGCTGGCTGCGCGACATCTACAGCCAGACATTCGCGGCCACCGGCGGATATCCGGTGCCAGGCGACATCACCGACGGCTGCTACATCAACGACCCGGATTCCGACATCGACGACCCGGCGTGGAACACCTCCGGCGTTCCCTGGTACACGCTGTACTGGAAGGCGAACTACGCACGCCTGCAACAGGTGAAGGCCCGCTGGGATCCCACCGATTTCTTCCGGCACTCGCAGTCGACAAGGCTTCCGGCCCGATCCACCGCCTGAGGGCGGCCGTCTCGGCGGTCACATCGCGCAGCACACCGGCCGGCGCAAGCCAGGGCGGGATCCGGCCGTCGGCGTGGATTCCGCGCCCGCCTGATCGCCGGGCTGGCAGCATGGTCCCGCGCGGCGCACCGGACCGGCGCCGGGGACGACGAGGGGGACGCGGAATGCGTGGTGGCGGGGTCGCGGTCGTGGGCGGGAGCATCGCGGGATGCGCGGCGGCGCTCGCGCTGGGACGGAGCGGGACCGAGGGGATCACGGTGTACGAGCGTGCGGCGGGCCGGCTGGCCGACCGCGGGGTCGGGCTCGCCGTGCACAACGCCCGCTACGCGGAGCTGGAGGCGGCCGGCCATCTCGACGCCTCGATGCCGTGGGTGCGGATCGAACGCCGCCGCTGGTACGTCCGGGACGACGCGGCGGCGCACGGCCCGCTGGGCCGCGAGATCGCCGTGATGCCGTTCCCGTTCCGCAGCTACAACTGGGGTCCGCTCTGGCACGCGCTGCGCCGCCGGGTGCCCGGGGCGGCGGACTTCCGGCCCGGCTCGGCGGTCGAGGCGGTCGAGGTGCGGCCGGACGGCGCCGAGGTGCACGCGGGCGGGCGGACCGAACGGTACGACGTGGTGATCGGCGCGGACGGCTA
Source organism: Streptomyces sp. NPDC047085 (assembly GCF_040643735.1). Lineage (NCBI taxonomy): Bacteria > Bacillati > Actinomycetota > Actinomycetes > Kitasatosporales > Streptomycetaceae > Streptomyces > Streptomyces sp. NPDC047085. The sequence continues at coordinate 1,075,418 of NZ_JBEYUW010000002.1, forward strand.
CCGCTCGGCGGTGCGTGCGGCCGTGTGCGCCGACGTCCGCCCCGAGTACGCCGGATACCTGGCCTGGCGCGGTGCCTACCCGTCGGCCCGGCTGCGCGACCCGGAGCTGTGGGCCGAGGAGGAGGCCGTGTATGTCGTCTTCCAGGGCGGCCATCTCATCGTGTACCGCATCCCGGACGGGACCACCGGCGGCCACCGGGTCAACTGGGTCCTGTACACGGCCCCGCCGCCCGGCCTCGACCAGGGCCTGGAGACCCCGACGAGCCTGCCCCCGGGCACGGCGGGCGACGGGCTGCGCGCCCATCTGGCCTACGTGGCCGCCGAGTTGCTGCCTCCCTTCTGGGGCGACCTGGTACGGGCGACGACCCATGACGAGCTGTTCCTGCAGCCCATGTACGACTTCACGGCACCCCGTTACGCGGTGGGCCGGGCGCTGCTCATGGGCGACGCGGCCACGGTCGCGCGCCCGCACACCGGCGCCGGCGCCGTCAAGGCGCTGCAGGACGCCACGGTCCTGGAGTCGGCCCTGACGTCGACGGCCACCTGGTCCGAGGCCCTGGCCGCGTACGACGCCGAGCGCGCGCCCTCCGGCCGGGTCATGGTCGACCTGGGGCGGCGTCTGGGGCGGGCCCTGGTCCAGGAGACCCCGAACTGGCGGACGCTCGACCAGACGGGCCTGGAGACCTGGTGGAAGCAGGCGGACGGAACGGGGGCGTTCGGCGGGCGGGAGCTGAAGCGCTAGCGGTATCGACCTGCTGGTCGCTCCCGGCGAGCGGGTTGGGCAGCGGCAGGTAGCGGGCGTCCGCGCCGTCCGCGCCCGTCCAGCGCAGCAGGAGGTTCGTCTTGCCGGGCAGCGTGGGTGAGGCGAGCAGTCCGGTGATCTCCGGGAGGTCGTGGCGGGACAGTTCGCGGCGGGCGGCGGGCCAGGGATCGAGGTCGGGGTGGTGTTCGGCGAGGGCGGCGGCGATCTCGCTGAGATGGTTGACGACCAGGCAGTACACCAGCCGCTCCCAGCCGGCCTCGCGCGAGACGTCCGGCAGGAGCTTGGTGCCCTCCGCGTCCCGGAACAGCGCCTGTACGGGCATCCCGGAGCGGTCGACGGCGACCAGGGTGTTCTGCAGGTGCGCCTCCAGGACGACCCCGTGGTCGTCGAAGGCGGTCAGGGTGGGCGGGACGACCTGGCGCAGGTAGGCCTCCCACCAGGCGTGCGGATCGGGTGCGGTGGCCAGCGGGCTGCCCGCGAAGCCCTCCGCCAGCCCGGCCGCGAGCAGCGGCGTGGCGCCCGGCAGGAGATGGTCGCGCAGGCCGTCGCGGACGAGGACGGCGAGTTCCTCGAAGGCGAAGGCGGCGGTGCGGTAGCCGCGGTCGGACAGCCAGGCGGCGGGCGGTCCCATGGCCGCGAAGGCATGGGTGGCGGCCGTGTCGGTGCGCCGGAGTCTCAGCAGGTCGTGGCGCCACAGGCGGCGGATGTCGTTGGTGATCCGGACATCGAGGCTGAACTTCAGGAACAGGTCGCGCGCGGGCTCGTACACCGTGCGGATCGCCGCCGTCGGCCAGACGTCGAAGGCCGTGCCGCCGAGCCGCAGCAGGCGCCCGTCGGCGAGGGCGGGGGCGAGGTCGCGGGCGAGGAGGTCGAGCTGCCAGGGGTGGGCGGGCAGCAGCCGGTAACCGGGCGGGGCGGTGCCGAGGGCGTCGAGGGCGCGGGTGTCGCCCTCCTCGACGACCAGGTCCTCGCGGACGCCGAGCAGCACCAGCGGGAACCGGGCGTGGGCCTCGGGGGCGTACGGCAGCCAGGCGGCGACCGGGCCCCCGCCGCGGGCCTTGGGGGCCGGGTGGCAGGGGTGGCCGGTGATCAGGGACTGCTCCGAGCGCAGGTACGGGTCCTCGGGCGGGGCGGCCTGGGCGCGGGCGGTGAGCAGGGCGGCGACGGCGTCCCGGCTGTCGATCATCTCGGCGGGCAGGTCGCCGCCCGGCATCCCGGTGTCGCGGCGCAGCTCCTCGGCGACGAGTTTGACCAGTTCGGTGTGGCCGAGGCGGTGCCAGGCGCCGTTCGCGTGCACCTCGGGGTCGGCGGGCCGCCGGCCGGGGCGCACCCGCAGCAGCCGGCCGGTGCCGGGCAGCCGGTGGACGGGCCGGTCCCCGGCGCCCGGGAGCGGCCGGGCCACCTCGCGCAGCAGACAGTTGAGCAGGGGCGCGGCCGCGTACGCGTCGGCACGGCGGCCGACGGCGTCGGTGGCGGGGCCGACGGGGTCGGTGGGGCGGCCGACAGGGTCGGTGGGGGGCTTGAGGTCCACTCGGTCCATTCGTTCTTCGTCGGGGCCGGTCGCCGGTCGCGCCGAGCCGCTCGTACAGGCCGTGGATCACGGTCCGTCGGTCCGTCGGAGCGTTCCCCGGGTGCGTGCCGAGGGTGCGTTCCATCGGCAGGTCCGGCCGGAACACGCCGTCCGTGTGTCCCGTCGGACCGTTCCTCCGATCCGTCCCGCCGGGCCGTTCCGTCCGGGCTTCCCGTCGGTCCGTCCCGTCGGTGGCGGTGTTCGGAGGCCGGTCGCGATCAGTATGGCTGTCGTATCCGACAATCTTCCCCCGAGCTGCCCGTCCCCGAGGAGCCGACCATGTCCCACTCTCCCACCGCAGAGGCCGAGGTCACCGATGAGCTGGCCGTCGTCCGGCCCGGTCTGCTGGCCCGGTACACGGCGGAGCTGCCGGGTGCCCGCGCGGCGGTGCTGACCCGGCTGTGGCGGGCGCTCGCCCATGAACCGCTGCCGTGGATCACCGGCCGCTCCCGGGGAGCGCACCGGCTCGCCCTGCGGCTCGCGGGCGGCCGGACGCTGCACGGGCCGCACGCGGATCCGTACGCGACCGGCGACCACGTCACCGCCGTCCATCTGGACCGGGAGCGCTACGACGACCCGGCGCGGCTGATGGCCGACCTCGCGGTGCCGCACGCCGCCGCGTTCGCCGCCGAACTGGCACACAGCGTGGCCTCGCTGGCGCTGTCCCGGGCGGACGCGGAGCGGTCCGGGGAGTGGCCGGAGCGCGACTGGGAGTGGGAGCAGCGGGTGGTCGACGGACATCCGTTCCATCCCAACTGCCGGGCCCGGCCCGGCTTCTCCGTGGCGGACCAGCTGGCCTACGGGCCCGAGCACCGGCCGGTGGTGGAGGTGGGCACGGTGCCGGTGCCGGCGGCGGAGTGCCTGGTGTCGGGCGACTGGCCGGACGAACTGCGGGACGGGGACGAGCTGTTGCTGCCGGTGCATCCCTGGCAGGCGGCCCATGTGCTCAAGCGGTCGTACGATCCCTGGCGCTCGGCGCATCCGCTGATGTCCCTGCGTACCCTCGCGGTGCCCGGCGGACCGCATGTCAAGACCGCGCTGAGTGCCCGGCTGACGTCCTCGGTGCGGGACATCTCCACGTACTCCGTGGCGGCGTCGGCGGCGCTGTCCGCGCTCGGGACGGAGCTGGCGGCACGCACGGACGGGCTGCTGCACGTCACCCGCACGCTCGGCGCGGCGACCGCCCACTCACCCGACCTGGCGGCGCTGTTGCGCGAGTCGCCGGAGGAGTACGCGCGTCCGGGCGAGCGCGTGGTGCCGGTGGCCGCCCTGGCCACGACCCCGCTCCCCCGCTCGCCCGCCTGGCTGGCCGCCTTCACCCGCCTCGCGCTCACGGCCGGCCTGCGCCTGCTGGACCTGGGCGTCGCCCTGGAGGCCCACGGCCAGAACCTCCTCGTCGTCCTGGGGGCCGACGACACGCCCCTGCGTCTCGTCTACCGCGACCTGGCCGACATCCGCATCAGCCCGGCGCGCCTGGCCCGCCACGGCGTCACCCCGCCCGCCCTGACCGGCCGGCTGGTCACGGACGACGAAACGGCACTGCGCCGCAAGCTGTTCGGGTCCCTGGTGGCGGGTGCGCTCGCCGGTACGGCGGGTTCGGGTCCCGCGCTGGGCGCCGCGCTGCGGGCCGCCCTGCCCGATCTGCCCCGTACCCCGGACCTGGCGGCCCTGCGCCAAGGCCCGCTGCCGGCGAAGGCGTTGACGCTGATGCGCCTGTCCCCGGAGATCCCCGGCGACCAGTGGACCGCCCTGCCGAACCCCCTCGTTTTGGAGCCCGGCACCTCTGATCAATAAGATCCGCCGATGATCAGAAGACAACGGCTGGCGGCAGGCGTCTGTGCTCTGCTCGCCGCCCTGGCGGCCGGGATCGCGTTTCCCGGCGGAGCCGTCGCCGACGAGACGGCGCGGCCCGCTCCGAAGGTCGAACTCGTGCTGGACGTCAGCGGTTCCATGCGGACCCGGGACATCGACGGCGGCTCCCGGATGGCCGCCGCGAAGCAGGCGTTCAACGAGGTGCTCGACGCGACACCCGAGGAGGTACAGCTCGGGATCCGTACCCTGGGCGCCAACTACCGCGGCAACGACCGCAAGACCGGCTGCAAGGACACCGCGCAGCTCTACCCGGTCGGTCCGCTGGACCGGACCGAGGCGAAGACGGCGGTGGCCACGCTGGCCCCGACCGGCTGGACGCCGATCGGCCCCGCGCTGCAGAAGGCCGCGGCGGACCTGGACGTCACCGGCGCCGACGGCGTCGGCGCCGGCGGCACCCGCAGGATCGTGCTGATCAGCGACGGCGAGGACACCTGCCAGCCGCTCGACCCGTGCGAGGTGGCCCGCGAGATAGCCGCCAAGGGCATCGGGCTGACCATCGACACCCTGGGCCTGGTGCCGGACGCCAAGACCCGCGAGCAGCTCAGCTGCATCGCGGACGCGACCGGCGGCACGTACACCGACGTGCGGCACAAGGAGGAACTGAGCGACCGGGTCGGGCAGTTGGTCGACCGGGCCGCCGATCCGGTGGTGACGCCGGTGGCGACCGAGGGCGCGACCGAGTGCGCGAAGGCCCCGTCGCTCAAGTCCGGGCTGTACACCGACCGTGCGGAGTTCGGGCAGCAGCGCTGGTACAAGGTCGACGTCGACCCCGGCAAGGAGCTGCGCGCTTCGGTGAGCGTCGCGGACGACCGGGCGGTCGCCCCGAACTACGGGGTGCTGCTGCGGGCGGTGACGCTGCACGGCCGGGAGATCGTACGCGGCGAGGCGGCGGGCAACGGCCGTACGGACGTCATCTCCACGGGCCTGCGCTACCCGCGGCCCGAGAGCGACGACGACAACGCGACCGCGGAGACGGTGTGCCTCCAGGTCACCAGCTCCTTCTCGGCGGCGGCGGGCGTGAAGACCACCCCGGGGCTGCCGCTGGAGCTGACGGTCGACGTCGTGGACGGCCCGAGCAAGGCGTCGGACGTGGCCGCCTTCGGCCTCGGGCGCGGCTGGTGGCTGCTGGGCGCGCTGGTGCTGACCGGTTTCGTCGCCGGTCTGCTGTGGGGCTGGCTGTCGCGTTGGCGGGTCGCGGTCTGGAGGACGAACTGATGCGTGTCACACGTGTGCTGAGCACCGCTCTGCTGGCGCTCGGGCTGGTCGCCGGACCGGCCGCCGGGCTCGCCGCCGCCGACTCCTCGCCGTCGCCGAGCGCCTCGGCGGACGGCTCGGCGCCCACTCAGGCGGGTACGTCGTTCCGTACGGCGACGGAGATCGAGCAGGGGCAGCGGGCCACCGCGTCCGGTTCCACCGGCGACTACCTGTACTGGTCGTTCCCGGCGGACGCCGGGCAGCGCCCCACGGTCAAGGCGACCGTGAAGCTGCCGCAGACGCACTCCGCCCAGACCTGGCAGATCGACGTGTACGACGGTCTGCGCCGGCGCCAGTCCTGCCAGTACGGCGCGGCCACCCGCACCGCCGCCCAGGACGCGCCCTCGGTCGAGCTGGCGTGCGTGCTGCGGACGGTGCGGGCCTGGTCGGAGCCGTGGGCGAACGACCCGCTGCCGGGCACGTACTACATCCGGCTGACCGTGCTGAACCTGGGCGACTCCGACCTCGGTCTGCCGGTCGGCGCCGAGGTGCGCGTCGACTCCAAGGACATCGGCGGCGCGGCGGCGGTGGACGGTTCGCTGGCCAAGCCGCTCGTCCCGGGGATCGCCGTCAAGTCCGTGGCGGAGGAGGGCGAGGACGGTGCGAAGTCCGCGGTGCTCTCCAGCATCGAGCCGGACGACGGCTGGTCCTCCGGCTGGTGGTCCGACCGGTGGGTGTGGACCGCGATCGGCGGCGTCCTGGCCGCGCTCGCGGGCATCGGCGGGTATGCGCTGACGCGGGGGTCGGGACGGCCGTCGCGGGTTCCGCCGGGCGCCTGACGCCACCATCATGAAGGCCCGCCTGCCCGGCGGGCCTTCCCTTTTCCGCCATCGTCCGAGCCCGGCTCGGGCGGGGCGGCGTGCGGGCGGGGCGGCGAGCGGGGAGGGGTTCGAGGTGTGACCCCGGTTTACGCCTCCCGCAGAGACTTGGCGAGCGTGCTCTCGCCGGTCACCGTGACGCGGCCGGACTGGACGGCCGCTCGTAGCCCCAGTTCACCGCGGGCGATGGCTTCGCAGGTCGCGGAGTCCATCGTCAGGCGTGCGTCGGCCTCGGCGGGGGCGGGGCCGTCGCCGTAGACCGGGCCCTGCTCAGTGCCGAGGTGGAGGTGGAAGTCGCCTTCCTCCAGGTGGACCTCTACGAGTCCCTCGCCCTCCAGGGCCCGCAGGAGGGGGAGCGCGAACCAGTGGGCGCGCACGGCGTCCGTGGGGCGGCGCTCGCCCAGCTCGGCCTGCCCCCACTCCCCCAGTGCCTGCAGGACGGGGAGCAACTCGTGGCCGCGTGCGGTGAGTTCGTACACGTAGACCGCTCCCGGCGGGGGCAGTCGCCGCCGGGTCGTGAGGCCGTCGCGTTCCATGTCCTTCAGCCGGGAGGCGAGGACGTCCGTGCTCACCCCGGGCAGGTCCGCGTGGAGGTCGGTGTAGCGGCGGGGGCCGGCCAGCAGCTCCCGGACGATCAGCAGGGTCCAGCGGTCCCCGACGAGGTCCAGGGCGCGGGCCGCTGAGCAGTACTGGTCGTAGCGTCGGCGAGGTGGCATGCGACGCAGTCTAGACGGATTGTTGGACTTTCCAAGCTCGAACTTGGTAAAACCAAGTAACACGAGTTCCCGGAGGGACGCATGGAGTTCCGGCAGTCGAACAAGCTCAGCGAGGTCTGTTACGAGATCCGCGGCCCGGTGATCGAGCACGCCAACGCGCTGGAGGAGGCGGGCCACAGCGTGCTGCGCCTGAACACCGGCAACCCCGCCGCGTTCGGCTTCGAGGCGCCGGAGGAGATCCTCCAGGACATGATCCGGATGCTGCCGCAGGCGCACGGCTACACCGACTCGCGCGGCATTCTCTCCGCCCGCCGGGCGGTCGCCCAGCGCTACCAGACCCTGGGCCTGGAGGTGGGCGTCGACGACGTCTTCCTCGGCAACGGCGTCTCCGAGCTGGTCTCCATGGCCGTACAGGCGCTGGTCGAGGACGGTGACGAGATCCTCATCCCCGCCCCGGACTTCCCGCTGTGGACAGCGGTGACGACCCTCGCCGGCGGCAAGGCGGTGCACTACCTGTGCGACGAGCAGTCCGACTGGAACCCGGACCTCGCCGACATGGAGTCGAAGATCACGGACCGCACCAAGGCCGTGGTCATCATCAACCCGAACAACCCGACGGGCGCGGTGTACCCGAAGGAGGTCGTGGAGGGCATCCTCGACCTGGCCCGCCGGCACGGCCTGATGGTGTTCGCCGACGAGATCTACGACCAGATCCTGTACGACGACGCCGTCCACCACTCTGCCGCGGCCCTCGCCCCGGACCTGGTCGTCCTCACCTTCTGCGGCCTGTCGAAGACGTACCGGGTGGCGGGCTTCCGCTCCGGCTGGCTGGTGGTGACGGGTCCCAAGCAGCACGCGAAGGACTATCTGGAGGGCCTGACCATGCTGGCCTCCATGCGGCTGTGCGCCAACGCGCCCGCGCAGTTCGCCATCCAGGCCGCGCTCGGCGGCCGCCAGTCCATCCGGGAACTCGCCGCGCCCGGGGGCAGGTTGTACGAGCAGCGGAACGTGGCCTGGGAGAAGCTGAACGAGATCCCGGGTGTGTCGTGCGTGAAGCCGAAGGGCGCGCTGTACGCGTTCCCGCGCATCGACCCCAAGGTGCACAAGATCCACGACGACGAGAAGTTCGTCCTCGACCTGCTGCTCCGCGAGAAGATCCAGGTCGTCCAGGGCACCGGCTTCAACTGGCCCGCCCCCGACCACTTCCGCATCCTCACCCTCCCGCACGCGGAGGACCTGGAGGCGGCGATCGGCCGGATCGGGCGGTTCCTGAGCGGATACCGGCAGTAGGAGAAGCGGGAGAACGCAGGGAAGCGGCCGTCTGGCCCAGTCCGTCCTGCGGGCGGCGGGCGCCCTGTGCCACGGTGCTGGCAGGCGAGCGGGAAGGGCGCTGACGTGGGTGACCTCTTTCTCGTCCGGCACGGTGAGACCGAGTGGTCGCGGTCCGGACGGCACACCGGCTGGACGGACCTACCCCTCACCGAGCACGGGCGGGAGGAGGCGCGGCGGCTGGTGCCGCTGGTCCGCTCGCACCGCATCGGCGCCGCCTTCGTCAGCCCCCTGCAACGGGCCCGGGAGACCGCGGAACTCATCGGCCTCCACGATGCCCGGGTGGACGCCGACCTGCGCGAGTGGGACTACGGCGGGTACGAGGGCGTCACCACCGTCGAGATCCAGCGCACCCGGCCCGACTGGTTCCTGTTCACGGACGGGGTCGCGCCGGGCCCGCCCGAGCATCCCGGGGAGACGCCGGAGCAGGTCGGGCAGCGCGCCGACCGGGTGCTCGCCAAGGTGGACGCCGCCCTCGCCGACACGGAGGGTGCCGTCGTCCTGATCGCCCACGGCCACTTCCTCCGCGTCCTGACCGCCCGCCGCCTCGGCCTGCCCCCGCAGCAGGGCGCCCTCTTCCAACTGGCGACGGGCACGCTGTGCCGGCTCGGCACGGAGCACGCACGCCCGGTGGTGGCGGGGTGGAACATCCGGCCGGCGAGGTGAGCCGGGTGCCCCGGGCCGCCTGCCCGCCGCGGAGGCGTTGTCAGACCCCGGTCGTACGCTTCGAATGAGCCGCCCACCTGGCGGTTCCACGGAGTCGACACACCGGAGGGAGCACGCCGTGACCCGACCGCCGACGGCCGCGCAGCGGCGGGTCATCGATGCCGCCGACCCGGTCACCGGACGCCTGCGGGGCACGGAGGCGCAGCTCGCGGCGCTGGTGAAGCGCGGGCTCGCGTTCCGGCACCCGCGCCCGCCGCACGATCACTTCCTCACCCCTGCCGGGCATCGAATACGGGAGGCGGTGCCCGAGGTCCCGGAAGAGCCCGCCGCGCCGGCCGACGCGGTGTTCGCGGCGCGCGTCGGAGGTGAGGAGAGGGCACCCGCATCCGGGCCCGCCCGGCAGCGCGAGGTGCACAGCGCCTGGCAGGGTCTGCTGGAGCTGCGCCGGATGACCCATCCCGACGGCGCCATGGACCGGCCGTGCGGCTGGGAGCGCGCGCATCTGGTGCGGGCCGCCGCGCTGGCCCTGGAGGCCGCCGGGCACCGGCCCGAGGGCCCGGACGGCCCCGGCTACCGGGTGCGGGCGACCCCGCAGCCGGAGGCGGTCGCCGTGTACGCGCCGGACACGGACACCCTCGACGCCTGCGCGGCCACGCTGGAGCGGGCGGGCTGGCAGGCCGGCGCGTACACCGAGCCGCGGACCCGGGCCCGCTATCTCCTCGCCTCACCGCGCCGTGTCTGAGGCGCGTGCCAAGATCGAAGCGTCCAGAGATTCGAGGGTGAAGAGGGAGAAGCAGTGGCCGAACCGTTTTCCGTCCGGGTGTCCGTCCGCGGCTACGAGACCGACACACAGGGCCACCTGAACCAGGCGGTGTACCTCAACTACGCGGAACACGCCCGCTGGTCGCTGCTCCAGGCGGCCGGGATCAGTCAGGCGCGGCTCGTCGCCCAGGGCGTGGGGCCGGTGGCGCTGGAGACGACGATCCGCTACCTGCGTGAACTGCTCGCCGGTGACGAGGTCGACGTGACCTGTGCGTTCGAGTGGAGCGGCGGCAAGACGTTCCGCATACGGCAGGAGATCCGCAAGTCCGACGGCACGCTGGCCGCCGAAGTCACCGCCGTGGGCGGGCTGATGGACCTCACGGCACGCAAGCTGGTCGCCGACCCCGCCGCGGTCTTCAAGGAACTGACGACGGATCCGGGCCTGTTCGGACTGTGACCGGCGCCGGGCCCAGGCGCCGGCCTTTCCGCGCCTGGCCTAGGCGCCGGGCCTACGCGTCGAGCAGCTCGGGACGGTGCTCGGCGTCGTAGGCCGCTCGCGCTTCGGCGACGTACACCCGGTTGCGCTCGGCCCAGTCGGTCAGCCGCTGCAGCGTCTCGTGCAACTCCAGGGCGACCGGGGTGAGTTCGTACTCCACCTTGGGTGGCACCGTCGCATACACGGTCCGCTTGACCAGGCCGTCGCGCTCCAGGTTGCGCAGGGTCAGGGTGAGCATGCGGCGGCTGATGCCCTCGATGCCACGCTCCAGTTCCGTGAACCGGACGGGCCCCTGAGCGGCCGCGACGAGGATCTGCACGCTCCATTTGCCGGCCACCCTGTCAAGAACTTCCCGGACCGGACACGCGTGCGCGTTCACTGCCTGGACGGTAACACCGGTGTTCCTCTGGGACATCGGACTGCCTCCTTACGCCGCGTTCCATGGTCACCCACGATGAACCCCGTTACAAGTCGTGCACCAAGGTGCGTATACGGAACGGGGCAGCCATGTCGGCCGCGATCGAGAGCAGTACGTCACCGGCGTCGGTGACATCGTCACGAACCTACTCCCGCTGGGTGTCCCTCGCCGTGCTGTGCGCGGGCACGCTGATGACGATCCTGGACGGCAACATCGTCACGGTGGCGATGCCCGCCATCCAGAGCGATCTCGGCTTCAGCGGGCCGGGCCTGGCGTGGGTCGTCAACGCGTATCTGATCGCCTTCGGCGGGCTGCTCCTGCTGGTGGGCCGGCTCGGCGATCTGGTGGGCCGCAAGCGGATGTTCACCGCGGGGCTCGCCGTGTTCACCGCGGCCTCGGTGGTGTGCGGGACGGCGACCGGACAGGGCGTGCTGATCGCGGCGCGAGCGGTACAGGGGGTGGGCGGGGCGATGGCCTCGGCCGTGGTCCTCGGCATGCTGGTCGCGCTCTTCCCCGAGCCCCGCGAACAGGCCCGCGCCATCGCCGTGTTCAGCGCGGTCGGCGCGGCGGGCGGGGCGCTCGGCACCTTCCTCGGCGGCGCCCTGACCCAGGCCCTGAACTGGCACTGGATCTTCCTGATCAACCTGCCGATCGGCGTGGCCGCGTGGCTGGCGGCAGTCCGCGTCCTCGCCCCCGAGCGCGGTGCCGGACTGGGCAGCGGCGCGGACTATCCGGGAGCCGCGCTGGTCACGGGCGCGCTGATGCTCACGGTCTACGTCATCGTCGGCGCCGGGAACCGCTCCCTGACCGCCACGATGCTCCTGGCGGCCCTGGCCCTCGGCCTGTTCACGGCGTTCACGGTGCGCCAGGCGCGGGCGGCCCGTCCCCTGCTGCGGCTGCGGCTGTTCCGGTCCCGGCTGCTGACCGGGGCGAACGCGGTGCAGGTGCTGATGATCGGCACGATGTACGGCTTCCAGTTCATCGGTGCGCTGTATCTGCAACGCGTGCTGGGGTACGGCGAGTTGGCCACGGGCACCGCCTTCCTCCCCGCCCCGATCGCGATCGGCCTGCTGATGCTGGGGCTGTCCGCTCGGACCGTCGCCCGGTTCGGCGGCTACCGGGTACTGCTCGCCGGTCTGGTCCTGATCACCGCGGGCATGGCCCTGCTGAGCCGCGCTCCCGCCGACGGCTCCTACGCGGCCGACGTGCTGCCGCCGTTGCTGCTGCTGTCCGCGGGCTTCGCGGCGGCCATGCCCGCGCTGACCGGGCTCGCGATGTCCGGGGCGCGGGAGGAGGACGCGGGACTGGCGTCCGGACTGTTCAACACCACCCAGGTGGTGGGCGGTTCCCTCGGCCTCGCGACCCTGACGACCCTCGCCGCGCACCGCACCGACACCCTGCTCGACGGAGGCACGGCCCTGATCCCGGCCACGGCGGAGGGCTATCAGCTGGCGTTCCGCGTGGCGACGGCGATCGCGCTGGCGGCACTGGTGCTGGCAGGGGTGACGCTACGACCGCGCGGCGAGTGAGGCCGACCGGCTCCCCCCTCACTCCCCAGGAACGTCACTCCCCGAGGAACCTCGCTCCCCCAGGAACGCCCCCTTGTGATCTTCCGCCCACTCCCGGAACGCCCGGGCGGGCCGCCCCAGCAACTCCGGCACGTCCTCGGTGACCAGGGCATTACGTCCGGCGCGGATGTAGGTGTTGGCGGTGAGCACCCCCTCGGCCCCCGCCTCGTCCAGTCCCCAGGCGGTGCGCAGATGATCGAGCGTCTCGGCCGGCGAGAGGTCGCGCGTGGCCACCGGGCGGCCCAGGAGCGAGGTGAGCACGGCGGCCTGGTCGGGCACGGTGATCGCCTCGGGACCGGTCAGGGTGTACGTCCGCCCCGCGCACCGGCCGTCGGTCAGGGCCAGCGCCGCGACCTCGGACACGTCACGGGGATCGATCACCCCCTGCGCGCCCGTCCCGGTCATGTTCGGCACCGGCTCACCGGCCGCGACCGCCGGGGCCCAGCCGAGGGTGTTCGAGGCGAAGGACGAGGGCCGCAGGACGGTCCACTCGGCACCGCTCTCCTTCAGCGCCTCCTCCCCGGGCACGTGCCACATGCCGAACGGGCCCACATCGGGGTCGCCCGTGGCGATCGCGGAGAGCAGCACCAGGCGGGGCACACCGGCCGCGCGGGCCGCCGCTACCAGGGCCAGGTCGTGCCGCGCCTCCGGGTCCGGGGCACCCACCAGGTACGCGGCCGTCACCCCGGACATCGCGCGCTCCAGCGCGTCCGCGTCCAGGTAGTCCCCGCGCACCACCTCCACTCCCGAGGGGACCACGGCCCGCGCCGGGTCCCGGGTCAGGGCGCGCACCTTCTCCCCGCGCGCCGCGAGCTGTCGTACGACTTCACTGCCTGTGGTGCCCGTGGCACCCGTCACGAGGATCATGGCCACAACGGTGGCCCCGGCCGGGTCCTGTTCTCTTGGAAATTCCGGCACGGTCGGCAGGCCCGCCGGGCCGTGCGGCCCGTTTACCGTGGACGGGTGAGGAACACCACCGCCGAGCGGACACCGCCGCTGCCCGAGGTTCTGCGCCCGTGGCTCACCGGGATCCGGACGGTGTCCGGTGCCGTGCCGTACGAGGAGACGTTCGTGCACCTCCCGGACGCCGTCACGAAGGTCGTCGTACGGGTGGGCCGGGGCGGGCACCGCGACGTGCTGGCCGTCGGCCCGCGGGTGCGAGCCTCGTACCACGACACCGGCCTCCCCGCCTCCTGCGCCGAACTGCGCCTCGCCCCCGGCACGACCCTGCCCCTGCTGGGCGTTCCGGCGGCCGAACTGGTGGGCCGGGTGGTGCCGTTGGAGCGGTTGCCCGGCCGGGCGGGACGCCGGCTGGCGGATCTGACGCGCTGGCTGGACCCGGAGGAGGACCTGCCCCGCCTCGCGGAGACGCTCGCGGAGCTGCTGCCGGAGCCGCTGACCGCGTCGGCCGACGGGCCGCGTACGGCACTGCTGCGGGCCGGGGTCGACGCCCTGTCGGTCCGGTCGGGCCATGCACCCGCCCAGGTCCGCGAGGTGGCCCGCGAACTGTCCGTCAGCGAACGTCAGTTGCGGAACCTGTTCACGGAAGGCGTCGGCGTCTCCCCCAAGCACTACGCCCGCATCAACCGTGTCCGCACGGTCATCACCCGCGCCCCGACCGCCCCTTGGTCCGAACTCGCCGCCACCACCGGCTACTACGACCAGTCGCACATGACGTCCGACTTCCGCGCCCTGATGGGCGTGCCGCCCCGCTCCTACTTCACCGGCCGCCTGCCCACGCCCACCCCGTGCAGGGCTCAGGCCGGCTCGCGCGCCTGAATTCCGCCCCTCTCATGGCGCGGACGGATTCTGGTCCTGGTCCTGGCGGGTCGGCACCGGAACCTGGTTGAAGCCGTAGTACAGGGCCAGGAGGCCGTGGGCGGCCAGGGTCAGGGGTGCGGAGACGAAGGCCAGGCCGACCGTGAGGGGGTACCCGAGGGAGCCCAGCGCGAAGCGGGCGCGGGTGGCCCTGGCCGCGGGGACGTCCACGCGGGAGTCGAAGAGGTGGCCGGTGCGGGTGAGGTGCCACCACAGGGCCTGGAAGGTGAGGGCCATCGCCACCATCACCAGGCTGTAGACGGCGGCGGCCACATGCGAGGCCTGCTCCTCGCGCAGGTACTCCGCGAGCATCGCCGTCGGCCATGGCACCGCGGCCACCACCATCAGCAGAAGCAGGTTCAGGAACATCAGCGTGCGGTCGACTCGGGCGACGTAGCTGAACACCTGGTGGTGGTTGATCCACATGATGCCGATGACCAGGAAGCTGACCACGTAGGCGGCGTAGGAAGGCCATTGAGCGCCCAACGCGTGCCAGAGGCCGCCGTGTTCGCCGACCTCGGGGACCTTGATCTCCAGGATGAGCAGGGTGATGGCGATGGCGAACACGCCGTCGCTGAAGGCCTCGACGCGGCCGGACTCGTTCATGCGCCCAAGCCTGCCCCAGACGGCGGCACGGGGTGCGGCTTCCGCCGTACCCCGTGCCGGATCGGTGTGCCGGGTCAGTGCGCCGGGGCGAGTTCCTCCCCGGATTCCATCGGGTGGGTCACGTCCTCGGCGTCACGATCCTTGCCCAGGTGGTTGAAGACCAGGTTCAGGAGGACCGCGGCCACGCAGCCTGTCGAGATGCCCGAGTCGAGGACGATCCTCGCCGTCTCCGGGAAGGCGTGGTAGAAGTCCGGTGCGGTGATGGGGATCAGGCCCACCGCCAGGGACACCGCGACGATCAGGACGTTGTTGTCCTTCTCCAGGCCGGCCCGGACCAGGGTCTGGATGCCGCTGGCCGCCACCGAGCCGAAGAGGACGACGCCGGCGCCGCCGAGGACGGGACGCGGGACGACCGCGATCAGCGAGGCGGCCATCGGGCACAGGCCCATCAGGACCAGGAAGCCGCCGCCGAAGGCGACCACGAAGCGGCTGCGGATGCGGGTCATGGCGACCAGGCCGATGTTCTGCGCGAAGGCGCTGCACATGAAGCCGTTGAAGACGGGGCTGAGGGCCGAGCCGAGGGTGTCGGCGCGCAGGCCGGCCGCGATGGTCCTCTCGTCGGCCGGGCGTTCCACGATCTCGCCGAGGGCGAGCATGTCGGCGGTGGACTCGGTCATCGAGACCACCATCACCACGATCATCGACAGGATCGCGGCGACCTGGAACTGCGGGGCGCCGAAGTGGAACGGGGTCGGGAAGCCGATCACGTCCGCGTCCGCCACCGGGCCGAAGTCCGTGACCCCGAAGGGTATCGCCACCAGCGTGCCCGCGATCAGGCCCAGCAGGACCGCGATCTGCTTCACGAAGCCCCGGGTGAAGCGGCGCAGGGCCAGGACGATCAGCAGGGTGATGCCGGCCAGGCCGAGGTTGGTGGCCGAACCGTAGTCGTGCGCGGCGGGGTTGGGGCCCTGGGCCCAGTTGAAGGCGACCGGCAGGAGGGAGACGCCGATCAGGGTGATGACCGTACCGGTGACGACCGGCGGGAAGAAGCGGACCGCCTTGCTGAAGAAGGGGGCCGCGAGAAAGCCGAGGAGGCCTGCGACGATCACGGCGCCGAAGATGACCGGCAGCGCGTCGGACTTGTCGTGCTGGGAGGCGACGATCGCCGTCATGGGCGCCACCCCGGCGAAGGTGACGCCGTTGACGAAGGGCAGCCGGGCGCCGATCTTCCAGATGCCGAGGGTCTGCAGGAAGGTGGCGAGGCCCGCGGTGAACAGGCAGGCGCCGGTGAGGAAGGTGAGTTCGGTGCCGGAGAGGCCCACGGCCGCGCCGACGATCAGGGGTGGGGCGACGACTCCGGCGTACATGGCGGCCACGTGCTGCAGGCCGCTCGTCGCCATCTTGAGTGCCGGGAGTTTCTCGTCGACTGGGTGGGTCTCGTCGACGGGGTCAACGATCTGAGCGGTCACGGCGGCTCCTCCGGTCGCGGTTAGACACGTCGGTTCTGACGTGGGTTTCAAGGAGGTGGTGCGCGACGGTCGTGCGGGACCGGAGGCCCTTCGGCGGGCCTCGGACGGTGACCGTTCCGGGGCGCGCGCGTTCACGCGCGCCCCGGAGACGGCCGCCATGGACCCCGCTCGGGTCCACGGCTACCGGCCGGGAGCCGTCCCTCCCGGCCGGAGTCCGGCGGTGGCTCAGGCCTGGGCGGCGATGCGCGCCAGGCGCTGGGCCTCGTCCCGCGTGGAGCGGGCGATGGCGTCCTCGTCGACGGTCAGCAGGCGGCCGTCCTCGACGATCTGACGTCCGTTGACGAAGGAGGCGGTGACCGGGGCCGCCGCGCCGAAGACCAGCGCGGTCACCGGGTCGGCGATGGAGGCGTGGGCGAGGGTGTCCAGCTTCCACAGCACGAGGTCGGCCAGCTTGCCGGCCTCCAGCGAGCCGGTCTCGGCCGCGCGCCCGAGCACCTGGGCGCCGCCGTAGGTGCCGAGACGCAGCGCCTGGCGGGCGTTCAGCGCAGCCTCGCGGTGCGCGCCGAGGCGGTTGATCAGCAGGGCGTTGCGCAGCTCGGTGTGGAGTTCGCCGGACTCGTTGGAGGCGGTGCCGTCGACGCCGAGGCCGACCGGGACGCCCGCCTTCAGCATGTCGGGGACCCGGGCGATGCCTGCCGCGAGGCGGGCGTTGGAGGACGGGCAGTGCGCGACACCGGTCCTGGTACGGGCGAAGGCGGCGATGTCGGAGTCGTTCATGTGGACGCAGTGCGCCATCCACACGTCCTCGCCGAGCCAGCCGGTCGACTCGAAGTAGTCGGTCGGGCCCATGCCGAACAGCTCGTGGCAGAACTTCTCCTCCTCCACGGTCTCCGAGCCGTGGGTGTGCAGGCGTACGCCGAGGCGGCGGGCCAGCTCGGCACCTTCACGCAGGAGTTCGGTGGAGACGGAGAACGGCGAGCAGGGGGCCACAGCCACCTGGGTCATCGCGTCGAAGGAGGCGTCGTGATGTTCCTTCACGGTCGCCTCGGTGGCGGTGAGGGCGCCTTCGAGGGTCTCGACGGCGAAGTCCGGGGGCAGGCCGCCGTCCTTCTCGCTGCGGTCCATGGAGCCGCGGGCCAGGGTGAAGCGGACGCCCATCTCGCGGGCGGCGCGGATGATCGCGCCGGACAGGTCGCCGGAGCCCTGCGGGAAGACGTAGTGGTGGTCCATGGCGGTGGTGACGCCGCCGCGGGCCATCATCGCGAGCGAGCCCTGGGCCGCGGAGTAGGCCATCTGCTCGTCGATGCGCGCCCAGGTGGGGTAGAGCGCGACCAGCCAGTTGAAGAGGTTGTGGTCCGTGGCCAGGCCCCGGGTGATCCACTGGTAGAAGTGGTGGTGGGTGTTGATCAGGCCGGGGGTCACGAGATGCCCGGTGGCGTCGATACGGCGTACGACGTTCTCCAGGCCCTCGGGGGCCTTGCCCGCGCCGACCGACTCGATGCGGTTGCCGGCGATGACCAGGTACCCGGAGGCGTACTCGGTGTCGTCGGCGTCGACGGTCGCGATCGAACAGTTCTCGATGACGATGCGCTGGGCTGCTGCCATGATTCGTCCTTTTCGCTCAGCGGACTGAAGAGGGAGGGCACGGCAGGACCCTAGGAGTTTTGAGTGCCGTGACCGGGGAGGCGAAGGAGCGTGTTCCCCGGTCACGGGTGCCGCGAGAAGGGGTGGAGCGGAGGTGGAGCAGAGGTGGGGCAGAGGTGGATCAGAGCTTGATCAGAGGTTGGTGAGGTCCACCGGGATCTTCGGCTCGCAGCCGTCCCGGAGGATGGTCGCCTCGATCAGGCCGTAGGGCCGGTCGGCGGCGAAGTAGACCTCGTTGTCGTTCTTGAGCCCGAAGGGCTCCAGGTCGACCAGGAAGTGGTGCTTGTTCGGCAGCGAGAAGCGGACCTCGTCGATCTCACTGCGGTTGTTGATGATGCGCGCGCCCATCTGGTACAGCGTCTGCTGCAGCGAGAGGGAGTACGTCTCGGCGAAGGCCTGGAGCATGTGCTTCTTGACCTGCTCGTAGGACTTCTCCCAGTTGGGCATCTTCTGCTCGTCGTCGGTCCAGTTGAACCGCCAGCGGCCGGAGACCTGGGTGGCCAGGATGCGGTCGTACGCCTCCTGGAGGGTCGTGTACTTGTCCTTGACGTAGCCCCAGAACTCGGAGTTGGTCGAGTTCATCACGACCAGGTCCTTGAGGCCGGAGATGACCTCCCACTTCTCACCGTCGTAGGTGATCTGGGTGAGGCGGGTCTCCTGGCCCTTGCGGACGAAGGAGTGCTTGACCTCGTCCGCGCCGATGAACTTGGAGTTGGCGTCGGAGGTCTCGATCCGCTCCCAGGCGTACTCCTCGATGCGGATCCGCGCGATCTGGATCGGCTCCTGCGAGGTGACGAAGTGGCGGGCGAGGTGGATGCCGAACTGCTCGGCGGACTCGATGCCGTGCTCCTTGGCGAACGCGTACACCGTGTTCTTGGTGGTGTCGGTCGGCAGGACGTTGGCGTTGGAGCCGGAGTAGTGGACCTCGTCCATGTCGCCGCTCAGGGCGACGGAGACGTTGAGGTCCTTGATGTGGTGGGTGGCGCCGTCCCGCGTGATCTTTACGACTCGGTTCTCGGCCTTGCCGTACTGGTTCTGTCCCAGGATCGTGGGCATGTTTCTGCTAGCTCCCTCGGTAAACGGAGTAGCCGAACGGGTTGAGCAGCAGCGGCACGTGGTAGTGCTCCCCGGGGTTCACGGCGAAGGTGATCGCCACCTCGGGGAAGAACACGGCGCCGCTGTCCCGATTCGCGGGGGCGTCCTGCTGCGCATCGGCTTGCTTCTTCTCGAAATACGGTTCGACGGCGAAGTCGAGCCGTACGTGGGTGGTCCCCTCCGGCAGGGCCGGCAGGTCCTTGCACCGGCCGTCGGCGTCGGTCGCGGAGCCGCCGAGCGCCTGCCAGTCCGCCTCACGGCCGCTGCGGGCCGCGAGCTGGATGGCGACGCCCTCGGCGGGGCGGCCGATCGAGGTGTCCAGGATGTGCGTGGACACGGAGGCGGTGGTGCTGGTGCTCATGGTGTCAGGCGTCCTCTTCGACGAGTCGGGCCAGTCGGATGCGGTTGATCTTGCCCAGCTCGGTGCGGACGATCTCGCGCTCCTGCTCCGGCGAGTTCCCGATCCGCTCCTTGACCGCGTCGCGCATCTGCTCGCCGGTCCGGCCGGTGGCGCAGATCAGGAAGACGTGGCCGAACTTCTCCTGATAGGCCAGGTTGAGTTCGAGCATCTCGGCCTTGAGCTCCTCGGCGGCGCCGGCCATGCCGGCCTGTTCCCGCGCGGAGGTCGGGTCTCCCGGCTTGGGGCGGCCGATCGGCGGGTGGCCGGCCATCGCCTCTTCCAGGTCCGCGGTGGCCAGCTCGGCCATCGCGGCGTCACTGGCGGCGTAGAGGTCTTCTACGGTGGCGTAGGGGCGGGCGGCGGACAGCCGCCGGGCCCACTCGGTGGAGGCGCACGCCTCGTGGAGGGCGGCGAGCGCCGCGCGCTCCTCCAGGACATTGAACCGGGCCAGGCCCGGGGGCGTGGAAGTCGTAGTCACGGAAGCCTCCGTGGCCGGAAACGGCCGTCGTGCTGAACGGGCTGCGAACAGCTAACGCCCTCCGAAACACGACGTCAACACTTTGTTGAAAATTCCGGGTTACACAACTGATCCCGTGGCGCGGGCTCAGGCACCCTTCTCCCGGTTCAGATAGTTGTAGACCGTGAAGCGGCTGACGCCCAGCGCGCTCGCCACGGTCTCCACGCCGTGCCGCACGGCGAAGGCGCCCCGCGCCTCCAGTATGCGTACGACCTCCTGTTTGGCCTTGCGGTCCAGGTCGGCCAGGGGCCGGCCCTGCCGCCGCTCCATGGCGGCCAGGATGTGGTCGAGGGAGTCGGCGAGCTGGGGCAGGCGTACGGCGACGACGTCGACGCCCTCCCAGGCGAGGACGACGTCCTCGGGGCCGGCCTCGTCGGGCGGGAGCATCTCCCCGCCCATGGCGTCGACCAGCGGCTTCACGGCCGTGATGAAGGGCTCGTCCCCGGTGCCGGTCATTCGCCCGCTCCGATCACGTTCACCTGCAGCGAGATCCGGGTGGCACCGGCTTCCAGGGTCTTGCGCAGCAGTGCGTCCACGGCGGTCAGCACCGCGTCGGCGCCGCCCTCCGCCGTGTTGCCGAACGGGCCGACGTCCACCGCGTCCAGCTCCGCCGCCTCGATCACCTCGCGGGCCGCCAACGCGTGCGCGGGCGCCTCGTCGAGGTCGAAGGGCTCGGTCGTGAACTCCACTCTCAGTCGCACTGTGCCCCCATGGCATCTGCTCCGACCCGCGCGTCCCGCCAGGTCCGCGGCGACGGGGGTCGGACCGCACCGGCCGCTTGGGGAGACCTTAACGGACATGCGCGCCGACCCGGTCTCCCGTGCAGGTCCGGCTTGCTGCGACCTTATCCAAGGCCTCCCGCACCTTCCCTGCGACGGACGGGCCGCCCGCCCGCGTAGAGCAGGCGACGGAAACCACACAGGGAGGGGACCACGCGGTGCGCAGATTCGGCTCAGGCGTGTTCAGGGGCGCCAGGGGTACGGCGGTCGCGGCGGCGGCGATGGCCGCGCTGACCGCGTCCCAGGCACCGGGGGTGTCGGCGCGGGCCTCGGAGCCCGTGCGGAAGCCGGTACCCGCCGAGCACGGCCCCAGCGTGTCCGGCGACACCCCCTACCGCACCGATCTGCCCCCACTACGGCCCCGTGAGAAGGCCTCGGCACGGACAGCGCCGGGCGGCGCCCTGCCCGCGACCGTGTTCGCCGCGTACCGGCGCGCCGAGTCGGAGCTGACGCGCACCGCGCCCGGCTGCCGGCTGCGCTGGCAGCTGCTGGCCGCGATCGGCCAGGTGGAGTCCGGGCAGGCGCGGGGCGGCCGGGTGACCTCGGACGGCACGACCGTGAGGCCGATCCTCGGGCCCCGGCTGACCGGCGGTGCCTTCGCCGTCGTCGCGGACACCGACGGCGGCGCCTACGACGGTGACGCCGTGTACGACCGCGCGGTCGGTCCGATGCAGTTCATCCCGTCGACCTGGGCCCACTGGGGCGCGGACGGCAACGGGGACGGACACGCGGACCCGGACAACGTCTACGACGCCGCGCTCGCCGCCGGGCGCTATCTGTGCGCCGGCGGCCGGGACCTCTCGGACCCCGCAGAGCTGGACCGGGCGATCCTCGGCTACAACCGCTCGGACGCCTATCTGCGCACGGTCAAGGCCTGGTACGCGTACTACCTGACCGGGCATCGAGTGGTGCCGGACGCGCCCGCCGAGGTCCGGGACCGGCCGAAGCCACCCCGCCCGAAGACCCCGAAACCCTCGCCGAAGCCGTCGGACGACCAGAAGCCGGGCCCGGGCCCCTCGCGCCGGCCGTCGGCGCCGCCCGCCTCGCCCTCCGCCTCCCCGTCCCGTACGCCCGACGTCCCGAAGGCGTCGGAGACGCCGCTCGTCCCCCTCCCCGAACCGACCCTCACGCTGCCCGGAGGCGGCGTACTGACCGACCCCGGCCCGCTGACCAGCAACGGCTAGAACACAATGCGCCTCGTCCCCTCCACAACCGCGGATACTCGGCGGTAATGTCGCCACCCGCCGGAAGCACCGACCGGTGGGTGAGCGCGAAGGGGCCCTCATGGCGACGGACATGCCTGCGGACATACAGGCCGCCGACGAGCGTTGGCAGCGCATGTGGAGCCACCGCGAGCAGTTGCTCAAGGTGGCCCGGCGCCGGTCGATGAGCCAGGAGGACGCCGAGGACGCCGTCCATGAGGCGATGCTGCGCGCCGCTGAGCGCCCGGAACTCGACGACGAGCGCCTCGGCGCCTGGCTGACCACCGTGACGATGCGGCTGTGCGTCGACCGGTACCGGCAGGTCAACCGGGAAGCCGAGGTCGGCCGCATCCCCACGCTCCACGCACCGGGCCCCGTGCCGGTCGAGGAGGCGGTGTGCGACCGGGCCGAGGCCAAGTGGGTGGCCGTCCGCAGCGGGGAGCTGCCCGCCCGGCAGGCGGAAGCCCTGCGGCTGAAGTCCGAGGATCTCGACGTGAGCCAGGTCGCCGTGCGGATGGGGCTCAGCTACCGGACGGTCGAGTCGCTGCTGGCCCGGGCCAGGCGGACGCTGCGCGCCTCGCTGGCCGGGACGCTCGGGGTCGTACTGTTCCTGGTCGGGCGCGGGCGGCCGCGCGGGGGCGGGAAGGTGCAGGCCGTGGCGGTCGCCTCGACGGCGGCGACCCTGACGGTGGCGGTGTTCGTGCTGCCGTACACGCTCGACGGGGGCAGTGGTACGGGTGCTCCGGCTCCGCGGCCTGGCGTGTCCAGCGGGGCACAGGTGCTCCGGACGGACAGCACCCGGCAGGTGCGCGCTCCGGAGACGCTCAGGCCCCCGGCGACGGCGGCCCCCGGGCGGGCGGCTGCTCAGTCACCCACTGCCCGATCTGTCGTACCGCTCTCCGTGCCGCCTCTGCCGGAGGTCTCGTCGCCTCCGCTGCCCGAGCTGCCGGTGGAGTCGGCGGTGCCGCCGCTCCCCTCGGTGCCACCGCTCCCCTCGGTGCCGCCGCTGCCCTCGCTCACGGGCGATCCCGCGGTGCCGTCCGTTCCCGTGGCCGTACCCACGCCTTCCTCGAAGCCGCCGAAGCTGCCGTAGCCGAGCTGCCGTAACCCCCCGTCAACGCGTCCGAAAAAAATCTCGCATCCGCCACGACGGACGCCCCGCCCCTCCCCGTAGAGCAGATGTCGGAGCTGCTTCACGGGCGAAGGGCGGGACCGGATGGGTGTCGAGATCTGTGTGGAAGGGCTGACCAAGTCCTTCGGCCACCAGGTCATCTGGCAGGACGTCTCGCTGACGCTGCCCGCCGGCGAGGTGTCGGTGATGCTCGGCCCCTCCGGGACGGGCAAGTCGGTGTTCCTCAAGACACTCGTCGGGCTGCTGAAGCCGGAGCGCGGCTCGGTGAAGGTCGCGGGCCGCGACATCACCCGCCTGCGGGAGCACGACCTGTACGAGGTGCGGAAGCTGTTCGGCGTGCTGTTCCAGGACGGCGCGCTGTTCGGGTCGATGGACCTGTACGACAACATCGCCTTCCCACTGCGCGAGCACACCCGCAAGTCCGAGACCGAGATCCGGCGGATCGTGCTGGAGAAGATGGACATGGTCGGGCTGATCGGCGCCGAGGGGAAGCTGCCCGGCGAGATCTCCGGCGGCATGCGCAAGCGGGCCGGGCTCGCCCGCGCCCTGGTGCTCGACCCGGAGATCATCCTCTTCGACGAGCCGGACTCGGGCCTCGACCCGGTGCGCGTGGCGTACCTCAACCAGCTCATCGTCGACCTCAACGCGCAGATCGACGCGACCTTCCTGATCGTCACGCACGACATCGCCTCGGCCCGCCAGGTCCCGGACAACATCGGGCTTCTGTTCCGCCGTGAACTGGTGATGTTCGGGCCCCGCGAGGAGCTGCTGACCAGCGACGAGCCCGTCGTACGGCAGTTCCTGAACGGCCGGATGCAGGGGCCGATCGGCATGGCGGAGGAGAAGGACGCGGCACAGGTCGAGCAGGAGCTGGCGCAGATCGACGAGGGCGGCGCGGTCGAGGGCCTTCCTCCCCGCCTGCTGCCGGGCCCCGGCATCACCCGCCCGCCCCGCTGGGAGGCGATCGCGAGACGGGAGGCCGAGTTGCACGGTACGGGGGTGACCGGCGCATGAGTCTCTCCCCGACGGGTGCGCTGCGGCACTCGGGCAACCTGTTCGCGATGGCCCTTGACGTCGTCCGGACCCTTCCCCGACGCCCCTTCCAGGCAAGGGAGTTCATCCAGCAGGCGTGGTTCGTCGCCAGTGTGACGATCCTGCCGACGGCTCTGGTGTCGATCCCCTTCGGGGCTGTCATCGCACTCCAGATCGGCAGCCTGACGCGGCAGTTGGGCGCGCAGTCCTTCTCCGGTGCGGCATCCGTGCTCGCTGTCCTGCGCGAGGCCTCGCCGATCGTCACCGCGCTGCTGATCGCGGGCGCGGGCGGCACGGCGATCTGTGCGGACCTCGGGGCCCGGAAGATCCGGGACGAGATCGACGCGATGCAGGTGCTCGGCATCGACCCGATCCACCGGCTCGTCGTACCACGCGTGCTCGCCTCGATGGTCGTGGCCGTCCTCCTCAACGGTCTCGTCTCGGTGGTCGGTGTCGCGGGCGGCTACTTCTTCAACGTCATCCTCCAGAACGGCACGCCCGGCGCCTACCTGGCGTCCTTCACCACCCTCGCCCAGCTCTCCGACCTGTGGGCCGCCGAGATCAAGGCGCTGGTGTTCGGGGCGATCGCGGCGATCGTCGCCTCGTACAAGGGGCTGACCGCGAAGGGCGGACCGAAGGGCGTGGGCGACGCCGTGAACCAGTCGGTGGTGATCACCTTCATGTTGCTGTTCGTGACGAACTTCGTGATGACCGCGGTGTACTTCCAGGTCGTCCCGCAGAGGGGTTAGCCGATGCGACTACTCGAACGCCCCCTGCGCTCCCTCGAAGAGCTGGGCACCCAACTCTCCTTCTACGGCCGCTCGCTCGCGTGGACCGGCCGCACCCTGCGCCGCTACAAGAAGGAGATCCTGCGTCTGCTGGCCGAGGTCAGCTTCGGGCGCGGTGCGCTCGCCGTCGTCGGCGGCACGGTCGGCGTCATCGCCTTCCTCTCCTTCTTCACCGGCACCGAGGTCGGCCTCCAGGGCTACGCGGCCCTCAACCAGCTCGGCACCTCCAACTTCGTGGCGTTCCTGTCGGCGTACTTCAACACCCGGGAGATCGCCCCGCTGGTGGCCGGCCTGGCCCTGTCCGCGACGGTCGGCGCCGGCTTCACGGCGCAACTCGGCGCGATGCGGATCAGCGAGGAGACCGACGCGCTGGAGGTGATGGGCGTCCCGTCGCTGCCGTTCCTGGTGACGACCAGGATGATCGCCGGCTTCGTCGCGGTGATCCCGCTGTACGTGATCGGGCTGCTGTCGTCCTACCTGGCCGCCCGCACCATCACCACCGGCTACTACGGGCAGTCGACGGGCACGTACGACCACTACTTCCACCAGTACCTGCCACCGGTCGACGTGTTCTGGTCCTTCGGCAAGGTGATCGTCTTCGCAGTGCTGATCATCCTGGTGCACTGCTACTACGGCTACCACGCGAGCGGCGGCCCGGCGGGCGTCGGCGTCGCGGTGGGCCGGGCGGTACGGACCTCGATCGTCGCCGTCAACGTCCTGGACTTCTTCCTGAGCCTCGCGATCTGGGGCGCCAACACAACCGTACGGATCGCGGGGTGAGGCCGGTGCGAGTGCTGAGACTCAGGTTGTACGGCATCGTCTTCATCGCCGTGGTCGCGCTGCTGCTGTCGCTCGCGGTGGCCGTCTACCAGCAGGCGTTCACGCCGGTCGTGCGGATCACGTTGCAGGCCGACCGCCTCGGCAACCAGCTCGAGCCCCGGGCCGACGTCAAGCTGCGCGGGCTGCTGGTGGGCGAGGTGCGCGCGGTGCACGCCGACGGCAGCAAGGCCACGCTCGACCTCGCGCTCAAGCCGGAGTACGTCACGTACGTCCCCTCGGACGTGCACGCGCGGCTGCTGCCCAAGACGCTGTTCGGCGAGAAGTACGTCGACCTCGTGCCGCCGGTGCACGCCTCGGCCCGGCCCATCCGTGCCGGGGACGTCATCACCCAGGACCGCACCAGGACCGGTATCGAGCTGCAGCAGCTGATGAACGACCTGCTGCCCCTTCTGCGCACGGTCCGGCCGGGTGAACTCAACGCCACACTCTCGGCGTTCGCGACGGCGCTGGAGGGCGGCGGCGACCGGATCGGCGACAACCTCACCCGCGTCGAGGGCTATCTGCGCCGCCTCAACCCGCATCTGCCCTCGCTCGAGGAGGACATCGCGCGGTTCGCGGACGTCGCCGAGGTGTACGCGGACGCCGCGCCCGACCTGATGAGGACCCTGCGCAACACCGTCACCACCAGCCGCACGATCGTGGAGAAGAAGGACCAGTTGGCCGCCGCACTGCGCACGACCACGACCGTCGCCGGCACCGCACGCGACTTCCTCGAAGAGAACGGCGACCGGCTGATCACCCTCGGCCGGGTCTCCCGCCCCACGCTGGAACTGTTCGCCCGCTACTCCCCCGAGTACCCGTGCCTGCTGGGCGGGCTGGTCCGGCAGGAGCGGGCGTCCGAGGACGCGTTCCGCGGCGGCGAGATGCGCATCACCCTCGAGGTCGTCCGCCCGCAGGGCGCGTACCGGCCCGGCGAGGAGCCGCGCTACGGCGAGCGGTCGGGGCCGAACTGCCGGGGCCTGCCGCATCCGCAGGTACCCGGTCCCAAACCCCGTCTCGACGACGGTACGAAGGACGGAGGTTCGGGCGGCGGGCTGCCCGGAGGGGTCGGCGTGTCCGCCACCGCCGACGAGCAGCGGGCCGTCGGCTCGCTCGTGGCCCCCGTCCTGGGCGTGCCCGCGGACGAGGTGCCGCCCGTCGCGACCCTGCTGTTCGGACCGCTGGCCCGCGGAACGGCGGTGAGCGTCGCATGAGGACCACGAGAGCCCGGCAGACCGCCGCGCCACTGATCAAGTTCAGCCTGTTCGCGCTGGTCACCATCGCGGCGACGGGTCTGCTCGCCGCGACGATCGTCAACGTGTCCTTCACTCCGAAGGACACCTACCACGCGGTGTTCACCGACGTGACGGGGCTGGAGCAGGGCGACGACATCCGGGTGGCCGGGGTGCGGGTCGGCGAGGTCGAGGGCATCCGGATCAAGGACCGCACCCTGGCCGAGGTCACCTTCACCGTGACCGCCGACCGGCCGCTGCTCACCAGCACCCACGCGGTCGTCCGCTACCGCAACCTCGTCGGGCAGCGCTACATCGCGCTCCAGGAGGGCGCGGGCGACGGCGGCCGGCTGCGCCCGGGCGGCACCATCCCGCTGGCGCGCACCCAGCCGGCGCTCGACCTGAACGCGCTCCTCAACGGTTTCAAGCCGCTGTTCGCCGCGCTCAGCCCGAACGACGTCAACCAGCTCGCCACCGAGATCATCAAGACCCTCCAGGGCGAGGGCGGCACGGTGAACAGCCTGCTCGCGCACACGGCCTCGCTCACCACGACCCTCGCCGACCGGGACGAGCTGATCGGCTCGGTGATCGACAACCTCAACACCACGCTGGAGACGCTCGACAAGCGCGGCTCCCGGTTCTCGGGGCTGCTCACCCAGCTGCGCCGGGTGATCTCCGGGCTTTCCGCCGACCGCAAGCCCATCGGGGAGTCCCTGGTGAACATCGGCGACCTCACGGACGCCACTTCGGGCCTCCTGAAGGACGCGCGTCCGCCGCTGAAGGACGACATCGCGCATCTGGCCAAGGTGGCCGGAACGCTGAACGACAACGAGAAGACCGTGGAGGGCGTGCTGAAGCGGCTGCCGAACAAGCTCAACGAGCTGACCGGGACGGCGTCCTACGGCTCGTGGTTCAACTTCTACCTCTGCGACTTCGACGGCCGGATCGTGCTGCCGAAGACGAAGCAAGTGCTCACCCCGGAGCTGCACGTGGCACGGGCGAGGTGCGGCGGATGAGCCCGCGCATCGGGCGGGGCAAGGCCCGCCGTCCCGAACCGCTGGTCAAGGTGAAGATCCTCTGGCCGAAGCCGAAGCTGCCGCGGCTGCCTGGACTGCCGAGGCTGCGGGGGCCCCGGCCGCGCCGCCCCGAATCCCTGGTCAAGGTCAAGGTCCTGTGGCCCAGGCCGAAGCTGCCGCGGCTCCGGCTGCGCCGCCCGCGCCTGAAGCCGTTCCGTGAACGCAACCCCGTCGTGGTCGGCGCCGTCGGCCTCACTGTCCTCGGACTGCTGACCGTGGCCGCGTTCAACGCCGACAGCCTGCCGCTGATCGGTGGCGGGACGAGGTACAGCGCGGCCTTCTCGGAGGCGGGCGGTCTCAAGCCGGGCGACGAGGTGCGGATCGCCGGGGTCAAGGTCGGCAAGGTCGACTCCGTCGGCCTGGAGGGCGATCACGTCAAGGTCACCTTCAAGGTCAAGGGCGACCCGGAGTTCGGCACCGACACCGGGGCGGCGATCCGGGTCAAGACGATCCTCGGCGCGAAGTACCTCGCGCTGAACCCGAAGGGACCCGGCCAGTTGCCGGCGGGCAGCGAGATCCCGCTGGCCCGGACGGTGTCGGCGTACGACGTCGTGCAGGCGTTCAGCGATCTGACGACCACGTCGGAGAAGGTCGACACCGGGCGGCTCGCCAAGGCGCTGGACACGATCTCCACCACCTTCCAGGACTCGCCCCCGGAGGTGCGGGCCTCCATCCAGGGGCTGTCGCGGATCTCCCGGACCGTCGCCTCGCGCGACAAGGCGCTGCGGAACCTCCTCGGTCACGCCAACGGGGTCACCAAGGTGCTGGCGCAGCACTCGAAGCACTTCTCCGCGCTGGTGAAGGACGGCGGCAAGCTGTTCCAGGAGATCAGCAAGCGGCGCTCCGCGATCCACAAACTGCTCACGACCTCCGCCCTGCTGGGCATCGAACTGTCCGGGCTGGTCCAGGACGACGCGAAACAGATCGGGCCCGCCCTGAAGAACCTGAACACCTTCGTCACCATGCTCGAACGCAACCAGGCGAGCCTCGATCGCAGCATCAAGCTGCTCGCCCCCTACGTCCGGGTCTTCACCAACACCCTCGGCAACGGCCGCTGGTTCGACTCCTACGTGCAGAACCTGGTCGCCGCTCCGGTGGTGCCGCGCTCGGGAGGTTCGCGATGACCCGGCACATCCCCGTCCGGCGCGCGCTGGCCCTGTTCACCGCCCTCACGGTCGTCGTCGCCCTGGCCGTCGTGCTGTGGCCGCACTCGGAGTCCGTGCGGGTCACCGCGTACTTCCCGCGCACCGTCGGCATCTACCCCGGCTCGGACGTCCGCGTCCTCGGGGTCCGCATCGGCGTGGTCAAGAAGATCACTCCGCAGGGCGACCGGGTGCGAGTGGAGCTGGAGTACGACAAGGGGCAAAAGGTACCCGCGGACGCGCGGGCGGCCATCGTGAACTCCTCGGTGGTCAGCGACCGTTACGTGCAACTGCTGCCCGTGTACCGGAAGGGCCCCGTCCTGCGGGACGGCGCCGTCATCCCCGAGGCCCGTACGGCCGTACCGGTCGAGCTGGACCGGATCTTCGACAGCCTGCACACGACGGCCGAGGCGCTCGGCCCGAAGGGCGCGAACAAGGACGGCTCCCTGTCCCGGCTGCTCGGGGTGAGCGCGGACAACCTCCAGGGTCAGGGAAAGAACCTGCACCAGTCGGTGGACGACCTCTCGCAGGCGGTCACCACGCTGTCCGACGGACGCGGTGACCTGTTCGGCACCGTGCGGAACCTCCAGGTGTTCACGGCCGCGCTGGCCGCCGACGACAAGAGCGTGCGGTCGTTCGACACGAGCCTCGCCACGGTCGCGAAGCAACTGGCCGGGGAGCGCAAGGACCTCGCCGCGGCGCTGCAGTTCCTGGCGGTGGCGCTCGGCGACGTGTCCGGCTTCGTGAAGGCCAACAAGAAATACCTGACGTCGGACGTCAAGGGCCTCAGCAAGGTCACCAAGGTCCTCGTCACCCAACGGGCGGCGCTGGAGGAGCTGTTGACGGTCGCGCCCACGGGCTTGTCGAACCTGGCGGACGCCTACAACCCCGCCGCCGGCACCCTCGACACCCGCAACAACCCGCAGACCCCGCAGGACCCCGCGTCCCTGCTGTGCTCCCTGCTGCGGACGACCGGCGACGAGGGCGGACCGAACCCCGACTGCAAGGACCTGAAGAAGCTCTTCGACTCGCTGCCGAAGCTGCCGGCCGCCCCGGCGGCGGGGACGGGCACGGTCGACCGCACCCTCGGCGGAATCCTGGGGGCGGCATGAACGCGCGACGCGGAAGCCGGGTGGCGGCATGGACGGCGGCCGGTTCGCTGCTGCTGACCGGCTGTGAGGTCAACGGCTGGTACGACGTCCCGCTTCCCGGGGGCGCGGCGGACGACGGCCACGCCTACCACGTGACGGTCGAGTTCCGGGACGTCCTGGATCTGGTGCCGCAGTCGGCGGTGAAGGTCGACGACGTCACGGTGGGCGCGGTCGAGAAGGTCCGACTGGTCGGCTGGCACGCACGGGTGCGGCTGCGCGTGGCCGACTCGGTGAAGCTGCCCGCCAACGCGGTCGCCGACCTGCGGCAGACCAGCGTGCTCGGCGAGAAGTACGTGGCGCTGTCCGCACCATCCGGCATCCGGCCGGTGGGGCGGCTGCGGGACGGCGCCGTCATCCCGCTGTCCCGCAGCGGCCGCAACCCGGAGATCGAGGAGGTGCTGTCCGCGCTCTCCGCGCTGCTGAACGGCGGCGGCGTGGCCCAGCTCAAGACGATCACCGTGGAGCTGAACAAGGCCCTGCACGGCCGCGAGAACAGGGTCAAGTCCCTGCTCAAGCAGCTCGACACGTTCCTCGGCGGCCTGGACGGGCAGCGCGCCCAGATCGTCCGCGCCCTCAAGGGCCTGGACCGGCTGTCCGGGCGGCTGCGCAAGGAGAAGAAGACGATCGCCCAGGCGGTCGACACCATCCCGCCCGCCCTGAAGGTCCTCGCCGACCAGCACCGCGACCTGACGAAAATGCTCACCTCGCTGTCGAAACTCGGCGAGAAGGGCACCGAGGTCGTGAACGCCTCCCACGACGACACCGTCGCCGACCTCAAGAAGCTGCAGCCCATCCTGCAACAGCTCGACAAGGCGGGCGACGACCTGCCCAACTCCCTGGAACTGCTGACCACGTACCCGTTCCCGCGCAACGCGACGGACGCCATCAAGGGCGACTACGTCAACCTGCGCATCACCGCCGATCTCGACCTGGCGAACATCTACGGCAACCTCACCGACAAGCCCGGCAAGGGCGCCGGCGGTTCCGGCGGCACACCGGTCCCGACTCCCTCGCTGCCCGGCGTGCCGGACCTGCCGCTGCCCACGTCGCCGCCCAGCCTCCCCGATCTGCCGGACGTGCCGAAGACACCGGCCGACCCCTCACCGCCGGCGGACGGCGGCGGCGACCTGCTCTGCCCGCCTGTGTGCACCGCGGCCTACGGGACCGGCCGGGACGGGCACCGCCCGCCGGGGATCGACCTCGCGCTCGCCGAACTCCTACTGAAGGGGATACAGCCGTGATCACACGTGGGGTCAAGGCCCAGCTGCTCGCCTTCGCCGCGGTCACCGCCGTCGGGGTGTCGTACGTGGGCGCCGAGTACACCGGTCTGGTCGACGACGTCCTCGGCCGCGGCTACACCGTGCGGGCCGACTTCGCCGACTCCGGGGGCGTCTTCCCCGGCGCCGAGGTCACCTACCGCGGGGTGCCGGTGGGCCGGGTGAGCGATCTGCGGCTGACCGGTTCCGGGGTGTCGGTGGGGCTGCGCATCGACGACGGCGCGCCGCGGATCCCGGCCGACAGCCTGGCCGTCGTCGCCGACCGTTCGGCGGTGGGCGAGCAGTACGTCGACCTGCAGCCCCGGCGCTCCGCCGGGCCGTACCTGATGGACGGCAGCGGGATCCCGCGCGGCCGCACCCGGACCCCGCTGCCCGTCACCGACCTCGTGCTCGGTCTGGACCGGCTGGTGAACTCGGTCGGCAAGGACGATCTGCGCACCACCGTCGACGAACTGGGCCAGGCCTTCGCGGGCACCGGACCGGACCTGAGCCGGCTCGTCGACTCCGGGAACTCGCTCGTCGAGTCGGCGACCGACTCGCTGCCGCAGACGGTCTCGCTGATCGAGGACTCGCGCAAGGTGCTCAAGACCCAGGCCGACCAGGGCTCGGCGATCAAGTCGTTCTCCCACGATCTGGCGGCCCTCACCGCACAGGTGAAGGCGAGCGACGGAGACGTGCGCAAACTGATCGGCAACGCGGTGCCCGCCGCGCAGCAGGTCAACTCCCTGCTGAGGTCCACGCGGCCGTATGTGCCGGTCCTGCTGGCCAACCTCGTCAGCGGCGGCCAGATCACGCTGGCCCGGCTGCCCGGCGTGGAACAGGCCCTGGTCACGCTCCCGGTGACGGTCGCCGGCAGCTACACCGTCATACCCGGTGACGGCACCACCCACTTCGGGCTCACGGTCAACGCCGACGACCCGCCCGCCTGCACCCAGGGCTACGGGACGCGGCAGCGCGACCCCTCGGACACCAGCACCCGCCCGGCGAACACCGACGCGCACTGCGCGGCGCCGCGCGGGAGCAAGACCTCGGTGCGCGGCGCCCAGAACGCCCCGGGCGCGCGGGCCGCTTCGGGCGGCGCGGACCAGGCCGCGTACGTCAGCCCGTACGACCCGGAGACCGGCACCGCGACCGGCCCGGACGGGACGCCCGTCGAGATCGGCTCGACGGGCGGCGAACAGAGCACGTTCGGAAAGGAGTCGTGGCAATGGCTGCTCGTCGGGCCGATGGCATGACAGGGGGACGCATGAGAGTGCTGTCGGCGGGGCTCGTCGCCGCGACCGTGCTGACGACCGGGCTGTCGGTCTGGCTGGGTCTCGGCCTCGCCGACCGGCACGCGGCGGAGCAGCGCCGCCAGGACGTCCTGGCCGCGGCCCGCCAGTCGGCGCTGAACTTCACCTCGCTCGACTACCGGCACTACGACCAGGACAGCGCCAACGTGCTGAGGGGCGCCACCGGCGACTTCAAGAAGCAATTCGCCGCCCAGACCGCGGAGTTGACGAAGCTCGTCGCCCAGAACAAGTCGGTGTCCGAGGGGCAGGTGCTGGAGGCGGGCATCGTGCGGTCCGACGAGCACTCGGCCCGCGTCCTGGTGGTCGCCGACAGCAAGGTGACCAACACCGCCGTGCCCGAGGGGCAGGCGCGCACCTACCGGCTCCAGCTCGACCTCGTACGCCGGGGCGGCCGCTGGCTGACCTCCGAAGTCGAGTTCGTGGGCTGACCCAGCCCCTCCCCCCGTACCCCCAGTGAGGAGAAAGACCGTGGCCAACGCGACCACCCGAAGCCGCGGCGCCGGCCCGCCCGCCCGCCGCACCCTGACCGCGGCCGCCCGCGCGGCGGCCAAGCGGGCCCAGCGGCCGGCGCCCGAGGCCGACCGGGAAGGGCCACGGAACGAGGGGGACGAGGCCCACGCGTCCGGCCCCACCCTGCTCATCGACCCCCCGGAGAACGGCTGGGAGGACCCGCCGGAGCCGTCGCCGGAGTCCCCCGAGGAGGAAGAGACGCGGGAGCGCGCGCCCGCGTGGCGGCCCGGGCAGCGGCCGCTCCTCGCGGTGCTCTGCGCGCTCCTCGCGGCGGGTCTGGTCGCCGTCGGCGTGCTCGGGTGGCACTACCGCGAGGGGCGGCAGACGGAGGCGGCCCGGGACCAGGCGCTCGCGGCCGCCCGGGAGGCGGCGCCGGTCGTGCTGTCGTACGACTACCGGCATCTGGACCGTGACTTCGCGCGCGCCCGCGAGCGGCTGACCGGAAAGTTCCGCGAGCAGTACGTGAAGACCACGCGGACGGTGGTGGGGCCGACCGCGACGAAGTACCACGGCGTGGTGAAGGCGACGGTGGCGGCGGCTTCCGTGGCGTCGGCCGGCCCGGACCGGGTCGTCGCGCTGCTCTTCGTCAACCAGGTCACCCAGAGCACCCAGGTGTCCGGGTCCCGCCTCGATCTGAACCGGGTGCGGATGACGCTGAGCCGGACCTCGGCGGGCTGGAAGGTGAGTGCCGTGGACGCACTCTGACCGACCCGGAGAAGTGCCCCTGCGCAGGCCGCGCAGGGGCACTTTTTCGTGCCCGCTCTTGACAGTCACCCCCGATCGAAGGCAATCTTCCATTACGCAGAAACAATCTTCCACATTACGGAATACGCAGGAAGGGAGCGCCGACCCCGATGGGATTCGCAGACCAGCGCTTCAACGTCAACCTGTCGATCCTCTTCACGGAACTCCCGCTCCTGGAGCGTCCCGCGGCCGCCGCCGCGGCGGGCTTCACGGCGGTCGAGCTGTGGTGGCCCTGGGTCGACTCCCCCACCCCCGAGCAGTCCGAGCTCGACGCCCTGAAGAAGGCGATCGAGGACGCGGGCGTGCAGCTCACGGGGCTGAACTTCTACGCCGGGCAGCTGCCCGGCCCGGACCGCGGCGCCCTGTCGGTGCCCGGTGAGGAGTCGGAGAGGTTCCGCGCCAACATCGACGTGGCCGCCGACTTCGCCGCCTCCCTGGGCTGCAAGGCGCTCAACGCCCTCTACGGCAACCGCGTGGAGGGTGTGGACCCGGCCGAGCAGGACGCGCTCGCGCTGGAGAACCTGACCCTCGCGGCGCGGGCGGCCGACCGGATCGGCGCGATCCTGCTGATCGAGACGCTGAACCAGCCCGAGTCGCCGCTGTACCCGCTGGTGTCGGCGCCGGCCGCGATCGAGGTCGTCGACAAGGTCAACGCGGCCACGGGCCTCGGCAACGCGAAGTTCCTGATGGACCTGTACCACCTGTCCATGAACGGCGAGGACCTGCCCTCGGTCATCGAGCGGTACGCGTCGAAGACCGGCCACGTCCAGATCGCCGACAACCCCGGCCGCGGCGCCCCCGGAACGGGCTCGCTCCCGCTGGAGGACCTGCTCGGCCGGCTGAAGAAGGCCGGTTACGACGGCTGGGTGGGCCTGGAGTACAAGCCGGGCGACCGTCCGAGCGCCGAGGCCTTCGAGTGGCTCCCGCGCGAAGCGCGTGCGGCGCGCTGAACATCCTGACTTTGCAAGGTAGTTGAGAGAGGCACCCCCTGACATGAGCACTCTTCCCAAGATCGCCTGGATCGGCCTCGGCATCATGGGCTCCCCCATGTCCGAGAACCTGATCAAGGCGGGCTACGACGTCACCGGCTTCACCCTGGAGCAGGACAAGCTGGACCGGCTGGCCGCAGCGGGCGGTACGGCCGCCTCCTCGATCGCCGAGGCCGTGCGGGACGCCGACGTGGTGATCACGATGGTGCCCGCCTCCCCGCAGGTCGAGGCCATCTCCTACGGCCCCGCCGGCATCCTGGAGAACGCGAAGTCCGGCGCGCTGCTGATCGACATGTCCTCGATCACCCCGCAGACCTCCGTCGACCTGGCCGCGGCCGCCAAGGACAAGGGCATCCGCGTGCTGGACGCCCCGGTCTCCGGCGGTGAGGCCGGTGCCATCGAGGCCGTACTGTCGATCATGGTCGGCGGCGAGCAGGCCGACTTCGACCAGGCCAAGCCCATCTTCGACGCCCTGGGCAAGACCATCGTGCTGTGCGGCCCGCACGGCTCGGGTCAGACCGTGAAGGCGGCCAACCAGCTGATCGTCGCCGTGAACATCCAGGCCTGCGCCGAGGCCGTGGTCTTCCTGGAGAAGTCGGGCGTGGACCTGGCGGCCGCGCTGGACGTCCTCAACGGCGGCCTCGCCGGCTCCACCGTGCTGACGCGGAAGAAGGACAACTTCCTGAGCCGCGACTTCAAGCCGGGCTTCCGGATCGACCTGCACCACAAGGACATGGGCATCGTCACCGACGCCGCCCGCAACGTCGGCGCCGCCCTGCCGGTCGGTGCCGTGGTCGCCCAGCTGGTCGCCTCCCTGCGCGCGCAGGGCGACGGCGGCCTGGACCACTCGGCCCTGCTGCGGGCCGTGGAGCGCCTGTCCGGCGCCCAGGTCTGACCCGACCCCCCGAACTTCCGGTCCGCGGCGCCGCCGACACCTGTCCTGTCGCGCCCAGGCGGCGCCGCGGTCCGGAATCCGCTTCAACAAACTGTTGACGTTCAGATCACCCCACTTCTAGGCTCCACAAAGCGGAAACAGGTTTCCGCTGACTCCCGCACGGAAGGTCCACGATGTCGAAGCGCGTGCTCACGACCGAGTCCGGCGCCCCGGTCGCCGACAACCAGAATTCCGCCTCCGCCGGTGTCGGTGGCCCCCTCCTCCTCCAGGACCAGCACCTCCTGGAGAAGCTCGCGCGCTTCAACCGTGAGCGGATCCCGGAGCGTGTTGTGCACGCGCGCGGATCCGGCGCGTACGGCCACTTCGAGGTGACCGACGACGTCACCGGCTACACCCACGCCGCCTTCCTGGGCGAGATCGGCAAGCGCACCGAGGTGTTCGTGCGCTTCTCGACCGTCGCCGACTCCCTCGGCGGCGCCGACGCGGTCCGTGACCCGCGCGGCTTCGCGGTGAAGTTCTACACCGAGGAGGGCAACTACGACCTCGTCGGCAACAACACCCCGGTGTTCTTCATCAAGGACCCGATCAAGTTCCCCGACTTCATCCACTCGCAGAAGCGGGACCCGTTCACCGGCAAGCAGGAGCCGGACAACGTCTGGGACTTCTGGGCCCACGCCCCCGAGGCCACGCACCAGGTGACCTGGCTGATGGGCGACCGCGGCATCCCGGCGTCGTACCGCCACATGAACGGCTACGGCTCGCACACCTACCAGTGGACGAACGCCGAGGGCGAGGCCTTCTTCGTCAAGTACCACTTCAAGACGAACCAGGGCATCCGCTCCCTGTCCGCCGAGCAGGGCGCCGAGCTGGCCGGCAAGGACCCCAACTCGCACCAGACGGACCTGCTCCAGGCCATCGAGCGCGGTGTGCACCCGTCCTGGACCCTGTACGTCCAGATCATGCCCGCGGCCGAGGCGGCGGACTACCGCTTCAACCCGTTCGACCTCACCAAGGTGTGGCCGCACAAGGACTACCCGCTGCAGCGGGTCGGCCGCCTGGTCCTCGACCGCAACCCGGACAACGTCTTCGCCGAGGTCGAGCAGGCCGCGTTCTCCCCGAACAACTTCGTTCCGGGCATCGGCCCCTCCCCCGACA
The DNA here is from genome assembly GCF_040643735.1 of Streptomyces sp. NPDC047085. Taxonomy (NCBI): domain Bacteria; kingdom Bacillati; phylum Actinomycetota; class Actinomycetes; order Kitasatosporales; family Streptomycetaceae; genus Streptomyces; species Streptomyces sp. NPDC047085. The sequence continues at coordinate 1,112,414 of NZ_JBEYUW010000002.1, forward strand.
AGATGCTCCAGGGCCGCCTGTTCGCCTACGCGGACGCGCACCGCTACCGCCTGGGCGTCAACCACACCCAGCTCGCCGTCAACGCCCCGAAGGCGACGACCGCGCAGAACTACGGCCGCGACGGTCTCATGGCGTCCAACGCCCAGGGCCGCCACGCCAAGAACTACGAGCCGAACTCCTACGACGGCCCGGTGGAGACCGGCCGCCCGCTGTCGGCCCCGCTGGCGGTGACCGGCTACACGGGCAACCACGAGGCGCCCCTGCACACCAAGGACGACGACTTCTACCAGGCGGGCGAGCTGTACCGCCTGATGTCCGAGGAGGAGAAGTCCCGCCTCGTCGCGAACATCGCCGGCGGCCTCGCGCAGGTCTCCCGCGACGACGTGATCGAGAAGAACCTGGCCCACTTCCACGCCGCCGACCCGGACTACGGCAAGCGCGTGGAGGAGGCGGTCCGCGCCCTGCGCGAGGACTGAGCCCACGGACTGCGTCCGGGGCCCGACGGGGAGGTCGGGCTTCCGGACGCGTACGACCCGCCACCGAGCGATCCGGATGAGGGGTGATCACTCGGTACCGCGGGCAGGGCAGGACCGCGGCGGCATGCGAGCCAGTGCGGTGGTGAAGGATCCGAGTCCCCTTCTCGACCAGAGGGAAGGGCCCCGGCTCCGTCGCATGCGCCGCGGTCCCCAGCCACGACCTCGTCGCTCGTCACGAGGTCCCCAGGCCCCGTCCGGCGGCGCGAACGACCTGTCGCGCCCAGCCTCGCGCCGTCGGACGGCCATCACGCACCACCGGAGCGCCCCCTGTCCAGGGGGCGCTTTCGTGCTGCCCGGGCTCCTGGACTCCTCGGCTCCTCGGCTCCTCGGCTCCTCGGCTCCTCGGCTCCTGGTGGCGTATCCGGCGCATCCGCAGGACGCTGATGCCATGGGCAATCCGACGCAGTACCCGCACATCGTGGTCCACGCCCCGGCCCTGGACGGATCCCGGCGGGTCACCGAGGGGGACGTGACCCTGGGGCTCGCCTCCCACCTGGACGACGTCGTCGAGATCCTGCGACTGGCCGATCTGGACCGGATCGAGGTCGAGGAGAGCGACCTCATCGAATGGCAGGGCGGCGGCCCGGACGACTGGCCCGGGCTGTCGGAGCACGAGGTGTGACGACCCCGGTTACCGCGGCAGCCGTACCGGGCCTACGCAACCCTCAAATCAACCTCTGAAACACCGCCGAGGAGGCTTCGACCACCGTCGCCGGCGGGCACAACACCGCTACGCGGGGCCCGCCGACACGGGGGCGGCGGGCCCTGCCCGGAGGTGTGCGATGGCCGGTGAGCGGAACGTCCCGACGGACCCGCACGCGCTCGCCCTGCTGCGCGGGGGCGCCCGGGCCGCGGTGACGGTGGCGGTGCTGGGGCTGCATCTGCGCGGTGCGGTGGAGGCCGGCCGTACGGGAACGATGCGGACCTCGGGCCCGGCACCCCAAGGCCCCCTGCCGCCCCTGGCGAAGGCGGTCCACGCCACCCTCTACCGCCCCGCCGGCCTGCGCCAGTTGCTCGACCGGCAGGCCGTCCGCAAGGCCCTGGCCGGACTGCGCGCGGAGCTGGTCGCGGAGGGCATGCTGCGCCGCACCCTCCCCGGACCCACCCGGGCCGCCCGCCAAGCGCTCAAACGCCTCCGCACCCGCCACCCGCTGCCCGCTCACTCCCCCCGCCCGTCCGGCCTGTCCTCCGACGACCAGCTCCTCCTGGTGGCCCTCCACGGCGACAAGGCCCTCACCCTGCTGGTCCCCCGCTTCACCCGGGAGGCGGGCCTCACGGGCCGCGGCGGCCCCACGGAACACGGGCTGCGCCAGTCCTGGAGCACCGGCGGCGGCGGGGGCTTCAGTTGCGGGGACGCACACGTGTGAGGGGCGGCCCATCCCCCCGGGATGGGCCGCCCCTCGTGCGCTGTTGCCGACTCGTGCGCTGTCGGCGGATCAGACCTTCAGCGGCTTGATCGACGTCGGCGCGTGGCCGGGCTCGGTGGCCAGCTCCTCGAACTCGGAGATGTCGCTGATGTCCATCGTCCGGCTCATCGAGATGTTGGTGATGCGCTCCAGGATCGCCTCGACGACGACCGGCACCCGGTACTCGGCGGCCAGCTTCTTCGCCTGCTCGAAGGCGGCGCCCAGCTGGTCCGGCTCGGTGACCCGGATCGCCTTGCAGCCGAGGCCCTCGGCGACCTTGACGTGGTCGACGCCGTAGACGCCGATCTCGGGCGTGTTGATGTTCTCGAATTCCAGGTTGACCTGGAAGTTGATGTCCAGCCCGATCTGCGCCTGACGGATCAGGCCCAGGTAGGCGTTGTTCACCAGGACGTGGACGTAGGGGATCCGGTGCTGCGCGGCGACCGCCAGCTCCTCGATCAGGAACTGGAAGTCGTAGTCGCCGGACAGGGCGACGACCGGGGAGTCCGGGTCGGCCTTGGCGACGCCGATCGCGGCCGGGATGGTCCAGCCGAGCGGGCCGGCCTGGCCGCAGTTGATCCAGTGGCGCGGCTTGTAGACGTGCAGCATCTGCGCGCCGGCGATCTGGGAGAGGCCGATCGTGGTGACGTATCGCGTCTCCGGGCCGAAGGCCTTGTTCATCTCCTCGTACACGCGCTGCGGCTTCATCGGCACGTTGTCGAAGTGCGTACGGCGCAGGAGAGTCGCCTTGCGCTCCTGGGTGGAGGCGACCCAGTCGGCGCGGTCGGGCAGCCTGCCCTCGGCCTTCAGCTCCTTGGCCACCTCGACGAACAGCTCCAGCGCGGCCTTGGCGTCGGAGACGACACCGTAGTCCGGCGGGAAGATCTTGCCGATCTGGGTGGGCTCGATGTCGACGTGGACGAACGTGCGGCCCTGGCGGTAGACGTCGAGCTTGTAGCCGGTGTGGCGGTTGGCCCAGCGGTTGCCGATGCCGAGGACGAAGTCGGACTCCAGGAAGTTCGCGTTGCCGTAGCGGTGCGAGGTCTGGACGCCGACCATGCCGGCGTTCAGCTCGTGGTCGTCGGGCAGCGTGCCCCAGCCCATCAGGGTCGGGATGACCGGGGTCCGGGTCAGCTCGGCGAACTCGACCAGCAGGTCGGAGGCGTCGGCGCCGATGATGCCGCCGCCGGCGACGATCAGCGGGCGCTCGGACTCCAGGAGGAAGGAGATCGCCTTCTCGATCTGGGCGCGGGTCGCGGTCGGCTTGTAGACCGGCAGCGGCTCGTACGTCTCCGGGTCGAACTCGATCTCGGTGAGCTGGACGTCGATCGGCAGGTCGATCAGGACCGGGCCGGGACGGCCGGAGCGCATCAGGTGGAAGGCCTGCTGGAAGACGCCGGGGACCTGCGCGGCCTCCAGGACGGTGACCGCCATCTTGGTGACCGGCTTGGCGATCGAGGCGATGTCGACGGCCTGGAAGTCCTCCTTGTGGATCACGGAGGTCGGGGCCTGGCCGGTGATGCACAGGATCGGGATGGAGTCGCCGATGGCCGAGTACAGGCCGGTGATCATGTCGGTGCCGGCGGGGCCGGAGGTGCCGATGCAGACGCCGATGTTGCCCGGCTTGGTGCGGGTGTAGCCCTCGGCCATGTGGGAGGCGCCCTCGACGTGGCGGGCGAGGGTGTGGCTGATGCCGCCGCCCTCTTTCAGCGCCTTGTAGAAGGGGTTGATCGCCGCGCCCGGCACACCGAAGGCGTCCGTGACGCCCTCGCGCTTGAGGATCTCAACTGCCGCGCGGGCAGCGGTCATACGAGCCATCGAGTACTCCTGCTTCGGCTGTCGGATGCGTACTCCCGTCGCGCCCCGCCGCGAGTACTTCCGTATTGCGGAAAGTAATTTCTACGATCTGGAATCAATGTAGGTGGGCCGCCGAACGTCGTCAAGAGTCGTCAAGAGTCACCAACAGAGGGACAGGAAGGGTCCGACCGGAGCAGGATGGGAGCGCTGTCCCGACGCGACGCCTGGGAGTGGCCATGCCCGAGAGCGTGCCGGTGCGCTGCCCTGCCTGTCGGCGCGAGCACGTCTACACCGCGCCGGCGTATCACTGCGCCTGCGGCACTCCGGCCGCGCTGCGGCTGGACCCGGCCGCCGGGCCCGCCGTGGTGGAGCACCCCACCTGGGACGAGGAGTGGGTGACCGTGCGCTGCACCGCCTGCGGCCGCACCAGCCCCTGGCCGCACCCGGAGCTGGGCTGCCCGTGCGGCAAGCTCCTTCGCCTCGCGGTGAGCGGCACTCCGGCACCGCCGGCCCGGGCGGAATCCCCCGCCCCGAAGGCCCGCGCTCCCCGGGCCCCGTTCCGGCCCGTCACCATCCGCACCGCCCGCGACGCGGTCACCGCCGCCGCGCTCTATCTGCGCTGGCTCGGCTACGGCGACATCCGCCGCGCCGACCAGCGGCCCCCCTCCGGCATCGGCATCGCCGCGCACGGCCTGGTCGCCCACGTGGACCCCACGGTGCGCCCGGCCTCGGTGCGGGACGTGGAGTGCCTGTGGCTGACGGCCATGACGGAGTCGGCGTGCTGTGTCTACTTCTCCCTCGCCGGATACACAGAGGACGCCCAGGCGCGTGCTGACACGCTGGGCGTCCCCTTGTTCGTGCTGGACCTCACGGGCACCCCGCAGCCGGTGAACGGACCGGGCCGGGCACTCGCGGAGTCCGGCTCCGCCTGACCCGTCAGGCGGAGTACCTCTCCCGCAGCTCCACCTTGCGCACCTTCCCGGACACGGTCATCGGGAAGGCCTCCAGGATCTGGAGCCGGCTCGGGATCTTGTAGTGCGCGAGCCTGCCCTGACAGAAGGCGCGCAGTTCCTCCAGGGTGAGCGGGTCGGCGCCGTCGTGCGGGATGACGCAGGCGACGACCTCCTCGCCGTAGGTCTCGTGCGGTACGCCGACGACCTGGACGTCCCGGATCTTGGGGTGGGCGTAGAGGAACTCCTCGATCTCGCGCGGGTAGATGTTCTCGCCGCCCCGGATGATCATGTCCTTGATCCGGCCGACGATCTCGACGTACCCGTCCTCGCGCATCACCGCGAGGTCCCCGGTGTGCATCCAGCGGCCCGCGTCGACGGCCTCGGCGGTCTTGTCGGGCTCGTTCCAGTAACCGAGCATCACGCTGTAGCCGCGGGTGCACAACTCCCCCGCCGTGCCGCGCGGTTGGGTGACCCCGGTGGCCGGGTCGACGACCTTGACCTCCAGGTGGGGCAGCACCCGGCCGACGGTGCCGGTGCGGTGCTCCAGGTCGTCGTCCCGGCGCGTCTGCAGGGAGACCGGGGAGGTCTCGGTCATGCCGTAGCAGATGGAGACCTCCTCCATGTGCATCTCGGCGACGACCCGCTTCATCACCTCCACCGGGCAGGGCGAGCCCGCCATGATGCCGGTGCGCAGGGACGAGAGGTCGTACGACGCGAAGTCGGGGAGGTTCAGCTCCGCGATGAACATGGTCGGGACGCCGTACAGGGAGGTGCAGCGCTCCTGCTGGACCGCCTCCAGCGTGGCTTTCGGGTCGAAGGACGGTGCCGGGATGACGATGCAGGCGCCGTGCGAGGTGGCCGCCAGATTCCCCATCACCATGCCGAAGCAGTGGTAGAAGGGCACCGGGACGCAGACCCGGTCCTGCTCGGTGTAGTCGATCAACTCGCCCACGAAATAGCCGTTGTTGAGGATGTTGTGGTGGGAGAGGGTGGCACCCTTCGGGAAGCCGGTCGTCCCCGAGGTGTACTGGATGTTGATCGGGTCGTCGCAGGACAGCTCGCTCTTGCGGACCCAGAAGTCCTCGTACCGATCGGGTGTCCCGCGCCTGAGCAGCACCTCCCAGCTCGGGTCGCCGATGTACACCACCTCCCGCAGTCGCGGGCAGCTGCCGCGTACTTCCTCGACCATCGCCCGGTAGTCGCTGGTCTTGTGGCTGAGCGAGGCGAACAGCAGGGAGATCCCGGCCTGGTTGAGGACGTACTCGACCTCGTGGGTGCGATAGGCCGGGTTGATGTTGACCATGATCGCGCCGATGCGGGCGGTGGCGTACTGGACGAGCACCCACTCGGCGCAGTTGACCGCCCAGATGCCCACCCGGTCGCCCTTGGCCACCCCGCTCGCCAGCAGGGCATACGCCAGCTGGTCCACGTCCGCGCAGAACTCGGCGTACGTCCAGCGCCGCCCCGAGGGCACGTCGACGAGCGCCTCCCGGTCGGGCCAGGCCGCGACGGCGCGGTCGAGGTTGGCGCCGATGGTGTCACCGAGCAGGGTGGTCCCGCTCGTGCCGTGCGTGTACGACGGTTCCGTGGTCACCGGAAGTCCTCCTCGCGGTACTCGTTCCCGGAGCCCGCGGCCGTGGCCTCGCGCAGCTCGATGCGGCGGATCTTGCCGGAGACGGTCTTGGGCAGCGCGCCGAACTCCAGCCTGCGGATGCGCTTGTAGGGCGCGAGGACCTCACGGGAGTGCTCGAAGATCACCTTCGCCGTGTCGGGGCCGGGCTCCCAGCCCTCCGCCAGGACGACGTACGCCTTCGGCACCGCGAGGCGCAGCTCGTCGGGCGCGGGCACGACGGCCGCCTCGGCCACCGCCTCGTGCTCCAGCAGCGCGCTCTCCAGCTCGAACGGGCTGATCTTGTAGTCGGAGGCCTTGAAGACGTCGTCCGCGCGGCCCACGTAGGTGATGTAGCCGTCGGCGTCCCGGGAGCCGATGTCGCCGGTGCGGTAGTAGCCGCCGGCCATCGCCTCCGCCGTGCGCTCCGCGTCGCCGTGGTAGCCGGTCATCAGGCCCACGGGGCGGGCGGACAGGTCGAGGGCGATCTCGCCCTCGTCGGCGCCGGGCGCGCCGGTGACCGGGTCGAGGAGTTCGACGCGGTAGCCGGGGCTGGGCCGGCCCATGGAGCCGGTCTTCAGCGTCTGGCCGGGGCTGTTGGAGACCTGGACGGCGGTCTCGGTCTGGCCGAAGCCGTCCCGGATGGTGACGCCCCAGGCCCGCCGGACCTGCTCGATGACCTCGGGGTTGAGCGGTTCGCCGGCGGCGACGACCTCGCGGGGCGGGGTGGCGAGCTGGGTGAGGTCGGCCTGGATGAGCATGCGCCACACGGTGGGCGGCGCGCAGAAGGTGGTCACTCCGGCCCGGTCCATCTCGGCCATCAGCCGGCCGGCGTCGAAGCGCGTGTAGTTGAAGAGGAAGACGGTCGCCTCCGCGTTCCAGGGGGCGAACAGGTTGGACCAGGCGTGCTTGGCCCAGCCGGGCGAGGAGATGTTCAGGTGCACGTCGCCCGGCCTGAGGCCGATCCAGTACATGGTGGCGAGGTGGCCCACGGGGTACGAGGTGTGGGTGTGCTCGACCAGCTTGGGGCGGGCGGTGGTGCCGGAGGTGAAGTACAGCATCAGCGGGTCGTCGGACAGGGTGGGTCCGTCGGGCACGAACGCGGCCGGGGCGGTGTAGGCGTCCTCGTACGGCTCCCAGCCCTCCGGGGTCGGGCCGCCGACGGCGATCCGGGTGTAGGCGCCGGGCACGTCCGCGAACTTGGCGGCGTCCTCGGCCCGTACGACCACGTGTTTCACGCGGCCCCGCTCGACCCGGTCGCGCAGGTCGGCGGGCCCGAGCAGCGGGGTGGCCGGAATGACCACGGCGCGCAGCTTCATCGCGGCCAGCGCGGTCTCCCACAGCTCGGCCTGGTTGCCGAGCATGACGAGGACGCGGTCGCCGGCGGCGACGCCCCGGGCGCGCAGGTGGTTCGCGACCCGGGCCGAGCGCTCGGCCAGTTCGGCGAAGGACAGCCGGGTCTCGCCGCCGTCCTCCTCGACGATGTGCAGCGCGGTCCGGTCGTTGCCGTCGGCGATCACGTCGAACCAGTCGAGCGCCCAGTTGAACCGCTCGGGCCGGGGCCACGCGAAGCCCTCGTAGGCGGTGGCGTAGTCCTCACGGTGCTCCAGCAGAAAATCCCGCGCGCTGCGGAACGACTCGGTCGCCGTCGTCATCTGTCCTCCTCGGTGCCTTTCTGGTCGCTCACCTCCGGGGCGCTCTCCCCCTTCGGCTCACTCCCGGGTGCCGGACCATTGCCGGGCGGCTCCCTGGCATCGTCTAATCCGTGATGCAGGTCTCACCACCCCCGAACGGGGGTAGGGGCCAGCGGAGAGCTGCGTCGAAGGAGCGATGAGGTGGCAGCAGAGGGCGTGGCGGCGGTGGAGATTCGCGGTGCGCTGGCCCGGCTGCGGCGTACGACCGGGCTGCCGGTCGCCTTCGGCGGGCTGGTCGACGCCGGCCGGCCGCAGATCCGCATCAGCGAACTGAGCGGCACGAACACGGCGGCCCTGCGCTCGCTGGCGGTGACCTCCGGCAACGGGCTGGGCGGCAAGGCGGTCGCGCTGGCCCGGGCGTGCGCGGTCACGGACTACTCCAGCTCCCGGCAGATCAGCCACGAGTACGACGTCCCGGTGGCCGCCGAGGGCCTGCGTTCGGTGCTCGCGGTGCCGGTCGTGGTGCGGCGGCGGGTGCGCGGGGTGCTCTACGGCGCGTTGCGCACGGCCCAGCCGCTGGGCGACCGGACGCTCTCGGCGGCGGTGGCGGCGGCACGGGACGTGGAGCAGGCGCTGGTGGTGCGGGACGAGGCGCGGGTGCTGCTGGCGGCGGCCCGGCCGGAGCCGGCCGCCGGCCGGCGGGGCGCGGAGGCCGGCTGGGAGCAGGTGCGTGAGGCGCACGCGGCGCTGCGCGCCCTCGCGCCCCGGATACCCGATCCGGAGCTGCGCGCCGAACTGCTCGCCGCGTGCGGACTGCTGACCGCCCCGCGCCCGGCCGAGGGCGCGAGCCTGGCGCCGCGCGAGCTGGACGTGCTGTCCTGGGTGGCGGCGGGCGCCACCAACGCGGTGGTGGCCGAGCGACTGGGCCTGCGCCCGGAGACGGTGAAGGGTTATCTGCGTTCGGCGATGCGCAAGCTGGGCGCGCACACACGAGGGGAGGCGGTGACCGCGGCACGCCGGGCCGGACTGCTGCCGTAGCCGGGTCCGCTTCCCGGGAGCCTCGGCTTCCCGGAGGGTCCCGACCGCGGTAAGGAAACTTGCCTATTCAAGCGGCGTTGCTTTGAATTTCTCTATCCTTGACTCTTTGTTATTTCCCTCACCACGGCTTCCGTCCGAATTTGAAGGATCGTTGCCTAGAATTTGGCCCGGACACGACACACGAGGGGAGCGGTGACCGTGCGACGGGACTTCCAGGAGCCTGCCCGATGCCGCCCCGACCTGGTCATCGGCCGCGAGGAGCTGTTCGCGAGCGCGCGGGACCAACTCGCCTCCGGCGGCAGCGTGCTGCTGCACGGCCCCGCCGGAATAGGGAAATCGACCGTCCTGCGAGCATTGGCCGAGGAATACGGCGCCACGGCCCGCACCGTGTTGCGCTGCTCGGCCACGGAGTCCGAATCGCACCTTCCCTTCCTCGCCCTCGCCGACCTCCTCGGCCTGGTCCTCGACGAGGTCGCGCCCCGGCTGCCCGCCGCCCAGCGCACCGCCCTGGAGTCGGCCCTCACCGGACGCGGCGAGTCCAGCCTCCAGCGCGACGGCCTCGCCCTGCGTCTCGCGGTGCTCTCCGCGCTGCGCGCCCTCGCCGACCAGGGGCCGGTCCTGGTCGTCGCCGACGATCTGCAGTGGCTCGATCCGGCCAGCTCCGAACTGCTCGGCTTCGCCGCCCGCCGGCTCGAGGGCACCCCGGTGCAACTGCTGTGCGCGGTGCGCACCGAGGGGCAGGAGAGCCAGGAGTACGACCGTCATCTGCGCGCCTGCCCGCCGGACACCACCTCCTTCCGGCTGGGCGCCCTCAGCCGCGCCCAGGTGGCACAGCTGCTCGCCCACCGCGGCCACGGCGCCCTGTCCCGCTCCACCGTCCGCGAGATCCACCGCACTAGCGCCGGCAACCCGCTGTTCGCCCTGGAACTCGGCCGCGCCCTCGGCGACAACCCCACCCCGCCCCGGCCCGGCGAGCCGCTGCCGGTGCCGACCTCGCTGCGCGCCCTGGTGCTGAGCCGGCTGGACATGCTGTCGGTCGAGGCCCGCCGCACCCTGCTGGTGGCCAGCGCCGGCGCCCGCCCCACCCCGGCGCTGCTGCACGCGGCCGGCCGGGAGAACGCCGAGGCGGAGTGCGCCCAGGCCGCCGAACTCGGGCTGCTCGCCACCGACGGGGAGGCGCCGGCCGTACGGTTCGCGCACCCGCTGATCTCCGCCGCGCTGTACGCGGAGGCGCCGGCCCCGGAACGGCGGGCCGCGCACGCCGCCCTGTCCACCGCCGCCTCCGACCCGATTGAACGCGCCCGGCACCTGGCCCTCGCCACCGCCGGCACCGACCCGGAGGTGGCCGCCCGGCTGGCGGAGGCCGCGAGCCTCGCCCGGGACCGGGGCGCGCCGTCGGTGGCGGCCCAGCTGGGGCTGCTCGCCGCCCGGCGCACCCCTGCCGAGGGCGTGCCCGGCCCCGAGGAGCGGCGCCTGCAGGCCGCCGAGGACGCGATCACCGCGGGCGAGGTGGACCTCGCCCGGGACATCGCCCGCGAGGTGCTGACCCGGGCGACGGTGCCCGTGGAGCGGGTGCGCGCCTGGATGATCGTCATCGACACCGCGGGCCACACCATGGTCGAGGTCGACGCGCTGTTCCCGCAGGCCCTCGCCGACGCCGGCGACGACCCGCGGCTGCTGGCCCTCGTCCACTACCAGCTGGCCTGGCGGGCGCTGATCGTGGAGGGCGACTTCACCGAGGCCCGCGAGGCGGCCGCGCACGCCGCCGACCTCGCCGCGCGCGGCGCCGACCGGCGCACCGAGTTGCTCTCGCTGGCCTTCCAGGCGCAGGCGGAGACCCTGATGGGCCATCCGGAGGCCCCCCGCACCATCAAGCGCGCCCTGAGGGAGCCCCAGGACCCCCGGGTGGCGTTCCATCACAACGGCGCGGGCAGCGCCCGGTTCCGCTGGCTGGTCATGGGCGACCAGCTGACCGAGGCCCGGGCGGCGATCACCACGCTGCTGCGCGAGGTGCGCCGGCGTGGCTCGGTGGAGAGCGAGGTGCACTTCCTGCGCGGCCTCGCCGAGACCGAACTGCACGCCGGTCAGTGCGGCCGCGCCCTCGAACTGGCCCGCGACAGCCTGCGGCTGGCCCGGGACAGCGGGATCGGCGAGACCGCCTCGGCGATGCTCACCTCGCTCGCCGAGGCCTCCGGCGGCGACGTGGACCGTGCGCTGGCCCTGGCCCGGGAGGCGGTGCAGCACGCCGAGGAGGACGGCGACCAGATGTACCTGTCGCGGGCCCTGGCCGCCCTCGGGTACGCCCAGCTGGTGGCCGGCGACCCGGCGGGCACGGTCCGCTCGCTGCGCCGGGTGCGCCGGCTGGAGCAGGACCTCGGCATCACCGACCCGGCCCGCGGCCGTTGGCACGGCGACCTCGCCGAGGCGCTGGTCCGCATCGGCGAGCCGGCCGAGGCGCAGGACCTCATCGACGCCAGCCGCGAGCACGCCCTGCGGCTCGGCCGGGAGAGCGTGCTCGCCGTCCTGGACCGGGCGGAGGCCCTGGTCCGCGCCGCCCACGGGGACCTGGAGGCGGCCGTCGCCCAGCTGACGTCCGCTCAGGACCGGCTCGGCAAGCTCGGCTACGGCCTGGAGGAGGCCCGGGCCGCGTTCGCCCTGGCCCGGCTGCGCCTGCGGCACCCGGAGGCGGGCCTGCGCAGGGCGACGGCGTACGACGAGGCCGTCCGGCTGTTCCGGCGCTGCCGGGCGCTGCCGTGGCTGCGCCAGGTGGAGGAGGCCGTCACCACGCCCGAGCCGGCCCCGGCCCTGCCCGTGCCGGACGCGGCGGACGCCCTGGACGCGCTGGCGGGGCTGGCCGCGATGGAGCGTCAGGTCGCCGCGCTGGTCATGGAGGGCGCCACCAACCGGGAGATCGCGGCCCGGCTGTTCGTCAGCGTCAAGACGGTGGAGGCGACCCTGACCCGGGTCTACCGCAAGCTGGGGATCCGGTCGCGGGTGGACATCGTCCGATTGGCCGCGGGTCGCCGCGCGAAGTGACGTCACCCCCGGTTAACTGAGCCGGACCGAGGGTTTTCCCTCACCTGCCCCCCTAGGGGGTTCCCTCATTGGGAGGCGGGAGTTCCGGGGCCTAGCGTAAAGGGCGTGCCGCTCGCCCGGGCACACGGGGGTCGGTCCCGCGGCCCCCGTGCTCGACCCCCCACCCGCGCGACCCCCCACCGGCAACCCCCCACTGAGGAGACGCATGTTCGGGCTCAGACGTGCCAGAAGGACCGCGGCGACGCTGGTGGCCACCGCCGCCGCCGCGGCGACCGCGCTGGTCGCCTCCCCCACGGCGACTGCCGCACCCCAACCCGTCGTGGGCGGTACGACGACCACCACCGCGGCGTACCCGTTCATGATGCAGATCACGGACGCGTCCGGTAACCAGTTCTGCGGCGGCACCCTCGTGGCCGCCAAGAAGGTGGTGACGGCCGCGCACTGCATGGTCGGGGAGTCGACGAGCAGTGTCCGGGTGGTCGGCGGCCGGACGTACCTGAACGGCACCAACGGCACGGTGAGCCGGGTCAGCAAAATCTGGGTCAACCCGGACTTCACCGACGCCACCAACGGCGACGACGTGGCCGTGCTGACCCTGTCGACGTCGATGCCGTACACGCCGGCGTCGTACGTCTCCTCGTCCCAGACGGGTGTCTACGCGGCCGGCACCACGGCCCGGATCCTCGGCTGGGGCACCACCTCGGAGAGCGGGGCCTCCTCCAACCAGCTGCGGACGGCCACCGTGCCCATCGTGTCCGACAGCGGTTGCAAGAGCTCCTACGGTTCGGACTTCGTGCAGTCCGACATGGTTTGCGCCGGATACACGTCCGGCGGCGTGGACACCTGCCAGGGCGACAGCGGCGGTCCCCTGCTTGTCGGGGGCGTCCTGGCAGGGATCACTTCCTGGGGCGAGGGGTGCGCGGAGGCCGGTTACCCGGGTGTGTACACCCGGTTGGCCACCTTCTCGGACCTGGTGACCGCGCAGGTCACCTCGTGACCAGGAGGAAGACGGCCTGAGTACCGCTCAGGCAGATGCCAGGGGGGCGTTGCGGGCCTCCACGAGCGGCCCGCAACGCTCCCCTCTCCACAACTTACGGCGCTGAGCTGTCCGGGGGGCGGCTCAGCGCCGTACGACACTGCCGAAGCGGATGTCGTACGGCGTCCCGGGACGTATCGTCTCCAGCATCCGGGCGCCCTCCGCGGTCACCTCGTCCCGCTGGGCCCTCGTCAGCTTTCCGAAGGGCTCGATGACGAGGGCGTCGCCGTCCGCCTTCCACAGGCCGGCCAGGAAGCCGTCGACCAGGAGGGTGCGGTAGGCCTGGTTGCCCTGCCAGCTGCGGCCCCAGTGCTCGGGCGGTATCACGCGGGTGCGGTCGGCGTGAGAGAGCAGCAGGTTGTCGAACTCCGGGAGGAAGCGGGGCGGCGCGGGGGTGTCCGGGTCGGGGCGCGGGGCGTCGGGCAGGTCGAACAGTTCGACTCCGTTCGAGTCCCGGAAGGTGAGGAGCCGGGGGCGCAGCCGCTCGAAGGCGTCCCGGAGCCGGGTGAGTCCGGCCCAGGTCTGCATGTCCTTGACGGAGGCGGGCCCGAAGGCGGCCAGGTAGCGCAGGACTACGGCATCGAGGTCCGGGGCCGGCTCGGCCGGGCGGCCCAGCCAGTGCTCGGCGGTGGTGAGGGCTACCTGCCCGCTGCGGCCCCACAGCCCCCGCGGGGTCACCTGGACCAGGGGCAGCCGGCAGCGGGCGGCGACCGCGAGGGACCCCGGGTCGGCGTGCGGCCACTCCGCGCCGAGCGCCGCGCGCAGCTGGGCCATGGTCCGCGGCTCGGTCTCGACCAGCTCCCGGGCGAGCGCGGCCAGCCGGTCGAGGTCGACTCCCTCCAAACCCTTGCGGAAGGCCGCCAGCTCCCGGTCGCGGGCGGGCTGGACCAGCGGGCGCAGGGTCAGGCAGTCCTCGGCGGTGTGGGTGTGGATGGTGGACCGCAGGGTGACGATCCGGACCACCTCGCGGGCGGCCATCACCTCCGACAACTGCTCCGGGGCGAAGCCGTCGAGGCGGGCGGCGAGGGCGTAGTACGGGGGCTGCACGTTCTGCGCCTGGAGTCCGAGCAGGTGCCGCACGGCGTCCGTCGCGGACAGCGGGGAGCGGCGCAGCAGCAGCTGCCGGTCCAGGGTGGCTCGATTGAGGGCACGGGTGTCCAGGAGAGGAGCCTTCGCCACACTGCCCTTCACCGCACTGCTGTTCGTCGCGCTGCTCTTCGTCATGCCCGCACGCTAACGCTCCTTGCGGACACCTTCTGTCCGCATCCCTCGCCGGGCAGGCGGCCGGGATTCTCACCGGACCTGAGCCGAACTCTCACCGGACCCGGGCCCGTTACGGGCGCCCGGAGCGGGAGGCCGCGGCTATCCTGCACGTATCCCGCTTCGTGATCACGCCGCACGCAGGCTCGACGGAGAGGCAGCCGATGTCCGAGCGCCCCAACGGCAGAAACGGCGGCCGGAAGTCCGTCTGGCGCCGTGGCATCCCCGCTGCCCCCACCGCCGAATCCACCGCTCCCGCCCCGGAGCCCGGGGAGCCGGCCGAGCCGGCGAGCGTCGTCGAGGCGGCGCTGTACCGGGACGGCGTCCGCGTCTCCTCCCCCGCCACCCTCGCCGAGACCTTCCGCGAGCTGCGCGAACAGCCCTCGGGCATGGCGTGGATCGGCCTCGCCCGGCCCCCGGCGGACGAACTTCTCTCCCTGGCCGCCGAGTTCGACCTGCACCCGCTCGCGGTCGAGGACGCGATGGAGGCGCATCAGCGGCCGAAGCTGGAGCGCTACGGCGACACGCTCTTCGTCGTCCTGCGCGCCGCCCGCTATCTGGACGCGCCGGAGGAGGTCGACTTCGGCGAGCTGCACGTCTTCGTTGGCCCCGACTTCCTCATCACGGTCCGGCACGGCGCCGCTCCCGACCTGTCCGCGGTCCGCCGCCGCATGGAGGACTCCCCCGACCTGCTCAAACTGGGCCCGGAGGCGGTCCTCTACGCGATCCTCGACGCGGTCGTGGACGGCTACGCACCGGTCGTCTCCGGCGTCCAGAACGACATCGACGAGATCGAGACAGAGGTCTTCCGCGGCGACCCCGAGGTCTCCCGGCGCATCTACGAACTCTCCCGCGAGATGGTCGAGTTCCAGCGCGCCACCCGCCCGCTCGTCGGCATGCTGCACGGCCTGATGGCCGGGTTCGCCAAGTACGAGACCGACGAGGAACTCCAGCGCTATCTCCGCGACGTCGCCGACCACGTCACCCACATCAGCGAGCGCGTCGACGGCTTCCGCCAGGCCCTCACCGAGATCCTCACCGTCAACGCGACCCTGGTCACCCAGCAGCAGAACGCCGAGATGCGCGCCCTGGCGGAGGCGGGCTTCGAACAGAACGAGGAAGTCAAGAAGATCTCATCCTGGGCGGCCATCCTCTTCGCGCCGACCCTCGTCGGCACCATCTACGGCATGAACTTCGACAGCATGCCGGAACTGCACTGGGCGTTCGGCTATCCGTTCGCGATCGTCCTGATGGCGGTCGTATGCACCAGCCTGTACCTCGTCTTCAAGCGACGGGACTGGCTCTGAGCGGTCAGCCGCCGAACCCGGGGGCCGGGAGGAAGTCCGGCCACCACTCGGGTACGCCGGTGGGGCAGTCGTAGGTGGTGCCGCCCCAGAAGAGCGAGAGGGCGCCCCAGGAAACGGTGAGGAGCACGACCGCGAGGGTGAGGGCGTGGAGAGGGGGGCGGTTGCCCAGGAAGGCGCCCACCGCCAGCCAGCCGAGCAGCAGGACCGCCCAGAGTCCCGGGATGAAGAGGAAGAGCAGGAAGCCGCTGTTGGCCGCGTTGTTCACGCCCGTGTCGCAGGTGTTCCACGCCCTGCCCAGAAGCATGGCCGCGAGCACCGCGAGAGCCAGGCCCACCGCCGTGCCGAGACCTCCACGCAACCGTCGGCTCTCCACCGCGCCCCCCTCAATTCGTCGTCCGCTCCGGAACGCACCGGAGCCGCCCCGCCGTCACGATATTCGACCGCTGATCAAGCCCGGAACCAGCCGGGGTGGGCCGCTCCATGGCAGACGAGGCGATGTTCCGTCATGGCCGATAATGCCCGCCGGTCCGCTCCCGACTTGCTTGGATGTGAAGGGTTTTCAGGGCTGCGGGTCGAGTGACGCGAGGGGGTCGGCATGACGGACGCGTTGGTGCTGGGCGGGGGCGGTGTGGGCGGGATCGCCTGGATCACCGGGTTGCTGGCGGGGCTCGCGGAGGCCGGGCAGGACGTGACCGGGGCGGAGCTGTTGGTCGGGACGTCCGCCGGGTCGACCGTGGCGGCGCAGGTGGGCAGCGGGATCGGCCTGGAGGAGCTGTACGCCCGGCAGGTGGACCCGGCGTTGCAGGCGGCCGAGATCATGGCCGAGATGGACCTGGAGAAGTTCGCCGCCGAGATCGGGGCTGCGGTGGGAACCGCCGCGTCGGTGCCGGAGATGCGGCGCGCGGTCGGACGGGTGGCGCTGGAGGCCCGGACCGTGCCGGAACCGGAGCGGCGCGCGGTGATCGAGTCGAGGCTGCCGTCCCACACCTGGCCGGAGCGTGCGCTGAGGGTCGTCGCCGTGGACGCGGAGACCGGGGAGGCGCGGGTCTTCGACAGGGACTCCGGTGTGCCGCTGGTCGACGCGGTCGCGGCGAGCTGTGCCGTGCCGGGCGTGTGGCCGCCGGTGACGATCGGCTCGCGCCGGTACGTCGACGGCGGTGTGCGCTCGATGGCCAACGCCGACCTCGCCGCCGGTGCCGGCCGGGTGCTCGTGATCGCGCCGATGGGCACCACCGAGCCGTTCCCGAGCCAGCAGCCGCTGGAGCGGACCGTCGGGGAACTGCGCGCCCAGGGCGCCGAGGTGGCGGTCGTCGTACCCGACGAGGCGTCCCGTGCGACGGTCGGCGACAACCCCCTGGACCCGGCCACCCGCCGCCCGGCCGCCGAGGCGGGCCGGGCGCAGGGCAGGGGGCTGAGGCTGCCCTGGAGCCGGGTCTGAGCCGGGTCTGAGGAAGCCGTCCACCGGCGCGCCCTGCTGATCGGCGCGCCGGTCCGCCGCGCTCAGGTGCCGTGGTCGCAGACGGACGGGAGCCAGGTCAGGGTTTTCACGCTGCCGAGTCGGTCGAGGTTCTTCAACAGGGCGTCCAGGTGGTCCTCGCCGGGGTCGGCGAAGTAGTCGACGGTGGCCTGGGTGAAGGCGTCGCGGACCGAGGGCGGCATGGCGTCGGAGGCGTCGAAGCAGTGGACCGTGCCGGGGTCGAGGAGGGTGGCGGCCAGCGTGTGGTGCCAGTCGGGGGCCGACGGCGGGGACGTGGGCTGCGCCTTCGCGGCGACGGTGAAACCGTCCCCCCGCACGCTCCAGGCCCGCTGGGCTTCGGCGGAGGCGAGGTAGTCGATGAGCTGCTCGGCCGCGTCGGTGTCGTTCAGCAACGCGACCAGGTCACCGGACACCTCCCAGCCCCTCGTCCTGGTGGCGCCGGGGATCAGCTCCGCCGAGGACACGTAGCGGCCGTCCACCGCCTGCCAGGGAGGCCGGCCGCGGATGTACGACGCCTGGTGCTCCAGCGTGCACTGCCGCTCGTCCTGCGCGACCCGCGCGGACGCGTCGATGTACTCGGTCCTGAGCGCCCGCCGCACGACCGAGGTGTTCTTGCCGTCCCGCACCAGACTCACCCAGGTCCGCCAGGCCCGCTTCACCTCGGGGGACCGCCAGGCGAGTCGGCCGCGCGCCCACCGCTGGTAGACGTCGGGGCCGTACTGCTGGAGCAGGATGTCCTCGATCCAGTCGGTGCCGGGCCAGCCGCTGGTGGCGCCGGAGCCCAGGCCGAGGCACCACTTGCCCGGCTGCTTCGCGGCCTGTTCGCGTTCCCCCGCGCTCATCCTCCCCGGGTACCAGACGATGCTCTTGAGGTCGGCCTTGAGCGGGAACCAGTACACCTGCCTCTTCAGCGGCATCGCCCAGGAGTCGCTGAAGTCGCCCCGATGCAGGAGGCCGTTGAGCGGCTTGAGCTGTTTGCGGGCCGCGTAGGCGGCGAGTTCGCCGGGGCCGGTGAGCACCACGACGTCGGGCGGGGTCCCGGCCTCGACGTCGGCGCTGAGCACCTGGCTCTGGGCGGAGCTGCCCTGGTAGTCGACGTGGATGTGGTGCTCGCGCTCGAAGGGGTCGAGGACCGACTCCCGGAAGCTCTTCTCGTCGTCGCCGCTCCAGTTGGCCAGCAGGGTGACGGTCGGCTCGTGTCCGAAGACCGGTACGCCCTTCACGATCCCCGCCCCCAGCACGGCCAGGCAGACCGCCACCACCGCGAGGATCCGGACCTGCCGGGGGGAGAGCCGGCGCCGGGTGCCGGGGACGGACGTCGTGGGGCCGCTCACGGGGGCGCTCACCGGGGCCTGAACCGGTAGTCGTTGATGTGCCGTCGCAGTCCTGACTCGGCCAGCGCCATGAGCAGGACACCTCCTATCACGATCCATGCCGAGGCCGCCGCGCGGAATCCGGTGTGCTTCAGGTACGAGGCGGTGTCGTGCCCCGCACGCGTGATGGCCTGCCCGGTCAGCGGGCCGTCGAGCCGGCCGGCCGTGCCGGCCATCCCCCGGTGCGTGTACCAGGTGAACAGGGCGAGGAGCACGAAGCCGCCCACGGACAGGACGGCCGCGCCCAGCAGCCGCCAGTTGTACCTGCGCCGGAAGCGGCGGCGCAGGAAGAGCTGGGTCTCCGTCAGGGCCGCCGTCAGGGCGAGGAGGAGCAGTGCGGTCGCGCTCCAGCCGAACCACAGCAGCCGACCGAAGGAGGCCTGCCGCTTCATCACGGACTGCTGCTCCTCTTGCAAATGCCGGAGCCGGGGCAGGATGCCGGCGCCCTTCGCCGTCAGCATGCTGGTGGCGTAGCTGAGGTAGGCCTCGCGCAACAGGCTGTCCTCGGGCTCCACGTGGGCCTTCTGCACCATGCCGGTGTACCCGGTGATCAGTCCGGCCACCGTCTGCAGGGCCTGCCGGCCCGCCGATCCGCCCACGTCGTCTCCGGCGGCCACAGCGAGGCTCTGCGCGGCCACCGACACATGCGTCTGGAAGCCGCTGATGGACGGCACCGCCCCGGTGGCGTCCCGCTGCGCCTGGTCGAGTTCGGACAGCGCGGTGTCGAGGGCGATGACGGCGGGCGCGCTGGAGGTGCGCAGCGGGTTGGCGTCGCCGTGCACGCCCTCGTAGGAGAGGAACAGTGCCAGGGTGAGCAGCGCCGACAGGGTCAGCAGCAGCCGGCGGCGCACGGACAGGTCGTGGGCGGTCGTACTGCCCCCGTCCGCCGGACGCCGCCCGGCGCCGGGCCGGCGGCCGAGGAGGCCGGGCAGGTCGGAGGGCTCGGTTCTCATTCGGCCCCCCGCAGCAGTCGTCCGCACACTCCGCCGCAGTAGACCGAGTCGGCGGGGCCGATCCAGTTGCAGTCGGGGCACTCCAGGAGGTCGTCTGGATCGGGCGCGTGGGTGCCGGGTGGGGAGGAGGGATCGGCGGCGGGTGGGTCGGCGGCGGGCCCTTGGGGCGGGGTGGTCATGGCGCTGGAGAGGATGAGGTGCTGCCAGTCGACGTCCTTGAGCGCCGTACGGACGTGGCCGGGTCGCCCCGGGTCCTCGATCCGCCGCAGTGCGCCGAGCAGGTGGGTGTCGCCCAGTTCCCCGGCCAGTTCCAGTGCCCGGGCCAGTTCGCGGTCCGCCGCCGCCCCGCCGTCGGCGCCGCGCACCCAGGCCCGGTACGCGCGGGCCACGGCGGCGCTCGCCTGCTGGTACAGCTCGTGCCGGCGGACCCCGGGGTGCTGCCGGGAGGCGTCGAGCGGGTTGTCGGTCCAGCGCACCAGGACGGGCTGCGGGGCGGGCAGCCGTACCGGGCGGCCGACGTCGGGTACGACCACGTCGACGGCGGCGAGCTGGATGTCCTCCCCGATCTCGCGGCCGGTCGGGTCGGCCGCGAGGACGACCTGGAAGTGCCGGGTCTCCTCCCCCCATGCGCGGGTGACGTACTCGGCGCTGCGCCCGCCGAACTCGCCTCCGGTGGCGAGGAGTTCCTGCTCGCTGGGCACCACCTGCTTGACCTGGCGGATCACCGTGCCCGGGGTCGGGGTGAGCCGGATGCGCAGCTCGGGGACGGCCGTGCCGAGCAGTCCGTTCATCAACCCCTCGTAGGCGGCGGTCAGTTCGGACTCGGTTCGGACGGCGTCGGCCCGGCCGTGCAGGCGCCGGGTGATGCGCAGCAGGAGGTCGGCGTCCCAGTCCTCGCCGATGCCCCAGGCGTCGCAGACGAACCGGCCCTCGCAGGCGTCCAGGACGGTGTCCAGCCGGGTGGGGGCGGCGGCGCGGTGGTCGTGCTCGTTGCGTCCGTCGGTGAGCAGCAGGACGTGCTTGATGGGCGCCGGCTGTTCCTTCAGCAGCCGGCGGGCCAGGTCGAGCCAGGTGCCGATGGCGGTGCCGCCGTCCGCGTCCATGATGCGTACGGCCCGTTCGGCGGCCTCGCGCTCGGCGGGCCCGGCGACGGCCATCACCGCGCGGCCGGGACCTGGGTGGACGACGGTGGCGTCGAACCGGCCGGAGAGCACGGCGAAGGCGGCGCTCTCGGGCAGCAGCCGGATCGCGGCGACGGTGGCGTCCTTGGCGGCGTGCAGCTTGGCCGCCGGGTGGAGCATGGACCGGGAGGTGTCGACGATCAGCACCTCGGCCAGGGCGGGCCCGGATCCGCGGCCGGCCCCGGTGGCGAGGTGGGGGCCGTCGCCGGCCCTGACGCCGATCTCCAGGATGGCGTGCATCTCGCGATCGCGGGGCTGCCCGGCCGCGTCCGGCACGGCGGGCAGTTCCTTGTTCTGGCCGACCGCGAGGGTCACCTCGATGCCGGCATCCGTGGCCTGCTCGGCGTCCCTGCCTCTCTCGGCTCGCTCGGCTCTCTCGGCTCGCTCGGCTCGCTCGGCTCGCTCGGCTCGCTCGGCTCGCTCGGCTCTCTCGGCCGCGCTCATGGCCGCGTCCCCCTCGCTTCCGTGTGCCTCGTGGCTCTCGTGGTGGCTCTTGGCTCTCGTGTTGTCGCGGTTCTCGTCGTGTCGCGGTTCTCGGAACCTGGTTCTCAGAACGTGGTCATCGGCCGTACGGCGTGCGCCAGATCGAGCAGCCGGCCGTGTTCGCCGGCGGTGCGGGCCTGTGCGGCCAGGTGCCGGAAGGACTGCTCCAGCAGTCTGCGCAGCCCGTCCTGGTCGCCGTCCCCGAGCAGACGGCCGGCCGGGAACTCGGGTCCCCAGCCCTGCGCGGGGCGGGTGTGCAGGACGTTCTCCCGGACCTCGGCGACCAGCCGGGCCCGTGACTCGCCGTCGGCGGCGCCGCCGTCCAGGCGCAGCTCGGGCAGCCGCCGGTCGGCGTCCCGCAGGTCGGCCACGGACGGCGGGCGGCCGTGCAGGATGCCGGCCCGGACGCGGACGGCGGCGATGCGGGCGGCGTCGTAGTGGCGGGAGGTGGCGGGGACGTCGTCGAGAACGCGTACGGCCGCGTCCCGGTCGCCGTCGGCCAGGTGGCCGCGGGCGAGGCCGAACGCGGCGGCGGTGTGGGCGAAGCTCCGGGCCCACACGGCCTCGTAGAACCGCATCGCGCGGGCCCTGGGCCGCCCGCCGCCGTGTTCGGCGCAGTAGCCGAGGGCGAGCTTGGGTACGTACTCGCCGGGCAGCGCCCGGTAGACGGCCTCGAAGCAGCTGCCGGCGTGCGCGACCTCGCCCTTGCTCAGGTGGAGGACTCCTCGGTGCCAGGCGATGCGCCAGTCATGGGCGGCGGCGCGTTCGCCGAGCTGGGTGCCGGCCTCGGCCAGCCAGCTCTCGGCGTCGCCCTGCCTGCCCTGCCGGAGGTAGGCGCGGCACAGCCACAGCGCGGTCTCGGGGGTGCCGAAGCGGGATTCCCGGGGCCACTGCTCCGCGACCCGGTCGGGGGCGTCGGGCGGGAAGGTGTGCAGCAGCAGGGCGGCGCGGTCGTCGGGGTCGGGGACGGGCTCGGGCAGGGCGCCGGCCACCTCGGCGGCGGTGGGTGGCGAGACGTCCAGTCCGGTGGGCCGGTCGCCGGGGCGGCCGGTCCAGTGGCGCAGGGCGGGGATGGCGCCGAGTCCGGCGTCCAGGCTGGCGTCGGCGGCGCGGAACCGGGTGGAGCTCTCGGGGAGCTGCTCGCCGAACTGCAGCGCGCGGAACTCCCGGAGGACTTCCCAGAGTTGGCGGGACATCTCGGCCGCGGAGCGGAACCGGGCCCGGGGTTCGACGTGGGTGGCGCGGTCGATGAGGCGGCGGAAGGAGTCGGAGGCGAGGCCGCGGGCCCGCTCGGTGCCCCGGAACAGGGCCTGCAGGGTCATGCCGACGGTGTAGAGGTCGCTGTCGACGTGCCAGCCGCGGCTGTCGATCTCCTCCTTGGGCGGCGCGAACGTCGCGGTGTACACGTAGGCGGAGTCGCGGTCGCCGATGGCGCGGACCGCGCCGAGGTCGATGACCTTGACGGCCCGGCCGAAGTGGATGACGTTGGCGGGCTTCATGTCGCAGTACAGCAGGCCGCGTTCGTGCATGTACTGCAGGGCGCCGAGGATCTTGCAGCCGTAGGTGAGGACATGGTCGAGGCGGGGGCGCCCCTGGAAGATGCGCTCGGCGTCGTCGGCGTCGAAGAGCTGCTGCAGGGAGCGGCCGCCGATGTAGTCCATGACCAGGTAGCCGTCCGGGGCGCGGCCGGGGGCCGGGTGTTCGGCGTAGGTGATGATGCGGACGATGTCGGGGTGGTGCAGGTCGGTCAGGGAGCGGCGTTCCTCGACGGCGTTGCGGCGCGCCGCGGCGTCGTGGACGTCGATCAGCCCTTTGAGGACGACCCGGTAGCCGTCGGCGCGGGTGTCCTCGGCGAGGTGGATCCAGCCGAGGCCGCCGCGCGCCAGGCAGCCGAGGACGCGGTAGTGGTCGGCGACGACGTCGCCGGCGTTGAGCTGCGGCAGGAAGGAGTAGGGGGTGCCGCAGCGGGGGCAGCGGCCGGTGGCGCGGGCCTCCTGGCCGCCGTAGCCGACGCCGATGGTCATGGTGCAGCCGTGCGCGCCGCAGCGGCGGCCTCCGGTGGGCGGCCGGTAGTCCTCGACGAGGCGGCCGCCGGGGTCGGGGACGTCGGGCAGCCGGACCAGTCCGTGTTCGTCGAGGTCGCCGACGCCGGCGACGGCGTGTACGGGCGGCGGGGCGGGGGTTTCCTCGATGCCGGGGTCGGAGGGCGCGGGCGGCGCCGGCGGGGGTTCGGTGAGCGGGTCGCGGTGCCGGTACCCGCAGGTGTCGCAGTAGCCGGTGGCCATGATGCGGCCCGCGCAGCCGGGCCGGATGCACGAGGTCACGAGGCGTCCTCCGTCCCGGGAGCCGTACCGGAGCAGAAGCCGATGAACCGCCGGACGGCGGCCTCGGCGCGGTCGACGTCGCAGGGGGTCCCCCGCAGCAGCGACAGGGCGGTCTCGTAGAGCCGGTAGGCCTCCATGACCCGCTCGCCCTGTGCGGCCGCCCGCGCTTTGCACAGCGGCCATTCGGCGGTGACGCGCCCGAGGAGTTCCTCGCGGCGGCGCTGCCGGGTGTGCAGGGCGCCGAGGGCCTGCTCCAGGCGCTGCCGGCGGCGGTCGGCGGCGTCCTCGAAGGTGAACAGCAGGTCGGCGCCGCGGGGTTCGCGCTCCCGGTCGGGGGTGTGGGCGACCCAGGCGCGCAGCATCCGGGTGCGCCGTACTCCGGCCTCCGCCTGGTCCACCAGACGGCGGGTGTCGGGGTCGGGCAGCACGCGGTCGCGGAGTTCGTCGAGCCCGGGCCCCAACTCGTCGACGATGTGGTCGAGTTCGCGGTGCAGTCCGGTCCAGCGGTCGCGCAGCGGGCGGTACACGAAGGTTTCCGCGGCCTGGGCGGCGCGTCCGCCGCGGCGGCGGAAGACCAGCAGCAGGCGCGCGCCCTGTTGGGCGAGCCGGTCCAGCAGGCCGAGCAGGGCGTCCGGGTCGGCGGCCTGGTCGACGCCGACGAGGACGGCGGAGAGCGGGACGCGCAGGGCGCCGAGGCGTTCGGGCCGGGGGTCGTCGCGGATGCCGAGCCGTTCGGCGACCCGGTCCATGACCTGAGTGACCGTCATTCCCTTGACGTCGAGGGCGAGATCGTGGCCGCCCGGCGGAGGTACGGTCTCGGGCGGGCCCTGGCCGAAGGTGTCGGCGTTCCGCACCGTGCGCAGCTCCCGGTCGGCCAGGGTGATGGCCCGCTCCAGGGTCCAGGCGCGGCCGCCGCGGGCGGGGACGACGGTGACGAGCACCGGCCAGCCCTCGCCCCGGAACCAGGAGGCGAGTTCGGTGGCGAGGGGCAGGTCGAGCCGGCCCGCGCCGTCCGTCGCGCCGCCGCGCAGCTTCGGGTCGACGGCTTCGGCGCCGTCGGTCCAGGCGGCCACCTGCGGCAGATGGCTCAGGATCGTCTCGGTGGGGCTCATGTAGCTGAAGACGGAGCCCGGACCCTCGTCGACGCTGAGGACGATACCGATGACCCGGTCGGTGGCGTCGTCGACGACTCCGCCGCCGCTGAAGCCGGGCGCGGCCAGCTCGTCCAGGGTGGCGGGGCGCAGCTGCACCTGGCTGTCCCGGCCGCGGGCGGCGACCAGAGTGGCGCCGTGCCAGCGGCCGCCGTCGTCGCCGTCCGGGAAGCCGTACATGCTCACCGGCCCGTGCGGGGCGGCGAGCCGGTACAGCCGTGTGGCGTGCTCTTCGAGTCGGGGCTCGGCGAGCCGCAGCAGCGCCAGGTCGCCGACGCGGTCGCCGGAGGCGTCCTTCCGCTGCGGCACGTACTCGTCCGCGACGACGGTGGCGTCCGTGCCGGGTACGCCGTCGACGCCGACGAAGTGGACGACGTAGGGCATGCCGGGGCTGACGACATGGGCGGCGGTGAGCACCCGGTCGGGGCTCAGCAGCACCCCGGCACCGACGACCGGCCCTCCTGGCTCTTCGATGCGGGCGATCCAGGACGGTGTCCGTAACCGCGATGTGACGGCTCGCTCCCCCGTGCGCGTCATGTCACCCGAGGTTACTCCGCGTGCCCTGCCGGTACCACTGGTGTGCACGAGGTCATCACGGGCGGGCGGGGCTGGGGCGGTTAAGTGGGGTGATTTCAGGAGGAGTTGGCGGCGTGGGCTTGCTCTGGGCTTCGATGGTGGCGGCCATGAGGGCCGGTTCCGGAGCGGGTTGGCCATGAGGGCAGGCCATGCCGGCTGACTCCGCAGGGAGTCGGCCGGCGTCGCTCGGTGTCCGTGCCGTCCTCAGCCGCCGGGGGCGTGCGGGTGCCGGGCGGGCGGTTCCTTTGACTCCCAGCCGACCCACCGCCCGACCGTGACGGCGATGACCGGGCCGGCCGGCGGACGGTCCCGGTACTGCGGGTACTTCGCGCGCAGGGCCTCGACGGCGGTCGCGTACGCCCGCCGCAGGTCCGGGTCGGCGTGGTCCGGCGGCAGGATCCGGGCCTCGCCGTCGGCGCGGACCCACCAGAGCTGGTCCCAGTCCTCGTCGTAGGCGTCCACGAGGAGGCACACCGAGGGATGCGCGGCGATGTTGGCCAGCCGTTTGAGGCGGGCCGTGGTCTTGGGCTTGTGGTCCACGGCGGTGACGATCCGGTCGGTGCCGTCGGCGGTGTCCCGGGCGAAGACGACCGGCACCTGGTGGGGGCGGCCCGCCGTGTCGACCGTGGCCAGCCGGGCCACCCGGGCCGCGGTGAACCGGCGCCGCGCCTCCGCCGCGTCCAGTGCGGGCATCCTCGCTCCCCGGGGCCTCAGTGCGCCTGCAGCGAGTGGAGCACGTCGAGCACCTGGGCGTCGGTCAGCTGCCCGAACTCGTCGTACCACTGGCCGACGGCGCTGAATCCGGCCGGCCGGAGCGGGCAGACCACCAGGTCGGCCTCGGCGGCGAGCTGGTCGACCGAGTCCGGGGCGCCGACCGGGACGGCCAGCACGAGCTGGGCGGGCCGCTTGCGGCGTATGTGGCGCAGGGCGGCGCGGGCGGTGGCGCCGGTGGCCAGGCCGTCGTCCACGACGATGACGGTACGGCCCGTCAGGTGGGGCGGCGGCCGGTCGCCCCGGTAGCGCTGCTCGCGCCGTCGTAGTTCGTGCCGCTCCCGCTCCACGACATCGGCGAGCCGCTCCTCGGTCAGGCCGAGACGGGCCAGCGTGCCGGTGTCGAAGAGCGGCGGGTCGTCCGCGGCGAGCGCGCCGACGGCGAACTCCGCGTGGTGCGGGGCGCCGATCTTGCGGACGAGCAGCACGTCGAGCGGGGCGCCGAGGGCGCGGGCGACGGGTGCGGCCACGGCGATCCCGCCGCGTGGCAGGGCGAGCACGACGGGGTCGGGGAGTTCGCCCCGGTCGAGCAGGTCTTTGAGCAGGCCGGCGATGGCCCGGCCGCCCTCGGCACGGTCCCGGTAGCGCATGGGTCCGTCCTCTCGGGAGAGGTCCCTTCCCCCGCACTTCCATGGTGCTACGGCGGTCCCGCCCTCAGTCCGAGAGAGTCCCGAGAAGAGGCCCGAGAAGAGTCCCGAGAAGAGTCCCGAACAGTCCCAGAATTCGAACACGCGAACTATAAACTGTGTGTATAGTCCCGGCATGCCTCTTTCGACTTCGACCGAGAAGATCCCGGCCGCACAGCGGCTCGCGCCCTGGAAGATGCGTGGCGCGGGCCGAAGGTTGCGTCTGGCCGCCCTGTTCGCGGCGGCGGCCTGCCTGACGCTGACGCTGTCCGGCTGCGCGGACGTCGACGCGACCTCACCGAGCAGCGCGCGCGGGACCGCGGCGCAGGGGGCGCCGGGGGCGCAGGCCCGGTTCGGCAGCGTCGACTGTCGTGAGGCGAAGTGCATCGCGCTCACCTTCGACGCGGGACCCAGCGAGAACTCGGCCAGGCTGCTGGACATCCTCAAGGAGAAGAGGGTCCCGGCCACCTTCTTCCTGCTCGGCAAGCGGCACATAGAGAAGTACCCGGAGCTGGTCACGCGGATGGCGGCCGAGGGCCACGAGGTGGCGAGCCACACCTGGGACCACAAGATCCTCACCCGGATCTCCGACGCGCGGATCCGCGAGGAACTGAAGCGGCCCAACGACGCGATAGAGCGGCTCACCGGGCACAAGCCCACGCTGATGCGCCCGCCGCAGGGCCGCACGGACGCCGACGTGCACAAGATCGCCAAGGAGCTGGGCCTGGCGGAGGTGCTGTGGACCGTGACGGCGAAGGACTACACGACCGACGACTCCGCGCTCATCACCAAGCGGGTCCTCGACCAGTCGTCCCGGGACGGGATCATCCTGCTGCACGACATCTACCCGGGAACCGTGCCCGCCGTACCCGGCATCATCGATGCGCTGAAGGCGCGCGGGTACGTCTTCGTGACGGTGCCTCAGCTGCTGGCACCGGGTACGGCGGAGCCCGGGAAGGTGTACCGCTGACGGCTCACCACGTCAGGTGCAGTTGCTCCGGGGAGCGGAGCACCATCGGCACCATGACGACCGGGGAGTCCTCGGCCAGCCGCAGCCCGGGCAGCCGGGACGTCAACTCCTTGAGGGTCGAGTGGAGCTGCTCGCGGGCGAGCCGGGCGCCGGGGCAGCTGTGGGCGCCGACGCCGAAGGAGAGGTGGCGGCCCGGCTCGCGGGTGATATCGAACGCGTCGGGGCTCGGGTGGCGTTCGGCGTCCCGGTTGGCGGCGCCGAACGCGACGAACACGTCGACGCCGGCCGGGAGTTCGGTGCCGGCCAGGGTGACCGGGCGGGTGGTGATCCGACGGAAGCCCTGGAGCGCGGTGTCGTAGCGGGCCGCCTCCTCCACGGCCGCCGGGATGCGGTCCGGCTCCGCGCACAGCAGCTCCCACTGGGCCGGGTGGCGCAGCAGGTGCAGCACCGTGGTGCCGATCAGGGCGCTCGTGGTCAGGTGCCCGGCGAGCAGCAGGTTCTGCAGGTGGCTGACGGCCTCGTAACGCTGCTCGGTGGTCAGTTCGGCCGTGCCCTCACCTGCCACGTCGACGACGATGTCGGTGCACAGGTCGTCGCGGGGATCGGCCCGGCGGGCCTGGACGTACCCCTCCAGGATGTGCTGCATGCGGACCACGGACTCGGCGGCGGCGACCTGCTCGTCCTCCGGCAGCGGGAGGAAGACCAGTTCCAGGAACCGGTACCCGCCGTCCACGATGGCGGGTACGTCGGCGGGGTCGAGACCGACGATCCGGCCGACGACCTCGCCGGGCAGCCGGCGGGCGTAGGCCGACATCAGCTCTACGGCTCCCTTGCCGGCGAACTCGTCGACGAGGGCGGCGGCGCGCTCGGCGACGAACGGGGCGATCCCGGCGACCTTCGCCGGGGACAGTCCGCGCACGATCGGCTCGCGCAGCCGCTTGTGCAGGTCGCCGTCGGTGACGACGACATGGGGCAGTTCGGGGACGCCGCCGGCGAGGACGGCGAGCGCGGCGGGCGAGGGCATCACGTCGGGCTTGAGCGCGTTGACGGAGGAGAAGTCCTCGGGACGGCCGAGGACTTCGCGCACGTCGGCGTCCCGGGCCACCAGCCAGGCGTCCAGCTCGGGAACCCGGACGAGTCCGTCGGCCCGCCGGGCCCGCTCGTAGTGCGGGTACGGGTCGCGATGCATCGTGCCGAGACTGTCGAGCAGTTCGCGGTCCATGGGCGTCCTCCGGCCGGTGCTGGGCGTCGGTCGGGATCATGGTGCCGTACGGATCGCGGGCCGGGAAGGGGAGCGTGGGCGGTCCGAATCGGAGCAACACCCTCCATTCCGGAGCCGAGTTCGGCGGAGTTCGGGGGCGTGGCCTCCGCCCTGCCCGGGCTCCGGAATCCCTAGGATCGTCGCGTGGTCTTCTTTCACCTCCAGCGCACGGTGCCGCTTCCCCTCGACGAGGCGTGGCGCCGGCTCACGGAGTGGCCCCGGCACGGCGAGGTGGTTCCGCTGACCCGCGTCACGGTGACTCCCGCCGCGCCCACACGCGAGGGCACGGTCGTCGTGGCCCGCTCCGGCCTCGGGCCGCTCGCCTTCGACGACCGGATGGAGGTCACGGTGTGGCTGCCCCCGGCGGACGACAAACCGGGGCTGTGCCGGCTGGAGAAGCGCGGCCGGGTGGTGCGGGGCTGGGCCGAGATCGAGGTACGGCCGGGCCCCGGCGGACGCACGCGCGTGCTGTGGCGGGAGGAGCTGGCGGTACGGTTCCTGCCCAGCCTCTTCGACCCCCTGCTCGGAGCCGCGGCGCGCACGGTGTTCGGCCGGGCGGTGAACCGGCTGCTCAGGCGCGCCTGAACGAACGGCAGCGGGCGGCAGGCCGGCGGGACCGGCCGGGGCTCAGTCCTTGCGGCCCGTTGCCGCGACCGTCACGCCCAGGCCGATCATCGTGAGTCCGCCGACTCCGCCGACCGCCGCGAGCCTCCGGGGCGAGCGGGCGAACCAGTCGCGGGCGGCGGAGGCGACCAGCCCCCAGACGCTGTCGGACGCGAGGGCGATGAGGTTGAACGCCAGGCCGAGCAGCAGCATCTGGGCCGGGACGTGGCCCTGCTCCGGGTCGGCGAACTGGGGCAGAACGGCGGCGAAGAACACGATCGTCTTGGGGTTGGCCACGCCCACCGCGAACCCCTCGCCCAGGGTCCGCAGCAG
Organism: Streptomyces sp. NPDC047085; assembly: GCF_040643735.1. Lineage (NCBI taxonomy): Bacteria > Bacillati > Actinomycetota > Actinomycetes > Kitasatosporales > Streptomycetaceae > Streptomyces > Streptomyces sp. NPDC047085. The sequence continues at coordinate 1,142,108 of NZ_JBEYUW010000002.1, forward strand.
CCCGCCGTGCACCGGCGGCCCCGACTCGGCGAAGGCGGCCCGCAGCGAGCCGCGCTGCCGCCATGCCTTGACGCCGAGGTACACGAGGTAGGCGGCGCCCGCGAGCTTCAGGGTGGTGAAGGCGAGGACCGAGCGCTCCACGATCGATCCGATGCCGAGCGCCACGGCCACGACGAGCAGATAGGCGCCGAGCGTGTTCCCGACGACGGTGGTCAGCGCGGCCCGGCGCCCGTGCGCGAGCGCCCGCCCGATCACGAACAGCACGCTGGGGCCGGGCACCACGATGAGCAGGAAGGACAGGGCCGCGAAGGCCAGCAGACGGTCGGTGGACAGCATGGGCTCATGCAAACACAGGGGCGGCACCGGTCGGCAACCCGATTTCCGGGGCCGCAGCGGCGGGCCTCGACGGCCGGCGCCCTCAGGCCACCGACCCGATCCGTCCCGCGGGACGTGAGCCCGCGTCGTGGTGGATCGGGGTGTGCGCGCCGGTCAGGGAGACCCCGCTGCCGCCGCGCCGGGCCGCGACGATCTCCGCGGCGATGGACAGGGCCGTCTCCTCGGGCGTACGGGCGCCGAGGTCGAGGCCGATCGGGGAGCGCAGGCGGGCCAGTTCCAGCTCGGTGACGCCGACCTCGCGCAGCCGCTCGTTGCGGTCGAGGTGGGTGCGGCGGGAGCCCATCGCGCCGACGTAGGCGACCGGCAGGCGCAGGGCGAGCTGGAGCAGGGGCACGTCGAACTTGGCGTCGTGGGTGAGGACGCACAGGACGGTTCGGGCGTCGGTCTCCGTGCGCTCCAGGTACCGGTGGGGCCACTCGACGACGATCTCGTCGGCCTCGGGGAAGCGGGCCCGGGTGGCGAACACCGGGCGGGCGTCGCACACGGTGACGTGGTAGTTCAGGAACTTGCCGACCCGTACCAGGGCCGACGCGAAGTCGATGGCGCCGAAGACGATCATGCGGGGTGCGGGGACCGACGACTCCACCAGGACCGTGAGCGGGGCGCCGCAGCGGGAGCCCTGTTCGCCGATCTCCAGGGTGCCGGTGCGGCCCGCGTCCAGGAAGGCGCCGGCCTCGGCCGCGACGGTCCGGTCCAGTTCGGGGTGGGCGCCGAAGCCGCCCTCCCAGGAGCCGTCGGGGCGGACGAGCAGGGCCCGGCCCATCAGTTCGGCCGGTCCCTGCGCGATCCGCGCGACCGCCGCCGCGTCCCCACGGTCGGCGGCGGCCAGCGCGGCCGCGAACACCGGCCGGGCGGGACCGTCCGCCCGGACCGGCGTGACGAGGATGTCGATGATGCCGCCGCAGGTGAGGCCGACGGCGAACGCGTCCTCGTCGCTGTACCCGAAGCGTTCGAGGACGGTTTCGCCGTCTTCGAGCGCCTGCAGGCACAGGTCGTACACCGCTCCCTCCACGCACCCGCCGGAGACCGAGCCGATGGCCGTGCCGTCGGCGTCCACCGCGAGGGCGGCGCCGGGCTGGCGCGGGGCGCTGCCGCCGACGGCCACCACGGTGGCGACGGCGAAGTCACGGCCCTGCTCGACCCACCGGTTCAGCTCTTCGGCGATGTCCAGCATCTCTCGGTCTCCTAACGGGTTTGCGTGGGAGGGGCGTTGGGCGGCTAGTGCACGCCGAGCCAGCCCTCGATCGGATGCAGTGCGAAGTAGATCAGGAAGACGACCGTCAGACCCCACATGAAGGCGCCGATCTCGCGGGCCTTGCCCTGGGCGGTCTTGATGGCCACGTAGGAGATGACGCCCGCGGCGACACCGGTGGTGATGGTGTACGTGAACGGCATCAGGACGACGGTCAGGAAGACCGGGATCGCGGTGGCGCGGTCGGCCCAGTCCACGTGCCGGGCGTTCATCAGCATCATGGCGCCGATGACGACCAGGGCGGCGGAGGCGACCTCCTGCGGGACGATCGCGGTGACGGGGGTGAAGAACAGGCAGGCCGCGAAGAACAGGCCCGTCACGACGGAGGCGAGACCCGTGCGGGCTCCCTCGCCGACGCCCGTCGCCGACTCGATGAACACCGTCTGGCCGGAGCCGCCCGCCACACCGCCGATCGCACCGCCGGCGCCGTCGATGAACAGCGCCTTGGACAGGCCCGGCATCCGGCCCTTGTCGTCGGCCAGCTTGGCCTCGGTGCCGACGCCGATGATGGTGGCCATCGCGTCGAAGAACCCGGCGAGCACCAGCGTGAAGACGATCATGCCGACGGTCATCGCGCCGACCTTGCCCCAGCCGCCGAACTCGACGTGTCCGAAGAGCGAGAAGTCGGGCATGGAGACCGCGCTGCCGTGCAGTTCGGGGGCGCCGCTCGCCCACTGCTCGGGGTCGATGACGCCGAGGCCGTTGAGGATCGCGGCGACGATCGTGCCGGAGACGATGCCGATGAGGATGGCGCCCGGGATGTTCCGGGCCTGCAGCATGAAGATCAGCAGCAGGGTGCCGGCGAAAAGCAGGACCGGCCAGCCGGCGAGTTCACCGGCGGGGCCGAGGGAGACCGGGGTGGCCTTGCCCTGGTGCACGAAGCCGGCCTTGTAGAAACCGATGAGGGCGATGAACAGGCCGATGCCCATCGTGATGCCGTGCTTGAGCGCGAGCGGGATCGCGTTCATGATCATCTCGCGCAGGCCGGTCACGACCAGCAGCATGATGACCACGCCGTACATCACGCACATGCCCATGGCCTGCGGCCAGGTCATCTCCGGGGCGACCTGCGAGGACAGGACGCCCGAGACGGACAGGCCGGCGGCGAGGGCGAGCGGCACCTTGCCGACGAAACCCATCAGCAGCGTGGTGAAGGCCGCCGCGAACGCGGTCGCGGTGATCAGCGCCTTCTGGCCGAGCGTGTCCCCCGCCGCGTCCTTGCCGGACAGGATGAGGGGGTTGAGCAGGAGGATGTAGGCCATCGCCATGAAGGTGGTGATGCCGCCGCGGACCTCTCGCGAGACCGTGGATCCTCTCTTGGATATGTGGAAGTACCGGTCGAGCCAGGACCGTCCGGCCGGGACGCGGCTGCCGTCGCCGGCGTCCTCGGACGTGGTCCTGGGCTCCACTGACTGCTGGGTCATGGTGCCATCTCCCAAGGTTCACAGGGGCACCCGTGCAACCGCCCTGACGGTCACGGGATTTGGGAATGGACGACCCGGGGGACGGCCCGAGACGAACGAATTTCCTGGTACTTCAAGGACCGCGAGCGGTGCGGAACTCAAAGGGGTTCCTCCGGGCGGCGCGGCGGAGTGTGTGACGTTCCCTCACGCCGCCCGGAGAGCTGGGGTGTTACGCGGTCCCCGTGAGGTGCTCGGGCCGCACCGGAGTGCGGTTGAGCTCCAGCCCGGTCGCGTTCCGGATCGCCGCGAGGACGGCCGGGGTGGACGACAGGGTCGGGGCTTCACCGATGCCGCGCAGCCCGTACGGGGCGTGGTCGTCGGCGAGTTCGAGGACGTCGACCGGGATGATCGGCGTGTCGAGGATGGTCGGAAGCAGGTAGTCCGTGAAGGACGGGTTCCTGACCTTCGCGGTCTTGGGATCGACGATGATCTCCTCCATCACCGCGATGCCCATGCCCTGGAGGGTGCCGCCCTGGATCTGGCCGAGGACGGACAGCGGGTTGAGCGCCTTGCCGACGTCCTGGGCGCAGGCGAGCTCGATCACCTTGACCAGGCCGAGCTCGGTGTCGACCTCGACGACGGCGCGGTGCGCGGCGAAGGAGTACTGGACGTGGCCGTTGCCCTGGCCCGTGCGCAGGTCGAAGGCCTCGGTCGGCCGATGCCGCCACTCCGCCTCGATCTCGACGGTCTCGCCCTCCAGGACGTCGACCAGGTCCGCGAGGACCTCGCCGCCGTCGGTGACGACCTTGCCGCCCTCCAGCAGGAGTTCGGCGGTCGCCCAGGCCGGGTGGTACGTGCCGAACTTGCGCCGGCCGATCTCCAGCACCCGCTCGCGGACGAGTTCGCAGGAGTTCTTCACGGCGCCACCGGTGACGTACGTCTGCCGGGAGGCCGAGGTCGAACCCGCCGAGCCCACCTGGGTGTCGGCCGGGTGGATGGTCACCTGGCTGACGCCCAGCTCCGTGCGGGCGATCTGGGCGTGGACGGTGACGCCGCCCTGTCCGACCTCCGCCATCGCGGTGTGCACGGTCGCGACCGCCTCGCCGCCCACGACCTCCATGCGCACCTTGGCGGTGGAGTAGTCGTCGAAGCCCTCGGAGAAGCCGACGTTCTTGATGCCGACCGCGTAGCCCACACCGCGTACGACGCCTTCGCCGTGGGTGGTGTTGGACAGGCCGCCGGGCAGCTGCCGTACGTCGGCGCCCTCGCTGGACTCCCACTGGCGCTCGGGCGGCATGGGCATCGTCTTGACGCGGCGCAGGAGTTCGGCGACCGGGGCCGGGGAGTCGACCGGCTGCCCGGTCGGCATGATGGTGCCCTGCTCCATGGCGTTCAGCTGCCGGAACTCCACCGGGTCCATGCCGAGCTTCTTCGCCAGCTTGTCCATCTGCGCCTCGTAGGCGAAGCACGCCTGGACCGCGCCGAAGCCGCGCATGGCGCCGCAGGGCGGGTTGTTGGTGTAGAGGGCGATGGCCTCGATGTCGACGTCGTCGATGACGTACGGGCCGACCGACAGGGACGAGGCGTTGCCGACGACCGCCGGGGAGGCGGAGGCGTAGGCGCCGCCGTCCAGGACGATCCGGCACTTCATGTGCGTCAACTTGCCGTCGCGCGTGGCCCCGTGCTCGTAGTAGAGCTTCGCCGGGTGCCGGTGGACGTGCCCGAAGAAGGACTCGAACCGGTTGTAGACGATCTTGACGGGCTTGCCGGTGCGCATCGCCAGCAGGCAGGCGTGGATCTGCATCGACAGGTCCTCGCGGCCGCCGAACGCGCCGCCGACGCCGGCCAGCGTCATGCGCACCTTCTCCTCGGGCAGGCCGAGGACGGGCGCGATCTGTCGCAGGTCGGAGTGGAGCCACTGGGTGGCGATGTAGAGGTGGACGCCGCCGTCCTCCTCGGGCACGGCGAGGCCGGACTCGGGGCCGAGGAAGGCCTGGTCCTGCATGCCGAAGGTGTACTCGCCCTCGACGATCACGTCGGCCCGCTTGCGGGCCTCCGCCACGTTGCCGCGGATGATCGGCTGGCGGTGCACGATGTTCGGGTGCGGGACGTGCCCGGCGTGGTGGTCGTCGCGGCCCTCGTGGACGAGGATCGCGTCCGGCGCGGTCGCGGAGGCCTCGTCGGTGATGACGGGGAGTTCGCGATAGTCCACCTTGATCTTGGCGGCGGCGCGGCGGGCCGTCTCCGGGTGGTCGGCGGCGACGATCGCGACCGGCTCGCCGTGGTGGCGTACCTTGCCGTGCGCGAGGACCGGGGTGTCCTGGATCTCCAGGCCGTAGTTCTTCACCTCGGTGGGCAGGTCGTCGTACGTCATGACGGCGTAGACGCCCGGCGTGGCCAGGGCCTCGCTCGTGTCGATCGACACGATCTCGGCGTGGGCGACGGTGGAGCGCAGGATCTGGCCCCAGAGCATGTCCTCGTGCCACATGTCGGACGAGTACGCGAACTCGCCGGTGACCTTGAGGGTGCCGTCGGGGCGGAGCGTGGACTCGCCGATGCCGCCCTTGGTCTGCGACCCCTGGGTGATCTTCGTAGGAGCGCCGTTGGTCGGCATGGTGGTCAGACCCCCTCGGACTGGCGCGCGGCGGCAAGGCGGACCGCGTCCATGATCTTCTCGTAGCCCGTGCAGCGGCACAGGTTGCCCGACAGCGCCTCGCGGATGTCCGCGTCGGTCGGGTTCGGGTTGCGCTCCAGCATCTCGTCGGCGGCGACGAGCAGACCCGGGGTGCAGAAGCCGCACTGGACGGCGCCGGCGTCGATGAACGCCTGCTGGATCGGGGAGAGCTCGGCGCCCTCGCCGGTCTGCGAGTCGGTGCCCTTGGCCCCCCACTGCTGGGCGTCCTGCAGGGAGGTGCCGCAGGCGCTGGTGGCGCAGCCGCCCTCGGCGCGCTGCTTGGCGTGGTCCGCGAGGCCCTCGACGGTCACGACCTCGCGGCCCTCGACCTGCCCGGCGGCGACCAGGCAGGAGCAGACCGGCACGCCGTCCAGGCGCACGGTGCAGGAGCCGCACTCGCCCTGCTCGCAGGCGTTCTTCGAGCCGGGCAGCCCCAGGCGCTCGCGCAGGACGTAGAGCAGGCTCTCGCCCTCCCAGACGTCGTCGGCTTCCTGCGGACGACCGTTGACGGTGAAGTTGACGCGCATCACGCAGCTCCCTCGGTGGTGCGGCGGGTGCCGCGGTACGACTCCCAGGTCCAGGTGAGCGTCCGGCGGGCCATCACGCCGACCGCGTGGCGGCGGTAGCTCGCGGTGCCCCGGACGTCGTCGATCGGGTTGCAGGCGGCGGAGCACAGGTCCGCGAACTGCTTGGCGACCGACGGGGTGATGATCTTTCCGTTGTCCCAGAAGCCGCCCTCTTCGAGCGCCGCGTTCAGGAACTCCTCCGCGGCCTTCGCGCGGACCGGGGTGGGCGCGGCCGAGCCGATGCCGGTGCGCACGGTGCGGGTCTCGGGGTGCAGGGCGAGGCCGAAGGCGCACACGGCGATGACCATGGCGTTGCGGGTGCCGACCTTCGAGTACTGCTGCGGGCCGTCGGCCTTCTGGATGTGCACCGCGCGGATCAGCTCGTCGGGCTGGAGCGCGTTGCGCTTGACGCCGGTGTAGAACGCGTCGATGGGGATCAGCCGGGTGCCGCGGGCCGCCGACTCCACCTCGACCTCGGCGCCGGCCGCGAGGAGGGCGGGGTGGGCGTCACCGGCGGGCGAGGCCGTGCCGAGGTTGCCGCCGACGCCGCCGCGGTTGCGGATCTGCGGGGAGGCGACCGTGTGCGAGGCGAGCGCGAGGCCCGGCAGCTCGGCACGGAGATTCTCCATGATCCTGGTGTACGGGACGGAGGCGCCCAGCCGCACCGTGTCCTCGCCGACCTCCCACTCGTAGAGGTCGCCGATGCGGTTGAGGTCGAGCAGGTACTCGGGCCTCCGGTGGTCGAAGTTGATCTCGACCATCACATCGGTGCCACCCGCAATCGGCACAGCGGTGGGGTGCTCGGCCTTCGCGGCGAGCGCCTCCTCCCAGCTGGCGGGGCGAAGGAAGTCCATGACCGGCTCTCTTCTTCTTCGTCTCGTGGGTCGTACAGATTGAGCCAATCCGTGTGCGGCGGGCCCGGCTCGTTCATGTCCTGTTAACGCGGAGTGGAGTCAGTACACCGCTCCGTGCTCCAACGGGGTCAGTCACCGAAACCATGAAGGAGTTGGCTGGCCACGGCGGGCATCTTGTAGATTCGTATGAACGGAGGTCATCGGTAACCTCTCCGTTTTCCTCGGGAAACGCAGGTAACAGCCGGACGACCCCGGAGTACGGCCGGCGTGCCCCCGCGCCGGGCCACTCCCCCGTCACCCAGACAAGATCCATCGTAGTTTTCGAGACAAAGAACGGCGGCGACGAGATGCGGCTGCGCGCACTTCTGGACACCGATGCGCTGGGCCTGCGGCTGCTCGGCGGCGAGGACGAGCTGGACCGCTCGGTCCGCGGTGTCATGACCACCGACCTGCGCGACCCGAGCCGCTATCTCTCCGGCGGTGAGCTGGTGCTCACGGGCCTGGCCTGGCGCCGGGACGCCGACGACTCCGAGCCGTTCGTACGGATCCTGGTTCAGGCCGGGGTGGCGGCCCTCGCGGCCGGCGAGGCCGAGCTGGGCGATGTGCCGGAGGACCTGGTGCTGGCCTGCGCCCGGCACCGGCTGCCGCTGTTCGCGGTGCACGAGTCGGTGGCGTTCGCGACGATCACCGAGTACGTCGTCCGGCAGGTCTCCGGCGAGCGGGCCGGGGATCTCGCGGCGGTGGTGGACCGGCACCGGCGGATGATGACCTCGGGCCCGGCGGGCGGCGGCCCGGACGTGGTCCTGGACCTGCTCGGCACCGACCTGGACCTGCGCGCCTGGGTGCTCTCGCCGACCGGCCGGCTGATCGCGGGCTCCAAGGTCGTGGGCCCGGAACTGCCGCCCGAGACCTGCGCGCAGCTCGCCGCCGAGCACCTCGCCGCCACCCGCGGCGGCCGGCGCGGACCCCACCGGGTCCCGCTGGGCGGCACCACGTACTCCCTCTTCCCGATCCGCTCCTCCGGCCGCTCCCCGGGGGCCGCCCGGGACGTGCGCGAGACGGTCCTGTCGGACTGGCTGCTGGCCGTCGACGCGGACGCCGGCGACTGGCCGGCCGAACGCCTCGACCTGCTCCAGGGCGTCACCCAGCTGATCGCCGTCGAGCGGGACCGCCGGGACGCGGCGCGCACGGTACGGCGCCGGCTCGCCCAGGAGGTGCTGGAGCTGGTGCAGACCGGTGCCGCGCCCGCCGAGATCGCCGCGCGCCTGAGGGTCGCGGCTCCGGTGCTGCTGCCCGGGCTCGGGGCGGCCCCGCACTGGCAGGTCGTCGTGGCCCGTGTCGAGTGGGACGGCGGCGAGGTGGAGGGCGGCCCGGTGGCCCAGTCGCTGCTGGAGGAGGTCCTGGTCGACCCCCTGGCCACGGGCCCGGAGCAGTCGGACCGCATCGCCGTCGCGCACACGGGCGACGAGGCGATCGCCCTGGTCCCCCTACCGGCCGTCTCCGCCGAGCACGACGGCTCGGAGACCGGCCTGCTCGCCGACGCCCTGCTCCAGTCGGTGCGCGAGCCGCTGTCGGCGGGCCTGAACGACGACGGCCGGCTCACCCTCGGCGTCAGCGCCGCCGTCCACTCGGCGGAGGGGCTGCGCGGCGCCCTGGAGGAGGCCCGGCACGCCCGCCGGGTCGCCGCGGCCCGCCCCGGCCGGGTCTGCGCGGCCGGCCACCAGGAACTGGCCTCGCACGTCCTGCTGCTCCCCTTCGTCCCGGACGACGTCCGACGCGCCTTCACGGCCCGCCTGCTGGACCCGCTGAAGGACTACGACCGCCGTCACCGCGCCGAACTGATCCCGACGCTGGAGGCGTTCCTCGACTGCGACGGCTCCTGGACCCGCTGCGCCACCCGTCTCCACCTGCACGTCAACACGCTGCGCTACCGGGTCGGCCGTATCGAGCAGTTGACGGGACGGGACCTCTCGCGCCTGGAGGACAAGCTGGACTTCTTCCTGGCACTGCGCATGAGCTGAGGTCAGACGGGGCGCGCGGCGGCCGAACCAAGTCACGCCAAAGCACCGCCACTTTGTGAAATCTTTCACCCACCCTCTTGGCCCGGCCCCGCCATTGGTGCTGGAATGCCGCCACCACTCAACAGCTCGACGGCGTGCTCGGGGAGGGCAACGTGGCGCATCCCGCCATGTCTGGTAACGGAACGACCGGTGACGATCCGCTCCAGACCGCGGTGTGGCGGCTGCGCTCGCGGGCCTGCTGGGCGGACGCGGCGGCCCTGCTGCCACGGGACACGCCGACGGGCTCGCTCCAGCGCGCGACCCTGCTCGTCGAACGGTGCCTGTACACCGAGCGGGGCTGGGAGGACGCGGAGGACGCGCTGCGTACGGCGGAGGCGGTGGCCCACACCGACGAGGAGCGGGGCGCCGCCGCGTGCGAACGCGGCCAGCTCGCCTACGCGGCCACGCTGCACGGGGTACGGGACCGCGCGGACGAGGCGCGGGCGGCACTGGGGCGGGCGGCGGCGCTGATCCCTCCGGGGGCTCCGGGGCGGGCGCTGCTCGACTTCCGCCGGGGCCTGCTCGCCGAGAACCTCACCCGCTCCCCGCAGGCGGCTCGCGCCGCGTACCGCCGGGCCCACGCCGCCGCCACCGCGCACGCCGACCCGCTCCTGCTCTCCTTCACCTGGCGCCACCTCGCAGGACTCGCCCTGCGGGACGGCGAGTTGGCCGAGGCCCGGCACGGCTTCGCCGAATCCCTCCGCATCCGGGAGGAGTTGGGCTACCTCGTGGGCACGGCCCCCGCCCTCGCCTCCCTGGCCGACACGGAGTCCGAACCGGAGGCGTCACGACTGCGGGAGGAGGCCCGGCGGTTGTTCCGGCTGCTGGGGGGTGTGCCTACATGGCTGGCCGCCCAGTTGGCTCCACCGGCTCCGGGGGCGGCGACGGCGTAGGAGCGGGGTTCCGGGCCCCTGGCTGCACGGCCGGCACCAGCAGAGGGCAACCGTTCAGCTCGCGCCCGCGAAGTGCTCCCCCACCAGGGCCCGTACGACGTCCAGGTCGCGCGCGATCAGGGCGTCCAGGAGGGCCGTGTGTTCCGCCGCGTCGGCGATCAGATGCGCCCGGCCGTGGCGCACGGAGCCGCCGACCAGGGGCCACTGGGCGCGGCGGTGCAGGTCGTCCGCGATCCGGACCAGCTGCTGGTTGCCCGACAGGGCCAGGACTGCCCGATGGAAGGCCCGGTCGGACTCCGCGTAGGTCGCGGCGCAGCCGGACGCCGCCGCGCGTACCGTCTCCTCCGCGAGGGGCCGCAGCTCGGCCCAGCGGTCGGCGGACACGGTGCGCGCGAGGCGGAGCACCACCGGCACCTCGATCAGCGCCCGCACCTCCGCCAGCTCGGACAGCTCCCGCACACCCCGCTCGACGACCCGGAAGCCGCGGTTGGGCACGACCTCGACGGCGCCCTCCAGGGCGAGCTGCTGCATGGCCTCCCGTACCGGCGTGGCCGACACCCCGAACCGCTCGCCGAGGACCGGCGCCGAGTAGACCTCCCCCGGCCGCAGCTCGCCCCGCACCAGCGCCGTACGCAGCGCGTCGAGGATCTGCCCGCGCACCGAGGAGCGCTGCACCAGGGTCCGGGGCTCCGGAATCGGCCGCTCGCTGTGCGTGTGCTCGCCCCGCGCCGTCGGCACCCCGGCATCCCGCTCCCGCACCGGCGCCCCGGAGTCGACGGCGTCGGCGGCATCGCCGGCACCGGGCTGCACCGGCACCCGCGCCGCGGCGGCCCGTGGCCCGCTCTGCGGTCCCCTCGCGCCCGCGGAGTCGTGCAGGCCGTGCTTCACGGGATCCTCCAGCGGCTGGTCGACGGGTCGGTGGTCGGGGTCATTAACGACGGGTTGTCACTTGTCCGTCAAGCACCTTAGGCGTACAAGGCGGCGGTTCAAACCCCCCTGAAGATTGAGTAAGGCTAGCCTTACCTTTGCAGCTCAAGCCCGTGATCAAGGATCGGTGGTCCCGCCATGCCCGCTGCGATCTCGCCGCTCACCACGGCGTACGCCCGCCTCACCGAGGCGTACCCGGGTCTGTCCGTGACGGTCCTGGACCCGGCGGAACGCGAGCCGCTGCCCCGGGGTGAGAGTTGGGTCACGGGCGCCGCGCTCGCGGCGGGCGGCGACCACCTCGACGCCTTTCTCGCCCGGGACGACGCACAGGTGCTGCGGGACTACGGGCGGCGGGCCCGCCCCGACGTCGTCGCGAGTTTCGGCCTGCACCGCTACGCCTGGCCGGCCTGTCTGCTGATCACCGTCCCCTGGTTCCTGCACCGCCGGGTGCCCCGGCTGCCCGTGGCCCACGTCTCGTACGACCGCGCCGCCGGCCGCATGGCCGTACGCCCCGTCTCCTTCGCCTGCCTGCCGGGTGACCCGGCGGCCACGCTGCCCGGCGCCGTCGTCGTACCGGACGAGGAGGCGCTGCGGGCCGATGCGGGTGGCCGTCGCCGAGCACCTGGAGCCCGTGCTCGCCGCCTTCGGACCCCGGATGCGGCGGCGCGGACGGGCACTGTGGGGTATGGCGACCGACGAGGTCATGGAGGGGCTGTGGTGCGTCGCACACCTGTTCGGCGCGGCCGAGGAGCGGCGGGCCGTGCGGGAGCTGGAGCTGCTGCTGCCGGGGGCGACGCGGCCGTACGCCGGCTCGGCCACGTTCCGGGTGCTGACCGGTCCGGACGGCGAGCCGCTGGCCACCCGGGACCGGGCGAGTTGCTGCATGTTCTACACCGTGCGCCCCGAGGACACCTGCGCCACCTGCCCCCGCACCTGCGACGCCGACCGGATCGCCAAACTCACGGCCGCCACCGCCGCCTGAGGGTGCCTCAGCCCCTGCCGCCCCGGGGCCGCCGACGGTCCGGAGCACGGCCGCGCGTCCACTAGGATCATCGCGATCGGACCACCCGACCCGGACAGGTCATTCACAACTTCCCCACCTTTCGCGGGAACTTTCCGCGGAACCATCCGTACGGGTAGTCTTATTCGAACTCAACTCCCGCCCCTCAAGCGGCAGTTCGAGCAGAACGCCGTCCTGGGCATCCCCTTGCACTTCCTTGGCGGCCTCTTGCCCCGAAACCCCCTGAGGGCCGTCGGGAGTGGGCCACTATGGCGGGCGTTACGCCCTATCCCAATGCAAGGGACCCCTATGAGACTGACCGACATATCGCTGAACTGGCTGCTTCCGGGCGCCGTACTGCTCCTGGGGATGCTGGCGGCGGTTGCGGTGCTCGCGCGAGGCAAGCGCTCCTCCGGGGACAACACGAGCGCCGACGACTCGTGGGAGCGCAGCGAGGAGCGTCGCAGGCGCAAGGAGGCCATCTACGGCACGGCCTCCTACGTGCTTCTCTTCTGCTGTGCGGCGGTGGCGGCCGCCCTGTCGTTCCACGGCCTGGTCGGCTTCGGCGAACAGAACCTCGGGCTGACGGACGGCTGGCAGTACCTGGTGCCGTTCGGTCTGGACGGCGCGGCGATGTTCTGCTCGGTCCTCGCGGTGCGCGAGGCCAGCCACGGCGACGCGGCCCTCGGCTCCCGCATACTCGTGTGGCTGTTCGCGGCGGCCGCCGCCTGGTTCAACTGGGTGCACGCGCCCCGGGGCGCGGGGCACGCCGGTGCGCCGCAGTTCTTCTCCGGCATGTCGCTGTCGGCGGCCGTCCTGTTCGACCGGGCGCTGAAGCAGACCCGCCGGGCCGCGCTGCGCGAGCAGGGTCTGGTGCCGCGTCCGCTGCCGCAGATCCGGATCGTGCGCTGGGTGCGGGCTCCCCGCGAGACCTACAAGGCCTGGTCGCTGATGCTCCTGGAGGGCGTGCGCAGCCTGGACGAGGCGGTCGAGGAGGTGCGCGACGACAAGCGGCAGAAGGAGGAGGCGCGGCAGCGCCGGCGGGACCAGCAGCGCCTGGACCGCGCCCAGCTGAAGGCGATCAGCCGGGGCCACCGCGGCTTCGTCGGTCGCGGCACCGGCCGGCAGGTCGAGGTGCAGGCGGTGGAGCGTGGTCCGGCGCCGGCGACCGCGGAGCCTGCCATATCGGCGCCGGAAGCGCTGCCCGTACGCTCTCGGCCCTCCCTTCAGCCGGTCCGCAAGGGCTCTGAGCAGGTCACGGTCGACCTGACGGCGGAGGACGACACGATGGCGCTGCCGCGGCTGGACTCGCTGGAGCGCAAGCTGAAGGACCTCGAGCAGCAGTTCGGCTAGACGCCGGCCCTGCGCTCGGGGCTCAGCCGACTTACGGGACGGGGCGTGGCCTTCCGGGTCACGCCCCGTCCCGTTGCCGTCTCATGCCGCCTCGGCGCCCAGTTCGAACCACACCGACTTGCCCACCCCGTGCGGGCTCACGCCCCAGGCGTCCGCGAGGGACTGGACGAGGACCAGGCCCCGGCCGTGGGTGCCGTCCCCGGTGTCCGGGGCGCACAGGCGGGGGCGGCGGGCGACGAAGTCCCGTACCTCCACCCGCAGTCCGTCCGGGGAGACGACGGCGGTCAGGACGGCGTCGTCGTCGGTGTGCACGAGCGCGTTGGTGACGAGTTCGCTGGTCAGTAGTTCGGCTATCTCCGAGCGGCCCGGTCTGCCCCAGTGCCGCAGCAGTTCGCGCAGTTCCCGGCGCGCCTTGGGCACCGCCCCGAGATCGGCCCGGCCCAGTGTCCGCCGGAGCCGGTGCGCGCGTTCCGCACCGGTGCCGGTCCTCTCCCCGATGATGCCGGTCTCTCCCCCGATGGTGCCGGTCGCTTCCCCGATGGTGCCGGTCTCTTCCTCCGCCGTCGCCGAGGAGGCCCCGATCGTGCCGGGACCGCCCCCTCGTGCCTGCCTCGTCATGACCCCCGCCCGCACGTTGCCGGACCTGCCCCTCGTGGTCGAACACGTTCACGGGGATCCTTGCCCAACGGTCCTCGGGCCAGTCCTGGCCGTCCGCCGACGGCCGTCTGTTCGGCCACCCCCGTACGGCGTCCCGGCCGGCCCTCGCGCCCCGCCACCCCCGCGCTCGGGACGCCCGAGGCGCCGTACGACGCCACGAGCGCCCCATCGTGACTGCGCACGCCCGTCCACTGCCAAGCGCGCCTGTCCCGTCACGCGGTGTGAAACTGTCCGGAAACCGCCCCTCGACGGGGCCGGATTCAGGGCCGGTTTCAGGGCCGGGGCACGTTCCTCAGGTTGGAGCGGGCCATCTGGAGCATGCGGCCGACGCCGCCGTCCAGCACGATCTTCGAGGCGGACAGCGCGAACCCGGTGACCATCTCGGCGCTGATCTTCGGCGGGATGGACAGCGCGTTCGGGTCGGTGACGACGTCCACCAGGGCCGGCCCCTTGTGCTTGAAGGCGTCCTTGAGCGCCCCGGCGAGCTGCTTGGGCTTCTCCACCCGCACTCCGAAGGCCCCGCAGGCGCGGGCGACGGCGGCGAAGTCGGGGTTGACGTCGGTGGTGCCGTACGACGGCAGGCCCGCGACCAGCATCTCCAACTCGACCATGCCGAGGGAGGAGTTGTTGAACAGGACGACCTTGACCGGCAGATCGTGCTGCACGAGCGTCAGGAAGTCGCCCATCAGCATGGTGAATCCGCCGTCACCGGACATCGAGACGACCTGCCGGCCCCGGTCGGTGAACTGGGCGCCGATCGCCATCGGCAGCGCGTTCGCCATCGAGCCGTGCGAGAAGGAACCGATGACCCGGCGGCGGCCGTTGGGCGAGATGTAGCGGGCGGCCCACACGTTGCACATCCCGGTGTCCACGGTGAACACCGCGTCGTCGTCGGCGACCTCGTCGAGGACGGAGGCCACGTACTCCGGGTGGATGGGGACGTGTTTCTCGACCTTGCGGGTGTACGCCTTGACCACGCCCTCCAGCGCGTCGGCGTGTTTCTTCAGCATCTTGTCGAGGAAGCGCCGGTTCGTCTTCTCCCGCACCCGGGGGATCAGACAGCGCAGCGTCTCGCGGACGTCGCCCCACACGGCGAGGTCGAGCCGGGAGCGGCGGCCCAGCACCTCGGGCCGTACGTCGACCTGCGCGATCCGCACGTCGTCCGGCAGGAAGGCGTTGTACGGGAAGTCGGTGCCGAGCAGGATCAGCAGATCGCACTCGTGGGTGGCCTCGTAGGCGGCGCCGTAGCCGAGCAGCCCGCTCATGCCGACGTCGAACTTGTTGTCGTACTGGATGAATTCCTTGCCGCGCAGGGCGTGCCCCACCGGGGACTTGATCTTCTCCGCGAACTCCATGACCTCGGCGTGCGCGCCGGCGGTGCCGCTGCCGCAGAAGAGGGTGACCTTGTCGGCCGCGTCGATCAGCTCCACCAGCTTGTCGATCTCGGCGTCGCCGGGACGGATCGTGGGCCGGGACGTGACCAGGGCGCTCTCGAAGGACTTCTCCGGGGCGGGCTGGGCGGCGATGTCACCGGGGAGGGAGACCACGCTCACCCCGCGCCGGCCGATCGCGTGCTGGATGGCGGACTGCAGCAGCCGGGGCATCTGCTTCGGGTTGGAGATCAGCTCGCTGTAGTGGCTGCACTCCTGGAACAGCCGGTCCGGGTGGGTCTCCTGGAAGTAGCCGAGGCCGATCTCGCTGGACGGGATGTGCGAGGCGAGGGCGAGCACCGGGGCCATGGAGCGGTGGGCGTCGTACAGGCCGTTGATGAGGTGCAGGTTGCCCGGCCCGCAGGAGCCGGCGCAGGCGGCCAGCTTCCCGGTGACCTGGGCCTCGGCGCCGGCCGCGAAGGCGGCGGTCTCCTCGTGCCGCACATGGATCCAGTCGATGGCGGAGTTGCGGCGTACGGCGTCCACCACCGGGTTCAGGCTGTCGCCGACGACGCCGTAGAGGCGGCGCACGCCGGCCCGGACGAGGATGTCGACGAACTGCTCGGCGACGTTCTGTTTGGCCATGCCTCCATCCACGCACAGAGACCGCCGTCACGCCTCCCACACGGCCGCCGCCGTACGGTCGTCGGCGTAGCCCTTCACCCGTACCTGGGTGTCCGCGAGGAACGCGGCGAGGCCCGGCGCGGCGCTGCGGGACCAGCGGTGGGCCAGGTAGGCGCAGAGTGCGGGCTCGCCGCGCAGCGGCTCGGCGAGCCCGCCGCTGCACATCACCAGCACGTCACCCGGGCGGGCTACCGAGGCGCGGAAGCGGAACGGTTCGCGGGGCGGCTCGGCGGCGCCTGCCGGGCCGGGCCCGGCGGCGGGTTCGTACGGGCTCGGCGGCGTCGGGATGCCGAGGTCCATGGTGAGCCGGTCGCCCTCGGGGGTCTCGGCGGGCAGCGAGCCGAACCCGACAACCGGTTCGCCGGCGCCCGAGGCGGCGGACACCCGCGGCTCGATGTCCTGCCACTCGCCCTCCCGTAGCCGGAACAGCCCTCCGTCACCGGCGCCGAAGAACACGCGGGTACGGCAGTCGGGGTCGGCCGGCAGCAGCAGACAGCGCAGGCTCGCCGTGTACTCCTCGGGGTCCAGGTCCTGTTCGACGGCACCGGCCCGCAGCTTGCCCAGGCTGCGGTCGGTCAGCCGGTGCAGCCCGGACTTGAGTTCGCCTCGCCGGGCCGCTCGGAGGTCCTCGACCAGTCGCTGGTGGCTGCGGCCCACCGCCTGCCCGATCCACCGGCACGCCTCGGCCGCCGCCCGGTGCGCACCCGGCGTGGCCCGCGCCCCGGTCGCCATCGCCACGAGCACCAGCGCCTGCTCCCCCACCCCGAACCGCGCGGTCAGCAGCGCGTCCCGCCGCGGCTCCCCCCGATACCGCGCCGAATCCCCGCGCAAAGAGACGGCCCGCAACGTGCACGCCCCGTATCGGGCCCCGTCCAGCACGGTGTCGGCGACCAACTCCCCCAACTCGTCCGGATCGGCGCCGGGGAGCGCGGTGGGCTCGGGGTCGTAGGTGGGAGGGCCGGAGCCGACGTAGTCGGGGGTGGAGAGGGATGGGGCGAGGGGTGGGGAGAGGGGGGCCGGGGCGGGGAGTTCGGGGGGTTCGGGGCGCGCGACGGTTTCGTCGTGGGGCGTGGCGGAAGCGGGGGCCTCAGGCAGCTCGGGTGACGTGAGTGGTGGCGTGGGTGGCGGCGTGGCGGGTGGGAGGGTCCCCGGGGGCGTGGGCTCGGCCGACGGGGGCTCCCAAGGGGCGCGCTGTCGGGGCGGGATCGGGCGCGGGAAGGGGTCGGCCGACGGCGGACCCGGAGCCGAGGCCGATGGTGAGGCTGGGGGTGAGTCGGGAGCTGAGGCCGGTGGTGAGGCGGCGCGTTGGGGTGGGAGCGCGGGGTCCGGGGGCGGTTCCTCGTACGGCTGCGGGTCCCGTGGTACCGGGTCCCCGGTCCGGCTCTCGCCGCCGCTCGGCGCGCCCGCCACCGTGCTCTTCGCCGAGGCGAAGCGGTCGTCCAGGGAATCGGGCGCGGCCGTGGGGCCGGTGTCCTCGGTGGAGTCGTCGTACAGCTGCCCCCACCAGTCGTCCTCGCGACGGGCGGGCCTACCCCCCTGCTGGCTCATGCCCCCAATTGTCCACCGCACGGGCCGTCTGAAAACGGGGCATCGGGAAAAACCGGCCTCGCGACCGGCCTCGAACGGCCTGTCGGGGGACAGCGCGAACAGCCGTACGACGGCGGGTTGATGGCCGCCGGGCGACCCCACCCCCCACGGGAGGGCCGCCCGGCGACACCCGATGTGACCCGGTCCCGGATCCCCTGAGCGCGCTCACGCGCGACCGGACCGGGCCACCGTCCCGCGCGGCCGGCTCGCCGAGGAGCGGACGCGATGGCCGAATTGTGGCTTGGATCCCGGGACGCGACCGTGTGCCATGAGCACCGCCACGCGTCCCGCGCTTCCGCCACCTTGGCAGACGCACCTCGGGTACGGCGATGATGTCCGGCGGCGGGTTTGTGCCGTGGCCGGTTTCCGCCACGGCGCACCGCGACGGGTTGCTCGCTCTCAGGGGAGGGACGTAGGTCGATGCTGGCTGCGATAGGCCTGGACGAGACGCACGAGGCGGCATACCGGTCACTGGTGTCCGTGGGCGCCACCGAGGTGGCGGAGCTGGCCCGGCGCCTGTCGCTGGCCGAGCCGGACACCGAGCGCGCGCTGCGCCGGCTGGAGCGGCAGGGCCTCGCGGCCCAGTCCCCGGCGCGCCCGGGCCGCTGGGTGGCGGCCCCGCCCGGGGTGGCGCTCGGCGCGCTGCTCACCCAGCAGCGGCACGAGCTGGAGCAGGCGGAGCTGGCGGCGGCACTGCTCGCCGAGGAGTACCGGGCGGCGGCGGCCGAGCCCGAGGTGCACGACCTGGTGGAGGTGGTCACCGGCGCCTCGGCGGTCGCGCAGCGCTTCCTGCAGCTCCAGCTGGGCGCCTCCGCTGAGGTGTGCGCGCTGGTCACCGGCAGCCCCGTGGCGGTCACCGGCATGGAGAACGACGCGGAGGAGCAGGCCGTCGGGCGCGGGGTCGGCTACCGGGTGGTGCTGGAGCGCGCGGCGCTGGACCTGCCGTACGGGCTCACCGAGGTGTCGACGGCGCTCGGGCGGGGCGAGCAGGTACGGGTGGTGGACCGGGTACCGACGAAGCTGGTGATCGCGGACCGTACCCTCGCCATGGTGCCGCTGACGTCGCGGACGGCCGAGCCGTCGGCGCTGGTGGTGCACGCGAGCGGGCTGCTGGAGCTGCTGGCCGGGCTGTTCGAGTCGGTGTGGCGCGAGGCGCTGCCGCTGCGGCTGGGCGGGGCCGGACTGGTCGAGGATCAGCCGGACGGCCCCGACGCCACGGACCTGGAGGTGCTGTCGCTGCTGCTGGCCGGGCTGACCGACGCGAGCGTGGCCAAGCAGCTCGACCTGGGCCTGCGGACCGTGCAGCGGCGGGTGAAGCGGCTGATGGAGCTGACGGGCGTGACGACCCGGCTGCAGCTGGGCTGGCACGCCTACGAGCGGGGCTGGGTGTCCCGCTGACGGCTCATGAGGGGTCGTGAAGGGTCGTGAGGGCTCGTGTCGTGGCAGCTCGGGAAGGCGCTCGCTGTGACCTGCGGTTTCTTCCGGGCTCCTGCACTCTGGGCAGATGGGAGCGTGGGAACTCCTGCTGGTCGGCCTGGTGATCGTCGCCGGCCTGTGTGGAGTGCTGGTGCCCGGTGTGCCGGGGTCGTGGCTGGTGTGGGCCGCGGTCCTGTGGTGGGCGCTGAAGGATCCCCAGCCCGTCGCCTGGGCCGTCCTGGTGGGCGCCACCGTGGTGCTCCTGCTGTCCCAGGTGGTGCGCTGGGCACTGCCCCCGCGCCGGCTGGGGGCGAGCGGCGCGACCCCCCGCATGCGGGTGTACGCCGGCGCCGGCGCGTTCCTGGGTTTCTTCCTGATCCCGGTGGTCGGCGCCCTGCCCGGCTTCATGGCCGGGATCTATCTGCACGAGCGGCTGCGGCTGGGCCGGCACGGCGAGGCCATGGCCGCCCTGCGCACGGTGATGCGGGCGGGCGGCTCGAGCGTGCTCGCGGAGCTGTTCGCCTGTCAGCTGATCGCCGGGGCATGGCTGGGCGCGGTGGTGTGGGGCTGAGGGGCAGAGACAGGGGCAGGGGCGGAGGCAGTGGCAGGGGCAGGGTCAGGGGCTCGGTGCCCCAGGGCGCGGCCGACCTCGTCGGCGATCGCGCGCAGCCCCGCGTCGTTGAAGTGCAGGTGGTCGCCGGGGTCGTAGGCGGGCAGGATGCGCTGCGGGTCGGCCGGGTCGCGTACGACGGCGTCGGCGTCGGCGACCGCGTCGAAGGCGCCGCCGGTGCGGATGAACGCGTTCACCCGCTGTCGTACGACCTCACCGGCCGCCGTGTAGGCGGGATACCCGGCGTACGGGGTGAGGGTGACGCCGACGACCGGGATGCCGCGGGCGTGCGCGCGGGCGACGATCGTGCGGTATGCGTCCGCGAAGGCGCCCGGGTCGTCGGCCGCCGGGGTGCCCTTGATGTCGTTGATGCCCTCCATGACGGCCAGGGCCCGCACCCCGGCCCGGTCCAGGGCGTCGACGTCGAGGCGGGCCAGGGCGCTCGGTCCGGTGCCGTCGCGCAGCAGCCGGTTGCCGCCGATGCCCGCGTTGAGGACGCCGAGACGGCGCGGGCGCAGCCGTTCGGCGAGCCAATCGGGCCAGCGGTGGTTGGCGTCGGGGGTGGACGAGGTGCCGTCGGTGAGGGAGTCGCCGAACGCGACGACACTGCCGACGGCGGTGCCGCGGACGTCGACCCCGGTCACGTAGTACCAGTACAGGGTGACGGCGGTGTACGCGGAACCGTCCTCGTCGGCGGCCCGGCCGGCCCCGGCGGGGGCCAGGTAGCTGGTCTGCAGGGCGGTGCGGTGGTAGGTGGCCGGTCCGCTGTCGACCGGTGTGAACACCGTGACGAGCAGGTCGGCGGCGTCCGGAACGGCCAGCGGCACCGGATCGGTCAGCAGGTCCTGCCCCGGCGCCACGCTGACGGTCGGTGAGCCGCCGAAGGTGGCGGTACGCATCGTCCCGGGCACGGCGTCCGCGCCTCCCGCCCGCCGCAGGGCCACCGTGACCGCCCCGAGCACGAGAGGCACCTTGCCGAACCGATTGCTGACCCGGACCCGCAACACCCTCCCGCCCACGCTGAGATGCACGACGTTGCGCACGGCGGCCCCGGGCAGCGCGGGAGCGGTACCGGAGGGCGCGGTCTCCCAGGACCCGGTCCACGGCCGGGGCCCGCCCGGCACCGCGGAAACGGGGGTGGCCCCAGCCGCCGTACCCGGCACCACGGTAAACAACAGAGCCGCGAGTCCCCGTGCGACCTTGCCCATACGCGTGCCCGCCCTCTCCGTGCCCGGTCCGTCGGAGGTGACGGTCCCACACGGGCGGCTCGCGGCTCCGGAACATGATCACCGGTCCACCCGCTCGGACCAGCGGGGCGTGCCCGGCTGCTCGGCTGGGGGCTGGGCTGGGCTGGGCTGGGGGCAGGGAACTACGGGCCAGGGGCTGGGAGCTGAGGTGGGGGGCTGGACGAGAGCTAGAGCTAGTCCCCCAGCACGCCCTCGAGCGTGAGCAGCCACACCTTCCGCTCGACTCCGCCCGCGTACCCGGTCATCGAGCCGTCGGCGCCGATCACCCGGTGGCAAGGGCGCACGATGAGCAGCGGGTTGGCGCCGATCGCGCCGCCGACCGCCCGGACGGCGGCCCGGGAGGCGCCGATGCGCGCGGCGATCTCGCCGTAGGTGGTGGTGGCAGCGTAGGGAACGTCGTCCAGGGCATCCCAGACCCGCTCCCGGAACTCGGTCCCCCGGGCGCGCAACGGCAGCCGGAATTCCTTGAGTTCACCGGCGAAGTAGGCGGCGAGCTGGTCCGCCGCCTCCCGGAACGGCCCGAGGTCGTGCCGCCAGCCGTCCTGGACGGTCCGCCCGCCCTTCTGCCCCGGCACGGACAGCGAGGTGAGCGCGCCGTCCGCGTCGGCGGTGAGCAGCAGCCGCCCGACCGGCGCGTCCACATGTGCCCAATAGATGGTCTCCATGGTCTCCATCAGTCATCCAACTCCCTCATCGGTTCCTTCGGCTTCCCCCAGCTCCTCGGCGACTCGCAGATGCTGGACTGCGTACGACCGCCAGGGCCGCCATGCGTCGGGTACGTCCGCGCCGGGCGGTGCGACGTCCGGATCGCCGAGGGCCCGCACCCGGATGGTGGCGACGACGGCCGGGTCCATCCCGGG
This sequence comes from Streptomyces sp. NPDC047085, assembly GCF_040643735.1. NCBI lineage: Bacteria > Bacillati > Actinomycetota > Actinomycetes > Kitasatosporales > Streptomycetaceae > Streptomyces > Streptomyces sp. NPDC047085. The sequence continues at coordinate 1,163,917 of NZ_JBEYUW010000002.1, forward strand.
CAGCGCGAGCAGCGCCTCCTGGGCGTCGTCCCGGTCGGCGCCCGGGTCCAGTCGTACGGTCCCGTCGGCGAGCGCGGCGGCCAGCGCGCCCAGCGGCCCGCCGGGTTCCGCGTCGGCGAGGGCGGCGGGCTCCGGGAACAGATGCGTGAGGTTCCCGCAGGGCGCGTCGAGCGCCTTGCCGTACCGCCGCACCAGTCGCTCCAGGGTGTCCTTCGAGCCCACCAGGGCCCGTATCGCGGCCTCCGCCGGGTCGACGGTGCCCGGTGAGCGCAGTCCGGGCCGGACGGCGACCAGCGGGGCGAGCCGCGGGTCGGCGGCGAGCCGCTCGTCCACCGCGTACGGGTCGGCGTCGAGGTCGAACAGCCGCCGCAGCCGGTGCACGGCGGTGGTCAGGTCCCGGGGATCGGTGAGGTGGAGCCGGGCGTCGAGCCAGCCGCCCGGATGCGTGCCGCCGCCCGCCTTCGGGCCCCGGGCGCGTTCCTCGACGGCGACGAGCGCGGTGCCGTACGGCAGCCGCAGGGTGCGCCGGTAGGTACGGCTCCCGGGCCTGCCGCTCACGTCCTCGACACCGGGTACGGCCTCCCGTGCCAACTGGTCGAAGACGGCGGCGGCCTGGTACGGCCCGCGGTGGGCGAGCCGCAGCGGGATGCCCGCGGACGGGGTGGCCCGGCGGGCGCCCCGGCCGCGTGGCGCGGCGGCCCGCACCTCGGTCGGGGTGGCCGCGTACACCTCCCGGATCGTGTCGTTGAACTGGCGCACACTGGCGAACCCGGACGCGAAGACGATCTCCGTGACGGGCAGGTCGGTGGTCTGCAGCAGCGTCCGCGCGGTGTGCGCCCGCTGGGCCCGGGCGAGCGCCACGGGCCCGGCGCCGAGTTCCCCGGTCAGCTGGCGCTGCACCTGCCGGGCGCTGTAGCCGAGCCGGGAGGCCAGTCCGGAGACGCCCTCCCGGTCCACGACACCGTCCGCGATCAGCCGCATGGCCCGCCCGACGACATCCGCGCGCACGTCCCACTCCGCCGACCCCGGCACGGCGTCCGGCCGGCACCGCCGGCAGGCCCGGAACCCGGAGCCCTGCGCGGCGGCGGCCGTCGGGAAGAACCGGACGTTCCGCCGCTTGGGCGTCACCGCCGGACAGCTGGGCCGGCAGTAGATCCCGGTCGTCTCGACGGCGAAGAAGAAGGCCCCGTCGAACCGCCCGTCCCGGCTCCGCACCGCTTCGTACCTGCTGTCTTCGTCCATCACGTGTTCCAGTGTGGGACCCGGCGGCAGACACGGGCTGGCGGAAATCGGACACGCAGCTTACCTGGACTTTCCCGCGCGGGCGGGTCTGTCCCCTTCTCTGCGGGGCGCCTACATCCGGCGTCCCCGCTTCAGCTCCATCGCCGCCCGCCCCTCGGCTCCCTTCCGCTTCCAGTCCCGCCGAAGCTCGGCACGGACCCTGGCATCGGTCTTGGCCACGATCCACTGGTTCTCCCGGACCAGCTTCCGGTAGCTCTCCAGCCGGCGCACCGGAAGCTCCCCGTCCTCGACGGCGGAGCGCACCGCGCAGCCGGGCTCGCTCTCGTGGGCGCAGTCGTGGAACCTGCACCGCTCGGCCAGCTCCTCGATCTCGCTGAAGACCTGCCCGACCCCGCTCTCGGCGTCGAACAGCCCGACTCCGCGCAGCCCGGGGGTGTCGATGAGCACGCCCCCGCCGGGCAGGGCGAGCAGGTTGCGGGTGGTCGTGGTGTGCCGGCCCTTCCCGTCGACGTCCCGGGCGGCCCGTACGTCCATGACGTCCTCGCCGACGAGGGCGTTGGCGAGGGTCGACTTGCCGGCGCCGGACTGCCCGAGCAGCACGGTCGTACCGGAGCCGACGAGGGAGACGAGCACGTCGAGGCCGTCTCCGTGCAGGGCGCTGACGGTGAGCACGGGCACGCCGGGCGCGGTCGTCTCGACGTCCTGGACGAGGTGGGCGAGGGTCACCGGGTCGGGTACGAGGTCGGCCTTGGTGAGCACGACCACGGGCTGTGCGCCGGACTCCCAGGCCAGGGCCAGGAACCGTTCGACGCGGCCGAGGTCGAGTTCGACGGCGAGGGAGACGGCGACGACGGCGTGGTCGACGTTGGCGGCGAGGATCTGCCCCTCGGACCGCTTGGAGGAGGTGGAGCGGACGAACGCGGTCCGGCGCGGCAGCAGCGTCCGCACGTATCGCGGGTCGCCGCCTTCGGGGTCGACGGCGACCCAGTCCCCCGTGCACACGACCTTCATCGGGTCGCGGGGAACGACGAACTCGGTGTCGGCGCGCACGATCCCGTCGGCGGTGACGACGTCACACTGTCCGCGGTCGACCCGCACGACACGACCGGGCTCCAGGCCCTGCTCGGCACAGGGCACGAACTCGGCTTCCCAGCCCTCGTCCCAGCCGTAGGCGGCGAGAGGGTGCGACGAAACCGAAGAAGAAGCAGAAGAGGAGGAAGAAGCGGAAGAGAGATTCAAGGGGAACCCTTCACAGGGGTGGCCCCGGCTCCGCGCAGGTCTGCGCTGTGAGGTGGGTCAGCCGGAGGCCACGGAGGTGGAGTGGACGAACTTCTGGTTGCGGGCAGCGCCCATCACAGAGACAGCCATCGGTCACACCTCCCTTTCCTCACACGGTCGACGACGACGGCCATCGGCCGCCGTGCGAAGCAGTCCTGACTCTAGAGCGGCACGCGCGCGCGTGCCACCGATTTATGCGCCGGCTCCGCTCGGCCCGGCGCTGTCACCGGAGGTGGTGTCAGAGCGTGATCCAGTAACGGCGTTTCACACCGAGAGGGGTGGTGCGCACGTCTTCCAGGACACCGCCGTTCGCCTCGATCGTGCGCGCGGAGGGCGTGTTGCCGTCGTCGCAGGTCAGCAGGACCCGGTCCAGACCCTGACGGCGCGCCTCGGGCAGGACCGAGCGCAGAGCCCAGGTGGCGTGCCCTCGCCGGCGTGCCGAAGGGCGCACGCTGTAGCCGATGTTGCCGCCGCCCTCCAGCAGGAGGGCGTTCAGGTAGTGCCGTACGTCGATCGCCCCCAGATAGGTGTCGTCCTCGACGATCCACAGGTGCGTCGCGTGCACACGGCCCTGCGGCAGGGGCAGCGACCGGTCGGACTGCGCCCGCAGACACCTCACCCACTCCTCGAAGCCGGCGACGCTGTCGAGATCCGGCCCTGCGAGCCGCAGTCCGCTTCCGTCCTGATGAGCGTCGGGGCCCCACTCCTCGCGCGCCTCCATCCAGGAGGTCCGCAAACGGGCGGTGGGCTCGATGAGTCTGGGCACGCCGCAGAGATTAACACCCCCTTTCCCTCTCAACAGGCCGCTCAGGGCGGGCTCTTGAGCCGGAGGAATATGACGTGCCGGTGTGGCCGCTACGCCCGACCGCAGGGAAAGCAGGGGGGATCAACAACACGCCGGGAGCGGCCCGCGGCCTGCAGCCGGGCGACAAGCCCATCGTCGATTTCGGGGGTGAGCTCGGCCGGCCGGGCCGTCAACGCGTCGCGCAGGTATCCCCGTTGAGGGTGAAGGCGGACGGTGCCCGGTTCCTGCCCTGCCAGGAGCCGACGAAGCCGAAGCTGAAGGTGGAGTGCGCGGCGACGGCCTTGTTGTAGTCGTGGGCGGCGGCGGTGACGCGGGAGCCGTTCTGGTCGGCGGCCGCGTCCCACATCTGGCCGACCTGCTGGCCGTCGGGGAAGGTCCAGGCGACCCGCCAGTCGGTGAGGGCCTTGTCGGTGGTGACGGTGAGGGTGGCCTGGAAGCCGGTGCTCCACTCGCTGTCCAGGTGGTAGTCGACCCGGCAGGCCGGGGCGGCGGCCGTCGTGCGGCTGGGACTGGGGGTCGGGGCGGCGGAGGAGGTGCCCTGGGGTTCGGGATCGGGGTTCTTGTGGTGGGTACGGCCACGGTCCGGGGTGGCGCTCCCGGAGGGGGCGGCGGAGGAGGAGCGGGAGGGGGTGGCCGAGGGGGCGGGGCCGGCCGCGCTGCCGGAGGTGAACGTGCCGGGGTCGGCGACCGTGCGGCGGTCGTCGTGGGCCGCGGCCCGCTCGTCGCCGGAGTCGCCGAACGGCATCATCGACACGCCGAGCGCCAGGGCGGACAGGAGCACGGCGGCGACGAGCAGGCCGCCTCGCAGGACGCGGTGGCGGCCCGTGTTCTCCCCGGGGTCTCCGGTGCCGGCCGGCGCCGGGCCGCCCGCGCCGAGGCGGGCCTCGGTGGCGCGGCGCCGGCGCTCCAGATAGGCGAGGCCACCCCAGCCGACGACCCCGCCGGCGAGCGCGGCCGGCAGTCCGCCGCCGTGCAGCCGCAGACAGGCGGCGGCCTCGGCGCACCGCACGCAGGTGGCGAGGTGCCGGGACAGGTCGTCGGGCGTGTCGGCGACGGGCGAGCGGGTGACCGCGTCCAGCAGGCGGGCGTAGCTGCGACACTGTGCGTCCATCGGGGTGTCGCGGTGGGCGCGGTGGCAGCGGTCCCGGAACAGGACGCGGACCTGTTCGAGTTCCTCGGCGGCGGTCTCCGGGTCCAGGCCCAGGCGGCGGGCCACGGTGGGCAGGGGCAGCGCCTCCACCTCGGCGAGCCACAGCAGCGCGGCGTCCGCCTCCTGCATGTCCCTGAGGCCGCGCAGGGCGATCGGCCGCTCCAGGGGCGGCCCGGTGTAGCGGGCGGCCTTGCCGGAGTTGAGCCACAGCCGGAGGTCGGGGTCGAGCTTGTGGCCCTGGCCGTCGGCCTCCCAGGCGGCGGCCGTGGCGCGTACGGCGGTGAGCAGCTCCGGGATCATCGGCAGCCGTGCGGGGCGCCGGACCCCGCCGCGTACGGACGAGCCCGCGGCGCGCACCTCGCGCATGCCGACCGTGAACGCCTCGGTCGCCAGCTGGTGCGCCGCCAGGGAGCCGGCGGTGCACAGATCGGCGTACGAGAGCACCGCGTCCCAGCACTCGGAGAACAGCGCGGACTCGGTGGCGTCCTTGGGGGTCGGCAGGTCGGGCATGGGACTCCTGCATCCACGAGCGAGGTCAACTCACCACAGAAGGAAGGGAGTTGGGGAAAACCTCGCGGCGGGCAGGAGCTTTTCACGCCGCCGACACGACTGACAAGCGGAATCTTCAAATCCGGTGACGGCCCGGCCCGCGCCTCCGGTCTGGAGTACGGACGCGGGCGCCCCGGTGTTCAACGCGCCGTCGGTTCTCTCCGGCTCAGACCTCCACCGGCTCCTCGGCGGGCAGGCTGTCCATGAAGGAGCTGACGGAGAACACCGCGCGGCCGGGTCCGGGCGGGCCGTAGCCGGGCGGGGAGGACAGACCGAAGTCGTCCATCGTCTGCCGATAGGCCTGGAGCAGCCGGATGTGGTACTCCAGCGGCGCGCCCTGCGGGTTGGCCTTGCCGAGCGGGGTGGTGGGCTCGGGGCACCAGGTGGTGAAGCGGGGCGTGATGCCGTGCGACATGAAGAAGCGCAGGCCCTCGGTGGTGGAGGCGATGGCCTCGTCCACGGTGGTGAAGCCGAACGGCTCGGCCATCTCCACGCCCGCCACGAAGTTGGGGATGACGTTGCGCGCGCCGAAGACCTCGGCCGAGTCGAGGACCCGCCTGTGCCACTCGTCCCGGCCGACGTACCGCTCCTTGCCGGGGCAGTACAGCTCGAACAGCCGGCGGTCCCACACCTCGAAGTTGGGGTGGTAGATCTGCACGCCGTAGTCCTTGAACCGCTGCACGTCCGCCTTGGGCAGCGCCTGCGCCACGACCTTGCCGATCCAGCGGCCGGGGAAGCGCTCCTCGATGGCCTTGGCGTAGTGGCCGTAGAAGTCGGCCTCGTCGCGCCCGGCGACGGTCTTGGTGATGGCTCCGCCGGTGAGGGTGTAGGCGGTGGACGCCTTCTGGGTGTCGTACCGATCGATGATCTCGAGGGCCTCCAGGACCTCCTCGACGTCCTTCACCCCGGTGTACGGCCGCCCCGCCGCCTTGTGCTGGCGCCAGTTGTGGTTGATGTCGCAGTACTGGCACTCCTCCTTCGCGCCGAAGTACTGGCAGACCCGGAAGACGGTCAGGTAGATGAGGTAGCCCCACTGGATGGTGGGGGCGACCTCCATGACGGACTTCCCGTTGGAGAGGGTGTGCCGGTAGTACTCGGGCATCGGCGGCACGCCGACGTCGGCGATCCGCTTCCCGTCCAGGTACAGCCCGAGCAGCCCCTCGTCGTCGGCGGCGACCCGGTACGGCGAGGTGGGATTCACCCGTACGGAGACGACCGTACGGCGCAGGTCGTACGGGCCACCCGTGAGGATGATCTCCTCCGGCGGCCGGCGCAGCGCGGCCTCGCCCAGTTCGGGCAGGGTGCCGTGGTCGAAGGAGAAGATGAAGTACGACTTCGGCTTGACCTCGCCGCCCTCGTTGTCACTGAGGGCGGAGGGGTCGAAGGCGACGCCGCCCCGGAGCAGGTCCTCCTTGAAGACGGCTTCCCGTGGCACATGCGGGAAGCGCTCCATCAGATCCTCGACCAACGCGGTGCGGCTGCCCATCCCGTGTCTCCTCCCGGCTCAGGCGTTCGGCTCCTCACCGTATGCCCCCGCCCGCGCGTCAGCCGTGCCGGGTCCCCTCACGTCGCGCGATGTGTCCCGGGACGGGGATGTCCGACGGCAGCCGAGGGTCGGCCACGGGGGCGCCCCAGACCGCGGTCAGCGGCAGGGTCCCGGCCCACAGGCCCAGTTCGGCGTCGGGTCCGTCGCCGTCGTCGGGGGCGCCGGCGCGGATCTTGACCGAAGCCTCTTCCAGTGAGAGGGCGAGGAGGGTCGTGGCGGCGAGTTCCTTGCGGTTCGGCCGGCGTGCGTACGACCACTGCCCGGGCGTCGCGTGCTCGGTGAGCCGGCGCAGCCCCTCCAGCTTCTCCTCCGGGTCGGTGACCCTGCGGGCCTCGCCGTGGATGACGGCACTGCGGTAGTTGACCCCGTGCTCGAAGACGGAGCGGGCGAGGACCAGGCCGTCGACGTGGGTGACGGTGACGCAGACGGGGGCGTCGCCCGCCAGGCTGCGGCTCGCCACGGACCCGTGGACGTACAGCTGCCGTTCGTCCCGGCCGTACACGGTCGGCACGACCAGTGGCCGCCCCTCGACCACCACACCCAGGTGACAGACGAACCCGGCGTCCAGGATCGCGTCGAGCTCGGCCCGCTCCAGACTGCCCTGCTCGCGCAGGCGACGGTGCCGGGTGAGCCCGGTCTCGGGGAGCCGGGCGGGGAGGGAGGGTGAGGTCATGGACGGTAAATCTACTGAATACGCATCCATGGAGCTATAGATTTACGAAAGTGCCTCATCGAGCGCGCTTGAACAACGAAATCCGCACCAGGCGGATGGTCACGCATGCGAGCCGGGGAGGGTCCGCGCGCGGAAGGTGCGGCGGTAGGTGTCCGGGGGGACACCGACCGTGCGGTTGAAGTGCCGGCGCAGGGTCGTGGCGGTGCCCATGCCGGTGGCGGCCGCGATGGTGTCGACGCTGTCGTCGGTGGTCTCCAGCAACTCCTGGGCGCGACGGATCCGCTGGGTCAGCAGCCATTGCAGCGGGGTGGTGCCGGTCGCCGACCTGAAGTGGCGGCCGAGGTGGCGCGAGCTCATCCGCGCCTGGCGGGCGAGGTCCTCAACGGTCAGCGGCCGGTCCAGCCGGGCCAGCACCCAGGGGAGCAGTTGATCGAGCGGGTGGCGGTCGGGGGCGGGCACCGGGGTGGTGACGAACTGGGCCTGGCCGCCGTCCCGGTGCGGCGGCACGACCAGGCGGCGGGCGACGATGTTGGCGACCGACGCGCCGTGGTCGAGGCGGACGAGGTGCAGACAGAGGTCCATGGCGGCGGCCTTGCCGGCGGAGGTGAGCACGCTGCCGTTGTCGACGTAGAGGACGTCCGGGTCCACCTCCACCCGGGGGTGGCGGGCGGCCAGTTCCCGGGTGTGCGCCCAGTGCGTGGTGGCGCGCTTCCCGTCCAGCAGGCCGGCGGCGGCCAGCACGAACGCGCCGGTGCACAGGGAGGCCACGCGTCCGCCCGCCTCATGGGCCGCGCGCACCGCGTCGACCAGACCGGCGGGCGGCTCCACGCCGATGTCGGCCCAGCCCGGGACGATCACGGTGTCGGCGCGCGCGAGCCCGTCGAGGCCGTGGTCGGGCTCCAGCCGGAACCGGCCGACCCGCACGGCGCCCGGCCCGCAGACCTCGACGTCGTACCAGGGGATCCCTGTCACGCCGTCCGGGGCCGCCCCGAACACCTCGTAGGCCATGGACAGTTCGAAGTGCAGCATTCCGTCGGTGACGGCGAGCGCGACAGTGGTCACGTCCGGAATTGTACGGGTCATGTCGTTCCGGACACTCGTCCGGGGCACGCGCCACCGCCAGGATGGCCACGTCGGATCGCGGCGGATCGATGCATTCGCAGCAGGCAGATCAACGGAGTTACGGGGGAACCCATGGGTTCGAGGGAAGCGGTGGCGGTGTTCGGGGCGTACGGGCACACCGGGCGCTTCGTGGTGGCGGAGCTGCGGGAGCGCGGGTTCGTCCCGGTGCTCTCCGGCCGGGACGCCGACAGGCTGACGGCGCTGGGGGCGTCCGCTCCCGGATCGGACGTCCGTCCGGCGTCCGTGGACGACCCGGCCTCGCTGGACCGCGCGCTGGCCGGTACGGCGGCCGTGATCAACTGCGCGGGGCCCTTCGCCGTGACGGCCGCCCCCGTGATCGAGGCGGCATTGCGCGCCGGGATCCCGTACGTGGATGTGGCGGCCGAGATCGAGGCCAACGTCGACACGTTCTCGCACTTCGCGGACCGCGCCCGCGCGGCGGGAGCGGTGATCGTCCCCGCGATGGCCTTCTACGGAGGTCTCGGCGACCTGCTCGTCACCGCCGCGATGGGCGACTGGACGACGGCCGACGAGGCGCACATCGCGTACGCGCTGAGCAGTTGGCACCCGACCGCCGGCTCGCGCGCCGCGGGCGCGGTCTCCCGGGAGCGGCGCGGCGGCCGGCGCGTCGTCCACACGAACGGGCGGCTGGACTACCGCGACGACAAGCCGCCGATCCTCGACTGGACCTTCCCCGAGCCCCTGGGCACCCGGCCCGTCGTCGGGGAGTTCACGATGGCCGACGTGGTCACCGTCCCCAGCCACCTGCCCATTCCCGAGGTGCGCACCTACATGACGGTCGAGGCGGCCCGGGAGGTGACGTCCCCGGACACACCGTCGCCGACCGCCGCCGACGAGCGGGGGCGGTCCGCGCAGACCTTCCTCGTCGAGGCCGTCGTGCGCTCCGGTGACCGCGAGCGGCGCGCCGTGGCGAGCGGCCAGGACATCTACGCCGTCACCGCGCCGCTCGCGGTGGAAGCGGTCGAGCGCATCCTCACGGGACGGACCAAGGCGGTCGGTGTCGCCGCCGCGGGCGAGATCTTCGACGCGCCGGACTTCCTCCGCGCACTGTCCGCGCACCTTTCGCCGGACCTGCGTCCGTAGCGGGCCGGGTGCCCGCGCCGTCCGCCGTCAGGCCGTCCGCTCCAGCTCCGCGTGGTCGACGGCGTGCAGCAGTCCGTCGCCCGCCGACAGTCGGGCCGCCTCCTCGACCACGGTCCGCCCGAGCCGGGCCAGCTCGTTGCCCTGGGAGCCGGCGACATGGGGGGTGACGACGGCGTTGGGCAGGTCGAACAGAGGGGAGTCGGCGGGCAGCGGCTCGGGGTCGGTGACGTCGAGGACGGCGCTCAGGCGTCCGGTGCGCAGTTCCCCGGTCAGGGCGCCGTGGTCGACCAGGGTGCCGCGCGCGGTGTTGATCAGTACGGATCCGTCGGGCATCAGGGCGAGTTCGCGGGCGCCGATCAGGTGCCGGGTCTCGGGAGTCGCCGGGGCGTGCAGGGTGACGATGTCCGAGGTGCGCAGCAGCTCGTCCAGCGGCAGCAGCGGGACGCCGAGCCGGGCGGCCTCGGCCTGGTCGACGTACGGGTCCGCGAGGCTCACCCGGAGGTCGTGGGGCCGCAGCAGCTCGATCAGCCGCCGGCCGACGCGGGAGGCGCCGACGACGCCGACGCGGCGGCCGTGGTTGCCGATGCCGGGGACGAGGTCGCCGTAGGGGAAGCCGCGGCGGGTGCGCAGCCGGTCCCGGGCGGCGAGGACGTCCTTTCCGGCGAGCAGGATCATGGCCAGGGTGTACTCGGCGACGGGTACGGCGTTGGCGGTGGCGGCCGAGGAGACGACGATGCCGCGCCGCCACACCTCGGGGGTGGTGAAGCCCTTCACCGAGCCGGCCGCGTGCAGCACCGCCCGCAGTTTCGGGGCCGCGTCCAGCGCGGCGGCGTCCAGGCGGGGGCAGCCCCAGCCGGTGATCAGGATCTCGGTGCGGGCGAGCGTCTCCCGTACCCGGGGTCCGGTGAAGTCGTGCGCCACCAGGGCGGGGTCGACGTCCACGTGCGCGCGCAGCCGGGCGAGCAGCTCCGGCGGAAAGAGGTGCGGCACGTTCTGGGCGGTCATGGCGAACAACGCCTGGGGACGCTCGGGCAAGGAAGGGGCCTCCGGCTCGGTGACGCGCGGGCAGCAACCGCTCTCCACGGTAGGTCCCGGCGAATGAGAGGGTCAACGCGGACCGGACCCACTCTCCCGGAGGGACGACAGGAATGACGGAGTCGGCGCAGACGGTCACCAACTGGGCGTGCAACATCGTCTACTCGGCCAGGGAGTTCCACCGCCCGGACTCCCTGGACGCGCTCCGGGCTCTGGTGGCCGGGAGCGCGAAGGTGCGGGTGCTGGGCAGCGGCCACTCGTTCAACCGCATCGCGGACCCCGGCGGCGAGGGCGTGCTGCTGTCGATCGCCGCCCTCCCGCCGGTGATCGACGTGGACACCGCGGCCCGCACGGTCCGCGTCTCGGGCGGTGTCCGGTACGCGGAACTCGCCCGCGCCGTCCACGCGCACGGCCTCGCCCTGCCCAACATGGCCTCGCTGCCGCACATTTCGGTGGCGGGTTCGGTGGCCACCGGCACGCACGGTTCGGGGGTCGGCAACGGGCCGCTCGCGGAGGTGGTGCGGGAGGTGGAGCTGGTCACGGCGGACGGTACGACCGTGACGATCGCCCGCGGGGACGCCCGCTTCGACGGGGCCGTGACCTCGCTGGGCGCGCTCGGCGTGGTCACCGCGCTCACCCTCGACCTGGAGCCGTCGTACGAGGTCGAGCAGCACGTGTTCACCGAACTGCCGCTCGCCGGGCTGGACTACGAGGCGGTGGCGGGGTCGGCGTACAGCGTGAGCCTGTTCACCGACTGGCGGGAGCCCGGCTTCCGGCAGGTGTGGGTGAAACGGCGCACCGACCGGGCGCCGGTGCGCTTCCCCTGGGCCGAACCGGCGACCGAGGCGCTGCACCCGGTGCCGGGGATGCCCGCGGTGAACTGCACCGAGCAGTTCGGGGTGCCGGGGCCGTGGCACGAGCGGCTGCCGCACTTCCGGGCGGAGTTCACGCCGAGCAGCGGGGCGGAGCTGCAGTCGGAGTATCTGCTGCCGCGGTCGACGGCCCTCGACGTGCTGCACGCGCTCGACGGGATCAGGTCGACGGTCGCCGGTGTGCTGCAGACCTGCGAGGTGCGTACGGTCGCCGCCGACCCGCAGTGGCTCAGCCCGGCCCACGGCCGCGACTCGGTGGCGGTGCACTTCACCTGGGTCGTGGACACGGAGGCCGTGCTGCCGGTGGTGCGCCGGGTCGAGGAGGCGCTGGACCCCTTCGATCCGCGTCCGCACTGGGGCAAGGTGTTCACCATGCCGGCGGCGGAGATCCGGCGCCGGTACACGCGCCTGGCCGACTTCCGCGAGCTGGCCCAAGCCATCGATCCCACCGGCAAGTTCACCAACGCCTTCGTCCGGGACGTCCTCGGCGGCTGACGTCCGCACAGGGACCGCCGGGGCGGCCGCGGCTTTCTCCACCCCCTTTCCTAACCCCTTGTCGAAAGCCTCTCCCGGCCATAGCCTGGCGCCCGCCCCGGTGCTCCGAGCGCACCGGCCGGCTCTGGACGGGTTGGGAGGGCAGCTCCGTGAAGCGCACCTCACGGGACATCCGCACCGCGAACCGCTACGAGGTGCTGCGCCAGATCATCGCCGTGTCGCCCACCTCCCGGCAGGAGCTGGCGGCCGCCACCGGGCTGAGCCTGGCCACGGTCGCCACGCTCGTCGGCGAGCTGCTGGACCTGCGCCTGATCACCGAGGTCGGCTTCGAGGACTCCGCCGGGGGCCGCCCCCGGGGCTTGGTCGCCGTCGACGCGTCGGGGGGCGGCGCGCTGATCGGTGTCGACATCGCGGAGACGTACGTCCACGCCGAGCTGTTCGACCTGGCGCTGAACGTGCTGGCCCGCGCGGAGGAGGACCTGGGGCCCGGCGAGAGCGGCCCGGAGCAGGTCGTCGGTCGTGTCGCCGCCGCCGTCGGCTCGGTGGTCGCGCGGGCGGGGGCCGGGGCGGCCCGGGTGCTGGGCGTCGGGGTCAGCATGCCGGGCCAGGTGGACCGGGCCACCGGGGTCGTGGAGTACGCGGCCAACTGGAACTGGCGCGAGGTGCCGCTGCTCGACCTGCTCGCCGAACGCCTCCCGTATCCCCTCCACCTGGACAACCCGCTGCGCGCCTGCACGGTGGCCGAGCTGTGGTTCGGTGCCGCGCGGGGCCGCGAGGACGCCGTGGTGGTGAACCTGGGTACCGGTGTCGGCGCGGGGCTGGCGCTCGGCGGCGGCCTGCACCGGGGGGTGAGCAACAGCGCGGGCGAGTGGGGGCACACCACGCTCGTCCTGGACGGCCGGCCGTGCCACTGCGGCAACCAGGGGTGCGTGGAGACGTACGTCGGCGCGCCGGGCATCATGCGGAACCTGACCGAACTCGACCCGCGCTCCCCGCTGTTGCACCCCGAGGACCAGACCGCCACCATCGACGCGCTGGCCCGGGCGGTGGCCGCGAACGACCCGGTGGCCCTCGCGGTGGTCCGGTCCACCGCCCGCTACCTGGGCGCGGCGATCGCCGATCTGATCAACCTCCTCAACCCCGAAGTGGTCGTCCTCAGCAGCTGGGTGGCGTCCCGGCTGGGCGAGCCGCTGCTCCGGGAGGTGCGCACGGCCGTCGCCCGGCGCGCGCTCGGGCGGCCGCTGGCCGCCACCGAGATCGTCCTCTCCCCCATCCCGACCGACCCGGTGTCCCTCGGCGCCGCCACCTTCGCGCTGGAGGGCGTCCTGCGGTCGGCGGGACAGCGACGGACCCCGTCCGGGATGGAACCAACGGAAGCGAAGGCAGGAGACCGATGACTTTCCGGACCAGCACCGCCTATGTCGAGGACGTCTCCCCGGGCAGCGGGGCGCTGCCGCCCCGGGCCTGGTACGCCTCCTCGGACGCCACCTCCCTCTCGCTCAACGGCAGCTGGCGCTTCCGGCTGTCGGACACGGCCGACGCCGAGGACGACTCCTTCGCGCAGGAGGGGTACGACGCCGGCGGCTGGGCCGAGGTGTCGGTCCCCGGCCACTGGGTCCTCCAGGGGCACGGCTCCCCCATCTACACCAACCACCTCTACCCCTTCCCCGTCGACCCGCCCCGCGTCCCGACCGAGAACCCCACCGGCGACCATCTGCGCGTCTTCGATCTGCCGGAGGACTGGCCGGCCGACGGCGGTGCCGTCCTGCGGTTCGACGGTGTGGAGTCCTGCGCCCGGGTCTGGCTGAACGGCACGGACATCGGCGAGTTCAAGGGCTCCCGGCTCCCGCACGAGTTCCCGGTCGGCCATCTGCTGAGGACCGCCGGCAACGTCCTCGCGGTCCGGGTCCACCAGTGGTCGGCGGGCTCGTACCTGGAGGACCAGGACCAGTGGTGGCTGCCCGGCATCTTCCGTGACGTCACCCTGCTGCACCGCCCGGCGGGCTGCGCCCTCGACTTCTTCGTGCACGCCTCCTACGACCACGTCACCGGCACGGGCACCCTGCGCGTCGACGCCGACGTGGACGGCCGGGTCACCGTCCCCGGCCTCGGCGTCGACATCGCCACCGGCGAAGCGGTGACGGTCCCGGTCGAGCCGTGGTCGGCCGAGGCGCCGAGGCTGTACGACGGTGAACTGGCCACCGAGGGCGAGCGGATCCCGCTGCGCATCGGCTTCCGCACGGTGGAACTGTCGGACGGCCTGATCAAGGTCAACGGCAGGCCGGTCCTCTTCAAGGGCGTCAACCGGCACGAATGGCACCCGGAGCGGGGCCGCGCGCTGGACCTCGCGACCATGAGGGAGGACGTGCTGCTGATGAAGCGGCACAACATCAACGCCGTCCGCACCTCCCACTACCCGCCGCACCCCGCCTTCCTCGACCTGTGCGACGAGTACGGGCTCTGGGTCGTCGACGAGTGCGACCTGGAGACCCACGGCTTCACCGAGCAGGGCTGGCGGGACAACCCCGTCGACGACGACCGCTGGACCCCGGCCCTGCTCGACCGCGCCGCCCGGATGGTCGAGCGGGACAAGAACCATCCCTCGGTCGTCATCTGGTCCCTCGGCAACGAGGCCGGCACCGGCCGGGGCCTGACCGCGATGGCCGAGTGGATCCACGGCCGCGACTCCTCCCGTCTCGTGCACTACGAGGGCGACCTCGACTGCCGTGACACGGACATGTACTCACGCATGTACGCCGACCACGCCGAGGTCGAGCGCATCGGCCGGCGCCAGGACGGCGGCACCCACAAGCGCCGCGAACTCCCCTTCATCCTCTGCGAGTACGCCCACGCCATGGGCAACGGCCCCGGCGGACTGGCCGACTACCAGCGGATCTTCGAGGCGTACGACCGGCTCCAGGGCGGCTTCGTCTGGGAGTGGATCGACCACGGCATCGAGGACGAGCGGTACGGCTACGCCTACGGCGGCGACTTCGGCGAGGAACTGCACGACGGCAACTTCGTCTGCGACGGCCTGCTCTTCCCGGACCGGCAGCCCTCCCCCGGGCTGATCGAGTTCAAGAAGGTGATCGAGCCGGTCGCCATCGAGGTCGACGGCAGGGGCGGCACCGTCCGCGTCACCAACAAGTACGACTTCGCCGACCTGTCCGCGCTGGCGTTCACCTGGTCGTACCAGGTGGACGGCGAGACGGCCGGGACGGGCACCCTGACGGTCCCCGTACTCGCGCCCGGCGAGTCCGCCGAGGTGAAGCTGCCCGAACCACCGCTCGCGGCCCCGGCGGGCGAGGCCTTCTGGACGGTACGGGCACGGCTCGCCGCCGACACCGCGTGGGCGCCGCAGGACCACGTCGTCGCCTGGGGCCAGTTCGCCGTGTCCCCACGCCGGGCCCCGTCGATCCCGTCGATCCTGTCGGGCACCGCCCCGGCACGGGACGCGGCCGATGAACTGATCACCCTCGGCCCGGCGTCCTTCGACGCCCGCACCGGCGCCCTGCGGACGATCGGCGGAGTCGACGTCACCGGTCTCCGCCTGGACGTCTGGCGCGCGACGACCGACAACGACGACGGCGCCCCCTGGCAGCCCGACCTCCGCTACGGCCCGCTGTGGCGCACGCTCGGCCTGCACCGCATGCGCCACCGGCTCGACGCGGTGGACCTGGACGACAACGCGCTGACGGTGCGCACCCGGGTGGCACCGGCCGCCGGGGAGATCGGACTGTCGACCGCGTACCGCTGGGCATCGGACGGACACCGTCTCCGGCTGACCGTGTCCGTGACCCCGGAGGGCGACTGGCGCGTCCCGCTGCCCCGGCTCGGCATCCGCTTCGGCCTTTCGGCCGACCGTGTGCGGTGGTACGGCGGCGGTCCGGGCGAGGCATACCCGGACAGCAGGCTGGCCTCCACGATCGCCCGCCGGGAGTCGACGGTGGACGACCTGCAGACGCCGTACGTCCGCCCCCAGGAGAACGGCGCCCGCGCCGACGTCCGCTGGGCGGAACTGGGCGGCCTGCGCATCGAGGGCGACCCGGAGTTCTACCTCACCGCCCGCCGCTGGACCACGGAACAGTTGGACGCCGCCACCCACCGCACCGACCTCACCCCCGGCACCACGGTCTGGGTCAACCTCGACCACGCCCACCACGCCCTCGGCTCGCAGTCCTGCGGCCCGGGCCCGCTGCCCCAGTACCACCTGAGGGCCGCGCCGGCACAGTTCTCCTTCGTCTTCTCGGAGACCGAGGCGCCCGAGGCCGGCTGACCCACCCGCCCACGCGCGTTCCCGGGTGCCCCCTAGGAATTACCCTAGGGGGCCCAGGAACGCCTGAGGAGGTGGCTCATGGCCCGAGCGGGGGTCACCGTCGACCGGCTGGTGGCGGCTGCGGCGGAACTCGCCGACGAGGCGGGGTTCGAGCGTGTCACCCTGTCCGCGCTGGCCCGGCGCTTCGGCGTGAAGGACGCGAGTCTGTACTCGCACGTCAGGGGCTTGGGCGAGCTGCGGACGCGGCTCGCCTTGTACGCGGGCGGCGAGCTGATCGACCGGATCGCGGAGGCGGTGGCGGGGCGGGCGGGGAAGGACGCGCTGGCCGCGTTCGCGGGCGCGTACCGGGCCTACGCGCTGGAGCACCCGGGCCGGTACGCGGCCACGCAGATCCGCATCGACCAGGCCCTGATCGCCGACTCCCCCGCCCTGCGCCGCACGGCCGACATCACGTACGGCATGCTGCGCGCCTACGGCCTGGACGAGCCCGATCTCACGGACGCCGTACGGCTGCTGCGCAGCACCTTCCACGGCTACTGCGTCCTGGAGTCCGCCGGCGGCTTCGGCGCGGACCGGGACGTCCAGGCGTCCTGGGACAAGGCGGTCGAGGCCCTGCACCTCGCCCTCGCGCACTGGCCCCGGGAGAAGAAGACCGACGGGTGAACCGGCGCCCCGGGTCACCCCGTGGAGTTCGCCGATCCGCTCGCCGGGGCGCTCCTGGCCGACGCGCACACCTCGTCGTAGGAGGGTGTCGTACCGGCCGGTGTCCGTCCCGCGGCGATGTCGGCCACCGCGTCCAGGGCCGCGCCCAGCGCCCGCCGGTAGAGCAGTGAGCCGAGGCTGATCCGGCGGACGCCCAGGTCGGCGAGGTGGGGCACGGTGGGCCCGGCGGGCGAGTAGAGGATGTTGAGCGGGGCGTCGAGGTGCCGGACGAGGACCGCGATCCGGGTGGGGTCGGTCAGGCCGGGTACGAACACGCCGTCGGCGCCCGCCTGCTGGTAGGCGTCGAGGCGACGCAGGGTCTCCGTCTGGCCGTCGGCTCCGTCGCCGTCGCCCGACCAGTACGTGTCCGTGCGGGCGTTGACGAACAGGCCGGGCACGGCCGCCTTCACCGCGGCGATCTTCGCGGCGTGTCGTGCGGCCGGCCCGAGACCGTCCTCCAGGTTGATGCCGACGACCCCGACGGCCCACAGCTCGCGGGCGAACTCGGCGACGTCGTCCGGATCGTCGGCGAAGCCGTTCTCCGCGTCGACGGAGAGCAGGTAGGGCTCCGAGCCGAGGGTGAGGGCGAGGCGCAGGGTGTGCTCGCGGGTCGCGGCCTGTCCGTCGGGGAGGCCCACGGCCGCCGCCACGGCGAGGCTCGTCGTGGCGATCGCGGGCCAGCCCCGGGCCGCGAGGGCGGCGGCCGAGGCGTGGTCCCAAGCGTTGGGCAGGAGCAGCGGCTCGCCGGGGCGGTGGTGGAGTGCGGCGAAGGACGTCACAACACGCTCTGCGTTCATACGTCCACGCTAGGCGCCGCTCGTTTCGGCGCCCGCCGAACCGTCGCACCCACCCCCTCGGCGGCCGCCTCGCTACCGCCCGCGCTCCGCCGCGCTGCGCTCCACGCAGAACTCGTTGCCCTCGGGATCGGCGAGGACCGCCCAGCCGGTGCCGTCGGCCTTGCGCCGGTCGTCCACCAGGGTGGCGCCGAGGGCGAGCAGCCGCTCGACCTCCTCGTCGCGGCGGCGGTCCTGGGGCTGGAGGTCGAGGTGGATCCGGTTCTTGACGGTCTTGGCGTCGGGCACGGTGACGAAGAGCAGGCCCGCGCCCTCGATCAGGGCCATCTCGTCGCCCGGGTGGTCGTTCTCGTGCAGGGGCTGGTCCAGCACCTTCGACCAGAAGGTGCCCAGGGCGTAGGCGTCGGCGCAGTCGACGGTCACGTGACGGATCTTGGAAGTCATGGGGCGGATTCTCGTGGGCCGTGGTCAGGAAAGCCAGCGCGGGGTGACGGGCGCGGAGCGGTCCGGGAGCTCCATCGCGTCCGCCATGCGGCGCATGACCTCGACGGGCAGGGACGGGTTGTGGGCGGCCGCCTCCGCTTCGGGGAGGCGGCGCAGCAGGCCGGTCAGGAGACGGGCGGGCAGGCGGGGATGGCGGGCGGCCAGGACGCGGATGTGCCCGTGCGGGTCGTCGAGGAGCCGGGCGGCGCCGGCGGCGGACAGCCGTGGGTCGCCGGCGGCCCGGTGGCGTACGTCGGCGTGGCCGTCGCGGCTGTGGCGTTCGACCAGGTCCGGCGTCGACTCCGGGTCGTCCAGGGCCAGTTGGCGCATGCGCGGGTCGGGGTCGTCGGCGTACCGGAGCAGGCCGCGCCGGGGGAAGTTGGGGTGACCGCGTGGGCGGTCGGGGTGGCTGAGGCTTCCGGTCCACCACTGCCACACCTCCAGCAGCATGTCCCCGGGCGCGTCGTCGCAGGACTCGGCGAGGAAGAGCCGTACGACCCGGTCCTCGTCGCGTGCGAGCCGCTCCACGACGTCGGGCGGCAGGCGGCGGGCCCGGGCCACGCTCCTGCGCACGAGGGGGTGGGCGGATGCGGCCAGGCGGCGCATGGCGGCGGGGTCGTGGTGCAGGTCCCGGACCCAGTCCAGGGCGTGAGCATGAATGGCGGGGTCGAAGTCGATGCGGACGCGGGCGCGTTGCTCCTCGGTGAGATCGGCCCGGATCGACACCTCGTACCGGACTCCGGCGTCGGGGTCCTCGGCGAGCAGGGCGGCCAGGTCCGGATCCAGGCGGGGGTTGGCGGCGAGGGCGCGCCGCCGGGCCGGTTCGCCGTGCCGTACCAGGTGTGCGGCGAGGTCGCGGTCCAGCCGGCAGGTCTTCAGCGCGTGGTCCTCGACCTCCTGGGCCTCGAACACCGGGCGGGACATCGGGTGTTCTCGGTGGTGCAGGAGCAGGGCGGCGGCCCGCACCCGGTCGTCCGGGTCGGCCAGCAGGGCCTCTCGTGCCGGGGTGTCGAGATGCGGCCAGGCGTCCCAGCAGGCCACGGACCGTACGCCGCCGTCCGGGTCGGCGGCGAGCGTGACCGACAGGTCCTCGGGCAGGCAGCGGAGGCGGGCGGCCTCGGAGCGGACGCGCGGGGACGGATCGGCGGCCAGTGCGCGGCAGGTGTCCGCGTCCAGCTCGGCCCGGCGTTCCGCGGCGATCAGGGTGAGGAGCCACCGGTGGCGCTCCTCGCGCTCGCCCAGGATCGTCCGCGCCCACTGCTCCGGGCTGATGTTCGACTGACTCTCGGCCATCCGCCTCCGGAACTTCCAGTCGGGGTGGGCCAGCGCCGCGTCCACGACCTCCGTCGGCAGGGGGTTGTACATGACGTAGGGGGACCGCTCCAGCAGCCGGGCGCGGAGGTCCGCAGGGGCGGCCGGGTTGAGCGAGAGGCCGCGCGCCCAGGCGTCGAGCAGCTCCTCGCCGGGCCGTGGTCCCCGGAACAGTGCCGCCCAGGCGGCCTCGCGTTCCTCGGGCGTCTCGTCGGCGGCGGCCCGTGCGGCCGCGTCCTGCCGCGCGCCGATCCGGTCCTCGGTGATCAGCCAGACGTCGTACTCCTCGGTCGTGGCGGCCACCATGGCCTGCCCGTCCGCCGACAGCGTGACGAACTCCGGCTGTCCGGGGCGCTCGCCGAGCACCCCGGCGAGGTCCCAGTCGTCGGTGAGCCGGACCCGGGCCCAGAAGCCGGCCGCCTCCCGCTTCCAGTTCCCGGCGACGGAGACGAGGAACACGTCGTCGCCGCCGAGGATCCCGGCCTCGGACGCCAACCGGTGCCACTGCCGGTTGAGTTCGGCGACCGGATCGGGCCGGTCCGAGCGTACGGTCACGGTCGGCTCGGCCTGGAAGCCGACGACGCGGCGCCAGGCGGCCCCGGGCGGCAGCACCTCCTCGACCCGCCAGTCGCCCACGATCTCCAGCCCGGCCCGCCCCAGCAGCCCGGCAAGCTCTTCTCTCCCACCCCGCATGGAGATCATCCTGCCTGACGGAACATCGCGGTCCGGACACGAATACGGACAGGGGCACGGATACGGGCACGGGCATGGACACCCGCAACGCCCGCTCTGCGCCGTACGGCACCCTCAGTCCCGTACGGTGACCTCCACGCCCGACGCGCCCAGCCGGGCCCGGATCCCGGCTCCGCCGCTCCAGCGGACCTCCAACTCCCCTGCCCCGTCCGCCCGTACGGACACCAGCTCGGTCAAGGGCGGCCGGGGATACGGCTCGGCGGTCAGCCGGGCGAGCGCGACGAACAGGGTGTCCCCGTCGCCGACGACCCCGGTGAGGGTGTCGGACAGGCCCACGGCGGGCAGGAGTTCGGCCCGGGCGCCGTCCCGCGCGGCCCACCCCGTGATCCGCACCGGTGTCCCGGGCGCGGCCCCCGAGACGAGGTGGGCCCGCACCTCCGCCGCGCCCTCGGCGAGCACCAGGTTCGTCACGGTGACCCCCTCGCGCACGGTGTGCCGGGAGGCGATCCAGCCAGGGCCCGTGCCCAGCGGCACGATGTCGGTGCGGCTCGGATCGCCGTCGACGAGCACGCTGTTGTCGTACGACGGGCTGGGCCCGGTCGCGGTCGAGTAGGCGAGCCGGGTGTAGTAGGGGTCGTAGCGGGTGTCCTCGCTGCCGTGGTTGTGGAGGCGGACCAGGCCGTCCGAACGGGTCGACTGGAGCAGCCAGTTGGGGGCGGGCACGGGCCGGGCCTCGTCCGCGCGCTCGGCCGGGCCCGGCTCCTCCGTCGCCGTCCACACCGCGTGGTCGGCCGGCAGCAGCAGGCCGAGGAAGCCCTTGCTCGCCCAGTACGGGGAGGCCGGGCCCGAATAGCTTTGCACCACCGCCTCGTCGGGGCCGTGCCAGCCGAGGGTCAGCAGGCCGCGCTGGTCCACGGCGTCCCGGTCCAGGAAGTGGCGCAGCGTGCCCGAGGCCAGCCTGCGGGTCTCGCCCGGGGACAGCGGGGTGCGGCCGGTGAGCGCGCCGAGCCACAGCGGGGCGGCGGTCGCGAAGCGGTAGGTGAGGGAGCGGCCCTGCGGCACGGGAGCGCCGTCGCCGCCGAACAGGCGGGCGTAGTCGGCGAGATGGGCCTGGAGCCGGCTGCCGTAGAGGTCGAGCAGGTCGGGGTCGCCGGCCAGCCAGGCGTGCAGCACGGTGTAGAGGTGGAGGGCCCAGCCGTTGTAGTAGTCGAACAGGCGGCCGTCGCCGTCGGTGTACCAGCCGCCGCCGACGTACCAGCGCTCGACGCGTTCCAGACCGCGGTCGATCGCCTTGCGCGCCGCGTCCGGCTGGTGGCCGATCTCGGTCAGGAAGCCGCCGACGACGACCGGGAACAACTCCCAGTTGTTGGGCCAGGGTTCGGCGGTGAGCGCGTCCGCCAGCCAGGCCGCCGTCCGCTCGCGCACCGGCTGGTCCAGGCGGTCCCACAGCAGCGGCTGGGTCAGCCGCAGGGCGAGCGCGATCGAGGCGGCCTCCACCAGGGGCTGACTGCGGTCGGTGATCCGCGGCCACACGCCGCCGGGACCGGTCACGAGTCCCTCGGCGTAACGGCCCAGCACGGTCTCGTCCTTGCGGAACGCGGCCAGCAGGAGCGTACGGGCGTAGCCCTCCAGGCCGTCGGAGAGGCGGCCCGAGTGGCTCACGTGGTCACCGGGGAGGTGGTAGAGGGCGCGGTCGGCGGTGGCAAAGGGCTCGACGGCGGCGAGCAGGGCGTCGGCGGCGGCCTCCCAGTGGGCGCGGGTGTAGCCGGTGTACGGGCTCCGGGAACGGTCGTCTGCGGGCAGGCGGATCACGTCGGGGCCGTTCCTTTCGGGCGACTGGCCCTGGCGGCTTCCGGGGCGGCCGGGCACGCCTGGTCCGAGACCTGGGGCCCCCCGGTTCCGGTCGGGGCACCCCAGGAGTTCTGGGGGCGGGTGGACCGTACCGCTTGGGGGCAAGCGCTTTCCAGAGTCCGGCGCCTTTTGGTTTGGACTAGCTTCGTGACATGAGCAGGAGTACCGCCCCCAGCCTCGCCGAAGCCCTCGCCGCCGGACCGGTCGTGCTGGACGGCGGCATGTCCAACCAGCTCGAGTCGGCCGGGTACGACCTGAGCGACGAGTTGTGGTCGGCGCGGCTGCTCGCCGACCGGCCCGAGGCGGTCGTCGAGGCGCACCTCGCGTACTTCACGGCGGGCGCGGACGTGGCGATCACCGCCGGCTACCAGGCCACGTTCGAGGGCTTCGCCCAGCGCGGGATCGGCCGCGAGGGCGCCGCGCGGCTGCTGGTGTCGAGCGTGGAGCTGGCCCGCGAGGCGGTCCGGCGGGCGCGGGTCGCCGGGGCCGCGCGGCCGCTGTGGGTGGCGGCGTCGGTGGGGCCGTACGGGGCGATGCTCGCGGACGGCTCCGAGTACCGGGGGCGGTACGGGCTGAGCGTGGCGGAGCTGGAGCGGTTCCATCGGCCGCGGCTGGAGGTGCTGGCCGGTGCCGGGCCCGATGTGCTGGCGCTGGAGACCGTGCCGGACACCGACGAGGCGCTCGCGCTGGTGCGGGGGGTGCGCGGGCTGGGGGTGCCGGCGTGGCTCTCCTACACGGTCGGGGGCCGGCGCACGCGGGCGGGGCAGCCGTTGGAGGAGGCGTTCGGGTTGGCCTCGGACGTGGACGAGGTGATCGCGGTCGGGGTCAACTGCTGTGCCCCGGAGGATGTGGAGTACGCGGTGGAAACCGCGGCCCGGGTGACCGGCAAGCCGGTCGTCGCCTACCCCAACAGCGGGGAGGCCTGGGACGCGAAGGCACGGGCCTGGGACGGACGGTCAACGTTCAGCGCCGACCAGGTCAAGAGCTGGTGTGCGGCGGGAGCGCGGCTGGTCGGAGGGTGTTGCCGGGTGGGGCCCGAGGGAATCGCCTCGATCGCGGAGGTACTGCGCGGACACGACTGAGGGCCGCCCGCGCTCGCGGTGACCCACACCGGCGGCGTGACCGCGCCCCATGTACGGTCCTGGCTCAGCGGCGCCTCGCTGCCACGGAACGGCGCAGGCGGCGTACGGCCGAGACGGCCAGGTCCGCACCAGGGGCACGGAGAATCGATACGAACCCGCCCCCATGCAGGCCCCCACGCCCCCAAGCGGCCCCGCAACCCCCGTGAAGGGACCCGACTCAGCGGCGCCTCGCC